>JAJVIQ010000003.1 GCA_022071965.1 Gammaproteobacteria bacterium
CGAGGCCAAGCGCGATCACGCCGCGGCCCGCTACACCTACATCCTGGACACGCTGCGGCTGAAGCAGGCCGCCGGCACGCTCGCCCCCGCCGACCTCGAGGAGGTCAACGGCTGGCTGGTGAAGTGAACGCCGCCATGGATCGGGCTCGCGGCGTCGGCACGCTTGCACTGACCTGCAATCAGGCTGCCAGCCAGCTCGTCGTCATCGACATCCAGGAGCGGCTCGGCGCGGCCATGCCCGAGAAGGTGCTCGCGCGCGTCATACGCAATGTGTCACTGCTGATGACGGCGGCCGACCGGCTCGGCATCCCCGTCGCCGTCTCCGAGCAATATCCGAAGGGTCTCGGCGCGACCGATGCCCGCATCGCGGCGGCGATCCCGGCCGCGGCGCATCGCTTCGAGAAGACCTGTTTCTCGTGCGTGGACGCGGAGGGCTTTGCCGCCGTGACCGGCGATACCCGGCGACGGCAGGTGATCCTCGCGGGGATGGAATCCCACGTCTGCGTGCTGCAGACCGGCATGGATCTGCTCGCCGCCGGCATCCAGCCGTTCGTGGTGGAAGACGCCGTGTGCTCCCGCAGGCTCGAGAACTATGAGAACGCGCTGCAGCGGCTGAGAAGCGCCGGGGCGGTGATCACGACCGCTGAATCCGTCGTCTTCGAATGGCTGCGCGACGCCCGCCACGAGCACTTCAAGGTGCTATCGGCCATGGTGCGCTGATCCGCCGGGCCGTCCGTCCGCCATGATCCCGGCCAGCCATGCGAGCAGTCGCTCCGCCGCCCCCGTACACTGATCGACGACCGACCGCGCCGCCTCGCCGCGATGGCGGCAGGTCGCGGGAGACCGCAGCAATGCGGTGATCTCCGCGGCCAGCGTCGCGGAGTCCTCGACGAGGGACAGCGCGCCGGCCGCGCGCAGCCGCTCGCCGATCTCGGCGAAATTGAAATGATGCGGGCCGCTCACGATCGGCCGCGACAACGCGGCCGGCTCGAGCAGGTTGTGTCCGCCCACCGCGACCAGGCTGCCGCCGACGAAGGCCGCGTCGGCGGCGCCGTAGAACGGGATCAGCTCGCCCAGCGTATCGACCAGATAGACCTGCGTACCGGCCTCGCAGACCTCCCCGGCGGAGCGCCGCCTGCAGGAAAAACCATGCCGCTCGATGAGCTCGGCGATCTGCCGGGCGCGCACCGGGTGACGGGGCGCCAGCACCAGCAGCGTCGAGGGCACTTCAGCGCATACGCGCGCATGCGCGGCCAGCACCTGTTCCTCCTCGCCCTCGTGCGTGCTGGCCGCGATCCAGACGGGACGGCCCTCCCCGCAGTCCCGGCGGCAGGCAACGATCCGCGCCGCGAGCCCGTCGGGCGAACCGACGTCGAACTTCAGACTGCCGGTCACGCGCACGCGCCCGGGCGGCATGCCCAGGGCGCGGAATCTCTCCGCATCGGCATCGGTTTGCGCGGCCAGACCGGCCAGGTCGCCCAGCATGGCGGCGACCAGCGGGCGCGCTCGCGCGTACCGGCGCAGAGAGCGTTCCGAGAGCCGGGCGTTGACCAGCACGGACGGGATCCGCCGGCGCGCGCACGCGCGCAGCAGGTTCGGCCAAAGCTCCGTCTCCATGAGGATCAGCAGCGCCGGGCGCGTGCGCCGCACGAAACGGGCGACGACGTCGGGCGTGTCGTAGGGGAACCACGCGTGCGCGACCTCCTCGCCGAACAGCCGGCGAGCATGCGCCGCGCCGGTGGCGGTCGTCGTCGTCACCAGCAGCCGGCAGGCTGGCAACCGCCGGCGCAGGCCCATGACCAGGGGCATGCTCGCCTGCACCTCACCCACCGACACGGCGTGCAGCCAGATGAGCGGCATGGCGTCCGCACGCGCCGGCGCCAGTCCGAAACGCTCGCCGATGCGCAGGCGGTAGCCGGGCTGGCTGCGCCCCTGCCACCAGAGCCGGAGGACGAAAAACGGAAGAGCGAGGTAGAGCGCGATCGTATAGATGCAGCGGAGCGCGGCCGCGTGCACGGGCGGCCGTTTCCTAACGCACCGACGGCGGTTGCCGCTGCAGCCAGTCGAGATAGGCCGGTACGCCCTCCTCCACGCGGCGGAACTGGCCCTGGTAGCCGGCCGCGCGTAGCTGGGTGAGGTCGGCCTGGGTGCAGCTCTGGTAGCGGCCGATCAGATGCGGCGGGAACGGCACGTACTGTATGTGACCCTTGTTGTGCCAGTTGACGACCGCCCGCGCGACGTCGTTGAAGGTCTGGCTGCGGCCGGTGCCAACGTTGAAGATGCCCGAGTACGGCGAGTGCAGGCCGAACCACAGCGTCACGTCCACCGCGTCCTCGACATGAACGAAGTCGCGGCGCTGCGCGCCGTCGCCGTAGCCGTCACTGCCCTCGAAAAGCCTGACCGTGCCATCCGTCAGCACCTGCCTGTGGAAGTGCCAGGCCACGCTCGCCATCGATTCCTTGTGCGACTCGCGCGGCCCGTAGACGTTGAAATAGCGCATCCCCGCCAGCAGGCTGCCGGCGGAAGGCAGGTGACGGCGCACGTACTGATCGAAGAGGAACTTGGAATAGCCATAGGCGTTCAACGGGGACTCGTTGCGTCGTTCCTCGAGGAAGGTCTGGCCGGCGCCGTAGACGGCGGCGCTGGATGCGTACACGAAGCGGATGCCGCGATCCAGGCAGTAGTGCAGCAGCGCCTTGGAGTAGGCATAGTTGTTCTGCATCAGGTAGCGGCCGTCCCACTCCGTCGTCGCCGAGCAGGCCCCGAGATGGAAGATCACTTCGATGGCGCGGGCCTGCCCCGTGGCCTGCTCCAGCATGCGCAGGAATTCCTCCTTGTCGAAATAGTCCAGGTAATCGCAGTCCACGAGATTCCTGAACTTCACTCCGTTCCTGAGATTGTCGACGACGAGTATGTCGGTGCGTCCGCGCTCGTTGAGCGCGCGCACCAGGTTGGATCCGATGAAGCCGGCGCCGCCGGTGACGATGATCATCCCTCGATCGCCTTCGCCGCGCGCGCGGCCTCGATGATGCGGGTGGTCGAATGCCCGGGGATGAAATCGACGATGACCACCTCGCCGCCGTGCGCCCGCACGCAGTCGCCGCCCGCGATCTGCTCGGGACGATAATCGCCGCCCTTCACCAGCACGTCGGGGCGGACGCCGCAGATGAGCCGTTCGGGCGTGTCCTCGCTGAACGGCACCACCCAGTCCACGGCGGACAGCGCCGCGAGCACCTCCATGCGATGATCGAGAGCGTTGACGGGGCGGCCCGGCCCCTTGAGCCGCCGCACGGAGTTGTCGTCGTTGACCGCCACGATCAGACGATCCCCCTGCCGGCGCGCCTCGTCCAGATAGCGGACGTGACCCGCGTGCAGGATGTCGAAGCAGCCGTTGGTCATCGCAATGCGCTCGCCGCGGGAGCGGGCCGTGGCGACCCCGCGCAGGAGTTGCGCCTCGCTGACGACGCCGAATCCGGCCATCGGCAGGGATTCGTCGGCGGCATGCTCGAGTTCCTCCGGCGTGACCGAGGCCGCGCCCAGCTTGCCGACCACGATGCCGGCCGCCGTGTTCGCGAGCCGCGTGGCGTGCACGAGGTCGTAACCGGCCGACATGGCCGCCGCCAGGACACCGCACACCGTGTCGCCGGCGCCGGTGACGTCGAAGACGTCGCGGGCGCGTGCCGGCATCGCCACGGCCGTGCCGTCGCGGGGCACGAGCAGCACGCCGTGCTCGCCGCGGGTCACCAGCACCGCCCCGAGGTCGTGGCGCCGACACAGTTCGCGGCCACGCTGCTCGATGGCGGCCTCGTCCTCGCACGGCCCCACCACGGCCTCGAACTCCTTCATGTTCGGCGTAATCACGGTCGCGCCGGCGTATCGGGAAAAATCCGCGGACTTCGGATCGACCACGACGCGCTTGCCCGCCTCTCTCGCCAGCCTGACGAGACCGCGCGCATCCTGCAGCATGCCCTTGGCGTAATCGGAGAGCACCACCACATCGGCCTCCGCCAGCGCCGCCGCGCAGGCACGCGACACGGCGCCGGGATCCAGCCCCGGCCGCGCGTCCTCGAAGTCCAGCCGTATGAGCTGCTGATGCTGGCTCAAGACCCGCAGCTTGACGATGGTCTGCAGGCCCGGCTGCGCGAGCAGGTGACAGTCGATACCGCGATCCGCCAGCCTCGCGCGCAGGGTCTCGCCGTCCTTGTCCAGCCCTACCGCTCCCACGACGGCGACCGTGGCGCCGAGACTGCGTATGTTCAGGGCGACGTTGGCCGCGCCGCCCGGGCGTTCGTCATTGTCGGTGATGTGCACGACGGGCACGGGCGCCTCCGGCGAGATGCGCTGCGTACTGCCGTGCCAGTATCGGTCTAGAATCACGTCCCCGGCGACGAGAACGCGCGCGGAGGCCAATGCCTGCTTGAGAGATTTCATGAACCGCGTGTTCGCCCGCTGAACCCCGGAAACTTCTGTTCTGATTGGAAATCTTAACACATCACGACCATGAGCCCGACGATGAGAAGCCTGTTGTCCCTGAGCGTGGCCACGTGGGCCATCTTCGCCGCGCCGGCCCGCGGCGCGGCCGCATTCCCGGCGCAGTTCTCGGCCAGCTACACGGTATCGCTGAACGGTCAGGAGATGGGTGTCATGGCGCGCACGGTGAGCCGGCAGGGCCCCGAGGACTACCTGTTCCGCTCGGAACTGAAGGCCACGCACGGACTGTATGCGCTGCTGCGCGTCAAGGTGGTGGAGAGCAGCCGCTGGCGGCTCGCCGGCGGGCAGATCCAGGCCATCGAATACCGCTCCGCGCAGACCGGGCCCAAGCGGCGCGAGTCGACCGCACGCTTCGACTGGGAACGCATGCTCGTGCACGTCACGCACAAGAAGCAGAGCACGGAGCTGAAGGCCACCTCCGGGATGCTGGACAAGCTCCTCTACCAGCTGGTCCTGATGCGCGATCTGCAGTCGGGCCGTTCGCCCATCCACTACACCGTCGTGGACGGCAACAAGATCCGCAGCTACCCGGTCGAGATCATGGGCGAGGAGGACATCGAGACGCCGCTCGGCATACTGGAGACCGTCAAGGTGCGCTACCGGAAACCCGGCAGCGGGCGCAGCACCACGCTATGGTGCGCGAAGCGCCTCGGCTACCTGCCGGTGAGACTCGATCACTACGAGAAAGAAGGCGAGCGCACCTCCGCCCTCATCCAGTCGGTGAATGGGCTGTAGCGCCGGGGACGACGGCCACGTCCCGCGAGCCTGCCGCGGGCGCCTGGCCTCAGGAGGCGCCGCCGCCCGAGGCGAAGAACTTGATCAGCTGCTCGGCAGGGATGTAGCCGCCGAGCTCCTCTCCGGACTCGAGCAGCGTGGTGGGCGTGCCGGACACCTGCATGGAATTGCCGAGTTCCCACTCCTCCTTGACCGGATTCTCGCAGTTCGCCGCGGCGATGTGATTGCCATTCTTTGCCGCGGTCAGCGCCTGCCTGCGATCGGCCGCGCACCACACCGACACCATGGTGTCATAGGTCGCCGATGGCACCCCGGCGCGCGGATAGGCGAGATAGCGCACCGCGATACCGGCCTGATTGAGCTTCGCGACCTCGCCGTGCATCTTGCGGCAGTAGGCGCAATCGGTGTCGGTGAAGACATAGACGACGTGCTTCGTCTCGCCCTCGGGCGCGAATTCGATGAGCTTGTCGGCGTCGCTCAACGATTTCAGCGCCGCGGCCCGGGCCTGCATCGCCGGTTTGGCCGTGAGGTTCTTCTGCTCCTTGATGTCCATGAGCGTCCCGTCGAATACATAGCGCGCGTCGGCACTCACGTAGATGAGCTTCGCGCCCATCAATACCTCGTACCACCCCGGGACCGGCGCGGGACGGATCTCGTTGACCTTCAGCCCGGGCACGACCTTGGCGAGGCGCTCCGTGATGCTGGCCTTGATCTGGGCGTCGTCTTCGCCGACCGCAGCGATCGTCCATGCGGAGGCGATCAGCAGGACGAGGGGGGAGAGGTACTTGCGCATTGGATGAGCTCCTGCCGCCTTCGACGGCAATGGTTGGAGATGGAAGCAGTGGCCGATCCTATCAGACCGCACGTGGCGCAGCGCGTTCCCGCGAACGGGGACCGGGTTCGCGGCCCTGGCGCTGGACAAGCCTCGCACTTGGCCCGCACACTCTCCCGGACCCGAAGGTGGAGGATCCCCATGGCGGCCACGACTCCCGCCCCGCAGCCGGAGGGCGCGCTCACACTCGATGCCGTGCTGCGCCTGCTGCTGGCCGATCAGATCATCGCCCCTACGCACGTCGAGCAGCTGAGGGTCTCCGCGCGCGGCGGCCGCGAGGACAGGCACCCTTTCCTGCGCATCGCCGAGCTGGGCTGGCAGAGCCAGACCAAGCCCGGTTATCCCATCACCGTGGAACGCCTGTCGCGCTGGCTCGCGGGCAAGGTCGGGCTGCCCTACCTGCGCATCGATCCGCTGAAGGTCGACGTGCGCGCGGTCACACGCCTGGTCTCCCAGGCGTACGCCTCGCGCTTCCGATTCCTGCCGATCGCGGTCGACGAGCAGTCCGTGACGGTCGCCACCGCCGAGCCCTTCCTGCGCGAGTGGGAGCGGGAGATGGCGCGCGTCCTGAAGCGCCGCGTCAAGCGGGTCATCACCAACCCCCAGGACGTGGAGCGTTATCTCGCGGAATTCTACGGCGTGAGCCATTCGATGGCCGGCGCCGCGAAGGCCGCGGAAAGGCCGGCATCCGGCGTCGGCAATTTCGAGCAGCTCACCGAGCTCGGCAAGATCGGCGAGCCGGACGCCAACGACAAGCACATCGTCCACCTGGTCGACTGGCTGCTGCAGTTCGCCTTCGAGCAGCGCGCCAGCGACATCCACGTGGAGCCGCGCCGCGAGTTCACGCGCGTGCGCTTCCGCATCGACGGCGTGCTGCACCAGGTGCACGAGATCCCGGCCAACGTCGCCAGCGCGATCACCAGCCGCCTGAAATCGCTCGGCCGCATGGACGTCTCCGACCGCCGCCGGCCGCAGGACGGCCGCATCAAGACCAAGACGCCCGCCGGCAAGGAGATCGAACTGCGGCTGTCGACCATGCCCACGGCCTTCGGCGAGAAGCTGGTGCTGCGCATCTTCGACCCGGCCGTGCTGGGCCGCAGCTTCGAGGAGCTCGGCTTCAGCAGCCACGATCTCGCCGCCTGGAAGTACATGACCGGCCACCCCTATGGGTTCATCCTGGTGACCGGACCGACCGGTTCGGGCAAGACCACGACGCTGTATTCCGCGCTGAAGCAGCTCGCCAGGCCCGAGATCAACGTCTGCACCATCGAGGATCCCATCGAGATGGTCGAGCCGGCCTTCAACCAGATGCAGGTCCAGGCCAGCATCGACGTCGATTTCGCCGGCGGCGTACGCACGCTGCTGCGGCAGGACCCCGACATCATCATGATCGGCGAGGTCCGGGATCGCGAGACCGCCGCGACCGCCATCCAGGCTGCGCTGACCGGCCATCTCGTGCTGTCCACCCTGCACACCAACGACGCCCCGTCGGCCATCACGCGCCTGGTGGACATCGGAGTGCCGCCGTTCCTGATCGGGGCCACCCTGCTCGGGGTGGTCGCGCAGCGGCTGGTCCGCACCCTGTGTCCCCACTGCAAGCAACCGGCGCCGCTGGAGGTGAAGGCGTGGCAGGGCCTCGTGGGCGCGAACGCCATTCCCCATCCCAAGATCGGCTACCGGTCCGTCGGGTGCGAGGAATGCCGGCAGACGGGCTATCTCGGCCGCACGGGACTGTACGAGATGCTGACCATGCGCAAGGAGCTCGCCGCGATGCTGCAGGAGGACAACGTCAACGCCGGCCGTCTGCGCGAGGCGGCGTTGCAGCTCGGCATGCGCAGCCTGCGGGTGAGCGGCGCGGACAAGGTGTCCTCCGGCATGACGACCATCGAGGAGGTGCTGACCGTGCTCCCGGCGAACTGAGCGCGGCGGTCACGGCGGGCGAGTCCCATCCGGCGCCGCCCTTCAACCCCGCGGGTGATGGCGCGCGTGCAGCTCCTTGAGCCGCGCGCGGGCGACGTGCGTGTAGATCTGCGTGGTCGAGATGTTGCTGTGACCGAGCAGCATCTGCACGACGCGCAGATCGGCGCCGTGATTCAGCAGATGCGTGGCGAAGGCGTGCCGGAGCGTGTGCGGCGACAGGGTGTCGTCGATCCCCGCCGCCCGGGCATGGCGCTTGATGAGATGCCAGAACATCTGCCGTGTCATGGGCTCGCCATGGCGGGTGAGAAACAGGAACGACGAGGCGGCATTGCCGAGCAGCTCGGGGCGGGCCGATCCGACATAGCGTTGCAGCCAATGCATCGCCTCTTCACCCATGGGCACGAGCCGTTCCTTCCCGCCCTTGCCCGTCACCCGCAACGCCCCGCGGCGCAGGTTCACCTGCACCGCCAGCAGCCGCACCAGTTCCGACACCCGCAGGCCGGTGGCGTACATGAGCTCGAGCATGGCGCGGTCGCGCAGCCCCAGCGGCTGCGCGGTGTCCGGAGCCTTCAGCAACTGCTCCACGCTCGCCTCGGATATCGCCCTGGGCAGCGAACGCCCGAGCCGGGGCGCCGGCACATTGGTGCTCGGGTCGTGCCCGAGCACGCGCTCGCGCACCAAATACTGGTAGAAGCGCCGCAGTGTGGAGAGCCGCCGCGCGGTGCTCCGCGCCGAGGCGCGGGGGTGGCTCGCGAGGAACTCCAGCAGGTGCGCGGTTCCCGCGCCGGTGACCGTAACGGCCCGGACCGCGAGCCAGCGACAGAATGCCGCGAGATCGCTGCGATACGCCGACAGCGTGAGGTCGCTCAGGCCGCGCTCCGCCCAGATCGCGTCCAGGAATCGCTCGACCAGGTCGTCGGGATCGGCCCTGGCGGCGTCGGACGAGGGGATACCGGCAGCCACGGGATCTCGGGCAGGCCCTAGAAACGGCGACGGGGGATGCCGTGCCGGCATCCCCCGTCCTGAGCGCGCCGCATCGCTGACACCGATGGAGGTGTCGGCACGACGCCGGTCGCGCTACTCGGACTTGTCCTTGCTCACGATGCGCTCCTTGATGCGCGCCGCCTTGCCGCGCAGATCGCGCATGTAATAGAGCTTGGCCTGGCGCACCTGGCCGCGGCGCTTGACGCTGATCTCGCTGACGGTCGGGCTGTAGGTGCGGAATACACGCTCCACGCCCTCGCCGTGGGAGATCTTGCGCACGGTGAAGGAGGAATTCAGCCCGCGGTTGCGCTTGCCGATGACCACGCCTTCGAACGCCTGCAGACGCTCACGGTCGCCTTCCTTCACCTTCACCTGCACGACCACCACGTCACCGGGGCGAAACTCCGGCACCTCGCGGTTCATCTGCTCTTTTTCGATCTGCTCGATCACCTTGCTCATGGCGAATTCCTCTCAACTCTGTCGTTACTGCGAAGTCTTTGCCCTTTCGCGCCGCTCGCGCCGACACTGCATCACCTCGCCGGCATCGCGGCATCCGCGGACCTTCGCTCCGATATGAACTCCTCCAGCAGCAGGCGGTCGGCCTTCGCCAGCGGCATCCCCGCCAGCAGATCCGGGCGCCGCAGCCAGGTCATGCCGAGCGCCTGCTTGCGCCGCCATCGCGCGATGGCCGCATGGTTGCCGGAGAGCAGGACCTCCGGTACCCGCCGCCCGTCGATCTCCTCCGGGCGCGTGTAGTGTTCGCAATCGAGCAGTCCCTCGACGAAGGAATCCTGGCGCGCGGAATCCTCATCACCCAGCGCCCCCGGGATCAGCCGCGCCAGGGCGTCGATCAACACCATCGCGGGCAGCTCTCCACCGCTCAGCACGTAGTCGCCGATGGACAGCTCCTCGTCGATCTCGGTGTCGATGAGGCGCTGGTCGATGCCTTCGTAACGGCCGGTGACCAGCACCATATTGCCGAGACCGGCGATGCGCTCCACCCCCGCCTGATCGAGCCGGCGCCCTCGCGGCGAGAGGTAGATGACCGTGCAGGGCTCGAGCGCCGCGCGCGCCGCGCGGATCGCGCCGCGCAACGGCTCCACCATCATCACCATCCCGGGGCCGCCGCCGTACGGCCTGTCGTCGACGCTGCGATGGCGGTCCGTCGCGTAATCGCGCGGATTCCACGTCCGCAACTCGACCAGGCCACTGGTCACCGCCCGGCCGGAGACGCCGAATTCGGTCAGGGCCCGCAGCATTGCGGGGAACAGCGTCACCACGCCTATGCGCTGCATGCACGCCCCCTGCGCGTGCCTCGGTATGACTCAGTAATCCGCGCGCCAATCCACCTCGATCACTCCGGCGGCCCCGTCGATCCCGAGCACGTGGACGCCGAACACCAGCGGGATCAGATGCTCGTGCCCGCCGCGCACCACCAGCACGTCGTGCGCGCCGGTCTCGAAGATTCGCAGCACCGTGCCGAGCCGGACCCCCTCGCGGTTCACCACCGACATGCCGAGGAGATCCGCGTGGTAATACTCCCCGGCGGCGGCCGCCGGCAACTGCGAGCGCTTCACCGCGATGGCCGCCCCCACGAGCGTCCGCGCCAGGCCGCGGTCGTCTATCCCGGCCAGGCGCGCGACCAGCCCCTTGCCGTGCTGTCTGCCCCCGGCAAGCTCGCGAGGCCGCCACGAGCCCGATTCCTCCAGAAACCACGGCGTGTACCGCAGTATGTTCTCGATCGGCCGCGTATGGGAATGGACCCGCACCCAGCCCTGCACACCAAACAGCCCACTGACCTTGCCCAGGATGACGTAGCGATCGTCGGCCGGCCTGGCCGGGACGCCGCCCGTCACCTGCGTCGCCTGCATCCCCGGTTGCCGCCGCCGGCGGCGGCGCCTCAGGCGGCGTGGCGGGCTATCAGATCAGCCACCCGTTCCGAGGCCTTCGCGCCCTTGGAGACCCAGTAGTCCACGCGCGTCCTGTCGATCTGGAACTTCGGCTCGTTGCTCGCCGCCATGGGGTTGAAGAAGCCGATACGCTCGAGCTTCTGGCCGTCGCGCTTGCAGCGGCTGTCGGTCACCACGATGTAATAGTACGGACGCTTCTTGGCGCCACCGCGCGACAAACGTATGGTTACCATGCGACTTATGTTCCTGTCAGAATGGGCTTTATCAGGCAACGGCCGACGTTCGCCGGCGCTGCGAAAGGCGCGTATTGTACGGATAAGCTCCGAAAATGAAAAGGATATATGACGTCCAGAGGACCTGACGAGCTGGCTGCCGGGAAGGCGGCCTTGCGGGCCACGCTGAAGGCCGCCCGCGACGCGCTCTCCGGGCCCGACCGCCACCGCTTCTCCGCGGCCATATGCCAGCGGCTGATGGCCGTACCGGCCATGCGATCGGCCGCCCGGGTGTTCGTGTTCATCTCCAGCGGCAGCGAGGTCCACACCCACGACCTCATCCGGCAGCTCCTGGCCGAGGGACGCGAGGTCGCGGTGCCGAAGATCCTCGGCAGGACCGCGATGATCGCCTGCCGGCTGCGCGAGTGGAACGGGCTGCGCCCGGCGCAACTCGGGATCCTCAGCCCGATCGCCACCGAGGCCGTGGAGGAGGAATTCGACGTCGTGGTGACCCCGGGACTGGGATTCACCGAGGCCGGCCACCGCATCGGCTTTGGCGCGGGATATTACGATCGCTGGTTCGCGGGCCACCGCAGTCGGGCGAAGATCGCCCTGGCGTTCGAGGCGCAGATCGTGCCCTCCGTACCCACGGACGAGAACGACATCCCCGTCGACGCCATCGTCACCGAGCGGAGAGTCATCGCGTTACGGACCGGAGTGTGCTGAGGCGGGGGCGACACCGCCCCCGCGATGTCACGCCGCCTCTGCGCGCGGACAATCAACGAGGGAGGAGCGACGTGCTGCGGGCTGTATTGAAGGGGCTGTTCACGCTGCTGTTCGGCGTCCGTGTGCTCGGCGACGCCTCGCCGTTGAAGCAGGACAAGCTGCTGGTGATCGCCAACCACCTCTCCTTCCTCGACGGGATCCTGCTCGGCCTGTTCCTGCCCATGCGACCCACCTTCGTGGTACATACCACGGTGCTGAAGCAGCCATTCTTCCGGATGGTGCTCTCGCAGGTGCCTCATCTCGCGGTCGATCCCACCAGCCCGATGGCCATGAAGAAGGTCATCGCGCTGCTCGAATCCGGCCAGCCCGTGGTCATCTTCCCGGAGGGGCGCATCACCGTCACCGGCAGCATCATGAAGGTCTACGACGGCCCCGCGTTCGTGGCCGCCAGGACCGGCGCCACCATCCTGCCGGTGCGGCTGGACGGTCCCGAACGTTCGTACTTCAGCCGCCTGTCGGGGCAATTCCGCCGCCAGCTTTTTCCGCGCATCACGATCACGCTGCTGCCGGCCACCACCATCGCGATGCCGCAGGCACCGACGGCGAAGCAGAGGCGGCGCAAGGCCGCCGAGGCGATGCGCCGGCTCATGCAGGAGATGATCTTCTCATCACGGCCAACGCAGACGCTGTTCACCGCCTTGCTCGACGCCATGGCGGTGAACGGGCCGGACGCACGCATGCTCGAGGACATGAACCAGGAGGAACAGTCCTATCGCGACCTGCTGAAGGGCAGCCTTGCCCTCGGGCGGCTGATTGCCAGGTTTACGGAGGAGGGCGAGAACGTAGGCGTGCTCCTGCCCAACGTCAGCACCACGGTATGCACGATCTTCGGAATGAGTGCGATGCGCCGTGTACCCGCCATGCTGAATTACACGGCCGGAGCCGCGGGCATGCAATACGCCTGCGAGGCGGCCGGCGTGCGGACCATCGTCACCTCGCGGCGGTTTCTGGAGATCGCCAGGCTGGCAGCCACCGTGCAGGCGATCCGGAACGTGCAGGTGGTGTATATGGAGGAACTGCGCGCGCGATTCACCTGGGCGGACCGGCTATGGCTCGTCCTCGTCGCACTGCGGATGCCGCGCGTGGTCATGCGGTCGTCCTCGCCCCGGGAGCCGGCAGTCGTCCTGTTCACCTCCGGTTCCGAGGGCAAGCCCAAGGGCGTGGTACTGAGCCACGAGGCACTGCTCGCCAACGTGGCGCAGATCCGCGCGGTGGTGGATTTCTCGCCGGCCGACAAGTTTCTCGTCGCCCTGCCGGTGTTTCACGCCTTCGGGCTGACCTGCGGCGCCATCATGCCGCTGGTCACCGGCAGCCGGCTGTTTCTGTATCCCTCCCCGCTGCACTACCGCATCATCCCCGAGGTCATCTACGACCGCGGTTGCACGGTGCTGTTCGGCACCAGCACCTTCCTCGGCGCCTACGCGCGGTTCGCCCATCCCTACGATTTCTATCGGCTGCGCTACGTGGTCTCCGGGGCCGAGAAACTCAGCGACGAGGTTCGCAAGACATGGTACGAGAGGTTCGGGATACGGATCATGGAGGGCTACGGCGCCACCGAGTGCGCGCCGGTGATCGCGGTGAACACCCCGATGGCCTATCGCACGGGCACCGTCGGCACCCTGCTGCCGGGCGTGGAATGCCGCCTGCAGCCGGTAGAGGGGATCGCGGACGGCGGCATACTGCACGTGCGAGGACCGAACGTCATGCTCGGCTACTACCTGCACGAGGCGCCGGGCGTGTTGCAGCCGCCGGTCTCCGACCTCGGCGAGGGCTGGCACGGCACCGGCGACATCGTCACGATCGACGAGGACGGCTTCCTCGGCATCCGGGGCCGGGTAAGACGCTTCGCCAAGATTGCCGGGGAGATGGTGTCTCTGGAGGTGGTGGAGAAGATCGCGCAGACCGCCTCGCCCGGCGGGCAGCACGCCTCCGTGGCGGTCGCCGACCCGAAGCGCGGCGAGTCGCTGGTGCTGTTCACCAACGACGCCGGACTGGAGCGGGAGGCGATCGTGCAGGCGGCGCGCACGCTCGGGGCCCCGGAGCTGGCCGTGCCACGGCGGATCGAGCATCTGAAGGCACTGCCCCTGCTCGGCACCGGCAAGACCGACTACGTCAATCTGAAGGAACTTGCCGAGGCGCGCGCGTGAACGTCCGGGCCGCGGCGGGTGCGAAGTGGATTTACTTAGTCACGTTCATGCTCTAACTTATTGAAGATACGCCCTACTGACTACGCGAGCTCACGTAGTCTCGAGGGACCTTCTGCGAGGGGAAGGCATGGCAGGGTGGCGGGGACGGACATGTGGCGCGGCGCTCCTGGCAACGGGGGTATGCGGCTGCGCGGCGCTGCCGCCGGCCTTGAAGCTCGGCACGCTCGCGCTGACGGGGGCGAGCTACATCGTGACGGGCAAGGGCCTCTCCGATCACCTCATCTCCGCGATCGCCGAACAGGACTGCGCCCTGCTGCGGGTGGCGGGGGATCGCCCGGTCTGCATCAGCGCCCAACCCGCGATGCCGGCCGCCGCCGCCCGCGAGAGCGCCCCGCGGCGGAAAGCGCGAACGACGCCGGCCGGCGCGGCGCAATCCTTCGCGCACCGGGGCGAGGTCATCGCGGCGCCGCGATACTATCTGGTTCTCGGCAGCTTCAGTGCCGAGCGGAATGCACAGCGCTGGCGGCGCTCCCTGGCATACCTGGACACCGCGATCGCCCCGACGGAATCCGGCGCCGGGCCTGGATCGGCCCGCTACCGCGTCGTGATGGGTCCCTACCGGGACGAGGATTCGTTGCGGCGCAGGACGGAGATCGCGGAGATGCTGCAGCAGAAGGTCTGGCGGGTGCGCCTGTGCAGCCACGACCTCAGCGCGCCGCCGTGCACGGCCCCCGCCATGGTCGCCAGCCGCTGATCGCTCCTGCCTGGCATGCCGCGACGGATGAAAAGGGCTCGCAGACCCGTTTTCCGCGACTCCCCGCCGTAGCGCCCGCGATCAGCCGCCGGCGCTGACCGCCTTGATGCTGAGCCGTATGCGGCCCTGCTTGTCGACCTCCAGCACCTTGACCTTGACCACGTCGCCCTCGCGGAGCCTGTCGCTGACGTTCTCCACCCGCTCCTCGGAGATCTGCGAGATGTGCACGAGGCCGTCCTTGCCAGGCAGGATGTTCACGAACGCGCCGAAGTCCATCAGCTTCGCCACACGACCCTCGTAGATCATTCCCACCTGCACGTCCGCGGTGATCTGCTCGACGCGGCGCCGGGCCTCGAGCCCCGCGGCGGCATCGACGGAGGCGATCTTGACGGTGCCGTCGTCCTCGATGTCGATGGTGGTGCCCGTCTCCTCGGTGATCGCCCTGATCGTCACGCCACCCTTGCCGATGACGTCGCGTATCTTGTCCGGGTGGATCTTGAACGCGATGATGCGCGGGGCGTGCTCGGACATCTCCTCGCGCGGCTTGCTGATGGTCTTCGCCATCTCGCCCAGGATGTGCATGCGGCCTTCCTTCGCCTGCGCCAGGGCCTGCTCCATGATGGCGGCGGTGATGCCGCTGATCTTGATGTCCATCTGCAGGGCCGTGATGCCGCCTGTCGTCCCGGCTACCTTGAAGTCCATGTCACCGAGGTGGTCCTCGTCGCCCATGATGTCGGAGAGCACCACCCACTTCGACCCTTCCATGATGAGCCCCATGGCGATGCCGGCCACCGGCGCCTTGATCGGCACCCCCGCGTCCATCAGCGAGAGGCTCGCGCCGCAGACCGATGCCATCGAACTGGATCCGTTGGATTCCGTGATCTCGGAGACCACGCGCACCACGTACTGGAACTTGTCCTTCGCCGGCATCATGGCCTCGACGCCGCGGCGCGCCAGGCGTCCGTGTCCGATCTCGCGGCGCTTTGGCGACCCGACGCGGCCGACCTCGCCCACGGAGAACGGCGGGAAGTTGTAATGGAACAGGAACCGATCGCTGCGCTCGCCCTCGATGGCGTCGATGATCTGCGCGTCGCGCTCGGTGCCGAGCGAGGTGACGACCAGCGCCTGCGTCTCGCCGCGGGTGAACAGCGCCGACCCGTGCGTGCGGGGCAGGACACCGACGCGGCAGGCGATCGGGCGGATCTGGGTCTTGTTGCGGCCGTCGATGCGGCGTTCCTCCTCCAGCGCCATCGCGCGCACGATCTTGTACTCCAGGTTCTCGATCGCGGTCCTGACGTGCTCGGGCTTCCACTTCGGCTCCTGCCCGGCCGGTAGCATGCCGGCGGCGATCTCGCTGCGCAGCCTGGCGAGCGTGTCGCGACGAAGCAGCTTGTCGACGATCGTGTAGCCCTCGCGGATGCGCGCGGCGTAGGCGTCGACCGCCGCCAGCAGTTCGCCGTCGGCGGCCGGAGGCGTCCAGTCCCAGGGCCGCGTGCCGGCCGCCTTCGCCAGCTCGCGGATGGCGTCGATCGCGGTCTGCAGGTGCTGGTGCCCGAACAGCACGGCCCCCAGCATGACGTCCTCGGCAAGTTCCTTCGCCTCGGACTCGACCATCAGCACGGAGGTGTCGGTGCCGGCGACCACCAGATCGAGCAGGGAGTCCCCCAGGTCCTTGAAGCTCGGATTGAGTACGTACTGACCGTCGCGATAGCCGACGCGGGCCGCGCCGATCGGGCCGTTGAACGGGATGCCGGAGATGGCAAGCGCCGCCGAGGAGCCGAGCATCGCCGGGATGTCCGGATCGACCTTCGGGTCCAGCGACAGCACGGTGGCGACGATCTGGACCTCGTTGCGGAAGCCTTCCGGGAAGAGCGGCCGCAGCGGCCGGTCGATGAGGCGCGAGGTCAGCGTCTCCTTCTCGCTCGGGCGG
Source organism: Gammaproteobacteria bacterium (assembly GCA_022071965.1). Lineage (GTDB taxonomy): Bacteria > Pseudomonadota > Gammaproteobacteria > JAJPIJ01 > JAJPIJ01 > JAJVHZ01. The sequence goes on from JAJVIQ010000003.1 coordinate 16,702, forward strand.
CCCTCGCGCTTGAAGAACCCGCCGGGGATCTTGCCGGCGGCGTAGGTCTTCTCCTGGTAATCGACGGTCAGCGGAAAGAAATCGCGATCGGATTCGTTCCTGTTGCCGACCACCGTGACCAGGACGACGGTCTCGCCCATGCTCACCATCACCGCGCCGGTGGCCTGGCGGGCGACCTCGCCGGTCTCGAGGGTTACGCTGTGCGCGCCGTATTGAAATGACGTTTTCGTCGGTGCCATGGCAGTCACCAGATCATGAGGAGTGAAAATGAAAAGCCCGCGATGTGCGCGGGCGTGATTGTCTTACTTGCGCAGACCCAGTTTGCCGATGAGGCCGCGGTAACCGTCCGGGTTTGAACGCTTCATGTAGTCAAGGAGCTTGCGGCGTTTGTTGATCAGCCGCAGCAGACCCTGGCGGGAGTGCAGATCGTGGGTGTGCGTCTTGAAGTGCTCGGTCAGCTCCTCGATGCGGGCTGACATCAGGGCCACCTGTACCTCGGGCGATCCGGTGTCGGATTGCTTACGCTGGTTGTCCTTGATGATGGCGCTCTTGCGCTCGGAGGTCATTGCCATGGAATACTCCCGCTACGCTCTCTCTTCTGTCGGTCTGTCGGCTTCAAAGCGGGCGCTATTGTAGCCACGCGAGTCCCGGCTAACAAGGAAAAACTGCCGGCGCGGGCCGCCGGGCGGGCGCCCTTCCATCAGTTCCAGTTGACCAGGCGTCGCGGCGCGACGCGGCCGTCTTCGATCCTCTCGCCGATGCCCATGAAGCGCCCCTGTTCGTCGTACATCCGCAGCAGCCCCGCCCCGGCCCCGGCCGTCCGCACCGCTTGTCCGGTGCGGATGTAATAGGCGGAATCTCTTGAGAATTGAACTGCGGCGAGCTGCGGCAGGGCCAGATCCATGGCAACCAGGACGGCATCGAGGGCATGGGCCCCGACCTGCGCGCGCCGCTCCAGCTCATCGAGCGCCAGCGCATCCTCGACGCCGAACGGCGCCACCCTCGTGCGCCGCAGGGCCAGCAGGTGAGCGACCGTGCCGAGCGCGCCGCCGATGTCCTCGGCGAGCGTGCGGATGTAGGTCCCCTTGCTGCAGCGGACCCGTACCTCCAGTTCCGTCGCGCTGAGCGCGAGGCGCTCGATGGCATGGATGGTGACGGTGCGCGCCTTGCGCTCCACGGTCACGCCCCGCGCCGCCAGGCGGTAGAGACGCTCCCCCTGATGCTTGAGCGCCGAGTACATGGGCGGCACCTGCTCGATCTCGCCGAGGAAGCGCCGCAGCGCGCCGTCGACCTCCTCGACATCGAGGGCGGGCACGGGTCGGGTCTCGATCACCTCGCCGGCGGCATCCGCCGTGGTGGTCCGCGCGCCGAATCCGATGCGCGCCACGTATTCCTTGTCGGCGTCGAGCAGATAGGGCGTGACCTTGGTCGCCTCGCCCAGGCACACCGGCAGCAGGCCGCTGGCCGGCCCGTCCAGGTTGCCGGTGTGGCCGGCCTTGGCTGCATTGAACAGGCGCTTCACGCGCTGTAGCGCCGTGTTGGAGGTGATGCCGACGGGTTTGTCGAGGAGCACGATGCCGTGCACCGCCCGCCGTTCGCGGGCGTGATTCATCCGTCCTCGCCGGTCCCGGGCGGATCCCCGGCCACGTCCGCACCGTCGCCCGATCCGTGCAGCAACGCGTCGATGCGCGCGCCCTGCTCCACGGATTCGTCGAAACGGAACGACAGCCGCGGCGTATGGCGCAGCCTCATGGCGCGGCCGAGGAGCCCGCGCAGCTCTCCGAGATGAGGATGCAGCCGACGCAGGACCTCCTCGTGGGAGACCTCGCCGCCGAGGTGCGTGACGAACAGCCGCGCATCGCGCAGATCCGGCGACACGTCCACCGCGGAGAGGGTCAGCATGCCCAGGCCTTCGTCGCTCGCGATCCGCTGCAGCGGCTGCGCGAGCTCGCGCCGGATGCCCTCGGCAACGCGGCGCGGACGCGTGCGGGGGGCGGGCCGCCCCCAGGCATCGTCGTTACGGCTGGCCATGGGTGCTGTCGAAACGGCCGGCGTCAAAGCGTGCGCGCGACTTCCGTGCGCTCGAACACTTCAATCTGGTCGCCGGGCTTGACGTCGTTGTAGTTCTTCACGCCGATACCGCATTCGGTGCCGGACTTCACCTCCTGCACGTCGTCCTTGAACCGGCGCAGCGACTCCAGCGCGCCTTCGAAGATGACCACGTTGTCGCGCAGCACGCGTATGGGGTTGTTGCGCTTGATGACGCCGGTGGTGACGATGCAGCCGGCGATGGCTCCGAACTTCGAGGATCGGAACACGTCGCGGACCTCGGCAACTCCGATGATCGTCTCCTTGACCTCTGGCGAGAGCATGCCGGAGAGCGCGGCTTTCACGTCGTCGATGACGTCGTAGATGATGCTGTAGTAGCGCAGATCGATCTTCTCGGACTCGATGAGCTTGCGCGCACTCGCGTCGGCGCGGACGTTGAACCCCACGATCATCGCGCTCGATGCCATCGCCAGGTTGACGTCGGACTCGGTGATGCCGCCCACACCGCTGGCAACGATGCTGACGCTGACCTCTTCGTTGGAGAGCTTGATCAACGCGTCGGAAAGTGCCTCCGCGGAGCCCTGCACGTCCGCCTTGATGAGGACGTTGAGGCTGACCTGCCTGCCTTCCTCCATGCGCGAGAACACGTTCTCGAGCTTGGTGGCCTGCTGGCGCGACAGCTTGGCCTCGCGGCTCTTGGCCTGGCGCAGCATCGAGATCTCGCGCGCCTTGCGCTCGTCGCCCACGACGACCGCCTCGTCGCCGGCATTGGGCGTGGAGGAAAGGCCGAGTACCTCCACCGGTGTGGAAGGTCCCGCCGCCTCCACCGGCCGGCCGTTCTCGTCGACCATCGCGCGCACCCGGCCGAACTCGAAGCCGGTAAGCAGGATGTCCCCCTTGCGCAGGGTGCCGCCCTGCACCAGCACGGTGGCCACCGGACCGCGCCCCTTGTCGAGGCGGGACTCGATCACCGCGCCGGTCGCCGGCCCGTCCTCCACCGCCTTCAGTTCCAGCACCTCGGCCTGAAGCAGGATGGCGTCCAGCAGATCGTTGATGCCCTCGCCGGTCTTGGCGGACACGCGCACGAATTGCGTGTCACCGCCCCAGTCCTCGGGAATGACGCCGTGCTGGGTAAGGCCCTGCCGCACGCGATCGGGATCCGCGTCCGGTCTGTCAATCTTGTTCACCGCGACGATCAGCGGCACTCCCGCGGCCTTCGCGTGCTGCACGGCCTCGACGGTCTGCGGCATCACGCCGTCGTCGGCCGCCACGACCAGCACGACGATGTCGGTGACCTTCGCGCCGCGGGCGCGCATCGCGGTGAAGGCCGCATGACCCGGCGTATCGATGAAGGTGATCGTGCCCTTGCTGGTAGAGACCCGGTAGGCGCCGATGTGCTGCGTGATTCCGCCCGCCTCGCCGGCGGCGACGTCGGCGCTGCGTATGCGATCGAGCAGCGAGGTCTTGCCATGATCGACATGGCCCATGACGGTGACCACCGGTGGACGTGGATGCTTGTCGCCGGTGACGGCGATGTCCTCCATGAGCTGCGTCTCGAGCGCATTGGCCTGGATGAGCTTCGGCTTGTGGCCCATCTCCTCGACGATGATCGCGGCCGTGTCCTGGTCGATCGCCTGATTGATGGTGGCCATGCTGCCCATGTTCATCATGGCCTTGATCACCTCGGCGACCTTCACCGACATGCGCTGGGCGAGTTCGGCGACCGTGATCACCTCGGGTATGGCGACCTCGCGGATGATGGGTTCGGTAGGGCGTTCGAAGCCGTGCTTGCCGCCCGGTTGGGTGACCACTCGCCGCGGCGGCGGCGCCTTGCGCTTGCGCTTGCCCGCCTTGCTGGCGTCGACGTGCAACTCGGCGCGGCCGTGCCGCTCCTCGACACGTTCACGCACCGCCGGTTCGCCGCGCTTCTTCTTGCTGCGTTCGTCCTCGGCGGATGGCCCCGGACGTTCCGCGGGCCGGGCGGTGACGACCTGCTTCAGCTTCTCCTCCTCGGCACGGCGACGGGCCTCGGCCTCGGCGCGCGCGGCCTCTTCCTCGGCGCGGCGCTGATCCTCGTGCTCCCGCTGCCGGCGCTGCTCCTCCTCCAGTCGGGCGCGCTCCTGGGCCTCGAACTCCTCGCGCTGGGCGACCTCCTCGGCGAGCTTCTGCGCCTCCTCGTCGACGACCAGGCTGCGCTTGACGTAGGTCTTCTTCTTGCGCACCTCCACGCTGACCGTCTTGGTGGGCACCGGCTTGACGCCGACCGCCCCCGGGCGCACACGCAGGCGCGCCTTGTCCGCAGGCACTTTCAACTCGCTCACCGTCTTGCGGCGCAGGGTGATGCGCGTGGGCTCGGTGGTGTCTTCGCCACGACCGTGCGCGCGACGCAGGTGGCTCAGCAACTGCCCCTTTTCATCGTCGTTGATCCTGTCGTCCGCCGCCTTGGCAGGCAATCCCGCATCGGCGAGCTGCGCGAGCAGCCGCTCAACCGAGATGCCGACCTGTTCTGCGAACTGCTTGACCGTCACGCCCGTCATCTAGACTCCTCGTCACAGTTTCTCGGCGAACCAGGGTTCGCGGGCCGTCATGATAAGCGATGCGGCCCGCTCCTCCGTCATGCCCGCGATCTCCAGCAGCTCGTCCACGGACTGTTCGGCGAGATCCTCCATGGTCACCACCCCCCTGCCGGCCAGCAGGTAGGCGAGGTCCTCGTCCATGCCCTCCATGCCGAGCAGATCGGGTGCCGGCTTGGCGTCCCCGAGCTTCTCCTCGGAGGCGATCGCCCGCGTGAGCAGCAGGTCCTTCGCCCGGCGACGCAGCTCGGAGACCAGCGTCTCGTCGAATTCCTCGATGTCGAGCATCTCGGACTCAGGCACGTAGGCCACCTCCTCGATGCTGGTGAAGCCCTCGTCAACCAGGATCCGCGCCACCTCTTCATCGACGTCGAGCTGAGCCATGAACTCCTGCTGCAGGTCCTGCTCCTCGCGGCTGGCCTTCTCGGCCGCCTGCGACTCGGTCATGACGTTCAGCTCCCAGCCCGTGAGCTGGCTGGCGAGACGGACGTTCTGACCACTGCGGCCGATCGCCTGTGCCAGATCGGCCTCGGCCACGGCCACGCCCATGCTGTGCGAGTCCTCGTCGACCAGGATCGACACCACCTCCGCCGGCGACATCGCGTTGATGACGAACTGCGCGGGATTCTCGTCCCAGAGGATGATGTCGACGCGCTCGCCGGCGAGTTCGTTGGAGACCGCCTGCACGCGCGACCCGCGCATGCCGACGCAGGCGCCGACCGGGTCGATGCGGGCGTCCTTCGTGCGCACCGCGATCTTGGCGCGCAGTCCCGGGTCGCGCGCCGCGCCGAGCACCTCGATGATGCCCTCGCCGATCTCCGGGACCTCCAGCTTGAACAGCTCGACCAGCATCTCGGTCGCGGTACGGCTGACGAAGAGCTGCGGACCCCGTTTCTCCGGCCGGATGTCGAACAGCAGACCGCGGACGCGGTCACCGTTGCGGATCGGCTCGCGCGGGATGACGTGCTCGCGCGGGATGATGGCCTCGGCGTTGCCGCCCAGGTCCATATAGATGCTTCCCTTCTCGATGCGCTTGACGATGCCGGAGACGAGCTGCCCCTTCTTGTCCTGGTACTGCTCGACGATCTGCGCGCGCTCGGCCTCGCGCACCTTCTGCACGATGACCTGCTTGGCGGTCTGCGCCGCGATACGGCCGAACGCGGCGGGCTCCAGCGACTCCTCGATGAAATCCCCGGGATTGAGGCTTGCCTCCCGCGCGTGCGCGTCCGTCAGCAGGATCTGGCGATCGGGGAATTCCAGCGCGTCGGTGACCACCGCGTCGTCGATCACCTCCCAGCGACGGAAGGCATGGTAGTCGCCGGATTTCCGATCGATGGCCACGCGCACCTCGATGTCGTCGCGATAAAGGCGTTTGGTGGCCGTCGCGAGCGCGGCCTCGAGCGCCTCGAAAATGACGTCCTTGGCCACGCCCTTCTCGTTCGATACGACTTCAACCACTGTCAGGATTTCTTTGTTCATAAGCTTCCACAGCCCATAAGTCCTTACGCCCGGGTCCGCCGGAACTCCGGTTTGAGTCTGGCCTTCGCAATATTGGCCAGCGGGATGCGATATTCCACGCCGTCGGCGATCACGCTGACCCCGTCACCGGCGTCGATTCCGGCCAGCCGGCCGTCGAGCTTCCGGCGGCCCTGCACGAGATCCCTCAGCTGCAGCCGCACCTCCCGGCCGGCGAACCGGCGGTAGTGTTCCGGGGTGAACAGCGGCCGGTCCAGCCCGGGAGACGATACCTCCAGGGTGTACTGCCCGCGAATGACGTCCTCGACGTCCAGGACCGCGCTCAGCTGCCGGCTCACGCGCTCGCAGTCATCGACGCCGATCCCGCCGTCCAGATCGATGTAGATCCGCAGGGTCGATCCGGCGCCGGCCGACACGAACTCGAGCCCGACCCACTCGTAACCCAGCCCCGTTACCACTGGCTCCAGAAGACCCTGCAACCGCTCCGGGGCTGTCATTCATGAACTCCGCAAAACAAAAAGCCCCGAAACCGGGGCTCCTGCGTCTCCAAAACCGTTGTCGACTTCCCGGCCATGCCGGCGCCGCGCGCCGGTCCGACGTCGTCCTTTCCATGCCCGCACGGGCGGCGAATTGGTAGCGGGGGCAGGATTTGAACCTGCGACCTTCGGGTTATGAGCCCGACGAGCTGCCAGACTGCTCCACCCCGCAATCGTCAGGCGCGCAATCATGCCAATCGGCCCATGTTTTTTCAAGAACTATCGGCCGTGTCCGGACGCCGCGGGATGCCCGTCGACGAGCGCGGTCGCCGCCGCACCGCCCGTACCGAACGGGCTCTGCATGGAACCCGCCCCTGCCCTGGCATCTCACCGTCCCGCCGCCGCGCCCAGGGGCTGGCACGAGTCATGCTCCTTCAAGAAATGCCGGGAGACGCCGATGACAGGATCGGACGGACTTGCGGCCAAGGCGCCGAGGGAGGTAGCGATCATGTGGTCAGCGTGGTCTCGCTATTGGATTGCGTGCAGCGCGGCGATGCTGCGCTGGTATCTCTCCTGCCTGCACCACGTCGAGGTGACGGACGGCAGCGTCGAGACCCGGGTCGGCCGGGATGGCACGCACTGGGCGATCCTGAGCTCCGGGAAGACCAACGTCATACACCTGCAGCGGCGCGCCCGACGCGGCGGGGTCCGGGTCCGGCCCGTCATCGACGTCGCCGGCGACCAGAATAACGTCGTCCCGTTCATTTCCACCTACCTGCGGCGCGCGACCCTGGGCTGACACCGATCCCCGGTATCGGTCCGGGGGCTCCGGCCCCCGTCTCATTCCCCCCGGCGGATCGCCAGCGCCATGAGCCGTCTATAGTCGAGCTTGCCGGTCCCCAGCAGCGGCAGGGCGTCGACCACCACGAAGCGCTTCGGCACGTGCAGCTCGCTGTGTCCGAGCCGGTGCGCGCACTGCAGGAAATGTCGCCTGTCGGCGTCAGTCTGCCGGGTGATCAGCACGATGTGCTCGCCCTTGCGGGTATCTGCGACGGCCACGGCTGCATGTGACTCGCCCGGCCAGGCTGCCGCCGCGATCTCCTCGACAACGGCCAGCGAGATCATCTCCCCGCCCACCTTGGCGAAGCGCCTGGCACGACCGACAATCTGAAGGTAGCCGTCGGGGTCGACCTCGACGATGTCCCCGGTGTCGTACCAGCCCGCACCGCGGCTCGTGGCGGGCGGGACGATCTCGCCGTCACTGCCGTGGTAGAGATACCCCTTCATGACGTTCGGACCGCGGATCACCAGTCTGCCACCCTGCGCCATGCCCTCGACCGGCTCGAGATAGTACTCGATGCCGGTCAACAGCCGTCCGACCGTACCCGGCTTGTTCGCCATCGGCGTGTTCACCGAGACCACCGGGCTCGCCTCGGTGGCGCCGTAGCCCTCGAGGATGCGTATGCCGAACCGCTCGGCCCACGCGCGCCGGGTCTCCGCCTGAAGCTTCTCCGCCCCGGCGATCGCATAGCGCAATGTGTGGAAATCGTACGGGTGCGCACTCTGCGCGTACGCGGCGAGGAAGCTGTTGGTGCCGAAAAGCACCGTTGCCCCGAGCTGATAGCACAGCTCCGGGATGATCTTGTGATGCAACGGCGTCGGGTACATGAAGATCCGCGCGCCGTGGAGCATCGGCAGCAGCAGCCCGGCGGTGAGCCCGAAGGAATGGAACACCGGCAGTGCGTTGAAGACCAGGTCGCGATCGTTCAGCCCGATCAGCACCTGCGTCTGCGCGCAGTTCGCCAGCAGATTGCGGTGCGAGAGCACCACACCTTTCGGCACCCCTTCGGAACCCGAGGTGAAGAGTATCACCGCCGTGTCCTGCGCGTTGCGCGACGGATGGCATCGCCTGTAGGCGGCGGCCGGGAACCACGTGCCCAGCAGCGCGGCAAGACGCGTTCCCAGGGTAAGGTGCGCCGCGAGATCCTCGAGATAGATCACCTTGACGGCGGATCCGAGGACCGCGACCACCTCGCCGAGATCCGCCTTCTCGACGAACTGCCGGGAGGTGCAGACCACGCCTATCGAGGCCGTCTGCACCGCGGTCAACAGCGCGGCGCTGCCGGCCGTGAAATTGAGCATTGCAGGCACGCGGCCACGGCTGTGCATCGCCAGCAACACCGCGATCACGCCGGTGGAGTTCGGCAGCATGACACCGACGTGCTCGCCGGCGCGCGTCTGCCGTGAGAGGAGGCGGCCCAGCGCGAACGCGCGCAGCAGGAGCGAGCGGCCGGTCACCGGCCTGCGCTGCAGATCCTCCGCGATGATCGTGCGGCCGCCATGCAGTCGCAGCGCATCGAGAAAGGCGTCGAATATCGTCCCGTCCCGGCAGACGGCGGCGTAGGAAATCTGCTGCATGACCTGCTCGATGACGCGCGCCGCCCTGACCCGCCGCGCGTGTCCCGGTGCCGCCTCCTCGACCGCCGGTGCGATGGCGGGCAGCACGATCATGCGGATCCTCGGCCGCCAGCGCCGCCTGAGCGCCGTGCGTGTACAGGCAAACCGGGTATGCTGGGGTCCGTCGAAGGCCACCGGCAGTATCGTGGCGCCGGCCTTTTCGGCAATCACGGCGGTGCCCTCGTAGATCTTCATCAGCGCCCCGGTGGTCGTCATCCGGCCTTCCGGGAAGATGGCCGCGGTGCCGTGCTCCCTGATCGCACGGACCATGGCCTTCACGGCCATTGGATCGTGCGCCTCGAACGGAACGGTCTCGACCAGCCGCAGGAACGGTCGGATCCACCACTTGCCCGCCCACATCGTCTGCACTGCGAAGACGGGCGCACGCGGCAGGTAGAGGTAGAGCAGGGCTCCGTCGAGCAGGGAGGTGTGATTGGCCACCACGAGCACGGGATCGCCGGCGCGATCGCAATGCTCCACCCCGCTCACCTCGATGCGGTAGAGCAGGGCGCACAGGCCACGACCAATCATCCTGACGAGGAAAGCGATCATCCGCCGATCTGATCAAGGGACGCACGAGGCCGCCGGCGGCGGCTGCGCGCCCGCCGGCAGGGCCGGCCGGGAGCGGGGAGGAAGACCGCGAACGTCAGATCCGGTAGGCGGCGCCCGCGGTGTCCGCGGACACCACGTAAACGTCGATGCTCTCGCCGGGCTGCAGCGTCTTGCGCTCGCCGATCCCGTTCCAGAGCCGCAGCTGGTCCACGCTGACCTTGAACCTCTGCGCGATCGTCCATAACGAATCGCCGGTCTGGATCTCATACCGCACGAGCTTGAAGGCCCCCTCGCCGGCCACGGTCGCGCTGGCCTTGACGAGCGAACCGCCGGTGTCGGCAGCCGCGACGGCCTCCCCGGCATTCTCCGACCAGACGACCAGCTTCTGGTTGAGCCGCAGCACGGACCTCGCGCTCAGCCCGTCGTTCCAGGCCACGATGTCCTTCACGCGCACGTCGTAACTGCGCGCTATCGTCCAGAGACTGTCGCCCGACTGCACCGTGTGGATAATCCTGCGCCCTTTGCCGCCCGCCGCCGCGGAAGCATCCGCCGCCCTGATGGTATCCGCCGAGTCCGCGACAGCCTTCGCCGCGCCGCGCCCGGGGTCCGCCCCGGGGCCGTCCACGGGAATGAGCAGGGTCTGCCCGATGCGCAGCTTGCGCGGGTGCACGGAGTTCAGCTCCTGTATCGCCTCGACAGTGACGTCGTAACGACTGGCGATGACGCCGAGGTTCTCTCCCTTGCGCACCTTGTGATAGGTGCCGTCGCCGTCTGGCGCCCCGGCGCTGCCGCCGCGATCCGCGACCCGCGAGGTCCTGCGGTCGGGAGCCAGATCCGCAATGTGCTGCGCGAGTGCCTCCTTGAAGACCTGCATCTTCGCGACCGGGACGGCCACCTTGTGTATGCCGGCCGAAGCCGTCACGCCCTTGGTGTAACCCGTGTTCAGAGCCCGCAGTTCCTCGCTGTCCAGCCCGGCGCGCGTGGCGGCCTTGCCGAGATCGATCTGCTTGGCGACTTCCACCACCGCGAGATAGGGCTCGTTCGGGATGGGCTCGAGCCTGACGTCATAGCGCAGCGGCGTAGCGACGATCGTCGACAGCGCGAGCAGGCGGGGTACGTAGACGCGCGTCTCCGATGGCAGGTCCAGAGACCAGAAATCCGTCGGGCGCCCGGCGGCGCGATTGACCTCGACCGCGCGTTCGACATTGCGCTCGCCGCAGTTGTAGGCGGCCACCGCGCTCAGCCAGTCACCGTCGAAGCGATCGTGCAACTCCTCCAGATAGTCGAGCGCCGCGGTGGTCGATGCGATCACGTCGCGGCGACCGTCGTACAAACGATTGCGCTCGAGTCCGAAGCGACGACCGGTCGCGGGTATGAATTGCCATATGCCGACCGCACCGCTGCGCGAGCGGGCCGTGGGCTGAAAGGCGCTCTCGACGATCGGCAGCAGCGCCAGGTCGAGCGGCATCTGCCGGCGCTCCAGTTCCTCGACGATGTGGTGCAGGAACGGCCTCGCGCGCTGAGTCGTGCGTGCGATGAACTGATCGTAGCGGGCGTAGAAGCGCACCTCCTTCTCCACCTCCGGACGATCGGATCCCGAGTATTGCAGGCCGCCGCGTATCCGATCCCAGAGATCAGCGGCATCGCGTGAGACGTCGTGCGCGCCCGCGCCGGCTCGATCGGTGAGTCGGGGAATGCGGATTGTCGATGAGTCCGCCGTTGCAGCAGCGGTGGAGGAGGGCGAGCCCGGGTCAATGCGGCGGGACGAAGCCGCGCCGGCAGTGGAGGGACTGTCCCCGCCGCCGCGGAAGAGCGCGGTAATTGCGCTGCAACCCGACAGACTGGCCCCCAACACTGCGATGGTGAGAATTCTTCTGAAGGTCCCCCGAGCCATCGTCGCCGGATGCTAGTCATCATTGTGACCGCCGTCAAGTCTTGGAGTCGTTCAAAGATCCATGCGCAGCGTCGCCGTTGCGGCCCGGCCTTGCAGGGGCAGGTCGCCGGGCGCGCGCGTGGCGAACGTGAAACGCACCGGCCGGATGATCGCTGACCGATCAGTAACGGTTCTTCCACTCCCGCAGGATCGCAAACACCTCTGTTGCATCCGACAGTGCATGGCCGCAATACATCTCGGCCGCGCGTTGCACTTCCGCATCATTTGTCCGCAGGAATGGATTGGTCTGTCGTTCGAGCGCGATGGTCGAGGGCAGCGTGGGTGCTCCCCGGGCGCGCAGCTCGCGGCTGCGTTCGAGTCGTCGCGCGATCGCCGCGTTGCCGGGCTCGACGGTCGCCGCGAAGCGAAGATTCGCGAGCGTGTACTCATGACCGCAGTACACTCGCGTCTCATCCGGCAATGCCGCGAGCCTGCCGAGCGAGGCGTGCATCTGCGCCGGCGTACCCTCGAACAGCCGCCCGCAGCCGGCGGCAAACAGCGTGTCGCCGGTGAAGACGACGCCGTCGCCGCAGTAAGCCATGGCGCCCAGCGTATGGCCTGGGACCCACATCGCCCGCAGATCCAGTCCCATCTCCGCGATGATCACGGCGTCGCCCTCTGCCACCGCATCGGTGCTCTGCGGGATGATCTCGGCGGCCGGGCCGAAGACGCGCACGGGAAAGCGGGCGCGGAGCGCCGCGATTCCGCCGACGTGGTCGTGATGGTGATGCGTGACGATGATCGCCGCCAGCTCCAGCCTGCGCCGCGATATCGCATCGAGCACCGGGCCCGCCTCGCCCGGATCGACAACTGCCGCGGCGCGACTGCCCGGGTGCTCGAGCAGCCAGACATAATTGTCGCGCAGGGCGGGAATGGCGGTGATCTCGAGGTTCATGCGTGCGGACCCTGCATCGTGGCGAGCATGCAACGGCGGGCGCCACGGACGCCGTTCCGGCGCCGGCGCTCTGGACGCAGCTCGCAGACGTTCGCTATGGTACCGCCGAGTCACCCTCCGCATAACCCGGGCGGCGGCCTCCTTCCTGCCAACACCGGAACGGGATACCGTGAGCGACGAGAAGAGCACCGCACGATCTGGCGTCAGGTCCGACCTCGAGGACTGGTTCGACTCCGACCTCGGTCGCTCCATGCTCGCCAGCGTCCTGCTCAGGCTCGGTGCGCTGCTGCCGACGCTTTTCGGATACCACATCCTGCAGCTCGGCCTGTTTCGCGACAAACCGCTGATGGCCGCGAGCCGCATTTCCCATCAGGTGGTCTTCAGCATCGATCCGGGCCTGTACCCGCGATCGGACAACGGCGTGCTCTGCGAGGCGAGCGCCCTGCCGATCGCGGCCGACAGCGTCGACGTGGTCCTGCTGCCCTTCGTCCTGGAATTCGAACAGGAGCCCCACGACGTGTTGCGCGAGATCGAGCGCGTTCTCATCGGAGAGGGCCACGTCGTCATCATCGGGTTCAATCCGCTCGGCTGCTGGGGCCTGTGGCGGCTGCTGCTCTGGTGGCGCGATACGGTACCGTGGAGCGGGCGCTTCCTGCGCATCGGGCGGCTGAGGGACTGGCTCAAGCTGCTGGGCTTCGAGGTCACGCACATCAGCCGCGCCTTCTTCAGGCCGCCACTGCGTTCGGCGCGCCTGCTGCGCAACCTGGGCTTACTCGAGCTGCTCGGACGCAAGCTGTTCCCGATGATTGGCGGCTGCTACGTCATCGTCGCGCGCAAACGCCTGCAGCGGCTGATACCCATACGCACGCAATGGCGGGCGCGACGCCGACTGATCGCCACCGGCGTGATCGAACCTACCACCTTCCAGGCGCCGCGCGATGAGAGCTGAGGCCGGCGGCGGCATCGTGGAGATCTATTCCGACGGGGCGTGCCGCGGCAACCCCGGCCCCGGCGGCTGGGGAGTCCTGCTCCGATACCGGCATCACGAGAAGACCCTGCAGGGCGCGGAGCGTGAAACGACGAACAACCGCATGGAACTGATGGCGGCCATCGCCGGGCTGGAGAGCCTCAAGCGCCCAAGCCGGGTCCGATTGACCACGGATTCGCAGTACGTGATGAACGGCCTGCGGTCGTGGCTCAAGGACTGGAAGCGCCGTGGGTGGAAGACGGCGGACAGTAAGCCCGTGAAGAATGTCGACCTCTGGCAGCGCCTCGACGAGGCCGCATCCAGGCACGAGGTCGAATACGAATGGGTTCGGGGACACGCGGGTCACGTGGATAATGAGCGCGCCGATGCGCTCGCGAACGCGGCCATCGACGAGCTGCTCGGGGAGTCAGGCGGATAATCGATGCGACAGATCGTTCTGGATACCGAAACCACGGGCCTGGAGCCCGCCGAAGGGCACCGCATCATCGAGATAGGATGCGTGGAGATGGTGAATCGGCGGCGCACCGCGCGCACGTTTCACCATTACCTGAACCCGGAGCGCGACATCGACGACGGCGCGGTGGCCGTGCACGGCATCACGCGGGAGCAGCTGGCGAGCAGCCCCCGGTTCCGGGAGGTGGCGCAGGAACTCATCGACTTCCTCCGCGACGCCGAGGTCATCATCCACAACGCGCCATTCGACGTCGGTTTCCTGAACGCGGAACTCTCGCGGCTGGGCGCCGCCTGGGGAACGCTGGCCGATCATTGCCGCATCATCGATACGCTGGCGATGGCGCGCGAGCTGCATCCCGGCCAGCGCAACAACCTCGACGCGCTCTGCAGGCGCTACAACGTCGACAACTCGGAGCGCACACTGCACGGCGCACTGCTGGACGCGGAGATACTCTCCGATGTCTACCTGCGCATGACCGGCGGGCAGGCGACGCTCCTGCTGGATGAATCGCCGCCGGCGCGCGAGGCGCAGATGACGGCCGTCACTTCGTCGCGACGCGGGGAGCGCCCGGCACTGCGCGTGATCGCCGCCTCCACCGAAGAGCTCGCGGCGCACCGGGCGCGGCTGGCCACCCTGCAGAAGAAAAGCGGCGGGCGCTGCGTGTGGCTGCAGTTGCAGGCCGGGGAAGCGACCGAATCCTAGGACGCCGGCTCCATGCCCGCGCCACACCGCCGGGGCCATGCAACGCCTGCCCTGCCCCGCCCGCGCCTCACGCGTTTGCCGCCGCCTGGGCCAGCCTCTGCAGTTCTCCGGACTGGTACATCTCCATGACGATGTCGCAGCCGCCGACCAGCTCGCCGTTGATGAAGACCTGGGGGAAGGTCGGCCAGTTGGAAAAGCGCGGCAGGTTCTGGCGCACATCCGGATCGGCCAGGACATCCACGTGCGCGAACTCCACACCACATGCGGCAAGCGCCTGCGAGGCCCGCATCGAGAAGCCGCACTGCGGGAACTGCGGGGTCCCCTTCATAAAGATGACTATGCGATTGCCCTCGATCGTCTGCTTGATACGCTCCATCACGTCCATAACGGCGGTCCGCCTCTCGAATTATCAGTGGGTAAGCATGCCGAGTCTAAGTCCGCGCGCGGGCCCTGTCACCCCGCTCGCGGGGGCCGCGACGGTCCACCCTCACGGCTTGCAAATGCCGACGCACATGGCCGACAATTCGGCTCGTTCAACTTGGGGGGATGCCCGTCAAACCGGATTTGCGACGGGGCGGATCACGGAGGGAAATCAATATGAAAAATCCATTAGACTCAATAGGTAAGACCATATCGCTCGGTGTCGTTCTGGCGCTCGTGCTGGCCTGGTTGGTGAGGTCCGGCGGCGAGTTCAACCTGCCGGGGGTCTATCGCTGGCTACATTATATTGCAGGCGTGTGCTGGATCGGCCTGCTCTACTATTTCAATCTGGTTCAGACTCCGGCCCTGGCGGCGGCGGCCGCGGACAAGGGGGGACCCGGCGGTGCCGGCGTCACCAAGTATGTCGCGCCCCTGGCGCTGCTGTGGTTCCGCTGGGCGGCCGTGGTCACCTGGCTGTCCGGCGCCGCGTTCCTGGGCAAGAACTTCGTCCCCGCGTTCACGCTCGGGCTGGCGGCCGCGGAGCCGACTCCCTATCTGACGGCGATCGGCATCGGCGCGTGGCTCGGCACCATCATGCTCTTCAATGTCTGGGTATTCATCTGGCCCAATCAAAAGAAGGTGCTCGGCCTGGTGCAGGCGAGCGACGAGGAAAAGGGCAAGGCCCGGCGCGTGGCCGCGCTGGCCTCGCGAACGAATACGCTGCTGTCGATACCGATGCTCCTGTTCATGGGCGCGGCCAGCCACGGGGTGCTGTTCTGAGCCTCACGGTTGGCTGAGCCGGAAACCGCGCAGGCGGATAGCGAGGCGTCGTTACCACGCAACAAGGCCCGGCCCTTCGGCCGGGCTTCTTCTTTTCTGGGACACGAAAATTTGAAAGCGCGGATCACGACCAGGACACGGGACGGCATCATGAGCGGTCGCGAGGCGTTGATGCCAACCTACCAGCGCCTGCCGGTCGCATTCGTTCGCGGCAGCGGCGCATACCTGTGGGACGAGAGCGGCCGCCGGTATCTCGATGCGCTGAGTGGTGTGGCTGTCTGCAGCCTCGGGCACGCGCATCCGGCCCTCGCCGCGGCAATCGCGGAACAGGCGTCCACCCTGCTGCACACCTCCAACATATACCGCATCTCGCTGCAGGAAGAGCTCGGGGCGCGGCTGACACGGCTGGCGGGGATGGAGAAGGCGTTCTTCTGCAACTCCGGCGCCGAAGCCAACGAGGCCGCCATCAAGCTCGCGCGCCTGCATGGACATGCGCGCGGCATCGGCGAGCCGCAGATCATCGTCATGCAGAACAGCTTCCACGGGCGCACGATGGCCACGCTCAGCGCCACCGGCAACGCGAAAATGCAGCAGGGCTTCGAGCCGCTGTTGCAGGGATTTCTGCGCGTGCCCTACGGGGATCTCGATGCAATCGCCGCCCTCGCCGATGTCCGCCGCGACATCGCCGCGGTCTTGGTCGAACCGATCCAGGGCGAGGGCGGCGTCAATATCGCACCTGCGGGGTATCTCGCGGGTATCCGCGCGCTGTGCGATCGGCATGACTGGCTGTTGATGCTCGACGAGGTACAGACCGGGATGTGCCGCACGGGTCGCTGGTTCGCGTGCCGGCACGATGGCGTGACACCGGATGTCATGGCGCTGGCGAAGGCGCTGGGCAACGGGATGCCGATCGGCGCCAGTCTCGCGGCCGGCAAGGCCGCGACGCTGCTGTCACCCGGCAAGCACGGCTCCACCTTCGGCGGCAATCCGCTCGCCTGCCGCGCGGCGCTGACCGTGATCGAGGTCATGGACCGCGAGCGCCTCGACGAACGCGCCGGCGCCACCGGTGAGCAGCTCCTCGCGCGCCTGCGCGAGGAGCTGCGGGGGATCCCGGCGGTGCGCGAGGTTCGCGGCCGGGGACTGATGATCGGCATTGAAATGGATCGTCCCTGCGCCGAGCTGGTGGAGCAGTCCCTTGCCGCCGGACTGCTGATCAACGTCACCGCCGGCAATGTCGTACGCCTGCTGCCGCCGCTCATCTATGGCGCCGCGGAGATTGAGAGCCTGGTCACGACGCTCGCGTCCGTGATCGCCCGCCACCCGGCCTGACCGTTCGTCATACGCGCAGAACCCATGATCCGGCATTTTCTCACCCTGATGGACCTGAGCAGCGAGGAGCTGCTCGGCCTCGTACACCGCGGCATCGAGCTGAAGGCCATGCGTGCCGCCGGCCGCCTGTACGAGCCGCTGAAGAATCGCGTGCTCGCCATGGTGTTCGAGAAGTCCTCGACCCGCACCCGCGTCTCCTTCGAGGCGGCTATGGCCGAGTTCGGCGGACAGGCGATGTTCCTCTCCCCGCGCGACACCCAGCTCGGCCGCGGCGAACCGGTGGAGGACACGGCACGGGTCCTCTCGCGCATGGTCCACGCGATCATGGTGCGCACCTACGAACACGAGAAGGTCGAGCTGCTGGCCGACTACTCCAGCGTACCCGTCATCAACGGCCTGACCGATCTCCACCATCCCTGCCAGCTGCTCGCGGACATGCAGACGTATCACGAGCATCGAGGTCCGATCAAGGGCAGGACGGTGGCCTGGATCGGAGACGGCAACAACATGTGCAATTCCTACATTCATGCCACCAGGCAGTACGGCTTCACGCTGCGCATCGCCTCCCCGCAGGGCTACGATCCGGAGCCCGACGTGCTCGCCGAAGGAACCAGCGTGGAGGTGCTGCGCGATCCGATGAAGGCTGCCGCGGATGCGGACCTGGTGGTAACCGACGTCTGGGCCAGCATGGGGCAGGAGGACGAGGCGCGCGCGCGCCAGGAGGCGTTCGCCGGATTCGAGGTCAACGAGGCCGTGATGGCGCAGGCGAAGTCCGGCGCGGTCTTCATGCACTGCCTGCCGGCGCACCGGGGCGAGGAGGTGAGCGCGGGCGTGATCGAGTCCCCGCAGAGCGTGGTGTGGGACGAGGCCGGCAACCGTCTTCATGCCCAGAAGGCGCTGCTCGAGTTTCTGCTCGCGGTCGCCCCGGCGTCGGCGCGGTAGGGCGCGCCGCCCCATGCGCTTTCTCGTCAGCAACGACGACGGCTATCAGGCGCCGGGCCTGCGCGCACTCGTCCATTCGCTGACGCGGCACGGCGAAGTCGTGGTGGTGGCGCCGGACCGAAATCGAAGCGGCGCCAGCAACTCTCTCACCCTGGATGCGCCGCTGCGCGTCCAGCAGGACGACAATGGCTACCATTACGTCAACGGTACGCCGACGGATTGCGTGCACCTGGCCATCACCGGCCTGCTGGAGCGCGATCCCGACATGGTGATAGCGGGCATCAACGCCGGGGCCAATCTCGGCGACGACGTGCTTTACTCCGGCACGGTTGCCGCCGCCATGGAGGGTCGGTTCCTAGGGCTGCCCGCGATCGCCGTCTCTCTCGTCGGGGAGAGCTTCACGCATTTCGAGACCGCCACCCGGGTCGTGGAGCAGCTCATCGATCACATGCTGCGCCGTCCGCTGCCCGCCGATACGATCTTGAACGTGAACGTTCCGGACCTGCCCTGGACGGAACTCGGCGGCTTCGAGGCGACCAGGCTCGGTCACCGCCACAAGTCCGAGCCGGCGGTCAGGACGCGGGATCCGCGCGGGCGGGCGATCTACTGGGTCGGCCCGGCGGGTCCCGAGGAGGACGCGGGTCCGGGCACGGATTTCAACGCGATCCGGCGCAAGTGCGTGTCGATCACGCCGCTGCAGGTTGATTTGACACGTTATACGGCGCTGGATACCGTTGCGCAGTGGCTGCAGGACGTGACGCAACGCGATGAATGACGCCCGTGGTATCGGGATGACCTCGCAGCGTGCACGCGATCGCCTGATCGCGCAGCTGCGCGAGATGGGCATACATTCCGCCCGCGTTCTCGACATCATGCGCCACACGCCCCGGCATTTGTTCATCGATGAGGCGCTCGCCAGCCGCGCCTACGAGAACACCGCGCTGCCGATCGGGCACGGTCAGACCATTTCACAGCCGTTCATCGTCGCGCGCATGACGGAGGCCCTGCTCGTGGGCGGCCCGTTGCACAAGGTGCTGGAGATCGGCGCCGGCTGCGGCTACCAGACGGTGATCCTCGCGCAGGTCGCCGACCAGGTTTACTCCATCGAGCGCATCGCCGCACTGGCGAGCCGGTTGCGCGATCGCCTGCGCGCCATGAATTACTTTCATGTCAGCGTGCGCCACGCCGACGGCAGCCTGGGCTGGGCCAAGCACGCGCCGTACGACGGCATTCTGGTTGCGGCCGCGCCGCTCGGTGTGCCGCGCCGTCTGCTGGACCAGCTCGCCCCCGGCGGGCGGCTGGTGATCCCTGTCGGCGCCGCCGGTCACCAGCAGTTGCTGCGCATCACGCGCACCGACGAAGGATTCCACGAGGAGTATCTCGACAAGGTCAGCTTCGTGCCGCTGCTCGGGGGCGTCAGCTAGCGGCGCGGATCGCCTACATGACGCATGGTACCGCTCTTGCCGCGATTCGCTCACTTGCCGTTGCAGCCCTGATCGCGGCGCTCAACGCATGTTCCGGCCGGTACGCGGCGCCGCTCGACGAGGAGCTCATCGACGAGGTGGAACCCGCGGCCGTTGCCCGCCCGTCCGCGGCCGCGCGCGCCGCGTCCGGCGAGTATGTCATTCAGCAGGGGGACACGCTCTACGGCATCGCCTGGCGATACAAGCTCGATTACCAGGTACTGGCGCGCTGGAACGGGATCGGGCCGCCCTACCGGATCTATCCCGGTCAGCGATTGCGGCTTTCGCCTCCGTCCTCCGCCGCGCCCGCGCTCGCTCCCGGCGCATCGATCAGGAAGCCGGCTACCACCGCGACGGCGGTCCGGCCAGCCCCGCCAGCCCCCGCCGCCAGTCCCACGCCGACGAACCCGGCGGCAGCCGCGGCAACCGCATCGCGCGCGAGCGGCGCGGCCCGCACCGTCGGCGGGATAGCGTGGCAATGGCCCGCGCAGGGACGCGTGCAACCCGCCGACTCGGTCCTGGGCGAGCGCGGCATCAACATATTCGGCACGCGCGGCCAGTCCGTACGCGCCGCGGCGGCCGGGCGGATCGTGTACAGCGGCAGTGGACTGGTGGGATACGGAAAGCTTATCATCATCGAACACGACGACACCTATCTCAGCGCCTACGCCCACAACGACAAACTGCTTGTGGCGGAGGGCGCAAGGGTCGTCGGCGGTCAGCAGATCGCAGAGATGGGAAGCACGGGCACACGGCAGGTGATGTTGCATTTCGAGATCCGCCGCGGCGGGAAGCCCGTTCCTCCTCTTGAATTCCTCCCTTGAAGCGTGAGCTAACGGGAATGGCGGCAACGGGAACGAACGGCCAGGGAACGAGGGGTAAGCCTGCGGGATCCGGCACCGACTCGCGCGTCGAGGACGGCTCGGGGCTGGAGATTGAAGCCCTCGAGGCGGAGATCGTCGAGGAAGATCTCGATATAACGCTGGCCGATGCGCAGGCGCTCGCCGAGGAGCCCGAGGACATCGCAGAGCCCGCCGCCGGGGACACCCTCGATCCCTCGATCACCATCACCGTCGATCGCGCAGTTCCCGCCGGGGACGTCTCGGAAGGCGAGCTCGACGCCACCCGCATCTATCTCAACGAGATCGGCTTCGCGGACCTGCTCTCCGCCGAGGAGGAGGTCCGCTACGCGCGGCTGGCGAAACGCGGCGACGAGGCGGCCCGCACGAAGATGATCGTCAGCAATCTGCGCCTGGTGGTAAAGATCGCGCGCCGCTATATGAACCGGGGCCTGGCGCTGCTGGACCTGATCGAGGAAGGCAACCTTGGTCTGATTCGCGCGGTCGAGAAGTTCGACCCGGAACGCGGCTTCCGCTTCTCCACCTATGCCACCTGGTGGATAAGGCAGACGGTCGAGCGCGCGCTGATGAACCAGACGCGCACCATCCGGCTGCCCATCCACGTGGTCAAGGAGATCAACATCTACATGCGGGCCGCCCGCCGGCTCGCCCAGACACTCGATCGTGAACCCACGCCCGAGGACGTGGCGCAGACGCTCGACCGGCCGATCGACGAGGTCAAACGCATGCTCGGACTCAACGAGCGCGTCACCTCCATGGACAGCACGACCGACCATGACTCGGACCGCTCGCTGCTGGACACGATCCCCGACGAGCAGAACCCGGACCCCTGGCTGCTCCTGCAGGACAACGACATGCAGCGGCACATCGAGATCTGGCTGTCGCAGCTCAACGACAAGCAGCGCGCGGTCGTCGAGCGGCGCTTCGGCCTGAACGGGCACGAGATCGCCACGCTCGAGGAGGTCGGCAACGCGATCGGCGTGACGCGCGAACGGGTCCGCCAGATACAGATAGAAGCCCTGAAGCGTCTGCGCCAGATCCTGGAGCGCCAGGGCTTCTCGGTCGAGTCACTGCTGCGCGAGACCTGAATCGCGCCGACGGCAGGCTGCCGCCGGCCCGCCGATCGGCTCAGTCCGCTTCCGGCGGCAGTATCGCACCCGCCACCCGTCTGCCCTCCGACACCAGCACCGCGTAACAGCGGCACGCCGAGCGGGTGTCCATCACCTCGTACCCGATCCCCGCGGCGATGAGCGGCGCGACGACCTCGGCCTCCGGAAATCGCAACCGCCGTCCCGTGCCGATGATGACGACTTCGGGATCCAGACGCACCAGCTGCTCCACGTGCTCCGCGGCAATCTCCCCGGAGCGTTGCGGCGCCCAGTCCGCAATCAGCGTGTCCGGCGTGAGGATGAAGCTGCGCGTCAACTCCTCGTCGTTGACCTTGACGCCGGACGCCGAATAGCCCCGGATGACATAGCGTGCCCTGCCCGTATCCAGTTGCAGTTTCACGTCCCCTCCCCGCTGCGCCGCGCTCACGGCTGGTCTCATGCAGCATAGGCCGTTAGGATCACGCGCACAATCGCACTCCCCACACGACGAGGCTGAAGACATGAAAGTGATACTGCTGGGACCACCGGGCGCAGGCAAAGGCACCCAGGCGGACTTCATCTGCGCGGAGTTCGGCATTCCGAAGATCTCCACGGGCGACATGCTGCGGGCGGCGGTCAAGGCCGGCACTCCGCTAGGCCGGGCGGCGAAGAAGATCATGGATGCCGGCGGTCTGGTCTCCGACGAGATCATCCTCGGCCTGGTGAACGAGCGGATCGCCGAGCCGGACTGCGGCAAGGGATTCCTGCTGGACGGCTTTCCCCGCACCATCCCGCAGGCCGAGGGCATACGCGAGATGGGCATCGACATCGATTGGGTCGTCGAGATCGCCGTCGACGACGAGGAGATCGTCCGGCGCATGTCGGGGCGACGCATCCACCCCGCCTCGGGTCGTTCCTACCATGTGCTTTTCAACCCGCCCAGGGTTTCCGATCGGGACGACGTCACCGCCGAACCGCTGGTGCAGCGCGACGACGACAGGGAGGAGACTGTCCGCAAGCGCCTGGAGGTGTATCACCGCCAGACACGGCCGCTGGTGGACTATTACCGGGAGCGGGACAGCGGTCGATACACTCGTGTCGAAGGCGTCGGCGAGGTGATTGCGATACGCGACCGGATCATCGAATCTCTGCGCCGCCGGGCGCCGTGACTCGAGGAAGTCTCACGCCGCGCCGATAGCGATTGCGTCACGGCCGACGAAGCGCGTGATGAGACTCTGAGATGCGCCATCGAGCGGTGCGAGGAGTTGCGTATCACGAAGATCGGATGCTTGGCGAGGCGCCGATATCAATCATCGACGAGCGATGCGAGTCGTAACCAGATTACAAAAAAGTTTGCAACCGTTCGCATTGTGATGTATATAAATGCGCGTGGTACATGCTTCACATGTTGTTCAACACATCGATAGGGGGTTAAACATGGCAGCAAAGAAGAAGGCTAGCAAGAAAAAGGTAGCGAAGAAGTCCGCCGCGAAGAAGACGAAGAAGAAGGCAGCGAAGAAGAAGAAGTAGTAAGTAGCAAGGGCACAAAGGTACGATTCGGTGGGATGCCAGGAACGGTTGAAGACCGATAATCGATAAGGCGACGCGAGCGGTAACAAGGAATCAGATACCGCCGCCCGCCGCATAGCACGACCTCACGGATTCCTCTCCCGCCATTCCAACTTCAGTCAGCCAGCCGCCGGCACCCGATGTGGGCAGAGGGGCGCCCGGAACCGCGCTTCACCCCGTCGGACCCGCAGCGCAGGCCCCACACTGAGGATGGCCACCAAGCGAAAACCCCGGAAAACACGCCGTTCTGCGTTGCCTCGCACGCTGTTTCTGCAGCTCGCGCTGGTGTGCATCATGGCCGCGGCGGCCTATGTGCTGTGGGTCGATCACCAGGTCACCACGACCTTCACCGGCTGGCACTGGCAGCTCCCGGCGCGCGTGTACGCCCGTCCACTGGAGCTGTACGCCGGACTCCCGATTGATCGCGACGCGGTGGAGGAGGAGATCCTGCGATTGGGATATCGGAAGGTCGACCGCCTGGAAGGACCCGGCCAGTTCACGCTCCTGAAGGACGAGCTGCAAATCCATACGCGCGGGTTCGACTTCTCGGACAAGCAGGAGCCGCCGCAGCGATGCCGCATCCGGTTCAATGCCGGAGTCGTGGCGGATGTCGACACCCTCCCCGCCCGCACGCCGATCGCGATCCTGAGGCTGGAGCCGATGCAGATCGCCCGCATCTACCCGACCCACAACGAAGACCGGGTGCTGGTGCGGTTGACGGATGTCCCGGCCGAGATGATCCAGGCCCTGATCGCGACGGAGGACAGGCGCTTCTACCGGCACATCGGCATCGACCCGCTCGGCATCGCACGCGCCATGGTCTCCAACATCCGCCACCTGCGCCTCGACCAGGGCGGGAGCACCATCACGCAGCAGCTGATCAAGAACTATCACCTCAGCCACGAGCGTACCCTCGTGCGCAAGATCCCCGAGATGGCCATGGCGCTGTCGCTGGAGCGCCATTACACCAAACAGCAGATACTCGAGGCCTACCTGAACGAAATATTCCTCGGGCAGGACGGCAGGCGCGCCATACACGGCTTCGGGCTGGCCTCGGAGTTCTATTTCGGAAGGCCGCTGAAGGAGCTGCGCCTGCCCGAAATGGCATTGCTGGTCGGCATGGCCAAGGGGGCCTCGTATTACGATCCAAGGCGATTCCCTGAGCGCGCACTCGCTCGCCGCAACGTGGTCCTGGACCAGATGGCGGAGCAGAAGAAGATCACCGCCGGGGCCGCGGCGCGGGCAAAGGCGGCACCGCTCGGCGTCATCGCCAAACCGCTGTTCCGCAGGACCCGCTACCCGGCGTTCGTGGACCTGGTGCGACGGCAGCTTCGCCAGGACTATCGCGAAGAGGATCTTCGCAACGAAGGTCTGCAGATCTTCACCACCATCGATCCGCGGGTTCAGGCCATCGCCGATGAATCGGTGCGTGATCAGATCGCCGCCCTGGAGAAGGGCTACGGCCGGCTCAAGGATCATCTGCAGGCCGCGATGGTGGTCTCCAACCATCAGACCGGGGAGGTGCTGGCCATCGTCGGCGACCGCAATCCCGCCTACGCGGGATTCAATCGCGCGCTGGACGCGCGCCGTCCGGTCGGCTCGCTGCTGAAGCCGGCGGTGTATCTGGCGGCGCTGCAGCGCCCGGAAACCTACGCCATCAACACGCTGATCGCCGATGAGCCCATCACCGTGGACATGCACGGCAAGCCGTGGACGCCGGGCAACTACGACGGCATGCCTCACGGTCCGGTTACCATCGAGGACGCTCTCGCGCACTCCTACAATCTCGCCACGGTGCAACTCGGCATGTCCCTGGGTGTGCCCGCGGTGGTGGCTGTGCTGCGCGGTCTGGGCATCGATCAGCCACTGCCGGAGTATCCGTCACTGTTCCTGGGCGCGGCCGATCTCTCGCCGATGGAGATCGCGCAGATGTACCAGACCATTGCCACGCGCGGCTTCCGCACCCCGCTGCGCGCGATACGCGAGGTGCTGACGCGTGACGGGCAGCGCCTCACGCGCTACGAGCTGAAGACGACTGCGGCCGTCGACGCGCGCGCGGCCTATCTGCTCATCTATCTGCTGACGCGCGTGACCTCCGAGGGCACGGCGGCGTCGCTGACGCGCTGGCTCGGCACCGAGCGCATCGTGGCCGGCAAGACCGGCACGACGAACGACCTGCGCGACAGCTGGTTCGCCGGCTTCGGGGAGGACCTGACGGCCGTCGCATGGATAGGGCGCGACGACAACGCACCGATCGGGCTGACCGGCGCGCAGGGGGCGATGCGGGTCTGGGGACAGTTCATGGCGGATGCGCATGTCCGGTCGCTGCGCATGGATCCGCCGGAGGGCATCGAATGGCGCTGGGTCGATCGGCAGACGGGCGCGTTCACGCGTGCGAACTGCGCCGGCTCGCGCAGCGTGCCGTTCATCTCGCCGGCGCCGGTGGCTGGTACACTTGAATGCCCCATGATGTCGTTTGGCGTACCGGAGACGAACTATGCACCAATACACTGATGCACGCGCCATGCGCATCCCGATACTGTGCACGGCGCTCTTCGCGCTGCTGGGCGGCTGCACCACGACCCCGGCGCCCGTGACGGAGGTCCCCGCGGATGAGCCCGCGATGGAGCAGGAACCCGGCGAGGGCACCGCGCCGCTCGTGGAACCGCCGCTGCAGGAGGCACGCACCTATGCGTTGCCGGAGGAGGTGCCGCCGGTCGGCGTGGGGTCCGGCGAGATGAGTGCGGAGAGTGCGGCACCGGCACCGGCAACGCCCGATTCGGATTCCACGATGAACAGCCCCGCCGTCGTCGCGCTGCTCGACGAGGCCGAGGCTTACGCCCGGCAGGGCGACGGCGATCAGGCCGCCGCGACGATAGAGCGTGCGCTGCGCATTGAGCCGAAAAACCCGTGGCTATGGCACCGGCTGGCCGTCATCCGGATGCAACAGGGCCGCTACAGCGAGGCCATCGAGCTCGCCACGCGATCCAGTTCGCTGGCCAACGGCGATGCGCGTTTGCTGCAGGGCAATCAGCAGGTCATAGACCGCTCCCGCGCTGCGATGAGCGGCGTTCCGCAGGGCTGAGATCCGAGGCGCCGGGCATCGGCCGAACGCCGCCGCCGGCCGGGCATGGCCGGGCCGATCAGCGAGTCACTCCGGGATGCTTCTGTTGCGCAGGTGATATGCGAACGCGATCACCTGCGCGCAGGCGACGTAGAGCGCCTCCGGTATCTCCTCGCCAAGCCGCACCTTCGCGAGCAGCTCGACCAGCTCGCCGTTGTTGCTGATCGGTATGTCGTGCGCGCGCGCGCGCTCGAGGATCTCCGCGGCCACCGCTCCCCTGCCCTTTGCCGTGACACGCGGCGCGCCGCTGCCGTCGTAGCGCAACGCGACGGCGAGATCCTGCACCCCCGGATCCCTGGCCCTCATGCGAGCGTGTCTACCAGCGGCGCGGACGCAGCCGCGGCCCGCGGCACCGGCTCTCCCTGCAGGCATTGCACCTCGGACGGATTCAGACCTGCCTGCCGCATCTGCGTGCACAACCAGTCCGCATGATGACGCGCCAGCTCCGCCGTCGCCGGCCGCTCCGACCAGATCACCGTGTGCACGCTGTCCTCGATCAGCGTGACCCGCGCGTACATCGGTCCCAGCGGCTCGATGTCCATCCTCACCGTCATCGACCACTGCCTCTGCATGCCGCCATCCCGCCGTACGGATTCCTCCCTGGCGTCGAGGCCCAGATACCGCAACTCGCCCGAGGGGTCACGCACCGGCAGGTCGATGGTCCAGATTGCGCTGCCCTGATTGGTCTCCCCAAGCGCCCTGAGCTGATTGACCTCGATAGCGGCGATCCCGCCGCGCGCCCGCTCGGCAATTCCGGGATGCGGCGGACCATCCTCGGGCGCGGGCGGCGGCAGTGCGACCGGCCTCGGCTCGATACGGAGGGGCGCGGTGCGCATCGCGATCTCTGCCTGCCTGGACGTCGTGGCGTCGGACGCGGGCCCGGTGGCCGGCGGCGAAGTGCCGGGAGACACCGCCTGCACCAGCCGCAGCAGCGCGGCCTTCAGATCGCGAGGCAGCAACTGCCGCAGGTCTGCATCCGTGGCGCGGGCGAGGTTGGACTCCAGGAACAGCCCCGATGTCAGCATCGCGCGCCTCAGGGCCTCGGGTTGCGCAAGATCCTTGAACGCGGGTAGCGCATTCAGGATCGCCCGAGCCGCCGCCGCTGTCCGGGTGCTGGCCGCAGGCGTTGCGGCAGTGTCCAGGTCCCGGGTCGCGCGTGCGAGCGCGGGCAGCAGATCACGCATGGGCACCGCCTGCGGCAACCGCTCCCGCAACGCCTGCTGCTGGACGCGGGCCGCGTCGTCCTGTGGACCCGCCACGCGCTCCATCAGCGTCCGTTCACCGGTCTCCAGTACCCGGAGTTCGAGCCGCTGTCCCGGGATCATCGGGCCGGACACCTGCGCCTGCACGCGCCGCTCACCAATCTGCAGGGTCGCCGTTCCTGCGACGCTGTCCACCTTCATGACGGTGGCATTCAGCAGCTGTCCCACTGCCCAGCCACGCACCGATGCCGGGGTGGACAGGGCGAGCATACGCGCCGGGAGCGCCGCATTGAGCAGGGATGGAAGCATCGGGGAGAGCATCGGCCGATTGGCATGGAACTTGAAAATGTCTCACCCGTATCGGGCACTTTCGCCGTAATACATCGACGGGGCATGAGCGCGGCACAGACTCAATCTCAGGGGCGCCTGTGGTACGTGCGTCGTGGCGAGGTGGTTAAGGGTCCCTTCCAGACCGCCCTGATCAAACGCTATCTCATCATGGGCCGCATCCGGCCGAGCGACGAGCTCAGTCTCGACAAGGAAGTCTGGCACGTGCCGCCCCACTATCCGATGTTTTCCCCGGAGAAACTGGAGGAGGATCGCGCCGCCCTGCTGGCGCGCGAAGACGAGCGCCGGGGCGACGATCGGCGTCACGGCGAATCGCCGGACAATCCGCACAAGGACCGCCGCAGCGGCGCGGAGCGGCGCTCGGCCGAGACCCCGGAAACCGTGGCGCGCCGCCAGCGCCGGCAGCGGGTCCTTGCCAGTCTCAAGCCCACGCGCCAGAGCAACGTCGCGCCCGCCCTCATCTCCACCTTCGCCGTGGCGCTGATCGTGGTGAGCGGATTTCTCTTCAAGCCACGGGGCGCCGGCTCGGAGCCGGATTGCGAGGCCGCGCCCGCGCCGGGCGTGAACTGGTCGAACTGCCGCAAGGAGGCGATGGATGCCCACGGCTCGGACCTGCACGGCGCCATCCTGCGTAGCGCGCGCCTGACGGGGGCAAATCTCGAGGAGGTCCAGCTCCAGGCCGGCGATCTCGCCTATGCCGACATCGCGGGAGCGACCCTGATCAACAGCGATCTCTCCGGCGCCATCCTGAAGGGTACGACGCTGCGCAAGGCGGTGTTGACCGGCGCCCGGTTCCGGGGCGCGGATCTCTCGTACGCGGATCTCTCCGATGCGCTGATAGACGGTGCGACGTTCGACGAGGCCAAGCTCGACCACGCGATATGGATTGACGGGCGCACCTGCGCGCGCGGCTCTGTCGGCGCCTGCCGCTGATGAGGTGGCTACAGGGCGGGGAAGCCGGTCTCGGCAAACGACTCCGTGCGATAACGGCTGAACTGGCAGATCTCGATGTCATCCTCCGGCCGCATTCCCGCCTTGCGTTTCAGCGCCGCCAGAAACTCGCGCGGCTCCGGCAGTGCGTCCCAGACCGACGGCAGGAAGGTGGCGCGGCGCGTGCCACACTGCAGTATCAACCCGTCCTCGCCCGCGCGTAGCTGGCGCAACAGGTCCTCCTCGCCGCGGAACGCGATCGGGCTGCAAGGCTGCAACACCGAGACCTGCACCCGCACCTCCGTCATCTCCGGCCCCGTCAATGGCGAGAACCGGGGATCGCGAAAGGCACTGGCAAAGGCGTTTTCAGCGACATCCTCGGCGATCGCGCGATGTGCCTCGAGAGAACCGATGCAGCCTCTCAGCCGATCGCCGAGGCAGATCGTCACGAACGTCGCGCGCAGGGAGCGCAAGGCCTGCGGCAGGTCCTCCAGCGTCAATCCGAGTGGATCTCCGCCGCCGAGACCGCCTGCGATGGAATCCCGCGCGATGCGCAACAGCAGGCCCCGCTCGGCGTCCGCGAACTCAGGCCGCGTAGAACGCATATGCGCCATAACCCACCACGCGATCCCGCGCGCCGGCGGTATCGCCGGAATTGCGCACGTCGAGCGCCTCGGCCCGCAACCCCAGCTGCTGCGCGAGCAGCAACAGCCCGCCCAGCGCCACGCAGCCGCACGCCTGCGACGGGCCTATGCGATCGTAGTCGAGCGCACATATGGCCGCGGTGGTCTCGGCGTCGATACGTTGCGCCGTTTCGTAGTCGTGGTAGTGGCTGAGATCGCTGCTCACCACGACGAGGGTGTCCTCGCCGCCCCAGAGACGTGAGAGGACCTCGGCCGTCGTCCTCGGATTGGCACGGCCGAACAGCATCGGCACCAGCGCGAAATTCACGAACAGCGACTGCAGAAACGGCAACTGCACCTCCAGGCTGTGCTCGTGCCGGTGTGCGGGGGCGCCGATCGACACCTGCGGCAGATCGCCGAGCACCGCGCTGGCATCCTGGTCGACGGCGACGGCGCCGAGCGGGGTGTGAAACTCCGTGGCCGGGGACAAGACCGCGCCGTGCACCGGGACGTGATGCGCGGGGCCGGCGAGGACGACCCGCCTGATGCGAGTACGCGCCGACTGCAGCAGACCGTAGGCCGAGGCCGCCACCGGTCCGGAATACACGTATCCGGCATGCGGCACGACGATCGCCTTCGGCGGCCGCCCGGGGCGATCTTCGGCACCGGCGAGACAGGATTCGACGGCCGCACGCAGCATGATCGGATCCTCCGGGTAGAAATAGCCGGCGACGGCGGGCGCGCGTATGTTGCTCATAGGATCTCCTCCATGTCGCAGGCGACATTACGCCGCATATCCCCGGCGGGTCGCCGTGACGCGGATCAACCGCGGCTGCCGCGCGCCGAGGCGAGACGGTCGGCCAGACGCGCCGGCTCCGGCAACCGGTAGCGGGTGACGCACCGCACCACGTAATCGATGGCACTCGCAAGACTGACACGATGCCCGATCGAGACGAACACCGGCCTTACCCCGCCGCGGGTGCGGACGACCGCGCCGATCCTCTCCTCCCCGTCCATCAGCGGGGACGATGCCGTCCGCTCCTGCGAGGGTTCGCGGTAGGTCCCGATCAGGCAGGTCTTGGCCATGCCGATGCACGGCAGGTCGAGGATGACGCCGAGATGGCAGGCCAGTCCGAAGCGGCGCGGATGGGCATACCCCTGCCCGTCGCACAGGAGGAGATCGGGCAGCCCCGGCAGGCGCGCCAGCGCCGCGAGCACCGCCGGGATCTCGCGAAACGACAGCAGACCCGGGATGTAGGGGAACGAGGTCGGCACCGTCGCGACGGCCTCGCTCACCGGCTCCAGGCCGGGGAAGCCAAGCACCACCACCGCCGCGCGCGTGCAGCGGCCGCCCTCCGTGAAGCCGACGTCCACCCCTGCCACGGTGCGCACGGGGCCGAGGCGATCGACACCCACGACACGGCCGCGCAACTGCTTCTGCAGCGCGACTGCCGCCTTCGGATCCAGGTCGAAGGGATGTTGGACCGCGAGGGTCAGCATGCGCCGCGCAACGCCGCGATCGCCTCGAGCACGTCCTCGCGCATCGCCGCCGCGAGCAGCCGGCCCTTCTCGGGGGTGGCACGGGTCGGATCGCCGTTGACGCCGCTCGGGCTGTAGTTCGGACCGTGCGGATCGCGCCGGTTGAAGAGGCCGCGCCGTATCTGTGCCGGCGCTGGGGCGGCGCGTGCCATGTCGACGTCCTCGGGATACAACGCCAGCATGATGGAGGTCTCGACCTCATCGGCATGGCCGCCGAAGGGCTGCTCCTCGATCTCCTGGCGGACCCGGGTGAACCGCGGACCGGTGTAGACGTTGATCAGTGCCGCCGCCATGCCTTCGTAATGCCGCCGGATGGCCTCCTCGAGGGGAGCGATGGTGCTGATGCCGGTATTCAGGATTGCGCAACTTCGCGCGCCGGCGTGCGCGATGCCGGCCAGCACCTCTCGCACGATGCTGCAAAAGGTTCCGCGCTCCAGCGAGATACTGCCCGGGTAGTCCACGAATACCGGATAGTAACCGTAGGCGAGCGTGGGCCAGACCACGACCGGCGCCGCATCGGCGAGTTGCCGCGCCAGCCATTCGGCCTGCCGATAGTCGGTGCTCAGGGGCAGGTGGAAGCCGTGCTCCTTGGCAGCCGCGCCGATGGGCAGGGCGGCGACGCCTCCGTCCGCGAGGGCGCGTTCGACCTCCGGCCAGCTGGCGTCGGCGACGAGCAGACCGCTGCTAGGCATCCGCGGCGGTCACACCCGCAGGCGGCGGTAACCCGGTCCCAGCCGATGACGTTCCTCGCCCGTCAGGGCCGCCATGACCAGCCCCGCAAGGGACCAGCCGATCACGACGTCAGCCAGATCGATGACCATGAACTCGGTGGAGAAGTGCCACCAGATCCAGTCCGGCACCCGGCCGGCGATGGCGATCACGATGCCGACCGTGGCGATGAACAGCACGCGCTGGAAGTAGCCCAGGCCTTCGGCGGCCCGCACCAGCCAGGCGATCAACAGCGCGGCGAGGATGCTGCTCGCCACGGCGTACGCCATCGGCATCTTCATCTGCGGATCCACACCCTCGCGGGCGTAGGCGACGAAGGCGAACGGGCCCGCCTGCGCGGGCGCCGCCTCGGTCGGCGGGACCGCGGCCTGAGATGGCTGTGGCCTGGGCAGGATGTAAATGCCCGACATCGGTGCATTGTCGACGAGAACCTGCGCGACCTGATCTTCGTTGGAGAAGGCGTTGATCGTTGGGGTATGCCAGCCGAGCACCATCCAGGAGATGGTGCCCCAGGCGAAAACGATCACGCCGCCGAGTATGGCGGCCAGCAGTGTCTTCATCGCCAACACCTCCCGCCTGGTACGTGCCCTGGGACTTCCGTCGTTTTTCAGCGCCTCCATGCGCAATTGCGAGGAATACTTCGGGGGCCAAGGATATAGGAATAGATCCGCGTGGTCATCCCCCGCCCGAACAGGAGCGGATGGGCGGGGCGCCCCGGCGGCGCAACAGCCCCGCGGCGCCCGGTGCGCGACAGATGGTGCAGGAGGCGCACGCTGTCCGCCAGCCGCACCGATCGCTCCGTGTGCCGCAGGCGTGCGCGCCGGCCCATCGCCCGCGACCGGGAATTACTCGTCCTGATTCATGAGCCCGCGCATCGTCGCCTCCTTACCCGCGCGAACGCAAACGGATAAGATGCGCCGAGTGCATGACGAGGCCACGACGATGGAGCGGCTGCGCGCGAAAATCCGCGATATCCCGGACTTCCCCACTCCCGGGATCCTGTTCAAGGACATCACGCCGTTGATGAAGGATCCCTCCGCGATGCGCCTGGCGATCCATCAGATGCTGCATCCTTTCCTCGGCGAACGCATCACTGCAGTTGCCGGCATGGAGGCGCGCGGCTTCATCTTCGGCAGCCTCGTCGCCTGGGAGCTGGCGGTGTCCTTCGTGCCGCTGCGCAAGCCGGGCAGGCTGCCGCACAGGACGCGCAGCAACAGCTATGACCTCGAGTACGGCACCGCGACGCTGCAGGTGCACGAGGACGCCGTCGGCCCCGGCGACCGCGTACTGCTCGTCGATGACGTGATCGCTACCGGCGGCACGGCGCTGGCGAGTTGCCAGCTGCTGGAAGATCTGGGCGCCGAGGTGGCGGGATGCGGTTTCCTCGTCGAACTGGGCTTTCTGAAAGGCCGTGACCGTCTCGCCGATTACCGGGTGCACTCGGTGCTGCAGTACTGAGCCGTCGCGGCACGTCCCGCCGCGCCCGGCTCAGGTCACGAGCCGATAGCAGGGCAGGTAGGCCTGCCCCGGCAGCCGCATGCGTTGTTGCGCGACGAAGGCGCGCAGCAATGCGTCGAGCGGCTCGACGACGGCCTTGTCGCCGTGGATCTCGAACGGCCCATGCTCCTCGACCAGGCGCATGCCCTCGTCCTTGACGTTGCCCGCGACGATGCCGGCAAAGGCCCGGCGCAGGTTGCTGGCAAGCTGATGCGGTGGCTGATCGCGATGCAGGGCCAGTTTCGCCATGCTCTCGTGGTTGGCGTGGAACGGTAGCTGAAATTCCAGGCTGAGCCGCAGCGGCCAGTTGAAGTAATAGGCCTCGTCCTCGCGCTCGCGGTAGCCCATGACCCGCTCGGCCTGCTCGCGCATCGTGCGTGCCACGGCTGCCGGATCGTCGATGATGACGCACAGCCGTGCCGCGACCGGCTTGCCGAGCGTGGCTTCGATGAAGCCGACGAACTCGCGGAAATAACCCTCGCTGGGGGCCGGCCCGGTCAGCACCACCGGGAACGGCAGCTTCTGATTGTCGGGGTGCATGAGTATGCCCAGCAGATACAGTATCTCCTCGGCGGTCCCCACGCCGCCCGGAAAGACGACGAACACGTGCCCGAGCCTCACGAAGGCCTCCAGACGCTTCTCGATGTCCGGCATGATCACCAGATCGTTGACGATCGGATTGGGCGACTCGGCCGCGATGATCCCGGGCTCGGATATGCCGATGTAGCGCCCGTTGCGAAAGCGCTGCTTGGCATGACCGATCGTCGCGCCCTTCATCGGACCCTTCATGGCCCCGGGTCCGCAGCCGGTGCAGACGTTGAATCCGCGCAGGCCGAGCTCATAGCCGACCTTCTTGGTGTAGTCGTATTCCTCGCGGCTGATGGAGTGGCCGCCCCAGCAGACCGCCAGCGGCGGAGCGCGCCCGGCCCTCACGATCCGCGAATTGCGCAGGATGCTGAAGACCGCGTCGGTCAGGCTCGCCGAATTGGTGAGCTCGAAGCGGCCGCTGCGACGGATTTCGTTCTCGACGTACAGCATGTCGCGCAGCACCGAGGACAGGTGCTCGCGTATGCCGCGGATCATGCGGCCGTCGACGAAGGCCCGGGACGGCGCATTGATGATCTCGATCTTCACGCCGCGCTCGTTCTGCACCAGTCTCACGTCGAAATCCGGGTGCGCCTCCAGCGCGCTGCGGGTATCGTCGACGGCGCTGCCGCTGTTCAGCACCGCCAGGCAGCAGCGGCGAAAGGTCTCGTACAGCCCGCCGGTGCGGGTGCTGCAAAGCTCGTTGACCTCTCTCTGCGAGAGGATCTCCAGACTCCCTTCGGGATTGATGATCGCATCCACTCCGTAACCCATCACACCCCCTGTCGGCTGTCACAACGTCTTCATCTTACTTGAAAAATCTCTGCGCAATCGCACTGTACCGTAACCGCCGCGGGGCATGGAGCCCCGATCCCGCGCAGGCATCGGCATGCTCGCTATGAACCTGGGCAGTGCAGGCGAGGCCATCGACGGCCAGCGGCGATCCGATGGCGCGGGCCCGGGCGGGCGGGCCGAATGGCCGCGTCCGCTCGATCGGATCGTTGAAGTCGAAGACATGATCCCCGGACTCCGGCAGGAATCCGGTGGCAATTCCGCGGGACTGCGGCGCGGCCTGCGCCATCTGCTCTGCGAGAAGCGCGTCCTGCTCGCGTCGATCGGCGTCTTCCGCTGCCGATCGCGGCGAGCGCGCCGACCGCCGGTGGACGCGGATCTCGCACCCTGGCCCAAGATCCCGCGGAGGAGGCCGAGGCGCACCGGGGTGCGGCCTCCAAGGATGCGTACAACCCACGTATAATGCCGCTCGCCGGCGGTGCCCTGGCAGCTCCGGGCGCGAACCGGACACGGACGAACATCCGGTGAATGGTCGCTCCGCTGAATGCCCCGTCATCCATGACGACGCGGGAACGTGCTCCATGGAGGGGTGCAGCCATCGTACAATTGAAATGACGCAACACGCCCTGGTAGCTCAGGGGATAGAGCAACCGCCTCCTAAGCGGTAGGTCGGCGGTTCGAGTCCGCCCCAGGGCGCCAAGCAAGGCTGCGTCGGCCGATCGGCGGGCGATCGGAATAGGCCGGGCCGCCATCTCCAGTTTTCGCCTGCATGATCTTCGCCCGCTCCTCGAGTGGCGCGGCCTCCCCCGGCAGCCGATCACCGAGCGCCACCGGCCAGACGAGACGTCCGTCCTCGATGGGCGGGATGCGCCGCTCCTTGCGCTCCCGTGTGAGACGGATCGCATCCACGTGCCCTTCCGCCGGGCTGAGCGGCAGCAGGCACGATGTCGTCGACAGGAAGATGGACTGTCCTGGAAGGGAAGCTAGATCGGTCCTGCGGATCAACGGGGGAGTCAAGGCCAGCCGCAGGTCCCACCATGCAGGACGAGGCGGTATTGCGCAGAATACGTGAATCCCCCGGGGATCCCTCAGGATTTTCGGGGTTTCATGCGTCGACGCTGCACGGCCTGTCGCACCGCGCGCTCGGCCCGGGCGAGCGCACGGTCCATGGCGGCCTGCAGGGAATGGTGACGCTCCTCGACGACGACGCTCGGCAGTCCGCCCAGGGCGACCTTGACCCGCAGGCGCTTGTCGACGCCACCGCGCGGGCCATTGATGTCCTCGATCCGCACGCTGGTGCGCTCAATGGAAGAGGCGAACTTGCCGAGCTTGCGGCCGAGCTTGCGCCGGAGGTAGTCCTTGTCGGCCGCATCGAGCAGCGAGCCCGCCGAGCGAATATGCGCCGGGATTTCCGCGGCGGACCTGCGCCCGGCGGCGCCCTTTGCCGGCCGCGCCACCTGCGCCGGCAGCGGCGCGCGCTTGCTGCTGTCCGGTTTGCGCACGCGCTCGCGTCCGAGCGCAGGCGTAATGCGGCCCCTGATGGCGGCGGGCACCACATCGCCCTCGCCGTCGCCAGACCCCTTTTCGCCTGTCCCGCCCGGCGTCGCCCGCGAACCGCGCTTTCCCCCGGCTGCCCGACGGGCGCTGGCGGGCGGCAGGCGCATCGCCCGACGCTGGGCGCGAAGCGCCGGGCGACTCGATCCGCGCCCTAGCTCTTCGAGCACGTCGGTCGCGGTGACGAT
Source organism: Gammaproteobacteria bacterium (assembly GCA_022071965.1). Classification (GTDB taxonomy): domain Bacteria; phylum Pseudomonadota; class Gammaproteobacteria; order JAJPIJ01; family JAJPIJ01; genus JAJVHZ01. Next base: position 52,819 of record JAJVIQ010000003.1, read on the forward strand.
ACCCACGATCCTGCCACCCTCCAGGACGGGCAGTGATCCGATTAGTCGCCCCCGCATCAAATTGGCCGCCTGCCGCAGCGTCGTGGCCGGCGTCGCGGTCGCCACCTGCGGCGTCATCAGATCGCGCACCGTGCGACCCCTGCGTACCGCAGTCCCCTTGCGGCCCCCGAGGTCCCGCTCCGAGAGCACGCCACGCAGGCGCGCGCCTTCCATCACAATCAGGTGGCGAATACCCCCGCGCTCCATTCGCGACCATGCAACGCTGGCCTTCTCGTCCGGGCCGACAGTAACCACCCGGGTGTTCATGATTTCCCCTAAACGCATGCCCGTGGCACCTGTGAAGTGGCTGGTCGTTTCACGCTCGAGTGGCCGCATCTGTTCGTGTTTCCCGATTCCGCGCGGCAGCGAAATCCTACCCATTTCTAACATGTCGACTTTGACGAGGATCAAAACGATCGGCCAGTCGCTTGCCATCGAAGCAGGGCGTGCCCGCATCTCCGGCGTCGCGGCAACGGGGGGAACGAAGGGTTTGGACGCCCCGGATGGATTACATCAATGCCAGCACCTGAAGACGATGCCGCCCGGCCAGGCGTTCGCTCGTGCCACAGGCCCATGGGCAGACACGGGTCTGCAGCTCATTCGGCGGCCATCTTCACGATCCACGTTCCCGGGTCTCCCGCGCCCGCGCCCGCGGCGAAACATTCGCGATCGCGGTGAGATCCTCCGCCAGCTGTTGCAGCAGGTCATCGAGCGCGACAATGCCGACCAGGACGCCCTGCCGGTCGACCACCGGCATCCGGCGCACGCGCTTGAAGCGCATGCGCTCGATCGTTCGGGTGCCGTCTTCATCCTCGTCCACGGTGTAGACCTCCCGGCTCATGATGTCACGCACGCCGAGCGTGTCCGGATCGACCTCCTTCGCGATCACCTGGATGACGATATCCCGGTCGGTGAGCACGCCGATCGGGATACGCTTGCCATCGCTGGGCTCAGCCACGACGATGTTGCCGATGTGCGCATCGCGCATCATCTTGGCGGCGTCGGTCACGGAGGTGCCGGGCTCGCACCACACCACGGTACGGGTGCAGATATCACCGATACGCATGATATTCCCCTCTCTGCGTCGAATAAACGGCTACGGCGTGCCGCGCCTCGGCAGGATTGCCTCTTGCCGCTCGCGCTCCCGCTGGCAACGGATGCAGCGCTTGGCCGTCGGATACGCCAGCAGGCGCTCGTAGCCGATCTCCGCGCCGCAGTCGGTGCACACGCCATAGGTACCGGCCGCCAGGCGTTTGCGGGCGGCAGCGATGTCGCGCACGTCCTCGATGTTCTGTCTGACGATCGCATAATCCGTGCTCTGCGCGACTTCGGCCAACGCCTCGTCGAGCCGATCCGCGGCACGACCGGCGATCGCCTCCTGCCGGCGTTCATCGCGCGAGCGTGCCGCCACGGCGTCGATCTCCGCGATTTCACGCGCCCAGCGCGCGTCCATGAGCTGATCGAGAGTCTGGATCTGCTCCGGGGTCAGATGCGGCATGTCAGCTCCTTCGATAATGTTGTAAACCAGGTACCGACAGTTTGCTGAAAGATCCTGCGCTCACCCGTCGGCAGGCACCGGGCGGGCGACCGAGGCGCTGAATGCACCGGAATCTTCCGTTCGTGGTGAGCCTGTCGAACCACGAACAGGGGGTCTTCCAGCCAGGAGGCATGGCTGATTCCAAGTGAAACTTAGCATCGCTCGCCGACATTGCTTTGACCTGCATCAAAGAAGCCGCCGCGCCAACCCGTGGGCCACTATTCCGGCAGCGTGTAACGCGCATGCACCAGTTCCCGGATCATCTGGCGCGTTTGCCACGGCGCGAGGTCCGCGCGGCGCGCGATGCGCTCGGTCTCCTCCGCGAGATGTTCGTCCTTGATGCTATGGCGGAACCAGCGTGAGTAGTCGTCGCGCTGCAGATGGAACATCCATGTCTCCTCGTCGATGCCTTCCGCCAGTTGGCAGAATACGGCGAGATTCTGCGCCTTGAGGTTATGGCGGCCGTTGGGACCACGGAAATAAAAACTGTGCCAGCGCAGATTGCCCTCGGCGTATTTGCGTCGGTGGCGGATGCGTTCCGCGCGTCCCGGCTGGGGGCGCATCGAAAAGGGAGGTTGCCGGTCGCCGACGAACCAGGCGACCACGCGGCCGGGCTGGTGCGCCAGGTCCTCGGGCCAGTGAAGCTCCTGGTTGGTCGCCCTGGCGAACTTGTCCAGCGTGGTTTCGGGTGAATGCCCGATGGCCACGACGACGTCGATCGGCGCGAGTATCGCCGGGGCGACATGGTCGGGATGCACGGTGACCAGGATGGTCTCCCCGAGCCGGCGCGGCAGGGCCGAGGCGATGTGCCCCCAGGTTTGCGGCAGCATGTGATGCGCCTCGTCCAGCACCAGCCAATGCGGCCGTCCGGTTCGGGTCCGCATCGCGTGCAGGTTCGGGACAAGCTGCGCAAAGAACCCGGGTCGATCCTCGAGCGGTATGCCGAGGAGATTGATACCCAGGTTGACCTTCGGGTCTTCCAGGATCGACAGCACCTCATTGACGCTCGGCGCCCGCCACTGATTTCCCAGCGTCACCACGTCGCGCAACGTTACGTAATCGCCTTCCGGATCGACGATGCAGACCTGGTAGTCCTTTTCGATCAGTCGCTCGATGAGGCCCGCGGTCAACATCGACTTGCCGCTGCCGGACGGCCCGGCGATCAGTATGTTCCGGCCGTAGGGCGCGACCTGCACAGCGGTTCCGTCCGGCCGGGTTCCCAGCAGGACCAGATGCTGCGGAAGGTTTCCCTCCACCCGCCGCAGATCGTCGGCGATCAGTTCGTCGATCAACTCGACGACGCCACTGCCGTTTTCCGCCGCGGTGACGAAGGTCGCGTTTTCCTTGATGGCGGGCACGGCGTTGGCCACCGCCACGGCGCACTCGCAGCGCGCCAGGAACGAATGATCGTTTTCGGCGTCGCCGACGCCCACCACTTCGTGGCGTGACAACCCGAGCTTGCGCAATGCATACCCGAGCCCGCTCGCCTTGTTGACGCCGGCGGGGAGCACCATGACGGCCTCGCGATTGCCGATCACCTGAGCCTCGAGGCCGAGATCCCAGACGACGTCTTGCACGGCCGTCCGGTGCGGCTCGAGCGTGGCCACGATCACCTGCCCGACTTCGAGCGGGTTGACGCCGCGCGCCCGCAATTCCTGCAGAAATCGCCTGGACGGGGGGTTGGCGAGCGAGGTCTGTTCGCGGCTCGCGGGATCGTAAACGACCCCGCCGTTCTCCGCGACGATGAGATCGAACAGGTGCGCATGAGTGAAGGCCGCGAGCAGGTCGTGCAAACGCCGGCCGGTGACCATGATGGCCCGCCGGCCCGAGGTTCGCAGCCGCGCGATCGCACGCAGCGCCTCGTCCGGCACCCGGTCCTGGGACGCCAGCGTCCCGTCGTAGTCCGCGACAAGAGCGAGATAACGCAAGGGAATGCCCTCCTGCGGCCCGGGGCCCGGCCCCGGGGGCGCGGGCGATTGGCCTTTTCCAATGCATCATGCGTGATGGCGAATTTACCACCAGCCGTGTGGGAAGGGTCGTTGACTGTCACCTCGCCGCGGCCGGGCGGCACCCTGCCCCGGGGTGCGCGGAACGCGAGCGCCGGCCGCTGCCCCCTCCGCGCCCCGGCCGAACCATTCACGCCTTCACCGGCAACGACCGAACGTGACTGACGCGAGTCACAAGCCGTACAATCCGGCCTCTTCGCGATATATGTGCAAGGAGCAAAGGTGCGTCACCTGTTGAGACAACGTATGGATGACCGACCCGCCTCCTGAACGGCAGGTCGGCGGTTCGAGTCCGCCGCAGGGCGCCATCTGGCCACGTATCCGCGACTCCCCGAGAATCACGCAGTGTTCGCCCGCATGCGCCTGGCCCGTCGCTGCCGGTTCACCTTCACCGCGGTGATGGTGCTCGCCGGCCACGCCTCCGCTGCGGAGTGCGGTACGGATGCGCCCGCAGCGGCGGGGGACTGCGGCACCGGCCGCGCCGCGCCGATCCATGATACCGGTCCGCTCCGGCTCCGCCATGCGGAACTCTTCAGCATCGAGTACTTTCCGCATTACAAGATCCTCACGGTCAGGGTGGCGCCGCAGGACCCCAGTCCGCTTCGGTACCTGCTGGTGCAGTGCGGCGCACGGCGCCCCGAGATCCCGGATATCGCGGCGACGGTGATCATCCCGGTGCGTTCGACAGTAGCCCTTTCGAATGCCTACCTGCCTTTCATCTCCGCCAACGGCGCGATCGGAAGCGTAGCCGCGGTCAATCAGCACTCCCATGTGGGCGATCCCGGCCTGCGCGAGGCGATCGAGCGCGGCGAGGTGCTGGAGGTCGGACGCGAAGGCAACCTCGATCGCGAGCGCCTCGCCTTGCTGAATCCGGGAGTGGTGTTCACCTATGGCGACGGGAGGCCCCCGGAATCCCTGGCGCCGCTGCTGCGGCTGGGAATGCCGCTGGTCGTTACATCGGAGTACCGCGAGGCGAGCCCGCTTGCCTACGCCGAGTGGGTGCTGTTCTTTGCCGCCTTCTACGACACCGAGGGCGCGGCGGCGGCGCACTTCGAGAACCAGTCGCGGCGTTACGAGTCGCTCCGCCGACTGGCTGCGAACGCGGCGCCGAGACCAGCCGTCCTCGCAGGGGGCAGCTACCGGGGGAACTGGTACGTGCCGGCGCCCCGCAGCTACACCGCGCGCATGATCGCCGATGCCGGCGCGCGCTACGTTTTCTCCGCCCTGCAGCCCGACGATCAGGCCCATGAGACGACGATTGCGATCAGCCTCGAGCAGGCGCTCGCCTACGGACGCGGCGCCGATATCTGGATTGACACCATGGACTGGCGGTCGCTGGCCGAGGCGCGCAGCCAGGATCCCCGGTACGCGCTGTTCCGGGCGTTCCGGCAGCGCCAGATGTACAACAATGACAATCGGCGGAACGCGTATGGCACCAATATCTTCTGGGAGGCTGGCCTGGCGGAGCCGGACTCGGTGCTTGCGGACCTGATCGCCATTTTCCATCCCGGGCTGCGCACCGGCCAGGCATTGAAATGGTATCGACGACTGCCGGAGGACGCGCCGTGACGGCCGAGCTGGCGGACCGCGAGCCCCCGCCACGCTGGTCGTCACCGGCCTTCAGCGCCGCGGCGCGCCGGCGATTCCTGCTCGTGCTGCTGTGCCTGTCGGCGCTGCTGCTGCTCCTGGCGACACTTGCCTGCGCCTTTGGCTCGGTGCCGCTCTCGCTGGCCAGCCTCTGGCGCGATGACGCAAGTGGCGCCGCCGCGACGCAGGCGCGCCTCATCGTTCTGGAGCTGCGTCTGCCGGCCACCTGTACCGCCGCGCTCGCCGGCGCCTCGCTGGCGGTCAGTGGCCTGCAATTGCAGACATACTTCCGCAACCCGCTGGCCGGGCCATTCGTGCTTGGTGTGGACAGTGGCGCCGCGCTCGGCGTCGCACTGATGCTGATCGCACTGCCGGCGGCGCTGGCCGCCGATCCCGAACTCGCGATGCTCTCGGATCTCGGGCTTTCGGGCGCGGCGATTGCCGGGGCTGCGGCCACCATTGCGCTCGTGCTGATGTTCGCGCGCAATGTGCTGAGCGACGCAACGCTGATCGTCGCCGGGCTCATGCTGAGCCTGCTGCTTGCCAGCATGGTCAGCCTGCTGCTTCACTACGCCGACCCGTTCCGACTGCAGGCCTTCGTGCTCTGGACCTTCGGAACCTTCGCAGGCGTGCCCTGGCAACGCCTGCCTGCCTATGCGGCCCTTGCGTGCGCCGGGCTCGCGCTCGCCATCTGGGATGCCAGGAGCCTGAATGCGCTGCAACTCGGCCAACTCACCGCCAGCACTCTCGGCGTGAACCACCACCACTGCCGGCGGCGCATCATTGCGTCAACCGCACTGCTGGCCGGCGCGACGGTCGCCTATTGCGGACCGCTCGGGGTGATCGGCACCGCGGCACCGCATATCGCGCGCGGTCTGTTGCGATCGGCCGATCATCGCCAATTGATGCCGGTCACCGCCGCGGTGGGCGCCGCGCTGACGCTGCTCGCCGATCTCCTGAGCCGCCTGCTGGCGAACGAGGGGACCCTGCCCCTGAACGCGGTGCTCGCCGTGCTGAGCGCGCCGGTCGTGATCGCCGTGCTGGTGCGCTCGAACCGGTCAGGCTGGTAGATGGCCGTGCCGCTGCTCGACGCCACCAACCTGATTACCGGATATTCCGGGCGCGGCGCATCGGCATCGGCCGTTTCGGCGATTGCATCCCTGCGGCTCGATCCACACGACCTAGTCTGCCTTCTGGGACCGAACGGCGCGGGGAAATCGACGCTGCTGCGCACCCTCTGCGGGCTGCAGGCCCCGCTGTCGGGAACGATCCGCGTCCGCGATCTGCGCCTCGAGCAGATGCCGAGCCGCGAGCGCGCACGCGTGGTCACCTATGTCGGCAGCGAGGTCGTGCCGGCATCACCGATCCGCGTGCACGAGTTCGTCGCCCTTGGACGGCACCCTCACCGCTCCGGATGGAGCCCCCTGGGGCCACAGGACCACAGGGCGATAGAGCGGGCCATCGAGGACGCCGGGATAGGCGCGATGGTCGACCGCGATGTCACCCGGCTCAGCGACGGCGAACGTCAGCGCATACTGCTGGCGCGCGCGCTGGCACAGGAGCCGACGCTGCTGTTGCTGGACGAGCCGACCGCGCATCTGGACATCGTTCAGCGCCGCAGGCTGGCGAGTACCCTGCAGACGGTGGTGGCGCGCGACGGCATGGCCGTGGTCGCCTCGACCCACGACCTCGATTTCGCGTTCGGTGCCTCCCGCCGTCTCTGGGTCCTGACTCGAGACCGCCACCTTTGCATCGACGCGCACACCTCGGGGCTCGATCGTGCAAGCATCGACGCCGCATTCGGCATTTCCGCGTGCGGACAAGGCATGCGCCATCCGCCGCCCTGAACCGCACTCCGCCTCGGGCTACTCCGGTCCATGCCGCGAACGGGTACACTAGCGGGGCCTGCCGGACGAGACGCGATGGCCATCAAACTGACGAGAATCTACACGCGCACCGGGGACGACGGCTCCACGGCCCTCGTGGGCGGCAGCCGGGTATCGAAGACCGATCCGCATGTCGAGGCGTACGGCACCGTCGACGAATTGAACAGCGTGCTCGGCATACTGCGCACGCTGATCGATCAGCGCGAGGACACCGGCAACCGCCTCGTCCGGGCGAGCATCGAGGACCTGCATCGTTTGCAGAACCTGCTGTTCGACATCGGCAGCCTGCTCGCCACGCCCGGCGGGGGCCGCTATGAAGGCATGCCGCAGGTCGTCGAGGCGGACATCACCTGGCTGGAACAGCGTATCGATGCGATGAACGCGGAACTCGAGCCGCTCGAGTCCTTCGTGCTGCCTGGCGGAGGCATGCTCAACGCCCATGCTCACCTCGCCCGCACCGTCTGTCGCCGCCTCGAGCGCGTCCTCTGGCGGGTCCAGGACAGTGCCCATGACGTGCCTGCGGCGGTGCTGACCTTTGCGAACCGGCTCTCGGACTACCTGTTCGTCTATGCGCGCTGGGCCGCGCACTGCGGCGGCGAACAGGAATATCTGTGGGAGCATCCACTGAAGACCCGGGGGCGCTGATGCCGGCCGATGTGCGCGGCCGCCGCTGCGGACAGCGCGTGCATGCTGGGTTCCGTGCAAGGTTCTGAGCGGCCGGTCACGGATCCCCTGCCGGCGGCGGTGTCATCGTTCGCCACATCGCCCTGCCGATGGCCGCGCGCCGCGATCGCGTCTAGCGAGGCGCCATCGCCACGAGGGTGCACGCGCCGACCGGCCGGCACCCCCCGCCGCAAGGCGACACACACGATCCAAGCGACGGCCGCGCCGCATATGCCCGACACCCGTCCGGATGATGTCCGGTTCCCTCGCCGCACCCATCGCGCGGCGGACACCCAGGTATGCGCCCCAACGGATGCGAGACCGCGGGCACTCCGCACGCGCGCGATCGCCGCGCAGCGCCAGCAATGGGAGCCATACCTGTACATCGATCAGTTGCGCCTCATGCCGCAGCGCGGCCAACCGGGCCCGGGCTTGCGACTGCTGACCGCGATCTCGGTGGCGACCGACGGCCGTCCCACGACCCGCTTCCTGTTACCGGTGCGGGAATCCCATGCGGAGTGCTGGGCGCGCATGCTGACCCAACTGCGAGGCGAGCGTCTCCCGGATCTGCGACTGATCGTCGCCGATGCCTCACCGGCCTTGCGCGCGGCCACGCTGCGCGCGTTCCCGCGCGTCCAGTGGCAGCAGTCGATACCGGCGTTCTGCGCCCGCGTGCTCGCGCAGATACCGTCAGGCCACAGGGTGGGCATCGCACGCCGGCTGCGGAACATCTATCAGCAGCCGGATCGAACCGCGGCGACCGCCCGCGCAATCGGTGTCGCGGCGCTGCTCGCGCGACTGGGCGACTGGTCCGGGGCCGTGTACTTCGCGAGCTGTTATCAGGACACCCTGACGTTCTACAGCTTCCCCGCAGCGGACTGGCAGCAGTTGCGGGAGCAGGAGACCAGCAATGAACTGCGCGGCAGCATACGCCGACAGCTCGCGCTCGACGGCCGCAGCGACGGCTGGCTTCTCGAGTGCCACGATGTCCCGGCGCACGCCATCCGTTTGCACCTCGTGGCGCCGGCCCCGGCCGCAACCGCTGCGGGTGGCTCGCCGGGCAGTGACGTCAGGTGCGAAGATGCGCCTGCCCCGGGCGCCCGCATGCCGCCGCGGCCGACGCCGGCGATCGCGCCAGCCCGGGGAGCGGAACCGACGGACCCCGATCCGACCTTGCCGCCCGGTCAGTCCCGGGTGCAGAACACGGCCGCGCGCGACGCCGATGGAACTGATCACGGACCGGCCGATCGCCACCCGGAGGCGCCTCCTGCCGGCAGCCCCGCCACGGGCCTGGCCCCGAGCCCGGCCTTGTACAGCGGGCTGGATTTCGTCGAAACCGAGCCTACCCAGCCGCCTGCGATCGGCATGGAGTACATCGAGGTGGAGGACCGCTACGGTTACACCGCGTTGTTCGAGCACGAGAGGCGCGCGGCCGCCCTCACCGCCGCCAGCGGCGGCCCGTGCGCTGCGCAGACGCCGGACTCGCGCCCGCGAGGTCGGCTCAGGCGCGTCGCCGACATGGTGCTCGGAACGGTGGGCATCGCCGCGCTCGCCCGACCGGGGATGCACCAGGCGGCGGACGGTGGGCTGGCCGCGGCAGTCGAAAGCGGCGGCATGGCTCCTGCGCCGCCCGGACCGGCCTGAGCCCGTCCGGCCGCCGAGCGACCCCCGCAGGGCTATTCCTCCACCCGCGCGATCGCCTGCTGCGAGACGCGCTCGGTCGTGACGGACAGCCGCTGGATCAGGGTCCGCAGAAATGCCTTGAGAAAGCGCACCTGGCAGACCATCGACACCTGGTTGATGACTGTCGAATTCAGCTTCAGCAGCGCGGTCTGGGACCTGGCGATGATGGTCGCGGTGCGGCGCGCGCGCGTCAGATAGCCCATCTCGCCGAAGCAGTCACCGGTCTTGAGCATCCGGAGATCCACGCCGGCCTTGCGCACCGTCACCTCGCCGCCGGTGATGACGTAGAACGAGTCGTCTATCTCGCCCTCCACGATGATCTCGGCGCCGGGGGCATACTGCAGCCAGTTGCCCGCCCGTACCAGCTCCCAAAGCTCCGCGTCGGTGAAGCCGCGGAAGAACTCCAGCCGCTTCAGATCCGCGCACAGTTCCTCCGCGGCGATCTCCTCGCGCGGCTGCTCGAGCATGCGATCGAAGGCGCGGCTCAAATCGGCGGCAAACTCCATCGCGGTGGGATACCGATCCTGCATGTTCTTCGCCATTGCGCGGCGCACGATGGCCTCGAGTACCTCCGGCACGCCGCTGCGCGCGCTGGCCAACGGCGGGGCCTCCTCGTTGAGGATGCGGTGTATGAGGCGCGAGAAGCTCTCCGCCGTAAAGGGATGGCGACCGGCCAGCAGCTCGTAGGTCACCACGCCCAGGGAGAAAATGTCGGTCTGCGCCGTGAGGGAATCCTCGTTCAACTGCTCGGGCGACATGTACCGGGGCGAGCCGATCATGGCCATGGGCATCGTGCCCGTGGAGTCGTGCTTGCTCAGGTAGGCGATGCCGAAATCTCCGAGCTTCACATCGAGATCCGCGCTCAGAAGGATGTTGCTGGGTTTGATGTCCCGGTGGATCACGCCCTGGCGATGCGCGTAGTCGAGCGCCTTGGCCACCTTGAAGACGACCTCCACCACCTTCTCCACCGGCAGCAGGGACTCCGGCCTGCAGTATTTCTTGAGGGTTTCCGCGCCCTCCACATGCTCCATGACGATGTAGCACTCCTCACCGTCCACCCCGGCGTCGTAGATCGCGATGATGTTCGGGTGGGTGAGCAGGCCGGCGGTGTGGGCCTCATTGAAGAACAGCTTGCGATACTGCGCGCCGGAGCTCTCGTCCTGGAGCTGCTCGGCGTGGGCCACCTTTATGGCGACCCTCCGATCGACATAGGGATCATGGCCGAGGTACACCGTCCCCATGCTCCCGCGCCCGATCTCTTCCAGCAGTTCGTACTTGCCGAGGCTCTTGGTCTTGGTATCTGACGTCATGGCGAGGGTCGCGGAAGACCGGGTCGAAGCGAAGTGCGCAGTCCTGGCGTCAGCGTCCCCGGCCGCGTGTGTTGCGAACCGCCTTTTGGGATACCGTCGCGGTTTGTGCGCCCGCAACAAAATCATAGACTAGCACACCGCCGGCATGGACGGGGCGTCCCGCGGTTGTACTCTCCCATCTTCGGTGACACACTACTCTTTCAGGATGTGCGTGGATAAAGACCAATCGGGCATGCATATTGCGCGGGAGGCTGCAAATATGGTGACTGTTCAGCAGGTGTTGCGAGAAAAGGGATCCACGGTCTGGTCGATTGGGCCCGACGCCACCGTCTACGAGGCCGTGGAGATGATGGCCGAGCGGACGGTCGGTGCGCTGCCTGTCATCGACTGGGCCAACAACCTGGTCGGTATCATTTCCGAGCGCGACTACACGCGCAAGATTGTCCTGCGGGATCGGTCTTCCCGGGCCACCAAGGTGAGGGAGATCATGACCCCGGGTGTCTTGCACGTGAGCCCCACTGCAAGCATCGACGAGTGCATGATGCTGATTTCCGAGCACCACATCCGCCACCTGCCCGTCGTCGACGGCGACCGGGTCGTGGGGATGATGTCCATCGGCGACGTGCTCAAGACCATCATCACCGAGAAGCAGTCGCTCATCGAACAACTGGAGAGCTACATTTCCGGCACAGCTTGACCCGGTCATGCCGGGATTTTGAGAGCGGCATCGTAAACGTGCGAGCATTCCTGGCCACACTCGTGGTTGTCGCGTGTCTCGCGGCCGGCGCGTACCTGTACCTGCAGCGCCCCACACCGCCGCCGCCGACCGGCGACGAAGCCGCCCAGCCCGCACCGAACACCCCCTCCGCGGAGCCCGATACGGGAACCGCCATCACCGAGAACCCCGCCGCCACCAACGATGCGATCGAAAAGGAGGCGCGCGAGTACGTGCGCGAAATCACCGAGCTAAAGGCGCAGCCGCTGGCGGCCGACAGCGCCGACAACTTCGTGCAGCGGGATCAGACCATACAGCTGCTCCCGACCCGGAAGGCTGACACCATCACACCCGAGAAGCTGCTCGCTGATCCGAGCCTCGAGCCGGAGACGCCGCTGACCATCATCAAGGACGTCGATCGGATCGAGATTGTCACCATCGAGAAGCTGCGGGAGATGTACGGGCAGACACCGGAGAAGCAGATCAGGATCCTCGATGGGTCGCAGACCAGGACCACATCGGTCGGGACGCTGCTGGCCGAGCACGGCAGCGCGCCGGACACCGCCGTCACGATGGTGAAAAAGGTCGAGGAAATACAGTCCACCACCGCGCAGGAACTGGCAGCCGACTCCGCGCTGGACCCGAACCAGCCGATCCGGGTGCTGCGCGGCCGTCAGGCCCTCGACGCCGCGACGGTTGCCGAGCTGATGATGGGCAGCGACGATGCCGGCACCGACGCCATCTATTACGTTCGCACCGTCAAGGACACGGACACGCAGGGCATCTGGGGCATCATTCAGTACGGACTCATCGACAATTTCGGGCGCGGGATCGCGATACGACGCGGGGAGGACATCAGCACTTACCGCGTCGACATACCGCGCAACGCCGACGAGATGGTCAGCGCCCGCAACAGCTCCTTCCTCGGCCAACTCATCTTCGAGAAGTCACAGCACAGCTACATCTACAATCTCGAGCAGGGGCGCATGGGACGCAACCCTGACATGATCCGGCCGGGTCAGGAACTCCTCATCATCCGCTTCACCGCCGACGAATTGGTGGATATCTACAAGCACTTCGTCAACAGCCGCCGCAGTTGACGACAGCGCACCGGTCACGGTCTGCCGATGCGATGGCATGATCGGAACGGCCACCTCCTTGTTCCGCTGGCGCGGTCCTCGGGCCGCGCCGGGATCACGGGGCCGTGTCCGCCATCTTCTCGGTGGTCGACGACAGCCGCTCGATCAGGATGCGCAGGAACACGCGGCAGAAACGCAATTGACAATCCTTGGAGACCTGCTCGATCAGGGTCGAGTTCACGCGCATCAACGTCACGGGCGAGATCGCGATGATCGACGCCGTGCGTCGACGCCGGCTGATGTAACCCATCTCGCCGAAGCAGTCGCCCGCCTTCAATTCGCCCACGATCGTGTCGCCTTTCTTCACGACGACCGAGCCGCTGATGAGTATGTAGAAGGAGTCGTCGATCTCCCCTTCGACGATGATCTCTCCGCCCTCGTCGAAGCGCTCCCAGACGCTGGCGCGCATGATCTCCCAGATCTCCGCCTCGCTGAAACCGCTGAAGAAGTCGAGCCGCTTCACGCTCGCGACCTTCTCCTTGGTGGAGATGTCCTCGACGGGCTGGTCGAAGTTCCGGAACGTGGTGCTGAGGTCCACCGCGATGTCCATGCCCATCTTGTAGCGCCGCCGCAGATCCTTCTGCAGGCATCGATTCACGATCTGCTCGAGCTGCTCCGGAAGATCGGGGCGCACCTGCCGCAGCGGGATAGGCTCCTCGTTGACGACCCGGTAGATGAGCTTCGAGAAGGAATCCCCACCGAAGGGATGCCGCCCGCTCAGCAACTCGTACATCACCACGCCCAGCGAAAACAGATCGGTCTGGTTGCCGACATTGTCCTCCTGGATCTGCTCCGGGGACATGTAACGGGGCGATCCGACGAACCCCACCGGCAGCGTCTTGGAGGAGTCGCGCCGGGTGACGTAGGCAATGCTGAAATCGGCGATCTTGAGATCGCCGTCCGGCGTCAACAGCATGTTGGAGGGCTTGATGTCACGGTGGATGACGCCCTGCCGATGCGCATAATCCAGCGCCTTGGCGCACTTGAAGATGATCTCCAGGACCTTGGAGACGGGCAGCAGCTTGTCGGGCCGGGTATAGGACTTCAGGGTGTCGGCGCCTTCGACCAGCTCCATCACGATGTAGCAGGTCTCGCCTTCGACGCCGGCGTCGAAGATGTCGAGTATGTTCGGGTGGCGCAGCATCCCGGCCGTGTGCGCCTCGTTGAAGAACATCTTGCGGTAGGTTTCGCCCGACTCCTTGTCGCGCAACGCCTCGGCGAGCGCCACCTTGATGGCGACCGCGCGGGCGACGAAAGGATCGAAACCCCGGTAGACGACTCCCATGCTGCCCCGCGCTATGGCATCGATGACATCGTACTTGCCGAGCTTGCGCGGCAGAGTGTCGGTGCTTTCCAGGAGCGCGTTCATTTCGGTTCAGGCCTTGCGCCGCATGTTACTTGAAAGCCCGAGGCAGGGGATAGCGACATCGATAGCAGTTCGGCCCAAAACGGCCTTTCCGCCCTGCGGCGCGTCCCGCGCGGCGGGGCCGGCCGACCGGCGCCGATGCCGCGTCCGTGCGCGCAGGTGAGCGGACCCGGCCGGTTCCCGCCCGGGGCAGCCGGGGCGACACGCCCTTCGGTATAATCGCCCCATGCTCAAGTCCCCGCTTTCGCCCCGCCTGCTGGCCGCGGCGCTGGTGGCGCTCATCCTGGGTGCCGCGGCTGCCTGGCTCACCGGGAGAATCGAGCTCGGCCGATCGCCTCGGGGCGCGGAGGGGCTGCTGTGGCCCCCGCCGAAGACGCTCGGAGGCTTCGCATTGCTGGATCAGTCCGGCGCGCCGTTCACGCCCGAGCGGCTGGACGGAAAGTGGTCCGTGCTCTTCTTCGGTTTCACGCATTGCCCGGACATCTGCCCGGGCACCTTGCGGCTGCTGGAGAGGGCGTCACCGGGCCTGCCCGCGGATACACAGATCGTATTCGTCTCGGTCGACCCCGAGCGTGATACCCCGGCAGCCGTCGCGCAGTACGTCGGTTTTTTCGACCCGGACTTCGTCGGGGTCACCGGCACGCCGGATTCCATGGCGGCTTTCACCCGCAGCCTCGGCGTGCTCAGCATGCGTACCGAAACCGACGAGCACGGGAACTATAGCGTCGATCACGCCGCCGCCCTGTTTCTCGTCGACCCGCGGCGACGCCTGGTGGGCATAATCTCGCAACCCTTTACGGAGGAATCAGTGTCGCGTCTTTATCTCGACATCCGCAGGTTCGTGGAGCAGCAGGGATGAGGTGCCGTCGCATGACGATCTTTGCCGCGACGGCACTGGGCATCGCGTACACACTGGCCTACGCCACCGGGTCCGTGCGGGTGGCGGAGGCATGGATCGAGGAGGGCCCCCCGGACGTACCGGTCCTGGCCGGTTACGCGACGATACAGAATGCCACTGCGCAGACGGCGCGGGTGTTGAACGTCTCCAGCCCGCGCGCGGAGCGCGTCGAGATACACCGCAGCGAGATCACCGAAAACACCGCAACGATGACGCGCATCGGCGAACTGCCGATCCCGCCGGGTGGCGAGGTCCGTTTTACGCCCGCCGGCTATCACCTCATGATCTACGGCGTGGCGCCGCCGCCGGCAGCAGGGGAGAAATTACCCCTGAAGTTCGAATTCAACGATGATCGCATGGTGACCGTGGAAGCGCTGGTCCGAAGTAACGAGGCCCCGGCCGGGGTCACCAGGGGCGGAGACCAGGTCGACGGCAAACCCTGATTCCGACGCCTGCGAATGTCATCGGATCTTCTGAAAGTGCTGCCGCAGTTTCTGCTGCCGCAGCACTTGCTCGCCAGCCTTGCCTATCGCATCACGCGCTGTGGAATCCCGCCGCTGAAGAACACGCTGATCCGCGCGTTCATGCGCCGCTATCGTGTAGACATGGGTGAAGCGGAGCACGAACGGCCCGAGGATTATCGCGATTTCAACGCCTTCTTCACCCGCGGATTGAAGCCCGGTGCGCGCACGCTGCCCGCCGACGGTAAGGACTTCGCGAGCCCTGTCGACGGCCGCGTCAGCCAGATTGGCGCCATCGACGCGGAGACCCTGATCCAGGCCAAGGGCCGGCGCTACTCGCTCCACGACCTGCTCGGCGGCGACCGTCCGATGGCCGATTCCTTTCGCGACGGCGTCTACGCCACGCTCTACCTCTCCCCGCGCGACTATCACCGGATACACATGCCGATCGACGGCGGGCTGCGGGCGATGATCTACCTGCCAGGCAGCCTCTTCGCGGTGAACCCCGCTACCGTCAGCGCGGTGGATCGGCTGTTCGCGCGCAACGAACGCGTGGTCTGCCTGTTCGAGACCGGCCACGGCCCGCTCGCGGTCATACTCGTCGGTGCCATGTTCGTCGGCAGCATGGAGACGGTCTGGGCCGGTCAGATCACTCCGGCACGGACACGTGCGGTCCTGCGTGAGAGCTACCCCCATGGGCGTTACCGCTACCGGCGTGGCGAGGAGATCGGGAGGTTCAACATGGGCTCGACCGTAATCGTGCTGATGGCCAGTGGCCGGCTGCGCTGGCTGCCCGAATTGCACGCCGGCAGCCTCGTGCACCAGGGGAGCGTGCTCGGAACGGTGCGCTGACCATCCGCAACCGCGGGCGATCGACCTCCGGCGCAGCGATCCCGGATCAGCCGCGCATGGCCGCGATGCACACCGCCATCAACAGGCCGGGCATCACCCCCAGCAGCAACACGGCGACGCCGTTCGCGCTCAGGGCGATCTCCATGTCACCGCTGGCGTGCACCTCCCCGATATACTCGGGCTGCTCGAAATACATCATCCGGATCACCTGCAGGTAGTAGTACGCGCCGATGATCGAACTGAGCACCGCCAGCCCCGCCAGCCAGACGTAACCGGCGGCGATCACCTCCTTGATGACGAACCACTTCGCCCAGAACCCGGCGAACGGCGGCACGCCCGCCAGGGAGAACATCATTATCAGCATGACCAGCGCGAACCACGGGCTGCGCTGCGCGAGACCCTTGAAGTCCAGGATACGGTCGGCCTCGGCGCTGCCCTCGCCCGCCACCAGCATGACCACCCCGAACGCCCCGAGGGTCATCAGCGCGTAGACGATGGCGTAAAACATCGCCCCCGCGTACCCGCCCGTATTCGCGCTCAGCACGCCGAGCAACAGGAAACCCATGTGGGCGATCGTCGAATACGCGAGCATGCGCTTGATGTTGGACTGAACTATCGCAACGATGTTGCCCAGCAGCATCGAGCCCACGGCCAGCCATGTCAGCATCACCTGCCAGTCGAGCGCCAGCGGCTGCAGGCCGTCGACGAGCAGGCGCATCGCCATCGCGAAGGCGGTTATCTTGGGCGCCGTGGCGATAAACATCGTCACCGCCGTGGGCGCGCCTTCGTAGACGTCCGGTATCCACATGTGGAAAGGTACCGCGCCGAGCTTGAACGCCACGCCGGCGACGATGAAGACCAGCGCATAAGTCGCGAGCGGGTTCCCCCCGCTGCCGGCCAGGGCGTTGCGGACGATGCCGATATCGACGGAACCGGTAATCCCGTAGAGCATGGAGATCCCGTAAAGCAGCAGCCCGGAGGCCAGGGCGCCTACGACGAAGTACTTCATGGCGGCCTCGGATGCCGCGGCGGAATTCCGGTGCATGGCGACCATGGCGTACAGCGACAGCGACAGCAACTCGAGGCCGAGGTAGACCGTCAGCAGGCTGCCGGCGGACACCAGCACCATCATGCCGAGGATCGCCATGAGCGCCAGTACGTAGAATTCGGCGCTGACGATGCGCCGCGCGCGCAGGTAATCCCGCGCGTACACCAGCCCGATGATCGCGAACGCCAGGATGAAGTCCTTCAGCACGATGGCCATCGAATCACGGATGTACATGCCATCGAAGAGCACGAGACGCGTGCGCGCGCCGATGTTGGTGTTGGCCACGAATACGGCCAGCAGGGCGAACTGCGCCAGCCAATACGCGGCGTTCTGATCCTCATCGGTGCTGAACACGCCGACGAGCAGCACCACGCACAGCAGCGCCAGCAACAGGATCTCAGGCAACGCCCCGATGTAGTCGATCATGTTCATGGAAGTTTGGACGTCACCACATTCAGAACCAGGTTCTCGACGCTCGCCCGCATGACATCGATGAGCGGGGCGGGCCACAGGCCCAACAACAACACGGCAACCGCCAATGCGATGAGTATCGTCTGCTCGCGACAGCCGATGTCCCGGAGCGCCGCGACCGCGTCGTTGGCGACTGCGCCGAAGACCACCCGCTTGTACATCCACAGCGTGTAGGCGGCGCCGAGCACCAGCGTGGTCGCCGCCAGGAACGCGATCCAGAACCCGGCCTTGGCGCTGGCGAGGATGACCAGAAACTCGCCCACGAAACCCGATGTCGCCGGCAGGGCACAGTTGGCCATGACGAACAGCATCATCAGGGACGCGAACTTCGGCATCGTGTTCACCACGCCGCCATAGTCGGCGATCTCACGGCTGTGCATGCGGTCATAGAGCACGCCGACGCACAGGAACAGCGCGCCCGAGACGAAGCCGTGCGAGATCATCTGCACCATCCCGCCGGTCATGCCCATGATGGCGCCCTCGGCGGAACCGCTCTCCTGCATGACACGGAAGACGATGAATATTCCCAACGTCACGAAGCCCATGTGCGATACCGAGGAATAGGCGATGAGCCGCTTCATGTCCCGCTGCACGAGAGCGACGAAGGTGATGTACACGATGGCGATGAGCGACAAAGCCACCATCACGCCCTCGAAATAATACGAGCCGTCCGGCACGATGGGCAGGCTGAATCGCAGGAAGCCGTAGCCGCCCATCTTCAGCATGATGGCCGCCAGGATCACCGAACCGCCGGTCGGCGCCTCGACATGGGCATCGGGCAGCCAGGTGTGGACCGGCCACATCGGGATTTTCACGGCGAATGCCAGAAAGAACGCCACAAACAGCCACTTCTGGGCGTCGAGCGCGAGCGGGAGCCTGTGCATGTCGAGAATGTCGAAGCTGCCGCCCTTGAAATACAGGTACAGGAGCCCCACCAGCATGAACACCGACCCCAGGAAGGTGTACAGGAAGAACTTCAGCGCGGCGTAGACCCGCCGCTTGCCGCCCCACACCCCGATGATGATGAACATCGGGATCAGCATCGCCTCCCAGAACACGTAGAACAGTATCGCGTCCAGCGCCGCGAAGACGCCCACCATCAGCCCCTCGAGGATGAGGAAGGTCGCGAAGTACTGGTAGGCGCGATCCTGGACCACCTCCCACCCAGCGAGTACCACCAGGACCGTCGTGAAGGTGGTGAGGACGATGAGCGGCAGCGCGATGCCGTCGATGCCGAGGTGGTAGGTGATGTCGAACGCCGGGATCCACGGCAACCGCTCCACGAACTGCATCTCGGCGGTCGACAGATCGAAACCGGTGTAGAGCGGGACCGAGAACAGCAGCGTCGCCACGCTGATGATGAGCGACTCCTTCTTCACCGCGAGCGCCGGCGCGCGGGCTCCCGCGAAAAGCACCCAGAGGCCGCCGACGATGGGCAGCCAGATGCAGATACTCAAGAGCGGCAGATTCGGCATTCTCTCTTCTTTTCTTGTTCTGGTTCGCCGGCACGCGGCCGGGGCACCCCCAGGCTCGGTCTATCGTCCGATCCCGTGCACGAAATAACCAAGCAGCAGCAGCACGCCGATGATCATCGCGAACGCGTAGTGATACAGATATCCCGATTGCAGCCACCTCAGCCTGCCCGAGATCCAGCCCACCAGCCGCGCCGTTCCATTCACTCCGACACCGTCGATCACCACTCCGTCGCCGACCCGGGACAGTACGTCGCCGGTTCCGCGCGCCCCACCCCCGAAGAGGAATTCGTTGAATTCGTCAAAGCCGTACTTGCGCTCCAGCACCAGGCGCGGCCAGGCGAATATCTTCGCCAGCACCGCCGGCACCGATGGCCACAGCCAGTAGAGCAGCCACGCCGTCACCAGACCTGCCACCGCGAGCAGCGTCGGCGTGGCGGTCAGACCGTGGAGGAGCGCGGCCTTCCAGTCGTGGAACTCCTCGGCCAGCAGGCGCGCCGCTCCGTGGTCCTCGTGCACGACGATCGCCCCGCCGAAGAAGCCATCCTTGAGGATTGCCTTGGCGGCGATTGCGCCGGCGACGATCGACGGTATGGCGAGCAAGATCAGCGGAATCGTGACCACCGCCGGCGACTCCCGCGGAGGTCCCGCATGCCCGTGCCCCGCGTCATGGCCGTGCGCGCTGCCGGCATGCCCGGCTGCGTGTGCCTGGTTGTCGTTGGCGTCGTGGCCTTCAAAGCGCGGCTTGCCGTGAAATACCAGGAAGAACAGCCGGAAGCTGTAGAGCGCGGTCACGAATACGCCGGACAGGACGGCGAGATGAGCCCAGTGCGCCGCCGGCAGATCCGAATGGTGCACCGCCTCGATGATGGCGTCCTTGGAATAGAAACCGGACATCGCGGGGAAGCCGATCAGTGCGAGCGAGCCGATCAGGCAGGTCAGCCACGTGATCGGCATGTAGCGGCGCAGTCCGCCCATGCGCCGGATGTCCTGCTCGTGATGCAGGGCGATGATCACCGACCCCGCGCCCAGGAACAGCAGCGCCTTGAAAAAGGCGTGGGTCATGAGATGGAAGATCGCCACGCCGTACGCCGACGCGCCCAGCGCGACCGTCATGTAACCGAGCTGCGAGAGCGTCGAATAGGCCACCACGCGCTTGATGTCGTTCTGCACCAGGCCCACCAGTCCCATCAGGAACGCGGTAAGGGCGCCGATGACGAGGACGACGTTCAGCGCGGTGTCCGAATTCTCGAACAGCGGCGACATGCGCGCCACCATGAAGATGCCGGCCGTCACCATGGTCGCGGCGTGGATGAGGGCGGAGATCGGGGTCGGGCCCTCCATCGAGTCCGGCAGCCAGACGTGCAGCGGCATCTGCGCGGACTTGGCCATGGCGCCGACGAACAGCAGCAGGCAGACGACCGTCAGCAGCATCCACTCCTGTCCCGCGAGGATGCCGACGCTCTGCCTGGCCAGATCCGGCACCGCCGCGAACACGTCCTGGTAGTTCAGGGAACCGGCATACATCAGCACCAGCGCGATGCCGAGCAGAAGCCCGAAGTCGCCGACGCGATTGACGAGGAACGCCTTCATGTTGGCGAAAATCGCCGTCGGACGCGTGTACCAGAAACCGATCAGCAGGTAGGACACCAGTCCCACCGCCTCCCAGCCGAAGTACAGCTGCAGGAAGTTGTTGCTCATCACCAGCATGAGCATGCTGAACGTGAACAGGGCGATGTAGCTGAAGAATCGCTGATAGCCGGGATCGTCGTGCATGTAACCGATGGTGTAGATGTGGACAATCAGCGAGACGAAGGTGACGACCGTCATCATCGTCACGGTCAGCTTGTCGATGAGGAATCCGATCTCGAGATCGAGGGATCCCACCGTCGCCCAGCGATAAAGCGACCATTCGAACGGTTCCTCGCCCTTCAGGGCGATGGCATTGAACATCCATGCCGAAAGCGCGAACGAGGCCGCCACCCCAAGTATGGTGACCCAATGTGCCCCGGCGCGGCCCACCTGGCGGCCGAAAAGTCCGGCGACGATGGCGCCGAGCAGCGGGGCAAGCACAATGACGAGGGCGGCGGTCTGCATCGGGAGGCTCAGCCTTTCATCGCGTTCAGATCGACGACGTTTATCGTGCGGCGGTTGCGGAACACGACCACGAGTATCGCCAGACCGATGGCGGACTCGGCCGCCGCGACGGTGAGTATGAAGAAGACGAAAACCTGCCCGGTGAGATCGCCCAGGTAGTGCGAGAAGGCGATGAAATTCATGTTCACCGCCAGCAGCATCAGCTCGATGCACATCAGCAGCACGATCACGTTCTTGCGGTTGATGAAGATGCCCGCCACGCTCAGGCAGAACAGCGCCGCGCCGAGCACCAGATAATTGGACAGCGGGATCATGTGCGCCTCTCCGCCGGCATCTTGACGATGCGCACCCGCTCCTCGCGGCGCACCTCGACCTGGCGCTCCGGCTTCGGATTCTTGACCTGGCGGGTGTCGCGCATGGCGAGCGCGATGGCCGCGATGATGGCGACCAGCAGCACCAGACCGGCAATCTCGAAGGGGTAGAGAAACCTGGTGTACAGCAGCGTGCCGAGCTCCGCGGTGTTGTCGTAGCCGGCGGCCTTGCGCGCCGGCGCCGCGTAGCGCTCCAGGCCGAAGTTCTTCGAACCGACCACCAGGCCCATCGCCACGACCGTGGCGACCGCGAAGGCGGCCCCGACCGGCAGATACCGGATGAAGCCCTCGCGCAGGCGGGCGATGTTTATATCCAGCATCATGACCACGAACAGGAACAGCACCATCACCGCGCCGACATAGACCAGCACGAGCGCGATGGCCAGGAACTCCGCCTCCAGCAGCAGCCACAGCCCGCTGCTGGCCACGAAAGCGACGACCAGGAACAACACCGCATGCACCGGGTTGCGGACGGTGATGACCATGCAGGCCGAGAACACCAGCATCGCCGCGAACGCCCAGAAGATGAACTGTTCCATATTTCCGCCCTTCTTCGTCCTAGCGGTAAGGCGCCTCGCGGGCCCGGTCGGCGGCGATCTGCTCTTCGTACAGCTCGCCGTGCCTGAGCAGCTTCTCCTTGGTCATCAGCAGATCCCCGCGCGCCTCGCCATGATACTCAAAGTGCCGCGTCTCGACGATCGAGTCCACCGGGCAGGACTCCTCGCAGAAGCCGCAGAAGATGCACTTGGTGAGATCGATATCGTAACGGGTGGTGCGGCGGCTGCCGTCGTCGGCGCGCGCCTCCGACTCGATGGTGATGGCAACGGCAGGACACACGGCCTCGCACAGTTTGCAGGCAATGCAGCGCTCCTCGCCGTTGGGATAGCGGCGCAGCGCGTGCAGGCCGCGGAAGCGCGGCGACTGCGGCGTCTTCTCCTCCGGATACTGGACGGTGATCTTCCGATCGAACAGATACCGCCCGGTCAGGCCCATGCCCTTGATCAGCTCCCACAGCAGCAGGCTGTTCAGATAGTTGACGATCGCGCGCATGTATCTGTCCTCACGCCCTGTGGAACCAGGGCGGCACCCCGACCATCACCAGCACCGCGACCACGATCAGCCAGACGATCGTGATCGGTATGAACACCTTCCAGCCGAGCCGCATGATCTGATCGTAGCGGTAGCGCGGGAAGGTGGCGCGGAACCAAAGGAACAGCAGCAGCAGGAACACCATCTTGAAGACGAGCCAGTGCAATCCGTGACCGAGGAACGCGCCGACATAGGCCGTCGCGAACAGCGCCTCCGTCGACCCCCCGCCCAGCTCGGCGAGACCCTGCAGCGGCGAGAGCCAACCACCCAGGAACATCACCGTGGCGAGCGTGGCGATCAGGATCATGTTGGCGTACTCGGCCAGGAAGAACACCGCGAAGCCCATCCCCGAGTACTCGACGTGGAAGCCGGCGACGATCTCCGATTCGCCCTCCGCGACGTCGAACGGGGCACGATTGGTCTCTGCCACGCCGGAGACGAAGTACACGACGAACATCGGCAGCAGCGGCAGCCAGAACCAGTGCGCCATGCTGCCGTCCTGGTGCAGGACGATGGTGCGCAGGTTCAGACTTCCGGCGGCGATGAGCACGCTCACCAGGGCGAATCCCATCGCGATCTCGTAGGCGACGATCTGCGCCGCCGAACGCAGTGC
Organism: Gammaproteobacteria bacterium; assembly: GCA_022071965.1. GTDB lineage: Bacteria > Pseudomonadota > Gammaproteobacteria > JAJPIJ01 > JAJPIJ01 > JAJVHZ01. Next base: position 76,122 of record JAJVIQ010000003.1, read on the forward strand.
CCCGAGGAACGCGTACTTGGAGTTGGACGCCCACCCCGCGATGATGACGCCGTACACGCCCGCGGAGGTCATCGCGAGTATGTAGAGGAGCCCGGCGTTGATGTCCGTGACCACCATGGTGGCATCGAGCGGTATGACCGCCCAGGCTGCCAGCGCCGAGCCCAGCGACAGGATCGGGGCGAGGAGAAACAGGAACCGGTTCGCGCCGGCCGGGACGACGATCTCCTTGAACATGAGCTTGAACGCGTCCGCGATCGGCTGCCCCCACCCGCGCAGCCACGGAATTCCGAAGAACGTGACGCGATTCGGACCCCTGCGAACCTGCATCCAGCCGATGATCTTGCGTTCGGCGAACGTCAGGTAGGCCACCCCGAGCATCAACGGAACGACGAGCGCGACGATCTGCAGCAGGATGCTGGTGAAGGTCCACCATGGCGGCGACATCCAGAAGAACACGTGCTGCTGCAGCCAGCCGAGGACGCTCATGCGCGCTCCACCTTGATCGGTCCGAATGCAGGACCGAGCGTGTTCAGCGGCCCCGCCGCATCGATCAGCACGCAGGTATCCGGCACACGCGCATCGACCGCGAGGGTGGCCTCGGCCGTGATCTCGCCCTGTACGACCCGCACCCGGCCGCCGTCCCTCAGTCCATGCGACGCGGCATGGCCTGGACTCACGCGCACCCGGCTGTCGGCCGCATCCGCGGCCTGCAGCGCCGGCGCATGGCGCACGACCGTGTCGCCGGCATACATGGACACGGTGGTGACCCGCTCGACTCCCCTCGCCGGCGCCTTGTAGATGAGCGTGCCCGCGGGCAGGTCGGCGACGTTCTCGGGCCTGCCTCCGACGACGGCCGACCGCAACTCCTCGCGCACCTCCGCGCTCTGCATGTGCGAGAAGCCATCGAGGCCCAGCGCATCGCCGAGCACGCGCAGGATCCGCCACGCGGGCCTGGCCTCGCCCGGCGGAGCGACCGCCGCCTCGAAGCCCTGCCAGTCGCCCTGCGCGTTGACGTAGGTGCCCGCGTTCTCGGCGAAGCCTGCCATCGGCAGCAGCACGTGCGCGTGCTTCTCCAGCAGATCACTGCGGAATGAGCCGACGGCGATCACGAACCCGGCGCGCTCCATGGCGATGGCTGCGGCGTGCCCATCCCAGGTGTCCAGTTCGGGATCCACACCCATGAGCATGTAACCGCGTATGCGCTTGCGCAGCGCGGCGAGCGCATCCATGCCCGGTTCGGCCAGGGGCTGGCCCGCCGGGCCGCGATGCGGCAGCGCGCCGGCGAGCCAGGCGCCCGCGCCGTTCGCGCCGTCGCTGAGATACCCGAGAGTGCTTCCGCTGAGCCTGGCCACGACTTGAGCGAGCGATCGCAGTATCGAGCCGTCGGGGTGCGCCGCGGCGCCGCTGCCCAGCAGCAGCGTGCTCCGGGAGGCGTCCTTGAGCTGGCCGGCGACGCGCCGGTGAACGTCCTCGACGCGCGCATCGTGCAGGCGCGCCAGCGCCTCACCGTCGCCGGCGCCCTCGGCCAGGGCGCGCGCGACGCCCGCCAGTGCCGCAATCATCAGGCCGGGCGCCGCGATCAGCTTCTCGCGCATGGGCCAGTTGAAGTCGAAGTCGACGGGGTTGATCACCATCATGGCCGCGCCACGCAGCGCCGCCTTGCGCAGGCGGTGGTTGATGAGGGGCTGCTCGCGGCGCGCGTCGGAACCGATGAGCAGCACCGCCTGCTGCTGCTCGAGATCGGCGATCGACTGGCCCAGAGACGGGTACAGCGGCGCGCGCTCCTGATCGCGGAAATCTCCCTGCCGCAGCCGGTGATCGATGCTGTTGACGCCGAGCCCGCGCAGCAACTTCTGGAACAGGTAGAGCTCCTCCACCGTGGAGTTCGGCGAGGCCAGTCCCGCCAGATGGCCGGGTCCGGATTCGCGAAGCAGCGTCCGCAAAGACTCCGCGGTCGCCTTGATCGCCGTATCCCAGTCCACCTCGCGCCACTGGCCGTGATCCTTGACCATGGGCACCAGCAGGCGCGCCGGACTGTTCAACGCCTCGTAGCTGTAGCGGTCACGGTCGGAGATCCACGTCTCGTTGATCGACTCGTTCTCGCGCGGAACCACGCGCTTGACCTTCTGGCCCTTGACGTGGATCTCGATGTTCGACCCCACGCAGTCATGGGGCGCAATCGAGGGTTTCGCCCGCATCTCCCAGGCGCGCGCCGTGTAGCGGTAGGGCTTGGAGGTAAGGGCGCCGACCGGGCAGAGGTCGATGACGTTGCCGGAGAGCTCGGAACGCACGGCCTTCTCGATATACGTGCCGATCTGCATGTACTCGCCGCGCCCGGTCGCGCCGAGCTCGCGCAGCCCCGCCACCTCCTCGCCGAACCGCACGCAGCGCGTGCAATGTATGCAGCGGGTCATGTCCGTCTGGATCAGCGGTCCGATGTTCTTGTCCTTGACGACGCGCTTGCCCTCGGTATAGCGCGATACGCTCGACCCGTACCCCATTGCGAGATCCTGCAGCTCGCACTCGCCGCCCTGGTCGCAGATGGGGCAGTCCAGGGGATGGTTGATGAGCAGAAACTCCATGGTCGCCTTCTGCGCATCGCGGGCCGCCGGCGACTTGGTGTAGATCTTCATGCCCTCCATCACCGGCGTGGCGCAGGCCGGCGCCGGCTTGGCCATCTTTTCCACCTGCACGAGGCACATGCGGCAATTGGCGGCCACCGAGAGCTTCTTGTGATAGCAGAAGCGCGGTATGTAGATGTCGGCCGAATCGGTGGCCTCGATGATCATGGCGCCCTTGCGCGCCTTCATCGGTACGCCGTCGACCTCGATATTGACGAGTTCTTCGCTCATTCGATCGTGATGGTCAAACCGTCATCGCTGATTGGAGGCGGCGCGCGTTCGAGGCAGACTTGGCCGGTCGAGCAACGCCCGCGGCCTACGCGGCCCTGGCCCTGTCCTCGCCCACCATGCTGCGCCCGTGGCGGATGTAGTGTTCGAACTCGTGGCGGTAGTGTTTGATGAAGCTCTGCACGGGCATCGCCGCCGCATCGCCCAGTGCGCAGATCGTGCGTCCGATGATCTTCGAGGCGACGTCGTCGAGGCGTGCGATGTCATCGGGCGTGCCTGCGCCCTCGACGATGCGCGTCAGCATGCGGTACAGCCAGCCGGTGCCCTCGCGACAGGGCGTGCACTGACCGCAGGACTCCGAGAAGTAGAAGCGCGAGATGCGTCGCAGGACCTTCACCATGTCGGTGGTCTCGTCCATGACGATGACCGCGCCCGACCCCAGCATCGAGCCGGCCTTGCTGATGGAGTCGTAGTCCATGTCGAGCGTCATCATCGTCTCGCCCGGGACCACCGGCACCGAGGAGCCGCCCGGTATGACCGCCTTGAGGGCGCGCCCCGCGCGTATCCCGCCGGCGATCTCGAGCAGTTCCCTGAAAGGGGTGCCCATGGGGATCTCGTAATTCCCGGGCCTGGAAACGTGCCCGCTCACGGAGAAGATCTTCGTGCCGCCGGACGTGGGCTTGCCCATGGCCGCGAACCACTTCGCGCCCTTGCGCAGTATCGTGGGTACGGAGGCCAGAGACTCGGTGTTGTTGATGGTTGTCGGCTTTCCGTACAGACCGTAGTTCGCCGGGAATGGCGGCTTGAACCGCGGCATCCCCTTCTTGCCCTCGAGCGATTCCAGCAGCGCGGTCTCCTCGCCGCAGATGTAGGCGCCCGCGCCCAGCGAACCGTACAGATCGAAATCCGCGCCCGAACCCTGGATATCCCTGCCGAGCAGGCCGAGCCCATACGCCTCGCGCACCGCCTGCTCGAAGCGCTGCCAGGGTTCGTCCATGAACTCCCCGCGCATGTAGTTGTACCCGACCGTGGCGCCGATGGCGTAGCCAGCGATGGCCATTCCCTCGACCAGCGCATGCGGATTGAACCGAAGGATGTCGCGATCCTTGCACGTGCCCGGTTCGCTCTCGTCGGAGTTGCAGACGATGTATTTCTGGACCGGTGCGGCCCGCGGCATGAAGCTCCACTTGACGCCGGTCGGGAAGCCCGCGCCCCCGCGCCCACGCAGGCCGGAGGCCTTGAGCTCCTCGATTATCCTGTCGGGCGGCGTGCGCTCGGCGAGGATCCTGCGCCACGCCTCGTAGCCGCCGATCTTCAGATAGTTCTCCAGCGTCCACGGCTGATCGAAACGCAGCGTCTCGTAGCAGCACTGGTTCAGGGGGATCTCGCTCATTTCAGCCCGTCCAGGATCTCGTCGACCTTCTCGGGGGTAAGGTTCTCGTAGTACCGGTGATTGACCTGCATCATCGGCGCGCCACAGCAGGCGGCCAGGCACTCCTCCTCCCGCTTCAGGAAGATCCGGCCGTCCGGTGTGCTCTCGCCCGTCTTGATGCCGAGCTTACCCTCGATGTGCGCCACGATGCCGTCGGCCCCGCACAGCATGCACGAGACATTCGTGCACACCGATACGCTGTTGCGTCCCACCGGCTGCAGCTCGAACATCGAGTAGAAGCTGGCGACCTCGTAGACGGCGATGTTCGGCAGCCCGAGGTAGGCCGCCACCGCGTCCATCAGATCCACCGTGAGGTGACCGCCGTTCTCGTGCTGCACCTCGCGCAAGGCGGCAAGCACGGCCGATCGCTTGCGATCGGCGGGATACTTCGCCAGCCACCCGTCAATCACATGACGGGCATGTTCGGATAATTCGCGCTCCGCGTCGCCTTGCATGACTTGTTCTTGTTCAACGGTCGATTTCGCCGAATACGACATCCTGGCTGCCGATGAGGGCGACCACGTCGGCCAGCATGTGGCCTTTCGCCATCTCGTTCATCGCGGCCAGATGCGTGTAGCTCGGTGGTCGGATCTTGACACGATACGGCTTGTTGGCACCGTCCGAGATCAAGTAAATCCCGAATTCCCCCTTGGGATGCTCCACCGCCGCATAGACCTCGCCTTCCGGTACGCAATAGCCCTCGGTGAACAGCTTGAAGTGGTGGATGAGCGACTCCATGTCGCCCTTCATCTCCTCGCGCCGCGGCGGCGGGATCTTGTGGTCGTCGAGAATGACGGGGCCAGGGTTGGCGCGCAGCCATTCCACGCACTGCCTGATGATGCGGTTGGACTGTCGCATCTCCTCCACGCGCACCAGGTAGCGGTCGTAGCAGTCGCCGTTCACGCCCACGGGTATGTCGAAGTCCAGCTCGTCGTACACGTCGTAGGGCTGCTTCTTGCGCAGATCCCACTCGATGCCCGAACCCCGCAGCATCGCGCCGGTGAAACCTAGCTGCAGGGCGCGCTCCGGCGACACGACGCCTATCCCGACCGTGCGCTGCTTCCAGATACGGTTGTCGGTGAGCAGTATCTCGTACTCGTCGATGCAGGCCGGGAACCGGTTGGTGAAACTCTCGATGAAGTCGAGCAGCGAACCCTGCCGGTTTTCATTGAGGCGCCTGATCTCGGCCTCGCTGCGGAAACGCGAAGGCTGGTACTGAGGCATCTGCTCCGGAAGATCGCGATAGACCCCGCCCGGCCGGTAATAGGTCGCATGCATGCGTGTGCCCGAGACCGCCTCGTAGCAGTCCATGAGGTCCTCGCGCTCGCGAAAGCAGTAAATGAACACGGTCATGGCGCCGATGTCCAGACCGTGGCATCCGAGCCAAAGCAGGTGATTCAGCAGGCGCGTGATCTCGTCGAACATCACGCGTATGTACTGCGCGCGCCTCGGCGGCGAGATCCCGAGCAGCCTCTCGATGGCCATCACGTAGGCGTGCTCGTTGCACATCATGGACACGTAGTCCAGGCGGTCCATGTAGCCGATGCTCTGGTTGTAGGGCTTGCTCTCGGCCAACTTCTCCGTGCCCCGGTGCAGCAGGCCGATGTGCGGGTCGGCCCGTTCGATGACCTCGCCGTCCATCTCCAGCACCAGGCGCAGTACACCGTGCGCCGCGGGGTGCTGGGGACCGAAGTTCAGGGTCATGTTGCGTATCTCGGGCATGGCGATCAGTGTCCGCTCGACTTGCGCGCGTCCTCGTAGCGTTCGTCGACGCGGATGACGCGCGGAACGAGGACCCTGTTTTCGATGGTGACGGGCTGGTAGATGACGCGCTTCCTGTCCGGATCGTAGCGGACCTCGACATTGCCCTCGAGCGGGAAGTCCTTGCGGAACGGGTGTCCGATGAAGCCGTAGTCCGTCAGGATGCGGCGCAGGTCCGGATGCCCTTCGAACAGTATGCCGAAGAGATCGAAGGCCTCGCGCTCGAACCAGTCCGCCGAGTTCCAGATCGATACCACGCTGTCTACACGCGGCGGATCGCCCGCCAGGAAGACGCGAACCCGCAGGCGCTGGTTGTGCCGGTAGGAAAGCAGGTGATACACGACGGCGAACCGTTCGCCGCGCCACGACGGCATGGTGCCGCCGGCGCCGACGCCGCGGCTGAAGCCGTCGGTGGAGGACTGATTCGTCTCCCAGTCGCTCTGCCCGTAGGTCGAGTAGTCGACGCCACACAGGTCGGTGAGTTGCTCGAACGCGAACGGGTCCTCGTCGCGGAGCATCCGGGCCATCTCCGGCCAGCCCGCGCGCGACGCCTCCAGCGTCACCTGACCGAGCGCCACGCTCAGGTGCCCGCTCGAGGTGGGGAACCGCTGCTGCAGCGCGGCCTTCAATTCTTCCGGGGACGGCGGCATTCGGGGCGGCCTAGCGGGCGATGGTGCTGGTGCGCCTGATCTTGTTGTGCAGTTGCACGATTCCGAACAGCAGCGCCTCGGCCGTGGGCGGACAGCCGGGCACGTACACGTCGACGGGCACGATGCGATCGCAGCCGCGCACCACGGCGTAGGAGTAGTGATAGTAGCCGCCGCCGTTGGCGCAGGAGCCCATGGAGATCACCCAGCGGGGCTCCGGCATCTGGTCGTAGACCTTGCGCAGCGCCGGAGCCATCTTGTTCACCAGGGTACCGGCCACGATCATCAGATCAGACTGCCGCGGGCTGGGACGAAAGAACATGCCGAAACGGTCGAGGTCGTAGCGCGCCGCGCCGGCGTGCATCATCTCCACCGCGCAGCAGGCGAGCCCGAAGGTCACCGGCCACAGCGACCCGGTGCGTGCCCAGTTGATCACCTTGTCGACGGTGGTGGTGACCACGCCCTTCTCGAGAACGCCTTCTATGCCCATGCGCGTCGCCTCATCAGTGCCTGACGGGTATCACCTACTCCCACTCGAGGGCACCCTTCTTCCATTCGTAGATGAAGCCGACAACCAGCACGCCCAGGAACACCATCATGGCGACGAAACCGGGGGTGCCGATGTCCTTGAGCACGACGGCCCACGGGAACAGGAAAGCAATCTCGAGATCGAAGAGGATGAAGAGTATGGCGACCAGATAGTAACGCACGTCGAACTTCATGCGCGCGTCCTCGAAGGCCTCGAAGCCGCATTCGTACGGTGAGTCCTTTTCGACATCGGGCACCCGGCGGCCCAGTACGTAGCCCAATGCGATGCAGATGATCCCGACCAGCAGGCCGAAGCAGATAAACACCAGTATCGGCAGGTACTGACCCAGCATGCGGCTCAGGCGCGGCGACGCCGCCCCGTCTCTCCTCTGTCTCGGAACCGCCAGTTTGCGGTGCGATGCAAGTGTACTGCAAAACAGACTGCCGCAATCGCCTTTTTCGGCTTTCGATGCGGCACGATCGCCTAGACGAGGATCGGGCGGGCTTGCGTGTGCGAAAACGCGACACTGCCCGGAGGGCGGCACCGGGACGCGGAGCGAGGCCCGGCGCTGAATATGGCAACGGTACCGGCCCGTCGTGGATCCTCCGCGGCGGCGTCGGCCTGACGAAAGGATGGTGCCGACGGTGAGACTCGAACTCACACGGGTTGCCCCGCCACCCCCTCAAGATGGTGTGTCTACCAATTCCACCACGTCGGCATGCCGGACCCGTCGCCTTGCTGACCCGGAGACGGGGGCGCTACAGTATCATTTATCAGTTCGTCGGTGCAGTGGGCTTCCCGGCATTCTCCGCCGGGGCCTCGACTCGCGGCTCGGGCTTCACCGTCGGCACCTCGGCATCCGCCGCGCCGACCGCCTTCGGTGCCTCGCTGCCCGCCGCCTTCTTCACCGCTTCCTCGAGGACCGTGGCGCTTTCGGCCCGACGCATGACAGACTCCTTGCCCTGCGTGGTCTTGCCCGCCAGGTAGGACAGCGCAAAACAGTTGGTGAAAAAGAGGATTGCCAGGATGGCGGTCGTGCGCGTGAGGAACGACGCGGCGCCGCGCGCACCGAACACCGTGCTCGAGGCGCCGCTGCCGAAGGCCGCGCCGGCATCCGCGCCGCGGCCACGCTGGATCAGGATGAGGGCGATCATGGAGATCGCGAGCAGTATCTGCACTATGAGAAGTATCGTCATCGACATCATTGAATTGTCACCCCTGCGCCGCGCCGATTCGCGTAGCGGCGGCGCGACAAATGGTCAGGAACTCGGCGGCATCCAGGGAGGCGCCCCCCACGAGGCCGCCGTCTATGTCGGGCTGGGCCAGCAGCGCAGCGGCGTTGCCGCCTTTGACGCTGCCCCCATAAAGGATCCTCACCGCTCTCGCTGCCACCGGGTCCCTCAGCCCCACCTGCCCCCTGATAAACACGTGTACGGCCTGGGCCTGTTCCGGAGTGGCGTTGCGACCCGTGCCGATCGCCCACACCGGCTCGTAAGCGATGACGGCCTGCTGAAATGCGGCGGCTGTGCTCGTTGCCAGCACGGCCCCGAGCTGGCGGCCTGCGACAGCCTCGGTCTCGCCGGCCTCGCGCTCCGCCAGCGTCTCGCCCACGCACAGTATCGGGACCAGCCCATGCTCCAGCGCCCTGGCGAACTTGCGGGCCACCAGCTCGTCGGATTCGCCGTGGTACTGCCGGCGCTCGGAATGGCCCACTATCACGTAACGGCAACCGACATCGCGAAGCATACCGGCACCAATCTCGCCGGTGTAGGCGCCGCTGTCATGATCGGACAGGTCCTGACCACCAAGGACCACGGGCGTGTGCCGGACGAGGTCCGCGACCATGCCCAGGTACACGAAGGGGGGAAAGACCGCGATCTCGATGTCCCTCAGGTCGCCGGCCTGCCGAAGGATCCCCTCCATCAAGGCCCCGACGGACACGCGCGTGCCGTTCATCTTCCAGTTTCCGGCAACCAGTGCGCGCCGCACGTCCAGGCCCTCGTCCACGAAGGGCGCAAAGCTTACCGATCAGGCGGTTCTAAATCAATTTGCCTCCCGGGCACCACGCCCGCGGCGTAATGGGCGTCACCATTCGCGCCCGCCTAGCACGCCGGCGCCAATCGTGGCGGCAGCGTCCGTCGTCGCCGACCATGCCGATTCCAGACCTGCTCATGGACGTAGTAGGCGATCGTGTTGATGGCCGGCTCGGCCAGCGCAATCGCGCCGCCGACGAGCGCGTCGCCGCTGATGAGGTAGGCAACGGAAAACGCGATGGTGAAATGTACCGTGGCAAACGTGAGCGTCTTGGCCATGAAATCCTCCGGGCAGGTCAATTTCCGAGTGGTGACAGCCTAAGGGACTCCATTCCAAGATGAAAATGAATCTTATTTATAACTCTGATAGCGGCATGGCCCGAGGCTGCACAACGCTGCTACCTGCCAAGACCACAAGATGCATATATTTCATTAATTTACAACGCGTTATCGCATGCACTGCATTCCGTCACAGAATTTCGGTTGACCCCTATCATGCTGTGATGCAGCATTACCCTATGTTGCAGAGCAAAAAGCAGGTTAGTCTCGCGCTTCAGGGCGGCGGTGCGCATGGCGCGTTCACCTGGGGCGTACTCGACCGGCTTCTCGAGGACGGCCGGGTGCGCATCGAAGGGATCAGCGCCACGAGCTCAGGGGCCATGAATGCGGTCACCATGACCCAGGGCCTGCTGCGAGGCGGTCCTGACGCCGCGCGTGAGGACCTGGGGAGATTCTGGGAGATGGTCGCGCAACGCTCTCCGTTTCAGATGCCCGGTCACGGGATGCTCGGCCTGCTCGGTGGCGCCGGCGGGACCGAACCGCCGGCCTGGATGCAGGCCTATATCGGGCTGTCACGATCACTGTCCCCGTATGTCGTCAATCCTCTCGACATCAATCCGCTCCGCGACATCCTGCGGGAATTGATCGATTTCGACCGACTGCGCCAGGACTGCCCGACCAAGCTGTTCATCGCGGCGACGCGCGTCAACAATGGCCGCATCCGCATCTTCAAGAATGGCGAACTGAGCGTCGAGGCGATGCTCGCCTCGGCATGCGTGCCATCCATGCACCACGCCGTGGAGATCGACGGGGAGGCCTACTGGGATGGCGGCTTTTCCGGCAATCCCGCCCTCTTCCCGCTCATCTACGACTGCCGCAGCGAGGACATAGTCATCGTCATGCTGCACCCGCTGCAACGGGAGAAGACCCCGACCAGCGCCAGTGCTATCTGGGAACACATGACCGAGTTGGCCTTCAATACCGCGTTCATGCGCGAGATGCAGAGCATCGCCCAGCTGAAGCATCAGGCCGAGCAGCTCTGGGGCTTCGGCCCTGTGGAGCGCCGGATCAAGCGTCTGAAGCTGCATCTCATCGAGGGCGAGGAGTCGCTCAGCGCCCTCAGTCACAACAGTCGTTTCAATGCGCGTCTGTCGTTCCTGACGCACCTGCGCGATCGCGGGCGCGATCACGCAACGCAATGGCTGGAGGAGCAGTTCCCGCAGGTGGGCGCGCGCTCGACCCTTGACCTCGCTGCGCATTTCGCGTGAGGCGCCATGAGCAAGGCGGTCGACAAGCAACCTGCGGTGAAGACGGACACTTCCCCGCGCCTCTGGGAACAATGGGCGGGGAGCCCCTGGGGGCGATGTTGGCTTGACTGGCAGCGCAGCGTCTGGTCGGACCTCCCGCTGGCGCGCCTTTTCCCGCTGGACCCCGCCGAAGTCTGCCGCGCGTGGACCGAGTTCGGCGAAACGCTTGTCGCACGGCCGGCGCTGCTCGACCGGCAACTCACCCTGCTGGCGCTGGAGCAGTTGCGGCTTGCCCTGTGGGCTACGCGGCAACTGACCGGCGATCTCGCCCCAGCACCTCTGCCGACGCCGCCGCGCGACCGCCGCTTCAGCGACGAGGACTGGGAGGCCGTGCTGCCTTTCAGCGTCCTGCGCCAGTTCTACCAACTGTGGTCGCGGTGGCTGTCGGAGACTGCGAGCCGCCTGGACCTTGACGCGCCGGCGCGACAGCGCGTGAGCTTTTACCTGCGCCAATGGCTCGATGCGCTCAGTCCATCGAATTTCCCCGCGACCAACCCCGTGGTGGTGCGCGAGACCATCGCGAGTGCCGGCGAGAATCTTCGGCGTGGATTGCAAAACCTGCTCGCGGACGCCGGCCAGGGCGCGATCTCGGTCGTACCGTCGCAGCGCTTCCGCCCCGGCGAGAACCTGGCGCTGACGGCAGGGGCGGTCGTCCTGCGCAACGAATTGATGGAGCTCATCCAGTACGCGCCGGCCACGAGGGAGGCCTTTGCCGTGCCCGTTCTGATCCTGCCACCCTGGATCAATCGGTATTACGTGCTCGATATCCGCCCCGGGATGAGTCTGGTCGAGCATCTCGTCGCGCAGGGCCATACCGTCTTCATGGTGAGTTGGCGGAATCCCGATGCATCGCAGGCCGACGTCGAGCTCGAGGATTATCTGCGGCTGGGCGCGCTCGCGGCACTGAAGGCAGCGAAATCGATCGCCGGCAGCCGCAAGGTCAACACGGTCGGCTACTGCATCGGCGGCACGCTGCTCGGGATCATGCTGGCGCATCTTGCCGCCCGGCGCGACAGCAGCGTGACGAGCGCGACCTTTCTGACCACGCTGCTCGACTTCTCGGAGGTTGGCGAGACGTCGGTTTTCATCGACGGACAGCAGCTCGCCGAGGTCCAAAGGCGCATGCAGGAGAAGGGCTATCTGGCACCCGAGGAGCTGAGCGCAGTGTTCCGGATGATGCGCAGCAACGACCTCATCTGGAATTTCGTGGTGAACAATTATCTCCTGGGACGCGAGCCACCCGCGTTCGATCTCATGCACTGGAGCGTCGACGGCACGCGTCTGCCGCGGGCGATGCAGGAGTATTATCTGTACAACATGTACGTCCGCAACAATCTCAGCAGGCCCGGCGCGCTGACGCTGCTCGGCACGCCACTGGATCTTGGTCGCGTCCGGTGTCCCGCGTATTTCGTCGCCGGCGCCGAAGACCATATCGTGCCCTGGCAGACGGCCTACCGCTCGGCACGCCTGCTGCCGGGAGCCACCCGCTTCGTCCTCGGGCGTGCGGGGCATATCACCGCCGTGGTGTGTCCCGCCGGGGGGCGGCGCAACCAGTACATCGTCGGCGACTGTGCGCAGAGCGACGCCGACGCGTGGCTCGCCGCCCACACGCAGTCGCGCGAGGGCAGCTGGTGGCTTGACTGGGTCAGGTGGCTGGCGGCCAGGTCGGGCGCGAAGGGTGCGCCGCCGAGTCTGGGCAACCAAAGGCATCCGCCACTCATGTCGGCGCCGGGCCAGTACGTACTGGAGGGGTAGTCCTTCGGATCACGGGGGCCGGAATCCATGCACATCGGTGACTACCTGGGACGGCGGGCGCTTTACACGCCCGACCGCATCGGTATCGTCGATGCCGGCAAGTCGCCTGCCTGGCGCCTGACGTTTGCGGCTCTCAACGAACGCGCCAACCGCTTCGCAAACTGGCTCCGTGATGCGGCGGGGATCGGACACGGGGATCGCGTCGCCATCCTGGCGCGAGACGGCCTCGAGCACATGGACTGCTTTTTCGCCTGCGGCAAGCTCGGGGCGATACACACGGCACTGAACTGGCGGCTGCACTGGCGCGAGATCGAGGCGATCGTGGCACAGACACGGCCGCGGATGCTCATCTACTGCGACGATTTCCGAGAGGCCGTGACCGAGTTGCAGCGGGCCATATCGGATTCCGATCACGCGATCGGCCACTATCTGCACATCAGCGGTGACGGCATCGACGGGAGTCTGCAGTTCGAGTCCGCGCTGCAATCCGGTCGAAGCGCACCGGTCGGCTGCGAGGCGGTCACGGAAGAGGACATTGCGGCGCTGATCCTCACCGGCGGCACGACCGGGCAGCCCAAGGGCGCCGCCGTTTCCCACCGGATGATCGCGTGGAATACGCTCAACACCGTGATCCACGATCTCCGCCACGACGACGTTTATCTGAACGTGTTCCCGCTGTTCCATACCGGCGGGCTTTTCGTCTACACCCTGCCGCAGGTGATGCTGGGCGGCACGACGGTGCTCATGCGGCAATTCGACGCGGAGCGGGTGCTGGAATTGATAGAGGCGGAGAAGGTCACGCTGTTCGCCGGCGTTCCCACCATGTATCAGATGCTCACGCGTGCGCCAAAATGGCCGCACGCCGACCTGGGCTCGCTGCGTTTCTGCGTCAGCGGCGGCGCGGCGCTGCCATTGGAGCTCGTGGACCGCTACATGACCGAGAAGCGGGTCCGATTCAAGCAGGGTTTCGGCATGACCGAGTTCGGCCCGGGCGTGTTCGCGCTGGCGCCGGAAGACGCGATGCGCAAGGCCGGTTCGATAGGCCGACCCAACTTTTTCGTCGACGCGCGCATCATCGGTCCGGAAGGCGACACCGTCGGCCCCGGTGAAATCGGCGAGCTGCTGCTGCGCGGCCCGTCGTGCTGCTCCGGCTACTTCGAACCCGACGGGCGGCGGCGGCCGGTCACGGACACGGACGGGTGGCTGCACACGGGCGACCTGGCTCGCCGTGACGAGGACGGTTATTACTACGTCGTCGATCGCAAGAAGGACATGTTCATCAGCGGCGGCGAGAACATCTACCCGCTCGAGATCGAGGCGGCGCTGTATCATCACCCGGCCGTGCACATGTGCGCGGTGGTGGGCGTCCCGGATACGCGCTGGGGCGAGTGCGGTGTCGCCTGCGTCGTGCTGAAGGTCGGCGCCAACGCCACCGAGACTGAGCTGATCGATTTCCTGGGCGAGCGCCTTGCGCGTTACAAGGTGCCCAAGCGCGTGGCCTTCATGGAGAGCATGCCGGTGTCCGCCGCGGGCAAGATCCTCAAGCGCGAGTTGCGCCGACAGCTCACGGGACATTCCTGACCTGCGCGCAGACATCGACCAGGCAACAGCTGTCGCACAACGGCTTCCGCTTGCACGCAACCTTGGCGTGACGAACTATGAGCGCGTGATACTCATTGTAGAGTGGAGCATCGCCGCGCAGCCCGTGCTCGAACACGTGCCGCAGTGCCTCATAGGACTCGTCCCCGCGGCACAGGCCGAGGCGCGAGAAGATGCGACGCGTATAGGCGTCGATGACGAACACCGGTCGCGCGAAGGCATACAGCAAGATGTCATCGGCCGTCTCCTGGCCGACCCCGTTCACGGCAAGGATCTCGCGGCGCAGGGCGTCGGTCGGCAGCCTGCACAGCGAGTCCATGCCGCCCTTCTCCAGGTACCAGCGGCAAAGATTCTGCAGCCGCCCGGCCTTGACGTTGAAATAGCCCGACGGGCGAACCAGTTCCGCGAGGCCTGCCGGGGGCATCTCGGCGATCCGGCGGGCGTCGAGACACCCGGCGACGGCGAGGTTTCCGATGGCGCGCTCGACGTTCGCCCACGCGGCGTTCTGGGTGAGCACCGCCCCGACCAGGACCTCGAAGGCCGTGTCGCCGGGCCACCAGTGCTGCGGCCCGTAACGCCGGTGGAGACGCCTGTAGACGGCGCGCAGCGAGACCTGGCGTTTCATCCGCCGCGGCGCGGAGGCCTGCGGCCGGGGGCTCGCGCCGCGGCCGTCCTTCCCGGCCCGGCGGCGCGAGATGAACCGGATGCCGGCCCGCGCGCGGCCGCGGCCGATTGCCCCCTGCCTCCCGCACGCTGATCCGCTGCGTGGCCGTGACGTTTCGGGGATGCCCGGGGCCGGGTGCTCGTCCACTCTTCCTCGCGTGCGCGGGCGGATCGCGACGCCGCGGGCCGCCGCGTCGCCCTGCCCTGCTTGCGCGCGCCCGCACGCGCGCGTTTGCCGGCCGCCGCCTCGCGCTTGACCTTGTTGCGCTTCGCCGCCTCGTCGAGCTCAATGCCGGCCACGGCGATCAGGGCGTCGACCTCGGCGGGCTCGAGCTCCCACCAGCGGCCGGCACGCTGATCCCGCGGCAGACCGACGGGGCCGTATCGAACCCGCGTCAGGCGGCTCACCTTCAACCCTTGAGACTCCCAGAGCCGCCGCACCTCGCGATTGCGTCCTTCGCGCAGCGTCACGTGGTACCAGTGATTGGCGCCGTCCCCGCCGGCGTCGGTGATCCTGTCGAATCTCGCAACCCCGTCCTCCAGCGGCACGCCGGCGAGCAGATGCTCGAGCACCCCGGACTTGACCTCCCCCAGCACCCGCACCGCGTACTCGCGCTCCACGCCGCTGGACGGGTGCATCAGGCGGTGCGCGAGCTCGCCATCGGTGGTGAAGAGCAACAGGCCGGTGGTGTTGAAGTCCAGCCGCCCGATGCTGAGCCAGCGTCCGCCACGCGCGCCGGGCAGGTCCTCGTATACCGTGGGCCGCCCCTGCTCATCGCTGCGGGAACAGACCTTGCCAGCGGGCTTGTGATAACCGATGACGCGCAGTACGCGCCTGTAGAGCCGCTCCGACGGTACGAGCCGGCCATCGACACGGACCTCGTCACCGGTCTGGACGACATCGCCGAGGCCGGCGACCCTGCCGTTTATCGACACGCGCCCCGCCTCGATCCACGCCTCCATCAGGCGCCTCGAACCCAGGCCGGCGCGGGCAAGAACCTTGTGCAGTCGTTCGCGGGCGAGCATTGCGCGGGACTATCGACTGTGCGATCGGTTACGCGCGATGGCACGCCACCGTGCGCGCATGCGATCCCATTCGCCGTTCGATGGCGGTGCCGGCCGGTTAGTCCCGGGCAGCGTGCGGCATGCGCCGCTCGCCGTCTTCACCGTTGGCGGCGGGGTCGCCGGGGTGGGAACGGGCGCCGCCGTTGCCGGCGGAGGCATCGCCATCCTCGACGTCACCATCCTCCGCCGACTCCCCGGCTCCGTGGGTGCCCGCCTCAAGGGCGGGCTGCCCCCGCCGCCAGGCCACCGCGTCGGGATCGCCCGCACCGGCGCCGCCGCCAAGCCCTTCGTCGTCCTGCCCGATTGCTTCGAATGCAGCAACCTCGCCCGTCGGCGAGCCGCCCGAGACGGCCATCGGATTGCCGAACAGGTCGAGGTTGATGTCGTCGATGTCGCGCAATTCCGAGAGACTCGGCAGATCCGAGAGGCTGCCCAGGTTGAAGTAATCGAGGAACTGCCTGGTCGTCGCGTACACGGCAGGACGGCCGGGGACGTCGCGATGCCCGACCACCCGCACCCACTCGCGCTCGGCGAGCGTCTTCATGATGTTGCCCCCGACTGCCACGCCGCGGATGTCCTCGATCTCGCCGCGCGTGATCGGCTGCCGGTAGGCGATGATGGCGAGCGTCTCGAGCAGCGCGCGCGAATACCTCTGCGGGCGCTCCTCCCAGAGCCTGTTGACCCACGGCGCGATGTCCGCGCGCGTCTGGAACCGGTAACCGCTGGCGACCGCCACGAGCTGCACTCCGTGATCGGCGTAGTCCTGCTCCAGCGAATCGAGCGCGGCCTTCACCGCGGCGCGATCGGGCCGCTCGCCCTGCTCGTCGACGAGATCGCCGGAAAAAATGTCCAGCATGCGTTCGATCGACACCGGCTCGCCCGAGGCGAGCAGCACCGCCTCCAGAATCCGCTTCAACTTGTCCATGGAGTTCATCTCAGCCCAACGCCTTCAGGTAAATCGGTCCGAACATCTCGTTCTGCACCAGCTCGACCAGGTGCTCCTTGAGCAGCTCGAGGATCGCGAGCAAGGTGACGACTACGCCGGCGCGCCCTTCCTGCACCTCGAAGAGCTGAACGAAATCGATGAACCCGCCGCTGCGCGTACGATCCAGAACGATGGCCATCCGCTCCCGCACCGACAGCGGTTCGCGCTGCACATGATGATTGGAAAACAGGCTGGCGCGCGCAAGCACTTCGGTGAAGACCGCCAGCAGTTCCTGCAGCGACACGCCCGGCGGTGGCGCCGTGCTTCGCCGCTCGGGAAAGGGCACCACCACCGACCAGTGCTCGCGTTCCAGGCGCGGCAGATTTTCGAGATCCTCGGCGGCTTTCTTGTAGCGCTCGTACGCCTGCAGGCGGCGCACGAGCTCGGCGCGCGGATCCTCCTCCTCGACCGCCGCGACCGGCCGCGGCAGCAGCATGCGCGACTTGATCTCCGCGAGCATCGCGGCCATCACCAGGTACTCGGCCGCCAGCTCGAGCCGCAGGTCCTGCATCAACTCGATGTACGACATGTACTGGCGCGTGATCTGGGCGATCGGAATATCCAGTATGTCGAGATTCTGCCGCTGGATGAGGTACAGCAGCAGATCGAGCGGCCCTTCGAAGGTCTCCTCGAGGAATACGGCCAGCGCATCCGGCGGTATATAGAGATCCCTGGGCATCTCGGCAAGCGGCACGCCCTGCACGACGGCGAACGGCATCTCCTCCTGCTCCGGATGCGCGGGGGGGGCGAGGTCGTTTTCCGTGCTCATCTGTCCGAGGCCAGGGCGTGACCGCCCGTACGGCGCCGGTGGCGGCGGCGTGGCGGGCTGGGAACGGGCTCTCGCATACGATCGCCGCCGCGTTCAGCGGTAGGAGATGCCCATGGCCTCGCGCACGTCCTCCATGGCCTGGCGCGCGGTCTCGCGGGCCTTCTCGCAGCCCTCGTCGATGATGTTGCGCACGGCATCCAGGTCCTCCAGATACTCGGCACTGCGCTCCCTTATTGGCTTCAACTCCTTCAGAACGACGTCGATGACCGCCTGCTTGCACTCGATGCAGCCGATCGCGGCGCTGCGGCAACCCTGCTGCACCCAGCTCTTGGTCTCCGGCGAGGAGTAGATCAGGTGGAATTTCCAAACCGGGCATTTGTCGGGATCGCCGGGGTCGGTGCGACGCACGCGCTGCGGATCCGTGGGCATCGTGCGCAGCTTCCTCTCCACCTCCTCGGGCGGCTCGCGCAGTCCGATGGTGTTGCCGTAGGACTTGGACATCTTCCTCCCGTCCAGGCCGGGCACGCTGGACTCCGGGGTCAACAGCGCCTGCGGCTCGGGCAGAATGACCTTGCCGCCGCCCTCGAGGTAGCCGAGCAACCGCTCGCGATCGCCGATGCTGACGTTCTGCTGCGCCGCCAGCAGGGCCTTGGCGCGCTCGAGGGCGTCGGCATCGCCGGTCTCCTGGTACTTCTTGCGCAACTCGTTGTAGAGCGTGGCGTTCTTCTTGCCCATCTTCTTGGCCGCGGCCTCGGCCTTGTCCTCGAAGCCCGGCTCCCGCCCATAGAGGAAATTGAAGCGGCGGGCGACCTCGCGCGCCAACTCGATATGCGCCACCTGGTCCTCACCGACCGGCACGTGCCCGGCGCGGTAGATGAGCACGTCGGCGGCCTGCAGCAGGGGGTAGCCCAGGAATCCGTAGGTCGAGAGGTCCTTGCCCTTCAACCGCTCCTGCTGGTCTTTATAGGACGGTACGCGCTCCAGCCAGCCGAGCGGCGTGATCATCGACAGCAGCAGGTGCAGTTCCGCGTGCTCGGGCACCCGGGACTGTATGAACAGGGTGGCCTCCCCGGGATTGATACCCACGGCCAGCCAGTCCACCACCAGGTCGAGGACCGACTGGGAGATGACCGAGGTGTCCTCGTAATGCGTCGTCAGCGCATGCCAGTCGGCGACGAAGAAGTAGCACTCGTACTCGTGCTGCAGCACGACCCAGTTCTTCAGCACGCCGTGGAAATGGCCGAGATGGAGCTGACCCGTCGGGCGCATCCCTGACACAACCCGGCGGTTAGCAGAAATGTTCAATCAGGTCGCTCCTCGTTGGCGTCATTTTCTTTCTTCTCGCCGGCCCATCCGTCGCCATCAGCGGGGGAGCAGAGAGTACACCAGATGCAGTCCGGCTTGCAGGACCGGATACAGCACGGCGCTCAGCCAGCCGGTTGCCAGCAGGACAACGATGATGACCAGGCCAAATGGCTCTAACTTGCTGTAAGGAATGGCGAGTTTTCTCGGCAGCAGCGCCGCGGCGACCCGCCCGCCGTCGAGCGGCAACAACGGCAACAGGTTGAAGGCCGCCAATGCGAGATTGGCGATGATACCCACCTGCGCCATCGCGAGGAGGCCGCCGGCGAGTGCGGGCCCGACGGCCGTCACACCGTCCGCGACCCACACCACGCCGACCCAGAACAGCATCTGCGCCACGTTGGCCCCGGGACCGGCGAGGGCCACCAGCACCAGATCGCGGCGCAACTTCTTGAAATTCCGCCAGTCGATCGGGACCGGCTTGGCCCAGCCGAAGATGAATCCCGCCTTGGTCACGAGCAGCAGCAGAGGCACCAGCAGGGTCCCGACCGGATCGACATGCTTCAGGGGGTTGGCCGTCAGCCTCCCCTGCGCTGCGGCCGTCGGGTCGCCCAGCCACTTCGCCACCAGGCCGTGACCGACCTCGTGCAAGGTCACCGCGAAGATGATCGGCACCGCGCTTATCAGGATCTCCAGCAACATCGTCAACATGATCAGTGCTCGGTCCGTGGAATACCCGTATCAATAGTCCTCCGGCGGTCTGACGACCGCCAGATACGCGGCGACTATCAGGCAGACCGCGAATCCCGCGATACCGAGTCGGCCAATCCAGTAGATTGCCGGCCAGCGATGATCGCCGAGACCCCACGCGCCGAGTGCCGGCACCAGGCAGAGCCAGCCATAACCGAGCCAGTGGCCGGCCGCGACGGCATCGGGTCCGCTCGTTCGGGCATCGAGGTGGCTGATGAGGTTGCGCGCAAGGCCGACGACGGCGATACCGGCGAGCAGAGCCGCGCCGAGACGCGCGAAGCGGTGCAGCCCGGTCGTCATCGCCCCCTCCTCCTCAGTCACCCAGCGTGGATACGTCGCCGGCCCCGATGCGCAGCACCCGCGGGGGGCCCTCCGAGATATCGATGACGCTACTGGGCTCGAGGCCGGTATTTCCGCCGTCGACGATGAGATCCAACAGGTTGCCCACCCTCGCCTCGATGTCAGCCGGGTCGTTCATGGGCATGTCGGCGCCGGGCAGCTGTGCCGTGGTGCTCATGAGCGGTTCGTCCAGGGTCTCGAGCAGGGCCTGCACGATGCGATGGTCGGGCACCCGTAACCCGATGGTCTTGCGCCTGGGATTCTGCAGCCGGCGCGGCACCTCGTGCGTGGCCTTGAGCAGAAAGGTATAGGGGCCGGGCGTCAGCGCCTTCATCAGCCGGAAGGCAGGATTGTCGACCCGCGCGTAAGCGGCCAGCTGGGAGAGGTCGCGGCAGACGAGGGTGAAATTGTGGTCCTCCTCCAGTCGGCGGATGCGGCGTATGCGCTCCTGCGCCTCCTTCTCGCCGACCCGGCACCCGAACGCATAGCAGGAATCGGTGGGATAGGCGATGACCCCGCCATCACGCAGCACGGCGACGGTCTGCTCGATGAGCCGTTTCTCCGGATTCCTCAAGTGCATGTGCAGGGTTCTGCTCATCGGCATCGCCACGGGATGGAGGCAGCGGCTCCAACGCCGGGGCCGACGCCAGTTTGCCCTGATCGTGCCCCCGGCAAAAGGCTTGATCTTCCGGACGATTTGCGAACGTCGGGGGACGCCGCCGCACGGCGGCGCGCGCGTGGAGGGCGTTGCGGGTTTTCGGTATGATGCCGCGCAAACGACAGCCGCGCCAAGCCATGAAGTTTCTCCTCGACCAGTTTCCGATCATCGCCTTCTTCGTCGCGTACTTTTTCCCGCCGGAGGGCACCAGGGCGATCTTCTTCGCGACCGCCGTGGCGATCCCGGCCTCGCTGCTGCAGGTGACCGCGCACCGGATCATGTACCGGCGCTTCGACAAGGGCCAGTTGGTCACCCTCGGGCTGCTGGTCGTGCTGGGCGGCGCCACGCTGCTGCTGCAGGACGAGCGCTATATCATGTGGAAGCCCACGGCCGTGTACTGGCTCTTCGCCGCCGTGTTCCTCGGCAGCCAGTTCATCGGCGCCAGGCCCGTCGCCGAACGCATGATGGGGCACGTCATGGCGGCGCCGCGACGGATCTGGCTGCGGGTGAATGCCGCATGGGTGGTGTTCTTCACCGTGCTCGGATTCCTGAATCTCTATGTCGCCAAGCACTACAGCGAGGCCGCGTGGGTGAAGTTCAAGCTGTTCGGGGTGCTCGGCCTGCTGCTGCTGTTCGCTCTCGCGCAGACCGTCTACCTCTCACGCCACAGCGAACTGAAGGAAGTACCAAAGGGCTGAATCCATGCTATATGTCATCATCGGCGAAGACGACGAAAACAGCCTGCAGAAACGCCTGCAGGTGCGGCCGCGCCACCTGGAGCGACTGGACGCGCTCCGGGACGAGGGACGCATGATCCTGGCCGGCCCGTTCCCCGCCATCGACAGTCCGGATCCGGGACCGGCAGGGTTCACCGGCAGCATGATCGTCGCCGAGTTCGAATCGCTCGCCGCCGCCCGGGAATGGGCGGAGGCGGACCCCTATCTCGCCGAGGGCGTCTACAAGCGGGTCGACGTCAGGCCCTTCAGGAAGACCCTCCCCTAGCCTCATGAGCGCGAGCGATCGCATCGAGCGCATGCGCGCCCGCCTGCACCAGGCCTTGCGGCCGACCGTGATGGACGTCGTCGACGAGAGCCACCTGCATGCCGGCCACGTCGGGGCACAGAGCGGACGCGGGCACTACCGCCTGCACATCGTCTCACGCCAGTTCGAGGGGCTGTTGCCGCTCGCGCGTCATCGCGCGGTGTACGAGGCGCTGGGCGAGATGATGCAGACGGACATCCATGCGCTGAGCATCCAGGCACTCACGCCGGAGGAGACCCAGCCCCGCTGAGAGCGCGCGGCGCAAAGACGATGGCGGCAAGACCCGTGATAGCGTGGGAGTCCGCCGACCAGGCCTCGTGCCTTTATCATGGCGACCGGCTCGAGGTGATGGCCGCGCTGCCGGAGGCCAGCATCGACTGCATCTGGACCGACCCCCCGTACTTTCTTTCCAACGACGGCACGACCTGCATTGCGGGCAGGCGGGCGAAGGTCAACAAAGGCGAGTGGGACCGCAGCCGGGGCGTGGCCCACGACCATGCGGTCAACCGGGAGTGGCTGCAGGCCTGTCATCGACTGCTGAAGCCCTCCGGGACGATCTGGGTGAGCGGCACGCTGCACGTCTACCTGAGCGTCGGCATGGCGATGATGGAGATCGGATACCGCATCCTGAACGACATCGTCTGGGAGAAGCCCAATCCGCCCCCGAATCTCGGCTGCCGCTGCTTCACGCACAGCACGGAGGTGATCCTCTGGGCCACCAAGGCGGCCCGCGGCGGCAAGGATAGGCACGTGTTCAACTACGCCGCGATGAAGGCGGAGAACGAAGGCCGGCAGATGAAGAACGTCTGGCGTATGGCCGCAACGGGCCGCGCGGAGAAGATCCACGGCAGCCACCCCACGCAGAAGCCTCTCGCCCTCGTCGAACGCTGCCTGCGCGCCAGCACGCATCCGGGGGACCTCGTCTTCGATCCGTTCGCGGGCTCCGGCAGCACCGGCGTGGCGGCCCTGTCGATGGGCCGTCGGTTCATCGGCTGCGAACTCGAGTCGCGCTACGTCAACCTCGCGCGTGCGCGCCTGCGCGGCGTCGGGCCCGCGGACAACTGATACCATTGACGGCATGAGCGAGACACTGGAGCTGGCGAAGGCGCTGATCAGCCGGCCGTCGGTGACGCCGGATGACGCGGCCTGCCAGGCGATCGTCGCGGCGCGCCTGCGCAAGGCCGGCTTCGCCATCGAGGCCATGATGTTCGGCGAGGTCGAGAATCTGTGGGCACGGCGCGGGCAGGCGCGGCCGCTGCTCGCATTCGCGGGCCACACCGACGTGGTTCCGCCCGGCCCGCGCGATGCCTGGACCTCGGATCCGTTCGTGCCCGAGGTCAGGGATGGGATGCTCTACGGGCGCGGCGCCGCCGATATGAAGAGCGGCATCGCCGCGATGGTGGTGGCCGTGGAACGCTTCGTGGCCCGCCATCCTGATCATCGCGGCTCAATCGCCTTCCTGCTCACCAGCGACGAGGAGGGACCGTCGGTGGACGGCACGGTCAAGGTCATCGAGAGGCTCGAGCGGCGCGGTGAGAAGATCGACTGGTGCCTGATCGGCGAGCCGTCGTCGGAGTCGCGGCTGGGAGACGCGGTCAAGAACGGGCGTCGCGGCTCCTTGAACGGCGTGCTCAAGGTGAGGGGGATCCAGGGTCACGTCGCCTATCCCCACCTGGCCCGTAACCCGATACACGACGTTGCGCCGGCCTTGGCGGAGCTCACCCGTATCGAATGGGATCGCGGCAACGATCATTTCCCTCCGACCGGCTTCCAGATCTCCAACATCAACGGCGGCACCGGCGCGGAGAACATCATCCCCGGCGCCGTCGAGGTTCTCTTCAATTTCCGCTTCTCCACCGAGCAGACCGCCGAGCGCCTGCGGGCGCGCGTCGAAGACCTGTTGCGGCGCCACGAACTGGACTACGAACTGAACTGGCGGCTGTCCGGAGATCCGTTTCTCACACCTACCGGCGAGCTCGTGGACGCCGCGCGCAATGCGATCAGGGAGGTCACCGGGGTGGAGACGCAGCTTTCGACCGGCGGTGGCACCTCCGACGGCCGCTTCATCGCCCCGACCGGCGCGCAGGTGCTGGAAGTCGGGCCAATCAACCGCACCATCCACAAGGTCGACGAGTGTGTTCCCGTTGCCGACCTCGAGGCGCTTGCCGGGATCTACGAGCGCGTGCTGGCAGGACTCCTCGCCTGAAGCCTGACGGCGTGCTCCGCACGCTCCAGCTGCCAGAGCGGTACGCCCGAACCGCGCCGCAGCCAGAGGCCGGCGCCGATCTCGAGGAACGAACGCTGCAGCCTCGAGCGGTACCATCGCGCCGGCCGCAGGTGCACGTCACCGTCGGTGCGCCGCCGATCGGCGTTCGACATCCAGTCCTCGCTCGTCAGCGCATTGAAGTAGAGCAGTCCGTCGCACAGGCGCGCCAGATTGGCGACTGCGCGCGCCGCCTGCCCATCCCCCAGGTACTGCAGCACGCCGTTGCAGACGACGAGCTGGAACCTCTTGCGCGCGGCGTAGCGATCGAGGCTGCCCCGCGTCCAGCCGTAACGTCGGCAGAGATAATCGCTGTACTCCAGGCCGACGTACGCGGCAGACGGCAAGAACCGCCCGAAAGGCGCGCGCAGCCAACCGCAGCCGCAGCCGGCGTCGAGGATGCGCCGCACCGGAAGGTCCAGATAACCGATGTATGCAGCGATGAACCGCGCCAGCCGCCGCATGTCATCGCGACTGTTCACCGCCGTGCGTGGATCGAGGTAGTGGCGCCGGTAGTAGTCCCTGTCGAACCGCGCAGCGCGCGCTGGCCTTGCGACCGCCATACGCCTACATGTGCCGGATGATCGCCTCGCCGAAGCCGGAGGTCGTCACCAGGGTCGCGCCGGGCAGCAGCCGCTGCATCTCTTCTTCCACGTCGCTCTTAGAGCGGTGCTCCGCGCCAAGGGCCTTGCGCGGCGTGATGCCCGCACGCACGCGCGCAAGGTCGAAAGTGACGGTCTTGGCGGCGATGGCGCCGGCCACGCCCTTGATGATCAGGTCGGCCGCCTCCTTCCATCCGAGGTGCCGCAGCATCATCTCCGCGGAGAGGACGATGGATCCCGGGTTCACCCGGTTCTTGCCGGCGAACGACGGCGCCGAGCCGTGCGTGGCCTCGAACACCGCCGCCCTGTCGCCGATGTTGCCGCCCGGCGCGATGCCCAGGCCGCCCACCTGCGCCGCCAGCGCATCGGAGATGTAGTCGCCGTTCAGATTCAACGTTGCGATGACGTCGTAGTCTTCCGGCTTGAGCAGGATCTGCTGCAGGAAGTTGTCGGCGATGACGTCCTTGATGACGATCTCATGCCCGCTCCGCGGATTCCTCATGGTGCACCAGGGTCCGTCGCCGATGAGCCGGGCGCCGAACTCGCTGCGGGCCAGCTCGTAGCCCCAGTTGCGGAACGCGCCCTCCGTGTATTTCATGATGTTGCCCTTGTGCACGATCGTCACCGAGCGGCTGTCGTTGTCGAGCGCGTACTGCAGCGCGCGGCGGATGAGCCGGGTGGTTCCCGTCTTCGAGACGTGCTTCACCCCCACGCCGCAATGTTCGGTGAAGGGCATGCTCGTCACGCCCATTTCGTTGCGAAGAAAATCGATGAACTTCCCGGCCTGCGCCGAATCCGCCGGCCATTCGATGCCCGTGTAGACATCCTCGGTGGCCTCGCGGAAGATCACCATATCGGTTCCGCCGTTCTGCTTCATGGGCGAATCCACCCCGGGGAAATACCGTATCGGCCGGCATATCGCGTACAGATCCAGCACCTGGCGGATGGTGACGTTGAGCGAGCGCTTGCCCTCGGCGACCGGCGTGGTGAGCGGCCCCTTGATGCCTACGACGTAGTCGGCGCACGCATCGAGCGTCTCCTGCGGCAGGTTCACCTCGTCGCCATACAGCTTCTGCGCCTTTTCCCCGGCGTAGACCTCCATCCAGGCGATGGCGCGCGACCTGCCGTACGCCTTGCTCACCGCCGCGTCGACCACGCGGCGCATCACCGGGGTGACGTCCACGCCGATGCCGTCGCCCTCGATGAAGGGGACGATCGGGTGGCTTGGAACATTCAGGCTGCAATCGGCGTTGATCGTGATGCGCTCGCCCTGCGCAGGCACGAGTATCTTTTCGTAGGCCATGATGAATCGTTCGCGGCGGCGTGAGACGAGATTCCTACGATAGCCGGTCGCGCGCGGCGACGCCACACCCGAAACCGCGCTCCTGCGCCGTCAGCCGTCGCACTGCACACCTCACGTCGTCCGGCAGGCGAGGCGCCGGAACACAAGAAAAAACCCGTCCGGTCTTTGCATGCCGGACGGGCTGGCAGGAGTATCGCTCGGTCGGCGTCCCGCGCCGTCGATCAATGACGGAACTGCTCTTCCTCGGTCGAGCCGGTCAGCGCGGTCACCGATGAGGCACCGCCCTGGATGACAGTGGTGACGTCGTCGAAGTAGCCCGTGCCCACTTCCTGCTGGTGCGACACGAACGTGTAGCCGCGATCGCGCGCCGCGAACTCCGGCTCCTGCACCTTTTCGACGTATGCCGACATGCCGCGCTGAACGTAGTCCTGCGCCAGATCGAACATGTTGTACCACATGCTGTGGATGCCGGCGAGCGTGATGAACTGGTACTTGTAGCCCATCGCGCCCAGTTCGCGCTGGAATCTGGCGATCGTGGAATCGTCGAGATTCTTCTTCCAGTTGAACGACGGCGAGCAGTTGTACGCCAGCAGCTGATCCGGGTTCCGCTTCTTAAGCGCCTCGGCGAACTTCCTGGCGAAATCGAGATCCGGCGTACCGGTCTCGCACCACACGAGGTCGGCGTACGGCGCGTAGGCCAGGCCGCGGCTGATGGCCTGCTGCAGACCCTTCCTCGTCTTGTAGAAGCCCTCCGAGGTGCGCTCCCCGGTGAGGAACGGCTTGTCGTTCTCGTCGCAGTCGCTGGTGAGCAGATCGGCTGCCTCGGCATCGGTGCGGGCCAGGATCAGCGTCGGCACGCCCAGCGTGTCGGCGGCCAGGCGCGCCGCGATGAGCTTCTGCACCGCTTCCTGGGAGGGCACCAGGACCTTGCCGCCCATGTGGCCGCACTTCTTGACCGACGCGAGCTGGTCCTCGAAGTGCACGCCGGCAGCGCCGGCCTTGATCATCGCCTTCATGAGCTCGAAGGCATTGAGCACGCCCCCGAATCCGGCCTCGGCATCAGCAACGACCGGCGCGAAGTAATCGACGTGGCTCTTGTCGCCGGGCATGAGGCCCTTGGCGCACTGTATCTCGTCGGCGCGCTTGAAGCTGTTGTTGATGCGTTCGACCACCGCCGGTACGGAATTCACCGGGTAAAGCGACTGATCGGGGTACATCGTCATGTAGCTGTTGTTGTCGGCGGCGACCTGCCAGCCGGACAGGTAGATGGCCTTGATGCCGGCCTTGACCTGCTGCATCGCCTGACCGCCGGTCAGCGCCCCCAGGCAGTTGACGTACGGCTCGGCGTGGATGAGGCGGAAGAGCTTCTCGGCGCCGCGCTTGGCGAGCGTGTACTCGATCGGCATCGAGCCGCGCAGGCGCACCACATCGGCGGCCGAGTAGCCGCGCCTGACGTTCTTCCAGCGCGGGCTGTTCGCCCATTCCTGCTCCAACTGCTTCACTGCTTCCTGAAACTTCGGATTATTGGACATAATCTGTTATCTCCTGCCAGTGTGTCTCAGGCCAAAAGGCCGTAAGCCTCCAAGGTCAAAAAGTTCGGCAGCCTCTTCCCAGTCACCATCTTGTCCAAGAGCTCCGCGGCCTCTTTGTATTTGCGGGATTGGTAGAGCACGTCGCCCAACTGCCGACGAATGATTTGCAGATCCTCCGCGAGCAGCTCCCTGAACATCTCGACAGTGACCCGGCGTCCGTCTTCGAGCACGCCCTTGGGATGCCGTATCCACTGCCAGACCTGCGCGCGGGAAATCTCCGCCGTCGCAGCATCCTCCATCAGGTTCGCGATCGGGACGGCGCCCCGGCCGCTCAGCCACGACTCCGTGTATCGCAGCGCCGAGCTCACGTTGTTGATGAGGCCACGAATGGTGATGGTGCCTTCGGGTACCTTCAACAAGTCCGCAGCCGCCACGTGAACGTCCGCACGCAGGTTGTGTATCTGGTTCGGTTCCGGCATGAATCGGTCGAAGACCTCACGCGCCAGCGGCACCAGCAGCGGATGCGCCACCCAGGTGCCGTCATGTCCGGCCTTCACCTCCCGCTCCTTGTCCGCGCGCACCTTGGCAAGCGCCGCTTCGTTGGCGATGTGATCGTCCTTGATCGGTATCTGCGCCGCCATGCCGCCCATGGCGTGCGCCCCACGCCGGTGGCAGGTCTGGATGAGCAGGTGCGAATAGGATTTCAGGAAGTGCTGATCCATGGTCAGCTGCGCGCGATCGGGCAGCACGAACTCCGGGTGATTGCGCATGCACTTGATGAAGCTGAAGACGTAGTCCCAGCGGCCGCAGTTCAGGCCGACGGCGTGATCGCGCAGCTCGTAGAGGACCTCGTGCATCTCGAAGACCGCGGTCAGCGTCTCGACCAGCGCAGTGGCCTTGATCGTGCCGCGCAGGATGCCGAGGGTGTCCTGGGCGAAATTGAACACCTCGTTCCACAGCCGCGCCTCGCGGTGGCTCTCCATTTTCGGCAGATAGAAATACGGCCCGGCGCCCTTGTCGATGAGGGTCTTGGCGTTGTGGAAGAAGAACAGGCCGAAATCGAACAGTCCCGCGGGGATGGCCTCGCCGTTCAACAGGCAATGTCCCTCGTGCAGGTGCCAGCCGCGCGGCCGCACGATGAGCGTCGCCGTCTTTGCATTCAGCCGGTAGGTCTTGCCCTCCGGCCCGTGAAAGTCGATGGTGCCTCGGACGGCATCGTATAGGTTGACCTGGCCGTCCATCATCTGCTCCCACGTGGGGCTGGACGAGTCCTCGAAGTCGGCCATGAAGGTGTTGGCGCCGGAGTTCAGGGCGTTGATCACCATCTTGCGGTCCACCGGCCCGGTGATCTCCACGCGCCGGTCCTGCAGCAGCGGCGGCACGCCGGCGACTTTCCACTCGCCCTCGCGCACGTGCGCGGTCTCCGGCAGAAAGTCCGGCAGACCGCCGGCGTCGAAGTACTCCTGGCGGCGGATGCGGATGTTCAGCAACTCCTTGCAGCGGGGGCCGAAACGCGTGGCCAGCTCCTCCACGAACCCGAGGGCATCGGACGTGAGCAGCTCGGCATAACGCCGGGTCACCGGTCCGTTTATCACCAGACCGGATTGAAACGCGGTCCTGAGGATTGCGCTCATCTCCGTCACCGCTCCTCCGCTGCTGTCGGCCCCATGGAAACGGGGCGGAATTTCAATCAGATCATTTCGAATTTAGGTTGCGGCGCACCATTTGACAAGACAATTTTTTCAATGTTTAGTATTGGCGTGGTCAATATTTAGACATCGCATGCCCAACCGGGACCGGCGCTTCTACTACAAGCGGGATCGGCTCAAGCAGCTCCGGGCCTTCTGTTTCAGTGCCGAAACCGGGCGCATTTCGAAGGCGGCGGAGCGAATGTTCCTGAGCCAGCCCTCGGTGTCCCTCCTCGTGCAGGCCCTGGAGAAGGACCTGAGCGCCAAGTTGTTCGAGCGCAACGGACCCCGCATCCAACTCACGCCCGAGGGACGGCTGCTCTACGAGCTGGCCGCTCCCCTCGTCGAGGGCATGGAGACGCTGCCGGCGACCTTCGCGGAAAAGTCCCAGAACATCGTCTCCGGGGAGCTGCGCATAGCTGCCGGCGAAACGGCCATCCTCTACATCCTGCCCGAGGCCATGAAGGCGTTCACGGAGTCCTACCCGGCCGTGCACTTCAATCTCCATAACGTCACCGCGCGCGACGGTCTCGCGCTGCTGCGGGCGAACGAGGCGGAGTTCATGGTCGGCACCCTACTGGAGATGTCCGACGACATCGAATACCGGCCGCTCGGGGCCTACGATCCCATGCTCATCACCCCTCGCGACCATCCGCTGGCCGCCCGCAAGGACATCACCCTGGAGGATATCGCTGCCCACGGCCTCATCCTGCCTCCGCGCCACCTCTCCAGCTCGCGCATGGTCGACCTGGTGTTCGAGCAGCACCACGTGCCCTACCAGATCCGGCTGGAGGCCGGCGGCTGGGAGGTCATCAAGCAGTTCGTGGCGCGCGGGCTGGGCATTTCCATCTGCGCGAGCCTGTGCCTGACCGGCGCCGAGGATCTCGCGGCCATCCCCGTGGGCCAGTACTTCCCGCGCCGGAACTACGGGATCATCCTCCGCAAGGGCAAGCACCTGAGCCCCGCCGGCCGGCATTTCATCGATCTGCTGTCGCAGACGAACCTGAGGGCGGATCCGGCAGGCAAACCTGTGCGCTTCGCCCAGGGCCGGCGCTTGTCAAAAGGCGGAAAACGCGACATATAATGATTCAAGGGTCTCGGTAACGGGTTCCGGGGTTTTGGTCATGAGCGAGAAACCGGTTACGCGACGTGACGACGGGCTGGCGCTGGAGGAGGCGCGGCCACGCGTCAAGCGTCCGCCGCTGTACAACGTGGTGCTGCTGAACGACGATTTCACTCCGATGGAGTTCGTCGTCCACATACTCGAACGCTTCTTTTCCAAGGATCGCCCGAGCGCGACCCGCATCATGCTCGAGGTGCACACGCGCGGCAAAGGTATCTGTGGCGCGTACACTCATGAGATCGCCGAAACCAAGGTCGCGCAGGTGAACGCCTATTCACGTGAGAATCAGCATCCGCTGCTCTGTACCCTTGAACCCGTCTAATCATGAAAGGGGCTTGAAACGTGCTCAGCCGCGAACTCGAAGTCACATTGAATCAGGCATTCAAGGCGGCACGGGAACAGCGCCATGAATTCATGACCGTCGAGCATCTGCTGCTCGCCCTGCTCGACAATCCATCGGCAACCAAGGTCCTGAAGGCCTGCGGCGCCAATCTCGCCCAGTTGCGCAATGAGCTGAATGCCTTCCTGCGCGAGAACTCCCCGGTGCTGCCGGAGGACGACGATCGCGAAACACAGCCGACGCTCGGCTTTCAGCGCGTGCTGCAGCGCGCCGTGTTCCACGTCCAGTCCTCGGGCAAGAAGGAGGTCACCGGCGCCAACGTCCTCGTCGCCATCTTCAGCGAGCGGGAGTCGCATGCCGTGTACCTGCTGGGCCGTCAGAACGTCGCACGCCTGGACGTCGTCAACTACATCTCGCACGGCATCTCCAAGGTCGGCGAGGAGGGCCAGGGGAGCGAGCCCGCGGCCAACTCCGAGGAGGACGGCGAGCAGCCCGACCCGAACAGGTCCGCGCTCGAGCAATACTGCGTGAACCTCAACGAGCAGGCGCGGCGCGGCAAGATCGACCCGCTCATAGGGCGCGCGCCGGAGGTGGAGCGCACCATCCAGGTGCTTTGCCGCCGCCGCAAGAACAATCCCCTGTTCGTCGGCGAGGCCGGCGTGGGCAAGACGGCGATCGCCGAGGGGCTGGCGAAGAAGATCGTCGAGGGCGAGGTTCCGGACGTCCTCAGGGAATCGACCATCTACGCGCTGGATCTGGGCGCGTTGCTGGCGGGTACCAAGTACCGCGGCGACTTCGAGAAGCGTTTCAAGAACGTGCTGGCGCAACTCGGCAAGGATCCCGGATCGATCCTGTTCATCGACGAGATCCACACGATCATCGGCGCCGGGGCCGCCTCCGGCGGCGTCATGGACGCCTCCAACCTCATCAAGCCGATACTGGCCTCCGGGGATCTGAAGTGTATCGGTTCGACCACCTACCAGGAGTACCGGGGCATCTTCGAGAAGGATCGGGCACTGTCGCGCCGCTTCCAGAAGATCGACATCTCCGAGCCCTCCGTCGAGGACAGCGTGAAGATCCTGATGGGGCTGCGTTCGCGCTTCGAGGAGCACCATCAGGTCAAGTACACCAACCAGGCCCTGCGCTCGGCGGTGGAGCTGACCAATCGCTACATCACCGACCGCCATCTGCCCGACAAGGCCATCGACGTCATCGACGAGGCCGGCGCCGCCCAGCAGCTGCTCGCGCCCTCCAGACGCAAGAAGACCATCACGGTGCACGAGGTCGAGCAGATCGTCGCGAAGATCGCGCGCGTGCCGCCCAAGACCGTCTCCACCTCGGACAAGGACGTTCTGAAGAATCTCGATCGCGATCTGAAGCTGGTGGTCTTCGGCCAGGAAGAAGCGATCGCGACGCTGTCCGCCGCCATCAAGATGGCGCGCTCGGGGCTCGGCGATCAGCGCCGGCCTATCGGACAATTCCTGTTCGCCGGGCCCACCGGTGTCGGCAAGACCGAGGTCAGCCGCCAGCTCGCCAAGGTGCTCGGCATCGAACTCATCCGCTTCGACATGTCCGAGTACATGGAGCGGCATACCGTGTCGCGTCTCATCGGCGCCCCGCCCGGCTACGTCGGCTTCGATCAGGGCGGGCTGCTCACCGAGGCGATCATCAAGCACCCGCACGCCGTGCTGCTGCTGGACGAGATCGAAAAGGCGCATCCGGATGTCTTCAACATCCTGCTCCAGGTAATGGATCACGGCACGCTCACCGACACCAATGGCCGGCAGACGGACTTCCGCAACGTGATCATCATCATGACCACCAACGCCGGTGCGGACCGCATCAGCCGCGCCTCGATCGGCTTCACGCAGCAGGATCACACCAGCGACGCCGGCGAGGCGATCAAGAAGATGTTCAGCCCGGAATTCCGCAACCGGCTGGATGCCATCGTCCAGTTCAAGCCGCTCGGCGAACAGACCATCCTGCACGTGGTCGACAAGTTCATCACCGAGCTGGAGGCGCAGTTGAACGAGAAGAACGTGACCATGGAGGTCGACGAGGAGGCGCGCGCCTGGCTTGCCAGGCGCGGCCACGACCCCCTGATGGGCGCCCGGCCGATGGCGAGGCTGATCCAGGAGAGGCTCAAGCGCCTGCTCGCCGAGGAGCTGCTGTTCGGCCGCCTCGAGCACGGCGGCGACGTGCTGGTCACGGTCCGGGACGACGATCTGGCGATCGACATCCGCACCCCGTCCACGACGCCGGCGCGGGCGGTCTGATCGGCCCGCCCGGGCGGACCCGCTACAGCCTCTTGGTGAACACCTTGGAGTTGCGCTGCAGATTGTAGAGCCGTTTCCTGGCGACCGGCAGTTCGTCCACGGAGGCCTCGATGAACCCGCGCTCGATGAACCAGTGCGCGGTCTGCGTCGTCAGCACGAACAGCCCCTTGAGGCCCGCCTGGCGCGCCGCGGCCTCCAGGTTCGACAACAGCAGGTCTCCCCGGCCCTCCTTGCGGTAGTCCGGGTGCACGGACAGGCACGCGAGCTCGGCCATGCCTCCCTCCGCAAACGGATAGATCGCGCCGCAGCCGATAATGGTGCCGTCGCGGACCAGTACCGAGAATTGATCGATCTCCGTCTCCAGCTTCTCCCGCGACCGCCGCACGAGCGTTCCGTCTTCCTCGAGCGGAGCGATCAGCGTGAGGATTCCGGCCACGTCGTCGATGGTCGCCTTGCGCAGGGTGTCGAACGGGGAGGCTGACACCAACGTCCCGATACCGTCGCGCGTGAACAGTTCGAGCAGCAACGCGCCGTCCACGCGCCGGTCAACGAGGTGCGCGCGCCGCACGCCGTTGCGGCAGGCGTTGATCGCATCGTCCAGTTCAGGCATGCGATCGGCCAGCCCGGCGGTCGACGACAGCAGTTGCTGCGCCTCGCTGTCGGTGAACTGTCGCACCAGCTTGCCCTTGCGATCGATGACGTGCCGCCCTTCCAGCAGGAATATCAGCTTGGCCGCGCCGAGTGCGGACGAAACGGCCGTGGCGACCTCGTGCGCATTCACGTTGAAGCTCTCGCCCGTCGGCGAATACCCGATCGGCGGCACGACCACGATATCGCCGCTGTCCAGATCGGACCTGATGGCCTCGACGTCAACACGCCTGACGTTCCCGGAATAGTGGAAGTCCACGCCATTGCGCACTCCGATCGGCTTGGCCGTCACGTAGTTGCCGGAGGCGACACGGATGCGCGCATTCGGGGTCGGCGAATTCGCCAGTCCCTGTGAAAGCATGGCCATCACCTCGATGACCACGGTTCCGACCGCGTCCTTCACGCACGCGAGCATCGCCTCGTCGGTGATGCGGATCCCCTCCTCCGTCCTGAACTCCAGGCCACGGGCCTGCAGGCGTTCGTTCAACTGGTGGCGCGTGCCCGGAACTATCACCAGCCGTATGCCAAGGCTCGACAGCAGTGCGATGTCGTGGACGAGATTCCGGAAGGTCGCGTCGGCCACGGCCTGCCCGCTGAAACAGAGCACGAAGGTCTGCCCGCGGTGCGCATGGATGTACGGCGAAGCCTGCCTGAACCAGTCCACGAACTGTTTGTGCTTTTCCACCATCTACGTCGTCCCGTCATCGTAAGCAGAAATGCTCGATCATGCCCTTCAGGACCTTCACCATCGGCTCGAAGTGCGCAACCGGGACGTATTCGTTCGGCTGGTGCGCACGCGCGATGTCGCCGGCGCCGAGCACGATGGTCTCCAGGCCCATCTGCTGCAGGTACGGGCCCTCGGTGCCAAATGCCACCGACCCGGCAATCTTGCCGGTCAGCGCCTCGGCCACCTGCACCACCTCGGCGCGCGGATCGGTATCGAGCGGCGGTACGCCTTCGAACAGCGGCTCCACCTCGGCGGTAAGGCCTGTGTCGCGCAGCGCCGCGCCGACCACCTCGCGCATCTCCGCGCGTATGTCGTCGGCCTGCATCGCCGACAGGATGCGCAGGTCGACGTGCAGTTCGCACTCGGCGCAGATCTTGTTCGCGCTCTCCCCGCCGTGCACGTGGCCGAGGTTCATGGTCGGCACCTGCACGGCAAAGGCCTCGTCGCGAAAGCGGCGCTGCAGTTCCTCGCGCCACGCGAGCAGCGCGGTGATGACCCTGTTCATGCCCTCCAGCGCGCTGCGCCCGCTCGCCGGGTCGCTCGCGTGCCCGGACCGGCCGAAGATGCGGATTACCTCCATCATCACGCCCTTGTGGGCACGGATGGGTCTCAGGCCCGTCGGCTCGCCGATCAACGCCCGGGCCCCGCGCAGGTCGACCGCCGACTGCAGCGCCTTGACGCCGGCCATCGAGCTTTCCTCGTCGGCCGTGGCGCACACGACCAGCGAACGGCGCAGCCGATCCGGGTTGAGTCCCTGCAGCGACTCCAGCACCAGCGGGAAGAACGCCTTCATGTCCGCCGCGCCCAACCCGACCAGCCGGCCGTCGCGCTCCGTGAGCCGGAAGGGGTCGCTGTCCCAGCCGTGCTCGTCGCAGGGGACCGTGTCGGTATGTCCGGAGAGCACCAGTCCGGGCTCCCCGTATCCCAGCGTGGCGACGACGTCGACCTTGTCGATCCCTCGCTGCACGGGCACCCACTCGACGCGGAATCCGAGCTCCTCGAGCCAGATCGCGATCAACTCCGCCACGCCGCGATTGCTGCAGTCCAGACGCGGGTCGTGACTGCTCACCGAGGGCACTGCGACCAGGCGTCCCAGCTGGTGCGCGATACGCGAGTAATCGAGGGAACTCATGCGCGGATGCGGAGGGATTCTGATACGGTGGGAGGCGGCATCGGCCACATTGTACGGACTCGCATACTCCGTCGCCATGACGTCGGCGTTCGCGTCGCTGCAATGCGTTGAGGGGGCGTCGCCGGACTGGTATTCTTCCGGCCCTTCCGGCTTGCGTGGAGATGGTCACCCGGTGATGCCGGTGATCGGCCGTCGTCACGACTTCCGGCGCCCTGCCAGCCGTGGCGGGCGAGACCTTGGTGCGGAGTGGCAAATGACCCAGAAGCTGAATCGATACAGTTCGCGCATCACGCAACCGCGTTCGCAGGGCGCCTCCCAGGCCATGCTCTACGGCACCGGGCTGAGTGAAGCGGACATGGACAAGGCGCAGGTCGGTATCGCCAGCGTCTGGTACGAGGGCAATACCTGCAACATGCACCTCCTGGGCCTCGCGGAGAAGGTCAGGCAGGGCGTGATCGCCGCCGGCATGGTCGGCATGCGCTTCAACACCATCGGCGTCAGCGACGGCATCTCGATGGGGACGGACGGCATGAGCTACTCCCTGCAGTCGCGCGACCTCATCGCCGATTCGATCGAAACCGTGATGGCGGCGCATTGGTACGACGCCTGCGTCACCATCCCCGGCTGTGACAAGAACATGCCCGGTTGCCTCATCGCCATGGCCCGCCTCAACCGCCCCGCGATCATGGTCTATGGCGGCACCATCAGGGCCGGCCACCGCCAATGCTCGGGCAAGGATCAGGTGCTCGACATCATCTCCGCTTTCCAGAGCTATGGTGAGTTCATCAGCGGCAGGATCGACGAGGACACACGCCGCGACATCGTTCGCAGGGCCTGTCCCGGCGCCGGCGCGTGCGGCGGCATGTATACGGCCAACACCATGGCCAGTGCCATCGAGGCGATGGGTATGTCGCTGCCCTACTCTTCCTCAACCCCGGCGGAGGACCCCGGCAAGATCGAGGAGTGCCTGCGCGTGGGCCCGGCAGTACGCCGTCTGCTCGAGAATGACATCAAGCCGCGAGACATCATGACCCGGCAGGCCTTCGAGAACGCGATGGTGCTCGTCACCGCACTCGGCGGCTCGACCAACGCGGTGCTGCACCTCATCGCCATGGCGCGCGCGGTCGGCGTCGCGCTCACCGTCGACGATTTCCAGAAGGTGAGCGACCGAACCCCCTACCTGGCCGATCTCAAGCCGAGCGGCAAGTACGTCTTCGAGGATCTCCACGACATCGGCGGCATACCCGCGGTGATGAAGTTCCTGCTCGACCACGGCATGATCGACGGCGACTGCCTGACCGCCACCGGCAGAACGGTCGCCGGGAACCTCGAGGACCTGCCTGGATTGAAGGCCGGCCAGTCGATCATCCGCCCGCTCGATCGACCGATCAAACCCTCCGGCCATCTGCAGATCCTCAAGGGCAATCTCGCGCCAGAGGGTTCCGTGGCCAAGATCACGGGCAAGGAGGGACTGCGCTTCGCCGGGCCGGCGCGCTGCTACGATTCCGAGGAGTCAATGCTCGCGGCGCTGGAACGCAACGAGATCCGCAAGGGCGACGTGGTGGTGATCCGCTACGAGGGTCCCAAGGGCGGACCCGGGATGCCGGAGATGCTGACGCCGACCTCCGCGGTCATGGGCGCGGGGCTCGGCGCTGACGTGGCGCTGATCACCGACGGCCGGTTCTCGGGGGGATCGCACGGCTTCATCGTCGGTCACATCGTGCCGGAGGCGCAGGAGGGCGGACCGATCGCGTTGGTCAGGGATGGCGACGTCATCACGATCGATGCGCAATCGAGGCGGATCGACGCCGACGTCGGAGACGAGGAATTTGCGCGGCGCCGCAAAGACTGGCGGATGCCGGCATACAAGGCGACGCGCGGCACCTTGCACAAGTTCATCAAGACCGTCCGCTCGGCCTCGGAGGGTTGCGTCACCGACGAATGATACGATGGCATGGAAGCTGCTGTGCTCCCTGGTACAAATCCAAGAACCCGGAGCGCGATACATGCAGGTGCAGGATTTCGTCTATCTGGTAGCGATCTGCTTCGTGCTCATGCTGTTCATGAGCTCGCTATCCACCGGGCGTCGGCGCCGTCACAGACGCCGGCCGAGTTCGTCTTCGACATCGATGCCGACAGACCGGGAAGCAACGGCGGAAGCCGCGGAGGTGCCGTCCGAGGACGCTGCTGCAATGCAACCTGAGGATGCCGTGGCGGCTGCGTCGTCAACAGGTGACGACGCCGATACCACGACCCCGAGCTCCAGCGGTGGGCCGGGCGCCGCCGCAGGCGTCAGCTGTCCTCGTCAGCCCACTTGATGATGGCCACCCGCTTCTTGGGGCGAGGCCAGACCTGAGTGTTGTTGACCACCGGCTTGCGCGGTGCGGGATCTTCCTGCGCGAGCGTGCCGCCGGCCGTTCCGCCTTCGGAACCCACCGTGCGGGTGCGGGTCGTCGCCGCGGCAACCGCCGTGTTGGCCTGGGCCGGCGCGATAGGCGTCAGTGCGCTCGCACGGACGGGCGTCGCCGCGGAGGCTCCCGTCTTGCGGCCGATGCCCTCATCGGCGTACTGCTTGAAGTACTGGACGACACGCCGCACGTACTCCTGGGTCTCCGCATACGGCGGGATCTTGCGCCCGTACTGGATGACCGCGTTTTCCCCGGCGTTGTAGCCCGCAACCGCCAGCACCACGTTGTTGCTGAACATGTCCATCAGGTCCCGCAGATAGCGAGTGCCTCCGTGGACGTTCTGGAACGGGTCGTAACGATTGCTGACGCCGTAACGCCTGCCGGTCTCGGGCATGAGCTGCATCAGGCCCACGGCCCCGGCGCGGGAGACGGCGTCCGGCTGATAGGCGGACTCGGCGGTGATGACGGCGTGGACGAGCTCGGGGGGCAGCTTGTTCCTGGCTGCCGCCTCCGCGATCAGATCGTTGTATTCCTCGCGACTGCGCACGAAGCGAGGCCCATGGGTATTGAGCGGTCGCGACACCCAACCCTTCCAGGTCTTCACCAGCTTCATGCCGCCAGTCTTGTCGGGCGTGTCGGTGAGCGTGACGCGACCGTACTTGTCGACGTATTTGTAGATGTCGGCAACCGCGGAATGACTGAGCGCCGTCGCCAGCACGGCTGACGCCAGCAGGCGCGTGTGCATGCCGTTGAACCGCAGGGAAACGTGGATGGGCGAATTTGCCGGCATTGGTTTAAGAATTCTTCCTAACCCATTGTTACATAATAGTCACAAAGATATGACTTTAGCAAATACTTGAAGTACCGTCATGGCCAGCAGGCCGGCCACCAGGTCATCCGCCATGATGCCCAGTCCCCCGCTCAGGCGGCGATCGAACCATCGGATCGGCCAGGGCTTGGCGATATCCAATAACCGGAATAGCAAGAAACCCGCCAGCACCCACCCCCATCCGGCCGGCGCCCCGCACATCGTCACCAGGTAGCCGGCGACCTCGTCCCAGACGATGGATGGATGATCGTGCAAGCCCAGACGACGCGCGGCCCTGCCGCACACCGCGATGCCCACGACGATCACCACGGCCGTGGCAGCCAGGTACCCGGTCAAGGATAGGCCATGCAACGGGAGGTAAAGCACCACGCCGATCAAGGTTCCGAACGTCCCCGGGGCGCGCGGTGCGCATCCCGCGCCGAATCCCAGCGCGATGAAATGACCGGGATCGGCCAGCAGGCCGCGCGGAGGCCTCGAGGCTTCGCGCCTCTTCATCGCAACCGGATCGTCGCGCCGCTGGCGCGCGTCGGCGGCGAGCGATCCACCGCACGACGAAATGCGTGCCGGCAGACCTGGCGCATAGTCCGGCGCATGCGCGATGGATGGGGGATCTACGCCGCGACCACCAAGGCGACGGCCAGCGCCGCAATGCCCTCGCCGCGACCGGCGAATCCCATCTTCTCCGTCGTCGTGGCCTTGACGTTCACACAGTCGATATCGATCCGCATGTCGTTGGCCAGGTTCTCGCACATGGCCGGGATGTGGGGCGCGACCTTCGGCGCCTGGGCGATAATCGTGGCATCGACGTTGCCCACGCGCAGGCCGCGCCGCTGCACGAGCGAGACGATATGGCGGAGCATGACCCGGCTGTCGATGCCCTTGATCGTCTGGTCCGTATCGGGAAAGTGCCGGCCGATGTCTCCCAGCGCCACCGCACCCAGCAAGGCGTCGCAGACGGCGTGGACCACGACGTCGCCGTCGGAATGCGCCTCCATGCCCCGCTCGTAGGGAATATCCACCCCGCCGAGGACCAGCCGGCGGCCTGCCTGGAAGCGGTGGGCATCGAACCCCTGACCTATGCGCATCGGGCCTCCTCCTGGTGCCGCAGGTACAGCTCGGCGAGCTCGAGATCCTGCGGCCGCGTAATCTTGATGTTGTCGGCGTGCCCCTCGACGAGCCTGGGCGCCTGGCCGATCAATTCCATCGCCTGCGCCTCATCGGTCACACTCACACCGCTGTCGAGGGCGCGTTCGATGGCGGTGGCCAGGGGACCGACTCGAAACATCTGCGGGGTGAGTGCGCGCCACAGGCCGCTGCGCTCCACGGTCGCGGTGATCCGCTGCGTACCGCCGGCCCGTTTCATGGTGTCCCGCACCGGAACCG
Source organism: Gammaproteobacteria bacterium (assembly GCA_022071965.1). GTDB lineage: Bacteria > Pseudomonadota > Gammaproteobacteria > JAJPIJ01 > JAJPIJ01 > JAJVHZ01. The sequence goes on from JAJVIQ010000003.1 coordinate 116,139, forward strand.
CGAGTATGCCGCCCACGGGATCATCGCTCAGCGCGTCGATCATCATGTCGATGTCGGCGGTGCGTACGCATGGCCGCGCCGCGTCGTGCACCAGTCCCCAGTCCCCCCCGTGCCCCGCCGACACCAGCACCTTGAGCGCGTTGAGCACCGAGTGGCAGCGCTCCGCGCCGCCATCGGCGCGCAGGATCCGCGGACGACCGGCCACGGGCAGCGTGGGCCAGACGGGATCGCCGGCCGCGACGGAAACGACGATCCCGGCTATGCGCGGGTGGGACAGAAACCGCTCGAGCGTGTGCTCGATGATCGTCCGTCCGCGCAGCGACAGATACTGCTTGGGGATCTCGGCGGCCATGCGCGTACCCGCGCCGGCGGCGGGGATGACGGCCCAGTACGCCACTGCTCCTACTTCCGCGTGTCCGCCGTAAGGCGATCGGAGGGCGCGGCGCTCGATGGCAGGTCGACGATCTGATAGAACACCTCGCTCTCCCTGATCATGCCCATCTCGCTGCGTGCCCGCTCCTCGACGGCCTCCAGACCCTGCTTGAGGTCCTGCACCTCGGCATCCAGTGCCAGGTTCCGCTCGCGCAGTGCCGCGTTCTCCCGCATCTGCGTCTCAATCTGTTGTTGCAGCGCCATGATCGAACCCACGCCGCCGCGCGACGACCACAGTTCGATCTGCGCCGCCACCAGCGCGAGCAGCAACGCCAACGCTAGCCAGCGCATGTCCACTCGCCACGGACTGACAGAATATTGACACTTTGCTCAATCACTCCAGCAGTTTAGCGCGATCTCCTCACAAATTATAGAAGGCCTTTCGTCCCGGATAGATCGCCTTCCTCCCGAGCTCGTCCTCGATCGCGAGAAGCCGGTTGTACTTGGCCACCCGGTCCGAGCGCGACATCGACCCCGTCTTGATCTGGCCGCAGGACGTCGCCACCGCCAGGTCGGCGATGGTCGTATCCTCGGTCTCGCCTGAACGGTGCGACACCACCGCCGTGTAGCCGGCCTTCCTGGCCATCTTGATGGCCGCGAGCGTCTCGCTGAGCGTGCCGATCTGGTTGACCTTGATGAGGATGGAGTTGGCGATGCCCTTCTTGATGCCCTCCTCGAGGAGGGCGGTGTTGGTGACGAACAGATCGTCGCCGACGAGTTGCACCTTCCTGCCGAGCTTCCTCGTCAGCACGGCCCAGCCATCCCAGTCGTTCTGGTCCTGGCCATCCTCGATCGTGATGATCGGATACTTTTTGCACCAGTCCGCGAGCATGCCGGCGAATTCCGCCGAGGAGAGCGCGCGCCGCTCGGACTCCAGGTGATACATGCCATCCTTGTAGAACTCGGAACTCGCGACGTCGAGCCCGATGAGGATGTCCCTTCCGGCCTTGTAGCCGGCCTTGGCAATCGCCTCCAGCACCACCTCGATCGCCGCGGCGTTGGAGGGCAGATCCGGCGCGAACCCGCCCTCATCGCCGACGGCGGTGCTCATCCCCTTGTCCGCGATGACCTTCTTCAGCGCATGAAAGATCTCCGCACCGTAGCGTATCGCCTCCCGAAAGGTGGGCGCCCCGACGGGCAGGATCATGAACTCCTGGAGATCCACGCTGTTGTTGGCATGCGCGCCGCCGTTGATGATGTTCATCATCGGCACCGGCATCTGGTACGGGCCCCTGCCGAGATACCTGTAAAGCGGCACGCCCTTTTCGTTGGCGGCAGCCCGTGCCGCGGCCATCGAGACGGCGAGCAGGGCGTTCGCGCCGAGGCGCGCCTTGTTGGGGGTTCCGTCCAGCTCGATCACTGTCCGATCGATCTCGGGTTGCTCGTCCACCGGCATGCCCTTCAGCGCCTTGGCGATCTCGCCGTTGACGTTGGCCACCGCATTGAGCACGCCCTTGCCGCCGTATCGCCTCTTGTCGCCATCGCGCAGCTCGACGGCCTCGCGCTCGCCGGTGGAGGCACCGGAGGGAACGGCCGCCATCCCCATTGCGCCCTTGGCCGTCCACACCTCGGCCTGCACCGTCGGATTACCCCGGGAGTCGATGATCTCGCGGGCGATTACCTTCTTTATCTTCGACACGTGTATTTCCTCTTTATCATCACATGTTCGTTCGACGAGCCGCGGCGATGCCCCACAACAGGCCTCGCGCGCCGGGGAGAACCCGCTGACGAGCCGACCCCGCACGGTGGAACAGTCGCCGTCGGCAGTGCCGCGCGCCACGACCTCTGCCGGCGCAGTCCCCACGGCCGCACCATTCGATTCGGGAGAGGGCGATCCCCGGGCGCGCGCGATCCTGCCCGCTGCGACCACGCGTACGAGGGTCAGCTGGCGTCCTCGCCCACCGCGAGATCCACTCGCCGTCGGCGGCGCCCCTCCCCGCCGCCGGGAGGATCCGGCGCGTGCTGCGCCTTGACCACGTCGTCGAGCCCTTTCAACATCGCGAGCAGACCCGGCATCTCCGCCAGCGGCCAGGAATTGGGCCCGTCGCTCAGCGCCTTTTCCGGATTGGGGTGCGTCTCCATGAACAGGCCGGCAATGCCCACCGCCATCGCCGCGCGCGCCAGCGGCGCCACGAATTCCCGCTGTCCCCCCGAGGCCGAGCCCTGCCCGCCCGGCATCTGCACGGAGTGCGTCGCATCGAACACCACCGGGCAGCCCGTCTCGCGCATCACCACCAGCGAGCGCATGTCCGAGACGAGGTAGTTGTATCCGAACGAGGTTCCGCGTTCGCAGACCATGATCTGTTCGTTGCCGGTGGCCTTGGCCTTGGCGACCACGTTCTTCATGTCCCAGGGCGCGAGAAACTGCGCCTTCTTGATGTTCACCGGTTTGCCGGCGCGGGCGACGTTCTGGATGAAATTCGTCTGCCGGCAGAGGAAGGCGGGCGTCTGCAGCACGTCGACGACGGCGGCGACCTCGTTCAGAGGCGTATCTTCGTGCACATCCGTGAGCACGGGCAGCCGCAACTGCTCGCGGACCTTGCCCAGTATCTTCAGTCCCTGCTGGAGTCCGGGGCCGCGAAAACTCTCGTGCGAGGTCCGGTTGGCCTTGTCGAACGACGCCTTGAAGACATAGGGGATGCCGAGCTTGGCCGTGATCTCCTTCAGGCGGCCGGCCACCTCCATGACCAGCTGCTCGCTCTCGATGACGCACGGGCCCGCGATCAGGAAGAAGGGCAGGTCCGAACCGATCTCAAAGTTGTGCAACCGCATCTTTGCGCAATGGCGACTTCGCCGTCCGGTAGGCCAGGGCCGCGCGAACGAAGCTGGCGAACAGCGGATGTCCGTCGCGCGGCGTTGAGGTGAATTCAGGGTGGAACTGGCAGCCGATGAACCACGGATGCGCCGGGGTCTCTATCATCTCCACCAGCAGACCGTCCACCGAGCGTCCGGCGAACCGCATTCCCGCCTTCTCCAGTACGTCGGAATAGCGGTTGTTGAACTCGTAGCGATGGCGATGACGCTCGAAGATGCTGTCCCTGCCGTATACGCTGCGCGCGAGGCTGCCGGCCATCAGCCTGCATTCCTGCGCGCCCAGCCGCATGGTGCCGCCCAGGTCGGAGCGCTCGCTGCGCACCTGCACGCTGCCGTCGGCGGACTTCCATTCGGTGATGAGCGCGATGACCGGATGCGCGGTGTCGGGATTGAATTCCGTGCTGTGCGCCCCCGCGAGCCCGGCGACGTTGCGGGCGAACTCGATGACCGCAAGCTGCATGCCCAGGCATATCCCAAGGTATGGAATGCCGCGCTCGCGGGCGTAGCGCACCGCCTCGATCTTGCCTTCGATGCCGCGCTTGCCGAATCCGCCCGGCACGAGCACGGCGTCCATCCCTTCCAGGCAGGCCGTACCGGTCTTCTCGATCTCCTCGGAGTCGATGTAGGCGATCACCGGCTTGGCCCGCGTCTGTATGCCGGCGTGGATCAGCGACTCGGTCAGCGACTTGTAGGAATCCGCGAGGTGGACGTACTTGCCCACCATCGCGATCCTCACCTCCGCCTCGGGGTGATCGAGCGCATCGACGACCTGCGCCCATTCGTGCAGATCGGCCGGAGACGCGGATATACCGAGCTTTTCGCAGACGATCTCGTCGAGTCTCTGCTCGTGCAGCATGCCCGGGATCTTGTAGATGGTGCTGGCGTCGATCGCCGAGATGACCGCCCGATGCTCGACGTTGGTGAACAGCGCGATCTTCCTCCGCTCCGACTCGGGCAGCGGCCGGTCCGCCCGGCAGAGCAGGACGTCGGGCTGGATACCGATCGACCGCAGCTCCTTGACGGAGTGCTGGGTCGGCTTGGTCTTCATCTCGCCGGCAGCCGGGACATAAGGAACCAGGGTGAGATGGATGAACACCGTACGATTCGTACCGAGTTCGACGCGCAACTGGCGGATCGCCTCCAGGAACGGCAGCGACTCGATGTCGCCCACCGTGCCCCCGATCTCGATCATGGCGACGTCGGCGTCACCCGCGCCCTCGCGGATGCAGCGCTTGATCTCGTCGGTGATGTGCGGGATGACCTGCACGGTGCCCCCCAGGTAATCCCCGCGGCGCTCCTTGCGGATGACGTTCTCGTAGATTCGGCCGGTGGTGTAGTTGCTGGCGCGACTGGTGCGGCAGCGGACGAAGCGCTCGTAATGGCCGAGATCGAGGTCGGTCTCGGCGCCGTCGTCGGTGACGTAGACCTCGCCGTGCTGGAACGGGCTCATGGTTCCCGGATCGACGTTGATGTAGGGATCGAGCTTGACCATCCGCACCCGCAGCTTGCGGGCCTCGAGGATCGCCCCCAGGGAAGCCGATGCAATGCCCTTGCCGAGCGAGGAAACCACACCACCGGTGATGAACACGAACTTGGTTTCTGGCATTGCCGTGGCCCTCCGATCCCGCCCATCCGACGGCGCTCGCGCCCCGACCCGGGGCGTTCACAACGCACTCGCGTATGGCCCGCGACGCTACCAGAACGGTCCCCAATTCTCAATCGCGAAGACGGCCGCACCACACGCTAGAATGGCTCTCCCAATCCTGAATGAGCGACCCGGTTTGAACGATCTCGATCAGCGCGGGCTGGCGGCCGCCGTCGGCGCCTCGATGCTGATGGCGGCCATGGGCGTCTTCATCAAGATCGCCTCGCACGATATCAACAACAACATGGTCGTGTTCCTGCGCAACGCCTTCGGCCTGGCCTTCCTGCTGCCGGGGCTGCTGCAGCTCGGCCCGGAACTGATGCGAACCCGTCGTTTGCCGGCGCATCTGGGCAGGTCGCTCGCGGGCCTGGCGGCGATGTACTGCTTCTTCTACGCCATCGCCCACATGAACCTGGCCGAGGCGGTCCTGCTGAACTTCAGCTCGCCGGTGTTCACCGCGCTGCTCGCCGCGCTGTGGCTGAAGGAGAGGCTGTCGCGGATGACGCGGGCCGCCGTGCTCGTCGGGCTGGTCGGCATCAGCCTCATCCTCAAGCCGGTGCCCGGTCACTTCACGCCCGTATCGCTCTACGGTGCAGCCTCGGCGATACTCGCGGCCGTCGCCATGGTCAACATCCGCAGCATGGCGGCCACCGAGCCGACCTGGCGGATCGTGCTTTACTTCTCGACCATCGGCACGGCGGTGTCCGCCGTTCCCCTGGCCTGGGACTGGGAGACTCCCTCCGGACGCGCACTGCTCGCCATGGCTGGCGCCGGCCTCTGCGCCAGCGTCGGACAACTGCTGCTCACCTACTCCTATGCCTCGGCGCCCGCGGCGAAGGTGGGCACCCTCAGCTACTCCACCGTGATCTTCGCCGGTCTGTTCTCCTGGTGGCTCTGGCAGGAGCGGCCCGACTCGCCCTCGCTGCTGGGCGCGGTGCTGATCACCGGCGCCGGGGTCCTGGTCGTCAAGCGCTCGCCCGGCGAGGCGGATTGAGCGCACGCGGCGCCGGACGCGGAGGGCGTCCAGGTCGATGTCTGACCCGAATTCCCGGAGCATGCCCGAGGGCGCCCGTGGCCCCGCCGTCGCATCACCTCCCTGGAATCCCGCGGACAGAGGCCGCATCGACCGGCGATCCGGGCACCCGCCGGCTCCCGCGCCCGGCTTCCAGACCCGGGCGCGCCGGCGTCGAACGTCCGTGCGAGCGAGGGCGGCCGATCGCGTGCGAGCGGAGGGCCCGAACAACCCGATTCACGTGCGAGCGGGGCTCAGGCTAGACTATGCGTCTCGTCGGTGAGCGTAACCGAGGCGGCGGTGCATGAGCGCGATCGTTCCTTCGCATCCGGAGTACCTTGCGCCCGCCGGCGCCCGTCGCGCCGTCTGCTTCGTCCACCCTCGTTGTCATCGCCCCCGGCGTTGCCGTTGGTTCCGCGCCAGCAACCCCGACGGGCAGGTAAAGAACATCCACAACAGGCATATAAGGAGCACCCATGCTGACCGATATTGAAATTGCCCAGAAAGCGACGATGAAGCCGATCATCGAGCTCGCCAAGGACAGGCTCGGGATCGATGCGAGATTCCTCGAACCCTACGGTCACTACAAGGCCAAGCTCTCGCTCGCCTACCTGCGCGAGATCGAGCAGAGGCCGGACGGCAAGCTCATACTGGTGACCGCCATCAGCCCCACTCCCGCGGGCGAGGGCAAGACGACCACGACAGTCGGCCTCGGGGATGCCCTCAACCGGATCGGCAAGAAGACGATCATCTGCCTGCGCGAGCCATCCCTCGGACCGGTGTTCGGCGTGAAGGGCGGCGCTGCCGGCGGCGGCCACGCGCAGGTCGTCCCCATGGAGGACATCAACCTGCACTTCACCGGCGACTTCCACGCCATCGGCGCCGCGCACAATCTGCTCTCCGCGCTGGTCGACAATCACATCAACCACGGCAACGCGTTGCGCATCGACCCGCGGCTCATCCAGTGGAAGCGTGTCGTCGACATGAACGACCGCGCGCTGCGCAAGATCGTCATCGGTCTCGGCGGGACCGCCAACGGTTTTGCGCGCGAGGACGGCTATGACATCGTGGTCGCCTCCGAGGTCATGGCCATCCTCTGCCTGGCTACTTCGCTGAAGGATCTCAAGGAACGCCTGAGCCGCATCGTGATCGGCTACACGCAGGGAGACCGCAAGCCCGTCTACGCGCGCGATCTCAATGCCCAGGGAGCGATGGCCACGGTGCTGAAGGACGCGATCAAGCCGAATCTCGTGCAGACCCTGGAGAACAATCCCGCCTTCCTCCATGGCGGGCCATTCGCGAACATCGCCCACGGCTGCAACAGCGTCACCGCGACCAAGACGGCGCTGAAGCTCGCTGACTACTGCGTCACCGAGGCCGGATTCGGCGCCGATCTCGGTGCGGAGAAATTCCTCGACATCAAGTGCCGGAAGGCCGGGCTGAATCCCTCCGCGGTGGTGCTGGTCGCGACCATCCGCGCGCTCAAGTTCCACGGCGGGGTCCGGAAGGAGGAGCTCAACAAGGAGAATCTGGGCGCGCTCGAGATGGGCATGGTCAACATCGAGCGGCACCTGACCAACATCCGCGATCACTACGCGCTGCCCTGCATCGTCGCCATCAACCATTTCACCTTCGACACCGATGCCGAGGTCGACATGCTCCGTAAGCGCATCGAATCCCTGGGTGGTCGATTCGCGGTCGCCAAGCACTGGGCCCACGGCGGGGCTGGCGCCGAGGACCTCGCCCGTACCGTGGTCGACGTGGTGGACAACGCGAAGGGCAGGCACAAGTACGTTTACGACGACAACGACTCGCTCGCCGACAAGATCGTGGCGATCGCGACCAAGATCTACGGAGCCGGGGAGGTCACCTTCAGCGACGCGGCCCGCAAGCAACTGGAGGAATGGAACAGCGAGTACGGCAATTTCCCTGTATGCATGGCGAAGACGCAGATGTCGTTCACCGCCAATCCGAATGTCCGTGGCGCGCCCACCGGTCACACGCTGAACGTGCGCGAGGTGCGGCTGTCCAACGGAGCCGGCTTCGTCGTCGCCATCTGCGGCGACATGATGACCATGCCGGGCCTGCCCAAGATGCCATCCGCGGGGAAGATCGATATCGACGAGAATGGCGTGGTGACCGGCCTGTTCTAGGCCGCGGGGTCGCGGCTCACGGCCGCGTGCGCCGCCACACGCGACAGGGGGGCGCCACGCCCCCTGTTTTTTCCCCGTACTGACTGCGGGCGCCCGCCACCCCGGCGCCCGTGCCCGAACGTCCGCCCCTGAGGTGGGGCGCCGGCAGGGTCGTGCGCCGCGATGTTGAAATCCGGGGGCGGATCGTAGGCTGCCCCGGTTGCGGGGCAGGTGCAGCCGCCGGAAGTCGCTGGTCTGCCACGGCCGGCGGCAGCGCATCGTTCGAGCGCGGGAATTGGCTGGGGACCTGCATGCAGACGCGCGAGCCCACGACCATGACAGGCACTCACGCGCGGAAATCATCAACCATGCCGCCGTCATCACTGGCGCGGTCAGGGGGAGTTGCGGCCAGATACAGGCTGGTACGCGCCCGCCCGATCACGCTCGAACTCGGGGAATTCTTCCTTCGCGATATGCCAGGGCCCCGCCGGCCAGGATCCGGCGGGGCCCGCCTGCATGTACTGCCGCTGCGTCGCGCTACGAACGGGCCGCGGGGCGATGCCCGAGGGCGGCCAGCGTGGCGAGCGCGCTCGCCAGCAGCAGTACGGGCGCCGGCACCGGCACTCCCGAGAGATTCGCAACGACGGCGCCGTTGACGGTGAGATTGTCGATGAGGGTGAATTGCGCGACGTCGTAGGGGATCGTGAAGGTCACGTTGTTGACTTCTCGCGTGAACACCGACGTCGGATCGGCGAAATACAGGCGGAACTCGATAGGATCGCTCACGCCTTCGAACGCGCTTCCGCCGAAGAGGTAGGAAACCGCCTGCCACGAGCCGCTGTTGATGTTCGCCGTGAGCAAGGGCCCGGAGAGCGCGCCGTTCCCGATCCTGGCCCGCAATTGTATCGTGCTGTTCCCGAGTGGGGTCGAGACGGAATCGCGCTTGGCGATGAACGACAGCGATGTCAGGGTCGTGGTCGAGGCGAAAGGCGTCAGCGTGAAGGACAGGTAGTCATTCGCCGCATTGAAGGCATTGTCCGTGACGTCATCGTTGACGAAATAGCTGTACGGCGGGACGCCGGAGAACGGATTGGTGCCATGGGTCAGCGAACCGGTGGCGCCCATGCCGTGGGCGCTCAACGTGCTCACGGCGACGTTCGCGCCCGAGGGGCTCGAAGTGACGGATGCGGGGGCCGTGAGCGAGTTGAATTCGTATCTGGCGAGCACGATCGGGGCCGCGTGCGCCGCCGGGCCGAGGCCCAGGCCGGCGATCAAGGCTACGGCCAGATATCCCGTCCTGCTCGGTCGCAACGCCATGACTTGCCCTCCTTACGTACGCCGGTGCAAGGTCGATCCACGACATCTTGCGCTGACCATGCTCGGCCCGCGCCACAACTAGTGCAAACGTTGGTCGCGAACTGTCAGGCTTTTGACAAGCGCTGCCCCCGCCCGGCGGCAAACCTCCTGCGCGCCACGAATAACAGACTGATTACCAAGCACGAACCAGTCGCGACCACGCGCTCACGGCGTCGAGTTCGTGGCGCGTACACGCTCGCATGTGATCTGGTTCGCAGGTGGAAGTCGCACTCCGCAGGCACCTGGCCGCCCGTCACGCCGGGGATGGGATGTGCGCCAGTACGCAATACAGGGAGAAAAACGCCATACCACGCCGGATCGGGGGCCCGATGTCTTCCGACGCGCGCGGTCGAGGCACGGCGGGCGTAGCGCGGCTAGCCGGTCGGCATCATAGGTTCGGCTTGCTGCCGCTGCACGACCTCATGAACGCCGTGGCCTTGCCCGGAACGGGATGACGGTCCCTCGCCGCACGGGGCCTGCCGGTGGATCGACCCGGCCGGAACAGAATCTTGCCATCCACTGCTCCTGCAGCCGGGGCAGGGCCATGCGCAATCGCACCGGCAAATCGACATCGCTTCTGCGCAACTGCTCGAGATGGTGCACGACGGCATCGGCGATGGGCGCGCGTCGCTGGATCGCGAACTGCGTCATCAGGAACAGGGTCGCTGCCATCAGGATGTCCGGATCCTGCGGGAGCCGCGGTTGGTCGATCATGGGGTGCCCTCGTTATGTTTTGCGTCAAAGCCTGCTGTCAGAGCAGTGTAATGCGACTCATTCTCATCTGCAACGGCAAGCCGTCGGGCCCCCGGTGGCGGCTCAGGCCGCAGTCTTCCCTGGCCCGTGAGACCGCCTCCCTTTAGTGCGGCGGCAACGGTCGCGCGTTGGCTCACCTGACCGCGAGCGGCGCCGCCGGGGTCCGGTCTGCCTTTGATTTTTCCACGGCGAGCACGCACCATGCGTCACAAGATATTGAACACCCGCCCGACAGGGCGCTGGCACGCGCCGGAGACTGGCCTTGACATCCATAGACCTGAATGGCGCTGCGGCGCGCCTCTACGAGCGCGAGATCCGTCATTACCTGCAGGCACGCCCCCGTTCCGCCGCTCTTGCGGCGCAGGCCCGGGAGCATTTTCTCTACGGCGTGCCCATGCACTGGATGGCGGACTGGCCGATGCCGCATCCCCTGTTCATTGCCAGCGCACAGGGCGTGACCGTCAACGACGTGGACGGGCATGGCTACACGGACTTCTGCCTGGGCGACACCGGCGCCATGTTCGGCCACGCCCCCGAAGCGGTCGCGGGTGCCATCGCCGAGCAGGCCCGCCGCGGTCTGACGATGATGCTGCCGACACCGGATGCCGTCCCGGTGGGTGCGGAGCTGGCACGCCGCTTCGGTCTTCGGTACTGGCAGGTCACGGCTACCGCAACCGACGCCAATCGCGCGGTCCTGCGGTGGGCGCGTGCGGTCACCGGCCGCAAGGTCATATTGGTCTTCCACGGCTGCTATCACGGAACCGTCGACGACACGATGGTGCGGCTCTCCGGAGACCGGACCGTCCCGCGCGCCGGTCTGCTCGGACAGGCCTACGACCTCGGCGAGTACAGCCGTGTCATCGAATTCAACGACACCGCCGCGCTCGAGCGGGCGCTGGAGGACCGCGAAGTCGCCGCGGTGCTCGCCGAGCCCGCCATGACCAACTGCGGAATGGTGCTCCCGCAGCCGGGTTATCATGCCGAGCTACGCCAGCTCACGCGCCGATACGGGACTCCGCTCATCATCGATGAGACCCACACGATCAGCACGGGCCCTGGCGGCTTTACGCGCGCCGCCGGACTCGAGCCGGATTTCCTCGTCCTCGGCAAGCCCATCGCCGGCGGCCTGCCGTGCGCCGTCTACGGCTGCACGCCGGAAATGGCGGACCGCATGCAGGCCGCGCGCATCTCCGTGCCGCACGGGCACAGCGGCATCGGGACCACGCTCTCGGCCAATGCGCTCGCGCTGCACGCGATGCGGGCCAATCTCGAGTCGGTGATGACCGAGCAGGCGTATCGACACATGATCCCGCTCGCGGAGCACCTCGCGGGCGAGCTGCGCGCCGTGTTCGCCGTCGCCGGCGTGCCGTGGTCGGTGACGCAGCTCGGGGCCCGTTGCGAATTCCAGTTCTGCCGAGCCCTGCCCCGCAACGGCTCGGAGGCCGAGGCGGCGATGAATCCCACGCTCGAATCCGCGATCCACATGTACCTGCTCAACCGAGGCGTTATCATCACGCCCTTTCACAACATGATGCTGGTGGCGCCCGACACCAGGCCGGCAGACGTGGAAAGGCTGGTCACGGCGCTGCGCGACTGCATACACGAGCTGCGAACGCCATGACCTCCGATCTGTCCACGACCGACGTGCCCGGGCTCGAGTGCCGGGACTTCCTCGATCGGCACCCCGACATCCGTGCCGCCGACATCCTCATCTGCGATCCGGGCGGCGTCCTGCGCGGCAAGCGGCTGCGCCGTCACGAGCTGGAGACCATCTATCGCGACGGCCGCATGCTCTCCAGTTCGATCATGAGCCTGTCGTTCACCGGCGAGGACGTGGTGGAGACCGGGCTGGTCTGGGACGTCGGCGACGCCGACTGCCTGGCTCGGCCCGTTCCCGGGACGCTGGTGCGCGTGCCGTGGTCGGGGTACCCGCTCGCGCAGCTACTGCTCATGTTCGACGCCGAGGAAGGCATGCCCGCGGCCGTCGCCGATCCTCGCCTCGTCCTGAACCGGGTGGTCGCCGCCATGCAGGCCGACGGGCTGTTCCCGGACGTCGCGGCCGAACTCGAGTTCTATCTCTTCGACAAGGACAACGGCCCTGACGGCAGGCCGGTGCCGGCACAGCCGCCGGGCGCCGCCCGCCGAACGCGGCAGACGGATGTCTACAGCGTCGCCGAGCTGGTGGATTTCGCGCCGTTTCTGGAGACGCTGTACGAGTGCTGCCGGGTCCAGGGCATTCCCGCCGAGACGGCGATCTCGGAATACGCGCCGGGGCAGCTCGAGATCACGCTCACGCATCGCGGCGACGCCTTGCGCGCCATGGACGAGGCCGTGATGTACAAGCGTGCGGTGAAGGGCGTGGCCGCCGATCTGGACATGCGGGCGAGCTTCATGGCCAAGCCCTTCAGCGAGCACGCGGGCAGCGGATTTCACTTTCACGCCAGCGTGACCGATCACCAGGGCCGCAACCTGTTCGCCACCGAGGATCCGCTGTCGCATGCTCTTCTGCGCCACGCCGCCGGCGGCCTGCTGCACACGATGTACGATGCATTCGCGGTCTTCGCCCCCAACGGCAACTCCTATCGCCGCTTCCGCCACAACAGCTACGCGCCGGTGCTCCCCACGTGGGGCTACAACAACCGCACGGTGTCGGTGCGCATCCCGCGCGGACCCGCGAACTCCTGCCACATCGAGCATCGCGTCAGCGGCGCCGACGCCAACCCGTACCTGGTTGCGGCGGCAGTGCTTGCGGGCATGCACTACGGCATACGCAACCGAATCGATCCCGGGCCGGCGGTCGCCGGAGACGGATACCTTGCCGGCGGGGCGCCGCTGCCGACCACCTGGCAGCACGCGCTCGACATCATGGCGAACTCGGAGTTCATCGCCGAATACCTCGGCGAGGGTTTCCGCAAGGTGTTTGCCGCGATCAAGCGCAAGGAGGCCGGTATCTTCCTCGGCGAGGTCACCGCGCTCGACTACGACTGGTATCTGCGCGACGCGTGATGCACCATCGCCCTCGCGCGGCAGGCGCGCGCAGGGAATGTCAAGGCTATTCGCGCAGGATGCCGCGCCTCTTCAGGACGCGCACGAGCACGGCCGCGGCGAAGAGCACGAGGACGCCGCCGGGCAGCCAGCCCGCCGCACCCGCGCTCCACGCATAACCATGCGCGATCCGCTCGTAGGCGATCAGCACCAGGCACATGATCATCCAGGTGCAGGCGCTCGCGCAGTCCTTGATTACCACCCGGCGCCAGTTGAACGCCATGCCCTGCATCGTCGCCCGCAGTCCACGCAGTCGTGGCCACCAGCGGTGCACCCGCGCGCAATAGGAGGCGTATTCCTCCCCGAAGCGGGCGAAGAGGAAAGTCTCCTCGGCGGCGACGATCGCGCGATAGGCGGACAGGAAATACAGGCTGCCGATCAGATACACCCAGGGACTGTTGTGTATGACGAACAGGCCCGCAAGGATGAGCAGATTGCCGTCGTAGAGCGGATTGCGGGCGTGCCCGAAGTAGCCCTCGGTCACCAGTCGATCGGCATGGACCTTCTTGTTCAGGCCACCGCGCTTGATGTACGCGTAGCCGATGACGGCGGCGCGCAACGCCTGCCCCGCCATCGCCACGAGGAACCCTGCCAGGTCGAGCCAGAGGTCGCCGGCGAGGCTGCCGCCGGCCAGGCGCGGCCGGAATCCGAGGAACAGGGCCAGCATCACCAGCGGGAAGACCCTGTTCCTGTACTTGAACAGCCAGTTCCCGTAATCGACGAACCATGGCCATCGCGAGCCGATGCGCACGGGAGAGACGGTACCCATGTTTCCTGGCGGGGTTCCGGCCTCGCGGCGCCTACTTGACCGCCACGAGCCCGGCGAAGTTGTACCAGCGGAAGAATTCCTCGACGTACTTGAAGCCGACCGAGCGCAGCATCTCGCGGTTTTCCTCCGGGCGATAGGGGATGAGCACGTTTTCGAGCGCCTCGCGCTTCTGCGCGATCTCGGTCTCGGAATAGCCGTTGCGGCGTTTCATGTCGTAGTAGTAGCGGATGAACAGACGATTGAGCAGGCTGTCGGATATCGTCTGCTTCTCGACGAGGATGAGGCAGCCCTGGTCCTGCAAGCCCTCGAATACGTGGCGCACGACCCGCTCCCGGTAAAGCGGTCGGACGAATTGCAGGGTGAGGTTCATGACCACGACCGAGGCGTTCTCGACCACGAGCTCCTTGTTCAGGTCGGCCAGCCGCAACTCGTAGGACCGGCGCACGCCGTGGGCCTCGATCTTCTCGCGCGCCTTGTCCAGCATGTCGGCCGAGTTGTCCACGCCCACGAATCGAACGCCCGGGCTTACCACCGGGTCCAGATACATGAGCGTCGTGGCGGTCGAACAACCAAGGTCGTAGAGATCGGTTCCGTCGACGGCAAAATCCGCGGCGAGCTCGCCGGTCATTCGCTGCATCTCGTCGTAGAACGGCACCGAACGGCTGACCATGTTGTCGAAGACGGCGGCCGTCGTCTGGTCGAACCGGAAATCGGAGGCGCCGGAGACCTCCGCGGAGAACACCTGATCGCGGCCGTCTTCGCGCACTGAGGAGGCCTTCAGTTCCTCGGCCTTCAAAGGCGCCACCTTGTTGCTGTCGCGACTGACGCTCATGGGGGACCTCGGAATGCCGACCTGATACTCGCTGACACGCGTGCCATGGGCCGGGAAGTCTAACACGCCCTGCCCGGCCAGGCCGCGACCCGTCCAGGCGGGCCGCACCGGCGAGCGGCCCGGGCGTACGGTGGCACCGCCACTTTCTGCTATCCTAGCCGCTGCTTCGGCATCCGGGGGATGCGGCGCAGGAAGCAGCCCTGCGGCACAGCCAAGACGATCGGTCATGACCTCCAAGAACAGCGTACTTGCCGTCCTATTCGCCGACATCAGCGGCAGCACGCGCATCTTCGAGACGCTGGGGGACGAGGCCGCGCGCCACAAGATCGCCAAGTGCCTGGACCTGCTGGGCGAGGTCGTCGCGGCCCACAAGGGCACGCTCATCAAGACCATCGGTGATGAGATCATGTGCACCTTTACCGCGGCGGATGAGGCCGCCCTGGCGGCCTGCGAGATGCAGTCTTCCGTCGAGGAGGCGGCGACGGAATACACCGCCTCCGGCCCGCTGTCGCTGCGGGTGCGCGTGGGCCTGCACTACGGCCCGGTCATGCTCGAGAACGACGACGTCTTCGGCGACACGGTCAACGTCGCCGCGCGCATGGCCTCGCTGGCCAAGGCCGGGCAGATCATCACCACCCAGCAGACCGTCGACGTCCTTTCCCCGCAGCAACGCCCCAACGCCCGCCTGGTCGATCGCGCCCCGGTGAAGGGGAAGAAGGACAGCATCGACATTTGCGAGATCCTCTGGCAGCAGGAGGATGTGACGCGGTTCGCCGCCAGCACCCTGTTGACGAGTCCCGGCGAATCTCAGATGCACCTGGTGTACCGCGACCGGACCGTCTCGGTGAACATGGACCGCAGCTCTGTGGTGCTGGGGCGCAGCGTCAATGCCGATCTTGCCGTGGAGGAAACGCTGGCCTCGCGCCAGCATGCGAAAATCGAATACCGGCGCGGAAAGTTTTATCTCATCGACCAGAGCACCAACGGCACGTATGTGCGCACCGATGACGGCGTGGAGTCCTTCATACGCCGCGAGGAGGCACCCATCGCCGGGTCCGGGGTCATCAGCCTCGGCAAGCCGTTCAAGCAGAACCCGTCGGAGATCGTGCGCTTCCGCGCCGAGTGAAAGCACCAGGGCCAGGCCGCCAGATGACTACCGACCAGCGTTTCTGTTGGACGTCCGCCGTGCGCAGCCACGTCGGCATGGTTCGCCGCATCAACGAGGATTCGGTACTCGACAGGAAGGATGCCGGGCTGTGGGTAATCGCCGACGGCATGGGCGGGCACGCCGCCGGCGACGTCGCGAGCCAGCTCATCGTCGATGCGCTCAGCCGCGTGGAGCCCGCCGAGGCATTGAGCACCTATGTCGATCGGCTGGAGGACGCGCTGCTGTCCGTGAATTCACGCCTGGTGACGATGTCGGCGCAGACACAGCAGACCAGCGGCAGCACGGTGGTGGCCATGCTCGCGTTCCGCAACCTGTGCGTGGTCATGTGGGCCGGCGACAGCCGTTGTTATCGGCTGCGCAAGGGCGAACTGCAGCAGCTCACCAGCGATCATTCGCACATCGAGATGTACGTCGAGCAGGGCCTCA
Organism: Gammaproteobacteria bacterium; assembly: GCA_022071965.1. Taxonomy (GTDB): domain Bacteria; phylum Pseudomonadota; class Gammaproteobacteria; order JAJPIJ01; family JAJPIJ01; genus JAJVHZ01. The sequence continues at coordinate 132,523 of JAJVIQ010000003.1, forward strand.
TCACCCGTGACGAGGCGGCCATGCATCCGGCGGGCAATCTCATCACCCGCGCTGTCGGCGCGGCGCCGGAGTTGTGCCTGGAGATGGACGTGGCCGAGATGGCGGGCGGTGACCGCTATCTCCTCACCTCGGACGGGCTCGACAAGCACCTGTTGCAGCAGGAGATCGCGCAGGCGCTGGCCAGCGGCATCCCTGAAGACACAGCGCAGCGGCTCATCGACATGACACTGGCCCGTGGTGCCACCGACAACGTCTCGGTGGCGGTCGTCGACGTCCAGCGTACGCCCGCACAGACCCGCCACTGAACCGCCTTCCCACGCGCGGAGCCCCCCGAGTTGGCCAGCTTCTCCGACGCACTGCAGGCGCTGGCGCAGGGCCAGCTGAAGGCCGAAGTGCTGCTGACCCACATGGAGAGGGCGCTGACGCGCGATCCGCGGGTGATTGATTCAGTGCTCGCCCACCTGGCCAAGGCCTATGAATGCGGCCTCATCGAGGCGCAGACCGCCGCCAAGCTGAAGGCGCACGCACTGCGAACGGTACGCGCACTGCAGGCGCATGGCGGCGAGCCCGCCGGGCATTCGATCGTCGACGCCAGCCGTGCGGCCGCCGCCAGCCTCGGAGACGAGAATGCCACGGTGCTGCCGTTCGCCCCTGCCTCCGGGCACGCCGAAATCGGCGAGATCGACATCGACCTGACACAGATCGCCGCGGACGCGGCCTGCGACGCCGCGTCCGCGCACGCGTCCGTCGCCGTCGGCGCCGTCCTCAAGGAGCGCTTTCTGCTCGAGGAGATACTGGGCGTGGGCGGCATGGGAACGGTGTACAAGGGCCGCGACCTGCTGAAGGTCGAGGCCCGCGACAAGAACCCCCACGTGGCGCTGAAGGTGCTGAACGAGGCGTTCAAGAAGCACCCCGATGCGTTCATCGCCCTGCAGCGCGAGGCGAGCCGGCAGCAGAAGCTCGCCCATCCCAACATCGCGACCGTGTACGATTTCGACCGCAGCGAGGGCACGATCTTCCTGACCATGGAATACCTCGACGGTCAGCCGCTGAACAGCTACCTGCGGCGGCAGGTCCGGCCGCGTGGCGGTCTGCCGTTCGCGGAGGCCTTCCCGATCATCCGCGGCCTCGGCCAGGCGTTGGCCTATGCCCACGAGCACGATATCGTGCACTCCGACTTCAAACCGGCCAATTGCCTTCTCACTACCACGGGCGCCGTCAAGGTGCTGGATTTCGGTATCGCGCGCGTGATCCAGGGTCAGGACGACAGCGAAAGGACCCTTTTCGACCCCAGCAGTCTGGGCGCGCTGACGCCCGCGTACGCCAGCCCGGAGATGCTGAGCGGCGAGGAGCCCGACCCCCGCGACGACATCTATGCACTCGCGTGCGTGGCCTACGAGTTGCTCTCGGGCAGGCACCCCTACGACCGCAAGTCGGCAATCCATGCACGCGAACACGCGCTCGTGCCGCCGGCCATTTCCGGCCTGGGTCGCGGCCGGATGCGCGCGCTCAAACGTGCGCTGGCGCTCCGGCGCCCGGAACGCACCCCTACGGTTGCCGCCTTCCTCGACGAACTGCAGGATTGCCGGCGCATGACGCCGACGGCCTGGTTCGCCATCGGGATCGTCGCGGCCCTGCTCCTGCTCGCGGCTGCCGTGATCGTGCTGCGGCAGGCGCCAGCCGATGTTGCAGCGCGGCCTGCGGTTCACGGGGCGGCGGGATGAGCAGTACTTCACTCGGAATCCCCGCGACGCGCACCGGCCACGTGATGCGCGGTGCCCATTGTTACTGTAAATTGGCAGCGTTATCGCGCATCGCTTTATGACGCACATCACGTGCCCACAAGAAGAATCGCCGTGACCAACGAGACGAGCCCGTCCGCCACCAGCCTGCGCCAACTCTCGCGCGACTTCTCCGACGGCAAGATGACGCTCGCAGAGTACCGCAGCGCCCGGGGACGACTGCTCGACGACATCGCCAGCGGCGCCACACCGCTGTATCCCTATCAGCCGCCGTTGCCGTCGCTGGCTGCCCAGGTGGCGGCCAGGGCCGAGGCCGACCTGTCCGCAACCGAACCCACGCTGCAGCTCAACCGGCCGTCACGGCTGCGCGGAATGTGGGTGGTCATCGTGGTCATCGCCCTGTTCATCTTCGCGGTGCTCGCCGGCATCCTGCGCTGATGGCCGGCGAAGTGACGGTAGGCCGGCAGCCGATTTTCAACCGCGAGCGCAGGCTGGTCGCCTACGAACTGCTGTTTCGCCAGGACTCCCGCGCCCCGAGCGCCGATGTCCGTGACGGGGATGTCGCCACCACGCGCGTCATCGAGAACACGCTATACGAGATCGGATTCCGCAACCTCGTCGGCAACAAGCCCGCCTTCATCAACCTGACGCGCAGCTTCCTGATCAGCGCCACCGAACTTCGGCTGCGCAAGGACGAGGTGGTCCTGGAGATCCTCGAGGACGTCGACGTCGACGATGCGCTGCTCAGCCGTCTGCGCGAGCTCTCGGCGGCCGGCTATACCATCGCGCTGGACGATTTCATCTACGACCCCCGCCACGCGCCCCTCATCGAGATCGCCGACATCGTCAAGGTCGACCTGAGCCTGGTACCCCGCGCCTCGCTCGCCGAACACGTGCAGAACCTGCGCAGCCACAGGGTGAAACTGCTCGCCGAGAAGATCGAGACACGCGAGCAACTCGAGCACTGCCGGGGGCTAGGCTTCGATCTCTACCAGGGCTACCTGCTCGCCGCGCCGGACATCGTCACCCTCGGTACGGCGAGGCCGGAGTTCGGCGGCGAACCCGACCCCGGGGCACGGCGGCGCAGGTAGAATGCGCCCAGGCGCGATCCGCGCGTGGACGGGGGACAGAGGGTGGGCGCGATCAACATCGACGAAGACGAGGTCGGCAAGTTCGACCGGATCGCCGCCCGCTGGTGGGACACCGACGGCCCGTTCCGGCCGCTGCACGATCTGAACCCGGTGCGCCTGGCGTTCATCGAGCGCTGCTCGGCGCTGGCTGGCCGCCACGCCATCGACGTGGGCTGCGGCGGCGGTGTGCTTGCCGAGGCGATGGCCCGGGCGGGCGCGCGGGTCATCGGGATCGACGCCTCGGCCGCCGCGATCGAGATCGCCAGGCTGCACGCGCAGCAGGCCGGCTTGAGCATCGACTACCGTTGCGCGAGCGCCGAGCAGGCCGCCGGGAAACTGGCCGGCAGCGGCGATGTCGTAGCCTGCATGGAACTATTGGAACACGTGCCCGATCCGCCGGCGCTGCTGCGCTCCATCGCGAGCCTGCTCAGGCCCGGCGGCAGCGCGATACTCTCGACCGTCAATCGCACCGCCGTGGCCTATGCGCTCGGGGTGATCGCGGCGGAATACCTGTTGCGGATCCTGCCCCGCGGGACGCACGACTATCGCCGCTTCATCCGCCCGTCGGAGCTCGGGCGATGGGCGCGCCAGGCCGGTCTGGAGGTCGTGGCGGTCAGCGGCATGGCCTACAACCCGCTCACCCGCTCGGCGCGCCTGACGGGGTCGGTGTCCGTCAATTATCTGATGCACTGCCGCCGCCCCATCGCCTGACATGCATCGCCGCTACTCGAGCGTGCTGTTCGACCTCGACGGCACGCTGCTCGACACCGCGCCGGACCTCGCCTATGCGCTGAATCGCGTGCGCGCCGAGGAGGGTCTCGATGCATTGCCCTGCGAGCATGTGCGGCCGCAGGTCTCCAACGGGGCACGCGCGCTGGTGCTGCTCGGCTTCGGCGGCGACGAGCGCCACCCGCGCTTCGAGGTGCGCCGGCAGCGTCTGCTCGCCGTGTACCGGGACAACCTCTGTCGCGAGACGCGACTCTTCGCGGGCATGGAGCTGGTGCTGTCCACGATCGAAGGCAGCGGCAGACGCTGGGGCGTGGTCACCAACAAACCCGGCTGGCTGACCGAGCCGCTGTTGGACGCGCTCGGACTGTTCGACCGGGCCGCGTGCGTCGTCAGCGGCGACACCGTCACGCGCCGCAAGCCGCATCCCGACCCGCTGCTGCACGCGGCGCAGCTTGCAGCCACCGCACCGGCGGATTGCGTGTACGTCGGGGATGCGCGGTGCGATGCCGAGGCGGCACGTGCCGCGGGCATGGGCATGCTCGCAGCGGCCTTTGGATACATCGATGCCACGGAGGACCCCGCCCGGTGGGGCGCCGACGCGGTCATCGTCTCGCCGACGCAGATCCTCGAGTGGATTGAGACCTGAACGCGATGGACGGCGATCTGGCCATCGCCGAGTGCCGCCAGCGGGTCGCCAGCGCCGGATCCGATCTCTACTACGCCGCACTGTTTCTCACCGGGGAGGAGAAGTCCCGACTGTTCAGCGTGCATGCGCTGGCGGCAGAGCTGGGCGACATACCGCGCGTGGCTACCGACCCGGGCGTCGCCCGGCTGAAGCTCGCATGGTGGCGCGAGGAGATCGCGCGGCTGGCCGGCGGCCGACCGCAGCATCCGGTCGCGATCGCGGTTGCCGCGAGCGGCGCGATCGACCGCATCGACGTGACGAGCGTGCTCGCGATGGCAGGCGTCTGCGAGACGTGGCTGGATCCTCCGGACCTGCCGGACATGGATGCGGTCCTCGCCGCCCACGCGCGGTTCGAGGGGCTGCTTTGGCGGGAATCGGCGCGAATGCTGGGGGTCGATGGAACCGAAGCGCTCGCCTGCATCGGCAGGCTGGGCGGCGCCGTCGGCGTCATCCACACGCTGCAAGGACTTGGCGCGACCCGGTCACGCGGTCTCGCGCGCCTGCCGGAGGACCTGCTGCGGGCGCGGGGGCTGGCCGCCGGGGCGATACGGCGCGGCCAGCACGACGCGGCGATCGCCGCCGTCGCCGCGGATATGGCCGGCGCCGTCCGTGCGGCCATGAGCGAAGCGCTCGCCGCGCTCGGGACTCCCCAGCGCGGCCGGCTGCTGCCATTGCTGATCCTGGCGGACGTCGCCGGGAAGACCCTGGAGGAATTGCAGGCGGAAGGCTTCCGCCTGCTCGAACGGCGCGTGGAACTGACGCCGCTGCGCAAACTGTGGATCGCAGTCGCGACGCGGCGCCGGGAGCGGCGCCTGACCCATCGCACCCGGGGCTAATGGCCCGGGCCGCGCGCTCCCCCGCGGGGCGAAGTCCGCGGTCCGCCGCGCATGCCGTCGCCCGCGGCGGCATCCGCGCCCGCCGGCACCGATCGCCCGGGCTGGCGCAGCCGGACGCGCAGTCTGCGAAAGGGCTCGGGCTCGACATTGTCCCGCAGCAACACGATGTCGTGCCGACGCCCGCTCGCGCTGCGCACGCCGAAGACGGTCAACCACGGCTCGGCCAGGCTCACGTACCACAGCTCCGCGGACTCCTGTCCGGCCGCGGTCATCACCTCGAAGCGGCCGTCGGTGCGCAACACGAGCTCGTGCACACGGTCGCTGTCGTTGCCGAAGTGACGAGCCAGTCCGGCGGCGGCGCTGATCATCACGACGATTGCCAGACCCGTGGCCGCCCACCATGGACCGTCCACGAGCAGCACCGCCGCCGCGGCCCCGAGATGGGCCGGGAGCAGTGCAAACCGCAGGGATCGCGAGCGGCCGACGCGGAGTCTCACGACGCCGGGATGGGAGGGATGGGCATCCTGCACGGGTCCGGTCCATTGCGCAGTTCCGTCTGCGAGCCCGCAGTCTATCGCGGGCGGCGGTGCGCTATCTACCAATGCCCTGCCGCCAGCGCGCGTAGGAGGCGGAGCTGCCCGGCCCCGGCCCGCGCGTGAGATTCGGGGCGGCGCCTCTTCGCCGCGGCCACCTGTGCGCGGCGCCCGCGGGCCGCGGCCGACCGCGCAGGACCACCGGACGCATCGCGACGATATTGCCGTCCTCGTCGTGCGACATCTCGCAGATGCGCAGCGACTGCAGCTGCTCGACCGCCGCGAGATCGACGCGGAAATGCGCCGCCAGCATCGTGCCCGTCACCTCCGGGGCGCTGCCGAGACGGCGCGTGCGCCGGAAGCGCAGATAGTTCGTCACCGCCCAGCCGAGGTACACCGCGACCATGACGCCGATCACGATCCCGTACTGACGCAGGTCGATCGCCAGCTGGCGCAGGCCACCGCGCTCGATGATGTGATGACGGAAGAGGTGCACGCCGGTCAGCCACGCCATCACGCTGATGAAGGGGATCCACAGATACAGATAGACCACCCACAGCAGCAGGGTGAGCGAGCCGAACCCGTACTTCTGGGTCATCGACTGCAGATCCGGTCTGTCGATGATGAAGCGACTCACCGTGCATGCACCCCGTCGGCCGGTTGCACGCCGCGGTCCGGACTGACCCAGCGCGCGCGCGCCGAACGTCCGCGCATCAACACCCCGGGCAGGGCGATCACATTGGTGCCGACGTTGAGCAGCCAGTATGCCAGCGGATACCAGATCACCCAGAAGTAGTAGCGGCCGATGCCCCGCTCGTAGCGGCTGTCGATGACCAGGCTGATCGCGAACTGCAGCAGGCAGGTGACGCCGAGTATGACGCCGGTCCAGCCCGGCAGCAGCGCGGGCACCGCCAGCCCGGCGGGAAGCGGCGCCACCTGCGCCGCCGCCCACAGGACGAACACCACCATCATCACGTACGCCCACACCACGCTGGTCAGGAATTCCAGATAGATTGGCCAGATGCGGCGCTTGCGCCAGTGCAGGATGTCGCGCCAGTACTTGCGCAGCACCTCCACCCCGCCGCGCGCCCAGCGCAGCCGCTGCCGCCACAGGCCCTTGAACGTCTCCGGCATGAGGATCCAGCACAGCGCCTTGGGCTCGTAGCGGATGTCCCAGTGATCGAGCTGCAGCTTCCAGCTGACGTCGATGTCCTCGGTCACCATGTCCACGCTCCAGTAGTCCACGCGGTGCAGCGCGCTCTTGCGGAACGCCGCCATCACGCCCGAGACGGTGAAGATGCGGCCATAGATGCGCTGCGCGCGCTTGATGAGGCCGATGATGGAGGAGAACTCGCCAACCTGGATGCGGCCGAGCAGCGTCGAGCGATTGCGAATGCGCGGATTGCCGGTCACCGCGCCGACGCGCGGATACTGCACGAGGTGCCACAGCATCCAGGTGACGGCATGTCGATCGAGCAGTGCGTCGCCGTCGATGCAGACGAGGAACTCGTTCGGCGAGGCCATCGCGGCCATGCGCAGCCCCATCGCCTTGCCCTGGTTGCGCGTGAAGTGCAGCACCCGCAGGCGGGGATGGATCCCTGCCATTCGGTTGAGGATCGCGCCGGTCTGATCGGTACTGCCGTCGTTGACGGCGATGATCTCGAAATCCGGATAATCGAGTTCCAGCAGCTGCCCGATCGTCTCCTCGAGTTGACGGCCCTCGTTGTGACAGGGAACGATGACGGACACCGGCGGGTAGTACGGAAGTCCTGGCGGGTCATCCGGGCTGTGGCCGCCGGTGCGCTCCCAGCGGAAGTAGTAATACAGCCCGCCTGCCATCCACAGGTAGGCCATGAACAGGGGGTAGTAGAAGGCAAAGGCCAGCAGGCCGTTCGCCAGCGTATCGAATGCCACGCGGGTCTCCGTCGGGTCGCCGGAAAATCCAGCCGCCAGATGGAGTTATCGGCGGAACCCGCAACTCCTTTATCGGGCGGGGACCGTCGACCGGGACCCGCCCCGGCGTGCCTCGCTCCCCGCCGGCGCCCGGGCTGCGCGCGGCGGCCGGCGCGAGGGCGCGGCGCACCCCCGCTCAGGGTGTCAGGACGCCGGAATACAGCCGGGAGAGATCGCGCGTGCCCGGGGGCCGGTGAGGGTAGTCGCTCAGCGACATGGCAGGGAATACCAGGGCCAGGTCGGGATGGCCGCCGATGAAATCGTCGGGATAGTAGCCGTAGTGCCGTACCCCGGCGTCGGCGAGCACGCTCATCTGACCGGCCAGTGCCGCCCCGGGAACCGGCGTCCCGGTTCGCCAGTCGCGGCTCTGCAGCTCGAAGACGGTCTTGGCGCGGGTCGACGGCGCGATGCGGGCGGCCAGGATGCGCAGCCATTCCTCCGCGTCCGGTGCCTCCTCCATGTAGGGCATGGCCATGAGCGCGACATAGTCGTAGGTGGCCGCGAACTCGTCGGCATCCTGCGCGAACCACGCCTCGCTGTCCGGATCCATGACCACGCTCGCGTAGAGGTTGCGCGCGGTCTTGATGTCCGGGCGCATGGTGCGCACCGTATTGGTCAGCTCGCGCGTGAAGTCGATGAGGTAGCGGGTCTTCAGGCGCGCCCAGCGCCGCGCCATGCCGGGATCCGCCCGGATCGCCGCGGTCGGGCCCGGGAGTCTCCAGGCGTCGCGGTACACCCGCAATGCATCGGGGCTCACGTCCTCGTGATCGCTCAGCAGCGCGTCGTCGTGATACAGCACGCCGTCGAAATGCGCGTGCGCCGCGAGATCCTCGTAGATCTCCCGCACGATGGCGCGCGCACGCACGTTGAACGGCGAGAGGCGACGGTAGGCATTGGCGGCGCTCTCATCGCCCGGCTCGCTCTGCACGCGCAGCGATGCCGGCGCCGGCCGCCCGCCGGGGTCGTATGCCAGGACCGGCATCCAGGCATAGACGCGCACGCCGGCGCGCGTCTTCAGCTGCCACGCGACGCGGTTGAAGAGATCGGCGCGCACCGGCAGGTGCCGATTCGGAAAATACATTGCGCTGGCGGTGCCGTCGGCGTCCGGGTCGGCGAAGGCCTGCAGGTAGACGGTGTTGATCTGCAGCGACTTGATGCGCTCGAGCAGCACGTCTAGGTTGCGGTCCATCTGCGCCGCATCCTCGTCGTAGAGGTAGTCGAGGTCGACGTGGGCGACGCGTATCGGTGTCGTCCCGGGCCGGCGCTGCAGCATCCATACCAGCGCGGGCAGCGGGGCATTGGCCTCCATCAGATGCCGCGGAACCGAATCGAGCGCCGACAGCGTCGCCACCCCGTCGCGGAGCGTGAGACTCAGGCTCATGCCGAGATCGGCAGCCACCTGCACGCCGACGCGCGAGTAGGCCCCGTACGGCCACACCATGACCCGTGGGCGCTTCCCCGTCGCTTCCCCGATGAACGCCGAATTGCGCTCCAGGTCCGCGCGCAGCCGGGCGCGGTACGCCGCGGCATCCTCGTAGGCCCGGGTCCCCGGGGAATAAATGCGCGTGGCGGCGGCCGGCTCCTCGTTGCCCTGCGGGTTGCCCTGCACGCCGCGATGCAGGGCGTAGCTGTGGCTCGCGAATTCGACGAGCCCCGAGGCGCTCATCTCGCGGATCTGCGCCAGTGACAGGAAGCGGCTGCGCGCCGCCTTCTCCGTGCCGTACTCCACCACGCCGCCCGCCGGCACATCGAGCCAGCTGCCGACCAGTGCCAGCACCGCGGGATAGCCGAATGCCTTCAGCAGCGGGTAGACGCGCGTGAAGAAGCTCACGTAGCCGTCATCGAAGGTCAGCAGCACCGCCTTCGGCGGGAGCCCCCGCGTGCCCGCGCGCGCCGCGAGGATGTCATCGACACTCACAGGCCGGTAGCCGTGCTCGCGCAGCCACGCGAAGTGCTGCGTGAGGCGCTGAGTGGAAGTGGCGATCGGATCGATGTCGATGTCATCCTCCACGTCGTCGCGGACGTCGTGATAGCAAAAGACGTCGAAGGTCTGGTTCGGCGGCGCCGCCTGCGCGGGGGCCACCGACATCCACACTGCGAGAAATGCCAGCAGAACCCGCATGTTCAGAACCTCACGTTGATGCCCGCCACGATCGCCGTCTCGTATTCCGGGTCGCCGTCGAACACGCGCCGTCCGTGCACCACGCCATAGTGCAGGCGGAACGCCTCGGAGAAATCCCAGTCGTGCTGATAGCTCACCCACCAGGTGTAGTCCGGGCTGTAATTCTCCTCCCAGTAGCCCCCCAGAGACAGGCCCAGACGCTGCGCGAAGCGGCGTTCGTAGCGACGGTAGTTCACCCATTCGTTGTCGAGCGTGAGGCCCAGGCTGGCGTCGCTCGCGGGGCTGTAGTAGATGACGTCGTCGCGATCGTTGAGCGAGCCGGCGCCCTCGAGAAACGCCGTCATCCTGTAGTGCGGCACCTGGATGACCCGCCGCTCGAACACCGCGCCCAGTTGATTGCGCTCGTTGCCGTCGTCGAAGTCGAGATAGCCGTAGCCTGCGCGCACGGCCTGCGACTCGTGCCACCGGTATTGCGCCGACACCCCGACGAAATTGCCGTCGACCCCGGCCCGGATACCGCGCAGCGGCACCTCCGTGGAGCTCAGTTCGGCCACCCCGCTCACGCTGAGATGGTCGTCGCGATACCAGGTGCCGCGCAAGGTGGCCGCGGGCGCGCTGCTGTCCTCGAATCCGCCGCCCACCTCCGCCGCCACGAGGTAGTTCGGCTGTGTGTATTCCACGCCGGCGCTCAGGCGATGGTCCGTGCCCGTGCCCTCCTCGAAGTCCGCGGTGGCGAAGTGCTGATGCACGTAGGCGCGGGTGTAGTAGTCGATCGGGCGGGAGAACAGGAAGCTGTCGACCTCGATGCTGTCGTTGCCCAGTTCGCTGAACGTGCCATTGTCGGTGTCCCAGGTATGGCCATAGCGGGTCTCGACGATCAGTTCGCGCCGGCGGTACAGCTCCCAGGTCCGGGCGAAGCGCTGCACCTGCTTGTCCTCGGGAAACTCGCTCTCGAGCTGCCCCAGTATGCGCTCGGCCTCGGGATAGCGATGGCGATCGAAGAGCGTCGCGCCGTGGCCGATGCGCGCGAGCCGGAAGTCCGGCTCCTCGGCCAGGATCTGCCCGTACTCGCGCAATGCGCGGCGCGGCCAGCCGCGGCGGCGGTGCACGCTGGCCAGCTCCTGCTTCAGGTCCAGGCTGGCCGGCGCCAGCGCGTACATGTCGTCGAAGCGCCCGTTGGCCTCGAGGAGGTCGTCGGCGTAGGCGCGCCCCAGCGTTGCCGCCACCTCGGACTCGAACTTGCGGGGATTGCTGCGCACCACCTTGCCTTCGGGGTGCCGCCGCCATACCGCCTGCTCCTCCGAGAGCTGATCGATGATGGCATAGGCGTGCCGGAAGTCGTCGACCTCGGTATAGGCGTAGAACAGGGCCAGCCGGGCATTGTAGCCCTTCGGATCGGTCTCCAGGACCTGCCTGTAGATGTCGATCGCGACCTCGGGCTGCTGCTCGTAGACGTAGGCGTCTCCGGCCGCCATGAGCGCGTAGTTGGGGATCTCGACGCCGCCGGACTTCAGGCGCTCGTAGATCCCGATCACCTCCTTCATGCGCACCCGATCGCGCAACGCCGCCATTCGGTCGCAGGCCAGACGCCGATCGCGGGCAGAGGCGAGATCCAGCTGCTCCCAGGGCCTGCCGTGCAGGTCGTCGAGGTAGCGCAGCGCGCGATCGGTGTCGTCGAAGCGGCGATGCGGGTCGCGGCTGATCGGCGTGGTGCCGCCCCAGCGCGTCTGGATCGCGGCGCGATCGGCCTCCACCGCGAAGCGCTCCCCGGCCGCGTACAGCTCCGGCTGCCGCTGCATCAGGTCATACGCCAGGTGCGGGGCGCCCATCTTCGCGAGCGTCAGCACGCGCCGGCGGGTCGCCTCCCCGTGCGCCGGCTCGCGATCGAGCACTCGCTGGTACCAGTAAAGCGCATCGGCATAGGCGGTCGTCACCTCGTCGACGTAGCCGCGCGCGAACCATATCTCGAGCGACTGCGGGTGATGCGTCGCGGTCGCCTCGATCTGCCGCAGCGCGGACTCGCGCCGGCCCGACTCGGCCAATGTGCAGGCCAGCCCGATGCCGGCCTGCAGGTGCGCGGCGTCGCGCGCGAGGATCCCGCGGTAGACGCGTTCCGCCTGCGGATACCTCTTCTGGTTGCGGGACGCCTTGGCGAGCGTCTCCAGGACCGGGAACGGCGCGGACTTCAGGTCGACCTCGTCGATGAGCGCGATGACATCGGCCTCGCGGCCCGCCCAGCCGAGCACCTCGATGTAGTCGTGCAGATAGCGGCGTTCCGCCGGGTATTGCTCGCGCAGTTTCGCGAGCGCCGTGAGCGCCTCCACGTATCGGCCGGCGCGCGCCTCGGCCACGGCCCGCGCCTGCACATCGGCGGGCCGGTCCTCGCCGCGGGCGGCGCCGGGCAGCGATACGCAGAGGCACGCGGCCAGCCACACCCGCGCGACCGCGCGGCGCCTGCGCCCCCCTGCCTGGTGTCTCATACCGTCGCTCCTGCACGTCCCGCCGCGATTACCGGCCCGCCCCCATCCGCGGCCGATGAAGCCGCTACCTGCTGCGCCGCAGCGCCCGCGTTCGGACCCAGGCTCCCTTGTGCCGTTGGTGAGGTCCAAATGCCATGCAAATGCCGTGGCCGGCTGCGCCGGATCGGCGAGGCCGCGGCCGCACTACCGGGATGCTGCATGCAGGCAGCGTCGCAGACTCTTGAAAGCGGGACGCCTTGTCCATGATACTGCGCCTGCGGAAAACAAAGGCCCAGCCACCGTGTCGAAGCTCGAACAGCAGCGCCCGTCCAAGGCGATCACAACGCAAAGCGAGCTCGATAGGCAAGCCCCGGCGGCGCCGCCGGGCGCCCGGCGCAAGGAGATCGGCGGCCCGAGAGGGCCGGAGCCGACCCGATACGGGGATTGGGAACGCAACGGCAAGTGCGTGGACTTCTGACGCATCGCCGAGTAACAAGCCAAGACGCGGCTTCCGTACGCGGCCGCCTGGGGGACAATCCGGGGTATCGCGCCACCCAGGCCGCGGCCGGGGCCGATCGACCGATCGCGGGCGCGGGCTGAGAAAGATCATCGTTCTCGCGCCGGCGACGGGCCCGAGTTCCTATGCGTTGTCGTTCGCGCCCCAGCGCGCCTCGAGCACCGCCGGATCCCGCCATTGCGCGCGCGGGCGCCGCGGCGAGGCGGGATCGATCGGGCACGAACAGGTCTCTGGAGCAGACACATGAACAAGAGCGCACGACCACTGTCGCCGCATCTGCAGGTCTACCGGCCGCAGCTCACCTCGGTCCTGTCGATACTTCACCGCGGCACCGGCATCCTGCTCACCCTGGGCACCGTCCTGCTGGTGTGCTGGCTGGCCGCCCTGGCGGCCGGTCCCGGGGCCTACGCCTCCACCCAGGCCTGGTTCGGGACCTGGTACATGCAGCTTTTCCTGTTCGCGTGGTCGGCCGCCCTCTTCTTTCACCTCTGCAACGGCATCCGGCATCTGTTCTGGGACGCCGGCATGGGGTACGAGCTGAAGCACACGTACGCATCCGGCTACGCGGTGCTGATCGCCACCGCGGTCCTCACCCTGGCCACCTGGATCGCGGCCTGAAGGAGACCTCGATGAATCTACGCTCCAGTCTGGGCATCGTGCGCGGCCTCGGCTCCGCGAAGAACGGCACGCATCACTGGTGGATGCAGCGGCTGACGGCGGTGGCCCTCGTGCCGCTCGCGATCTGGCTGGTCTTCGCCATCGTCTGCCTCTCGGGCGCGGACTACGCCACCGCCGTGCAGTGGTTCAGGTCCCCGGTCAACGCGGCGCTGATGGTGGCCGCCCTGTTCGCCATCTTCTATCACGCGCAGCTCGGCGTGCAGGTGGTCTTCGAGGACTACATCCATACCGAGTGGGTCAAGGTGACGGCGCAGATCGCCCTGAAGTTCGCCTGCATCCTGCTCGGGCTCGTCGCCGCCATCGCCGCATTGAAGGTCACGTTCGGAGCTTAGGCAAGAATGACTCAGGCTTACAAGGTCGTTGAACACAAGTACGACGTCGTGATCGTCGGCGCGGGCGGCGCCGGCCTGCGCGCCACTTTCGGCATGGCCGCCAGGGGCCTGAAGACCGCCTGCGTCACCAAGGTGTTTCCGACGCGCTCGCACACCGTGGCCGCCCAGGGCGGCATGAGCGCCTCCCTGGGCAACATGGGCCCGGACGACTGGCGCTGGCACATGTACGACACCGTCAAGGGTTCCGACTGGCTCGGCGATCAGGACGCCATCGAATACATGTGCCGCGAGGCCGTGCCCGCGGTGATCGAGCTGGAGCACTACGGCGTGCCGTTCTCGCGCACCGACGACGGCAAGATCTACCAGCGTCCCTTCGGCGGCATGACCACCGAGTACGGCAAGGGCATCGCGCAGCGCACCTGCGCCGCCGCCGACCGCACCGGGCACGCGATCCTGCACACCCTTTACCAGCAGTCCCTGAAGCACGATGCGGAGTTCTTCGTCGAGTACTTCGCCATCGATCTGCTGTTCGAGGACGGCGCCTGCCACGGCGTGGTGGCATGGGACCTCGGCGAGGGCACGCTGCACGTGTTCCGTGCCCACCAGACCGTGCTCGCCACCGGCGGCTATGGCCGCGCCTTCTTCAGCGCCACCTCCGCGCATACCTGCACCGGCGACGGCAACGCGATGGTCGCGCGCGCGGGTCTGCCGCTGCAGGACCTGGAGTTCATCCAGTTTCACCCCACCGGCATCTACGGTTCGGGCTGCCTGATGACCGAGGGCTGCCGCGGCGAGGGCGGCTACCTGACCAATGGCAACGGCGAGCGCTTCATGGAGCGTTACGCCCCGAACGCCAAGGACCTGGCCTCGCGCGACGTCGTCAGCCGCTCGATGACCATGGAGATCCTGCAGGGCCGCGGCGTCGGGCCGGAGAAGGATCACATCCACCTGCACCTCGAGCACCTCGGACCCGAGGTGATCAACGAGAGGCTGCCGGGCATCGCCGAGACCGCGAAGATCTTCGCCGGCGTGGACGTCACCAGGCAGCCGGTACCGGTGCTGCCCACGGCGCACTACAACATGGGCGGCATCCCGACCAATCATCACGGCCAGGCCGTCACGCTCAGGGACGGCAATCCGGATACGCCGGTACCGGGACTCATGGCCATCGGCGAGGCCGCGTGCGTGTCGGTGCACGGCGCCAATCGCCTGGGTTCGAACTCGCTGCTCGACATCATCGTCTTCGGCCGCGCCGCGGCCAGCTGGTGCGGCGACAACGTGCGGAGGAACCAGCCGCACAGGCCGCTGCACGCCGGGACCACCGACCGGATCATCGCCCGCTTCGATCGGCTGCGCCACGCCGGCGGCTCGCTGCCGACGGCGAAGATCCGCCTGGAGATGCAGCGCGCGATGCAGGCGCACTGCGCGGTGTTCCGCACCGGTCCGCTGATGGAGGAAGGCATCGGCAAGCTGCAGAAGGTGTGGGATTCCTTCCGCGACGTGAAGGTGTCCGACCGCTCGCTCATCTGGAATTCCGACCTCGTGGAGACGCTGGAGCTGGAGAACCTGCTGCAGCAGGCGATGATCAGCATCAAGTCGGCGCTCAACCGCACGGAGAGCCGCGGCGCGCAGGCGCGCGACGACTACCCGGAGCGCGACGACGTGAACTGGCTGAAGCACACGATTGCGTGGGTCGACGAGAAGGGCGGCGTGCGGTTCGACTATCGGCCGGTGCACATGTACACGCTCACCAACGAGGTCGAGGTCGTCGCCCTGAAGAAGCGCACTTATTGAAGCCCGGGGGCAGCCGGCTGGCGGCGGCGCCCCGGAGCGGTGAAACACGAATCTGACGAGGACTGGCAACGATGGCGGAATTCACGCTACCGAAGAATTCGAAAGTGCAGGCAGGCAAGACGCTGCGCGCGGCCACCGGCGCCCGCCGCTCGCGCGAGTTCCGCCTCTATCGCTACGACCCGGACTCCGGGCAGAACCCGCGGCTGGACACCTACGAGATCGATCTGGACAGGTGCGGGCCGATGGTGCTCGACGCGCTGATCTACATCAAGAACGAGCTCGACCCGACCGTGACCTTCCGCCGCTCCTGCCGCGAGGGCATCTGCGGCTCCTGCGCCATGAACATCGATGGCACCAACACGCTGGCCTGCACCAAGGCGATCGAGGACGTCGGTGGGGCGGTGAAGATCTATCCCCTGCCGCACATGCCCGTGGTCAAGGATCTCGTCCCCGATCTCACGCACTTCTACGCGCAGTACGCCTCCATCAGGCCCTGGCTGCAGGCGGAGACGGCCGCGCCCGATCGCGAGCGCCTGCAGTCCAAGGAGGACCGGGCCAGGCTCGACGGGCTGTACGAGTGCATTCTTTGCGCGAGCTGCTCGGCGGCCTGCCCGAGCTACTGGTGGAACGGCGATCGCTACCTGGGGCCCGCGATCCTGCTGCAGGCCTACCGCTGGATCGTCGACTCGCGCGACGAGAACACCGGCGAGCGCCTGGACATGCTGGAGGATCCGTTCCGCCTGTACCGCTGCCACACGATCATGAACTGCACCAAGACCTGCCCGAAGGGACTGAACCCCGGCAAGGCGATCGGCGAGATCAAGAAGCTGATGGTCGAGCGGCAGGGCTGAGCCGTTTGCGGTCCTCTCCAGGCGGCACCACCTTTGAGCCGCCCCGGGACGCGCAGGAACCGCCTCAGGCTAACCGCGCCTGTTTCACGTAACCATCGGACTGAGCCCCCCGAGGCTGGAGTGCCGGCGCCGCGGGTTATAGAAACCTTCACTGTAGTCTCAATCCATCTCGGCAGGACGGACCGCCGAAGTTCCCGCGGCAGACGGGAGCCAGGCCGCGGACGGCCGCCGGCGCCGCGCGCGGCTCAGGACGAGTGTGGCGCGAAACCCAGCAGCCGCCGCAGCAGCAGCGCCATCGCGGCGGTCCACGCGAGGGCGGCGCCCCACAGGATCACGGCGACCTCGCTCGTCGCGAAGTACGGCGCGGCGAGCCGCAACAAGGCCGAAATGCCGATGAGCACCGCGCCGGCGCCGACGTCGCCGAACCTCTCCAGCGGGCGGCGCTGCCGCATCATGTGCGTCCGCGCCATCATCGCCAGCGTGAGCGTGCCCAGCGCGCCGATCGTGATTCCATGCAGGGCCTGGCTCAGGCTCAGCGCGCCGGTGATCTGCGCGAACCCCTTCAATGTCAGCCCGATGATCAGCCAGAGGTAACCCAGCCCGAGGGTCCAGAGCTCGGGCCGATCGAGCACCGTCCACAGCCGCCAGCGCCAGGCGCGTATCGCCGTGGTCGCGGCGGCGGAGATCGCGAACGCACCGCTCGCCATGGCGGCGCCGGGAACCAGGTCGCATGCGGCGCCCGCGAGCATGAAGAGGATCACGAGCCGCTCCAGGCGCGGCTGCACACGCGCCTGGAGAACCTCGCCGCGGCGGTAATAGTGGCCGGCCACCGCAGGCGAGATCGCACGACCGCCCATCAGCAGCATCAGCAACGCCAGCAGGTCGACCGCGAGCAGGAGCGCCAGGTATTGCGCGCCGGCCGGCAGGCCGGCGACGCCGGCACGATAGAGAAACGGGCACGCGCAGATCGCAATCAGCAGCGGACCGATGATGCGGTTCTCGATCTTCTTGGCCGCACGCATGAACATCGGCGCGCCGCTGTACGCCACCAGCGCGGCGAAGAGCAGATTGGGGATCGCAGCGATCGCGCTCCCCCCGTCGACGAAAAACGGCGCTCCCCGCGCCGCGAGCCAGCACAGGAACAGCGCCGCATTCAGCGATGGTGACGACCTGGTGATCATGAAGCCGGCGACCACGGCCAAGGCGTACCCGAACAGCATCTCGTGCGCGTGCGCGTATGCCGTCGCGATCGGCCACCGGGCGCCGGCCGGGGATGTGCGCGCGTAGACCCACAGCAGTATCGCCACGATCGAGAACAGCGCCGCCGCGGGGAACAGGACGGTATCCGCGGACACCGTGCGTCTGCGTTGAGGCGAGTGCGACGGTGCGGTCACCGTGCTCGCTGTCGTGGACGACGGCGCTGGCATGGCTGCCATTGTACGCGGCGAGCGACGCACGGGGGGCGCGCGTTGCGTGTGCGGGCAGATCCACTGACACGGCGCGCCTCGCCCACGCGTACAATACGATCGACGGCTCGCCTCGCGGGCCTTGGCCCCGCGGGACGCGCCGCCAGCGGTCCGGGTGGTCGCACCCGCCGTGCCCGTGTCACGGGACGATCCCTCCGATGTGGGGCCGGGCCCCGGCCTTCCCACCCTACGGTCCTTGCCTCCGGCCGGCAGGCCTTCTATCTTGCATCGGGAGTTCGAAAACGGTGGAGGGTGGCGACGATGGCAACGGCACTGGTGACGGGCGGCAACAGGGGCATAGGCCTGGAGCTCTGCAGGCAGCTCGGGGAGCGCGGCTATGAGGTCCTCGCGACCTGCCGGCGTACCTCGCCCGCGCTCGACGCGCTCGGCGTCACCGTGATCGACGGGGTGGATGTGAGCGACGCCGGATCGGTCGCCACGCTCGCGCGACAACTCGCCGGACGCCGCATCGACCTGCTGATCAACAACGCCGGCATACTCTCGGTCGAGTCGATGGCGGATCTGCACTACGAGCGCATCCGCCGGCAGTTCGAGGTCAACACGCTCGGCCCGCTGCGCGTCACCACGGCGCTGCTGCCAAACCTGCACGAGGGCTCGAAGGTCGCCATCATCACCAGCCGCATGGGCTCCATCGGCGACAACGGCAGCGGCGGCTATTACGGCTACCGCATCTCCAAGGCGGGCGTGAACATGGCCGGTGTCAGCCTGGCGCGGGATCTGAAGTCCCGCGGCATCGGCGTCTTCATCCTGCATCCCGGCATGGTCGCCACCGGGATGACCGACGGCCAGGGCATCCCGCCGGCGGAGTCCGCGGCCATGCTGCTGGCGCGCATCGAGGAGTTCGGCATGGCGCAGACCGGCACCTTCCACCACGCCAATGGTGAAGCGTTGCCGTGGTGAAATCGCCGCGCGCGTGCCGGCGGCTGCTGGCGGCGGGTCTGATGGGTGGCGTTGCGCTCGCGGCGAGCGCCGATGGCGAGCCCTCCGCGCCACCGTCGGCCGCGGACTACGAGTACCTGAGGCCCGGGTTCAAGGCCCTGGAGGTCCTCGAGGATCTGAAGGCCATCCATGACCGGCGCGGTGCGGACTGCATGCGCGCCATCGGGCATGAGCGCTTCTGCAGCTGCCTGAACAACAGCTTGGCGATGGAGCTGAGTTTTCCCGAGTATATCGTGCTGATCACCAGCCAGGAGGGCGACGCCAACCCCCTGCCGCTGCTGCCCGCAAAGCGCCGGTACCGCGATGAGGCGGTGCACCTGCGCGATGTCTGCGTCGCGAAGGCCTTCCACGGCCGGGGCGCCGGCCCCTGATCGCACGGCGCGCCGGCCGTGGAAGGCGCCGCTCAGGGCTACGGGCGGCCGGGCCCGCGCCCCTGCAGGACCCGCAGGGCGGCGGCGTGAACCGGGGCGCTGCCCGCGGCGACGATCGCGCCGCCGTAGTGCGCGGCCCCGCCCGCCCACGAGGTGACGATGCCGCCGGCCGCCTCGATGATCGGGATCAGCGCCTGGATGTCATAGGGCTTGAGGTCCGACTCCACCACGAGGTCGACGTAGCCCGACGCCAGCATGCAGTAGCTGTAGCAGTCCCCGCCGTAGCGCGTGAGCTTCACCCGTGCGGCCAGACGCTCGAACGCGTCACGCTCGCCCGGCTCCGAGAACATCTCCGGGGCCGTGGTGTAGAGCACCGCCTCGCCGAGGTCCGTGCAGGCGCGCGTGGCGAGCCGGCGCTGCTCGCCCTCGCGCGTCCAGCGGGCGCCGAGGCGGTTGCCGACGAAGCGCTCGCGCGTATAGGGCTGATCCATCACGCCCAGGATCGGGCGCGCGCCATCGTAGAGCGCGATGAGCACACCCCAGTGCAGCGCGCCGGTGATGAACGCCCGCGTGCCGTCCAGCGGATCGATGACCCATGTCAGCGCATCGGCGCCGCGCACGTGTCCGCCCTCCTCCCCGTAAATGCCATGGTCGGAGTAGGTGCCGCGGATCAGGGCGCGCATGGCCGATTCCGAGCCCAGGTCGGCGGCCGTCACGGGGTCGTAGGCCTGCGACCCGGCCTTGTTCCGGATCGCGAGCGGCACCCGGAAGTGGGGCAGTACCTCTGCCGCGGCCGCATCCGCCAGCCGGCAGGCGAAATCGGTCAGCTCGCGCAGTCCGGCATCGTCCACGGATGCCGGAGGATCCCGATCCAGTGCTGCCGCATCGACCGCGCCCTTGGCCATCTCGCTCCACATGCCGGGATACGTTCCCGGGCCGTAATATAGCTGGCGCGGGTACAATAGGCACGATGATCGACGAGAAACGGATCCGCTGGCGCTGCCGGCGCGGCATGAAGGAACTGGACGTGATGCTCGAGCGCTATCTCGCCGCGGGCTACGGCGCGTTGCGCGAGGAGGACAAGGGCGACTTCGCGCGGCTCCTGGACACTCTGGACCCGGAACTGCTTTCCTGGCTGAGCGGGACCGCGCTGCCCGCCGACCCCCGTCTGCAGTGCATCGTGATGCACATACGCGGCGCCCTCGCCGCGACCGCGGCGCTCCCGGCATGAATCCAACATGGCAGCTGCTGCTGCGCGACTCCGGCGCGGTAATGGATGCCGGCCGCGTGCGCCATTTCGGAAATGCCGCGCGCGAGCTCGGCGCGGCGGCGCACGGCGACATCATTTCCGATCTGTCGCACCTGAGCGTCATCGAGGTCGACGGTGAGGACGCCGGCGGGTTCCTCGGCGGCCAGCTCACCAGCGATGTGCTGTCGCTGCGCGCGGATCAGAGTTCGCTCAGCGCGTGGTGCACGCCGCAGGGACGGGCGCTGGCGCTCGTCCGCATCTTTCGCGCCGGGCGCGCCTACCGGATGCTGCTGCCCGCGGAGATGGCCGAGTCCACGGTCAGGCGCATGCGCATGTACGTTCTGCGCTCCCGGGTGACGATCACCGATCATGGCGACGCGCTCGCCTGCATCGGCGTGAGCGGCGCCGGCGCCGCCGCCGCGCTGGCCGGGGACCTGCCGCTGCCCGAATTGCCGGAGACGGTGAGCGGCAGCGATGGCGTGTCGGCGATCCGCCTCCCGGGGGAGTCCCCGCGCCTGATTCTGATTGGCGCTCCCGATGAGCTCGCCCGGCCCTGGCGACGGCTCGCCGCCGTGGCGCCGCCGGCCGGCACGCCGGCCTGGGATTATCTCGACATCACGGCCGGACTGCCGCAGGTCTTCGGGGCGACACGCGAGAAATTCATCCCGCTGGCCCTCAACCTCGACGTCCTGGGCGGCATCGGCTTCAGCAAGGGTTGCTACACCGGCCAGGAGATCATCGCGCGCATGCGCTACCGCGGCCGCATCAGGCAGCGGATGTACATCGGCCGCGCCGACGCCACCGATGCACCGCCGCCCGGCGCGCGGCTGGCGGTGGAGGGAGCGGAGATGACCGCGGGCGAGGTCGTGCAGGCAGCGCCGCACCCCGAGGACGGGGTGGTGTTCACGGCGGTGACGCAGGTGGAACTCGCCGGGACGGATCGCGTCCATCTCCAGAGCCCCGACGGCCCGGCGGTGCGCTGGTCGAAGCCACCCTACGAACTGGAACTCCCCTAGGACAGAGACCCTCGCAATGCTTCAGCCCCGCATGCTGTTGGCCCTGATCTTCGCCGCCTGTGCAGCCCTCCTCGGCTACGGCTATTACCTGCAGTACGGGCAGGGCCTGGATCCCTGCCCATTGTGCATATTCCAGCGCGTCTGTTACCTCGCCGCCGGCCCGCTGGCCCTGGCGGGCGCGCTGCACAACCCCGATCGCATCGGCATGCGCATCTACGGTGGACTGACCCTGCTCGCCGCGATCGCCGGTCTGGTGTTCGCAGGGCGCCAGGTCTGGCTGCAGCATCTGCCCAAGGATCAGGTGCCCGCCTGCGGACCGGGGCTGGAGTACTGGATGAAGACGCTGCCGTTCACCGAGACGTTCAGGAAGGTGCTGCGCGGCACCGGGGAATGCGCGACCGTGGACTGGACGTTCCTCGGGCTGTCGATCGCGGAGTGGTCGCTCATCTGGTTCGCGCTGTTCGCGATCGGCTGCCTCGCGATCATCTTCCGTGCCAGGGACAAGGGCTATCGGCTGTGACGGTGGCCCGCGCACCGCTGCATCCCTGCCGCGGGCCGCGGCGGCGCGGCGGGAGTAGCCGTATCTCCCGGTCCGGGTCTGCACTTATAATTCCGACGCCAATGGAGAACAGATCATGAAACCGGGTTTGCGGTGGTCGTGCATGACGGCCTTGCTCGCGGTCGCGCTGCAGGCGAACGCGCAGGACCTCGACTTCGGAAGTGACCGGCAGACCGTGCATCTGGCCCTCAAGGGCGTGCGCAGCGTGGCGGTCTCCACGCGCGGCTTCACGCCTGAATTCGACCGTTTCGGCCTTTCCGCCGCGGGCGTACGGGAAGTGGTGGAATCGCGCCTGCGCGCGCGCGGCATCGGCATACTCACCGAGGAGCAGGCGCTCAGGGACCCGTCGGCGGCCCTGATGGACCTCACGCTACACGCCAACGAACTGGATTTCGGCATGTATTCCTGCTCGACCAGCCTGCAGTTGCGGCAGAAGATCCCGCTCGGCACGAATTCCTCGTCCTTCATCACCGAGACGGTGTGGTCGCGCGGAACGAGCGGCTGGAAGACCGACATGGAACTGCGCTTCATCAACGGCGAGGTTGCCTCGCTGGTGGATCAGTTTCTCCTCGAGCACGCCGCCCAGAATCCGGCAACGAACTGAGGCGCGGCGCACCCGCCGCCCGGCCCGGGGGGCGCCGCCGCGATTGCGCCCGGGTTCAGAAAGGCATGCCGGGCGGCGGATTGCGCTTCATGTTGCGCATGAGGCCGGCGATGCCGCCCTTCTTGCCCATCTTCTTCATCATCTTCTGCATCTGATCGAACTGGCGCAGCAGGCGATTGACGTCCTGGATCTCCGTGCCCGACCCCAGGGCGATGCGCCGCTTGCGCGAGGCCTTGACGAGATCGGGGAAACGCCGCTCCTGCGGCGTCATCGAATCGATGATGGCGGTCATCTTCTTCATCTGCACGTCCCCGGTCTGCTCCATGGCCTGCCTCGGCAGTTCGGTCATTCCGGGCAGCTTGGCCACCAGCGCGGCCACACCGCCCATCTTGCGCATCTGCTGCATCTGCTCCCTGAGATCGTTCAGGTCGAAGCCCTTGCCCTTGCGCAGCTTGTCGGCGAACTCCATCGCCTTGTCGCGATCGACGGACTTCTCCACGTCCTCGATGAGGCCGAGCACGTCACCCATGCCGAGGATGCGCGAGGCCACCCGATCGGGGAAGAACGGCTCCAGCGCACCCGTCTTCTCGCCCACGCCGAGAAACTTGATGGGCTTGCCGATGACCTGCCGGACCGACAGCGCCACGCCGCCGCGGGCGTCACCGTCGGTCTTGGCGACGATGACGCCGGTGACCGGCAACGCCTCGTTGAACGCCCTGGCCGTGTTGACGGCGTCCTGACCCATCATGCTGTCGACCACGAACAGGGTCTCGACGGGATTGACCGCCGCGTGCAGCGCCCTGATCTCCTCCATCATCTGCGCGTCGACGTGCAGGCGGCCCGCCGTGTCGACGATCAGGACGTCCTTGAACTGGGTGCGGGCATGCTGCAGGGCGGCGCCGGCGATGTCGGTCGGCTTCTCGCCGGCGTGGCTGGGAAACACGTCCACGCCGATCTCGCGGCCCAGGACGGCGAGCTGCTCGATCGCCGCCGGCCGGTAGACATCGGCGCTCACCAGCAGCACGCTCTTGCGGTCCTGCTCCTTGAGCCGGCGCGCGAGCTTGGCGGCCGTGGTGGTCTTGCCCGAACCCTGCAGGCCCGCCATCAGCACCACCGCCGGCGGCGTGGTCCGCAAATCAAGCGCGCTGTTGGCCTCGCCCATGATGCGCGTGAGCTCGTCGCGCACGATCCGGATGAGGGCCTGACCGGGGGTCAGCGTGGCGAACACCTCCTCGCCGGCGGCGCGCTGGCGTATGTGCTCGATGAACTCCCGAACCACCGGCAGCGCGACGTCCGCCTCGAGCAGCGCCATGCGCACCTCGCGCAGGGTGTCCTGCATGTTCTCTTCGGTGATGCGGCCCTGGCCACGCAGGTTCTTGACGACCCGATTCAGTCGTTGCGACAGGCTGTCAAACATTCGATTCTCCGAAACAACCGGGCTGGAAGCGGGCAATCCTAACGGATAGCCGCCCGGCACGCACCCGTCCGCCGGCTGCCCGCGCCCGCATGCCCCTCCGCGCGCCGCCGCCACTATGCGTACAATAACGGCCATGAGCCCCACCGTACTGAGCCTCGCCGCCATCGTGCTCTACCTGCTCGCCGCCGGCGTGCTGGCCCTCGACGCAAAGGCGGGCGGCGCCGCGCGCCCGACCCTCTCGGGCACGCAGATCATCATCGCCGCGGCGGCCGTGCTTATCCACGGGATCGTGCTCTATCAGGCGATGCTGACGCCGCAGGGGCTCGACGTCAGCGTCTTCAATACCGCCTCGCTGGTCGGCTGGATGGTCGCCGTGTTCGCGCTGATCGCCAATCTCGCCCGGCCCCTGCAAATGCTGCTGGTGGGGCTGCTGCCGCTGGCGGCGCTCTCGCTCGCGCTGGAGTGGCTCTTCGGCCGCGGCCACCCGGTGACCGGGAAGGAGCCCGGGGGCGTGGATCTGCACATCGCGCTGTCGCTGGTGTCCTACAGCCTGCTCATGATCGCCGCCTTCCAGGCAGTGCTCATCGCCATCGCCGACCGGCAGCTGCGCAGGAAGCGTCCGATCAGGATCATGCGCCTGCTGCCGCCGCTGGCCACCATGGAGGTCCTGCTCTTCCAGCTGCTCACCATCGGGTTTTTCCTGCTGACGCTGGGCCAGATCAGCGGCTTCATGTTCGTGCACGACCTTTTCGCCCAGCATCTGGTCCACAAGACCGTGCTGTCCATGCTCGCGTGGCTGGTGTTCGCGGTGCTGCTCTGGGGCCGCTACCTGCGCGGCTGGCGCGGACGGACGGCCGTGCGTTACACCCTGGCGGGATTCCTGCTGCTTGCTGTCGGATTCTTCGGATCACAAATCGTGCTTCAGCTGATACTGAAGCGCGTTTGATGCCGGCGGAGGCAGGCACCCGTCCCCGGGCGCCAGCCTCCGGAACCTCACAACCCGTGATCATGGAGCCGCCCCGTGTATGACATTTCCCTAGGCGCGCTGTTCCTGGCGTTGCTGATCATGCTGCTCCTGTCGGCGTGCTTCAGCGCCTCGGAGACCGCGATGATGGCGGTAAACCGCTACCGGCTGCGACACCTGGCGGCCAAAAGGCACAAGGGCGCCATACGCACCGTCGAACTGCTCGAACGGCCGGACCGGCTCATCGGCCTGCTGCTGGTCGGCAACAACACGGCCAACAACGTGGCCGTCGCCATCGCCACGATCATCGGTCTGCGACTGATGGGTGACGGCGGCGCCGCCACGGCCACGCTCGTGCTGACCATCGTCATGCTCCTGTTCAGCGAAGTGATGCCCAAGACCCTGGCCGCCCTGCGGCCGGAGCGCATCGCGATCCCGGCGTCGTTCGTGCTGCGCCCGCTGATGAGGGTCATATATCCCGTGATCGTCTGGCCGCTCAATGCCGCCGCCAACTCGATACTGCACCTGGCCGGGGTGTACCCCGAACAGGGCGAGGAGATCGCGCTCAGCCGTGAGGAGTTGCGGACGGTGGTCGCCGAGGCCGGTGCCATGATCCCGCGCAAACACCAGCAGATGCTGTTCGCCATCCTCGACCTCGAGAAGGGAACGGTGGAGGACATCATGGTGCCGCGCAACGAGATCACCGGCATCGATCTGAACGCCGGGATCACCGAGATCATCGAGGAACTGACCACATGCAGGCACACCCGCGTCCCCATCTATCGCGAAAGCATCGATCACATCGTCGGCATACTGCACATACGGCGCCTGCCCAGGCTGCTGGCCGATGACCGCCGGCTGACCGTGGAGGAGATCGAGGCCGTGCTCGACGAGCCGTACTATGTCCCCATCGGCACCCCGCTGCACACGCAGCTGCTCAATTTCCAGCGCCAGAAAGAGCGTATCGCGCTCATCGTGGACGAATACGGGGACCTGCAGGGACTGGTGACGCTGGAGGATCTGCTCGAGGAGATCGTCGGGGAGTTCACCACCGACCCGCTGGCCTTCTCGCGCGACATCCATCTGCAGGAGGACGGCAGTTATCTGGTCGACGGCTCTGCCACGGTGAGGGAGATCAACCGGGTGGTCAAGTGGAAGCTGCCGACCGATGGGCCCAAGACGCTCAACGGCCTCATCCTCGAGACGCTCGAAAGCATCCCTCAGCCCGGCACCGGGCTGAGGCTGGGCCCCTATACCATCGAGGTGGTGCAGACCACGGGACAGTCGGTCAAGACGGCGCGCCTCATGGTCACGCAGGCCGTCGCCGAGGCAGCCTCACCGGGGTCTACCGGGATACGGGGCTCCGGTCCGGGCGCCTGAGGCCGTATAATCGCGCCGGGGCAGCCACGCGCGCGGGTCATCGCATGAGCACCGGGAACAAGCGGCACTTTCAACGCATACCGCTGCAGGGCGAGGTGACCATCACCGGCGACGGGACGATCGCGCGCGCGCCCCTGGTCGATCTCTCGCTGAAGGGCGCACTCGCCGTGCGGCCGGCGGGCTGGTCGCCCGTCGTCGGCAGCGATTGCAGGCTCGCCATCCGACTGGAAGGCGCGGAGACCCCGGTGATCATGGAATGCCGCGTCGCCCATGTCGAGGCGGACCACATCGGCTTCGCCTGCCGCCATATCGACATCGACAGCATCACCTTCCTCAGGCGCGCGGTGGAACTGAACATCGGCGACCCCGCGTTGCTCGAGCGCGAGCTCTCAGCGCTCGGTTGAGCGCCGCCGTGCTACTCCCGCACCCAGCAGTCCTGCTGCGCGGAGGCGCGCCGCAGGCTGTCGATGTGCATCCGGGTGTCGGCGATCGTCCGGCCTTCCGAGTAGTTGTCGAGCCCGGTGTATCCCCATACGTAAAATGCCTCGGGATAGACCAGGCCGAGCAGGCCGAGTGCGGCGTTGCGCGGATCGTCGTAGAAGTCCGGCTTGTAGTTGTAGGTGTACGGCGTCAGGCGCACGATCTGCTCGTAGATCTGCGCGCAGTCCGAGGTGGCCGGCTCCGGCCACTCGTGATACCGGGGGCCCACCACGAAATCCTGCAGCTTTCGCGCCTCGTTGCCGATCGCCCGCGCCACCGGATCGCCTGGCTGCGGCGGCTGCGCGTTGACCGGCATCACCGCTGCAATCATCCACGCCAGCAGCACCCTCCGGCGGGCCGGCGCGGCGACGCGGTCACGCGGCAGCGCGGGGCGCGCCTGCATGACATGATCTCGGGGCGGACGACGCGGCATCTGAATCTCCCCTGCGGGTTCCCTGTACGTCCGGGATATCGGCCGCGGCAGGCGGAGCCTTGAGTCATCGGCCCCGGGCGCGCATGCCCAACGCCGTCGGCTGCGGCCCGGGATGACTCAGCACTGCCGTGGCCCCGCCCGTGCCGGCGTCGAGGCGAGCATGGCCCTGCACTCACCCTCCTCCACGATCAACCGCACGGCCTGCTCGATGGCCTCGGGGCGATCGAGGTGTATGTGGTGGCCGCTGCCGCCAATGACGAAGTGGTGACTGAGCGGCATGGCGGCAGCCAGGTCGCGCTGCAACTCCGGCCACACGGCTTCCATGGCATCGCCGCCGGCGCCCTCGGGCCATTCGCGATCCCCGCGCGTGAGCACGACCGCGGGCACGATCGGCATTGCCCCGGCTGCGGCCACCTGCTCGCCGCTGCGCACGAAGCTGCGGTACTCCAGGCGCAGCGCCCGCAACGTCTTCGGCTGCCGCATCAATGATTCCGCCAACGACCGCCATGGATCGGGGTAGTGCGCCGGGAGCGCGATGCTCGCGCCCCAACTGCTCCGACGCCGTGTACCCCGGTCGTACCTCTCCTGATAGTCACGCGGGAACCTGCGGTACTGATCCGGATGCGACGAGTCCACCAGCACCACGCCCGCTACCTCGCGGGGATGCCGCTTGGCGAACAGTTGTGCGACGTAACCGCCGAAGGAATGGCCGACGATGGCGAAGGGGGGTGCTTCCCCCGCGTGTTGCAGCATCGCCCGCAGCTCCGTGGTGAGCCGATCCACGGTGCGCGGCGCGGGCCCTGGATCACTCCAGCCGTAGCCGGCGCGATCGTAGCTGCAGACCCTGTATTCGTCCGCGAGCGCCGTCTGCACCGGCCGCCATTCCAGCGACAGGCCACCCAGTCCGGCCTCGAGGACAACGGTCGGACTGCCCGCGCCGGTGCAATAGAGGTGCAGCCTGTGGCTGCCCAGATCGATCAGGCGGCCGGGAGGCGGTGGCAGAGAGTCGGGGCCCGCCTCCAGGGCAGCCTCTGAGGGATCCGTCGGTGGACTCCCCTCCTCGAACCCGGCGCGGGCCGTGCCGGCGTGCAGTACGAGCATCACAACGACCGCCGCCGTGCGTATCGCGTTCACCGCTGCCCTGGCCATGCCCGCGCTCACGGCCGCCGTCGCACCCGAGTCGGCCTGCGGCGATCCGCGACTGATGTCAGAATATTGCCGCCGGCAGCCTGAACAAGGCTATAATGGCCGAAAAATCCGTTCAAAAGCGTGCGAACATGAGCCAAAGTATCAAGGTCGAGAGCAGCGGCACCGGCGGTGACCCGCTCGTCTTCACCGTGCAGGTCGAGGATGCGGGGGGACGCACCCGTCACCGTGTCACGCTCAGCGACGGGACGTACAAAAAGCTGACCGGCGGGCGCTACACCCAGGAGCAGTGCGTCGAGGCGGCCTTCCGGTTCCTGCTCGAGCGCGAATCGCGCAACGAGATCCTTCCCAGCTTCGATCTGAACGTCATTCATTTGTATTTCCCTGATTTCGAGGAGGCGCTGCCGCGCTACCTGGTTCAGGGATAGGCGGGACGGCCGCCGGCGGCGGCTTGGTGGCGCGATAGACGATGCGCCATATCCGTCCGCTGACCGAATCGGCGACGTACAGCGAGCCGTCGGGTCCCTCGGCCAGCGCGGTTGGCCGATGTGCGGGCGTTGCCTCCTCCCCCGGCCGCGCCTTGCCGGCGAATCCGTCGGCGAACACCTCCCACTCATCGCCCACCGTGCCCTTGTCCATCGGCACGAAGACCACCTGGTACCCGCTGCGGCCGCCGCCCATCCGGTCGTAGGCGCCGTGGAAGGCGATGAACGCACCACCGCGATAGCGGCGGGGAAACTGGCTGCCGCGATAGAACAGCATGTCATTCGGGCCGTAGTGCGCCGGGAAGACCGCGGCCGGCTCAGGGTAGTCGCCACAGCGACCGACACGCATCCCGTCGCCGCCATACTCCGGCGCCAGGACGCGGCGGCGTTGTTGCGGATCGTAGTAGCAGTACGGCCAGCTGTAGCGCGCGCCGCGTGTGACGCGGAGCATCTCCTCGCCCGGAAGCTGGCTGCCCTGTTCAGCGGTGTAGAACTGCGGCCAGAGCTCGCTCAACTGGTCGCGGCCGTGCTGGACGATATACAGCTGCCGCTCCGTGGGCTGCCAGTCCATGGCCAGGGCGTGGCGTATGCCGCTCGCATAGTGCTCGCCTTGCGCGAAGGTCTGCCCGGGGACGTCGGCCTGGAACCGCCATATCCCCGCGGACTGCTCGAGCTGCGGGCACGGGTCCTGCCCCGCGGCGCCGGGACTCCGATCGACCTCCTGGCAGGCGTTGGACGGGGCGCCCACGCTCACGAACATGCCGCCGGCGTCGTCGAACGCCAGCGTCTTGGAGGCGTGCGGCTCCGCGGCCGGCAGACCTTCGACGATAACCTCCGGGTTTCCGCTCGGCACGAGCGTGCCGTCAATCCGGTAACGAAGGATCGCCGTGTCCGTGCCGAGGTACAGGTACTCGCCGCGGGCCTCCAGGCCCACTCCGCCCCGGTCGCCGAACTGCTCGATCGTGTCGGCATGACCGTCGCCATCTTCGTCGCGCAGGGCAACGAGGCCGCCGATGCCCAGGCGACGATTGATCATGGCGCCGTAGACGTTGCCGTTGCCCGCGACCGCCAATCCCCGCAGGTTGGCGAAATAATCGGCCACCAGGACGGCGCAGAACCCCGGGGGCAGGGTCAGGCCGACATTCGCCGGGTCGCACTGGACCTTCTGCAGCGCCAGTTGTTCCGGCGAGGGTGGCGGCGCCTTGCGCTGACAGGCGGAGGTCGCCGCCACCGCCGCGAGCAGCAGGCCGCGCGCGGCGGTGCATGCCATCCTCCGGGATCGGCGGCCGCCGTTACCGGCCTTCGCACCCCGCGGCGACGCGCCTCCCGGCAGGACACTTGCATGCTCGCCCATCATCATCACGCGGCCGACGGTACCGGACACTCGAAAGGGACCTTCAGGATATCAGCGAGTTCGACCGCTGCAACCCCGCCGGCGGAGGGCTGAACCGCGCCGCCTGTGACGGGTCCTACAAGAACAGTTGCCCTGCATTTACGCTAGAATACGAGCCCATGAACCTCATAGCCGGACGTCATCATCAGGACGCGCCACCGCACAAATCCCGCGCCGGACGGGGCATGCTTGCCCTCCTCGGCGCCGCCACTCTCTACCTCTTTTTCGGCGCCGCTGCGGCGACAATGTCGCCGAGGGTGGAGCGCAGCGCATTGGTGCCGTCGGAGGCGCACGCGCGCGCCACGGAGCTGGTTCTGCACTTCATCGCCAATTATCACTACCGCAAGGTGGCGCTGGACGACGCCCTGTCGGTGCAGATACTCGAGCGCTACCTCGAGACGCTCGATCCGAACCGCAATTACTTCACGAGCGCGGACCTGGCGGAATTCCGCAAACGGGAAACGCAGTTCGACGATCTGCTCGAGGCGGGCCGGCTGCAGCCCGCGTTCGACATCTTCCTCACCCTCCGCGACCGCGTCGACGCACGCTCGCGATTCGCGCGCGCCGTGCTCGCCGGGCCGCTCGATTTCGGCGTCAAGGAGGAGTTCAATTTCGATCGCGCCAAGGCCCCCTGGGCCTCGGAGGCCGAGCTCGACGATTTCTGGCGCAAGCGGGTCAAGAACGACTATCTCAGCCTGAAGCTTGCCGGCAAGGCGGACGCGGAGATCCGCGACACGCTGGACAAGCGCTACGAGGACCTGGCGCGGCGCACCGATCAGCTCAAGGCCGACGACGTCTTCGAGCTGTTCATCAATGCGTACCTGGCCTCCGTGGAGCCGCACACCTCCTACTTCTCGCCGCGGACCTCGGAGAATTTCCGGATACGCATGAGCCTCTCGCTCGAGGGCATCGGCGCGATCCTGCAATCGGACAACGAGTACACGCTGGTGAGGCAGGTCCTCAAAGGCGGCCCCGCCGACAAGAGCGGCGTGCTGCACGAGGACGACCGCATCATCGCCGTCGGGCAGGGCCTGAACGAACCGTTCGTGGACGTCATCGGCTGGCGCATCGACGACGTGGTGGATCTGATCCGCGGCAAGAAGGACTCGATCGTGCGCCTGCAGGTGCTCCCGAAGGGCATGCCCGCCAGCGCCAAGCCGAAGATCGTCACGCTCACCCGCAGCAGGATCGAGCTGGAGGACGAGGCGGCGAAGCAGTCGGTCATCGAGATCCCGAAGGGCGATAAGACGGTCAAGGTCGGCGTCATCAACCTGCCGACCTTCTACCAGGACTTCGAGGCCAGGGCCCGTGGCGACGAGGACTATCGCAGCACCACGCGCGACGTACGGCGCCTCATAGGCGACCTCGAAGGCAAGGGCGTGGAAGGGATCATCATCGACCTGCGCGGCAACGGCGGCGGCTCGCTGACCGAGGCCACCGAGCTGACCGGCCTTTTCATCACCACCGGTCCGGTCGTGCAGGTGCGCAACTCCGATGGAACGGTGCATATCGAGAGAGACACGGACCCGGAGGTCGCCTACGCGGGCCCGCTGGCCGTCCTCGTGGATCGCAACAGCGCCTCGGCGTCGGAGATCTTCGCCGGCGCCATCCAGGACTACCGCCGTGGAGTCATCATCGGTGAGCCGACCTTCGGCAAGGGCACGGTGCAGAATCTCATCGATCTCGGCGAATACGACAACGACAACGACGCGCAGCTCGGCCAGCTCAAGGCCACGATCGCGCAATTCTTCCGTGTGGCCGGCGACAGCACGCAACACCGCGGCGTGGTGCCGGACATCACCTTCCCGACCGCCATGGGGGCCGATGACGAGGGGGAGCGCGCGCTGCCGAACGCGCTGCCCTGGGCGCGGATCGAAGCGGCGAACTACTCGCCGGCGCAGGCGCCGGTGGCGGAGTTCGCCAGGGCACGCTCCTTGCATCAGCAAAGACTCCAGAGCGACCGCGGCTTCCAGGTGCTGCTCGAGGAAGAGCGCGCCGTGCGCGAGGCGAGAGAGAAGACGACGCTGTCACTGCTGGAAAGCGTGCGCAAGCAGGAGCAGGCGCAGGCGGAGCGGGAGCAGAAGGCGCGCGAAGAGCGGTTCCGGGCGGCCACCGGCCAGGCGCCGCCCAAGGGCGAAGACTCCGAGGATGAACTGGGCGAGAAGAAACCCGACAACGCCACCGACCTCGTGCTCCAGGAGTCCGCGCGCATCCTCGACGATCTGGTCGTCCCCGGCACGATCGCCCAGCAGGCCAGCACCGCAGCGGGTCCCGCGCTGCCGGCGGAGTAATCGGCCCGCGGCACCCGCTTGGTCGTCGATCACCGCGCCGGCGCGGGTGGGCGGCGGGGCGCGGCGTGAAAGCGCAACTGCATCTGCAGTTCTCCTCCATCAACGCGGGGAACGGCCTGTCCGAACCGGCGCCCCCAGGTGTACGCCTGGATAAGCTGATCAGCGCGGCACGGCATAACGAGGCCGCGTGGCGGCGGTTCCGCGCCCTCGAGCTGGCGCTGATGTCCGCAGACGGACTGGACGAGCTGCTGGATCTTCTGCTGGTGCAGGCACCCGTGGACATGGATTGGGATGCCGTCGATCTGCACCTGCTCGATGGCGACCACGAGGTGCGACGACTGCTGCACACCCGCGATCAGTCCGACGGCACGGCCGGCGTTCGGGTGCGCTGGCTGCGTGATGTCTCGCGGTGCGCTGCCGCGTCCGCCGCGCGCGGACCCCTGCCCAGGCTGGGACTATACCAGCCGGAACGCCACGAGGAGCTCTTCGCGCATCTCGCGGCGCCGCCGGCGAGCGTCGCGCTGCTGCCGCTGTCGCGCGGACGGCGCGGGCTCGGCACCTACGCCATCGGCAGCCGCGATCCCGATCGCTTTCATCACTCGCTTGCCACCGATTTCCTGCAGCACCTCGCCGCGGTCATCTCCGTCTGCGTGGAGACCGCCATCAATCGCGAACAGCTGCGGCACCTGGGCCTCACGGATGCCCTGACTGCCGTCGGCAACCGGCGCTACTTCGATCAGCGCCTCAATGAGGAGATGATGCGCGCACAGCGCGCGCGCGCATCGCTGGGCTGCCTGTTCGTGGACGTCGATCACTTCAAGGGGATCAACGATCGCTACGGTCACGCCGTCGGCGACGAGGTCCTGCAGACCATCGCGCAGCGGATCCGGTCGCAGCTGCGCGGGGCGGACGTCGTCGCGCGCTACGGCGGCGAGGAGTTCTCCGTGCTCCTGCCGCAGGCCGATCTCGCGCGCGCCGCCGATGTCGCCGAGCGCATACGCCGGGCGATCGCCGAGGCACCGATCGCGATCAGCGGTTCGATCGACCTGCTCGCCGTCACCGCCTCGATCGGGGTGGCGACCTGCATCGGGATCGATGGCGACGCCGAAGGCCACGCGCGCCGGCTGCTGAGCGCGGCCGACACGGCGCTCTATCGGGCCAAGCAGCAGGGCCGCAATCGCGTCGAGCGGGCCAGGTAGGGCGGCGGAAAACTCGCCTCAGCGTCGCGCCATCGCATCGAGACGCGCCAGATCCCCGCTGTCGA
Organism: Gammaproteobacteria bacterium; assembly: GCA_022071965.1. Taxonomy (GTDB): domain Bacteria; phylum Pseudomonadota; class Gammaproteobacteria; order JAJPIJ01; family JAJPIJ01; genus JAJVHZ01. Next base: position 166,362 of record JAJVIQ010000003.1, read on the forward strand.
GCCGGATGCGGGTCGCCGCAAGGCTGTCGCAGATGCTCTGCACCCTGCTCGCCCCCGGTATGGGAAGGACGTGCTCGCCCTGTGCCAGCAGCCAGGCGAGCGCGATGCCGTACGGTGTACAGCCGTGCCTCGCGGCCAGCTCCTGCAACAAGGGCTGACGCGCCAGTTCGACGTGGCCGTGGTGGCCGCCCACGGGACTGTACGCGATGTAGGTGACGCCGAGCCGGCCGCAGAGCTCGACGAAGCCGGAAGCGAGATCGCGCGCCGCCAGCAGATGGCAGCGGTTCTGCACCGAGACGATCTCGACGCGTTGCATCGCCGTCTGCAGCTGTCCGGCGTCGACGTTCGACAGGCCGATGCAACGGATCTTGCCTTCCTCGCGCAGCCGCGCCATCTCGCCCAGGGTGTCGGTGAACGGCACCTTCGGGTCCACCGCGTGCAGCTGATACAGATCGATGCAGGCCACGCCCAGATCCTCGAGGCTTTTCTCGCATGAGGCGCGGATAAATTCCGGCCGGCCATCCGTCTCCCAGCGCCCCTGGGGGCGCGTCAGGCCACCCTTGGTCGCGATCAACATCCTGTCGCGGATGCCGAGACGCCGCACACAGTCGCGGATCAGCCGTTCGTTGTGGCCGATCTCGCTGTTGTCGAGGCAATAGGCGTTGGCGGTGTCTATGAGCGTGCCCCCGCCTTCGGCGAAGGCACGGATCACCTCGCAGGCCTGCCCGGGGCCAGGGCGTCCTTCCAGCGACAGCGGCATCGCGCCGAGACCGATCGGATGCACGGTCGTGCCGGTGCGCCCGAGCCGGCGGCGCGCGGGGCTAGGCCTGTTGTCGTCTCCGGTCATGGGCATCGGCTCCCGAACAGATGGCGCGGACCTCATCGGCGATGATGGCCAGCCCGCGGCGCACGACGTCATCCTCGGGCGTGTAGCTCACGCGTATGCACTCGTGCCGGTGGGGCCATGCCTCGCGCAGACCGGGGAAGAAATGGTGCCCGGGCAGCACCACGACTCCCCGCGCCTTCAGCCGCTGATACAGCTCGGCGCTGGTGATCGGCAAATCCTCGAACCAGAGCCAGAGGAAGAAGGCGCCCTCGGGCCTGTGCACGCGGTAGCTGCAACCGGCAAAGAACTCCTCCACCCATCGCAGCGCGCGCCCGGCCTTGGCGCTGTAATAGGGATTGACCAGGTCGCGGCTGACGCGGAGTATTTCGCCGCTCTCGACCATCTGCCGCGCGAGCGCCGGCCCGACGCTGCCGGTCGACAGGTGCAGGATGGCGTTCATGCCGGTGAGCGCGTCGACCACCGGCTCGGCCGCGATCACCACGCCGGTGCGCACGCCCGGCAGCCCGATCTTGGAGAGGCTCAGGCAGAGCACGACGTGCTCGTTCCACACCGGGCGCGCGGCGGTGAAGATGATGTCCGGGAATGGCGTGCCGTAGGCGCCGTCGATGATGAGCGGCACGTCCGCGCCGCGCGCGAGCGCGACCAGCGCGTCGATCTCCCCGTCGGTCAGCACGTTTCCGGTCGGATTGGTGGGTCGCGACACGCACATCGCGCCGATGTCGGGCTCCACACACAGACCCTTGAAGTCGACGTGGTACTTGAACTGGCCCCGGTCGAGCAGTTCGATCGCCGGGCGCCGCGCCACGAACATCCCGCCACTGAGACCCACGTCGGCATAGCCGATGTACTCGGGCGTCACCGGCAGCAGGATGTGCTGCACGGTGCCGTCAGCGCACGGCCCGGCGAACAAGTTGAACAACAAGAAGAAGGCGGACTGGCTGCCGTGGGTCAGCGCGACATTGCGCTGCGTGAGGCCCCAGCCGTATTCGCGATTGAGCATCGCGACCAGCGCCGCGACGAACTCACGCTGCCCCTGCGGCGCGTCGTAGTTCCCGACCGTCTGGGCGAACAGGCGCGCATCCGAGGCGATCTGCAAGGCGCGTTGGCGAAACAACTCCTGCACCGCCGGGATGTGGCTGGGGTTGCCGCCGCCCAGCATCAGCACGTCGAGCGAGCCGTCGAGTGCGGAGCCGAGGTCCTCCATCAACTGCCGGGTGCCGGAACTGCCGCCGTAGCGGCGGCCGAAGTCCGTCAGCCTCATGCCTCGGCCTCCCCCGGCGGCTGGAGGCGGGTGATGATGTAACCCCCGGATTTCTCGTCGCGCTCCAGCGCGACCAGCCGCCGCTGCTGCGCCTCTTCCAGCAGTTCGCTGAAGGTGGAGAAGCCGTAGTAGGACTCTTTGAAACCGGGCTTGCGACGCTTCAGGGCCTGCTTGACCATCGAGCCCCAGAGCTTCTCGTCGAGGCTGCGCTCGCCCATGATTGCCTCGACGGTCTCCATGACCAGGTCGATGGCCTGCTGTTTCCTGTCTTCCTCCTTGAAATCCGCCTGGGCCTCGGCACCTTGAGCCTCGTCGCTGGCGGCGGGTTTCTCCCGGCGCCGCCGCGTGCCGCCGCCGCTGCGTCCGCCGCCGCGGCTGCTGCGCCGACGTTGCTCGCGCACCAGGTCGTCGTAAAAGATGAATTCGTCGCAGTTGGAGATCAGCAGGTCGGAGGTGGAATTCTTCACCCCCACCGCGATGACGGTCTTGTTGTTCTCGCGCAGCTTGGACACCAAGGGGGAGAAGTCGGAGTCGCCGCTGATGAGCACGAAGGTGTCGACGTGCAGCTTGGTGTAGCACAGGTCGAGCGCATCGACGACCATGCGGATGTCGGCGGAGTTCTTGCCCGACTGTCGGACATGGGGAATGTCGATGAGCTCGAAGGAGGCCTCGTGCATCGGCTGTTTGTACTCCTTGTACCGCTCCCAGTCGCAATAGGCCTTCTTGACGATGATGCTGCCCTTCAGCAACAGGTGCTCGATGAGACGCTTGATGTCGAATTTCTCGTACTTGGCATCGCGGCAGCCGAGCGCGATATTCTCGAAATCGCAGAACACGGCCATGTTCTGGGTCTGTGAAGGATCGATGGTCACGCGGTGCTCCCCTGATGCCCCATGGATGATATGCTTTATCGCTGAATCGGAGAAATTTGGCAAATGCACGCAATATTGGCGTTTTTGCGGTACCTCGGCGTCCTGCGGGCGCTGCTGCTCCTCGTGACCCTGATGGTCATCGCCTGTGCCCCGTTCGCGGACGGGCGGGTCCAGGCCGGCTGGATGCTGGGACCCTCCGTCATCGCGCCGACCCTCATGGCGATGCTCGCCTTCTCGCTGCCGCTGGACATCACCATGACGCGAGTTTTCATGCTCGACCGCCCGGCGCCGGAGCGGCGGCGCTACCGCCGGATCCTCTGGCTGGAGACCGCCCTGCTCCTGGTCATGCTGGCGGCGTGGGCGCCGTTCATCCTGCGCATCATGGGCCGGTAGGTGATCCCGCACCCCGGGCCGGCGTCCGGCGGGCTGGCCCCCCCGCCCGGGCGCGACACCAACCCTGAGTACCGGTGCCGGCGTCCGGCCCGGGAAATGCAGCACCACGGCGCAATGCCGGTCCGCCTCTTCAGACGTTCGCTGCTGCCTGCCACCCTCTGGGCGCTTTTGGCGCTCGCCTGCGCGCTGCCGGCGGCTGCTGTCGAGGTGGTCAAATCGCCTGGCGACACGCGCGAGTTCGAGTACCTGCAACTGAACAACGGCATGAAGGTGCTGCTGGTGTCCGATCCGGAGGCCGACAAGGCCGCCGCCGCCCTGAGCGTGGGCGTCGGCAGCGCCGGCGACCCGCCCGAACGCCAGGGGCTGGCCCACTTCCTCGAGCACATGCTGTTCCTGGGTACGGCGAAGTATCCGAAGCCCGGCGAGTACGACGAATTCATGCACGCCCACGGCGGCACGGAGAACGCCTACACGGCCTTCGAGAACACCAATTACCACTTCAGCATCGACAAGGACTATCTCGAGGGCGGCGTCGATCGGTTCGCGCAGTTCTTCGTTGCGCCGCTGTTCACCGCGGATTACGTGCAGCGCGAGAAGAACGCGGTGAATTCCGAGTACAAGGCCCGCATCAAGGACGACGATCGGCGGCTGTATTCGGCCCTGCAGCAGGTGGTCAATCCGCGGCATCCGTTTTCGAAGTTCGCCGTCGGCAGCCTCGAGACGCTCTCGGACCGCGACGGCAGCGGCATACGCGACGAACTCATGGATTTTTACCGGCGGCACTATTCCGCCGACCTCATGACCCTGGCCGTGCTGGGCAAGGAACCGCTTCCCCGGCTCGAGGAGTGGGTCAGGTCGCGATTCGACAAGATCGAGAACCGCTCGGTCACCCGGCCCGCCATCGACGCGCCGCTGTTCGAGCCCGGGCGACTGCCGCTGCGGCTCGACGTGGAGCCGCTGCGCGAGGAGCGTCAGCTGCAGCTGTATTTTCCAATCCCGCCAGTCGCACCGTACTACCGGCAGAAGCCGATCGACTACATCGCCAATCTGCTCGGGCACGAGGGCGCGGGCAGCCTGCTCTCCTCGCTGAAGGCCAGGGGCTGGGCCGATCAGCTCGGCGCGGGATTGGGCCGCGACGACAGCGACGGCGCCGCCGTATCGCTCTCGATCCGGCTGAGCGAGGAAGGGCTCGCGCACGTGAAGGATATCGTCGGGCTCGTCTTCCAGACGCTGCGCCTGATCGAGCGCGACGGCGTGGAGCAATGGCGCTATGCCGAGCAGGCCCGGCTGGCACAGATCGCATTCCAGTTCGACCAGAAGGATTCCGCGCTGCATTCCGTCATCGATCTCGCCGAGATGCTCGACCGCGTCGCGCCGGAGGACGTGGTGCAGGCGCATTTCCAGATGGTGGATTTCGACGAGGCCCTGATACGGCGCTATCTCGCCTACCTTCGCCCCGAGAACATGCTGATGGTGGTCACCGCCAAGGGCATGAAGACCGACCGGCGGGATCCCTGGTATGACACCGCCTACGCCGTCCGCCCGATTGGGGGCGCCACGCTCGGGCGCTGGGCGGCGGCCGATATCGACGCCGGCCTCGCGCTGCCGGCTCCGAACCCCTTCATCCCCGAGAACACGGAGCTCAAGACCGCGGACGCCGACGCCACCGCCATCCCGGCGCGCATCGATCAGCAGCCGGGCTACGAGTTGTGGTTCAAGCAGGACGAGGCGTTCAAACAGCCGCGCGCCGATTTCTACTTCTCCGTGCGCACGCCGGCGGCGAATGACAGCGCGGAGCACGCGGTGCTCACCAGTCTGTACACGCAACTGGTGAGCGACGAGCTCAACGAGTTCTCGTATGCCGCGCAGCTGGCTGGTCTCAGCTACAGCCTCTACCCGCACATACGCGGATTCACCGTGCGCATCAGCGGATATGAAGACAAGCTCGCACTGCTCCTCACCCGCATCGTGGAGGCCCTGCGCAACCCGACCCTCACCAGGGAGGCGCTGGAGCGCGAGAGGCAGGTACTGATCCGCGGGCTGGAGAACGTGCGCCACGACAATCCCTACGAACAGATCCTCTCGGAGATCGCCAAGCTCATCGTGCACCCGAGCTGGACGGAGGAAAAACGGCTGGCGGCCGCGCATCGCGTCCGCCTCGAGGATCTCAGGGCCTTCGTATCGCGGTTGCTGCGCGACGTGCAGGTCGTGGCCCTCGCGCACGGCAACCTGCGGCGCGCGGACGCGCGTGCGCTCGGGGACATCGTCAGGACCGCGCTGGTGGAGCCGGCAACGCCCGTGGAGGTCCCCCCGGGGCAGGTGGTGCAGCTGGACAGCGGCACCGTTTACCGGCGCGAACTCGGGATCTCGCACCCGGATTCCGCGGTCGTCGCCTACTTCCAGGGCAAGGATCGCTCGGCCGCGGAGCGGGCGCGCTTCGAATTGCTCGCACAGATCCTCGAGGCGCCCTTCTACAACGACCTGCGTACCGAGAAGCAGCTTGGTTACGTCGTGAGCGCCGGCAGCCTGCCGCTGCTGGACGTGCCGGGCATCACCTTCCTCATCCAGTCGCCGACCACTCATCCGGCCGATCTGGAGGCGAACATCTCCCAGTTCCTGGCGAGCTATCGCGGTGCAGTCGCGGCGATGCCCGCGGAGCTGTTCGAAAGTCATCGCGAGGGCCTGCTCTCGCGCATACTGACGCGCGAGGAGCGGCTGCAGATGCGCACCGATCGCTACTGGAGCGACCTGGATCTGCAGCGTTACCGGTTCGATGGCCGGCAACAGCTCGCCGATGCCGTGCGCGCGATCACCCTGGAGGACTTCCGCAAGTTCTACGAGCAGGTCCTCCTGGACGCCGGCCGCAGAGAGCTGGTGGTGCAGAGCACCGGCAGCGCCCATGAACCGGTGGTGTCCACGCATGAACCGCGGGCCGGCGTGATCATCAGCGACCCGGACGGTTTCGCCGAGGGCCACGCCCTCGTGCCGGGCTCCGAATCCATGCCCCTCTCCGGGACCACCCTTCCCCCCGGCGCTCACAGCCCGCCCTGAAGCGCCCCCTCCCATCGCGCCCGACCGGGTATCACCCGGCCTCTGATGCTGCCTGCGGCTACCGTATCTCCTCTTGTTTATTGTCCTTGACTTTCATTTAGTTACGGCATAATCTTAAATTACATTATCATAGGTATAATCTTCTAACCCACTGGTAAGTTGTGGATTTCAAAAGGGGATGCGTATGAATACAACCGCCAAATCGAGTCTATTCGAGGCTGTGAACAAGCCGCTCAAGGGCGCCCTCTCACGGCTGTTCAGCAGGCCCTTCCAGCTTGTTCTGGGCAAGCGCGTCCTGACCTTCAATCACCCGGGGGACTTCGAGTTCGCAATGAGCGGGCGCGTGGCGGTGTCCCTGGTCAAGGTCGTGGAGATGCTGCACCGGCCGGTGGCCTCCCTCCGGCGTGAGACCGTGTTCGTCCGCCTGGTCGAGCACAATCTGGTGCGGGCGCTGGAGCGCTGCCGCATGGATCCCGAGAGCATCGCCGAGTCGCTGCGCGACATGGGACTGCGCAGCTTCAGCACCGACTATCGCTGGCGTGCGATCTTCGAGGCACTGGCGGCGGGCGGACCGGAACTGAACGAGTATCGCCGCGTGGCGGTGATGAAATATCTTCAGTATCTCGGCGCGCGCCGCGACGCGCTCGGCATCATCCACTTCCACAAGACCGGCAGGGCCATGGAGGAGGAGATCGTCATCGACGCCGGGACGAGCGGCGAGACGGCCGATCCGGCCGCGCCGGCGCCGGCATGCACCGAGGCCGAGCTTCGTGGATTCCGGCGGTTGCCGCGCGGCCGGCCGGTCATCGTCACGGTCGGGCCCGGGCAGGAACTGACCCTGGCGCTGGCCGACCACCGGATCCGGCTGGTGGCGGGTGAACAACTCGTGCTCATCGATGCGGAGGGCCGGCAGCATGCTCTCGACGCCCGTCGCCAGATGGTTGGACGTGGCCTGGGCAACGACATCACCCTGGAGGGCGACGGCCGCTCGGTGTCTCGCCGCCACCTCGTCATCGAGCCACTCGAGGACCATCGCGTGCGCCTCGTCGACGTTTCGGCGCAAGGGTCCTACATCCCCGACGGCGTGGCCGCGATCAGCGAGCTGGCGGCGGCCTGAGCGTGCAGGACCGCACCAACGACAAGGCCGCCTGAGGGCGGCCTTCGTTTTCCGGCGCCGGTGCAGGGCGATCTCAGCGGCGCGCCGCCCGCGCGACCGATGCCGATTTTCGCCTGGTGGACTTGCGTGAGGCCGGCGATGCCGTGCGCGGCCGCGCCTTCGACCGGGCCTTTGCGCGCGGCTTCGCGGCGCCGGCGGTCGCCTTCTTCCTCGCCTGCTTCCCTGCCGCCTTGCGGGGTCCATCCGCCGCGGCCTCGCGGGCCATGCGCTGGCCGATGGCGATCAGGCGCGCGACCCGCTCACCAGCATCCTGCAGATACTGGCGGGATTTCCGGATGGCGACATCCAGGTCCATGGCATTCGGTGTCGCGGCCTCCAGACCGTCGATACCGTGCGCGAAGACACCACCGGCATCGTCCGCCAGACCACCGCCGATGGCGATGACCGGCACCCCGTGGCGGCGCGCCGCCATGGCCACCCCGGAGGGCGTCTTGCCGAAGGCCGTCTGAAAGTCCACGCGACCTTCGCCCGTGATCGCCAGCGCGGCGCCCTGCATGTGCTTCTCCAGCCGCGTCGCCTCGACCACCAGCTCAACACCGCGTTTCAGCGTCGCGCCCGTGAAGGCGATGAGGCCCGCGCCCATGCCGCCCGCGGCGCCCGCGCCCGGCCGTTGCGCGACATCGATGCCGAGATCGTGCCTCAGGATCTCCGCCAGGTGCGCGAGATTCCTGTCCAGCGTCTCGATCATCTCCGGTGTCGCCCCCTTCTGCCTGCCGTAGACGTGCGAGGCGCCTTTCGGGCCGCACAGCGGATTGGTCACGTCGCACGCGACATGGATGGTGGCCCGCCGGACCTCCGGCCGCAGTCCCGTCATGTCGATGCGCGCGACCCGATCGAGCATGCCGCCGCCGAGCAGTTCGGTGATCGGGCGGCCGGCGGCATCGATGAAGCGCACCCCCAGTGCCTGCGCCATCCCGGCGCCACAATCGTTGGTCGCCGATCCGCCTATGCCGATGATGATCTCGCGTGCCCCGCTGCGCAGCGCGTGCAGGAGCATCTCGCCCGTGCCGTAGCTCGTGGTCAGCAGCGGGTTGCGGCGATCGCGGGGCACCAGCGGCAGGCCCGAGGCCGCCGCCATCTCCATGACCGCGGTGCGGCCGCCGCCGAGCAGCCCGTAGGCTGCCTTGACCTTCTCGCCCAGCGGCGCGGTGACCATGCACTCGAGGAACTTGCCGCGGGTGGCGTCGACCAGAGACTGCACCGTGCCCTCGCCGCCGTCGGCCATAGGTATCTTCACGCAGCGGGCCTTCGGCCACACCCTGCGCAGACCTGCCTCGATCTCGGTGGCCACCTCCATCGAGGTCAGGTTTTCCTTGAACGAATCGGGCGCAATGACGATCTTCATGCACGTTTCCTTCCGGGTGATCGGCCCGCGCGCCTCGGGCTGCCCGGAAGCCGGCCGTGCAGCGTGCGACGGGTGTGGTTCGAAATCGAATGCCTGCCGGCGCGACCCCGGCGACATCCCGGCCCGGTCCCGCCGGTCACGCGCCACGCGGTCTGTTCGGGATCATACGGCATAACGACCGCCGCGCAGCGGCGGGGTCGCGCCGGTCTCTCACGTCCCTGGCGAGTCCCTTCCGCCCGGACTGCCGCCGGCTTCGTCGACGCGCAGGGCAGGCCCATCCGCCGCCGCGCCCTTCGAGGCGCTCCAGACCAGGCGGTCGTTGGCGCGCATGATCCGGTTGATGAGAGCCTGCTGGAATGCGCGGTTCAGCCGCATCTGCAGCGGCAGCGAGGCCCATTCGCTCATCTTCGCCTCGATCTGCAGAACGGTGACCTTGGAGACGGCGGTTACCGTCGCCGTACGTTTCGCACCCGCCTCGGCCAGATAGGCGATCTCGCCCACGCAATCCCCCTCGTTGACGGCGCCGATGATCTGGTCGCCGCGCATCACCGAGAACTGTCCGTGCACCACCACGAAAAACCCGGGATCGCTCCTGCCCTCGGTGATCAACACGTGCCCCGGGGGGTGCGTGCGCCATATGCCCACCTTGACGACCTCTCCGATCATCGCCTCGGTGAAGCCCTCGAAGAAGGTCAGCGACTTGAGGATGCGGACCTTCTCGGGTGTCGTCGGTTCGAGCTCGTCGCCCGCGATCTTCAGGGCATCGAGATCGGCGACGATCTCCGCGGCCGTGTGGTAGCGGCGGTCGAGCGATTTCTCCAGGCAGCGCTTGACGATCGCCGCCAGGCGTTCGGGTACCTCGGGGCGCAGCTCCCGAATGGGTGTCGGTTCACTGTTGAGGACCTGCTGGATCAGCCCCGATATGCCGCGACCTTCGAAGGGCGGCTTGCCCGTGAGCAGCTGGTACATCACCACCCCGAGGGAGAACAGATCCGACCGTCCGGTGAGCTCTTCGTCGCGCGCCTGCTCCGGCGACATGTACATGGGCGAACCGAACCAGCCGACCACCTGCGTCTGCTCGGCGGACAGGCGGCGGGCAATGCCGAAATCGCCGACCTTGATGCGGCTGTCCCTGGTGAGCATCAGATTCGTCGGCTTGATGTCGCGGTGAATGATCCCGTGCTTGTGCGCGTGATCCAGCGCATCGGCCGTCTGGCGGAAATAGCCGACCGCCTTTTCGATGGAGACGAGGTTGTCCTGCTGGCAGAGGGAGCGCAGGGTGGAGGCCCCCTCGATGTACTCCATGACCATGTAGAAGGAACCGTCGTCCAGCTCGCCGGCGTCGTACACCTTCAGTATGTGCGGGTGATCGAGACTGCCTGCCGTCTGCGCCTCGTTGAGGAACATCTTCCTTGCCAGCTTGCCGCGCTTGCTGGAGTCGCCGGTGTTGGTCGCGACCTTGATGGCCACGCGCCGGTCGAGGATGGGGTCACGCCCGATGTAGACCATCCCCATGGCGCCGCGCCCGGCGATGCCGGTCACCTCGTACTTGCCGATGCGATTGGGTGTGTTCGTGGCATTCATTCAGAGGTGGATAGTAGCAGCCTTCCCGGGGATATGCCTCGTCCTGGCGGTTCGCGGTTCGAGTCTGTTCAGACGATCAGCTCCACCGGTGAGACGGCCACGCCCTGAGCATACTCGATCCCGAGGTCCTTCGCCTTTGCGAGCGCCGCCTTGTTGTCGATGCAGTCGGCGATGGCCGGCATTCCGAAGTAGTGCGCCATCTCCACCGCCGACTTGACCAGCGCGGCATCGCCCCTGTCGTTGGCAATGTCGCGGGTGGCCATGCGGCCGATGCGAACCAGGTTGACCTTCAGCGCCGCGACGCGGCTGAAAGATGACGCCTCGCCGCCGAAGTCACCATACAGGAAACGGCAGCCGTACTCGCGCAGGGCGTTGACCAGTTCGGTGATCTCCAGGTTGGCCTCGGCACCCGGCGCCTCGGTGATCTCGAAGCAGAAGCGGCCGGGCGGCGCCGCGGTGCTGATGAACTCCTCCCCGATGAACGTGGCGGTGGCGGGGTCGCGCAGCGATTCGGCCGTCAGCACGATGACGCACATCCCGCCGGCCGGCAGCCGCTCGGGATTGTCCACGACCCAGCGCATGGCCGCGCGCACGAGCCAGCGGTCGAGGTCCGTGGCGCGCTGAAGTTGCTCCGCGGCCGCACGCAAGGCGCGGGCGCTGACACGGGTGCCGCCCGGCAGCTGCATGGACGGCACCAGTTCCATGTGGGTGGGCAGCTGCGAGGAGCCGCCCTGCGACTGTGGCACGATACGCTGCAGCGCCAGGCGGAGGCGATCGTTGTCGAGCGCCACGCGCAGGTGCTCGCCGAGCCGGCCGGTCACGCGTGATCCCGCGTCGCCCTCCTCGTCCACGTGCACTATGCGTATCGGCGCGCTCCCCGGCGCCTGGGCGAGTGCCAGCGCCGCCTGGGCAGACTTCAGGATCTGCTCGGCGTTCGCCGGTTCGGTGCTGAACGGGACTAGGCCGGCGCGGGCCTTCGCGCCGCCGCCGGCGACGTCGTCTTCCCCGCCTTCGAGGAGCTTCAGCACCTTTTCGATGGTGGCGTAGCCGCGGCCCTGGGAGTGGTCGCGCAGCAATACCCCGAAGCGGTTCTCGCCGAGGCGCGCCGCCTGCGCCTCCGGCGGCAGGTCGACCCTGAATCGCGCGGCGCGCTCGCGCAGCCGCTGCTCGCGCTCGGCCTCGGGCAGCGTCTGCACGGCGGCCGGCTCGTGCACCTCGACGAACGCGACGACCTGGCTTTCCTTCTCCTGTCTGGCGACCGTCAGTGCCTGGTCGACCTGCTCGGTGAAGGCCTTGTCGTTCAGCAGGTGCGTGACGACATCGGAATGGACCTGCTGCTCGAGCCGACCGTGCAGGGCCTCCAGCGACTTGACCATCGCGCGCTCGACCGTCGGCAGTGGCACATCCTCGATCAGCCGCGCCGCGCCGCGACGCAGCTGCATCGCCAACTCCTGCAGCCCGAAGCTGCCCGCCTTCTGGCCGGTCGGATCGGCGAAGACGTAGGATCCGCCGTCCTCGTCGGCCCATGCCAGGCTCAGCAGGCGCTGCTGAGGACCACTGCCCAGCATGATCTCGTCGCCGACCTTCAGGCGGCGCACACGGTTTATCCACGCCATCCAGTCCTCGCCGAGCGTGCTGGTCTGCATCCGCGCCTCGCCGCCCGTGGCCTCCTTGCGTCGGGACTTCATGAACTGCGCCTGCGCCTCCGCGGCACGCGTGAGATCGGCGAGATTGCGCTGCGCCTCGCGCTCCTGCTCCGCCAGCAGCACCTCCAGGCGCTCGTCGGCCTCGTTGAACACGGCCGGGTTCTCCGCCGTCTCGTTGACGACCTTGTCGACGATGAAATCCAGCTCGGGCAGGATCGACTCGCCGCCGTCGCCCTTCCTGGCCGAACGCACGCGCGAGAGGTTGTTCAGCATCCGGCGCGCCGGGTGATCGGTACGCTCGAAAAATTTCTTGTCCGACAGCGCCACCATGTTGACCGGGCGCCGCAGCTTGCGCAGCAGCGGCTTGACCTCCGGGATGACGCGCGGGTCGCTGCCGATCGCATTGAACAGCTCGAGCACGAGCTCGAGCAGGTCCCAGTCCGCGTCGCGCACGGCCTTCGGGGCCGGCGCCGCCGGACCCTGCGCCGCCAGCACACCCTCCAGCTGCGAGCGGGAGAAGGTGGAGGCCAGGCTGCCCGCCTCGCCGCCCGTCATCTCCAGCGCGCGCAGGGCCGAGCCGATCTCCCCGAGCGTGTAATGCGCCAACGATCCGGAGGTCGCGGCGCCGAAACCGTCGACTGTTGCACGTCCCGGCAGGCTGCCACGCTGCAGATCGCGTCCCAGACCGAACAACGTGTGCGCGGCCTGGAACGCGTTGACCGGTGCCACCATCAGCGGCGTGCCCGCGGGCAGCGACGCGGCCAGCTGTTCGATCTGGCTGGCGATGTTCTGCACTGTCGCGCCGAGATGTGGTGCATGGGTGCCGGCGCCGCCGGTTGCCGTGGTGCCGCCGGTCGTTGCCGGTCCGCCCGTTTCGGGTCGCCGTCGCGGTGCGCTGCTGGTGACGCGCGGGCGCGGCGTCTCGCCGGCCAGCGGCACGCCGCTGTGGGCGAGAAAGGCGTTGGTATCCTCGTAAAATCGGCGGATCTCCGGCACTGCCAGCTCCTGGTAGGCGTGCAGCGCGGCGCGCAGGACCTCGGCACCCGGATGCGACCTGCGCAGGTAGTCGCCGAACTGACGCGCGAGGTAGGCAGGTCCGAAGGGGTTGTTGCCCTTGTCGATGCGCGTCCCGTACAGGAAGGACAGCCGCTGGTTCAACTCGTAGAGGGCGCGCCCCAGCTCGGTCTCGGCGCGATCGACCGCCTCCGACACCGCCAGGAACTGCTCGAATTCGTCGGTCTCCACCAGGGCGAGACCATCGCCCAGCGCACTCTGTCTGCCCTCGCCGGGGCGCGACGCCGCGGCGACACCGCGCGTGCAGGCGTGGTCGTACTGCTCGAGCAGCGCGGCGCGCAGCTCGTCGCGGATCGCGGCCTGCTTCTGCTTGAGCAGCTGGCCAAACTGCCAGATGGCGCGCTGCAGGGCGGCGTCGACCGTATCGCGCGAGACGTTCAGCAGGAACCCCTCGACGTTGCTGAAATACCGCTCCATCCAGTGGTTGAACCCGCGCTCAAGGCGCCGCCGGATATCCCGAAGCACCGCCATCCGCTCGATCTTGGTCTTGTCCTGGGCGCGAACGAGGTCGGGCAGCGCTGGCTCTCCGGCCGGGGGCCGGGTCTGCGCGGCCTGGGTGAGCGCGGCGATGGCGAGCGGATCGGGCTGGATGAGCTCGGCGCCGACACCGGAGGTCAGCACCCGTACGACCTGCGCCTTCAGCTCGTGGGCGCTGTCGCGGTTGCCGACGGTGACGGTGAAGTGGATGGCGATGCGCTCGCCCTGAACCAGCGGGCGCTGCGCGACCATCCCGGCGCCGATCTCGCCCTCGAAGGACACGAAGATGCCGTTGCTGCAGAAGTCGCGAATCTTGCAGGCGCGCGACTCGAAGCCTTCCCCGGCGATCAGGGCGTCGAGAAACACCGGGTAGCGCGGTGTGCGCCGCTGTTCAGCGGACGGGGGCCTGTCCCCCGGTCCGGAACCCCCGCTGAACTCGCCATTCGTCATGATAATTGTTGTCAACGCGCGCGGCCGTTGCCGCCAGGGAGGAATAATAGTGTCAGCGGGCGATCGACGGCAAACCGGCCGCGGCCGCACGCGGCTCCGCCGCCGGCGGCGTTGCGCCCTGCAGCAGGCTCTTCACCATGAGCCGGTGCACCTCGTCCAACTCCTCCGCGCATTGCATCCTCCGTCCCAGCATCTGCGCAATGACCGTGCCGGCGCCGTACAGCAGCCGATTGGTCGCCACCGCCGGCAGGCGAGCGTCGGGCGTCATGATGCCCGCGAGGTTGAGCGGATCGACGGCATTCAGCGCTACCCATTCGTCGTGGACATCGGGGGCATCGTGGTCCGGGACGGCTCTGAGCGCCGTGACGGCATCCGCATGGGCAAACTGCTCGCCCGCCACGCCGGCGACGAAACGCCCGGAACGTATTTCCCCGCGCGCCTCCAGGCGCCTGAGTACCCTCAACAGCTCCCACCACGGCGGGGCCCATGGCTCGCGTTCGGTGAGCCGCCGGAAAAGGATCCCGTAACGGTTGAGCAAGGTTCGGGCCGCATGCTCGAACTCGGCGGGTCCCGGCGGTTCCGCCGTGGCGCACTCGCGGCTGCTCGACCAGCGTCCGCTGCCGCTCGCGCCGTGGCGGGCCGGATGCTTGGCGCGGCGCATCAGCTGGCGCAGGCCGTCGAAACTGTCGGCAACCACCGCGCCGGCGGTCACCAGCGCCGCCAGGGCGTGACGCAGACCCAGCTCGTCCAGGCCGCTGGCCTCGCAGATCTCCTCCGTGAAGCTCGGGCCGCGGCTGGCGAGGAACTCGAACACCCGCTGCGCGTCACGCCCCGCGATCGGCGCCGCATCGAGGCGCTGACGGCTCGCGGCCAGTCGCTGCCAGACAGCCCGATGGCGTCGGGAAACGAACGCGATCGCCGCACCCCGGATCGATCGATATCCGCCCGTGCCGCCCAGGCGCGCCCAAGTGATGCGTCCGGACAGGCAGAGGCTGTCGAGCATTGCCGGCTCGTAATTGACGATGCGCGCCGGCAGCAATTCCCGCTCCCACGTCGCCGCCGGGGCGGGGAACCCCTCGAGTTGCTCGAGCACGCGCTGCAGCGAGACATCGCCGAAGAGGCGCTCGGCCGGCAGCACGTGCTGCCAGCGCAGGAGGAAGCGGATGAACTGCGTCGCGCTGACCGGCTGTACCGCGCGCCGCAGGCGCTGCATCGTGTAGCTGTGGATGCGCGCGAGCAGACGGCGCTCGCACCATTCCGTGTCCGTCGCCTCGGGTGTGTAGCGGCCGCGCAGCACGAAGCCCTCGCTCTCCAGAGCGAGCATGGCCTGCTCCAGCCGCGACGCCGGGAGCCCGAGCTCGTCTGCCAGCGCCGCGACCCGCGCCGGGCCGAGCCCCTGCAGCCGGCCGCGCACCAGCTCGAGCAGCGCGTCCTCGCCAGTCCACGGCCGCTGCGACTCCGAAGGGGCCGCCACCGGCGGCCGCATCCGCAGCGCGCCGTACAGCGCCTGGAACAGGGGCAGGCGTTCCGCCGCCACCCAGAGGCCGCCGCCGCCCGGCGTGCGGACCCTCGTCGCGCGCCGTGCATCGACCAGCGCCGACAGCCAGCCGCTCCACGCCGCGCCTCTGGCCCCGGCCCCGCCCGGCGCGGATGGCGGCAACCCGCGGCGCGCCTCTGCCACCGTCAGGTAGCCCAGCCACATCAGGGCGTCGTGCAGCTCATCGGCGTCGGCGGCATCGGGCCAGGCCTCCGCGCGCACGCGCGCGATCGCCTCGACGTCGAGGCGCCCGAGATCCGAGGCGCTCTCCGGATCCAGCCAGCGCCGGCTGACGACGGCCTGGGTGCGCCGCTCCTCCAGCGGCGCATCGTCGAGGAAGGCGTAGGGGCGTGCCGTGAGTATCTCGGCGGCCATCGGGGAGGGCTCGGTCAGGTCACGGGCCACGATCCGCCGCTCGCCGGCGCGTATCGCGCGCAGCAGTTCCTCCAGCGCCTCGATGTCCATGGCCTCGTACAGGCAGTCCGCGATGGTCTGTTTGACCAGCGGGTGATCGGGGATCTCGCGCCTGCCGCCGACGATGTTCTCGAAGCAGGCGCGCCCGTCCGGGAACACGACCGCCATCAGGTCCTCGGCGCGCATTCGCTGCAGGCGCGGCGGAACCTTCCTGCCGCCGCTGCAGCGCGGTACCGCCAGCGCGATGCCCGTATTCCAGCGCCAGCGCGCGTTGAACATCGGCGCGTCGAGCAATGCCTGGACGAGCACCTCGCGCACCGTATCCGGGTGCAGGAAGCGGTAGACGTCCTCGAGCGGGAAGCTGTGGGTCTCGCCCAGCGACAGGACGATCGCGTCCTCGGTGGCCGCCGCCTGCAGCTCGAAGTTGAACTTGCGGCAGAAACTCTTGCGCAGGGCCAGCCCCCAGGCGCGGTTGAGCCGGCCGCCGAACGGCGAGTGCAGCACCAGCTGCATGCCGCCCGCCTCGTCGAAGAACCGCTCGGCCACCAGCGTCTGCTGGGTCGGCAGCACGCCCAGCGCGCGCTTGCCCGCCATCAGATAATCGATGGCCTGCTCCGCCGCGGCGGACGGCACACCGGGCTTGGCGCCCAGCCAGGCGAGCAGGCGCTCGCGCGCCGGCTGGTCCGCGGCCTCCGCCTGCCCCCACTCACGCTCGAACTCCATTCGCAGGCGCGATACCGCGTACGACAGCGCATGCGTGCGTGCCGGCGACTCGCCGAGCCAGAACGGGATCGACGGCGGCTGGCCCTGCGCATCCTCCACCCGCACCGTGCCCGCCTCCACCCTGAGGATGCGCCAGGAGGTATTGCCGAGCTGAAAGACGTCGCCGGCCATGCTCTCGACGGCGAAGTCCTCGTTGACCGTGCCGACGAAGGTATCGGCCGGCTCCTCGCGCACCTCGTAGTCGGCGTTGTCGGGGATGGCCCCGCCGCAGGTGACCGCCGTCAGCCGCGCGCCGCGGCGCGCGCGCAGGCGCCCGTGCACGGCGTCGCGATAGAGATACGCACTGCGCCGCCCGCGCCGCGTGGTGTAGCCTTCCGCCAGCATGCGCGTGAGCGATCGGAACTTCTCGCCGTCGACGCCGCGATAGGGCCATGCACGTCGCAGCGTGGCGTGCAGATGCGCCTCGTCCCACTCCTCGGCCGCCACCGCGGCGACGATGTGCTGCGCCAGGACATCGAGCGAACCGGGCGCGATCTCCAGTGCGTCCAGCTCGCCGCGGCGGACCGCATCGAGCAGTGCCACGCATTCCAGCAGCTCGTCGCGGCTGGTCGGGAACAGGCGTGCCCTGGGCAACGCGCCCACGGCGTGGCCGGCGCGCCCGGCGCGCTGCAGGAAGGCGCTGATGGAATGCGGTGAGCCAAGCTGGCAGACCAGGTCGATGTCACCGATGTCGATGCCCAGCTCCAGCGAGGCGGTCGCCACCATCACTTTCAGCTCGCCGCGTTTGAGCCGCTGCTCGGCCTTTAGCCGGTGCTCGCGCGACAGGGATCCGTGATGGGCGGCGACCTGTCCGGCGCCCAGCCGCTCGCTCAAATGATGGGCGAGACGCTCGGCGAGGCGGCGCGTATTGACGAACACCAGTGTCGAACGATGCCCCCCCGCGAGTCCGGCGAGCCGATCGTAGACCTCGGCCCAGACCTCCCCTGACATCACGGCCTCCAGCGGCGAGTCGGGCAACGCGAGCTCGAGGTCGCGATCGCGCTGATGCCCCAGGTCGATGATGCGGCAGGGCAACGGTGCGCCGTCGCGGCCGACACCGGTGAGGAAGCGTGCGGCCTCCTCGATCGGCCGCTGCGTGGCCGACAGTCCGATGCGTGCCGGCGGCCGTTCGCACAGCGCCGCCAGCCGCTCCAGCGTCAGTGCGAGGTGCGCGCCGCGCTTGCTGCCTGCCATCGCGTGGATCTCATCGACGATGACGGTACGCGTCGTGCGCAGCATGCGACGGCCGCCGGCGCTGGTCACCAGGATGTACAGCGACTCCGGGGTGGTGACCACGATATGCGGCGGGCGCCGCCGCATCAGGGCGCGGGCGTGGGCCGGGGTGTCGCCGGTGCGCACCGCCACCCGGACGTCGACATCGGCGATGCCGGACATCAGCAGCTCGTCGCGTATGCCGGCGAGCGGCGCCTGCAGGTTGCGCTCGATGTCGTTGCTCAGCGCCCGCAGCGGCGAGACGTATACGACATGGGTCTCCTCGGCGAGCGAGCCCTGCACGCCCTCGCGCACGAGTTCGTCGATCGAACACAGGAACGCCGCCAGCGTCTTGCCGGACCCGGTCGGCGCCGCGATCAACGCATGGCCGCCGGCGGCGATCGCCGGCCAGGCCTGCCGCTGGCATTCCGTGGGTGCGCCGAACCGGGCGGCGAACCAGCCCGCCACCGCCGGATGAAAGCCTGCATTCATGACGCTGATACTACATCAGCGGCGGTCCGGCGTGACGACAGCCAGCCCGTTCGCCCGCAGCGCGCGGCATGCACCCCGGCGGACTGCCGGTGCGCGCCGGATCAGCGACCATGCCTGCGCCATGCTCAAGCCAATGGCGTTGCCGTTCAGCGGATTGAAACTCGGCAAGCTGCTCGCCACCGGCGGCACGATGCTGCTCCCGATGTTCACGTACGCCTTCATCTTCGGATGGAAGTACGCCGTGGGCTTCGTGTGCTGCTCATCTTTTTCCACGAGATGGGACATTACATCGCCGCGCGGCGGCGCGGCCTGAACGTGGGGACGCCGACCTTTATCCCGTTCGTAGGCGCGTGGATACAACTCAAGGACATGCCTCACGATGCCGAGACCGAGGCCTATGTCGGGATCGCCGGACCGGTTGCCGGCACGCTGGTGTCGCTCGCCTGCTACCATCTCGCCGGCGTCAACCAGAGTCCGCTGCTGCTGGCGCTGGCGTACGCCGGCTTCATGCTGAATCTGTTCAATCTCATCCCGCTCTCGCCCATGGATGGCGGCCGGATCACCGGTGTCATCTCCCCGAGGGTGTGGTGGCTGGGGGTGCCGATCCTCGCCGGGCTGTTCGTGATGAATCCGAGCCCCATACTGATCCTGATCGCGGGGCTCGCGGTCCCGCATCTCATGGCAGGCCGCAACGCGGCGTCTGCGAACGCGGCCGAGTATTACGACGTGCCGGCCGCCACGCGCTGGAACTACGCGGCGTGGTACCTCGGCCTGACCGCCTTTCTCGCCATCATGACCCATGAGCTGCACAACGAGTTGATGGCCCTGCGGGCCCCGTAGTGCAGTGCCGCGCCCCGCCGCGTCGCCGCCGGCGCGCCACGTGCCGACATCGCAACACGGGCGGGTCAGGCACACCGCTGCCGTCATGAGCCCACTATCGGTACCGGTGCGTGCGCGTGGCGAGGATGCCCTCCCTCACCCCCATCGGCAGAGCGCGGGCGCGCGAGATCGGCGGCGACGCGCCGTGACACTCCCCATGTCCGTCCGCCGTGTCCTTGCGGCCGACGGTCGCCGCCGATCTCGCGCGCCCGCGTTTTCGTCCCCGCCCATCCGCCAATTGAAAATGCTCGAACATCAAACGGGAAGCCACGACGACGCCATGCGATGGCCGCGCTAGCGAGTGCAGAAACGGTGCCACCTGCGACGGCAGGCCAAGCCCTTGTTCCGCGGAATGCCGGCGGGGAGGGACGCGCCGATGCCATGCGCCGTCGCCACTTCATGGTGCAGGCGCCAAACCATCGCACAGCGGCGGTGCGCGGGCTCCAGCCATCACGCGGCAGCGGAAGTCGCGCGCTGGCATATCCGGCTGGTGCAAGCGGCAGCGACTCATTCCCGCAGCGGTCAATATCCGCGCGAGTGATGCAGCGGGACGCATTCGATGCCATGCGCGCGGCCCGGCCTCGAGTGCCGGTCTATAATGCCCGCACACCCGTGTCCCGATTCCGTGTGGATGCAACAGGGTCGGACTTCGGATCTGAAATGAAGAAGAGAGCGACCGTACCGGCCCAACCGCGACTGCGCGTCCTGCTGGGCGCCAGTATCGCCATCGGTCCCGGGAAGGCGGACCTGCTCGAGGGTATCGCGGCGACCGGTTCGATATCCGCTGCCGCCCGGCGGCTGGGAATGAGCTATCGCCGCGCCTGGCTGCTGGTCGATGTCATGAACCGATGCTTCCTGACCCCGCTGGTCACCACGGCGAAGGGCGGGACGAGAGGCGGCGGCGCCGCCCTCACTCCCCTGGGGGAGGAGGTTCTGCGGCGCTACCGTGGGATGGAGGCACGCGCGGCCCGGGCGATCGCAGGCGATCTTTCCAGGTTTCGCACCCTGTTGCGCAAACGCCCGGCCGCCTCCTTCCCCTAGCCTTCGACGCCGCCGCCGTCCCGACAGCCATCGAGATGCGGTGCGGCGGCACACGCTCGCCGGCATGACGCCGGTCTGTCCGCAACGGGCATAGACCCTCTCCGCCGGGCTCACGGTTCGCGCCTCATGTTGTATCATCGGTCTACGTTATATACGATCGAATACATCGAAGGCTGTCCCTTCGTGCAGGCGCGCCACACCCCGATCCCCGTTTGAACGCCGGAACGCAAGGAAAACGCCAATGACAGTGCGCCGATGGCTATCGATGTTCATGCTGCTGGCATTCGCGCACGGGTCCCGGGCGGACACGCTGGTGTTCGCCGCGGCCAGTCTCACCAATGTTCTCGACGAGATTGCCGCGAACTACGAATCCCGGACCGGCCGGAAAGTCCTCGCTTCATACGCCGCCAGCTCGGTGCTGGCCAGGCAGATCGAGGCAGGATCACCGGCGCAGATCTTCATCGCCGCGGACCTGGACTGGATGAGGTATCTGCAACGACGGGATTTGGTGGCCGGCCGGCCGCATCTGCTCGCACACAACCGGCTGGTGATAATCGCGCCCATGAACAGTGATGCGACACTGACCATCGGCAAGGACATGAACCTGCTATCGTTGCTGGGCGGCGAGCGCCTGGCGATCGGCGACCCCGCGGGCGTCCCGGCCGGCCGGTACGCGCGCGCGGCGCTGGAGTATTACGGCCAGTGGGCGTCCATCGCGAAGAAGGTGATCCCGGTGGAGAACGTTCGCATCGCCCTCATGCTCGTGGAGACGCGCGCCGCGGGCCTGGGCGTGGTCTACGCCACCGATGCGAAGGTGAGCTCGAAGGTGAAGGTGGTAGGGGTGTTCCCGGATGAGAGCCACCCGCCGATCGTGTATCCCGCGGCGCTCCTCAGGGAAGGGCGCGACGCCGACGCGGAGGCTTTTTTTGCCTATCTGCAATCCGGATCGGCCGCGGAGGTCCTGAGGCATGCCGGATTCGTGGTGCCGTGACCGCAAACCGATGGCGGCGCACATGACGGTGCGGACATCGGCGCGATTCAGTGGCGGGCAGAGGCGTCGTATTGACGGCGCACCCGCTCCTTCGGCATGGTTGATCCGCTGCGGGGCGAACCGGGGACAGGAGTCTGACGGGACCGCGGCCCGGGGCGGGACGCCCCCCAATGACTGGAGGACGAAAGAATTTGGGACATGACGAGCTTCAGGCGTTGAGGTTGAGCGTGCAGGTCGCCATCTGCAGCGTCCTCGTAGGCCTGCCGCTCGCCCTGGTCGTGGCCTCGGCGCTGGCGCGCTGCCGGTTCCCCGGCAAGGCGCTGGTCGACGCGTTGATACACCTGCCGCTGGTCGTTCCGCCGGTGGTGACTGGCTACCTGCTGCTTCTGGTGCTCGGCCGGCGCGGTCTGCTCGGTGCGTGGCTCTACGAGCAGTTCGACATCGTGTTCGCGTTCCGCTGGACGGGGGCGGTCATCGCCGCCCTCGTGATGAGCTTTCCATTGATGGTTCGGCCCATACGACTGTCGATCGAGAACGTCGACAGGCGGCTGGAAGACGCCGCCCGCACGCTCGGGGCGTCGCCGGCCCGGGTGTATCTTTCCGTCACCTTGCCGCTGGCGGTTCCGGGCATCGTGGTGGCGGCCATACTCGGTTTCGCCCGCAGTCTCGGCGAGTTCGGGGCGACCATCACCTTCGTCGGCAACATACCGGGGGAGACGCGGACGCTTTCAAGCGCCATCTATACGTTCATGCAGACGCCGGAGGGCGACACGAGCGCGCTCAACCTGACCATCGTGTCACTGGGAATATCGCTGCTGGCGCTGCTCGTGTCGGAGTACTGCACCCGGCGGGCGCAGGCGGTGGCGCACGGCATATGACATTGGAGGTGCGTGTACATCGGTGGCTCGGGGAATTCGAGATCGACGTGGATTTCCGCACCGGCCCCGGGATCACCGCACTGTTCGGACGGTCCGGCTGCGGCAAGACATCCATCGTCAGCATGATCGCCGGGCTGCTGAAACCGGATCGCGGCAGCATCAGCGCCGATGGCCGCGTGCTCTACGACAGCGAGCTGCGGATCGACATTCCCGCCCACCGACGCCGGGTCGCCTGCATCTTCCAGGACGCGCGCCTGTTCCCGAATCTGACGGTGCACAAGAACCTGCTCTACGGCCTGCAACTGGCCCCGCGTGAGGCACGATTCACCTCGTTCGAGCATGTCGTCGACATGCTCGGCATCGCAGCACTGCTGAACCGCCGCCCCGGGGCGCTTTCCGGCGGCGAGAAGCAGCGGGTGGCCATCGGCCGGGCGCTGCTGACCAGCCCCAGCGTATTGCTCATGGACGAACCCCTCGCCTCGCTCGATGCGCAGCGCAAGGCGGAGATCATGCCGTACATCGAACGACTGCGCCGGGATTTCGGACTGTCGATGGTGTACGTCAGCCATGCGGTCGAGGAGGTGTTGCGTCTGGCGGACACGGTGGTGATGCTGCAGAACGGCAGGGTGAGTGCAGTCGGGCCGCTGGAAGAGACGCTCGGCCGCATCGATCTGTATCCGGTGATGGGCCGCAAGGAGGCGGGATCCATCCTCGCCACGAGCGTCATCGCGCACGACGATTCCGACGCCCTCACCACCCTGCGGTTCGACGGCGGCGCCCTGCAGATCCCGCGCGTCAATCTGCCGCCGGGCACGCTCCTGCGCATCCACGTCAGGGCCCGGGACGTCGCATTGGCGGTGCAGCGTCCCGACGGAATCAGCATCCGCAATATTCTCGCCGGCCGCGTGACCGAGACGGCCGACAGCGCCGGTGCTTACGTCGAGGTGAAGGTCGCCATCGGCGGCTCGTCCCTGGTGTCGCGGATCAGCCGGCAGGCGGCCAGAGAGCTGCGTATCGCGATTGGCCACGAGGTGTATGTACTGATCAAGAGCATTGCCATTGACACGAACAGCCTCGGCATCCTGTCGCCCGCCGACTACCTGCCCCGGGTCACCGCGGATGCGCCGGGCACCATCCGCGGCGCCCGCCCGGCGGAAGGCGAGATACTGCTCGACGTGCCGCTGCACTGAGCCCCGCATTGCGTGACGGCGGGGCGCTGCCAGATCGATCGCGGATTGTCCGCTTCGCGCCCACTCCATCGTCCTCACTCCATCAACGGCACCGCCGCGCCCGTCCGCGCGCGCCGGCCACTCCTCACCGTGAGCGCGCGGCGCTTGCGGCACCAGATCATGACGCCGGTAATCGACAGCGTCGCCACCGCCAGACCGGTGACGCAGATCAGTATGCGACCGGGCAGGCCGAGGATCTGGCCGCTGTGCAGCGGATACTGCAGTCGGTGAAAGATATCGCCAGCCGACCCCTCCCCCGGCAGGTGCGCGCCCAGCGGCTCGCCGCTCGCCCCGTCGAAGTACAGCCATTCGTTGCCCAGCCCGGGTTCGTGATCCCTGCCGAAGCGCACGCCGTATATTCCGTACAGCGGGTTGTAGAAGATGCCGCTCGCCGCCTCGCTCCAGCCGCGCCGCCGTGCCCGCTCATTGGCCGTTGCGACCATGGTCGCGAGCGGGATGGTCGGCTCGAGCATATTCTCGGCGGCACGTTCCTCGCGCGTATCGAAAGGTGACGGGGTGAGCGGCGAGATGGCGTTCACCACCGGCTCGAAGACTTCCTCGTGGAGGTTGAAGGAGACGCTGCTCACCGCGAGCATCAGCAGCAATCCCCAGCACCACAATCCGCCGGCGCGATGCAGATCGAAGTTGATCCGCCAGGCGCCGGCATCGCGTTTGATCCGCCAGGACGATCTCCAGCGCCGCCAGAACGTGCGGTCGTTGGTGCCGACAGTCATGAGATCATCGTCCCCCGTCTCCGCTGTAGCGACCCCGCCGCGCCGGCGTGCCGGCAACGTCAGGTACAGACCGAAAAAGCAATCGAACACCCACACCAGGCCGACGATCCCCATCAGCCATATGCCCCAGTTCCCCGGCAGGTGCAGCGAGTAGTGCACCGAATACAGGAACGGCATCAGGTGCGGACGCTCCAGGCAGCAGGCGCCCCACTGGCGCTCACCCAGCACGGCGCCGCTGGCGGGATCGACGAACAGCTGGTCGTAGCCCAACGCGTGCGGTGTGCCGCTCGCCGGATCGGCGCGCGGCGCCACGCCCAGCTCCAGCGAATGCCCGGCCTGGTGATCGAGCGGAACCCACGTGACGAACAGGCGCGGGTCATCGCGTTCGATCCTCTCGGCGAGCGCAAGTGGAGGGGTCGCCTGCCCGCCCGCCGCCACGCGGAACAGCCCAGGGTTCAGCCACTCGTCGAGCTCGTGGTAGAAGGCGAGCGCGCTGCCGGTCAGGCCCGCCACCGCCAGGAACAAGGCCGTGGCGAGCCCGAGGTAGCGATGCAACCTGCCGATCAGCACGCGCACCGATGTCGTCTCAGAAGCTGTAGGTGACGCTGCCGACCACAGTGGCGCGCGAGCCGTACCAGCAGTCGCCACGCGACAGGCAGGAGGCGATGTAGGTCTCGTCGGTGATGTTGGTGCCGTTGAGCGCCACGCGCCAGCGACCGGTCTCGTAGGCGACCATCGCATCGAGCAGCGTCACGGACGGAATGTCCAGCAGCCCCGGCTCGTCGTGCGACTCGCCGACGTAGCGCAGGCCGCCGCCGACCGACAATCCGCGAAGCGCGCCGGCATCGAAGCTGTATCGCAGCCATCCCGAAGCCACGTGTGCCGGCACCTCGGCGATGTAGCGATCGCTGTTCACGCCGTCGCTGGTGCGTGCGTGGGTATAGGCGTAGTTGGCGATGAGGTCGATGCTGCGCGTGATGTTGGCATGCGCGTCGAGTTCGATACCCCAGATGTTCGCCTCGCCGAGTTGAATGTCGTTGAACGGGTTGTTCGGATCGGGCGAGAGGCGGTTCTGCTCGGTGATGTCGTAGAGCGCCGCCGTATAAAGGCTGTTCGATCCCGGCGGCTGGTAACGCAGGCCGACCTCGACCTGCTCGCCCCGGATCGGCTCGTAGGGCCGGTTGAACACATCGGTGAAGGTGATCGGCGTGAACGACTGCGAATAGCCGACGAACGGCGCGAGACCGTTTTCGAACAGATGCACCAGCCCGACGCGCCCGGTCAACGCCTCGTCTTCGGCATTCGTGCCGCCCTCGACCTCGGTGGACGCCCAGTCGTGGCGGAATCCGCCCGACAGTATCCATTTCTGACCGAGCCTGATCTGATCCTGGAAGTAGACCCCGACCTGCTGAATCGAGGTGTCGGGCTCGTGCAGTGCCACGGGCGCGGTGAAACTGCCGTAGACCGGATCGAACAGATCGAACGGGTTGGTGTCGACGCTGAAGCCCTGGCGGCGCTGGATGCGGTCGTGCGAGTAATCGAGTCCCACCAGCACGGTGTGTCTGGTGAATCCCCAATCCCAGTCGGCCTGCATCTGATTGTCGAGCGTCCAGGCGTCGTCCTGCTGTTCGCGAATGTATCCGAACCGGAAGACCTTGCGTTGCGCCGCGTCGACGAAGGGATTCTGCGGATTGGAGAACACGTCGGGATACAACGTGCGATAGTCGACGCTGCTGTGGCTGTAGCGCATGTTCTGGCGGACCGTCCACATCGCATCTAACGCGTGCTCGAACTGCCACCCTACCGCGTCCTGGGAGTTATCGAACCGGTCGAAGTCCGGCTCGCTGGTGAAGCGTTCGGTTCCGATCTCGCCGTTCGGATTCGGCAGCAGCGTGCCCGACCAAGGCGGGAAGGCCGTGGTCACCGTTCCCGTGTCGCGCTGGATGTTGACCAGCAGCGTCAGATTGGTGCGATCGGTCGGCTGCCACGTGAGCGACGGCGCCAGCAGCCAGCGGTCGCTCTCGGTGAAGTCGACCTGGGTTTCGCTGTCGCGGCCGACGCCGATGAATCGGTACAGCAAATCCCCGTCCGTGGTGAGCGGTCCCGTCAGGTCGACGCCGACCTGCCGTCGATCGTAGTTGCCCAGCTGCACGTCGATCTCCCGATGCGGTCGCGCCTGCGGGCGCTTGGACACTACATTGACCGTACCGCCGGTCGATCCCTGACCGAACAGCGTCGAACCCGGGCCGCGCAGGATCTCGACACGCTCGATCGCATAGACCTCCGGACGGACGTTGCTGAAGAAATCGAAGAACACGCGCATGCCGTCCTGGTATTGCGTCGGCTCGACGCCGCGGATGAACGACCAGTCGCCGCGGCTGTCCAGTCCGTAGGCGTCCGAACGCACGCCCGCGGAATAGCGCAGCGCATCCTGCAGGGTCTGTGCGCCCTGGTCCTGCATCTGCTGCCCGGTGACCACCGAGATCGACTGCGGCGTTTCCATGATCGGCGTGTCGGTCTTGGTCGCCGTCGTGCCCCGGTTCGCGACGTAATCCTCGGTGGGCCCGTGTGCGGTCTCCCCGCGCCCGGTCACCGTCACGGTCGGCAGTGTGTCGGACGAGGACGCACCGACCTGCGTGTCGGCGCCGGCTGCCTGCGCGGTCGACGTCATGGCCGCGAGCAGCATCGCATAGCCGCCGGGCATGCCGAGCTGCCCTCGATCGCGCGGCCCGACCGGCTGATCGATGCTAACGATGCGGCCGCCGGGCAACGGCGGCACAATCCCCGGTGTCTGCATCTCCATATCCCCCGATTTCAAAAAAAATGTCTCGATCAAATGATTGTCCTGTTCATGCATTGCCCCACGCATGCATTCCGGCTGCACGAGTTCCTCTTCATGCTTCTTTCCACGGGTCGATGCGTGGATGGTGATCGAGCTTCTCGAGACACCTCGGGGAGCGGATCGCCCTGCTCACGGCCCCGGGTTCGGCCACGGGCGCCCGGGCAGCGCGACGAAACCGAGCCTGGCGATACCGGCGCCCTGTGTGTCGGACATGATTGCCGCCAGCCGCTCGTAGCGCGTGGCCTCGTCGGCGCGCATCGGCAACCCGGGCCGGGGCTGGCGCTGCGCCGCATCCGAGAGGCGCTGCGGGAGCGTCGCCTCGTCGTTCCAGAAGATCCGGGGATCGGCATCGAACGGGCGCGTGAGGAGCTCACTGCGCTTGCATGGCTCGCCGAGGGTGCCGACACGCTGCCTGACGCAGTTGGTCTCGGCAGCCACGCGCTCGCGCCCCGGCGTCGTGAACGGACCGTTCGAACCCCTGCGCGGCATCGCCGCGAGCGGGTCGTCGAACGGGGCCACCGTCCGGAACTGCCGCATGAAACGCCGGCCGTGACGGAGCTGTACGAGATGGCGCAGCGACTCGACGAGGATGATCGTCCGGCTCGCCACCGACATCAGCAGCATGATCGCGAGCCTGGAGCGGCCGGGGCGCCGGGATTCAATGCCGCGGCCGGCCATTCAGATCGACCTGCGCGTCGACATCGATCCCTGCCCTCGGTTCGGCCGGCCATGCATCGAGACACTGCACCGCCGCCAGTAGCGTCTCAGCCATGTCCCGCAGTGTCTCCTCATGGATCTGCAGGGCCATGCGGCCACGCAGGTTCAGGTGCACGGCGCCGCAATACCGGCACCGGCCCACGGCGCAGACGTCGCCCTGCGCAAGCAGATCCACGCTACAGCCCGATGCTCCGTTCATGTTCGCACCGCCTTTCCTCTGTTCTCGGTGGCCGGGCGTCCCACGGCACCGCGTGCTGCCGCGCATAGGCGCGCACGAGCACGCGGCCGCGTGTGGAGGCCGTGCCGTTTGCGGCCGCTGTGGCCGTTGTGGGCTGGCTGATCGGCGAGTGCCGAGTGGCTGGCTACAGGGCCGGCGGGGGACGCCAGTCCCTACTTCGTGAGGATGAGCTTCTCCTGCCGCGTGATGCGCAGGCGGTAGATCTCACCCCGATGCTCGAGCTGCACTTCGCGCGCCTTACCGAACAGGTCCTCGGAACGGATAGCGGCTCCGGTCTCCTTCGGGCGGCTGCTGTGGCCGTGGGCGACGTCGTACCTGGACATGCAACAAAGCTTACAACGTAATGCGAATCGTTCGCAACATTGTTCGTAGTTATATCATCGCTCGTACCGGCCCGCAGCCTTCAGGGACTCCTGACCTCCTCCCCGGATCAATAGATGGAAAAGGGCCTGCCCACCCGTGCCGGCGCCTCGTCACCGGCCACCACATGGGGCCGTCAGCGGTGATCCGGTGAGCGGTGAGTGGTGAGTGGTGTCAGCGGAGATCCGCCGACGCCGGTCAGCGGTTGCCGCCGGCAATGCCGTCGAGATCCGCCCCCAGGGCGCCGATCTCGAAACTCAGCAGATAATCGACGCAACGCGCGGGATCGAATTGCCGCCCGTCCATGAACGTGTCCGGCGCCATCGCGATCGGATGCGTGGCCTCGCCCAGCGTCCACGGCGAGGCATGCGCGCCCTCGACCTTCGCTTCGATCGCGGGTGCGTCGATACCGATCTGCCCGGCGACCTCGCGGTACAATCCGCCGCGATAGACCGAACCGGCAAGCGCCCCGATATCCACAGGCTGATCGAGCTGCCCCCAGCGGTACATCTGCGTGACGATCCACATGGCGTGGGAACGCCACGGAAAGGTAGCCGCCGAGGCGAAGAAACAGCTCGGATTCACCATCGGGTGGCCATCGCGATCCGGAGCCCGGTCGGCCTGCTCTGCGCCCGGCAGCGAAGCGGCGATCAGGGTCGCGTCGACGCCGATGTGGCCAGGCGCCGCCAGGAGCGCTGCCGCGTGGTCGCCGTTGACGGGGTCATCGAGCCAGCGCGCCGCGCGTATGAGAGCGCGCAGCAACGCCTCGTGCGTGCGCGGATGACGTTCCGCCCATGCCCTGCTGACCGCCACGACCTTCTCGGGCTTGTTGCGCCAGATGTCCTGGCCGGTGACTACCGTGCGTCCGATGCCCTCGGCGCGCGCCAGCAGATTCCAGGGCTCGCCCACGCAGCAGCCGTCGATGGTTCCCGTCCGCAGGTTCGCCGCCATCTGCGGCGGCGGCACGACGACCAGCCGGATTTCCGTCTGCGGATCGATGCCGGCGGACGCCAACCAGTAGCGCAGCTCGTAATTGTGCATCGAGTACGGGAACTCCATCGCGAAGGTCATCGGCCGGCGGCCCTCGCGCCGATCGATCTCGATCACCCGCCGCAATGCGCGCGCCGACAGTTGCGGATCGACCACGGCGGCGAAGTCCGCCTCCAGCATGCGCGCGTACAGGGCGCTGCTCACCGTGATCGCATTGCCGTTCATCGCGAGGCTCAGCGCCGTGACCATCGGCCTTGCGAAACCGCTCAGGCCGAGGGTGGAGGCGATGGGCATCGGCGCCAGCATGTGCGCGGCATCGAGGATGCCCAGCGCGACCTTGTCGCGCAGCGTCGCCCAGGAACCCTCGCGCGACAGCGCCACGTTCAGTCCCTCGACGGCGAAGTAGCCCAGTTCCTGCGCGATCACGATGGGCGCGCAATCGGTCAGCGGGATGAACCCCAGCGTGAGACTGTGTTTCTCCGGTTTCATGATCCTCTCTTTTGATCCTCTCCCTCCGCTGGTCATGTAGTCGGGCGTCGGGTGCGTGATCGCAGGCTGTGCCTCTCCGGCTTCATGGTCCTCGCTTTCCGCGCCGCGGTTGAAAAAGCTCGGTGGCGGCGGTGGGCGTCCGCGCGAGATCGGCGAGCCTGATGTTGCCATCCATCGCCATATGGCGCGTGGCCTTGCAGGCGGCACCCTCATCCACGCGCGTCAGGCGCATCAGGAAGCCCCCGGCCTTCCCTGCGAGCTTGCGACCGGCGAGCGGGGATATCGTCTGCCTGCGCTCATCGCGCATCACCTGGAACTTCCCCGGAGCGCGCGACGGCCCGGCGTCCGGTTGCGTTCCGCGTCTGCTCGACGGTGTTGGTGCCCGCGGGGAGGCGATCCACGAGCACGATGCGCAGCCGTTTGGGGGTGTTCTCATCCGTGCCTGAAGGGGGCAGGTATGCTGCCCTGCAGCATACCCCATTCCATCGGGATAGTTACAGCGCCATCCACGGGACTGCGTACAGGCCCGGCGGATGTCCCGGCCGAACCCCCGGCCACGCCGACCCCGTCCTCGATGTGCTCGCAAGGACCACGGCGGCGGCCGTGCGATCACCGTGGCCACGTTGCCCCCGGTCATCGCGCCGCCACGCCGTCGCGACCGGCCGCGTCCGCGGACGCGACGCCCGCCGTGCGCCCGCCGGATGGTCGATCGCGGACCCTGCCAGCCCACTCGCCCGGGGCATGCACGCTGCACTAAGATTGTGCTCACGCCATGAAACCGGGAAGAGAATTGCCATGACCATCCAACTGCAGCCGATCGGGACCGTGCGCAGCGCCTTCGCCGAAGGCGGCCCCCGCATCTCGCGGCGGGACATCATCGCCGACATCGTCGTGCACGAGGCCTATGGCGCGGCACTGCAGGGCATCGAGCAATGGTCGCATCTCATCGTGCTGTTCTGGATGCACGAGCTCGCCGGCAGGCGATTCCCGCTGACCACGCACCCGCGGCGCCGACGCGACCTGCCCGCCGTCGGCGTGCTCGCGGCGCGCGGCCGCGAGCGGCCGAATCCCATTGGACTGGCGGTCGCAGAACTGCTGGGGCGCGAGGGCAACGTGCTGACCGTGCGCGCGCTGGACGCCTACGACGGATCGCCCATACTCGATATCAAGCCCTATGACGACTACGACGTCGTGACCGGGCTGCGCTGCCCGTCATGGTGGAAGAACGCCACGGGCGGACCGTGTTCCGGACGCATCGAGCGGCAAGCATGATTCGTTGCACAGTATTCGGACAGCCGATGGCGGTCGAGCGGCGCGACGGCGCGTGGAGACTCTACGCGCTGTCCGGCGACGGCAAGCGACGGGCCGTGCACGACGTGGCGGTGCCGCCCGACCTGGAGGATTCTCGCCTGGCTGGCGGACATCTTGCACGAGTCCGCCAGCCCGCGGCATTTCGACGTGTCCCGCCTCGGGGATTGAGAGCGTCCGGCGCCGGTCAGGGTGCGCCGTCCTCCCGGTGCCGGGCGCGCCGGTGTTGCTGGCCAAGCTGCTCGAGGCCGGTATGCAGCGCGTGCATGAAGCTGCCACGCTCGCCCGTCCAGCGGATCGCCTCGCCGACATAGACGTCGCAGAACCGCGGCACGAGCAGCGCCTCGCCCCGGGGCAGCGCCAGTCCCAGCCCGTGCATGAACACCGGCACGATCGGCACCTCGGGATGGCGCTCGGCCAGGTGCGCGATGCCGGTCTTCAGCTCGCCCAGCCTCTCGGGCTCACCGCGCGAGCCCTCCGGAAAGACGATGAGTATCTCGCCGCGCTCGAGCGCCCCGTAACAGCCGAGGAGCGGGTCGATCTTGCGCGCCTTGCGCGCGATGGGCAGGATGCCGACCAGCCGCGTCGATATCCAGGCAAGCAATCGATTGGAGAGAAAGTAGTCGGCCGCGGCGACCGGGCGCACGCGCGGGATGATCGACAGAGGAAACAGCGACAGCAGCGTCAGGGTATCGAGGTGGCTGTTGTGATTGGCGGCGATCACGGCCGGCCCACGCGCCGGCAGCCGCTCGCGGTGGCGCACGTGGATGCCGATCAGGACCAGGATCACCGGCCACGCGATCAACACGACGAACAGCCTGCGCAGCAGCGCGCTCATGATCGTCAGTAGTGCAGGTAGCGCACGAAATGCAGGAACAGCGGCGCCGTGTACGTGAGGCTGTCGAGCCGGTCGAGCACGCCGCCGTGCCCGGGCAGCATGCTGCCGCTGTCCTTCACGCCGATGTCGCGCTTGACCGCCGAGACGGTGACGTCGCCGGCGAATCCGAACAGGCCGATGATGAGCCCCGCCGCGATCGACTCCGGCGCCGTCAGCGGCGTCAGCCAGGGCGCGAGCGCCCAGGCCAGCGCGGTCGTCGTCAGCACCCCGCCCGCCAGCCCCTCCACGGTCTTCTTCGGACTGACCTTGGGGATCACCTTGTGGCGGCCGAAGGCCTTGCCGCTGATGTACTGGGCGATGTCGTTCACCTCGGTCAGCAGCACGAGGTAGAGCAGCAGCGCATCGCCGCCGCCGTTCGGATTCCCCGCCGCCGGCAGGGCCGTGAGATAGGCCATGTGGCTCAGGCCGAACACGGTCGTCATCAGTCCCCAGTGCAGTGTGCCAGCCGCGCGCAGGAATCCCTGCGTCTCTCCGATCAGCACCATGCGCATCGCCAGGAACAGGAACGCGTAGACGGGGATGAAGATGATGAACATGCCGTACCAGGCGGTGGCGACCCAGTAGTACTGGATCGGGATCGCCAGATAGGCCCAGAACAGCACGCGATGATCGGCGCGCCGCGTCGGGATGAGCGAGAGGAATTCCTTGAAGGCCAGGAAACTGACGAAGCCGAGCACCCACACCGACACCGTGCGATCAAAGGCGACGGCCGCGCAGAAGACCAGGATGATGGACCACCAGGTCCTCACCCGCAGCCCGAGCTCCGTGTAATCCCGCTCCGGCCGCGCCCGCACCATCGCCGCCACGAGGATGGACGCCAGCGCCAGCACCGCGAGGATGGCGAGCAGCGCGACCCGCACGTTGTCCGGCACCTCGAAGCTCATCGCGATTCGATCTCCTTCGGACCATTGCGCGCGCGGTTGCCGATGATGGGGAGCACCATCGATGCGAGTCCGGGAAACGCCCGGTCGATCCAGGTGCCGCTGCCGACGCCGACACCGACCAGCAGCGTCGGCGCGCCGACGCCGCGGGCGCGCACGCGCACGAGCGGACGCAACAGGCCCTGGAAGACAGGCGCCAGATCGTTGATGGCGGTCAACGCGGATCTCCCCGTGGTCGCCGGCGCGGGAGGCGGGCCCTGCGTCCTTTCCTGCCGTGCCGGGTCATCGCCTGCCGATGCGATCGGACTTTGTAGAAGTTTTCACGCTTGTGCAGTAGATTGTCGCACATACTCGCGTTTTCTCTCGAACAAGGACCTCCCCATCATGACCCATCGGTACCCAACGAGCCCGCCGCACCGCCTCTCGACACTCGCCATCTCGCTCGCCCTCGCGGTGGTGGCATCGGCGCCGGCGCTCGCCGCTCCCAAGGACGGCGAGAAGTTCGACAACTGGGCGATCAGATGCGAAAAGCCGGACGCCAAGGAGAAGGAAAAAGGGGCCACCGAGGTCTGCTACGCCTTCCAGAACGTCGTGACCAAGGACGGCAACCAGCGCGTGCTCAACATCGCTGTCGGTTATGCGCCCAAGGTCGCCGACCCCGTTGCGCTCATCACGCTGCCGCTCGGCATCGCCCTGCCCCCGGGCGCCGCGCTCACGATCGACGAGGACAAGCCCATACAGTTTCCCATCGAGCGCTGCGAGCCGGGCGGTTGCCGCGCCGGCCTGAAGCTGGAGAAATCATTGCTCGACAAGCTGAACGCCGCCAAGAAGGTGCAGGTCGGGTTCAGCGACGGCGCTCGCCGTCCCGTTCAGGTTCCGCTCTCGATGAAGGGATTCAGCGCGGCGCTGAAGACGTTGAAGTAGCCGCCAGGTCGTAGTGGACGCGGTCGCCGGCGCGTATGCCGAGGCGATCGCAGCTGCCCCCGTTCAGCTCGATCACCGCCGAGACCGGCACGCCTGCGGATATCGGCTCGAGCGAATGCGGCGTCGTGCGGCTGGTGACTTGCACGATCTCCCCCTCCGTATCGACGAACACCATGTCCAGCGGGATCAAGGTGTTCTTCATCCACATCGCCGCGACCTGCGGCGGGTCGTAGATGAAGATCATGCCGCCGTCGGCGGGCACCTCCTCGCGAAACATCAGTCCGCGCTGGCGCCGCACCTCCGTGTCCGCCACTTCGACCACGAATTCGTGGCCCTGCCCGTTCGCCGCGATCACCGTGACCACCGCCTCGACGGGATCCGCATGCGCGATCGTCGCAACGATCGACCCTAGTGCCGCGAGCACGAGGAGCGGCAATCGGGATCGGACCGCAAGCTGCCTCATGAGCCTTCCCCTCCCACTGTTCAGGATCGCAAGCCCCGCATCCGCCGCCAGGCCTCGGGCGCGCGCCGCCATGTTCCACCATCGGCCGCGGGCACATCATCCGGCGCGCGCCACGGTGAGTGCAAATCCCGGTCCGGCAGCCGGGCGAGGTCCGGCACCGATGTCCGGAAACACCCGTCCTCGGCAACGAGGCACGGCAGTGGTACGGTCAGCATCGGGGGCCCAGGCCGGAACCCATGTGACTTCCTCCGCCGGCACCCGAATGAACAGGGGATGAACGGGATCGTCAGCCATGCATGCCGCCCGCAGCGCGGGGTCGCCGGCCAGGTGCCGACCCTGGCGCAGCCATTCCGGAACCGTATTCATCGAGCTCGCGCATCGCGATCGGGTTCGCGGCCCGAGGGACCACTCCGAGTCGCCGGGAACCTTTCCTCCCACCATACAGCCTAACGCCGTGTCGGTGGCCAAACGTATGGCTTGCGTTTAACATTGGCGCCGGTTTGCGACCTCGTGAGTCGTCATACCGAAAACACCTGGAGGGAAAATACAATGTACAAGTTCTTCCGATTTTCGATCGCCGCGCTGCTGGCCCTGCCGCTGGCGGCGCTCGCTCACGGCCCGTCGCGCCAGAAGGCCCAGAAGGAGGTCGAAGTCAATGCGCCGGCCGAGGCGGTGTGGAAGGCGCTGAAGGGGACGTGCTCGATCGCCGACTGGCACCCCGCGGTCGCCACCTGCGAAGGCAAGGGCGAAGGCAAGGGCGCCACGCGCGTGCTGACGCTGGGCGAGGCCGGCAGCGGCAAGACCATCGATGAGGAATTCACGATGTTCGACGATGAGAAGATGACCTTCAAGTACAAGATCACGAAGGTCGCCGCGGACGTGCTGCCCGTGAACAGCTATGCGGCACAGATGATCGTCGAGCCGGACGGGGCCGCCAAGTCGAAGGTCATCTGGAAGGCCGGCTACTACCGCTATTTCACCCAGAACGACCCGCCCAAGGGTCAGGACGAGGAAGCCGCCAACACCGCCGTGAACGGCGTGTTCGAGGCCGGACTGGCGGGACTGAAGAAGTTCATCGAGACCGGCAGCAAGAACTGACCGGGACACGCCGGGGCCCCGGCGCCGCTGCGCAACCCGTGGCGCCGGACCGCCTCCCACCCCTGCGCGTGGATACGTGGGGCCTCGGGGATCTCACCCCGTGAACCGCCGCCGACTCGCCTTCCTGCTCTGCGCTGCCGCGCTGCTGCAGATGCGCGGCATCAATGCGGCACCCTACGCCTACATCACCAATCAGGGGGCCAACAGCGTCTCGGTGATCGATCTGGCCTCCGATGAGGTGATCGACACGATCGCCGTGGGCAGCAAGCCGGCCGGCGTGGCGGCGAGCAGGTCCGGCGATCGCATCTATGTCAGCAACCCGGAGAGCAAGGACGTCTCCGTGATCGATGGCGCAAGCCGCAAGGTCATTGGCACGCTGAAGATCGGCGAGGGCCCGCTCGGGATTGCACTGCATCCGGATGGCGGCACCCTCTACGTTGCCGACTGGTACCTCAACTTCGTCTCGGTCTTCGACACCACGACCTTGAAGCAGACGGCGACCATTCCGGTCGGCAGGTCGCCATCTGGCCTGGCGCTGGACCCGACGGGCAAGCGCCTGTACGTCACCAACCGCGACGACGACACGCTCTCGGTACTGGACGCGCGCACCTACGCGCCGATCGCGCTCATCAAGACGGGCAAGGCGCCCTTCGGCGTCACCCTCACGCCGGATGGCGGGCGGGCGTTCACCGCCAACGTGCAGAGCAGCGACGTCACGATGATCGATACCGAAGCACTGGCGGTCACCGACACGATACCGGTGCACGAATTCCCCTACGCGGTCGCGGTCGACCCGGCACGCAACCGCATCTTCGTCACCAACCAGCATGACGACTCGGTCTCGGTGATCGATCTCGGCCTGGGCGAGGAGATCAAGCGCCTGGATGTGAGCGGCTACCCCGAGGGCATCGCGCTCGCCCCGGATGGCCGGCACGTCTATGTCGCCAACTGGTTCGCGAACGCCGTGGACGTCATCAGCACGGAGACGCTGGAGATCGTCGGCAACATCGCGGTCGGCGAGGGCTGCCGCGCCTTCGGCGAGTTCATCGCGCCACGCCCGTGATCGACGCGCCGCGGGCGATTGCGGCGGCCTCATCCGCGTGCCTGAATGCCGCGCGTCGCGTCACGCATCGCACGGCCTCCGCGGCCGCCAAGCGCGGCGGGCTGTTCGGTTTCGTGCGGAGGCCGCTCGACCGCGGCGGCGGAACGCGACGATCAACCCTGCTCCAGCAGGCGGCGCAGGTCGATGATGGCGGCGTTGGCGCGCGAGAGGTAGCTCGCCATCACCAGTGAGTGGTTGGCGACCAGTCCGAACCCGGTCCCGTTCAGCACCATCGGGCTCCACATCGTGTCCTGCGTCCCCTCCAGTTCGCGGATGATCTGTCCGAGGCTCACCTGCGCGTTCTTCTTCGCCAGCACCGAGGCGAAATCGATCTCCGCGGCGTGCAGGAAGTGGATCAGCGCCCAGGCCGTGCCGCGCGCCTCGTAGAACACGTCATCGATCTCCAGCCACGGCGTCTTCACGGCGATCACCTTGCGCTCGTCCGTGGAGCCCGCCGCCGCCACCTCGCTGCCGAGATCGACGTTGATGCGCTCCTGCCCGACGCTGGCCGACAGCCGCTGCGAGAGGCTTCCGAGGCGCTTCTCCACCAGGACCAGCCAGTCGCGCAGGTTATCGGCACGCGCGTAGAACTGCGCGTTCTGGTCGTCGTCGTCGAGCAGGCGCGTGAGGTAGCGCTGCAGCGCGTCGCGGCCGTCGCGGTACTCGCTCTCGCTGGAAGGCAGGATCCACGCATCGTTCTGATAGTTGAAGCTCGGTTCGGCCTCCTGCAGGTCCTTGTCCTCGGTGGACTGCGACTGCGAGCGGCTCAGGTCGTTGCGCAGGGCCTTGGCGAGATCGCGCACCTGCACCAGCACCCCGAATTCCCAGTTGGGCATGTTGTCCATGAGCACGCCCGGCGGCATGAGGTCGTTGCTGATGTACCCGCCCGGCTTCTTCAGCAGGGTGTTGACGACCTCGATGAGCGTGGAGGTCGTCACCACGCCCGGCCAGAGCCTGGACTCCTCGCCCCCGGTCTGCCGCAGCGCGACCTCGCGCACGTTGAAGACGCCCGGCTCACGGCTCCAGTAGAACATGAGCACCAGGATGATCAGCGCGACCCCCGCGATCGCGGCGCCGATGCCGCTGGTCAGTCGTCCGGTCAGCCTCTGTCTAAGTTCAAGCCATCGCGCCGTCATCGCCGCTCCGCGTCCTTCCACCGAATTCATTGCCTCGCGGCATGATAACGCACCCGCACCTCGTTGTACGCCCAGTCCAGCCACGGCAGCAGGGCCTCGACATCGGCGGTGTCCACCGTCGCCCCGCACCAGATACGCAGCCCCGGCGGAGCGGCGCGATAGGCGCCGATGTCGCAGGCCACCGCCTCGCGCGCAAGGAGTTCCGTCATCGCGTTCACGATTGCCCGGCGCTCGGCCTCCGTCAGCGCCACGAACCAGTCCTCCACCAGCCCGAGACATACCGATGTGTTCGAGCGGGTGTCGGCGCGCCTGGCGAGGAAGTCGGCCCAGGCGGACGTGCGTTGCCAGCGCGCAATCGCCGCGAGACTGCGATCGCAGCGCGCGATGAGCGCCGGCAGTCCCCCCAGGGACTCCGCCCAGCAGAGCGCGTCGATCTGATCCTGCACGCACAGCATCGAGGGCGTGTTGATGGCGAAACCCTCGAAAATTTCCTCCATGAGACGGCCCTTGCGGGTCAGGCGGAACAGCTTCGGGATCGGCCAGGACGGCGTGTGACTCTCCAGGCGCGCGACCGCGCGCGGACTCAACACCAGCATGCCGTGCGCCGCCTCCCCGCCCAGGACCTTCTGCCAGGACCAGGTGGCGACGTCGAGCTTGCTCCATGGCAGATCGACCGCAAACGCCGCGGAGGTCGCGTCGCAGATCGTCAGTCCCTCCCGATCCTCGCCAATCCAGTCTGCGTCGGGCACCCGCACGCCGGAAGTCGTCCCGTTCCAGGTGAAGACGATGTCCCGCCGGCCGTCGGCCGCCCCGAGGTCGGGCAACGCACCGTATCCGGCCGCGTGCACGCGCACGTCCTTCAGGCGCAGATGTTGCGTGATGTCCTCTGCCCACAATTCCCCGAAACTGTCCCAGGTGAAGACGTCCACCCCGCGCGCGCCCAGCAATGACCAGAGCGCGATCTCCATCGCCCCGGTATCCGACCCCGGAACGATCGCGAGACGGTAGTCCGATGGCAGGCGCAGCAGCGCACGGCTGCGATCGATGACCTCCTTCAGGCGCGCCTGACCCTCCGCCGAACGGTGCGATCGGCCGGCGAAGGTCGCGCGCAGCACCTCGGTGCTCCACCCAGGGCGCTTGGCGCACGGTCCGGAGGAGAAGAAGGGGCGGGCTGGTCGTACGGAGGGCTTCATCGCGGCGCAACGGCGAATCGCTCGCCTTGTGCGCGGCATTCTAGCAAGGAAAGGCGCCGCGGATTTGGGTCGTGCCGGCGTCGGTGTCAGAATTGGCCGCCGACGCGCTTCAACCCCGCCGGTCGGACCAGTGCGTTGGATCGGGAGCAGGAATCGGAACGGGAGGTGCCATGCGTCGTCTTCAGCGGTTGTGGTGGTCGGTAGCCTGCATGCTGTGCGCGGGAGCGGCGTTGGCCGCGCCGATGTCGCCGGAGGACATCCCATTCAGCCTCAGGCCCTGGATCAAATGGGTGCTTGCCGACAACCCGCAGTTCGAGTGCCCCTACCTGTACAACAATCACGACGAGCGCCGCTGCGCATGGTCCACGCCGATGCAGGTGAACCTCGACGATCGCGGCGGCGCCTTCAGCATCGACTGGCAGGTCTATGCGCCGAGCTGGGTGATCCTGCCCGGGGATGCGCAGCATTGGCCGCAGGACGTGGTGATCGACGGAGCTCCGGCGGTCGTCACGGAGCGCGGCGGCCGACCGGCCATCTGGATGCAGGCCGGCATGGCCCAGGTGCAGGGGCGCTTCGATTGGGCCGCGCTGCCCGAGTCGCTGTGGGTCCCGCAGGACGTCGGCATCGTCCTGCTGACGGTGAACGGTGTCGAGATCCCGTTCCCGAACATCAACGCGGAGGGGCGCCTGTGGCTGGCGCAGGGCGAGACTGGCGGCGATGGCGGCAACGACAGCCTGTCGGTGAAGGTCTACCGCCTGATCACCGACGACATTCCGCTGCAGACGAGCACACGCATCGAGCTGGACGTGGCGGGTCGGGCGCGAGAAGTGGCGCTCGAGGGTGCGTTGCTCGCGGACTTCATCCCCCTCGGGCTGGACAGCGCCCTTCCCGCCCGCCTGGACCCCGACGGCACCCTGCGTCTGCAGCTGCGGCCCGGCCACTGGACCGTGAGCGTCGATGCGCGCAGTCCGCGCGAGCGGAGCGAGCTGACCCTGGCGCCGGCGATCGCGCCCTGGCCCGACAACGAGCTGTGGTCGTTCGAGGCGCGCAATCACCTGCGGCTGGTCGACGTGCAGGGGCTTGCCGCGGTCGATCCCAATCAGACCACGTTGCCGCCGGAGTGGCGCTCGTTCCCGGCCTATCGCATCGCCCCCGGCGAGACCATGCAAATCCTGGTCAATCGTCGCGGCGACCCGCAGCCGGAACCGGACAGGCTCTCCCTCGATCGCCAGCTGTGGCTGGATTTCGACGGCAAGGGCTACACCTTCTCCGACCGCATCGGCGGTACCATGACGGCCGGCTGGCGGCTCGATCTCAGCGCGCCGATGCAGCTCGGGCGGGTCGCCGTCGACGGTCAGCCGCAACTCGTCACGCGCGCGCAGGGCTCCGGGAACAGCGGTGTCGAGGTGCGCCGCGGCACGCTGAACCTGAATGCCGATGGCCGCTACGAGGGTGACGTTCGCCATGTGCCCGCGATCGGCTGGGATCATGACTTCCAGCAGGTGAACGCCACGCTGCACCTGCCGCCCGGGTGGAGACTCTTCAGCGTCGGCGGCGTGGACGACAAGCGTTCGACGCAGGCCTGGCTGCAGCGCTGGAGCATGCTCGACATCTTCCTGGTCGGGATCGCGGCCGTCATCATCTTCAGGCTCTGGGATCTCGGTTCGGCGCTGCTCGGATTCGCCACCCTGACGCTGGTGTGGTTCGAGCCCGGCGCGCCGCGATATCTCTGGCTGAATCTGATCGCCGCGATCGCCCTGCTGCGCGTGCTGCCGGAGGGCCGGCTGCGCTGGCTCATCGGGATCTACCGCACCCTCTCGGTGCTGGCGCTGGTCGCAGTGATCATTCCGTTCCTCGTGCAGCAGGTACGCGTCGGCCTGTTCCCGCAACTCGAGCAGCCATGGCGCGGCATCGCGGTGGCACCGGAGACCCCAGGCGGGTTCGCGCCGCCCGCGGCGTCGGCGCCGACGATGGCTCCGGAGGCCGGCGCCGTTGCGGAGGCGCCCGCGGCCGACATGGCGACGCCGGCGCAGG
Source organism: Gammaproteobacteria bacterium (assembly GCA_022071965.1). Taxonomy (GTDB): domain Bacteria; phylum Pseudomonadota; class Gammaproteobacteria; order JAJPIJ01; family JAJPIJ01; genus JAJVHZ01. The sequence goes on from JAJVIQ010000003.1 coordinate 207,381, forward strand.
AGGCCGTGACCGGCGGGATCGACGCCATGAAGGCCGAGGGGATGGAACGCCGGCAGGAGCTGGAGGAACTCGCCGGCAAGCGCAAGCGGCGGATCATCGACTATTCCAGCGGCGACTTCAGCTCGCGGAACTACCAGGAGATCGATCCGAAGGCCAACGTGCAGACCGGTCCCGGACTGCCGCGCTGGGACTGGACCGCGGTGCCGCTCACCTGGCACGGCACGGTGGAGAAGGATCAGCAGCTGCGCCTCATGCTGATCTCGCCACGCCAGCATCTGCTGCTCAATTTGTTGCGCGTGATGCTGGTGGCGCTGCTCGCCGCCGCGTTCATCCGCGCCAGCTTTCCGGGGCTGCGCCGCATCGGCGGCGGTGCTGCGGGCGCGGCAGCCCTGGCGATGATCTTCATCGCCGGCACGCCGTCTCGCCCGGCTCTCGCCGAGGAATACCCGACGCCGGATCTGCTCAACGAACTGCGCGCGCGCCTCACCGCCGCTCCGGAGTGCGTGCCCGGTTGCGCCCAGGCCCCGCGTCTGCGCCTGAGCGTGCAGGGGAATCAACTGCAGCTGCGCCTGGAGGTGCACGCGGTGGAGCATGTCGCCGTGCCGCTGCCAGGCGCGCCGGATCACTGGCTGCCCACCGAGGTCAGTGTCGACGGCGTGGCCACCGACGCGCTGGCACGCTCGCCGGCCGGCGAGCTGTGGCTGCGCGTCGGACCCGGCGCGCACCAGGCGGTTCTGAGCGGCCCGCTGCCGCTGCGCGGCTCGGTGCAGTTGCCGCTGCCGCTGACGCCGCGGCGTGTTGAGATCGAGCAGGCGTCGGGGTGGCGTATCGACGGCGTGCGAGAGGACGGCACCAGCGACGCGCAGCTGGTGCTGACGCGCGAGGCGGACAACGGCGCCGCCGCCGCGATGAAGGAGGCAGAGACGCCGACGCTGCCCACGTTCGCACGCGTCGAGCGCACGCTGCTGCTCGGGCTGGAGTGGCGCGTGCACACCCGCATAGTTCGCCTGTCGGCGCCCGACAGCGCCATCGTGCTCGAGGTGCCGCTGCTTGCCGGTGAGTCGATCACCACCGAGCAGGTGCGCGTGATCGACGGCAAGGCGCAGGTTAACCTCGCGGCCCAGGAGACCGCGACCGCCTTCGACTCCATCCTGGCAAAACGGCCGGAGATCACGCTGAAGGCACCCGCCACCACCGGCTGGGTGGAGGTATGGCGCGCCGACGTGAGCCCGGTGCTGCACGCCACGATGACGGGCATTCCGGTCGTGCATCATCAGAACACGCAGGGCAACTGGTTGCCGGAGTGGCGGCCGTGGCCGGGCGAATCCGTCACGCTCACGATCACCCGCCCGGAGGGCGTGCCGGGAAACACCCTCACCATCGACGCCAGTCGCCTGGTCTACACGCCGGGCGAGCGCACGACCGACGTCACGATGACGCTGGACGCGCGCAGCAGCCAGGGCGGCCAGCACGCCATCACGCTGCCCGAGGGCGCGATGCTGCAATCCGCGACCATCAACGGTGTGGCGCAGCCGATCCGTCAGCAGGGTCGCCTGGTGACGCTGCCGCTGACCCCCGGCGCGCAGAGTTTCGCGCTCAACTGGCGCGAGGCACGCGGCATCGGCAACCGCTACCGCACCGCCGATGTCGATCTGGGTATCCCCAGCGTCAACGCCAGCACGCAGATCGCGATGCCCGTGGATCGCTGGATCCTGCTCACGGGCGGTCCGCTGCTCGGGCCGGCGGTGATGTTCTGGGGCCTGCTGGTCGTCATCGCGCTGGTGGCCGGCGCGCTCGCCCGCGTGCCGCTCACGCCGCTCGGCGTGGTGTCATGGCTGCTGCTCGGCATCGGTCTGAGCCAGGTGTCCGTCGTCATGGGCCTGATCGTGGCCGGCTGGCTGCTGGCGCTCGGCTGGCGCGGGCGCTGGCCGGCGAGCCTGGGCAAGAGCGCGTTCAATCTCGGCCAGATCGGCCTGGCGGCGCTGACGCTCGCGGCTCTGTACTGCCTTTACCAGGCGATCCGGCGCGGCCTGCTCGGCCTTCCGGAGATGCAGATCGGCGGCAACGCCTCGAGCACCACGCAGTTGAACTGGTATCAGGACCACGTCATGGCGGTGCTGCCGACCGCGTCGATCACGTCCGTACCGCTCATCGCCTACCACCTGCTGATGCTCGGATGGGCGCTTTGGCTCGCATTCGCACTGGTGGGTTGGATGCGCTGGGGCTGGAGGCAATACAGCCATCACGGACTGTGGCGCGAGTTTCATCTGTTCAGGCGCCGCGACCTGCCCGCCAAGGCCTGAACCGGAGCCGACGGTCGGCCTGCGTCGGATCCGCAAGAGTGGAAAGGCCCTGACGCGCACGTCAGGGCCCTCTCCCAGAGGGCATCAGGCCTCAGTTGGCCGGGGCGTTGCCCGCACTGACCTTGACGAGGTCGATGGTGAACACCAGGGTCTCGTTCGGGCCGATCGGGCCGCCGCCCTCCATCCCGTAACCGAGCTCGGGCGGCACGACGATCTCCCACTTCGAGCCTTCGGGCATCTTCTGCAGCGTGTCCTGCCAGCCCTTGATGATGCCCTTCAGCGGGAACTTCACCGGCCCGCCCTGCGCCTGGGATGAATCGAACACCTGACCGTTGACGTGCCTGCCCTCGTAGTTGACCTCGACGACATCCGCGATGGTCGGCTTCGGGCCCGTGCCCTCCTTGAGGACGCGATAGAGAATGCCGTTGTCGAACGCCTTCACGCCCTCCTTCTGCTTGTATTCATCGCGGAACGCGTTGCCCGCCGCCCCGTTCTTCTCCGCACGTGCCTTGGCAATGGCCACGCGCTGCGTCTTGACGATCTTTTCGGCCTCCTCCGGGGAGAGCTTCGGCGCAGCGCCGCTGAGCGCGTCCTGCACGGCCATGGAGAATGCCTGCGCATCGAGATCGACACCCTGGCTCGCGAGGCTCTGGCCGATCTGCATGCCGACCGCGTAGCTGAACCTCTGCTTGTCGGTGGTCAGTGCACCCCCCGCCTCCTGCGCGTGCGCAACCGGTGCGATCAACAACGCTGCAACCACCAATGGCTTGATAGATTTCATTAATGTCATCCTTCGAACGATGGGAGTGAGATCGTCGACGCGCGATCGCGGCGTCGAGTTGATGGGGAACCGCGCTTCGATTCGTGCCCCGGCATGCATGGCGCGGCATGTTCCCACAACTCCACGGGCGCGCCAAGCCGCCGCGCCGCGACGCATCGGGCGTCCGGCACGGGGAGGCGGGAGCGCGCGATCGCTCAGGCCAGCAGCCGCCTGGCCTCGGAGATCTCCGCCTGGGCCTCGCTCAGGATCTGCTGACTGAGCGTTGGAGTGACGCCGGTGCCGGCAAGCTTTCTGAATGCCGGCAGGTTGATCATGCTGGGGATGTTGGGACGCTCGGGCTTGCCGAGGTAACTGTGGATCTGGGCGACGAGCACCACATCGGCGAGATCGGGTTCGGGGCCGGAGTCGCGCCACCAGTTCTCGCTCTCGTAGACGACGGTGGTCATCTCCACGGGCAGACGCCATTCCTGCAGCACGGTGACGCCGGCCCGCACGCGTGTGGCCATCACGAGCTGCTCGAAGGTCGCCGGGTCGTCGATGAGCGAAGGATGGTTGGCGGCATAATTCAGGATGGGCAGCATGCCTATGTCGTGCAGCAGTCCGGCGAGCATCGCCTCCTCGACGTCGAAGCGCTCGACGAGCCTGGCGATCACCATGCTGATGGAGGCCACCTCGTTGCTGTGCTCCCACACCGCGCGCATGCGCCGCCGCAGCTCCGGCTGCGTAGTCGTGAACAGGTTGCGCAGGGCGAAGGCCGTCACGAGCTGGCGGGTGGTCTTCGCGCCCAGGCGCATGATCGCCTGCGTGCAGTTCTGGATCGGCGAGGTGGCGCGGAACAGCGCGCTGTTGGCGGCCTTCAGCAGGTTCGCCGTCAGCGCCGGGTCCTTGGTGACCACGTGCGCGACCTCGTTGACCGTCGCGCTCTCGTCGTCGATGAGGCGGCGCACGTTGACCGCCACCTCCGGGAGGCTCGGGAGGACGAAACCCTCGCTCAGCAGCGTGATCTCGTGCATGTGGACGACGTCCGAGACCGGTGCGCTGGTCGCGAATTCGTGCACCGAATAGTCCTCGTGCGACTGGGTGAGCATGTCGTGTATGTCGCCCAGCTCGGAGACATCGATGCGTATGCAGATGGCCGGCGTCACCGTCACGGCGGTGTGCTGGCGCGGCTTGAGCGGCGAGAGCGGATTGCGCGCGGCAGGGCTGCGCGCCACGACCGGCTGCAGCCGGCCGTCGGCCGCCTTCAATTCCACCGTTCCCTCGATGAGGCAGAACATCCACGGATCGTTGGCGCCCTGCTTGAACAGCGACTGGCGCGCCGGGATCTGCTCGATGTTCGCCTTCGTGGCCAGCACCAGCAGGTCCGAGGTGTCCAGGCTCTTGAACGGGTCGAACCACTGCAATGCCTCGACGATGGCGTCCAGGGCAGCGGGCGTGACCGGGGCCGGCGCGGCGGCAGGGGCGGCTTTACGGGTGATGCCAAACATGTATCGGCGGTCCTCCAGCCCCCGTTGATACAAGAGTCGTGCCTATTTCCCCGCCCGTTAAGGATGCATCCGGAAGAGGCAGGAATTGCCGCGAGTTGCAGCGGCGACCATGCCGGGGACGCCTGCCGCCCAGGCCGCGACCGTTCAGTCCCGGACGGGGCGCTTGTGCAGCTTCCGCTGCAGCGAGCGCCGGTGCATGCCGAGTTTCCGTGCCGCCTCGGAGATGTTGCCGCCGCAGTCGGCCAGCACGCGCTGGATGTGCTCCCACTCCACGCGCCCGACCGACGGCGGAGAGTCAGGAACCGGTGCATGCACGTCACCGGCCTGTCGCGCGAAGGCCTGGATGATCTCGTCGGCATCGGCCGGCTTGGTGAGGTAGTGCACCGCACCCAGCTTGATGGCCTCCACTGCCGTGGCGATGCTGGCGTAGCCGGTCAGCACGACGATGCGGATGCCGGGCTGGTCGCGGGCCAGCACCTCCACCACCGTCAGCCCGGAGGGACCGGGCATGCGCAGATCGACCACCGCGCAGTCGAAGCGCTGCGCCCTGGCGAGCGCGAGTGCCGCCGGGCCGTCGGCGGCACTCGCGACCTCGTAGCCGCGGCGAATCAGCGCCGCGGACAGCACGCTCCGGAAGGTCTCGTCGTCATCGACCAGCAGCATTCGCCCGTTCATGCGCTCAGCCCGGCGAGTGGAAGATCGATGCTGGCCACGGCGCCGCGCCCGTCCCCGCGGTTGCGCAGTTCAACGTGGCCGCCGAGCCGGCCGAGCGTCGTGCGCGCGATGTACAGGCCCAGCCCCATGCCCTCGGCCTTGGTGGTCACGAAGGCCTTGCCGATTTCTCCGGCGAGGCCCGGCGGCACGCCGGCGCCGCGATCACGGACCTCGATCTTCAGCTTTCCGGCGTCCCAATGGCCGGCCACTTCGACGTTCGCCGGCGAGGCATCCGCGGCGTTGTTGAGAACATTGATCAGCGCCTGCGTGACCGTGCGATCGGCGAGGATCGCGGGCGCCGGCTGCGGTCCATCCAGCTTCACCATCGCCTGCACCTCCGGGCGCAGCACGCGCCATTCGCGTACGACCGCCTCGAGATAGCGATCGATGGTCGTGCGCGCGCCGCCCTCGGCACGCCGCTCGCCGGCCTGCGCGGCCATGCGGCCGAGGATCTCCTTGCAGCGATCCACCTGCGTGCGCAGCAGGGTGAGGCCTTCGCGCAGCGCCTTTTCGTCATTCAGATCGTGCTGCAGCTCCCTGGCCAACACCGCCATGGTCGCGAGCGGCGTGCCGAGTTCGTGCGCGGCGCCGGCGGCGAGCGTGCCCAGTGCCATCATCTGCCGCGCGCCGGCAAGCTCGCGGTCGTGGGCGCGCAGGGTCGCACCGATGCGCGCGACGAAGAAGGCGACGATCCCGGCGCTCAGCAGGAAGCCGAGCCACATCCCCCACAGGTGCAGCGCGAAGTGATCGCCGTCATGCACCCATTGCAGGGTCTGCCGGTGGTAGAACATCAGCAGCGTATAGCAGCCGGCGGCGGCGGCGGCCAGGAGCCAGGTGTAGGCCGGGCGCAGGGTGGCGGCGGCGACGGTGATCGGCAGCAGGAACAGCGACACGAACGGATTCCGCGAGCCGCCGGTGAAATAAAGCAGCACGGCGAGCGCGGCGATGTCCACGCACAACTGCCTCATCACCACCGCCTCGGTGATCTGCCGGCCCGCACGCATGCCTCGCCAGCTGCGGATGGTGAAGGCGGCGAGCACGCCCATCACGATGGCGATGGGCAGCCAGGGGACGGTCGTGCCCGGGAGCAGTTGCACGGCGACGAGCGCCAGCACCTGTCCGCCCATCGCGATGGCGCGCAGCAGCAGCAGGTAGCGCAGGCACAGGCTGGTCAGGATCACGAGCCGATTCTATAACGCTGCGACAACCGGACGCATGCGGCACTTCGCCGCGTGCCCGGGGCCGGCGCCGCGGCGCCGGCACGAAAACCACCGCGCCGTTACCGAATTCACGGGGCACGGGCTGCCGGCATTTGGCGCTATGATGGCGGCGCGGACCGCCACGCGGAGGCGCAATGCGGGAGGACAACGACAGGAACTCATCGCTGCCGGGACTCGCGCACGCCGAGGACCTGATCCCGGTGGCAGGCGGCGGACTGCTGCACCGGCGCGTCTTCCTGCGCCGCGGCGCCGCGCTGGCCGCGGGCGTGGCCAGCGGCGCCGCGCTGGCGGCCGCGGACTCCGCATCGCCGGCGGACGGCACACTCACCACGCCGCCCTGGATGCGCAAGCCGGGACTGCCCTTCTCCAACTACGGCCGGCCTTCCGAGCATGAGCAGGTCGTGCGCTGGATCTCGGCCAACCCCGCGGTGCCCGGCAACGGCATCTCCTGGACGCCGCTGCACGAACTGGAAGGCACCATTACGCCGTCCGGCCTGCACTTCGAGCGCCACCACAATGGCGTGCCGCAGATCGATCCGGCCGATCACCGTCTGCTCATCCACGGCATGGTGAAGCAGCCGCTGAAGTACACCGTGAAGGACCTGGCGCGCTACCCCATGCGCTCGGACCTCATCTTCATCGAGTGCGGCGGCAACAGCAACGCCGGCTGGCGCGAGGAACCCGCGCCACAGCCCGCCGGCTTCATTCACGGGCTGGCCTCCTGCAGCGAGTGGACGGGCGTGCCGCTGTCGATACTGCTGGAGGAGGCCGGTATCGATCCGGCCGCGACCTGGATGATTGCCGAGGGTGCGGACGCGATCGCGCATGTCATGAGCCTGCCGGTGGAGAAGGCCATGAACGACTGCATCCTCGCGCTCTACCAGAACGGCGAGAAGATTCGCCCCGAGAACGGTTATCCGCTTCGCCTCGTTGCGCCGGGATGGGAGGGCGTGCTCAACGTGAAGTGGCTGCGGCGGCTGGAGCTCACCGATCGGCCGGTGATGTCACGCAACGAGACCTCCCGCTACACCGAGCTCCTGCCGAGCGGCAAGGCGCGGCAGTTCACGTTCTGGATCGATGCCAAGTCGGTGATCATGGCGCCGACGCACGGAATGACCATGCCGGGGACGGGCTACTACGAGGTGAGCGGATTGGCCTGGAGCGGCCGCGGCCGCGTCACCAGGGTCGAGGTCTCCGCCGACGGCGGCAAGAGCTGGGCCGATGCCGCGCTGCAGGAGCCCGTGCTGCCGCGCTGCTTCACGCGCTTTCGCATGGGTTGGCACTGGGACGGCGCGCCGGCGATCCTCAAGAGCCGCGCGACCGACGAGACCGGCTACGTGCAGCCGGAGCGGGACGCGCTCCTCGCCGAGCGCGGGCGCAACGGTTATTTTCACTACAACGCGATCGTCGCCTGGGAAGTGAGCGCGGACGGCAGAGTCACCCATGTCTACGCCTGATCGCGCAGCGCCGCCACCTCCGGGGCATCCTTCATCGGGCCACGCCGACGCAGCTGCCAGGGGCGCTCACCGCGCCGCCGGTCCGGCTCCAATCCCGGCGTGGGCGCGCTCACCGCTGCGGCGTCCCGCGAGCGCGCTCGTCGTCCTGCTCGCCTGTCTCGCACCTTGCACGGCACGCGCGGCCGACGGCATCCCCGACAGCCCACGACTCGGCAGGCCGGCCACCGCCGCGGACATCGCAGCCTGGAATCTCAGCATCTACCCGGACGGGACCGGCCTGCCCGAGGGCGACGGGACGGCCGCGCAGGGCAAGGAGTTGTTCGCTCAACGCTGCGCGGCGTGCCACGGCCAGGAAGGGATCGGCGGCACGGCGGACGAGCTCGCCGGCGGGACCTCGCCGCTCGACAGCGAGCACCCGGACAAGAACATCGGCATGTACTGGCCATACGCCACCACGCTCTTCGATTTCATCCGGCGCGCGATGCCCATGGACAAGCCCGAGTCCCTGAGCAACGACGAGATCTACGCGCTCACCGCCTATCTCTTGCATCGCAACGGCATCATCGGGGAGGGCGAGACGATGGACGCGCGGACTCTGCCGCAGGTCAAGATGCCCAACCGCCACGGGTTCATCTGGATAGACGCCAAGGGGCAGCCGCAGCCCCATGCGTCCCCCTGAGCACTGCGGTGATTCCTGATGCCGAAGTATCGGTAGGACGATCTCCCGCCGTTGCGGGACGAGCGAAAGCTCGATCGCGATAGCGCTGCGCGCGGGCTCTTCCGCCTCGCAACTTCGCGCCGGGAGGACTTTCATATCTTCCCGGGCATCGGCCACGCCGCGTCCCGACCAGCAAGGGGCTGCACGACGCCGCTGGATGCGCGATCACGGGCAGACCGCCGTGCCTGCACCCTGTGTCATCGCACGTCCAGTTCCGTGATTCCGCGGCGTCGTCGTGCCGGCACGGTTTTCAGAAACGTGTAATTCCGGTAGCTTTCGATCGAGACGGCACGCCGTATCCGTCGGTGACGATTGCCGGCGGCCGGTCGCACGCGCTTGCCCGCGGTCTTCAGGGATCAGGACGTCCCGTATCGTAGCGGGCCGCCGGTTCATGAAACAGACATGGCTATCGAATGCCTGAAACCTTCCCGGGAGCCGAGATGACGCCGAAGACGATACTGTTTGCCACGGACCTCAGCCCACGATGCGATCGCGCGCTGGATCGGGCCACGTCGCTCGCCGCCCGGTGGCACGCACGCCTGATCGTGGTGCACGTGCTTCCGGAACCGACACCACTCACCGACATGCCGTCGTGGCGGCGAGCACCGGATCCACGGCAGGCTGCCTGGGAACGGGTGCGCCGAGATCTGCAAGGAGCCGGGGGCATCGAGATCGACGTCGTAGTGGAGCGCGGTGAACCCGCATCGCTCATCCCGCAGCTCATCGTATCCCTCCGTTGCGACCTCGTCGTGACGGGAATGGCGCGCGACGAGACGCTTGGCCGCATCTTGTTGGGCACCACGGTGGAGGCACTGGTCCGCAAGACGAATGTTCCCGTGCTGGTGGTGAAGTCCCGGCCCCGGGGTCCGTATCGAAACGTGGTTGTGGCAACGGATTTTTCAGAAGGTTCACGATGCGCACTGGAGACGGCACTCGCACTTCTGCCGGAGGCGCAGATCAGCGTTTTCCATGCCTATGGCGTCAACTTCGAGGGGCTCGTCGGCGACCGGCCGGCGGCTCGCGAGTCCGCGGCACGAGAGGCACAGGCGGCCGGTGAAGCCTTCCTCGCCGCCACACCGGCGGTGGCCGCCGCGCGGCATCCGATCCGGGCCGTTTGCGAGTACGGCGAGGTCGGCGCCGTACTTCAGGACTTCATCGAGACTCGCGGCGCCGAGCTGGCGGTCCTGGGAACCGAGGGGCGCAGCGGCCTCGCGGGCGTGCTGCTGGGCAGCGTCGCACAACGCCTGCTCGCTTACCTGGCGGCTGACGTACTGGCCGTGCGCCGGCAACGAGATTGAGAGGCGGCGGACGATCATTGGACATCAACGGGTTGGCTGTTTTCATCACGGGCCTCGCCGTTCTCATTGTCGGGGCGGAACTGCTGGTGAGCGGGGGTTCACGACTGGCGTTGTCGCTCGGCGTGAAGCCGCTGGTGCTCGGCCTGACGGTCGTCGCGGTCGGCACCAGCACGCCCGAGCTGGCGGTCGGCATCACTGCCAGTTGGGAGGGAAGCGGTTCGCTGGCGGTGGGCAACATCGCCGGCACCAACGTGGTCAATATCCTGTTCATCCTGGGCCTGAGCGCGCTGCTGCGCCCCCTGCCGCTGCATCTGCAGACCATCAGGCTCGACCTTCCGATGATGATCGCGGCAGCAGGCCTGATGACCGCGTTCGCGTGGGACGGCGTGCTCTCCCGCCTGGACGGGAGCGTGATGCTCTGCGCGGCCATCCTCTACACCGTGGCGCTCGTCCGCAGGGCGGCCGGCGAGAGCCAGGCCGTGAAGGATGAGTTCCAGGACATGTTCGGCGACGACGGTCGCAAGGCGGGCCCGGCCGTCGCGCGCATGCGCGCTGCCAACGCCGCGCTCCTTGCCGCCGGCATACTGCTCTCGGTGCTCGGCGCCCATTGGCTGGTCAGTGGTGCGGTCGACATCGCGCGCAGGCTGGGGGCATCGGAGGCCTTTATCGGCCTCACCATCGTGGCCATCGGAACCTCGGGCCCGGAGCTGGTCACCACCATGATCGCCACCATCAGGGACGAGCGCGACGTCGCCATCGGCAACCTCCTCGGCAGCAGCATCTACAACATCGTGGCGATTCTGCCGATCACCTGCCTCGTTGCTCCCGTCGGAATACCGGTCGAGCCGCGTCTGCTGTTGTTCGACATCCCCCTGATGGCCGGTGCCGCGCTCCTCTGCGTGCCGGTCTTCATGACCGGCAGGCGCGTCTCCAGGGTCGAGGGCGGCGTATTCGTGGCGCTGTACCTGGGCTACCTGTCGTCACTGACCTACGTCCGCCCCTGACCCCGGCAGCCCGTGCCAGCCGCCGCGCCGCCACCGGCAGGCAGACGCCGGCGGTGCGCGCGATCGCGAGTGGACCGGTGCGGATGGACGCGCCGGCGCCTTCGGGTTACCGGCGGCCCCGTTCCCAGTGAAACCTGTGCAGCACCCGATGCAGCACCGGGGTCAGGATCAGGCCTGCGGCGATCGAAAAGACCAGACCCGCATACAGCGCATAGCACCCGAGGAACAGCTTGCCGCCATCCGTCCGGGGCGCGTCGATGGGGCCCATGCCGCCGAGAAGCATGGCGGCGTTCAGGAATGCATCGCGCCACGCAAGATGTTCGAGTTGTCCCGGTGGCGGAACCACCGGGGTTCGGCGCGTGACATCAGGCGGCTTGCAGCGGGGCATCTCGCGGAGATCGAGGCAGGGATTGCCGAGCTGCAGTCGATCTCGACCATCCTCGTCCACCTGCTCGCGCGCTCCCACGGCGGCACGCGCGCGGATAGTCCCATACTCCGTGACCTGCAGGTCGGCGGGCACATCGAGGCGGTACCGGCCGCACGGAGGTCGAGGCGAACGCCGAGTCGTGGCCCGAAGGCATCGACGCGGCGAGCGCGCCGGCAGCAATGCCGCTGACGCGCGACGACCTGGACAACGCCTCGCCCATGGCGAGAAGGAGATCGTCCGGCTAACGGAGTTGACCAGGAAACCCGAGCGGCTAGACGTAGGCGTCGACGAGACCGACGCGCAGCGTACGGATGGCGGGCGAGGTCACTTCCTCTTCGCCGCCGGCAGGCTCCTGGTTCCCGGCCGCGGCGCCGCCTGCGAACTGCTGCGCCTGTCCGTCTCGCCCCGGCGCGTGCTGGAACACGTTCGCGTCGGCGAGGTTCAGACCGGATTGCGAGAGCATTTCGCGCAGCCGCGGCATCGCGTCTTCGATCACCTGCCGCACCGCATGGTGCGCGGTGACGAACTGCGCGCTGACCTTGTCGTCCTGCAGGCTCATGCGCACCTCAATCGGCCCCAGTTCCGGGGGATTGATCGCCACGCTCACCTGCTGCAACCCGTCCCTGACCTGCCACGCCACGCGCGAGGCGAATGCCTCCTGCCAGTGCGGATGATTGATCGGCAGCGGGATGCTCGTGCTGGCCGCGGCCGTCGTCGGCGCCTGGCCGACCTGCGCAGTCGTGGTGGACCCCGCTGAGGTCTGCGCCAGCGCGAGAGCCGTGTCGAATCGAGTCGTCGCCGCGGCCGTGCGATCGGCGGCGGCGCCGGTGTCGCCGGCGGCGATCGCCGCGAGCTCGGCGCCGTGGCCGGCGTCGCCCGTGGCCGCGGCATGCGGATGCACCTGCCCGATGGCGACGCCGATGCGAGCCGTGCTTCCGCTCGGCGCAGCCGCTGCCGGCCGGCCGCCGCCTTGGGCGACGGGTGCGTCGCTTCCCGTGAGCGCGGTCTCGAGGGTCGTCGGTACCCTGCCGATCGAGGCGTGCGAGGTGGCCGTGGCAGCCGTGTCGCGCACCGCCGCGGCGACGGCGAACGGCATCGAGCTGTTCGCGGCGGCAGCGGCCGCCGGCGCACCCGTGACCGGCAACGGCTCGGCCACGACGTTCAACGATGGCGGCAATTCGTTGCCGGCCTGCGGCGCAGCCTCGGCCGCCCGTGCATCGGAAGCCTGATTCACCTCCACCTCGCCCTGGGCCTTGCCGTCGCCGGTGGGCTGTGCCGTCTCCGTGCCGGGCCGGTTAGCGGCACCCTCGGTCCGCTTGCCCACGGGCCGCTCGTCTTCCGAGGCGGCATTTGCCTTTTCGGCCCGGGACTTGGCGGAAGTGTCGCGCAGGACCTCCGAGAACTCGCGACCGCGCGGTCCCGGTGCTGCGCTGCGGCCGGTGGACCCGGCTGTGGCGCGCGCGCCGGGCGCGTCGGACGGAGTAAGGGATGCGGCGTTGATGGCGGCAGGCATGTGATTGCGACGTCCTCGATGGCAACGGCGGGCTCTTGCAGCACCAGTCAGCAACCGGTGTGCCATGACTCCTTCAATCGGGATCGGCGCCCGGGCGACCGGCCCGTGCACCGGCTGCAATCCCGGCACTTTCATCCGTCGGCGCGAAGCCTGGCGCCGAAAGCTAAACCTCCATGCAACACGGCCGAAAACCTGATCGACAGGCGCGCCCCGTGTGGCGCGCGAGGAGGACGCCATGAGCGCCACCATCATCGAGATGAACGCGTGGAGGCTGCGGGCCGACGCCAAGGAATACGTGCGCCGGTTCGTCGAGTACGGTTTCGAATGCGCGGCACTATGGTCCATGGACCACGTGCGCGAGGCCGATTCCGCCCGCTTCAGCTCTTACGTACGCGAAGAGATGCGCAAGTGCGGATTCGGCGGCTGATGGCCGCGGGCCGAATGGTGGTCGTCGACGCATGACTACCGGCAGCCGGCGCCACGATCGCCGTCGCACCCCCGACCGCACCCTGCAATCCCCGGTTCGCCCCTCACCGCTTGCCGCCGTCCGACAACGGACGGAGATCGTCGATCTCCCGCTGCACCTTGCTCTCCGCCGCGCGCGCCTCCTCGCGACGGTAGCGATCGGCGATGTCGCCCAGCGCATCCTGCCTGCGCTTCTGCCCCTGCCACTGTTCGCGGTGCTGGTCGTTGACATTCTGCTTGTGCGCCAGCTGCTGCTGCAGCTGCGCGATGGCGATGTCGAGCCTGCTGACGAAGTTACGCAGCTCGCGCATCTGCGCCACGCCCATCGTCGTGCCGCTCACCAGCCGCGAGAGGTACTGCGAGCGGCCCGCCTGCAGTTGTGCGAGCTTCTGCGCGAGGTCGTCGACCTCGCGCCGGCTCGCCAGCAGGCGCTCCGCGGCCGCCCGTTCGGACTGCTCGGCGAGCCAAAGCACGGTCTTCATGCGCTTCCCCTTCCCGGCCATCGGCTAGCCCGCCTTCGCGCCCTCGATGAGAGCCCGCAACTGCGCCAGCGTCTCCGGCATGGGGACCTTCTCGCGCATGTCCTGCCGCAGGAATGCCCGCATCCGCGGCAGCAGTGCGATGGCGCGATCGAGGTCCGGATTCGAGCCGGACTTGTAGGCGCCGACGCTGATGAGGTCCCGGTTCTGCTCGTGCAGCGACCAAAGGTGGCGGAAGGCGCGCGCGTCGGCCTCGTGCTCGGGGACGACGACCTGGTGCATGACGCGGCTGATCGAGGCATCCAGATCGATGGCGGGGAAGTGTCCCGACTCCGCCAGCCGCCGCGCGAGGATGATGTGCCCGTCGAGGATGGCGCGCGCAGCCTCCGCCACGGGATCGCCCGAGTCCTCGCCGTCCGTCAGCACGGTATAGAACGCGGTGATCGAGCCCCCGTTCATGCCGCCCGGTCCGGCGCGCTCGGCCAGCGCCGGCAGGCGCGCGAACACCGACGGGGGGAAGCCCCGCGTCGCGGGTGGCTCGCCGATCGTGAGCGCGATCTCCCGCAGCGCCTGCGCGTAGCGCGTCAGCGAATCCATGAGCAGCAGCACGCGCTTGCCCTGATCGCGAAAGTACTCGGCGATCGCGGTGGCCACGGAAGCGCCGTGCACGCGCATCAGCGGCGGCATGTCCGCAGGCGTGGCCACGACCACCGAGCGCCTCAGCCCCTCCTCGCCGAGGCTCTCCTCGATGAACTCCTTCACCTCGCGGCCGCGCTCGCCGATGAGACCGACCACGATCACGTCCGCGGTGGTGAACCGCGTCATCATGCCGAGCAGTATCGACTTGCCGACGCCGGCCGGCGCGAACAGGCCGAGACGCTGCCCGCCGCCGACGGTGAGCAGCGCATTGATGGCGCGCACGCCTACGTCGAGCGGCTGCCTGATGGGCGTGCGGCTTAGCGGATTGATCATCGTGCCGTTCAGCGGCACGCGCTCCTCCGCGCGCGGCAGGCGCCTGCCATCCAGCGGCCGCCCCGCGCCGTCGATGATGCGCCCGAGCAGGTGCTCGCCGACCGCCACGTCGCCGGCGCGCCCGATCGGCACGACGCGCGCGTTCGGTGCCAGGCCGTCCGGCGAGCCGGTCGGCATCAGGAACAGCCGCTCGCCGGCGAAGCCCACCACCTCGGCCTCCACCGGCGCGCCGCCGCGGCTGGCCACGCGGCAGCGATCCCCGATCGCCGACTGGCAGCCCACCGCCTCCAGGGTCAGGCCGACCATGCGTGTCAGCTTGCCCTCGACGACCGGCTTCCACTGCGCCCTGCGCAACCGCTCGTTGTGCTGCCGGAGCTTGTCCGCCCACACGGACTGGCGCCCGGTTTGCGCGTCACTCATTCTGATCGTTCTCGCGCAGACTGCCGAAGCACTGCGCGATGGTGGCGTTCAGGCGCGCCTCCACCGTCGCGTCGATGAACGAGGTCGCCGTCTCGATGAGGCAGCCGCCGCGCGAGATCAGGGGGTCCTCCTCCAGCGAGTAGGCCTCCTGGGCTTCTCCGAGCGAGAAGGCCTGGCGGACGATCTCGACGTCCTCGGGATTGAGGTGGATGCGCGGATGACGCGAGGCGATGGGAAGGCTCGCCACGGCCTCGCGCACGACGGCGACGACCTCGCCGTGGCTGGTCTTCAGTTCGCGCCGGATGAGCTGGCGGGCGATGAGCACCACCATGTCCACCAGCGTTCGCTCGAGTTCATCGTCCAGCCGCTCGATCGGCGCGGCGATGGCGCTCAGCATGGATGCCAGCGCCTTCAGCTTCGGCTGGTACTTCGCGTCGAACTGCTGGACAACCTCGCGCTGACCGGCCTCGCGTCCCTCGCGCCGGCCGAGTGCGAAACCCTCCTCGTAGGCGTGCTTCTGTATCGACTGCAGATCCGAGGCGGTCAGCGGGCGCACCGCCTGACGATGCACGCCGGTGTGGATATCGCCGTCGACGGACGGGAGATCGTAGCGCTGGATCCCTGTGACCTGATCGCGGCTGAGGATGCGGGGCGGACGCGCGGACATGGCGGTTGGCGGCTAGACCATCTGCTCGCCGGCCCCGGCCAGTACAATCTGGCCCTCGTCGGCGAGGCGACGCGCGATCGTGATGATCTCCTTCTGTGCGGTCTCGACGTCCGAAAGCTTCACCGGCCCGCGCGCCTCCAGATCCTCGCGCAGCATCTCGGCCGCACGCTGCGACATGTTCGAGAGTATCTTCTGCTTGATGCCGTCCTCGGCGCCCTTCAGCGCGAGCACCAGAGTCTCGCTGGAGATCTCGCGCAACAGCGTCTGTATGCCCCGGTTGTCGACCTCCACGAGGTCGTCGAAGACGAACATGAGGTCCTGTATCGACTGGCAGAGATCGGCGTCGGCGTCCTTCATCGCATCCATGACCTTGTTGCCGACGCTGCCGTCGACGAAGTTCAGGATGTTGGCCGCGCACTTCACGCCGCCGATGCTGGACGACTTCAGCCCGCTGCCGCCGCCCTTAAGTTGCCGCTCCAGGATGTCGTTCAGCTCCTGCATCGCCGAGGGCTGCACCCCGTTCAGCGTCGCCACCCGCAGGACGAGATCGCTGCGCAGCTTCTCCGGGAATTCCTGCAGCACTGCCGCGGCCTGGTCGCTCTCCAGGTAGGAAAGCACGATGGCGATGATCTGCGGATGCTCCAGCCGGATGAGCTCGGCGACCGCGCGCGGGTCCATCCACTTCAGCGACTCCAGGCCCTTGGTGTTGCCGCCGAGCAGGATGCGGTCGATCATGGTCGCCGCCTTCTCCTCGCCCAGGGCGTTCACGAGCACGCTGCGGATGTATTCATCTGAGCCGACTCCGAGCGAGGTCTGGTTGTGCAGACCGTTGACGAAGTCGGCCATCGTCGCGGTGACCGACTCCTTGGACACGTTCTGCAGCGAGGCCATGGCGATGCCGATCTTCTGCACCTCCTTCGGCCCCATGTGCTTGAGAATCTGGGCCGCTGCCTGTTCGCCCATGGTCATGAGCAGCACGGCCGCCTTCTCGACGCCGTTCAGTCTGGTCGTCTCGGCCATGGGCGATCGATCAGTCCGCGTTGACCCAGCCCCTGACGACCTGCGCCGCCAGCTTGGGGTCCTGTGATGCCAGCGCCTTCACCCGATCGAGCTCCGATTGATCGCGGGGCGGGGCAAGCTGGGCTACCGGACCGGCCCCGCCTGGCAGCGTGGCGCCCGCGCCGGCTGGCAGTGACAGCGAGCCGTCTGCGTTCATCACCGGCTCGGTGCCGCCCGGCACCACGACCTCGCGACGCATGAGCGCGCGGATCGCCGGCCGGATGACGCCGAAGGCGACGATCAGCGCGAACAATCCACCCAGGACCTGCTTGCCGAGATCGATCACCCAGGCCTGCTTCCAGATGGGCGGCTCGGGCAGCGGCTCGACCTTGGGCGGCAGGGTGAAGTCGGCGTTGGTCACGTTGACGGTATCGCCGCGCGTGGCGTCGAACCCGACCGCCTCCTTGACCAGCGCGGTCATGCGCTCGATCTCCTCCTTGGTGAGCGGTGTCTTCGTGATCTTCCCGTTCTTGCCCACTTTGGTCCTGTTGTCGACCAGAACGGCGACCGACAGCCGGCGCACGGAGCCGGCCGAGAGGCGGCTGTGGCTGATGGTGCGATCGACCTCGAAATTGCGCGTCGCCTGCTTGCGATTGCTCTGCGGCCCGGTACTGGCCGCTGCAGCCGCCGTTGCGCCCGCCGCCGCGGCGGCACCCGGATCCGCGGCGGTGGTCTCGGGCGCGGCGCCGGCCCCCGGCGGCTGGTTGCTGAGCGCGCCCGGCACCCCACCCTCGATGCCGCCGGCGCGGTTCTCCTCCAGCGTCTGCTCACTGCGCACGCTCTGCGAGTCGGGATTGAAGCTCTCACTGGTCTGTTCGGTCGCGGTGAAGTCGACCTCGGCGGCCACCGTCGCCTTCACACCGTCGCTGCCGACCAGCGGCGAGAGGATGTCCTCGACCCTGCGAGCGAAGGTCTCCTCGAGCTTGCGCGTGTACTGAAAGCGGTGTGCCGCCTCGCGCATCTGCTCGGGACCCTGGGAACCGGTAAGAAGGCGCCCCTGCTGATCGATGACCGTGACCGCGGACATCTTCAGATTCGGCACGCTCGCCGACACCATGTGCGCGATGGCATCGACCTGTCCTTCCTCCAGCACGCGGCCCGGGTAGAGATCGATGAGCACCGAGGCACTCGGATCCTTCCTGTCGCGGGCGAATACCGAGGGCTTCGGTATGGCGAGGTGCACGCGTGCGCTGCGCACGTTCGACAGTCTGCCGATCGAACGGGCGAGTTCCTCCTCCAGTGCGCGCTGGAACCGCGCTAGCTCCGCGGCCTGGCTGTTGCCGAACGGACTGGATTCGTTATCGAGGACCTCGAACCCCATGCTCGCGCTCTTGGGAAGCCCGGCCGCGGCCAGCTTCAGGCGCGCATCGTAGACCTGATCCGCCGGCACCATGATCGCGCCGCTGGCGTTGTCGACCTTGAAGCGGATGTCCGCCGCCTGCAGCGCATCCATCACCTGCGTGAGATCGCGATCGGACAGGCTCGAGTACAGCATCCCATAGCTCGGGGTACGCGACCACAACACCACGGCAACGCCCAATGCCACTGCCGCGGCGATGCCCACCATCACGCCAACCTGGCGCAGCCAGGACAACTGCCCGTTGGCCGGCACCAGCAGTGTGGTCTGTTCCGCCATCTGTTCTCCGCTCCCCAAGTCCGTCCGTACGTGCTCGCCGCCGTATATCGCGCGCGGGCCGCGCGATCTAGACCTGCATGTTCATGATTTCCTGATAGGCGGCAACGACCTTGTTGCGAACCTGCAGGACCGTCTGGAATCCAAGGCTCGCCTTCTGCATGGCCAGCATCACGTCGGCGATATCCGCGTCGGTGGCCCCGACCTCCGCCGCCGTGGACATCTCGATGGCGCGTTGTTGCGCGCTGTTGACCTGTTCGATCGCCTGCCTGAACATCGTGCCGAAACCGCCGCCGGCCTGACCTGTCTGCGGCACTGCGGGCGCTGAATGCAGGCCCTCGGCGCGTGCCGCCATCGCGCGCATCTGCAACAGCACGGAGTTCATGTCGATACCGGATGTCATGAATCCCAGTCTCCTGAACGCTCTGTCCGAATTCCTGATCCGCCCGGGGTCACCGCAATGGCACGCTGAGGCCGTCTTCCCGCATGCGCGCCAGCTTGTAGCGCAGCGTGCGTTCGCTGATCCCGAGTCTGGCCGCGGCCGTCTTGCGACTGCCGCGGGATTGCTGCAACGCATCCATGATGATCTTGCGCTCGCGATCGCGCAGGTCGCCGGCCAGCGAGTCGTTCTCGCCGTCGGCGTCGTCCACGGTCGCAGCGGCCGGCGCCTCGATCGTGGCGGTCGCCGGCATCGTCACCATCGCGCCACGCTGCTCGAGGCGTATGTCGCGCGCCTCGACCTGCCTGCCGTCGTGCACGATGAGGGCTCGCTGCATGACGTTGTCCAGTTCCCGCACATTGCCCGGCCAGCCGTAGGACTGCAGCAGTTCGCAGGCCTCGGGCGAGAGCGCCGGGCAGTCGACGCCGGTGCGCGCCGCGGCGCGTGCCAGCAGAAAATCCGCCAGCGGCACGATGTCCTCGCGGCGTTCGCGCAGCGCCGGCACGTGGATCGGAAATACGTTCAGCCGGTAGAACAGATCCTCGCGGAAGTGCCCGACGTCGACCGCCGTGCGCAGGTCGCGGTTGGTGGTAGCGATGACGCGCACGTCCAGATCGGTGACCTTGTTGCTGCCGAGACGCTCGACCTGCCGCTCCTGCAGCACGCGCAGCAGCTTGGCCTGCAGCGGCAGCGACATCTCCGAAATCTCGTCCAGCAGGATGGATCCGCCCTGCGCCTGTTCGAACTTGCCGGGACTGGGCTTGTAGGCGCCGGTGAAGGCGCCCTTCTCGTAGCCGAACAGGATCGCCTCCAGCATGTTCTCCGGGATGGCCGCGCAATTCAGCGCGATCGCCGGTCCCTTGCTGCGCGGGGAGTTCTCGTGCAGGTAGCGGAACATGACCTCCTTGCCGACGCCGCTCTCGCCCGTCAGCAGCACGGTGGCGTCGCTTTGCGCCACGCGGCGCGTGAGCCTGACGACGTCCTTCATGACCGGATCGACCGCCACCATTCCGCCGTCGCTGGTGGCAGCGCTGGCGGAGACGGAAAGCAGATCGGACACCTTGGCGGCGAGCACCTCGGCATCGAACGGCTTGACGAGATAATCCGAGGCACCGTCGCGCATCGCCTGCACCGCGCTGGGAATCGTGCCGTAGGCGGTCATGAGCAGCACCGGCAGCGAGGCGTCTCGCGCCTTCACATGCGTCAGGAGTGTGTGACCGTCCATCGGGCGCATCTGTATGTCGCTGACGACGAGGTCGAACTGCTGTTCGCCGAGCGCCGCCAGCGCGGCATGGCCGTCGGCCGCGCCGAATACCTCGTGGCCCGCGAGCTCCAGCGTCATCGACAGGGCCTCGCGCAACGCGTTGTCATCCTCGACGACGAGAATCCTCGCACTCATGACGTCAACCTCGGCTCGCTCCGGCCCCCGCCGCTCGCGGGCATGCACGTGTCCATGGTCATCGGGTCAGACCGCCGTGGTGGCCGGCGCGGACTCCTCGGCCGCGCCCTGTAGCGGCAGGCGCACGAAGAACGTGCTGCCGCTGCCGCTGGGTGGCTCGAGGGAGATCTCCCCGCCATGGGCGCGTATGACCGCCTGGGTAACCGCAAGTCCCAGGCCGCTTCCGCCCATGCGGGTGGTGAAGAAGGGTTCAAAAATGGTCTCGCGCAGATTCGCCGGTATGCCCGGACCGTCATCGGTGAATCCCAGCACGGCCATGTCAGCGCCTTCGATCACCGCCTCGATCATCATCGAGCCGTTGCCACCGCAGGCCTGGCGCGCGTTGTCGATGAGGTTGCGCAGTGCGCTGGCCAGGGCGTCGCGGTTGCCGCGCACGCGCGCGCCGCCGGTGGTGTCGAGCACTTCGATGCGGAAGGCATCCAGCGCGCTGCCGCCGTCATTGGCCAGTTCCCGGAGCAGATCTGAGAGCGCCACATCGGCGGCATCGAACGCGCCGCCACGTGCGAACAGGAGCATGTCGGCGACCAGCCGCTCCAGATGCTGCAGCCGGTTCGTCGCCTGATCGATGCACTTATGCCGCAGCGCCTCGTCGCCGCGACCCAACCGCACGTTGGACAGGTACAGGATGGCGGAGGCCAGCGGCGTGCGCACCTGGTGCGCGAGCGCTGCGGCCATCTCTCCCATCGAGGCGAGCCGGCGATGACGGTTGAGCTCGTCCTGCAGGCCGCGCGTCTCGGTGACGTCCTTCAGCAATACGATCTGGCCCGGCTCGCCGTGCAGCGGCTGGGTGGAGAGATTGACCCGCCGGCCGCACTTCAGCGTGATGTCGTGACCGTCGTCCCAGCGCGGCGCGAACGAGGCGGCGACCACATCGACCCATGGACGGCCCACTGCGATGTCCACCAGCAGCTCACGTGCCGCGTCATTGGAATCACGAACACGGCCTTCACTGTCGAGGATGATCACGGCGGCCGGCAGGGCCTGCAGCAGGTTGGAGAACCGGGACTCGGCGCTTTCCAGCGCCGCCTGGGTCGTCGCGTGCCGCTGCACCAGCTCCGCGATCCACGATTCCAGGTGCTGATGCGACTCGGCAAGATCAAAATAGGCGCCCTGCACGGAGGCGAATGCGTCGCGCAGATCGGTGTGTTCGCAGTCGTAGCCGGAATCGGCGCTCTTGTCCTCGGCGACCATGAATTTGCCCATTTCGAGACCCATCTTGCGAGGGGTTCGAGCAAATCCTATGCCACGGATTTTCCGACCCGGTCCGGCACCGGAGCGTGCCGGAATTCGGACGCTATTTCAGCGAGTTAAGCACCGTCGGTCCGCATGGACGCGCAATGACATGCGTCGGGCTGGCGCTCGACAGCCGATAAAAAACGGGCGCGCCAGCGCCCGGTTTCGAACACCACGGCGACAGCGGCACGAACCGTCAAATTCCCGCTGCCCCCTCCTCGTCACGCTGCAGACCGAGCTTGCGCATCTTCTCCACCAGCGTCGTGCGCCCCATCATCAGACGCTTGGCGGCATGTGCGACCACCCAGTTGGATTCCTGCAGCGCCTGCAGGATGAGGTTGTACTCCAGGCTGGTCAGGTGCTCCTTCAGATCGATGCCGCCGCGCGGCAGCCGGATGAACTGGCCGGGATCGGCCACGCCCGGTGCCACCGCAGCGGCCTCGGCGGCGACCTCCGTAGCCGCCTTGGCCACGAGCTCCGTGGCCTGGTACTTCTCCGGCAGGTCGTGCAGATCGACCACGCCGTTGGGATAGAGGATCGAGAGCCGCTCGATCAGATTGGCGAGTTCGCGAACGTTACCTGGCCATTTGTAGTGACCCAGGGACTGCATCGCCGTCGGCGTCAGGCGCAGGCTGCCGTGACCCTCGTGCGCGCTGCGCTCGATGAGGTCGTTGACCAGCAGCGGCAGATCCTCGACACGATCGCGCAGCGGCGGGGTTTCTATGGGGAAGACGTTCAGGCGATAGAAGAGGTCCTCGCGGAACCGCCCGGACTCGATCGCCTTCTCGAGATTGACGTGCGTCGCGGCGATGATTCGCACGTTGACCGTGATGCTCTTGTTGCTGCCGACCCGCTCGAAGGTGCGCTCCTGCAGCACGCGCAGGAGCTTGACCTGCATGTTCAGGCTCATGTCTCCGATCTCGTCGAGGAACAGTGTACCGCCATCGGCCATCTCGAAACGCCCCTGGCGGGCGGTGATCGCCCCCGTGAACGCGCCCTTCTCATGGCCGAACAGCTCGCTCTCGAGGAGATCCGGTGGAATGGCGCCGCAGTTGACCGGGACAAACGGCTTGTTGCGCCGCGCGGAGTGATAGTGGATGTGGCGCGCCACCACCTCCTTGCCAGTGCCGGACTCACCGGTGATGAGCACGTTGGCGTCCGAGGATGCCACCATCTCGATCATCTTCCGCACCCGCTGTATGCCCTTGCTGGAGCCCACCAGGTTGCGGAACAGCTCGAGGTTGCGCGGCGAGCCGTTCTGATGGCGGTTCTCGCGGAAGGTCTGCACCTTCTGCAGCACGGAGTTCACGCGGCGCGCGCGCAACGGCATCTCCACCATGTCGATGACGCCGGCCTCGAGCTCGGCGGTGAGCTTGATCCCGCCCTTGGGGTCGAGGACCAGCACGACGGGAATGTGCGGATCGAGTGAACGGATCTTGCGCAGAACTTCCACGGCGGACCCGTTGGCGCCGGCACCGCCGAGGAGAACCATCCAGATGGCGTCCGGCGGGTTGCCGAGGTGCTCGTTCAGGGCCTCCGGCCCCTCGACCGTGACGGGCTCGTATTCCAGAAACTCCATAATCGAGCAGATGTGATTCCGAGTCACCGGATGCTGCTCGTACACCAGTACTTTACCGCCCGACATGGCACGCCCCCTGTGTAATGATCATTGTGTGAGCGGACCCGGCCACGACTCCTCCGGCCGATCTGCCCGCGTGTCTCGTCAAAACTTTGGCAACCTCGCTGCGGCCATCTGGCTTGCAAAGCAGGGGCCAAATTTTTGGCGCCTGCACAATTGCATGATTTGACAGACTATTCATTGCAGGATCGACCAAAATACCGCTATGTGCAAGGAGATTTTAGCCGACTCTGTCTCCCTTCAGCGACAGACATCCGTCGCGCAGGCGGCTCCCACTTGACCCGTCGCTGTTTTGCGCGGCTTAACGGCGGAAGACTGACGCGAGAAGTGCGATCTAACCGGTCAGAGGGGAAGGGAAATTCACCGCAATAGCGGGCTCACCGCGAATTCGGCCACGGCGGAAAGGCGGTTTGTCACCGGACGCGAGGTCAGTCCCTGGTGATGTGCGATAGGCCATGTTCAGACCTGGATCCGATTCGGCGATCCGGCCCGCCTCGCGCACGAGCGCGCTCGTGCGCACCTCGATGACGGCGCAGGCTGGCCATTCGCCTCGCTCCGCATGGCACGCACATGCTCTCCAGCATGCGCGCCGGCCCGGCGGCGAGGGATTTGAAACGGACATGAGGATCGCGCGGCACGATACTGGCGACGGCAATGGCAAGGTGTGCGCCGAGGGTGGCGACGGTTGTGCCGCCCGGCGTGCTCGCAAGGGGTGGTTCCGCGCCCGATTCGCGCCCGCGCTTTCAGGCCCGCGAGTAGGCGCGCGCGGCCAGGCGCCCGCGCCCCGCCGTCTGCATCGCCTTGCGCATCTCGACCTGCGCCCGCGCGCACATCGTCAACAGTTGATCGTTGCGGCTCAACAGCTCCCGCATCTGCGGCACGCATGCGGCCGGCGGCGGCGCGTCGCGCAACCCGCCCAACAGCGGCTGGCGGGCCTGATCGAGTTCAAGCATCTCGATCCATTCGCCGCGCATCGCGAGCTCGTACATGCGGCGGGTAATATCGAGCGCCATCTCGATGGCCGTTCTCGTATCGGAGGCGTCCACGGAAGTCGATGGCGTGGGAGTCAAGGCGAGGCGATTGCGGCGTCTCAGCCGCTGCTCGCCGCCACGGAAATGCTCTCGGCCGCCTCACGGATGCCATCCCAGCCCGTCTGGATCTCGCACAGCAGTCGATGCACCTCGCGCAGGGCCTCCGGGTCGTTACGATGGTTGGCGCTGACGAGGCGCCGCGCCATGTAATCGTAAAGCTGGTCGAGCCGTGCCGCCAGCTCACCACCGGCCTCCATGTTCAGGCCGCCGCGCAACCCGTTGACGATCGCGATGCAGGCATCGATGGCCTCTCGTTTGCCGGGCATGTTTCCGCGCTGGATATGTCCGAGCGCCTCGGCGAGGCGCGCCAGGGCGCCGTCGAACAAGAGCTGTACGAGCCGGTGCGGCGATGCGCCCAGCACGGCCGAATGCACACCCACCTTCCTGTACTTGCCGATCGCCGAGATGGTCCTGCCCGCGTTTGCCATTCTTTGCATTTCCCCGAAGAAATGTAGGTGGGTTTCCATGCGAATCAGGCGCGCTGCTCGCATACCCATGCTTAGCGGCGGAGGCGGCCAAACCTTGATGACGTATGGAGAGGATTTCCCGAAACTCGCAACGTCACGAACGACGACTGGCCGTCCGGGTGGCCATCCGGAGATCCCCGGGGCGCAGGCGCGCTGTGGGCGTCGGGAAAGCGGGCTGGCCGCTGATTAGCGGGACGTCGAGGCGAGCTGCGCGGTGAGGAAGCTGCTCGTCGTCTGCAGACTGGACAGCAGCGTGTCGAGCGCCGCGAACTGCTTGATGTAGCGATTCTGGATCAGCTCCAAGCGGGCCTCGAGGCGGGACTCCTTGTCCTTCATGCTGCTCAGCTGGTTGTTCAGGTTGTCGGTCTGCGACTCGAGGATCCCGCCGGACTGCAGGTACTCGTCCATGATCGCGTCCAAGCGCACCGCGATGCCGTTGGTACCGTCCGTGAACAGTGCCGCCACGCCGGAGAAGTCCGACTGCAAGGCCTCGGAAAGCAGGTCGCTGTCGAGCGTGATGCTGCCGTCGCGCTGCGTCTGCAGCCCGATTTCGGAGACGAAGGAAAAGCTGCCGCCGACGCTCGTCGAGGTGGTCAGCATCCCGCGCACCTGATTTTCGATTCCACGAAGCAGGCTGCCGTAGCCCTTCAGATCCTTCGCCGCCAGGCTGTCCAGCGATGAGAACAGGGCCGACGCCGCTTCGGCGAAGGACTTGACGTTGCTTTCGATCGTGTCCTCGTCGCGCTCGACCTTGACCGTCCCGGTCCCGGCCGCCTTCAATTCCAGGGTGACGCCCTGGATCGGATCGGTCACGGTGTTGTTGCTGCTGGTGATCTGGAACTGGCCCTCGAGCTGCAGTACGGCGTCGAGGTCCGCGGCGGTGAATGAGCCGCTGCCGTTGCGATCGGTGTTCAGGCTGCTCAGTGCGAACGGATCGCTGCCGCTGAAGCTCGTCCCTACGAAATTGTCGCTGCCGGTCTCCTCGGCGGCGAGCAGCAACCGGTAACCGGCGTCGTCATGGATGATCGAGGCGGTCACGCCGGTGTTGTCGCTGGCGTCGTTGATGGCCTCGCGGATCTCCGCCAGCGTCTTGCCGCCGATATCGACGGTGAAAGCATCGCTGCCGACGGCAATCGTCATGGTATCGCCGCCGGTGCCGATGGCCGTCGTGTCGGTGTCGGCGTAAGTGGTCCCGGCGGCCATGCGGTGATACTCGGCGATGCGGCTGACCGTCACGGAGCAATTGCCCCTCGCCGCCGAGGAGGAGGCGCTGGCGGTCAGGACGTCCTCATCGGAAAACGTCGCGGAATGCACCTTGAAGCTCGACTCCCTGGCGAGCTTGGCCATCGCATCCTGGAAGGTCGACAGGGCGCTCTTCAACTTGCCGATCGCGCTGACCTGCGAGTTGACCGAGGTCATCTTGGTCTGCAGCGCGGTCAGCGGTTGCCGCTCCACGGCCATCAGGCCGCTGAGCAGGCTGTTGAGATCCAGACCGGACCCGACTCCCAGGGACGTGACGGTCGGCATTGCCGGCTACACCTTGTCGTCCACGAGCAGACCGGTGGCCGCCTCGAGTCGCCTCGAGATCGCCAGCAGCTCTTCCGACGGTATCTGACGGATCAGCTCCTTGGTCTCGCTGTCGATGACCCGCACCACGGTGCTGTTGGTCTCGCTGTCGACGGTGAACTGCAACTGCCGCTGGTTGGTCTGCAGGCGATCTGCGACATCCCGGGCCACCCTGTCGACGAGCTCGGTGCTGAAGGGTCCCTCGGCCGGAGTTCCGCCAGGGTCTTCCTGTATCTGTGCAACGCGATCGGCGATCGGACGCACCGACCCGGCTGTGCTCACACCCTGCACGGCCGTACGGCCCACCTTGGGCTCCGTCTTGACCTGCGACGCCGCTGAATACTGCAACTGGTTGATCATGGCCGCTACCCTCTTGGTAACGAAACTGGGGGGACGGCGCCCGGGGCTACCCCCGGACACTGCCCCCCCCTGTTGCTAACTGGCCCCTGCCCGATTCACTAGCCGAGAAGCTGCAGCACGCTCTGCGGCAGCGCGTTAGCCTGCGCCAGCATCGCCGTGCCCGCCTGCTGCAGGATCTGCGTACGGGTCAGGTTGGCGGTTTCCACCGCATAGTCCGCGTCCATGATCCGGCCGTAGGCGGACTTCTGGTTCTCGTACTGCACCTGGAGGTTGTTGATGGTGAACTCCAGGCGGTTCTGGGCGGCACCCAGCGTGGCGCGATTGGTGTTCAGGTCCGTGATTGCGTCGTCGATGTCGGCGAGGATGGCCGAGGCACCTGAGGCCGAGGCGATGTCGCCCGAGGCGACACCCAGCGTCGAAGCCAGGACGTCCAGTGTGCTGAAATCGATGGAGACGTTGTCCGTGCCTTCCACGTCGACGGCGAAGTCCGTGGAGGTGCCCGAGCCGTTGATCAGGGCCACGCCGTTGAACTTGGTGGAGTTGGCGATACGATCGATCTCCTCGACCAGATCGTCATACTCGGTGCCCAACGCCGTGCGTGCATCGCTGTCGTAGGTGCCGTTGGCCGACTGCATGGCCAGCTCGCGCATACGCTGCAGGATATCGCCGATCTGCGACATGCCGCCTTCCGCGGTCTGGGCCATGGAGATGCCGTCATTTGCGTTGCGGATGGCGACCTGCGAGGAACGCGCCTTGGCGTTCATCTGCTGGGCGACCGCGAGGCCGGCGGCGTCGTCCTTGGAGCTGTTGACCCGCAGCCCGGAGGACAGGCGCGCCATGGAGGTCGCCAGCGAGCTTTGCGAGGTGCCCAACGCGCGCTGCGAGTTGAGCGACATCATATTGGTGTTGATGACAGCAGCCATGATAGTTGACTCCTAACTGTTGAGCCCGGGGACGCCTCGAGGCGTGCCGGCCCGGGAGTTTGTCTTTGGCGGATATATTCGAATGAATATTCACCGCCTCCGGAGAAGTTAACGGCGTGCGGGCGGCAGACTTTAGCCGCATCTCGCCCCGAATCTGCCGCCGCCTGTGATGCGGGTCGGATTTGGCGAGCGGGATGCGGACTCCGTGCCGCCCGCCGGTCTCGCCCGCGGCGCCCGGCATGCGCGTGACCCCGCCTAACCGTCTGTAACAAGGACGAATCCCCCACCGCGACGCCAGCGGTGACGCTGGCCCCGGCAGGCCAAACCCCGCGGCGCGTCGGCCGCGAGGCCGAGCGGCATGCGCCCGTGTGCGCAGGCGCACGCGGCGCCGGGGTGTCGTCTGGCACGCTAGCTGCAATGGCCGTCCGCAGGACCGGAAAACAGCCGCCGCCGGCGCGCCTTGCGGATCGACGGCTTGGGGGCGCGCCGCGGCGCGCATCCGCCCGCGAGCCGCCAGTTCCGTCCCGCCTGCCGTCTCCGGGGACACAGGGGCCGGAGGGACTCGCAGGCCACAGATTCAGGTGTATCCCGAAATGGCGAACAGAAAAATCGATGTCGCGGGTCTGCACACGGTGCTGGACCGGTACGGCGCCGGCTGCAAGGTCCTCTCGCTCGATTGCTTCGACACGCTCGTGTGGCGCCGCGTGGCCACCCCGACGGACGCCTTCTTTCTGCTGGCGCAGGGCGAGTCCTTCCGGAGCCGCGGGCTGACGGCGGCCTCGCGGACGGCCGCGGAAACCGCGGCGCGCCGGACGCGGAAGGCGACTGAGGATCGCACCGAGGTGACGCTCTCCCAGATCTACGGCCATCTGATCCCCGGCGCGTCGCAGGGCGACATCGAGGCGCTGGTCACCGAGGAACTGGCCCTCGAGAAGCGGATCTGCTTTGCGTTCCGACCCGTGCTCGATCTCATTGCCCGGGCGAGGGCCCGCGGCATGAAGGTCATCGTGGTCAGCGACACCTACTTCAATGAAACGCAACTGGGCGAACTCATCGCCTCGACCATCGGCGCACCGGACGCATCCTCGCTGTTCGACGCGCTGTACTGTTCCTCGCGCTACGGCCGCGCCAAGCACGACGGTCTGTTCGACGACGTCATCGGCGCGCTCGCCATTCCCGCCGACCAGGTTCTGCACATCGGCGACAATCCCGCCGCCGATCTGCAAGGCGCCAACGACCGTGGCGTTCGCGGCGTGCACTTCACGGCGTTCACCAAGCCGATCCAGGAGGCATCGAGGATGGCGGTAGTGGCCGGCAGCATGCTCATGCCGTCGGTGCGTACCTCCTCGCCGGCTCACGAGCTGTGCCATGCGCTCTGGGCACAGCACGCCATCCAGCTCGATGCGCCGGAGCGCGTCGGACACACCGCGCTGGGGCCGATCATGCTGGGGTTCGCGCGCTGGCTGGCGGATCGCGCGCTGGCGATGAAGGACGCCGGGGAAAACCCGCGCCTGGTCTTCCTGCTCCGCGACGGATGGCTGCCGCACCGCGCCTACGAGCGGCTGATCGCCGCTGACCCCCGGCTTGCGGACATCCCGCACTCAGAGGCGGAGATCTCCCGATTCGCCGGCTACGCAAGTTCGTTCACCGGCACGGAGGCCGTCGATCGCTATCTCGCGTTCATGGGAAGGCAGAAGGGCTACGCGCAGATGGCCCGTCAGCTCGGTCTCACGGGCAAGCGCGCCGCCGTGCTGGTTCGCGAGGCGGAGCGGCGCGCCGACGGCCTGAAGGTCTTCCACAAGCGCATCAAGGAGCCCAAGACGCTGGCGGAGATCACCGCCGTGAGCCGCGCGTATCGGAAGCGGCTGATGAACTATCTGCGCACGGCGACTGGCATCCGCGCCGGTGAGACCCTCGTGCTGGTGGATCTCGGTTACAGCGGCACCGTGCAGACGCTCATCCAGTCGTCCGTGGAGGAGAGCCTCGGCGTACGGGTTCAGGGCGCCTACCTGCTGTTGCGGGACACCCATGAGACGCTGCGCGACAAGCACGGCTGGATGGACAGGCACAGCACCGACCCGCGCGCGATCGAGGCGCTGATCAAACCCATCTCGGTGCTGGAGCAGCTCTGCACCTGCGAACTGGACAGTGTCGTCGATTACAGCGAGGACGGACGGC
The DNA here is from genome assembly GCA_022071965.1 of Gammaproteobacteria bacterium. Lineage (GTDB taxonomy): Bacteria > Pseudomonadota > Gammaproteobacteria > JAJPIJ01 > JAJPIJ01 > JAJVHZ01. The sequence continues at coordinate 237,353 of JAJVIQ010000003.1, forward strand.
CCGTGCGACGCGCCGGCATCCTCTCCAAACCGCAGGCGGAGCTACGCGCCCGCATCCAGCAGGCCGCACTGGACTTCATCGACGCCGCCCTCGGCCCCGATCACCGTGCGTTCTGGGACGACCCGGACGCGGCGAGATATGCCGGCATCAGTCAGCTCGGCAGGCTTCTTTACCTGCCGGGCGAGACCGAGACGAGCACCTTCGGGCAGTTCCGTCACGACGTAAACCTGGGCACTGACGATGAGTGGGAGTTCTTCAATACCGACGAGGCGGCACTCGGACTGCGACGCCGGGGCCTCGCCTACGTCAACTCCACGACCCGGCCGACGCTTTCGATGGAATTGCAGCCCAACGGCATCACCCTGCCGATGACCTACTTCGCCCAATCTCGCTTCCGGTTCGCGCTCCAGGCCGGCGATTTCAACGGCCAGAGCGAAACCATGCCGGTGATGCTGTCGCGTAATAACAACTTGGTGGTGCGAGACGTCAACGTGCAGCGGACGCACGATGGCTACCTGCTCGCGCTGGTGAGCGTCGACGATCTGAATACCGACCTCGGACTGCTCTTCGGGCGCCGCTGGTCGCTGCTGCAACTCGAGAGCGTAAGCCTGGTGTCGCTGGAGCGACTGATGAGCCAGCACGACAATCCCCGCGGCTACAGCCTGATGGACAATCTCAGCTTCGAGAACATCGAGCGCATCGGCGGCACGGTGCTGCGCTGCCGCGACAGCTCCGCCTTCGTCTTCGTGAAAGTCACCGGGAGGATCCCGTCCAAGACCGGAACCCGGTACGCCTGCGCGGTCGTCTTCCGGCCGATCGAAGAGCAGCCGGCGCGCGACGGCGACGCGAACACCCCGCAACCCGCGCTGGCGATCGCGGGCTGATTGCCGCGCCGCGCACTCGACGTAGAAGTGAGGAGATCACGTATGAAATATGGCATCCGTTTTGTCGAGGACCTCTTGCGGATCGTCGGACCGGGGAGCTTCCTCCTGCTCGGCTGCGATCATCCCGAGCTGCCGCAGGAACTGCTGCGCCGGGCGTGCAGCGTGCGCATCATTCCCGGCGACGACCCGGCCCTCGATCACGACTTCGCCGGCTCCGTATCCAATGCGCTGCCCGGCGCCGAGGAGAAATTCCATGTGGTGATGGCGTGCCAGTCCATGATGGAGACGATCGCCAACCCGGAGGAGAGCTTTGCCGCCATGCGGCAGTGGATCGGCCGTTACCTCGTGCTCGCGCCGACACGCCGCCTCGATGGCGGGACGAAGTCGCGGATGAGGCTGCTGAGCGCGTACTGGGCGGATGCCGCCCTGCGCAGCGGTCTGCGCCGTGCGCCGGCCGCGGTCTCGGTGGGCGGCTACCCGGCGCTGAACAATCCGGCGCTGCAACCGCTGTCGGTATTCGAGGTCATCGGGGAAGCGGACGCGGCCGGGCGCGAGATGCAGTGGCTGCTCGCCAACCGTGACCTGCACATGGACATGTCGCGAGAGTTCGGACCGCGCTCCGACGCGCACATGGTCCGTTACGCACAGGCTGCGGAATGGGTGCGCCCCGGCGACACGGTGCTCGATTGCGCATGCGGACTCGGCTACGGGAGCGCGATCCTTGCCGCCCGTTCCGCGGCCGGGCGCGTAATCGGCGTAGATATCGACCCGGCGTCGGTCTCATACGCCCAACGGCACTTCGCCGCACGCTACGGCATCGAGTTCATGGCCTCCAGCGGCACCGACCTGGCGGCCATCCCGGATCGCAGCATCGACCTGATCGCCTCCTTCGAGACCATCGAGCACGTCGAGGACTATCACGCGCTGATTGCGGAGTTCGCACGCGTGCTGAAGCCCGATGGCCGCATCGTGGCCAGCGTACCGAACCTGTGGGTCGACGAGACCGGCCGCGACCCCAACCCGCATCACTTCCACGCCTTCGACTGGGAGAAGTTCCGCGCTGCATTCGATTCCCGCTTCATCGTCGAGGCGCGCTATCGCCAGGAAGCGCCCGGCGGCTTCAAGCTCCAGAAGGCCGCGCGCGCGCTCGAGCGCTGCGCGCTGGATACACGGGAGCCGGACACCGAGTGGTGGATCCTGGTAGCGTCGATGGATCCGACCGCGGCGCAGGCCGCCTACTCCGGACACCCGCAGTTCGCACGCTCGCACATTGACGGCGAGCACGTGGCTGACTTCGGCGCGCACTACCAGAATCCGTGGATATACCGCAGCATGGTCCAGATGGGCGAGCGCATCGCCGATGACGCCGCGCTGGCGGATCTCGCGCTGCGCGTGCTGCAGACCATGCCCCTGGATTCCGTGGACGCCGGCGCGGCGATTACGGTGCTCGGGTACCACCTGTTGGCCCGCCGCCGCTTCGATCAGGTCGCCGACTGGCGCAACGTGGCTGAGGCCTACCTCGCCTGCAGCAGCGGGAATCCCCACGTCCTCCGCTGGCAGATCTCGACGGCCTTTGCCGCCGCCCTGCTCGCCCGCGACCTCGGCCTGCGCGATCAGGCGCGCGCGGACTTCGACCGCGTCGCGACGATGGACGCCCTGGCATTCAGTCCGCTGTTGATGACCAAGATCATCGCCGCGCGCTTCTGGTCCGGCGTCGCGCGCCTTGTCGACGGTGACCCCGGCGGCGCAAGGGCCTGCTTTCACGCCGGAACGGAGGCGGCGCGCGCCGCGCTGCACGCACCCGACGTCAATGCCATCGGCAGTCCCGAGCAGCCCCTGGGGTTCGGCTTCCAGGAGCTTGCCGAGGTCGCCGACATGGCCTCTCAATGCGCGACGGCGATGAACTGCATCGATCTGTATGCGCGGAGCCCGGGCCTGTTCTGGAGCCGGGTCGACACGCGCCGCTTCGGACTGGCGTCATGGGCGAAGTATCTCGAACAGGAGAACCGGGCACTGCAGGCCCACCTGACGGCGCTGGTTTCGGCGGCGCGGCAGCACGCCGAGGCGCCCGCGGCCGCCCGGGAGGCACCTGGACAGCCCTGTTACAAGAGGACGGCCTGACCGCTGCGCGGCCCAGCCATGACCGGCTCAGGCGCGGCGGTATAGGTAGTTCGGCACGTCGCGGGTCTGCGGCGTGGCGAACTTGGCATTCTGCCTCTTGTGCACGAAATCCGGGCCGGCCTCGCCCAGTATCGCGCTGACCTCCTCGAGCCGAGCATCGCCGCGTATATCGAGTAGATGCCGACATCGGCGCCGACGTCCCACATCGTCTCGCCCGCCCCGAAGCCGTCGATCCACTCGATAGTCTCCGGCTCCTTTTCCAGCAGCGTGTCGTACCGCCAGCCTCCGCCCTGCGCCATGTAGTGGACGACGTGACCGTTTATGCGGCGGCTCCTGGCCGCGCCCAGGCCGAGTCGGTTCAGATCCGCCATTGCATCATCCCCCCGTCGGAGCGGTACTCCCTGCCCTTGACGTAGATGGTGAGCGCCAGGGTATCGCGGTGCGACTCGCCCATCGCCATGCGCTCGACGCCGTGCCAGCTGTCCTCGGTGCGCACGAAGGCGTAGACCGAGTTCGGCCTGAAGACGTTGGTCTTGTACTTCTGGAAGCCCGCGGCCGTCTCGAGGTAGAAGGAGGTGCCGAGGTGCAGCTGCGAGTCATCGCGCGGAAGACAGGACTGCATGGTCGCCACCTCGTACGCCGCGTCGGTGTGCACGCCGATCCGGTAGCCGGGGAAGTCGCGGCAGAGGATCGGCACCGAGATCAGCGGCGGCCGGTGCGTGCCGAAACGCTCCTCGATGCGATTGGCGGAATTCTCCAGGATCGCCTGCTGCAACGGCTCCGGGGCGAGTATCGCGGTGAGTTCCCGCCAGGAGGCCCGATCGCCGGCCTACAGACGCGTCACGGTGTGCGGCCCGATAACGGGAGGTCGGAACGAAGCCGGCGCAGCGGACCCCGCGCAGGCTCTCGCGGCCGTGCCGCCGCGGACGGCGGCGTCAGAGGTAGTTGAACAGGCTCAGGTTCTGCATCCGGGCGAACGCGGCCTGCGCCGCCTGCAGGGTGACGAGCCGCAGATTCAGGTTGCTGGCCGCCTCGACGAGGTCCACATCCTCGAGCGAGGACCGCAGGCCGGTCAGCTGCAGGTTCAGGTCCTCGTTGAAGGACTTCTGCGCCTCGATGATGTTCTGCCGCGCGCCGATGGCCGCGCGCACCTCGAGGAAGTTGTCCTGGCTGCGGTCGATGTCGGCGATGGCGGAGTTGAGCGCGTTCTGCAACTGCGCATTCGCCGCCGGCGTCCCGGCCGGCGTCTCCAGTGCGGTGGCCATGCGGTCCAGGGTCTCGAAGACGGACTGGTAGCTGCTCGGCGAGACATTGAACTCGTCACCCGCCGCCGGAGCGCCGGTGATGATCATCGTCTGGCCGTCGAATCCGATGCTGCTGCCGCCGGTGTAGGCCTGGCCGCCGAGCACCACGGCGCCGCTGGTGTCGTCGAGCACGTCGTAGGTCGTGGCCGAGGTGAACACGATCCGGTAGTCGTGGGCAAGGAACGCGTCTGCGTCCGTGACGCTGCCGACGTTGATCACGCCGGTACCGGTGTTGGCCGTGTTGGCGCTGGTCGCGAACTGGCCGTTGCCGCCGCGCGTCATCATGAAGACCTCCGACCCCGGATCGCCGTCGGCGACGGTGTTCGTCGGACTGATGTCCAGCACGCGCACGCCCTGGTCGCCGTTGTACTGCACAGACCCGGTCGAGCCGTCGATCGTGAACGGCTTGGTCTTGGCCTGGTAACCGGCGAACAGATAATCGCCGTTGCCGTCGACGGTATTGGCCAGGCTCATCATCTGCCCGAGCAGCTGCCGGATCTCCACGGCGAGAAAGCCGCGTTCGCGGTCGCTGTACTGGCCGCTGCGGCCTTGAAGCGCGAGCTCGCGCGCGCGCACCATGATCTCCGAGGCGCTCGCGATCGCACCCTCCTCCAGCTGCAGGCGCGAGGTCGCCATGTCGGCGTTCTTCTGGTACTGGTCGGTCGTGGAAGTGGCGTTCTCGATCGACAGCACCTGCGCCGAGGCGGCCGGGTCGTCCGACGGGGCGAGGATGCGTTTCTGGGTCGCGATCTGCTGCTGGATGCGCGCGACCTCGGTCTGTTTGCTGAGTATGTTGGTGATGCCCTGTTGGTAGATCTGGCTGGTCGATATGCGCATGACGGTTAGCCCCTGACCGCATTCAGCAGTTCGTCGAACACCGTGTTGCCCGTGGCGATCACCTGGGCCGCCGCCTGGTAGGCCTGCTGGAACTTCAACAGGTTGGCAGCCTCCTCGTCCAGGTTCACCCCCGAGAGCGCCTGCTGAGAGCTAACGGCATTGTCGAGCAGGGTCTTGAGGGCCGTGCTGCTGACCTCGTGCTGGCGCGTGACAGTGCCGACATTGCCGACCATCGCGCCGTATGCATCGCCGTAGGTCGCCGTGCCGCCTTCGAGGACGCCGATCTGCGCCAGTTCAGCCAGGGCGAGCAGGTTGCGGTTGTCGCCCACGCCGCCGGTGTTGGCCTCGATCACGACCTGGTCGCCGGCCGCCGGCGTGCCGCTCAGCTGTATCCGCCAGCCGTTGATGTCGATGTTGGCACCGGCGGTGTAGGCGATGCTGGCACCGGCGCCGTTGATGCGGTAACTGGTCGGCGGGTCGTCGAAGACCAGCGTGACCGTCGTGGTCAGGTTCGCATTGCCCGCGTCCAGGACTTCCGGGGCCGTCACGTTGACGTTGCCGAGATTGCTCAGCGAGGCGCCGGCTCGCACCGGGCTCGCCGCGGCGATCTCGCGTACATCGGTGATGGCGAGCCCGATGTCGCGCGCGATGTAGCGCGTCGGCTGCAGCCGGTAGGTGTCGCCGGCCGCCGGCGCCGTGCCTACCGTGATCGTCAACCCGTCGACGCTGAAGGGACCGGCGCCGCTCAGGGTCTGCGTCGTGCCGTCGGAGTACCGGTAGAGCTGCCAGTCGGTGCCGTCGAAGGTGAGGTCGTAGTCGGAAATGGTGAGGTCGTCGACATTGGCGGTATCGAAGGCCAGCGCGATGGTGCCGGTGTTGCCGCTGGCGGCATTGAAGGACGGCGACGGTGTGGAGAAGAAATCCCCGCCCATGGCCCCGTTCATGTCGACGCCTTCCTGGTGCTGCGCATTGAAGGTCATCGCCAGCGCGGCACTGAGGCGGCCGAGCGCGTTCCGGGTCGGCTCCAGCAGATCCTCGCGAAACGCGAGCGCGCCGCCCATCTGGCCCGAGCTCATCTGGCTGGACACCACCGAGGTCACGCCGCCCACCACGTAGCCGATCTCCAGGCGCGAGGCGTCCAGGCTGTTCGGCTGCGTCGTCAGCGTGGCGGTCGTCGAGCCGGTGACCAGCATCAGTCCGTCGCCGACCATGACGTTCATGGCGCCGTCGTCCTGGATGAAGGTGCTGACCCCGGTGATCCCGGAGAGATCGAGCACGAGCTGGTCGCGCCGGTCGAGGAGATCGTTGGCGGAATCCGACCCGGTGCGCCCGTTGGCGAGCACGATGCTCCGGTTGAGATCGGCGATCGACGCGGCCAGTTCGTTGACCTGGCGCACCTGGTCGGCGAGCTTGGTGTTGATGGCGCTGTTGATGTCATCCAGGCGCGCGATCTGATCGTGCATCCGCGCGACCATGGTCCCGGCCGACCCGAGCATGGCCTGCCGGGAAGGTATGGATGTCGGCTGGTCGGCCAGTTGCTCGATGCTGCTGAAGAACCCGGTCATCGCGGTCGACAGGCCGGAGTTCGAATCGGCCAGCATGTTGTTCAACTGCGTGGCCAGGTCATAGAAGGAGCTGGCCTGCTGGTAGCTGGTCGAACCCAGTTGCACCTGGCGGTTGAGGAAGGCGTCCGTGGCCCGGCTCACGTCGCTGATGCCGACACCCTTGCCGAAGTACACGTTGCCGCTGGCCTGCGGCGCGCGCGCGGCGAGTTCCACGCGCTGGCGCGAGTAGCCGGGCGTGTTGGCGTTGGAGATGTTGTGGCCAATGGTCGAGAGCGCGCGCTGCGTCGACAACAGCGCGGAAACGCCGATGTTCAGGATGTCAGCCATGTGTGCTGCCTCGTCTCACCGCACCCGCCCTGCGAAGCGCGTCCGTCGCGTTCAGCCGTTGTCCGAGCCGCCCGCTGCCTGCGCCTGGCGCAGGGTGCGGATCTGATTGTTCATGATGCTGAGCACCTTGTCCGCGTAGCGCGGGTCGGTGGCATAGCCGGCTCCCTGCAGGGAGCGGATGTAGGATTCCGGATTGCCCGCGTTCCGGAGCGCGCGCGCGTAGCGCGGGCGGCTCTGCAGGAAATCGACGTAGTCGTTGAAGCTGTGCGAATAGGATTCGTAGGCGCGGAACGGTGCCAACTCGCGACGCGCCACACCATTCCCGTACTCGAGCGTGCTCACCCGCATCCGCTCGCCCGCCCAGCTCGAGCCGGCCTTGATGCCGAAGAGATTGAAGCTGGAGTCCCCGGCGCGGTCGCGGATCATGTGCTTGCCCCAGCCGGTCTCGAGCGCCGCCTGCGCCAGCAGCAGGTCCGGATCCAGGCCCAGTTTCCTGCCCGCCGCCTCGGCGTGCGGCGCCAGCGCGCGCACGAATTCCTCGCGCGAACCGAAGGTGCGCGGATTGTAAGCCGGGCTCTCTTCAGGCGCATCGGCCGGCCCGGCATCGTCCGTCGATTCGCCGACGGCGGCGGCGACACGCTCGGAGGTCTCCAGCTGCCGCATCGTCTGCAGAGGCTCGCCGTGCATGCCCTGCCACCAGCGGGGCTCGAACGTGGCGAGCGCCCCGGCGTCCACCGTGCCGGTCTCCCCCGGCATGATCTGCTTCAGCAGCATGTCGGCGAAGCCGAGGTCGCCACGCCTGGCGATGTCCGCGGATATCTGCTTGTCGAAGAGGTCCTGGTAGAGCTCGGTCTGCGAGCTGTCGAACATTCCGCTGAAGTTGTTCGCCTCGCGCATGCTCTGCAACATGGTCTGTACGAACAGGGCCTCGAACTGCCGGGCCACGGCATGCGCGGCCTCGGGCGAGTTCCTGCGGGCCTGGGCGCGCAGGCCAGCCAGTGCGCCGAAATCCGTGCCTGCCAGCGCCTTCTCGAAGCCGTTCGCCATCAGATCACCACCAGCTCGGCCTTCAGCGCGCCGGCCTGCTTGAGCGCCTCCAGTATCGCGACCAGATCGCCCGGTGCCGCGCCCACCGCGTTCACGGCGCGCACGATCTCGTCGAGCCGGACGCCCGGGTTGAAGAGGAACATGCGGTTCTTCTCCTCCCTGACGTCGATGTTCTGCTTCGGAACCACGACCGTATCGCCGCGCGACAGGGGCGGCGGCTGGCTGACGACGGGGTCGTTGGTGATCGTGACCGTCAGGCTGCCGTGCGTCACCGCGGCAGCGCTGACGGCCACGTGCTGACCGATGACGATGGTGCCGGTGCGCGAGTTGACGACCACCTTGGCGGCCGCCTCGCCCGGGGAGAGCTCCAGATTCTCGACCTGCGACACGAACGCCACCCGTTGCTGCGGGTCGACGGGCATGGCGACGGCCACGGAGGAGCCGTCGATCGGCTGGGCCCGCCCGCCATTGGCATTGATGGCCTCGGCCATGCGGGTGGCGGTGGTGAAATCCGGGGCGTTGAGCGTGAGCACCAGCTGGTTTCCATGGTTGAACGCGGTCATGACCTCGCGCTCCACGGTCGCGCCGTTGGCGATGCGTCCGCTGCTCGGCACGTTGATGCTGATCGAGGAACCGTCCGTGGTCTCCACGCCAAGTCCGCCGACCACCACGTTACCCTGCGCGATCGCGTAGATGTTGCCGTCGGCGCCCTTCAGCGGCGTCATGACGAGGCTGCCTCCGCGCAGGCTCTTGGCATCGCCGATCGAGGACACGGTCACGTCGATGGTCTGCCCGGGCTTCGCGAACGCCGGCAGCATCGCATGCACGATGACCGCGGCCGCGTTCTTCAGTGAAGGATTCGTTTTTTCCGGCAGCGTGACACCCAGCTGCTTGGCCATGTTCTTGGCACTCTGGGTGGTGAACTGGGTCTTGTCGCCGGTGCCATCGAGGCCGACGACCAGGCCGAAGCCGACGAGCTGGTTGTCGCGCACCCCGGCGATCCGCGCGATGTCCTTGATGCGCTCGGCCTGCGCCGTGGCGGCGAGCACGGCCAGCAGCGCGCCGGCCATCACATCCATCAACACCCGCTTCATGTGCATGCCCTGCCCGATTGCCTGGTTGATCAGAGCGGCGAGAGCGCGCTGGTGAAGAATCGCGTCAGCCAGCCGGCCTTGTTGGCGCTGGCGGTCTGCCCGTCGCCGTTGTAGATGATGGTGGCGTCGGCGACCTTGGTCGACGGTATGGAGTTGTCCGTGCCGATGTCGATCGGCCGCACGATGCCGGAGAGCTTCACGTACTCGTTGCCCTGGTTGATGCGTACGCGTTTCTCGCCCCGTACCACGAGATTGCCGTTCGGGAGCACATCCGCGACCGTTACCGTGATGTCGCCGATCAGGCTGTTGCTCTGCTCGTTGTCGCCCTTGCCCTCGAAATCCGAGGTGGCGCCCATCGAGGTCTCCAGCGTGTTGTTGTCGGTGTCCGCCAGAGGCAGCGCGCCGGGCAGACCGAACTGCGGGGTGGAGCCGAGTATCGTCGGATTGGCGATGCTCGTCGAGCTCTCCCTGTCGAAACTGCTGCTGGAGGAGCTTTCGGCCTCGGTCTTCTCCACCAGTTTGATGGTCAGCGTATCGCCGATGCGACGCGCCTTGGCGTCCTCGAACAGGTAGAGGTTGTACCCGGGCTGATAGATGGACCCGCCGGGGTGCTGCTCGGCCGGCACGCGTGCCGCCGGCATGGCCGCGGCGAACTCCGGGTCGCGCCGCGGTGCGTTCCCGGTGCAGCCGCTGAAAGCGATGATGGCCACGGCGAGGAAGATCCAGGCCGCCACCAGCGTGGCCCTGTCGTACATGCGCGATGAAATCGCCTTGATCATGTTTCCGCCTGCCTGTCAGAGAGTCTGGGTCACGAAGCCCAGCATTTGATCCACGGTGGAGATGGCCTTGGAGTTCATCTCGTAGGCGCGTTGCGTCTCGATCATGTTCACCAGTTCCTCCACCACGTTGACGTTCGAGCTCTCCAGCGATCCCTGCACCACCGTGCCCATGCCGTCGGTGCCCGGCGTTCCGGTCTGCGCCGTGCCGCTCGACACGGTCTCCTTGAACAGGTTCTGGCCGATCGGCTGCAGGCCGAGCGGGTTGATGAAATCGGCGAGCTCGATCGTGCCGATCTGCTGCGGCGTGGAATCGCCGGCCACGAGCGCGCTCACCGTTCCGTCGGAGCCCACGGTGAGGCTCAGGGTGTCCTCGGGGATCGTGATCGCCGGCTCGACGAGGTAGCCCTCGGAGGTCACGAGCTGGCCCTCGGAATCCATCTCGAAGGACCCGTCGCGCGTATAGGAGATGCTGCCGTCGGGCATCAGGACCTGGAAGAAGCCGCGGCCCTGGATGGCGACGTCGAGCGGGTTGTCGGTCTGCTCGATGCTGCCCTGCCCGAAACTCTTCTCGGTGGCGACGATGCGCACGCCGGTGCCGAGCATGAGACCCGATGGAAGTTCGGAATTCTGCGAGGAGGCCGCTCCGGGCTGCCGCACCGTCTGGTAGAGCAGATCCTCGAAGGAGGCGCGGTCGCGCTTGAAGCCTGTCGTGTTGACGTTGGCCAGGTTGTGCGCGATGACCTGCATGCGCGTGTTCTGGGCATCCAGTCCGGTCTTCGCGACCCAGAGTGCGGGTTCCATTCTGTTTCTCCGTCGGTGCCAATGGCACCAGTCAGGGTGTGTGTCGTGAGTCGTGTTTGCCGAGTCGTGATTGGTGATTCGGCCTGGCCGGGCATGGCAACGACCGGTCGCCGGTCACGCCTCACCGTATGCCAATCATTTTCTATGCCATCCGCATCAGCTGCGACATGGCGGCGTCATTCTTCTCGGCGGTCTGCATCGCCTTGACCTGCAGCTCGAAGTTGCGCTGATAGGTCATCATGTTGATCATCTCGGAGACCGAGTTCACATTGCTGCTCTCCAGCGCGCCCTGCACCACGCGCACCGCGGCGTCGGCCTCGAGATTCGCGCGGTTTTTCTGCCGAAACAGGCCGTCCTCGCCCTTGTACAGCTCCCTGGTGTCCGGCCTGACGAGCTTCAGGCGATCGACCACCACCAGCGCTTCGGAGCCCTGGCCGACCGGGCGGATCGAGATCGTGCCGTCGGCGGCGATGACGACGGCATCCGCCGGCGGAATGGCAACCGGTCCGCCGTTGCCGAGCACCGGCCGACCGATGCCGGTCTCCAGCATGCCGTTGCCATTCAGCCGCAGGTCCCCCGCGCGCGTGTAGGCCTCGGTGCCGTCGGCCGCCTGCACCGCGAGGAAACCCTCGCCGTCGACCGCGACGTCGAGGTCGTTGCCGGTCGTTTCGAGCGAACCGGGCTGGAAGTTCACGGCCGGCCGCTCCGCCATCGCGTAGACGCGCGAGGGCTGGCCGGGGCCGAAGACCGGCATGGCGCGAAACGCCTCGAGGTCGGCGCGGAAACCGGGGCTGGCGGCATTGGCGAGGTTGTTCGACGCCGCGGCCTGCTGCATCAGCATCTGCCGCGCCCCCGTCATTGCCAGATAGACCATCCGATCCATGCGCGTTTCCCCGGGCCGTCAGCCGTTCGATGATTAGCGGATGTTGATGATCGACTGCGTGACCTGGTCGGCGGTCTGGATGACCTGCGCATTCGCCTGGAAGTTGCGCTGCGCGACGATCATCTTCACCAGTTCCTCGGAGAGATCGACGTTGGACTCCTCGAGCGCCCCACCCTGGATGAGGCCAAGATTCGACGACCCCGGCGAGGAGATGAGTGGCGCTCCGGCCTCGTAGGTCTCGGCCCAGTTGGTATCGCCCACCGGCTGCAGACCCTGCTGGTTGGCGAAGTTCGCCAGCGCGATCTGCCCCAGCGTCACGGCCTGACCGTTGGAGTAACGGGCGAAGATGACGCCGGTCTTGTCGACGTCGATGCCGCTCAGGGTGCCGGTCGTGTAACCGTCCTGAACCATGCTGTTGACCGAAAACGGACTTCCGTACTGCGTGCTCGTGCCGTAGCTGACGTCGAGCGTCATCGCGGCGCCGCCGCCGCCAGGCGTGAACGAGGCGGTGGTGAACGTGCCGCCAGCGGGTGCGGTAAGCGCGCCGCTGGTGTCGAAGGTCAGCGCCGTCGGGCCGTCCACCGCGGTTCCATCGACATACGTGTAGGTATTCCACGCATTCGCGCCCGTCTTCACGTAATACATGCTCGCGATGTGTGAGTTCCCGAGCGAGTCGTAGACCGTCGTCGAGGTGGCATTGTTATAGCTGGCGGTATCGGTCGGATCGAAGGTGCCGACCGACGGCACGCTGGCCGAGGAGTCCAGGTTCAATCCGATGGTGATCCCGGTCGTCGCCGATGGCGAAACGTTCGAGGTGTTGATCAGCAGATCGCCGGTCGCGCCGGTGATATTGCCGGTGGCGTCCGCCTGGAAGGCCTGCAGGCGCTGATTCTGCGCGTTCACGATGTATCCCTGCCGGTCCACTCCGAAGGCGCCGGCACGCGTGTAGAGGTTCGCACCGCCGTCGTTGACGATGAAGAAACCGTTGCCGTTGATCGCAAGATCGAGCGCGCTCTCGGTGAAGGACACGGTGCCCTGGGCGAACTGCTGCGCGACACGCGCGACATTCACACCCGATCCCGGAGTGTCGCCGGCCACCCCGACGTTGCTCGCCGCGTAGACGTCGGCGAACTCCGCGCGCGACTTCTTGAAACCGGTCGTGCTGGCATTGGCCACGTTGTTACCGATGGTGCTCAGATCGGTCATCGATGCGCGCAGACCGCTGATTGCTGTGCGAAACGGCATGGTCGTACTCTCCTGTCAGATCTCTTCGGAAACGAGGTTTCCCCAATCCCTATTTGATGGCCCTGACGCTGTCGATGCCGACCGCGCCCAGGCCCGCCAGATTCAATCGTGATGCCGCCCCGTTGGTGCCCAGCGACACGCTCTCCACGCGCGCCTCCAACTGCGTGGCCATGGCCACGGTCTGCCCGTTGTATTCGGCCTGTGCGGTGATGCGATAGGTACCGGCCGGTGCGGCGACGCCACCACTGTCCATCCCCTCCCAGGTGAACTTCACCTCACCGGCCGGTTGTGCCCCAAGCGGAATTTCCTTGACGAGCTGCCCCGTGGAGTCGTAAACCTTGACGTTCAGCGAGCCGGTCTGCGCCGGCAGGTCGATGATGCCGGAGATCTTGTCGCCCGCGGTCTGCGTGGTCATCTTGCCCGCGTCGACCAGCACGGTGCGGCCCACCATCGTCGAGGCCTGCAGCGCCTGGTTGGACTGCAGCGTGCTCGCCAGCGTCTCGAAGGACTTCTGCAGCTGGGTCACGGCATTGAGCTGGCCGAACTGCGAAAGCTGGCTCAGAAACTGACCGCTCTCCATGGGCTTGTTCGGATCCTGGTTGTTCATCTGCGCGACCATCAGCTTCAGGAAGGTGTCCTGGCTCAGCGTCTTGCTGGCCGCCTTGGTCGACTGCTGAATCGCATACTGGTCCAGTACGCTGCTGCCGGAACCGACTGAATTCGAATTGCTGGCCATGTCTCCTGATCCCTAGTGCTTCTCGACCTGGTTCATCCCGGTCCGCCTATCAGACGCCCAGCTGCAGCGTGCTCAGCACGAGCTGCTTGGAGGCGTTGGCGATCTCGACGTTCATCTGGTAACTGCGCGATGCCGACATCATGTTCGCCATCTCCTCGACCATGTTGACATTCGGCATGTGGATGTAGCCGTTCTCGTCGGCCATCGGGTGCTCGGGCCGGTAGATCGAGCGCACCGGCGCCTGGCTCTCGATCACGCCTCGCACCTGCACACCGGCGCCGGCGCTGTCGCCCTCGAAGCTCATGAGGTCATCCATCATCGTCGCGAACACCGGGTGGCGCGCTCGGTAGGTGGAGTCGATGCTGCTGGAGACGCTGTCGGCGTTGGCCATGTTGCTGGCCGTCGTGTTCAACCGCAGCGACTGCGCGCTGAGCGCACTGCCGGCGATGTCCATCACCTTGAACAGAGACATTGCGTTACTCTCCTCGTATCGCCGAGCGCAGCCCCTGGATGCGCTGGTTGAGAAACCGCAGGCTGGCCTGGTACTGCAAGGCGTTCTTCACGAACTCAGCCTGCTCGATCTGGGTGTCGACGGTGTTGCCGTCGAGGCTGGGCTGCTCGGGCTCCCGATACAGGACCTCGGCGCCGAACATCCGGCTGTCGCCGAGGTCGAGGTGTCGGGCGTCGGTTTTGACCAGGCCGGCGTCGGACTCGCCGAGCTGGCCGCGCATCAGCGCCGCGAAGTCCACGTCGCGCGCCTTGTAGCCCGGCGTGTCGGCGTTGGCGAGATTCGCCGCCAGAATTTCCGCGCGCCGGCTGCGCGCCATGAGTGCCGCGCCGTGTATGCCGAAGATGGGGTCCAGTGCCATACCTGTGAGTCTCTGCCGGGCTGTTTCCTGGCAGGACCAAAGCACCGTCTGTGCCAATTACGATTTATTATTGTTTTCAGAACGTTACGTGAAATCCGATCGGATGGAACAGGGTCGCTCGGCAAGCGCTTGCCGGTCGTGGCAGGGGGAGCGGCAAGGCCGCGGGCGCACGGCTGTCGGCCAGCGTGACGTCGGCCGGCCGGGTGGCGGATGCTACGCCCTAGTCGGTCCCGGTGTCCAGCAGTCGATGGAATTCGCGCGTCCACTCGCCATCGCCGGGACCGACGGTGGCCTCCGGGTCGACGGCCGGAATGGCGAGCGTCACCGATCCCCCCGGGGGCAGGAGCTGTCCCGCGGGCAGCTCGCTCGCCATGACGCCAAGGTCTTTCTGGCGCGCCTCCACCCAGGCCGAGGCCAGCTTCATGAACGAGCTGCGCCTGGCGTCGATGTCCAGCACCGGCGCGAACTGCCGGAACCGCTCGATACCGGCCGCCAGGACCGCCACCGCGTGTGCCGGCGCCAGGGGAATGATCTCCTGTATCGGCGTCAGCAGCGCGTGCAGCTCGTCGCTGCCGGGCCCCGCGCCGCCGCGGGCGGCGGCGCGGCACAGGCCATTGGCGAAGCTCGTCAGGCCGCGCAACGTCTCGGCGTGCGGCGCGTCGGGCGGCAGGATCTTCAGATCGCGATCCGCCATGCTGAAGAGGATGATCTCGGGGAACGCCCACTCCCGCGCAATCGCGTATCCGAGCTCGGTGTAGCGGACGCCCAGCACGGAGCGGGCCGCGGCGTCCTCCTCGCCGCCCTGCTCGATGAGCGCGGCGATGTCGCGGTAGTCTTCGGCGAAATAGTACATGGTGACCGTGCGGCCGAGGTCGTGCAGCATGCCGCAGATGAACGCCTCCTCGATGTCCCGGATGCCGCAGCGCGAGGCCAGGTGACGCGTCAGCAGGCCGGCGACGAAGGATCGGATGAGCGTCTCCTTCAGATCGCGATCCTCGGTCTTGTCGGCGAAATGGCCGAAGCAGGCCAGGCCATTGCAGGCCATGCGGACCTGATCCACGCCGAGTATGCGCACCGCGTCGGTGACGCTGCGAATGCGACCGGCGAAGTTGCCGTAGAACGCCGAGTTGGCGAGCTTCAGCAGGCGGCTGGTCAGCGAGTAATCGCGCAGGATCACGTTGGCGAGCTGATCGGCGTTGGCGCGGCATTCCTCCGCCGTCAGGCGATTGATCTCGTGCAGGGTGCGCGAGATGACCGGGAAATCGCCCCTGCGCTGGATTCGACGCAGCATGAACTCGATCGTGCCGTGCAGCGGCGGATCCTGCTCGCCGCCCATGTAGCTGATGTGGCGCGAGGCCTGCGCCAGCGCCTTGCCCATCGCGCCGGCATCGGGATGGCGCTGCGCCGGATCCTGCTTCAGCGCAAGCTCCAGCACCGCGGTGACGAGGCCGGCGGGGTCGCGCTGACGCAGCAGGTCCCAGTTGATGCGGCCGCTGCGGATCTGCTCGACCATCCGCTTCTGGTCGTTTCCCACCACCACCGACTTGCCGGTGATCAGCTCGTAGATGATGAGGCCGAGCGAGTAGACGTCGGTGCGCTTGTCCAGCTTGCGCGTGCTGGCATGCTCCGGTGATATATAGCGAAGCGTGCCGATGAGCTCGCCGCTGAACGGCGTGGAGGCGCTGCGCGAGAGGTCGAAATCCATGATCCGGGGCCGTCCCTCGCGGTCGCGCATGACGTTGGAAGGATTCAGATCCATGTGCAGGATGCCGCGCGCGTGCGCGAACGCCATGCCGTCGACGATCTGTCGGCCCACGCTCACCGCCTCGGGCAGCGGCAGCGCCCCGCGCTCGCGGATCTCCTCGCGCAGCGTGCGGCCCTCGAGGTACTCGGTGACAAGGTAGACGCGCTCGCCGGCGATGTCCGCATCGTACAGCGCCACGATGTTGGGATGACGAAGCTGGGCGAGGAACTTCGCCTGCGGCGAGATCACCGGACGGGGTTGTTCGGGATCGGGGTGCAGCACCTTGACCGCGACACGCCGGCGCAGATGCGGATCCTCGGCCAGGAACACCGCGCCGTGCAGACCCTTGCCCAGTGGCTTGATCAGGACATAGCGACCAATCTTGACGTTCTGTGCGGCTTGCATTTCCCGTGTCAGCTGCTCGTACTCAACCGAAATCGAAACCGGCGCGGGCCTGGGGACCCCGGATCGTCGTTGCCACGCGCGCTCCCCCAATCCGATTAGCGGCCGCGGTTCGGGGAGGTTTAGCGGCAGGGCGCGGCCACGCCGGCGCTCATCGCCGCCCGCGGCGACGCCCGAGATCCGCGAGCGCGACGAGTGAGGTGGCGAGCAGCCAGATCGGCGGCGGCAACGGCACGGGCCGCGGCTGGAAGGTGAATTCGGTGACCAGGCCGACGGTATCGGCAGCACCCGTCGTCGCATAGGCATCGCGGGCCACGACGCGCGAGAGACCGTCGGCGCGCGTGTTCACGGCATCCATCTGCGTGGTCGCCGTCGTGCCGAAGCTGCGGATGTCGAGCAGCAGATTGCCGCGCGCGGGGTCGAACAGGAACGGATCGGTCAGCGCGAGCACGATGTCGAAGAGCCTCGCGCCACCGGTCATCGCAGTGGCGGCGCTGGACAGAGTGATCGTGCCCTCGAACACGGTGTGCCGATCGGGGCCGATGTTGTCGGTGAACTTCGCGGAGAGATCGTCGGCGCCGCGCGGCGTCGTCGAGAGATCGATGCGCAGATCGAGCGTCGCCGCAGTGAACCCCTTGCCATAGGCGCCGTCGGCGCGAAAGGCGATCGCAGTGAGATACTGCGGGCCGGGAAGCGCGGCGAGCTCGCCGGCCTCGTAGACCTGCTGCAGCCGCATCGAACCGCCGCGGAAGAGACTCGTGTTGAAGGGGAAACCCGAATTGTAGTTGCCATCGGTCTCGGCGCCCGCGCCGGCGATCAGCACCGTGGCCGCGCGCGCGGCGGCGCCGTGGCCCAGCGCCAGGCACAGCACGATCGCAAGGGCGATCCCGTTCATCCCAAGGTGACTCCGCCCCGACACAGTCTCTTCCCCTTCGCGCGGCGATGCCATGGGCGTCGCCGGATGGCGGACCCAGGCCCCGATCCGTTGTCGGCCCGGGGCGGATTTTCTTGATGCGTATGGCGGGGCGGATGCGCGCCGGGCGGGCGCGCGGAGGAATGCCGCCGCACGGTGCGCGCGGCGGTGCTGCCGGCGGAAGCGCTATTCTTCCTGGACGATCGTCTTGTTGATGGTCACGTCCTCCACCGGCACGTCGTCGTGCCCGCCGCGCGAGCCGGTGCGAACCTTCTTGATCTCGCTGACCACGTCCATGCCCTCGATCACCCTGCCGAACACCGCGTAGCCCCACCCCTGTGAGGTCGGCGCCGTGTGGTCGAGGAAGGTGTTGTCCTTGACGTTGATGAAGAACTGCGCGCTCGCGGAGTGCGGGGCCATGGTACGGGCCATGGCGATGGTGCCGCTCTCGTTGCTGAGACCGTTGTTGGCCTCGTTCTGAATCGGCTCGCGCGTGGGCTTCTGCCTCAGGCCGGGATCGAAGCCGCCGCCCTGGATCATGAAACCGTCGATGACGCGATGGAAGATCGTCCCGTCGTAGTGACCGGCCCTGACGTAGCCGACGAAGTTGTCGACGGTGATGGGCGCCTTCTCGCGATCAAGCTCGAGCACGATATCGCCCTTGCTGGTCTGCAGTGTCACTCTCATGGCGTGCCTCCCTCCGTGGTCGCAGCGGCGGGTGCGGCCTCGGCCGCGAGCACGCGCGCGCGCTCGATGACTACCGGCGTGGTCGGCACACCCTCGAACGGGCCGCGCTGCTCGGTGGTCACCTGGCGGATCCTGTCGACCACCTCCATGCCCTCCACCACCTTGCCGAACACCGCGTACCCCCAGCCCTGCGGCGTCGGTGCGGTGTGGTTGAGGAAATCGTTGTCGGCGACGTTGATGAAGAACTGCGCCGTGGCGGAGTGCGGATCGCCGGTGCGCGCCATCGCGACGGTGCCGGCAGCGTTCTGCAGGCCGTTGGCGGCCTCGTTCTCGATCGGCTCGCGCGTCTCCTTCTGGTCGAAATCGGCGGTAAAACCGCCGCCCTGGATCATGAATCCGTCGATGACCCGGTGGAATATCGTGCCGTCGTAGAAGCCGTCGTTCACGTACTGGAGGAAGTTGGCGACCGACTTGGGCGCCTTGTCGGGATACAGCTCCAGCACGATGCTGCCCAGGCTGGTTTTCAGCTCCACGCGCGGAGACTCCGCAATGGCGGGCTGTGAGACCATGAGAACCAGCACCGCCGCC
The DNA here is from genome assembly GCA_022071965.1 of Gammaproteobacteria bacterium. Taxonomy (GTDB): domain Bacteria; phylum Pseudomonadota; class Gammaproteobacteria; order JAJPIJ01; family JAJPIJ01; genus JAJVHZ01. Next base: position 256,179 of record JAJVIQ010000003.1, read on the forward strand.
GAGAACCTGGCAAACGACAGGAATTTCCGGGTTAGCATGACGAGCTCCAGCCCCTGTTTGGAAAGGGCGCTACTCTACCACGGTCTCGGCCCCGGCGCGGCTACTTCCCCAGCGCCACGGCGTCGCCCGCCGGCGCTGTGTCTTCCTGGCCGCGCACCGCGGCGCGCCCGCCTTTCAGCAGCGTCTCCCCCCATTTCGACTTCACGTACAGCAGCATCTCGCGCGCACTCTGGAAGCGGTCCGCGGGATCCTTCGCGAGCAGCCGATCCAGCAACTCCTGCATCGTGTACAGGGGAGGCGGCAGCCGCGGCGGCGGTTCGGTTGCATGCATGTGGATGATCATCATCAGCGACTTCGCGGTGAACACCCGCTTGGCGGTGAGGATCTCGTAGAAGATGGCCCCCAGGCTGTAGAGATCGCTGCGCGCATCCACCGCTCTGCCGCTGCCCTGCTCCGGGCTCATGTACAGCGGGGTGCCGACCAGCTCGCCGGATTGCGTGAACTCCGTGGCGATGGAATCCATCTGCGAGACGCCGAAGTCCACCAGCGCCAGCGAGCGATCGGCGCGGAACATGATGTTGGGTGGCTTCAGATCGCGGTGCACGATACCGTGCTGGTGTATCGAATCCAGGGCCATGCCCATCGCCCACAACAGAGGCAGCGCGCGGTTCGGCGCGATCGGCTGGCCGAGCTGCTGCCTGAGATCGCCGGCCGGGAAATGCTCCATGGCGATGAACACGTGCTCATCGGTGAACCCCTGGTCGAAGATCTTCACTACCCAGGAACTGTTTACCTGGGCCACGATGCGATACTCGTGCATGAAGCGCTGCAGCTGCACGGGGTCCTGCATCATCGATCCGTCCAGGATCTTGAGCACGAGCTCCTGGCCGTCCTCCTCGCGCTCGGCGATGAATACCCGCGACATGCCGCCGTCGCCGATCTTTCTCGTCAGGCGGTAGCCGCGGATGCGGATGGGCTTGCCGTTCATGCAGAACTCGGCGGCATCGGGCGCCGGTTCGGCGTTCCCGATGAAGACCAGCCGATCGGTCACGTCCTCGCCAGGCAGTATGACAGGCGCGGTGCGCTCCGCGATGACCCGGTTCAGCGCCTCGCTCAGGGTGCTGCGTGAGAGGGACTGCGTGGACAGGTAGACACAGAGCCCTTGCTGGAGCACCGGCCGCACCATCGGTTCGTGCTCCGCCGCGCCGATGCACAAGAGCGGCCTGCCGGCGAACCGCACCACCAGATCGTTGGCGGCGGCGCGCAGAGAGGCGGCGGCATCGTCGCCGACTATGACGAAATCCGGCGGATCCGCGAGTTCGTGCGCTGCGACGGCCTCCCAGTCGGCGAGCCCGCAGTCGACCACCTGGATATCCGGCCAGAAGATGGCGAGGTACTGGCTGAGGAGCAGCCGAAAGTCCTCGGATCGATGTATGAGGAACGCCAGCATTTCGCTCTCGAGTGTCCTCCCCGGTAGGGCCGCCCTCGCCAGCCGTGACGGGAACGGATATCGGCCGTCGCCGGAAATTCATTAGTAGCGCGCCGCCGCTGCAGCAACCTCCAACTCACCATCTTCCGCTGCTCGCGCCGCACTAAAGCCGTGCACGATTCAGTCGCTATTCCTCTGTGCGTACACCCGGCGGGGGTCGTCGAGGGCACTGCCGCCGGCATGCAAAGCGATTCCGGGAAGTCGTTCGCCAATAACAACACGTCATGGGGGCGAGGCCATATCAGTGACTACGCAAGCGCAGGCAGCGGTGACGAGCGCGCCCGGCGGGCTCGCCGGGATCCGCGTAATGGTCATCGATGACAGCGCCACGATCCGGCGCAGCGCGGAGATCGCGCTGACGCAGGCGGGCTGCCGGGTAATCCTGGCCGAGGACGGCTTCGATGCGCTGGCCAAGGTCATCGACCACCAGCCCGACGTCATTTTCATGGACATCATGATGCCGCGCCTGGACGGGTATGCCACCTGCAGCATGCTCAAGCGCAACCCGCAGTATCGCGGCACGCCGGTCATCATGCTGTCGAGCAAGGACAGCGTCTTCGACCAGGCGCGCGGCCGTCTCGTCGGCGCCAATCAGTATCTGCTCAAGCCCTTCACGCGACAGAGCCTGCTGCAGAGCGTCGCCGCTCACGTATCCACCACCGGCAGGTAACCGCAAGGAGTCCAATATGCCCGTATCGAAAGTCCTGGTCGTCGACGATTCGCCCACCGAACGTCATTCCCTGACCGAGATGCTCACCGCCAGCGGCTTCCAGGTGGAGACTGCGCAGGACGGCGAGGAGGCGGTGGCGAAGACCCGGGCCGTCATGCCCGACCTCGTGCTCATGGACGTGGTGATGCCGGGTCTGAATGGCTTCCAGGCGACCCGTTCCATCGCCAGGGATGAGGCCACCAAGCACATCCCCGTCATCATCTGCTCCACAAAGGATCAGGAGACCGACAAGGTCTGGGGCATGCGCCAGGGCGCGAAGGACTACATCGTCAAGCCGGTCGACAAGGAGGAGCTGCTTAGGAAGATCCGCGCGATCTGAAGGCGCCGCGCCCATGGCAACCCGCACCGATCTCAGAAAGTTCCAGCAGTCGCTCATCGAACGGCTGAACGCCAGCACTGCGGCCTCGACGCTGAACGTCAGGCTCGGCTTCCAGATCGACGAGGAGGCGTGGCTGGTGGGCCTGGGCGGGTGCAGCGAGGTGCTGCCGGTGCCGGCGATGGAGCCGGTACCGCTGGCGCGCAGGTGGCTGGCCGGCGTCGCGAATGTGCGCGGCACTCTCTACACCGTGGTGGACATGTGCGGCTTCCTCGGGCATGCGCGCGCCGAGGCGACCCCGGCAAGCCGCGTGCTGCTGCTCAGCCCGCGCATCGCGCGCGGCGTGGGCCTGCAGGTCACCTCCATGTATGGCCTGCGCCACGACGGCCAGTTCACCCCCGACGATTCCTACAAGTCCGGCGAGACGCCCTGGGTCAAGGCCGGCTACCGTGACCGCAACGGCCGTTATTGGCGCGAACTGGATCCGCAACAGCTGGTGGCGTACCGCGGCTTCCTCGACGTGTCGGAATAGCGCACCGTGGAACTCGCACAGCAGGCACGACTCCTGACCGACGCACGGGATGCGTCGCATCAACACTCGCATTCACGGAGGTAACTCATGATGCTCAGCACGATCGGGATACGCCTCAAGTCGCGCATGACGAAGCGGGATGTCGAGCCGCATCCGAAGGCGGCCACGCCCGATGCCAGAGCCACGCTGCTGCAGCGCCTGTTCGGCCGTATGAACCTCGCGCAGACCTTCGCGCTGGTGGGCGTGCTGTTCTCCGTCCCCCTCGTGCTGCTGCTCCTCTACCTGGTGCGCGAGCTGGCGACGTCCGTGAAATTCTCCGAGCGCGAGCGGCTGGGCGTCCCGTACATGGTGCCGCTCACCAAGGTCGCGGCCAACCTGCCCATACATCAGTTCTTCGCCGTGGAATACGCGAAGGGCTACAACATCTATGCCGCGAGGCTGCAGGAGCTCGATCAGGTCATAGACGCGCAGATGGCAGAACTCGGTGCCATCAACGCCACGCAGGGAATGGAGCTGGACGTCCACGACCAATGGCAGGTGCTGCAGGAGCAATGGGCGACGATGAAGGCCGCGGCCGCCCAGTCCACGGTCGAGAACGTGAGGAAGTCGCACCAGGAGTTCGCCGACGTGCTGCTCACCTTCCAGACCGATGTCGCCGACAACTCCAGGATGACCCTGGATCCGCAGGTCGAGACCTACTACCTCGTCTCGGTGCTCGCCGCACAGTTGACGCAGACCTCGCTGGAGGTCGGCAAGGTTGCCGCGCTCGCCGCCGCGCACGCCGGCGCGCAGCCCATGCTGTCACGGGTCCGCGCGCTGGTCGCGGAGACGTACTCGGATCGACTGATGATGGGCGTGCGCGGCAGCCTGGCGCGATCCTTCGGCGCCAACGGCGACATCGAGGACGCCCTCGGCGGCGCGCTGAAGACGGCCACCGAGAAGACCGGGAATCTGCTCACCTTGTCACGCGCCGGCCTGGAGGCCGAGACCGGTCCCGCCCAATCCCTGGACGAGATGCTGGCCGCCTACAACGAGGCGACCGCCGGACTGGTGGAGCTCGGCGTCGGCGCGAGCCGCGTGCTCGACGACCTGCTCGCCACGCGCATCGCCGCCGGGCAGAGGCGCGCGATCATCGATACCCTCATCACCGCCGCGCTGTCGCTGCTCGCCATCGGCCTTCTGACCCTGCTGGCGCGCTTCACGATCGCCACGGCGCTCGCCCGGAAGGCGCAGGCAGACAGGATCGCCGCCGACTATCAGCGCAACCAGGAGGCGATCCTGCGACTGCTGGATGAGCTCGGCGACCTTGCCGACGGCAACCTCACCGTCAAGGCCAAGGTGACCGAGGATTTCACCGGCGCCATTGCCGACTCCGTCAATTTCACCATCGGCGAACTGCGCAACCTGGTCGAGCGCGTCAACACCGCGACCACCGAGGTGACGAGCAAGACCGAGCAGGCCAGCTCGATCTCCGCGCGCCTGCTGAGCGCCGCCAGGGTCCAGACCCAGGAGATCCAGGACGCCGGCAAGCGGGTGGTGCAGGTGGCGAGCGGCGCCAAGAAGGTCTCCGAGACCGCGACGGAGTCCGCGAGCGTCGCGCAGCGCTCGCTGCAGGCCGCCGCCAAGGGCGCCTCGGCCGTGGAGGACTCCATCAAGGGTATGAACGACATCCGCGACCAGATCCAGGAGACGGCCAAGCGCATCAAGCGTCTCGGCGAGAGCTCGCAGGAGGTCGGCGAGATCATCGAAATGATCTCCGACATCACCGAGCAGACCAACGTGCTGGCGTTGAACGCGGCGATCCAGGCCGCGGCCGCCGGCGAGGCCGGGCGTGGATTCGCGGTGGTCGCCGAAGAGGTGCAGCGGCTCGCGGAACGCTCCGGTGACGCCACCAAGCAGATCGGTGCGCTCATCCGCACGATTCAGCGTGACACGCAGGAGGCGGTGGCGGCCATGGAGCGCAGCACGGTCGGTGTGGTGGAAGGGGCGAAACTCTCGGACGCCGCGGGCGAGGCGCTCACCGAGATCCGCGAGGTGTCCAAGGATCTCGCCGGTCTCATCGAGCAGATCTTCGGCGTCGCGAGGGAGCAGGCGGCAGCGGCTACCGACGTGTCCAAACGGATGGAGAGCATCATGAAGATCACGTTGCAGACCACCGAGGGCACCAAGCGCGCCACCGAATCGGTCAGGCAGCTGACGCAGGTTGCCGACGAGCTGAAGACATCGGTATCGGGATTCAAGATCTAGGGACGCCGGACCATGACCACTTCGACGGGTGCTCACCGCGGCCTGCTTGGCTGGGTACACGGGGAGATCGACCGAGGACTGAACGTGGTCGCCGGGCAGTTGGCGGAATCGCCGGATCCCGCGAAGGTCGCGCCGCTCGCCGAGGAACTGCACCGCATCACCGGCGCGCTCGGCATGGCCGAGTTGCATGGCGCGGTGCGTTATTGCGAATTGCTGGAGACGCTGGCGGCGTCATTGAAGAGTGATCAGCTCGCCGCGGCGAAGAGGCAGGAGGCGGCCGACGCCCTGCGCGAGGGTATTCCCGCGCTCGGCGCGTACCTGAGGGAACTCGTTGCGGGAGGCCCGGACCGGCCCTTGCGGCTGCTGCCCGCCTACACCGCGCTGCGACGTGCGCTGGGTGAGGACAAGGACGCGGCCGCCGATCTGTTCCACCCCGACATACGCACGCCGCGGCCGGCGCACAGCCTGCCGCCGGCGCCGCACGCGCCCCTGGATCCCGCGGAGGTCACGCGCGCGGCGCGCGGCCACTACCAGCGCGCCATGCTGCAGTGGCTGCGCGGTGATGCACGCGGCCTTCAGCAGATGAAGATCGCCATGGAATCGATGGATCGGCTCTACGGTACGGTCACGCCGTTATTCTGGGCCGGCACGGGACTCATCGAAGGCATCGGCGACGGCGGGATCACCGCCGACGCGCAGATCCGGCGGCTGTGCGCGCGCATCGACATACAGATCTCGCGCATGGCGGAAGGGTCCACCAGCGTCGCCGAGGCGCTGCTGCGCGAGGTGCTCTATCACATCGCCTGCTGCACCAGCGAAGGCCTCACCGTCGCCGCGGTGCGCGAACACTATGCGCTGGCGAGTTATCTGCGCGAATCGCAGGCCGGCGGCGTATCCCCGCTCGCCACGGCGATCATCGAGCAGATCAAGGCCGCCTGGGAAACCGGCGTGGCCACCGGCAGCCCGGATTGCGCGGCGATCGCCGAGCTCGTGGATCGTCTCTCCGCCGCACTGGCCGCCGGTGCCGGGCCGGCCCTGCAGGCATTGCGCGAAGTGACGACGACATTGACGGCGATGCCCTCCGCCACGCTTCCGGAAGCCGTCGGTCTCACCGTCGCCAAGCTGCTACTTATCGTCGAGGAACTCGCCGGCCCCGCCGGGGCGCAGCACGCCGGTCTCGACGCGCGCCTGCGGTGGGCGATCGCCAACGTCAGGGCGACGCTCGCAGGCGGCGTCGCCAGCGAGTATGCGGCCCAGCCGGAGGTGCCCGACACCACACTCAGCCGCGAAACGCTGGTGCTGGTCTGCGAGGAGGTGATCGGCGGACTCAAGCGCGTAGAGCACGCGTTGACGAACTTCATCGGCCAGACCTCCCAGGTCACGGAGGCGCAATCGGCGATCGCGACACTTGGGCAGATCTGCGGGGCCCTGCAGGTCGCGCAGCTCGAGGATGCGGCCAACGTCACTCGGCGATGCCGCGAGCTCGTCAGTGCATGGATAGAGGGCGCGGGCGAGAAGATCGGCGGTCATCTGGAGATCGTTGCCGACGCGCTGGCGGCGATGGAACTGTACATGCACGCCGTGAAGGGCCGACAATCCAGCGCGGGCGGGATCCTGGACCCCATCCTCCCGCGTCTGGGCCTCGACCGTGCGCATCCGTCGCAGGTGGAGACGCCGCTCGCTCCCGCCGCGCCGACGGTCGAAAGCGGACTTTCGCACGAGCACCGCCAGAGGCAGGACATCTGCAACGAGTGGCGCGAATTCCACGAGGGTGAGCTCGACAAGCTGCAGCGCGAGCCGCCGAGCGTGCACGAGGACGCCCGCCTGGTCTCCGATCCCCGGATCGAGCAGCACTCCGCCGCCGCGCTGGCCGTCGCCAGCAGGTCAGACGCCGAACCGATCACCGCTCCCGCGGGGACCATCATCGCCATCGGGCAGGACGGTGAACCCACGGCCGCCGACGCGATGCGGATCGACGCCGGCAACGACCCGGAGATCCTCGAGGTGTTCCTCGAGGAGGCGACCGAGGTTCTGCAGGCCATCGCCGCCACGCTGGGTGTTCTGCGCGGGAATCCGGAGGATCGCGAGGCGTTTGCCTCGGTGCGCCGCGCCTTCCACACCCTGAAGGGCAGCAGCCGCGTCGCCGGGCTGAGCCGCGTCGGTGACGTCGCCTGGAAGTTCGAAGAACTGCTGAACGGCTGGCAGGGCGAAAACCGGCCCGTCAGCGCGGCCCTGGTCGCGTTGCTCGCCGCGGGTGGTCGGCGATTCGAGGACTGGATCGACGCACTTAAGACCGCCGGCCGCGCGACGGTGGTGGCCGAGGACCTGCTGAGCGGGGTCGAAAGGATGCGCACCGGCGAGGCCACCCCGAAATGCGGCACGGCACCGCGCGCGACGGCGCCCGTCAGCACCGCGCAGGGCGCAGACGCGACGACCCCGCCGGAGCCGCAGCCACCGGCGGCGACTCCAGATCGGCAATCGCAGCCTCGACACCAACCGGTGCGCGAGACCGTCACGCTCGGTGACGCATTGACCGTCTCCAGGACGCTGTTCGAGATCTTCCTGCAGGAGGCCGCCGTGCATCTGCGCACCCTGCGCGAGGAGCTGGCGGAGCACGGAGCAGAGAAGGCCGTCCCACACGAACTCGTGCGCGCCGCGCACACGCTGGCGGGCACCGCCCGCACTGTCGGCGTCGGCTCGCTCGCGGAACTCAGCCACGCACTCGAGAAGCTGCTGCAGATGCGCCACGAGTCGGCGCTGCCCATGAGCGTCCCGGAGAGGCGCCTCGCCGGGTCGACGCTGGGCAGGCTGGAGACCATGGTCGAATCAGTGCGCGGACGGCGACTCCCGGCGCCGGAGACCGAACTCATGCAACAGCTCGAGGCCGCGCGTGAGCAGCCGCCTTCGGCCGTGGATTTCCCACCGCTGCCCGACGCAGCGACCGCACCGCCATCTATCGACGAGGCAACCGCGATTCCGACTGTCGACGCCGCCGATCCGCAGCCTGAGGCGCCCGCGGGCACCGCGGAACAGGGCGGGGCCCCGGCTGCGCCGGAGGAACCGGCGGCACAGCCTGCCGTCGCGGGCACGACCGCGAGCGCGGGTTCGGCATCGACCGGCAGGGGCGTGATAGCGCCCGTGGACATGGCCGCCATCGACACCGATCTGCGCGGCACATTTGCCGATGAAGGACTCGAGCTCGCCACCGCCCTCGCCCGCGGCATGCAGGCCTGGCGCAACGCGCCTGAGAATGCGGCACACGCCGAGGAGATCGCGCGCCACCTGCATACGCTGAAAGGCAGCGCCCGCAGCGCCGGCGCCATGTCTATCGGCGAGATGGTGCACGGCACGGAGTCGCGTGTGCTCGACGCGATGCACGCGAAAGAGGCCTCACCCGGCCTCCTCGACGGCCTGCAGGCCATCTTCGACCAGTGGTGCGAGGCCTTCGAGAACGCCCGCCACGTGACGCACTCGTCGCTCACCGCCGCGGTCGCCAACTCCGTGTCGATCGCCGCGCACGCCGAGGAGCTGAAGGCCGACGTCGCGCGGTCCGGCTCCGCCGCCCAGCTGCGCGTGCAGGTCGACACGCTGGAGCGACTGCTCGACGGCTCGGCGGAGATCGCGCTCACACGGACGCGCATCAGCGCCGGACTCTCCTCGGCGCGCCGCGCGGCCGCCGACATGGAGGAGCGCGTGACGCACCTGCGTGCGCAGCTGCGCGAGATCGAGATCCAGGCCGAGAGCCAGATGCGCGCGCGCTTCGACGGCCTCGATCAGTCCGATGCCGCATTCGACCCCCTGGAGTTCGATCGCTACACGCGCCTGCAGGAGCTCACCCGGTTCATGGCCGAGTCGCTGCACGACCTGACCACGGTGCAGTACAACCTCAGCCGCCATTTCGACGAGGCCGAGGGCGTGCTCGGTCAGCAGGCCCGCTTGCAGCGCAATCTGCACTCCGATCTGATGCGCATCCGCACCGTGCCGTTCGCAAGCGCGGCAGAGCGCCTGCAACGCATCGCACGCCAGACGGCCTCAGAACTCGGGCGCAGCGTCCGCCTGAACATGAGCGGCGGTCACGTCGAAGTCGATCGCACGGTGCTCGACCGGCTGATCCCGCCGCTCGAGCACATGGTACGCAACGCGGTCGCCCACGGTATCGAGGATGCCGCGGAGCGTCGGCGGGGCGGCAAGCCGGAAACCGGCAACATCACGATCGCGGTGCACCAGGAGGCCAACAACGTCATGATCGTCTGCAGCGACGACGGCGCCGGCCTCGATCTGCGCCGCATTCGCGCCAAGGCCGAGGCCGGCGCCGTCATCGCCGCCGGCGAGCCGGCAAGCGACCAAACGCTGCGCCAGCTCATCTTCCGCCCGGGCTTCAGCACCTCCGAGCAACTGACCGAGGTCGCCGGCCGCGGCGTGGGCATGGACGTGGTGAAGAGCACCGTACTCGCCCTTGGCGGCGACATTCGCCTCGACTCCCAGCCCGGCATCGGCACCACCTTCACGCTCAGCGTTCCACTGACTCTCGCGGTGGTGCAGGCAATCATGATCCGCAACGCCGACCGGCTCTACGGCATTCCTTCGAATCTCGTCGCGCAGATCCACCGCTGCGACGCCGCCGAACTCGAGGGCATGTACGAGCACCGGCGCGCCGACTGGGGCGGCGAGCGCCACGCCTTCCGCTACATGGGCGATCTGCTGGGCACCGCGCCGCGCGGCACCGTGCAACGGCGCAACAACATCGTGATCTTCCTGCGCGCGGCCAGCGAGCGGGTGGCCGTGCACGTCGACGACATCCTGCTGAACCAGGAACTCGCCCTGAAGGAGATGGGTCCGCAGCTCGCCGGCGCTCTCGGCGTCTCAGGCGCATCCATCGGCGAGAACGGCCGCGCGCTGCTCATCATCAATCCGCTGCAGATTGCCATGCGGCACTCCACGACCAGCGTCAGGGCACAGATCGCCGACGGCAGGCCGGCGCGCGCGCCGCTGGTGCTGGTGGTGGACGACTCGGTGACGGTGCGCAAGGTCACCACCCGTCTGCTCGAGCGCTCCGGCTACCGCGTGACGACCGCGAAGGATGGCGTCGAGGCGCTGGAGCGCATGAGCGAGGAGCTGCCGGCCGTGGTGCTGCTGGACATCGAGATGCCGCGCATGGACGGCTTCGAGCTGACCAGGCATTTGCGCGCCGACGGGCGGACCGAGAAGCTGCCGATCATCATGATCAGCTCGCGCACGGCGGAGAAGCACCGCATGCACGCGCGAGATCTCGGAGTGACGATGTTCCTTGGCAAGCCCTTCAACGACGCCCACCTGCTGCGCCAGATGGAACGTCTGACGCGAAACGGCCACCCGTCCGCGCGCAGCGTCGCCTAGACCCCAGGCGGTAGCGATGGACCGGGAGTCCAGACGGGCACGTCGCCGGCAGGCGGTGGCGACACGGGGTGCCGGCGCGAAGCATCATTGCGGATGGTCCGTGTGATCGCCCGCCGCGGCGCCACTGCCGCGCACTTCCACGTCGGTCTGCACCTTGCCCGCGACCTTGAAAGTCAGCGTCAGCGGATAACGCTCGCCGGCCGCCAGGGGATTCCTGAGATCGATCAGCATCAGGTGCATCGACCCCGGCTTGAGCACGACGGTCTCGCCCGCCGGCACCTCCAGGTTCTCGAGCTTGCGCATGCGCATCATGCCGTCATCCATCGTCATGGTGTGGGTCTCGATCGAGGCTGCAACGGGGCTTTCCATGGCGATGACGACGTCGTCGGTGCCGGTGCCGTTGCGGATCGTCATGTAACCGGCGCCCACGGAGGCGCCGGGCGGCGTCTCCGGCGACCAGGCCCCGGAGACTCCGATGCCCGAGGGGGCGGACGGACCGCCACAGCCGCCGAGCAGGACCAGTATCGCCACCGGGATCGTCTTCAACCACGTCTGCATGAGGAGCCTCCGTCGAGGACGATGCCGCGTCAGCCGCGCCGTCGTGCCGGCTCGCGCGTGTGTCGCGCCGGGCGGGCCGCAGCAGTCTATCGGAAACGGGCCCGGCGCCGGGATGCGGCAGAATGCCGCACGTGCGATCCCGCACCGCCGCACCGGACTAGGCGAGGCAGTACTGCACGATGACATGCTGCAGGTTTACGCCGATGCTTATCGTGCCCACGGCGACGAGCAGCAATCCCGCGCCGCGGCGCAGGACCGCCTTGCGGGTGAAGCCGCCTGCGGCGCCGACCAGCATGCCGGCCGAGGCGATCGCCGGCACCGTGCCCAACCCGAAGAGCAGCATGTAGAGCGCCCCGCGCAGCGGATCGGCACTCGCCGCCGCCCACACCAGGGTCGAGTAGACCAGCCCGCAGGGCAGCCAGCCCCATAGCGTGCCGAGCAGCAGGGCTCGCGGTGCAGACCGCACCGGCAACAGCGTGTGGGTAAATGGCTGCAGCCAGCGCCACGGGCGGGCACCCAGCGCCTCGATGCGACGCAGGCCTGGAAACCAGCCGGCAAGATGCAGACCGACCAGCACCAGGACGGCCCCCGCGACGACGGCGAGCAGTTCGTGCCCCGCCGCCGGGATGACCGCCGGCAGGGCCGAGAACACCGTCGCCGCGAGCGCTCCGGCGAGCGTGTAGCTCATGATCCGGCCGAGATTGTAGGCGAGGACGCGCGCGAGCAGCCGCGCAGGGCTGGCGCGATCGGATTCCGGCAGCCCCAAGGTCAATGCGCTGGCGATGCCGCCGCACATGCCGATGCAATGCACGGAGCTGAAGAGACCGAGGACGGCGGCTATCAGTATCGACACGATTGAGCGGTGCTATCCCCGGCCATCGGGGTCGCGGCAAGACCGGTGTGCCACGCTGGTGGCGCACCCTGGCAGAAATACCGGTTGCGCGGCGCCGCCGACCTGTTCCAGATCAAGTTTTCCGGTCACCTTTTCCTCGGATACTGTGTCTTGCCTGGCTGACCCCATGCCGGCAGCACCGCATGCGACAAGATGCCGCATCGCGTGGCCACTGCGGATCCTTTCCTATTCAGCATCCGTTAGGCCATCAGGTAGCAGCCTTTCGACTGGTCACATTACCATACGGAGAGTGCCACGATGTCAATTCGACGTACTGCCATCGCGTTGATCGCCGCCCCCCTGTTCCTGACGAGCTTCGCGGCTGCCGCCGCCGACGACGGCGCGCAAATCGCTCAGGGGCTGTGCTTCGCCTGCCATCAATCCGGCATAAACGGCGCGCCCAAGTTCGGTAACAAGGTCGCCTGGGCACCGCGAGTCGCCCAGGGCAAGGACAAGCTCTACGCGAACGCGATCAACGGACTGCGTGGCATGCCCCCGCGCGGCGGCGGCGCCAGCCTCACCGATGACCAGGTCAAGGCCGCGGTCGACTACCTGGTGAAGGGTTCGGGAGGCTATCCGCAGTAAGAGTCAACGGGCGTTCCACGGCTGCCTCAAGCCGACAGCGACAGGCCTCACGACCGGTGCCAGGGAAGGCGCCGGTGGAAATTCCTCCCGACACCAGTCTCCGCACGGCTTCGAGGCTGCGCGGGCCTCCACCCGCCCGCAACGATCCGCAACTCCTGTCCCCCGGCTGTCGGTCCCGCTGCATGGCGGCAGCGCCGCGATCACCAGGTGAATCGCGCCTGGACGAACCCGTTGATGCCGTCGGCGGGGATGCGCTCGCCGATCGCCACGTCGCTGTTCAGAACGCGGTTGATGCCGTTCAGATGCGGGCGGTAGGTCTTGCCGAGCACGTTCTCCACGCCGGCGCTGAACGTCAGCCCCTGCTTCGGGAAGGTGTACTGGCCATAGAGATTGAGCAGCGCATAGCCGGGGCTCTCCTCCTCGCCGTTGGTGATCGAGACTTCCTCCTGCGCGGCGTAGATCACCCCCTCGACGACGGCCGACCACCGCTCGCGCCTGTAGCTCACATCCACCACGGCATTCAGTGGTGCGATGCGGAAGAGATTGTCGTCGATGTCCACGCGCTCGCCGCGCGCGTAGCTCAGGATGCCGTCGACGGCCCAGCGCTCGGTCAGGCTGACGCCAAAGGCCGCGTCGACGCCGTAGAGCCGCGCATCGACGTTGCTGAACTGCAGCGGCGTCGGGTCGCCATTGGCGGTGGCCACCACAATCACCACCGGATCGGTGGCGGGCGTGCCCTGGATGTAGTCCGTCACGTAGTGGTAGAAGGCGCGCGGTGAGAAGTAGTAGCGCGCCGTCGCCCACTCCACGCCCAGTTCGAGCTGATAGGCGACCTCGGGGTCGAGGCCCACCTCGCCGACGTAGAGATTGCCGTCCGCGAGGCCCGCGGTCGCCTCCATCGGCGACCAGAGATAGCGCTCCTGGTAGCTCGGCGAGCGGGTCTTGCGCCCGAAGCCGACCTCCAGTGCCAGCTGCTCGGTCACGTCGTAGCCCAGCTTGGCGACGAGGTCGACGTTGTCGTCGGCCTGATCGCGGTCGGCCGCGTTGAAGCGATCGCGCAGGATCCGCAAGCCGCCGGGCGCGGCGGCCATGGAGGAGTCCACCACGCTGCTGTCCATCGCCACGCGGTTGTAGCGCGCGCCGAGCTGCGCCGACCAGCGCTGCGCGAACAGGGCGTTCCACTCGGCGAAGAATCCGTAGCGGTCGCGTTCGGCGTCGTTGAAGCCGTCCATGTAGAACATCGGCGCCAGCGGGCTGTAGACGGTCGAGGTGTTCTCCGCGAGATGACCGTCGACGCCCGCTGTCATCCTGCCCCCGAACAGCGCCGCCGCGCCGGTGAGCGCGTAGCCATAGCTCTCGGCATCCGCATCGGTGTAGCGCGAGCGGCCCGGCATCACCTGCCGCATCTCGTAGTTGCTCATGCGGTGATCGATGCCGGTGCCGTAGAGCTTCGCCGTCCAGTCGATTCCGGCGCCACGGCCGGCGTAACCGAGGCGGCCAATGTTGGCGTCGGAGTAGATGTCGTCCATCGGCAGGGCCGGCGTGCCGGTCTTGCCGGTATCGTTGCGGCGATAGTCGGCGCTGAGCTCGTGCGCGCCGAGCTTTAGCCCGTAGCCGACCTCCGCCGCCGTGCGATTGTATTCGCTCGGGTGGATGGTGCCGTCGCCGAAGCTGCGGTCGCCGCCGCGCTCGCGGCTCGCGCCGGCGTACAGGCGATGTCGCTGGTTGGCCGCCGAGAGCAGGCCGCTCGCGGCATATCCTTCGTCCACCGACTGCCCGCCCAGGCTGATGTTTCCATGCAGCTCCGCCTCGTCGGACTCTCCGAACGCCGGCGTGACGGTATCCGCCACGACCGTGCCGCCGATGGTCTCGATCCCGGAACTCACCGGCGCGATGCCTCGGAAGACTTCGATGTTTGCCAGCGTGGTGCGCGGCAGGTAGTGCAGCGGCGCGTCCATGTTGTTGGAGCAGGCGTTGCCGATCGCCATGCCGTCGACCAGCACGTTCACGCGTGAGCCGAACAGACCGCGGTACTGCGCGATGCCGGCAAGGGTGCCGTTGAAGTTGACGTTGGCGCCCGGGATGCGGCGCAGGAGCGACGCGGTGTTGGTTTCGGAAAGCGGCGTCCATTCCGGCAGCAATTGAAACGGAGTGAGCGGCATGGCTGTCACCGTGATCGACGGCAGTTGCCCGGCGTTCTCCTGCGCCGAGGGTGCCGTGGCGATACAAAGGGTTGTCAGCGGCAGGACGTATCGTCTTCTCATGAAGCAGATGACCTCGTAAAGAAGCATTGGCGTGAAACAGAAACGTACCGCCCCGGCGGGGCGTTCCCGCGGGGCGGTTCGAATTGCAGCGGGATCATATTGGTCGAGGCTTGATCCGTGTCAGCAATCACCGCCTCGATCCGTGCGGCTATTTGTCGCAGGCGTGCGCCGTCGTTGAATGCCGATGTGCCCGAGGGCTGCGGTTGCACCGCGGCGCGTGCGGCAATCGGTCGCATTCACAGCCGCCGGACACGTGCGCTACATTTCCGCGCGGTTGCTTTCCAGAGTGACCGCACTCCTCGCCCCGAGCCGACGAGTGCGCAGCATTCGGGGCTGCGTGAACCAATTCCTCCGCAGCCCCATTCTTTCCCCTCCCGCGGCACCAACGCTTTGAGAGGCAAGCGGCGATCCTGCTAACATGCCGCCCCTATGCCGGGGGAGGCGGTCAGGACTCGTTTTGCACCCAGCCCGACGGGCGCGATGCATCTCGGCAACGCGCGCACGGCGCTGTTCTCGTGGCTGTTCGCACGCCGCTGCGGCGGCACCTTCCTGCTGCGCATCGAGGATACCGATCGCGAGCGCCACCAGCACGGGGCCGAGGAGGCCTTCATCGGGGACCTGCGCTGGCTGGGGCTAAACTGGGACGAGGGCCCGGACATGGAAGGTCTCACAGGCCCGTACCGGCAGTCCGAGCGCAGTCATGTATATGTGGCGCTCTACGGCAGGCTAGCGGAGGCTGGGCTCACCTATCCATGCTTCTGCTCGGCGCAGACCCTGGCCGTGCAGCGCAAGACCCAGCTCGCCGCCGGCAAGCCGCCACGCTACGCCGGCACCTGCGCGAGGCTGAGCAAGGCGCAGGTCAGCGAGAAGCTCACGCAGGGACTCTCCCCGACGATGCGCTTCCGCGTACCGCGAGGCGGGCAGATCCTCTTCAACGACATCGTGCACGGCCCGCAGCGCTACAGCTCCGATGACATCGGCGACTTCGTCATCCGCCGCGCCGACGGCAGCGCCTCGTTCTTCTTCTCGAACGCCGTGGACGACGCCCTCATGGCCGTGACCCACGTGATCCGCGGCGAGGATCACCTCAGCAACACTCCGAGGCAGCTGCTGCTGCTGGAGTCACTGGGATACCGGCCGCCGGAGTATGGCCACGTGAGCCTCATCGTCGGCAGCGACGGCGCGCCGCTGTCGAAGCGCCACGGCAGTACCTCCGTGGAGGACCTGCGCGCGCGCGGGGTCCTGCCCGGCGCCGTGGTCAACATGCTCGCGCGCCTCGGCCACTACTACGAGGCCGGCCATTACATGCCGCTGGAGGCGCTGGCGCAATCCTTCGAGACCAGGCACCTCGGTACGGCCCCGGCCCGCTTCGACGAGCAACAGCTCCAGCACTGGCAGCGCGAGGCCGTGCTGAACGCCGACGAGAATCTGCTGGTGAGCTGGCTGCATAACCTGCTGCCGTCGCACCTCGACGACAGGGCGCGCCGGGAATTCGTTCGCGCTGTGCGCGGCAACGTGCTCTACCCCGCCGATGCGGATACCTGGGCCCGGATCGTCTATACAGACGATATGCCGATCACCGAGGAGGCCCTGGCCGCGACGCGATCCGCCGACGAGGGCCTTTTTGTGGCCGCCGTCACTGCCGCCGGCGAGGCCGTGGCCGACTATGCCGCTTTTGTCACGCGCCTGAAGACGCTCACTCCGGCCAGGGGCAAGGCGCTGTTCCAGCCGCTGCGGGCGGCACTGACCGGGCGGCTGGATGGACCGGAGCTTGCTTCCCTCTTCGCGCTGCTGGGAGCAGATCGAATAAGACGCCGTCTGGAGAAACCACCGTGCTGAATCAGGACTCGAAGCTCATCATTCACAACACCCTCACCGGCCGGAAGGAGGAGTTCAAGCCCCTCGTGCCGGGCAAGATCCGCATGTACGTCTGCGGCATGACCGTCTACGACTACTGCCACCTGGGCCACGCCCGGGTGATGGTGGTATTCGACATGGTGGTGCGCTACCTGCGCGCCCGCGGCTACGAGGTGATCTACGTCCGCAACATCACCGACATCGACGACAAGATCATCAAGCGCGCCGCCGAGAACGGCGAGACCATCAAGCAGCTGACCGACCGTTTCATCGCCTACATGCACGAGGACGAGACGGCCCTCGGGATCGTGCAGCCGGACCATACCCCACGGGCCACCGAGTACGTGCCGCAGATGCTGGAGATCATCCGCAAGCTCGAGCAGAACGGGCTCGCCTACAGGGCCGAGGACGGCGACGTGAACTACGCGGTCCGCAAGTTCCCCGGCTACGGCAGGCTCTCCGGCAAGTCGCTCGACGAGCTGCGCGCCGGCGAGCGCGTGGCGGTGGACTCCGCCAAGCAGGATCCGCTCGACTTCGTACTGTGGAAATCGGCCAAGCCGGAGGAGGCGGCGGACTGCAAGTGGGACTCCCCCTGGGGCAGCGGCCGCCCGGGCTGGCACATCGAGTGCTCGGCCATGTCCGCCACCCTGCTCGGCGAGCACTTCGACATCCACGGCGGCGGCCTGGATCTGCAGTTCCCCCATCACGAGAACGAGATCGCCCAGAGCGAGGGCGCCACCGGCAGAAAATTCGTGAATCTGTGGATGCACAACGGCTTCGTGCGTGTGGACGACGAGAAGATGTCGAAGTCGCTCGGCAACTTCTTCACCATCCGCGAGGTGCTGAAGCAGTACGATCCCGAGGTGGTACGCTTCTTCATCCTGCGCGCCCACTACCGCAGCCCGCTGAACTATTCCGACCAGCACCTGGACGACGCCAAGAGCGGGCTGACCCGGCTGTACACGGCGCTGAAGAACAACCCGGCCCCGGACGCGCCGGTGGACTGGAGCGAGGCCCATGCGCAGAAATTCCGTGCCGCCATGGACGACGACTTCAACACCCCGATCGCGATCTCCGTGCTGTTCGACCTGGTGACCGCCGCCAACAGCGGCGATGCGAACGCCGCCAGCCAGTTGAAGGGCCTGGCCGGGGTGCTGGGCCTGCTGCAGCGGGAGCCGAACGCCTTCCTGCGCGGCAGGGCCGGCGCGGGCGCCCTGCCGGACAACGTCATCGAGGCCCGCATCGCCGAGCGCATCGCGGCCAAGAAGACCAGGAACTTCGCCGAGGCCGATCGCATCCGCCGCGAACTGCAGGAATCCGGTGTACTGCTGGAGGACAAGCCCGGCGGCGTGACCGAGTGGCGCCGCGCCTGAGCCAGGTACGCCGGACCGCCTCCCCGGGCGGCTTCGGTGGTCCCTGACCCTGTCATTCCCGCCGACCCGCCGCCACCCGTCATGCCCGCGAAGCGGGAATCAATTTTCCGGGAAGGCGACCCCGCCGCGGGGTCCGGAGACCGTGGCACGAATCGGCAGAGCACCACTCTAAGTGGCTATTCCTGAAAACCAATTGACGATGTCGGGGCCGGCTGCGTATCATGCCGCCCCTCTGTGCGGTACCCCCGCTCGCTGAGCGGACCGGGGCATGGCGCAGTCTGGTAGCGCACCTGCTTTGGGAGCAGGGTGTCGGGGGTTCGAATCCCTCTGCCCCGACCAAATGTTATGGGTTACAGTTTCGCGGCGGCAGGAAAAAAACGCGCCTGTAGCTCAGGGGATAGAGCATCGGCCTTCTAAGCCGGTGGTCGCAGGTTCGAATCCTGCCAGGCGCGCCAGATTGTGCGGCAAGCGCCATTGCAAGGTTCAATGGTGGGCGTAGCTCAGTTGGTAGAGCCCCGGATTGTGATTCCGGTTGTCGTGGGTTCGAGTCCCATCGTCCACCCCATTCGACAACATATGTAGTGTAGGCGGCAAACCCGCAGCACCGGGGCGTTAGCTCAGTTGGTAGAGCAGCTGACTCTTAATCAGTAGGTCCAAGGTTCGAATCCTTGACGCCCCACCATTTCCAACCCTCCCGGAGCAATCGTTTGCCGATCCCCGGCCGACCAATGCATCCCGGTCGCAGCGACTACCGGCACTTCCGGTCCTATTCGGGGACGCCGGCCTTCTCGAGGCCGGCGAGGTAGAGCGCCAGTTGTCGTGGATCCTTCAGATAGAAGAGCTTCTGCCGCGCGAATGTACGGCTGAAATCGGGTTTCTCGGCAAGCAGCTTTCGCAGGGCGTCGCTTGCCGCCTCGGGTTCGCCGAGCAGGGCGAGCGCCACGGCCTTGTGCGCGCGCGTCCAGTACTGACAGTTCGGGATCACGCTGGCGCGATCGGCCCATTGCACGGCGGTGGCATAGTCACCCTTGAATATCAGCGCCAGTGCACCGTAGCTCAGAAAAGCCCAGCGCTGCGGGTCATTGGGACTCAGGTCGATGGCGAGCTCGAAGTTCTCGATCGCCTCCTCGACGCGGCCCAGGTAGGCGAGCGTGTCGCCGAGACCGCAGTAGGCGGCCGCGAGCGTCGGGTTCAGTCGGATTGCCAGGGTATTTTCACTCCAGGCGTTCTCATATTCGCCGCGCGCGATCTGCACGCGTGCCTCGAGCGCGTAAAAGACCGCGTTCTGGTCGTCGATCGACAGCGCTCTGCGGGTCGCCGCGAGCGCCTCGTCGAGGAGCGCCTGCGCCGGTGTCGTGTCCCAATACACCATACCCAGCACCGTGGCATACGCCCACCAGGCATGGGCCTCTCCGAAACCGGGGTCGAGCTCGCGGCTGCGTTGCAGCAGGCGCCGGGCCTCGGCGTTGTCCTGCGCGGTGAAGCGGAAGAAATGCCAGACCCCGCGGTGATAGCAGTCCCAGGCGTCGAGGTCACGTCGGTCCGCGTGCACGGCGCGCTGCCGCTCGGCATGACCGATCGCGGGCTCGAGCCGTGCCGTGATCATCCGCGTGATCTCGTCCTGCACGGCGAAGACGTCCTCGAGTTCCCTGTCGTAGCGGTCGGCCCAGAGTTGGCGGCTGGTGGCGGCAGCGGCGAGTTCCGCGGTCACGCGTATTCGGCTGCCGACTCGCCGTACGCCGCCTGACACGACATAGTCGGCATCGAGAGCCTTCCCAAGCATGACGGGATCGATGTCGGTGCCCTTGTAGCCGAAGGTCGCATTGCGGGTGAACACGTCGAGCCAATGATGTTTCGACAGGCTGTCGATGATGTCCTGGGTGATCGCGTCGGAGAAATATTCCTGGTCGGCATCGCTGGAGAGATTGACGAACGGCAGCACCGCGACGCGCGGTCGCCGCAATGGGCCGGTCGGGGCGGCCGACTCGGACACGGTCGTTCGCGATGTCGCCGTGGCATCGCCGCCGCCAGGCAGCCCGAGACGGTGCGCCGTGGCCTCCCGCAATGCCGCGACGAAACGGTACCCGCGGCCGTGCACGGTGCGAATGATCTGCGGGGCGTTGGCGTCGTCGCCGAGCGCGCGTCTCGCCTTGCGGACCGCCTGGGTCAGCGAGCCATCGGTGACGATGATGCCGGGCCACAGCGCCTGCTGCAGCTCGTCCTTGCCGAGGGCGCGCTCCCGGTGGGTGACGAGATATGCGATCAGGTCGAAGACCTTGGGCTGCAGCGTCTCGCGGCGGTCGCCGCGACGCAGTTCGCGCCTGGAGAGATCGAGTTCGCAATCCAGGAATCGGTAGATCGCATCGGTCGAACCGTCTGTCTCGTCCATCGTCCAGGGTCCGTAACTGCTTGTCAGGACAAGTGTAGGTGTCGCGGACGTGCGATTCACGCACTGGTCACGAAATGATCATCGGCCGGTCAAGCATCGACGAGCACGATTTCGCACACTGCCTGCAGGCGCAGGCACCGTCGCGCGCCCCACTGAACAGATAGGATAACATCATGAGAAAGACTGCACTTCTGCTTTACGGCGTGGCGAGCTACGTGGTGTTTCTCGCCACCTTCCTGTATCTCATCGGCTTCATCGGCAACCTGTGGGTGCCGAAATCGATCGATGCCGTGCCGACGATGGGGCTGGCCCCGGCGCTGGCCATCGATCTCGCGCTGCTCGCCCTCTTTGCCGTGCAGCACAGTGTGATGGCGCGTGGCTTCTTCAAGCGCTGGTTGACGCGCCACATCCCGGAGGCCGCCGAGCGCAGCACCTATGTGCTGGCCTCGAGCCTCGTGCTGATCCTGCTCGTGGTCTTCTGGCAGCCGCTCGGCGGACTGATCTGGCATGTGTCGTCGCCGGCACTGACCGCCGCTCTCTACTCCCTGTTCGGCGTCGGGTGGCTGCTCGTACTCGTCAGCACGTCCTTGATCAGCCACTTCGATCTGTTCGGCCTGCGTCAGGTCTGGCTCGCAGTTCGTGGTCGCTCCTACACGCCGTTGGCGTTCGCGACGCCGTGGCTTTATCGCTACGTCCGCCATCCGCTTTACGCCGGCTTCCTCATCGCCATCTGGGCGACGCCGACGATGACCGTGACGCATCTGGTGTTCGCGCTCATGGCCTCGGCCTACATCGTCATCGGCACGATGCTCGAGGAGCGCGATCTGCGCGGGGTCCACACCGAGTACGAGGCCTATGCACGTGCAGTGCCGCGCTTCGTGCCGCGACTGCGTACCACGGTCCGCGCGAGTTGCACGCACCGCGCCGCCTGACGGGATACCGTGGCGGACCGTGTGGGCACGCACCCCGGTCCGCCGGTTTCAACGACGACCCGGACACGACGCCATGATGAAGCTTGCGAACACCGTGGCCGCTTCATCTGCTGGCTCAATGGCGAGGTGTCGCTCTACATGGGGCCAGCGGACAGTTCGGAACCCGTGTCTCCCTGTCCGCCAGACCCGGTCGGAGTGATCACCAGACGCGATACGTCTGCCCCGTCTGGCGGCCTTCGACACTCTTACGGTAGGCCAGTGCCACCTTTTCGCCGGGAACGGGGTCGGTACCAGGCACGCCCGCGCCATAGGTGTCCCAGGATTCCCTGAGCACGTTGGGACTCACCGAATTGATGCGGCGACCCTGGCCCAGCTCGATGGCGGCGCCGCGAACGAAGCCGTCGATGGCCGAGTTCACGGTGGTGAAGCTCGCGCCACCTGGATAAGGATCATGACTCAGGCTGCCGCTGGTCAGGGTGATGGAGCCGCCGTCATTCAGGAAGTGCTGACCGACGAGCGTCAGGTTGACCTGCCCCATCAACTTCTCCTGCAAGCCGAGCTTGAATTGCTCGGCCGTCATTTCCGCGAGCGCCCCCCAATGGACGTTGCCGGCAACGGCAATGATGGCGTCGACCTTTCCGACCTTCTGGAACAGCCGGCGGATGCTTTCCTCGCTGACGATGTCGATCTGAGGCTCGCCCTGATTCCTGCCGGTTCCGATGATTTCATGACGGGGCGCAAGCTCCCTGATGACGAGCCTGCCGATCGTGCCTGATGCGCCTACGACCAGGATCTTCATGTTGCCTCCGATGTGTTGGGCTGATGGATGGAACGGAGGCCATTCTGGGCCTTTCATTACGCGCGATAAATAGCATAATATTCACAATATCCTTAACCACTGTTAATAATTATGGATCGCCTGCGCAGCATGGAAGTCTTCGTGGCAGCGGTGGACCTGGGCAGCTTCACCGCCGCGGCCAACGCCTTCAGGATTACCCCGGCCATGGCCAGCAAGCACATAACAGCGCTCGAGAAACGACTCGGCTCGCCCCTGCTGACCAGAACAACCCGCCGCCAGCACCTCACGGAGATCGGAAAAAAATACTACGAGAACTGCAAACGGATCCTGGAGCAGGTTGCCTCCGCGGAAGCGGGGGCAGAAGCCATGGGCGGAGTTCCGAAGGGCTTGCTGCGGGTAAACGCATCCATCTGGTTCGGTTCACTGATCCTGGCACCCCTCATATGTGATTACCTCAAGCAGTATCCGGAAGTGAACATCCAGCTGTCGTTGGCGGACCGCCATGTGGACATCGTGGACGAAGGCGTCGACGTCGCGATAAGAATCGGCGAACTGGCAGACTCTTCCCTGATCGCGAGGAAACTGTCGATGTTCGAAGTGGCGATCTGCGGGTCTCCGGAGTATTTGGCCAGGACCGGGCTGCCCAGGTCGCCCGATGACCTGCCGAGTCACCAGTGTCTCGGATTCACCAACTGGCGACGCCAGAGCGGATGGAAGCTCATGCAGAGTCGTTTGGGCCGCGAGATTGGACAATCTCCACGGTTCGAGTCCGATAATGCCCAGGCACTGCTCGCAGCCGCGGTCAATGGTATCGGTATCATCATGATGCCCAGGGAATTGGTCAGGCCGGACATCGAGGCCGGCCGCTTGACCGAGTTGCTGAAGAAACACGTACCGCCCGCGCGCCCGATCCACGCTGTATACGCGCGGGCCCGGCAATCATTGCCCAAACTCACGTCTTTTGTCGATTTCCTGGCAGAACGACTACGGACATAGCCGAGGACTCCTGTCAGCGCAGCGCTGACACCCTGCCCGGGATTTCAATCACTACGGTCAGGGCCGGCTCCCGCTCGCCTTCAAGTGCGCCAGGGCTCGCGCCTGCGACCAACAACTTCGCCTCGCCTACCGTCGAACGCGGTCGATGGCCGATCGGAACTCAGTCCCCCTCACACCGATCCCTCCGCGCACGACGTCGCGCAGCCGGTCGCGCGCTCGGACAAAGCTGGCGTGCGCGGAGGTGAGCGCGCGATTGAAGAGCGTTCCCGGCAGGACGACGAGGGATGCACAGTCCGTACTGTGGGTACCGAAACGTGCCTTGTAGGGGGCGTCGCCCGATCCGAAATCCAGCCAGCGTGCAGGGCGATGGCACACGAGGTCCTGCTGGATCATGAGCAGCAGCACGGTACCAGGGGAGAGATCGGCGTAGTCTTCCGCGTAGCCGGTCTCGACGTAGTGAAAAACGTCCTTGTACTGATAGCCAATCACGAAGGCACAGGGCACCTCGCGGGCAAACAGCACGTATGACCGCAACACGCCCCGACTCGCCAAATGCGTCAGGCGCCGGGTTTCAGTCCGCGCCGTGGATATGCGCGGGCCGAGCTCGCGGTGTTGCCATGACCGTTGCGATACCCGCGCGGCAAGCGATAGCAGCAGACTGACCTGGTGGGGCGAATCGACCCGCATCAGCCGCGAGCCCCGGGTTGCATCCTCATCGAAGGCCGCCAGCCGCTCGCGCAGATGGCGCCTGTGCTTGCGGCCCATACGTCGCAGGCACGCATCCAGCGAAGGCGCCAGGCGAACATAGTGATGCCTGCGCACGCCGTCGAGGGGGTGAATAAGCCGGTCGCGGCCGGTATGGGCGTGCAGGGCGCGCCAGGTGAAGGAGTCCGTTGGCAGCGTCCGGAACAGCAGTCCGCCGCGGGAGTCCTCGCGCCGGCATATGGCCTCCCACAATGTCGCGTGTGCTTCATGGTCGTCGGGCAGCAGCGGTTGACTTCCAAGAATATTGGCTACCTGCAAGCCGTGGCGATGGAGAACTCTGCCACCAACCTCGAATTCGAGCGACGCGGTCTGATACCTGATCGGCACGACCCCGACGACGACCCCCGAGGCGTTTGTGAGCACCGCAACCTCGTTTCGACGATTGTCCCCCGCACTGAGCCAACTCTCGGTCCATGTCGGCGATTGAAATAACACCGACGGATTCGCACTGTGTGACGCGAGCATGGACCAGGCGGCGCGCACTTCCTTGCGCCCCAGCGCATCACTCAGCTTGAGAAAGCACAAGGAGTAGCCCGGCGACGACGCCATCTCCGGCGACGGAGCATGAGCGGAAGGCGCATCGTGCAGTCGGCGTGTATCTGTCTGTCTCATGTCGGCTAATGGCATCGTCACACGCGGCATGGCCAGGCGCCCCTGCGCACCAGTCCTCTCGCGCAACGTGGCCTTGAACAGAGACAGTCATCGAAGGCCTCGGTTCCATGGACCACGGATCCCGTCCGTTGCACTGATACCCCGCAGTACGGAGGACCGCGAAAAGCAATTGCCACGGAACCTGAACGGGATTTCCGGATTCCCTGCTCCAGTGAATCCGTGCCGTGCGAGTTCCTGTTCAAAGGGTCAGCGCGGAATGATCCCGCCATTTGCACGGCGAAGATCGTGACTGGGATCTCCAAAACGAGGCCTGCCCGTCGCGGGAAGGGCTCAGGTCCGCCAAACATCCGCAAGGGGGTGCTTCCCTCGGGGAACGGAGCGAACCCGTCCCGGGGTCCACGAATCACCCCCATCCGGATCGCGCCGATCGCCGCTGTTCACGCGAGGATTTCGCGGAGGCGCGCGCACATGTGCTGCCAGTGGCTGCCCTTCCAATACACGCGACCGCAGCCTCCGCATGCGTGATACTCCTCGTGCCGGCACGCAACCGCCGGTGGCACTCTGTCGATGACCAGCTCCTCCTCGATCGGCGCCACTGCAAGATTGCAGCGCAGACACAAGGTGAACGGCCGCGCCGCCGCGCCGAGCTGAAGGCGATCGAGAACCTCCTTCGCCTGTGCCATCGGCTCCAGCGCGTGCACATAGCATCCGCGCGTCACGGCGCGTATCTTCAGCAGCTCGCGATCGCGCGTTAGGATGATGCGGGACTCGCGCTGTGCGAGGTCCACGACGTCGCGGTCGGAGCAAGCCTGGTCGTGCACGGTGTCGAATCCGAGCATCCGCAGCAGACGGGCGAGACCGCCGAGCTGTGCATCGGCAATGAAGCGGCTCAGGCGCAGCGGTTCCGGCCGCAGGCGAAGCAGTGGACCGACATCGAAGGCTTCGAACATGGGGTAGACGCTGACGCGATCTCCATCGCGCAGCCGGTATGCAAAATCCGCGGACACACCGTTGACCAGGATGAGTTCCACCTCGGTGTGGGGAACGCCGAGCGCTTCAATGGCCTGCTTGACGGTCGCCTCGCGCGCGCACCGATACTCGAACTCGCATTTGCGACGCGGGCAATCGAGAAAATCGTTCAGTTCTTCGTAGAACCTGAACCGCGCGGTCGCCATGCCCGCAGATTATGCGCCGGCCGGACTGGCGTTCAAACGGGTCGAACGCGGGATCGGAGTGAATTGCCCGGGCGCGCGCCCTGAAAATTCACCCCGACTTCCTGCCTGCCAGGAACCGCCGAACAGGGCGGGTGACCGACCTGACCCCGCGCCGAGGCCATCCCGCCACGAGATGTACTACGGCATCTTGCTGATAATCTTCTTCATCTCATCCTGGGAGAAGGCGCGCAAGGTCTGCGACCGGACGTTGCCCAGCGACCCCGCGGCCAGCAGTACGGTAGTGGCGGCCTCATCGCTGCCCTCCACCACCACGACCATGTCGTAGTGCCCGACGGTGTAATAGGTGCCCTTGATCGATACGCCCAGTTTTTCGGCCAACGCCCGAAACGCATTCAAGCGTTCCGGCGAGTCCTTGACGTTCCGGATTCCCTGGTCGGTGAAATTGATGAGACTGATGAACGTTGCCATGGTTTTCTCCTCTGTAAGCTCGTGTCGCGTTTCTTCCCGTCGCGTCCGCGGCACTCGCGAGTCGGACTTGCAACCACCGGCGCGCACAACGGCCTGCAAGGCTTGATGTACGCCATCAAGTGTAGGCGGCAGGACGGCCATTCGCGAGTAACATTGACACATGGGCACTGCGGCCTCCGCGAAGAACGAAGCGTCTGCACCGGCCCGTCTCGCGTGACCGGTGGTGGCCGCGCCGCCGGGGGGGCGCCGCGGGCTGCCACGGCACACGACGAAGCTGATCCAAGCCATCTTCCACGACCCCATCAGTGGCAACATCCATTGGGGGAGATCGGGTCCCTGCTTGACCGCCCGGGGGCAACCATTGAGCAACCTTCCGGAGTCCGGGTACGAGTGCGGCTCAACGGCGCGGAAGGCATTCTGCACCATCCGCATCACGGCAATGTGCTGGGCCGGCAGGACATCCGGAACTTGCGGGAGTACCCCGCCCGTGCCCGGATCACTCCCTCGACCTGCGGGGCCGACCGTCGATCAGCGGCTGTGCCGGGCCTCACAGCAGCACGGTTTCTCGGGCGGCGCATTCGTTCATGGCACCGGAGTGGGGCTCGACACCACTTCCGCACGCGGCCACACGCTGCGGATACGCAACAATCAGTGGAGCCTGCTGGTGGACAGCGCGGCGACGTCTCTGGGCGGCGCCATGGTGGACTATACGCCCGCGCTGCCGGTCCTTGATCCCTGCGAGACCCCGAACTTCCTGTTCTTTGGCGACGACACCACCTCGGCCTCTGCCGCGATCGCGCTGAAAGCGGTGACCCTTGGCCCGGTGCCGCTGCCAGCCTCCGCCTGGTTGCTGATTCTCGGACTCCCCGGTCTCCGGCAGCGCGCCCGTCGCAAACCCCTCCATCAGGGCCGCCCGATGGCGTGAGACGCCGGCCTGACCCGAGTACACTTGGGTCGTGGCGGATCCGATCCTCGCCGCCCTCTTCAAATAGCGGGTAAACGCGATGACTGGACATCTGGCCCGGCCCTTCCTCGTTTTCATGTTCTGGAGCATTGCGCTGGCAGGCGCCGCGGCTGAACCCAATGCCGGCGAGGACCCGCAGGCGCTGGTCCACGACACCATCGAGAAGCTGCGCGCGGCCGTGCTCCGCGACAAGGCGGCCATCGAGGAGGACCCCGACCGCGCCGTGGAGATCGTCGACAGGATCGTCTCGCCGCACGTCGACGCCGCGCGGTCCGGCCGGCTGATCCTCGGCAAGCACTGGCGCGCCGCCACACCAGGGCAACGCCAGGAATTCATTGATCTCTACAAACGCCTGCTGCTGCGCACGTACGCCATCCACGTGAGTGACTACACTGACGTTCAGGTCAGCTACCTGTCGACCCTGCCGCTGGGTGAGGAAGGCAGGGAGGCCGTCGTGCGCACGCGGGTGATACGGCCGGGAAAGGACCCGGCCAACGTGGACTACCGGATGATCCGCACCGAGTCGGGCTGGAAGGTTTACGATGTCGTGGCCAACGGCGTGAGCATCGTCGTCACCTTTCGCTCCGGCGTCGATGCGGAGATCCGGCAGTTCGGCATCGACGGCCTGATCTCCCGACTCGCCGGGAAGGTGCAGCGCCCGCTCACGAATTGAAGGTGAGACCCGATTTGTACATCATGGATCGGACAGTGGCCGTAACTTGCGGCTGCCGCCACGTCGCCGGACCGGATCGCGTTGAACGCATCGCGACCGGCCAACGGCATCGGGACGGCCGCCGGGCCCGAAGGCTGTGTTCTACCGGAGACCAGGCATGAAACACTCGAAGAACGAGGAACTGATGGCCCGCAAGGCCGCCGCCACGCCCCGGGGCGTCGGTGTGATGGCCAGCTTCTTCGCCGACCGCGCTGATAACGCCGAGCTGTGGGATGTCGAAGGTCGCCGCTACATCGACTTCGCCGGCGGCATCGCGGTGGTGAACACCGGTCACGGCAACCCCCGCGTGGTGGCGGCGATCGAGGCGCAGCTCAAGCGCTTCACGCACACCTGCTACCAGGTCGTGCCCTACGAGAGCTACATCGCGCTCGCCGAAAAGCTCAACGCGATGACCCCGGGCGGCCATGCCAAGAAGACCGCGCTCTTCTCCACCGGCGCGGAGGCCGTGGAGAACGCCATCAAGATCGCCCGCGCGTACACGAAGCGCTCGGGCGTGATCGCCTTCGGCGGCGCCTTCCACGGCCGCAGCCTGTTCGCCGTGTCGCTCACCGGCAAGGTGCAGCCGTACAAGGCCGGCTTCGGGCCCTTCCCCCCCGAGATCTACCACGCGCCCTTCCCCTGCCAGCGCACCAGGCTCGAGGAGGTGAAAGAGGCCGTGTCGCACATCTTCAAGGCCGACATCGAGCCGGGCCGCGTGGCCGCGATCATCTTCGAGCCGGTGCAGGGAGAAGGCGGCTTCAACGTGATCCAGGCCGAGGCGGTGACGTGGCTCAGGCAGTTGTGCGACGAGCACGGCATCGCGATGATCGTCGACGAGGTGCAGACCGGCTTCGGCCGCACCGGCAGGATGTTCGCGATGGAGCATTTCGGCGTCATCCCGGATCTCATGACCATCGCCAAGAGTCTCGCCGGCGGCGTGCCGCTGTCGGCCGTCACCGGCAAGATGGAGATCATGGACGCTCCCGCGCCCGGCGGGCTCGGCGGCACCTACGCCGGCAACCCTCTGGCGGTGGCGGCCGCACATGCCGTGATCGACCTGATGCGCGAGGAGAAGCTGCCCGAGCGCGGCCAGATGCTCGGCGACAAGCTGAAGGCCGTGCTGCAGGAGATGCGCGCGGCGGTGCCGCAGATGGCCGACATCCGTGGCCTCGGTGCGATGGTGGCGGTGGAGTTCAACCGCGCCGGCGGCGACGAGCCCGACGCCGACTTCGCGAAGAAGGTGCAGACCGAGGCGCTCCAGCGCGGCCTGATCCTGCTGACCTGCGGCGTGAACGCGAACGTCGTGCGCTTCCTCTTCCCGCTGACCATCCCGCAGCCGGTGTTCGACGAGGCATTGGAGGCGCTGCGGGGTGCGCTGAAGGCGGCCGCGGGATAGACGGCGTCCTGGCGGACGCCGCCTCCGCGTGGCGGTGGCATCCGAGCCGCAAGGCTTATCAATCGCCCGCGCCTACGCAGTTCAAAGACCGATCGCGAAGCAACTCGACCGAACTCCGCCGGGCGAGCTCAACCCAGCAGAGGGACGCAATCCGAGCCGCAGCCGCGTGCCGTGGTGACCGCCGGCTCGCCCGACCGCTGCAGTACGCCGCGCGTCGGCGTGACGCTGATGCGCGTGTCGGCGCCACTGCCGATCACGCGCCCCTCGCCGTCGACATAGAGGCTGTAGCCGCCGGGCTCGGCCGGCGGCCACAGCAGGCTGAGCAACGGACGTGCGGCGACGTTGGCGGCGCTGCGGCTGCCGGCGCTTGCCAGGATGCGATCTCCCTGCCATTCAATCGACACGGCCACCGCATGCGGCCGGCCGTCGTTACCCTGGGTCAACAGATAGGCATTGGCGCCATAACGCGCGCTTTCCGCGCGCAGCTTGCCGGAGTCAGGCGTTGCATTCATATCGATACCTCGAGCTTTACCGGAATGCGTGAAGGAACACGGCACTGGCGGGCGCTGCCCATCCAGGCCGGACTGGCGAGGATTCTACGTCACGACCGGGTCGGCGTCTCGACCGCCGAGACCGTTCATGGCGCCGCTGATGCTCGCATGCGATCCATGGACAAGCCCTGCCCGGCCAGGCGCCTGGTCGCGGCCCTGTTCAACGCACGCACGCCCTGCACCGTGTGCACCGCCGGCAGGGCGTCATGCAGGAGGTCGACGGCGTGAGCACCGGGGAGCGAGCGATCCTGATAGCCACGCGGGCGCCTGCCACGCGGATTCCGCCGCTCGCGTTGCAACCCCCATTCAATCGTAGACCGGTGCGCCCTCTTCCGGCTCGAGATCCGATGGTGGCCGGTCGGGGAACCCTTCCTCGCGGGGGGTCGCCTGGCACATGCCGAGCGCGCGTGCGATGGCCGCGTTCGAGCCGTCCAGGGGATACCTTCCGAAGAAGATCTGCGTCTGCCCCGGGATGCGGAATTCGAAGCGTGCCGACCGCCCCTGCATCAGTTCCTTCAGGATGGCCGATTGCTCCTCGGGCGCGTAAAGATGGAGGGAGACCGCGTCGGAACCGTATTCGGTTGCCACCGCCATGACGAATTCGCGCGTGGGCCGATCGTCAACCGTGAGCCTCGTCGGCAGCGCGCTCACGATACCGGTGGCGCTCTGCACCACGCCGATGCTCAACATGATCGTGATGAGGAACTCCTTGCATTCGGGGTGGAAGAAGTCGACCGCCAGGACCGACATCCCCTCCTCCCCGATGGTCGCGGCGCGAAAGGCCTTCTCCCCGCCCAGTTCCATGCGCTGCGAGAGCCAGCTTCCCGTGACCTGCTGCTCGTGGACATTGAAATCCACCGCACCGCAGTAGCTGGCCAGAAAGGAGAGAATGGCACTCACGCACCACCGTGTGCCCCCCACGTCTTTGCCCCTTGTACCGGAAAAAATCCAGTATACGTCCGTGCGGGACAATCGATGCGCAACCCGTTGCCATCCTGGGCGCACACGACTTGGCGAGTACGGGCCCACGTGCACACCGATATCATGTTCGCGCAGCGCACGGATGTATCGCGCACGAGGCCTCCTTACGACGGCCTCGTGGTGCGGCCGATACCACGGCGAGACGCCGGGTCTTCTGGAACGGCTGGCGGAGAGTGAGGCCCCGGCTACTTGCAGGGCACCACCTTGCGATAGGTGTCGCGCGACCACAGCTTCTGGCCGTCCGGCGTCTTGCCGTCCTCGTGCCACTTCTGCGTGACCTCCATGCAGAAGGAGCCGACGTCCTCGACCTTCGATCCGGCGTCCTCGGGCTGCTCGCCACCGACCTGCACGTTGGGATCGGTGGAGCTGTAGTCCGGGGCGATGGTGTTGCCGGCACAGCCGCCCAGGGCCACCGCGGCAGCGATGATGAGCAGGGGATGGTGTCGCACGTTTTCCTCCTCGCGCCGTCCGGCGCCTCGGTAATCGATGTCCGAAGTTAGCATCGGGACTGCGGCCCAAAGTGTGATCGAGGGCGCGGACACGGGCCTGGCGGAGGGCAATCCTCGCGCCCAGTCCGGCGATCGGGGCGAGCACCCGATGCATGCCCGCGCCGGTCTTCATGCGCACTCGGGACTTTCATCGTGCCGGACCCCTCCGCGGCGCGCCTGCGGCGACGCGGCGATGCCGGGGAGCGGCCGACCCGAGGGTGCCGTGAAGCAGCGGCTCGAGGTCTCCCCACGAACCGCGCGATACTGCATATACTCAGACATGAGGAATTGCCTGCTCGTCAAGCGTGGACCTGGTGCCTATGAATGCGATCGGCAAGCTTCGGATCGATGCCTCGGCCGCGATCGACACGAGCGGGTGCCGTCGATAAGACCGTCATGAATCCGCCAGGGATCGACAGCCGCCACGTCAGTCCCCCCTCGGACCTGCGCGGCGCGGCTGACGCGGCGGACATCCCCATACACGCCACGCCGGTCAGCGTGGAGATACTGGAAGGACACGGCGGGAACCTGCCGGACATCGAGCACGAATGGGTCGAGTGCCTGCAGAGCGCCCCGGAACACCAGCAGCTGTTCGGATATCACTGGTACTCCGCATGGCTGCAGCACCTCGCGCGCGAAGACGAATGGACGGGCGAGATGCGCCTCCTGCTGGCGCGCGACGCCGGCAGGAGGTTGCTCGGCATCCTGCCGCTGGCAAAGCGCTGTTTCCGCGGCGTGGTGTTCTGGGGACTGGCGGGATACTACCAGCCCCACCGGGGTTACGTCTGCCTGCAGGAACAGCGGGCCGCCGTCTGTGCGGCGTTCGCGCGCGCGCTCCTGAAGATGCAGGGTCTGCGGGAGTGCCTGCGCCTGGGTCCCTACGACACCGCGTTCCCCGAGCGCCGTCTGCTCGTGGAGGAGCTCGCGCGGCGGTCGCGACGCATGTCGGTGTTCAACCTGGAGCCCACGATCGTCGCCCGAGACGTCCCACAATCGCTGGACGCCTATCATGAATTGGTGCGAAACCACTCCTCGATGCGGCGGGCGCAGTCCTACCAGCGGCGCATGGAGCGCGACGGCGATGCGGAGATCCGGCACTATCGACGACCCCTCGGCGAGGAATTGCAGCGCATGCTCGCGGACTGCGCTGCCGTTGAAGAGAGATCCTGGCTCGCCTCCGACGCCGACGCACGACCGCGCTTCGTGTCGCCTGCCAGCCAACGCTACTGGGAGCACGTCTGCACGAAGCAGTTCGTGCCCCGCAACCAGCTCAACGTCTGGGTGGCCTACTTCAACGGGCAGCCCGCCGCGTTTCGTTTCACCGTGACGACGGGTTCGATCCGATACGCGATCGCCAACCAGTACGATCAGCGCTTCGAGAGATATCGCCTCGGCTGGATCCTCTATCTCCACGACCTTGCGGACTGTGCCGCCGGCGGCGTGCGCAGCGTCGACATGGGCACCGGAAAGCTGAGTTACAAGGCGCACCGCGGCGGCAAGGAGGAGGCCATGAACCAGGTATTCATGATCTGGCCGCCGGGGCCCGTCGGTCGCCTCGCCACGGCCCTCGCCGCGTTCGCCCCCATCCATCGCCGGATTCGACGGCGAATCTAGCGACAACGCCGCGCGCTGCCTGCCTGTTCCGGGGACGCCTCGCGCATGACAATCTTTTACAGGCGCAGGCGGTGAACCTTTCCTTTGCACGAGCACTCCATCAATACAAACGTCTCATCTCTTTCGCGTTCGCACGATGAAGGTGGGATGCCAGGACCCGGCGGTTGAGAATGCGCCGCCGGAAATGAATCCATCAGCACCTTTGCAGGTCAGGAGGTATGTATGATCAACCGGACGCTTCAAGCACCCGCAGTGATCGTCACGATGCTGCTCGCATTGGGGAGTGCCGGCGCCGCATCAGCGGCGGGACTCTCGACGCACGACCCATATCGCGTGCCAGCCGGTGGCGTTCTGATGCTCGACAAGGCGCCGACGCGTCAGCAGGCCATGAACATTTGCCACAATGAAGCGGCGTATAGGCATCTCGCCGGGCAGGAACGAGACACGTTCCTGCACCAATGTGAGAAGGTCGGATAACACACGTCCTTATCGGCCACGGCGGCGGGCGGCCGCCGTGGCACTGGCACCTGGACACATTCCACCGTTCGCAGCCGCCACGGGCCCTCGGAGCCTGAGGCGTGAGCGGCAGGACGGATTCCAGGACGCGGTTGACGGCCCTTGGCGCGCGCACCTAACATCCCTTTCCGGCAAGTCGACCTGGGAGGGGCCGATGCACATCGGGGCGATCGTCGCGAGCAAGGGCGGTTCGGTGCACACGATCGACCCGCATCGGACATTGAGCGATGCCGTCGACCGGATGCTCGCGCTGCGGGTGAGCTCGCTGCTCATACTCGACGAGAGCGGCAGGATCGCCGGCATCATCACCGAGCACGACATCATCCGCACGCTGAAGCTTCTGCCGGACGCCTGGAAGAGCACGCGCGTGGACGAGGCGATGACATGCGATCTGTTCACGGCGAATTCCGAGGATGAGCTCGGCGAGGTCATCGCCGCCATGACCGTGCGCCACATCCGGCATCTGCCGGTCGTGGACGGCGGGCGTATCGCGGGCGTGCTCTCGATCCGCGATCTGATCCGGGCGGCGATGGAGGAACTGGCCCGGCACAACGAAATGATGAGGCGCTACATCAGGGAATGGCCGGAGAGCGGCGAGACGCCGGGGTGAGGGAACGGCGCACGACGACGCGCCGGGTTCTCTATGCCGCCATCCGCGCCTCGGACGCGGCGATCGGGCGATCGTCCTGGTCGAACATCTGCAACTGGTTGTCGCGCGCGAAGCCGGTGAAGAAGCTGAAGACGATGGGGTCCTGCTCCTTCAGGCGCGTGTCGATCACGACGCAGCGGCTGTCCTCGGTCATCTTGATGGTCACGAACGGGTTGAACGTCACCTGCCCGTGCGGGCCGTAGCTGGCCACGGCGTAATAGAGCCGCTCCGTCCAGTCGCTGGGCCGGAAGGTCCTGCCATCGGCGGTCTTGCCGTGGATGACGATCGCGCGTGCGTTCATAGGGTCCCCGTTGTTATCGGCGCGCGAAGACCAAAGTTCAGGCGGAACAGGGGGTTCTGAGAACTCGCGCACCCGCCCCGGAACCGCGGGCCGCCCACGACGGTCATCCATGTGTGGGGACCTGCGGGCGCTCTGCCGCGGCCCGCACCGAATGACTTTCCTGTCCAGGAACCGTGCAGGAGGCAGCGATGCACTCGCCGAGAAGGCATCACTCGAGATCCGGGACCACACCGTTGCGGTCTCGGTTCGTGTCCCATGGGCTGACGATGGGGCTCGCGCTGGCCGCAGCTGCGCTGGCGGCGCAGGCCGGCGGATCCAACTACGGCATCAAGCCCGGCGCTCGCGACATCGCCGGCAGGATCGCCGAATGGCCGGTGCCGACGCCGCAGTTCGCGCGCGACCCTACGCCGGCCCCGGACCGCCGGATCTTCCTGGTGGCCATGGGGGGAAACAAGCTTGCGCGCTTCGACCCGGCGACGGAGAAGTTCGTGGAGTGGGAGTTGCCGGCGAACACCAATCCGCACAGCGTGCTCGTGGACAGTGACGGCGTGGCGTGGCTGACGGGCAAGGGCAACGGCACCATCGTGGAGTTTCATCCGGACACCGGTCATACCGTGGCCCATCGCGTCCCCTCTGGCGGCGATCCCCATACCGCCGCGCTCGACGACAACGGCGCCCTATGGTTCACCGAGCAGGCCGCGAATCGCGTCGGCGCGCTGGATCGTCACAGCGGTGTCATCACCGAGTATCGGACCTCCGGCACCCCCTATGGCCTGTCCATCGACCAGGCGGGGAATGTGTGGTTCTGCCGCATCCAGGGCGACATGCTCGGCAAGCTCGATCCGGGCACCGGCACGATCACCGACGTGCTGCTGGACAAGGGATCGGCGCCGCGCCGCATCGCCACGGCGCCCGACGGGACCTTGTGGGTGGCGCTGTGGGGCAACGGCAGGCTCGCGCACGTCGACCCGGCCACGGCCGCAGTCATCAAGGAGTACCCGCTGCCGGGCGGCAGCGACAGCGGTGCCTATGCGGTCACCGTGGACGCCAGCGGCAAGGTGTTCGTGAACGAGTTCAACACGGATGTCGTGGTGATCCTCGACCCGCAGACGGAAGCGATGCGCCGCATCGAGGTTCCCAGGAATAGCGGCATCCGCAAGATGGTCATCGACCAGGCGGGCAGCCTCTGGTACGTGGGCAGCACCAGCGGCCGGCTGGGACGCATCGACTGAGGCCGCCGGATCCGGCCGAACGCGGGGTGTCGGCGCGGCGTGGCGGCCGCGGAGTGAACTGCCGCGAATGCCGGGCGTGATGCGCCGCCGAACCTGGCCGTTCCCGGTTGCTGGATGATGATTCCCAGACCCCGCCCGCGCGCGGGGTTTCTGTTTGCCGCAGGGAAGACCGCTCGACCCCCGGGTCTGTTCCGTAGCGTTTGGAGTGCCCGATGAGCAGCGGGGGCCGTGCGGTAAGAGAGTATCGGCAGCGGCACACATGGCTGAAGGCCCGGCGCACACGAGAACCTGCGAAATGCTGAACACTCAGGGCGCGCAGGTAATCGTGATATCCGGCCAGCGCCCCGGTTGCCCGGCTGCCGGCCGCGGTGCGACATGGGGGCTCGCCCGTGCAGAACGCCACCGCCGGCGGAATGCTGCAGGGCAATGTGGCCTGGAAGCGAACGACATATACGTCCGTGATCCACGCACCGCACTGCAGCGAAGGATGCCTGCGTTCCCGCGCGAGCGCCGCGTAATGGCGAGCCATCGAAATCTATGTGCGGGGATTCACGAACCCCGGATGTTCGACGTGCCACGCGATGCGGGGGTTCGCTACAGTGCGATCAAAACAAGACGTACCCTCAACGAGCGCAGGGAACCCGTCGTGAGAGGAGAACGTCATGCTATTTTTCAATCGCGGCCCGAGTCAGTCGATCTATCTCTCACTCGCTGAAGACATCGACCCCGCCACCCCGGTCGGCGACCTGTTCAAGGAAGGCCCCATCCGCGTCCGCATCATGAGCGTCAACGGCACGCAGGTTCGCATCGGTGTGCGCTCGCCGCTGCACCTGGATGTATACCGCGAAGACGGCCTGGAAAGCGTCCCGCACGCCACCGCGTCTGCCGGCTGAGGACGCGCGCGGACGGGGCTCTTCTCCTGCGGCATCGCCGGGGAGACCACGCCACGGTGACACCGCGGCCACCGGCGGAACCTGCTCCCGGCAACGATCACGCCGCCACTCCGGGGCCGCGCCGCTCAGATGTGGTGGCTGAACTGGCCCCTCGGGGCGGTCTCGACGAGTCGCAGGAAGTCCGTGCCGCTGACATGCACGAGATCGGTGTGATCGCCGGCCTCGAAGTAGACATCCGTGCAATGCGTGAGGGATTCGTCCACGATCATCCGGATCCCGTAGGCCGGGCCCAGCGGCGGCACCGCGCCGAACTCGCAATCTTCGAACAGGCCTCCGACCTCCGGCTCGGTGGCCAGCCCCAGGCGCCGTTGCATCTGCCGGCTCAACACGCCGAGGTCGAGCCGGTGCGTGGCCGGGATGATCGCGAGCACATAACCGCGCTCGTCGCCCACGACGACGCTCTTGGCAAGCTGATCCCCGGGAATGTTGGCGGCGCCGGCGGAGCGCAGACTGCTGGCGGTGTGCGCGTGGGACACGACGTCGTATCTGATGCCCTGTTGATCGAGATACTCCTTGACGGACGCGGGGATAGTCATGGTGCACCCTCCTGACCCGGGCCGGGTCTGCCAGTTGGGGAGTCGCGTACCTCCATTAAGGATAGTCAAGAAAGGGCAAAACGACAGACGCGACCGGCCGCGCCCGTGTCGCGGGCGGGAAGACGTGCCTGCGGGAGGCGCGTTGCCGCCGCCCGCCGCCGCGCCGGTGGCCGCGTGGCTGTCTTTGCGCGCTAACCGTCCGCCGGGGGCTGGCTCAGGACCTTGCGGCCCGTGATCATCCCCGACACGAGGGTACCGCCCTCGCGCAACTCGGTCGCAACCACCCCGATGACATGGATCAGCGCCACGACGAGCAGCGTGTAAAAGCCATAGTAGTGAATGGTGACGAAGGGTTTCCGGAAGGCGCGCATCGCCTCGTAGGCGGCCTTCTCGTACATTTCCGGTGCGTAGGGCACCAGCGATGCCGGATCCACGCCGGGCGCCGCCACCCATCCGGCGATCCATCGACCGAACGGCGGGTAGAAGATATCCGTGCCGGCGATCACCAGCCCGGTGACGGCCTGAACCAGCAGCAGGATCAGCAGCAGCGCCACGGCGAGACGTCCGAGCGGATTGTGGCCGACGTACTGGCGCGGACGGCCGGCGCGAACTGCGGCGAGATACTCGCGCACCTCCGTCATGTAGCCCGGCCCGCCAGGCAGGATCGCGCGCCACCGCGCCCGCGCCCCGCCGATGAAGGCCCAGACGAGACGCCACAGCAGGTTCAGCACGAACACGTAGCCGATCCAGACGTGCACCGTCTTCAGCAGTATCTTGCCGTCGTTGGTGACGCCGAGCGGGTCGGTGTTGAGGATGGCGACGCCGACCGCGATCAGCCCCAGCATGCAGAGCAGGTTGATCCAGTGAAACCAGCGCACGCTCACGTCCCAGGCGGGATAGGTCTTCAGTTCGGCCATCGCGGGCTTTCCTCGTGGTTGTCGTTCTTGGTCAAGAATATCAATCGAAGATGAATTCAAGATAACTATCCGTGCCGGTCATGAGCAACAGGAAATCTCCCCGCCGGCGGACATGACGGTAGCGATTGAGGAGCCCGTCCTCGGACGCGGAGAACTGCCCGGCACAGGCGTGCTCGTGTGGCTTGGTGGCTGTGCCTGGCCCCATGCGCCGGATGTGGTACCGGCATCTCCCGGAAACGACCTGTCGATCTGCAGAAAACCCTGGCCGGCCAGCGGGCGCCGCTCCGACACTAAGGGCCTGAATGCCGCCCGCCGGGTGTTGGAGTACCAAGCGCGCTGCGTGGACGGCGATGCGAGGATCGCCGTCCTCCACGTGGCGTCCTTGCCGTCTCGCAGCGCGCGGCCGGAACCCCTACTGGGTCCGCACCTCGATCTTGCGCGGCTTCGCCTCCTCGCGCTTGGGTATGCGCACGCTCAGCACGCCGTCCTTGAGGTTCGCCTCGATCACCTCGGACTTCAGCTCGCTGCTGAGCGTGAAGCTCCGTCGATAGCGCGTGGAACGCACATCCGCGTACAACGCGTTCATACCCTCGGGCATCTCGATCTTCGCCTCGCCCTCGATGAGCAGCGTATCCCGGTCGACCTGCACGGTGAGCCGATCCTTCGAGACGCCCGGCATGTCTGCCTGCAGATGTATGCCCTCGGCATCCTCGTAGATATCGACCGGAGGGTACAGAACGGCCTCCGGCTGAACTTCGGGCTTCCGGACCTCACCGCCCTCGGCGGTCGTGACTTCTTGCCTTTGATTCATGACATGCCTCCTTACCGCTTACTTGACCTCTATACGCCGCGGTTTCGCTGCCTCGCGGCGCTTGACGGTGATCTGCAGAACGCCATTGCGGTAGCGCGCCTCGACGCGATCCGGATCCACGTCGTCCGGCAGCGTGATGACACGGCGGAATTCGCCGCTGTACCGCTCCTGGCGGTAATAATCCACGCCTTCCTTCGCGGGGAGCTGCCGCGAACCGCTCACGGTCAGCAGATTCTGCTGGACCGAGATGTCCACGGTCTTCGGTTCCAGCCCGGCCGCAAAGAGATAGATGTCCACGCCGTCTGCCGTCGCGCCGACGTTGATCGGCGGATACGCACCGCGCGCGGTGGAGCGGATCCCCGCCGGCCACGGCCAGCGACCGAACATCTCATCCATCTGTTGCTCCATGCGCCTGAGCTCGTCGAACAGGCGTCTGTCACCGCTGAACAGGCTCTCGAACATTTCGGTACCTCCTCCGGGCAAAGCCGCCCGTATCTTGTCGGCTCAAGGGCGCATATAGGGACGGCCGGGCCGGTTTCAAGGGGGGTGATTTGATCTCCCTCAGGAAACCGCGCGCGAGCCGGGTTAACCTGCTCGCGATCGCTTCCGTCTGGTCAATCGCCGTCACGGACTTCCCGCGCCCAGCGAACGCCATCGGTGACTGAATGAAGAGACTCCTTCTGCACGCCGGACTGGCGGCCGCGCTGTCCACACCGGCAATCGTGGCACCCGCCGGGGACGCATATGCCGCCGATCCGATGGTCGGGCTGGACAGCACCACCGCGGTGAACGTCGCCGGGCGCCAGCGCATGCTCTCGCAGCGCATGGCGAAAGCCTATCTCATGCTGGGCCAGAACATCGCGACCGGAGATGCCCGACGCATCCTGGATGAATCCATCGATCAGTTCGAATCCGGGCTCTCCGCGCTTAGTGCCTACCAGCCGACACCCGGCGTGAAGCAGGCCCTGGCGGCGCTGGAGACGGCGTGGTCGCAATGCAGTGCGCCGCTGGCGGCGCCGCCGAGCAAGGCCGGGGCATATGAACTCTACGAGGTGGACGAGACGCTGCAGCGGGCGGCGCACCACGCCGTCCTCGCTTACGAGCGCGTCACCGGCGCGCCGCGCGATCACCTGGTCAACCTCATCGGACGGCAGCGGATGCTGTCGCAGCGCATGGCCAAGTTCTATTTCTATCGCACCTGGGAAGTCTACGATGCGCCGGCGGACATGGAGTTGCACCTGAGCCATGCGCACTTCACGGCCGTGCTCAACCAGATCGAGGTCTCGGCGCTCACCTCGGCGCCGGTGCGGGAACGGCTGGCTCGGCTGCGCCGCGAGTGGGAACCATACGAGGAGCTGTTGCTCGCAAGCAAGGAACCCGCCGGGATGCGCAAGGACGCGGCGCGCGTGGCTGCGTTGAGCGAGGAGGTGCTCGCGGGCGCCGAGGAACTCGTCACACTGGTCCTGTCGGAGGCGAGCGGGAGTGCCAACTGACCATCGCGCGTCGCGCGCCGCGGCATCCCCGGCGCGGCGTGGTTCCGCCTCGGCCCCTGCCGATCACCCCGACCGGCACGGCGGAGCACGCCGCGTCCCTGTTCGACGATTATCCTCCGCGGGATCGGGCCCCCGCGCGGCGGTCCGTTCCCGGCCCCGAATTCGAAAGCAAGCGGCGGAGTGCGTAGGCGGTTTCCGGCCGCTAGAGTGCAAGGCGCAGGCAGGGCAACCATGAGATCGAACATGAAGAATTCCGCGAAGACCTCCAGGGCCGCCGGCATTGCCACCGAGCGCGATCCGCGATGGACCTCCGTCATCGCTCGCGACCCCGGGGCCGACGGCGCATTCGTCTATTCGGTGAAGACCACCGGTGTCTATTGCCGGCCATCCTGCCCGTCGCGTCGCGCGCGGCCCGAGAACGTGCGGTTTCACGCCACTTGCGAGGATGCGGAGCACGCCGGTTTTCGCCCTTGCAGGCGCTGCAGACCCAACGAGGCATCGCTCGCCGAACGGCACGCGAGGATCGTGGCGGGGATCTGCCGCTCGATCGAAGCCGCCGAGCAGGTTCCGAGCCTCGAGGAACTCGCGGCCAGGGCGGGACTCAGTCCGTTCCATTTCCATCGCATCTTCAAGGCCATCACCGGCGTGACGCCACGGGCGTACGCCGCCGTGCATCGCACGCGGCGCGTGACGCGCGAGCTGCGCCGCGGCCGCTCGGTGACCGAGGCGATCTTCGATGCAGGCTTCAGTTCGAGCGGGCGGTTCTACGAGAACGCGGGCCGGCTGCTGGGCATGACGCCGACGCAGTTCCGCGCCGGCGGCCGCAACGCCGAGCTCCGCTTCGCCATCCGCGAGTGCTCGCTGGGCTCGATCCTCGTCGCCAGCAGCCCGAGGGGTGTGTGCGCGATACTGCTCGGCGAGGATCCGGACTCGCTCACGCGCGAACTGCAGGACAGGTTTCCGCTCGCGCGTCTGATTGGCGGTGATGCGGGCTTCGAGCGGCTCGTCGCCAGGGTGCTGCGCTTCGCCGAGGCCCCGGCCCTGGGCCTCGACCTGCCGCTGGACGTGCGCGGCACGGCATTTCAGCAGCGCGTGTGGCAGGCATTGCGCGAGGTCCCGGCGGGCTCGACCATCAGCTACGGAGAGCTCGCGAAGCGAATCGGCGCGCCGCGCTCGGCGCGAGCCGTGGCGCGGGCCTGCGCCGCGAACGCGCTGGCGGTCGCCATACCCTGTCATCGCGTGGTGAGTGCCGATGGCGGCCTCTCTGGCTATCGCTGGGGCGTGGAACGCAAGCGCGAGCTGCTCAAGCGGGAGGCCGTTGACAAACGGGCGCGACGCGTATCGGTGCGCCGATGATTGCCGAGGGCCGGCCACACCTCTCGGCCGGCATGTGGAGACGGATATGCGCGATCAGCCTGCTGGTGCTGATCACGGCGGCTTGGCTCGGCAACACGCTGGAGGGCCGGCTCGCTAGACTGGGTCTGGTCAGCCTGGCGGCGGTGATCGACGTGGCGCTGCTCGCCTTCATCATCTCGATCCCGCCGGTCATGGTGCGCGCCCTCATCGACGTCCAGAAGCACATCGGCAACGGCGACGTGGCGGCGGTGCGGTTTCTGGAACGCAACGAACGCGGCGTGGTGCGGCTGATGTGGATCGTCTGGATCGTGGGCGCACTGGTCGCCGCGCCGTTCGTCATCCACGACCTGGTAAGTGAACCGTGAGGCCGGCGCGTTTGGGCGGCGCCCCCTGAAAGCAGATCCGCCGTGGCGCGCCCGCCGGCACCGGGCGCTCGCAAGCAAAACGGCCGGCACCCTGCTCGCCTCTGCCGCACGCCGCCTGCCCGCGGCGGGCGGACGTGCGGGTCCGGATCGCCTACTGCGTGCCGGTCATGATGCTGATGCTCGTCCCGTCGGTCTCGCCGGCGAGCACCAGGTTCAGCACGCGGTCGGCCTTGCTGTAGCTCATCATCATCCCGGGCTGGCCGCCCGCGCCCTGCTGGTTCATGGACATCACCTCCGACCAGCCCTCGGCCGCGGCCTTCGCCTTCAGTGCCTCGCTCACCTTCGCCATCGCATCGGAGGTACGACCGTTGACGGTGTACATCTTCCCCTGCGTGCCGGAGAACTCGAGCTTCATGCCCGGGTATGTCGGCACGTCCTCGGGGAAGCCCGATGGCAGCTCGACGCCGGCGCCGGAGGAATAGGTGGCGGTACCATCCTCGCCCTTGACCGTGATGTCGACGGTGTCGCCCTGATCCTTGACCCGGACCTCCGCGTCGCCCTCCTTGTGGACGACCTCGCCCTCATCCTTGCCGCAACCGAAAGCGGCGATGGCCATCCCGACCACCACGCCCCGGACCCACGCCCTACGCGTCCGCTTCGATGTCATGACTTTCACCCCTTGCTGGAATTCCCCAATCCACCCCGGGTCGAGCCGGCGTCCGTGCAGAATGCGCGTGCGCGGCGCCCGGAGCGCGCCAGAAAAATGGTCGCTACGGATGAAGCATAGCAGCGCGTTTGGTTTCCACAATTGCCGCCGATCAACGCCACGACGGGCACCTCGTTGCGCCGCGGACAAAAACAGCCAGCGAATCGACGCCGACGGCAACTGCCGACGGCAGTGCCACCGCGGGGACCGCACTCCGGGGTTTAGAGTTCCTCTCGAACTGGTTAACATGGACGAAGCGCCGACGCCGCCGCGCGGCGACATCGAGGCGCGGCAAGAACCATCAAGAAAGGGGGATGCTCTCCATGAAATCGCTCGTTGCGCGCGCCTCGCCGTTTTTCCTGATCGCATTGCTCTGCGGTTCCGTCCATGCCGGCGAGCTGAACATCTCCGGGGGCGATTCCGTGGCGCGGGTACTGGCGCTGCAGAAGGGAAAGACCGTGACCGTGCAGCTCAACTCCGGGCAGGAACTCACCGGCCAGGTCAGGAACGTGACCGAGGATCTGGCGCAGCTCACGGCGCTGACCGGCAGGGAGTACTTCGATGCGGTGGTCGTCATCGACGAGGTCGCCGCCGTCATCATCCGCACCAAATAGGAATGCCGGCGCGGCGGGGCTCGCCGTGCTGCAACACACGGACAGCACCATGACGGGCCGTCTCGGCAACCTGACGGAGCCTTTGTACCGGCACGTATGGGGCACCGCCAGCCTGGATGAACTGCCGCCATGGCGGCGGTGGTGCGTGACCTTCACGCGCTACGTGCACGTCACCCTGCGGGACCTGGGGCACGGGGAGATCTCGCATCGCGCGGCGAGTCTTTCCTACACCACCCTGTTGTCGTTCGTGCCGCTGCTGGCTGTCGGCTTCTCCGTGCTGAAAGGGCTCGGCGTGCACAACGAACTGGAGCCGGCGCTGCTGCAGATACTCGCGCCCATGGGCGCGCAGGCGACGGGCATGGCCAAGACGATCGTCGGCTTCGTGGACAACATGAAGGTCGGGGTGCTGGGCGCCGCCGGCATCGTGATGCTGCTGTACACGGTGGTCAGCACGATGAAGAAGATCGAGGGCGCCTTCAATTACAGCTGGCGCGTGAAATCCGCGCGCACCCTCACACAGGGGTTCCGCGACTATCTCATCGTGCTGATCGTGGGTCCCGTGCTCGTGTTCTCGGCCGTGGGCATCACCGGTGCCGGCGCCAGCAACAGCTTTTTGCTGTACCTCTCCTCGCTGCAGCCCTTCGGCACGCTGCTCGAGTGGCTGTCGCGGCTGGCGCCGTATCTCATGATCATCGGCACCTTCACATTCCTGTACATGTTCATGCCCAACACCCGGGTGCGGGCGACCTCCGCGGTCTTCGGCGGCGTCGTGGCGGGCATCCTCTGGCAGACCGCGGGCTGGGGATTCGCGCGCTTCGTCGCCGGCTCCACGCAGTACGCGGCCGTCTACTCGGCATTCGCAGGTCTCGTGATCTTCTTCGTCTGGATCTACCTTGCCTGGCTCATCCTGCTGATCGGCGCCAACATCGCCTTCTACCACCAGCACCCCGAGCATCTCTGCATGTACCGGCGCGAGCCGCGCCTGAGCCTGCGCGAGCGCGAGGCGCTGGCGCTCTGCGTCGTCAAGCTGCTGGCGTCGAATCACTATGCGGGCAGGCCGGCGTGGGACATCCCCGCACTCGCCAGGACGCTGATGATCCCGCAGCCATGTGTGGAGGAGGTGATGTC
This sequence comes from Gammaproteobacteria bacterium, assembly GCA_022071965.1. GTDB lineage: Bacteria > Pseudomonadota > Gammaproteobacteria > JAJPIJ01 > JAJPIJ01 > JAJVHZ01. The sequence continues at coordinate 300,817 of JAJVIQ010000003.1, forward strand.
GGCGCTCGAGCAGGCCGGCATCGTCGCGCGCGGCGCCGGACGCCCGCACCCCTGGCTGCCGGCCAGGCCGCTGGAGACGATCTCGCTCGCGGAGGTCATGAAGGCGGTACGTAGCGCCCGGGAGGAGGGGCTGGTGACGGCCAGGCTCGCACAGCACCCCGACATCGCGACGCTGCTGCTCTCCTCGGAGGAGGCCGCCGCTGCGGTGTACGCTCCGCGCATGGTCAGGGAACTCGCGACGACGGCAGCCGCTACGCACTCCTCGGCCGGGCGCGAGTCCTGAGGCTTGTCTGCGGCCGCATCGCCGCCGACTTCAACGCACTCAATCGCGGCCCGGGCCGGTGATCCGGTGCTCGAGGATCGCGATGCGCGTGAGGAACTCCTTGATGAGGATCTTGGAGTTCGACTCCATGTTCCTGGTGAGCAGATCCTTCAGCGCCTTCAACTCCTGCCGCATCTGATCGCCCTGAGCGACGAGCGCCAGGCGGAACTCGCGGCGCAACTGCTCGATCTCGGGTCCGGACAATGCCGCTCCCTCCGGGGGCCCGTCTCCCACGTGCGCACCGGACGTCTCGGGCTCGTCGACCATCACCGTCCGCGCGGCGGCCGGCGCGTACTCATCCGGCAGGTCGATGACCTGTTCCTCCGCGCCGTCGGGGAGCATGACGCTGTTCTCGCCGTACTGCCGTGTCAGGCGCAGGTAGTCGGCGATGGAATTCTTCATGTAGCAGACGTCGAATCCCAGCTGGGCGACGAGAAATGCCGCGAGCGCGCTCTCCAACTCGTTGTCGCTGCAGGTGACGTAGGTCTTGTTCGGGTCGAAGTTGCGCCTGGCACGGCGCAGGAGATCCAGGGGAATGCCACGGCTGCCGCGGATGGAATACGTCTGGTACTCGACCGACGCGCGCACGTCCACCACCACGGTCCCCGCGGCGATCATCGTCTTCGCCGTCTCCGGCTCCACGCCGTGCAGCAGCGCCGTCTGCACGTACTCGACGAAGCCATCCTTGTCGAGGCGCGCCAGCGACCCGTCGGACAGCGCCTCGATGGTCGCGTTGCGAGGCGCGTTGCGGATCAGCGCCTCCTCCCCGAAGCTGTCGCCGGGTCCGAGGCTGGCGATCTCGACCGTATCATCCTCGACCGAGCGGTAGCCGATGACCCGGAACTTGCCGGAGCGGATGATGTAGAAGCTGTCGCCAACCTCGCCCTGGCGGATGATGGTCTCGCCGGCCCGCGCCGGCAGCATCTCGATGCGCGAGACCAGCCGCTTGAGGTTCTCGCGCGGCACGCGCGCGAACGCCTTGGAGGCCAGGATCTGTTCCAGCAGACCGTCCGAGACGGCCTGCGTTGCGGTATTGCTGGACATGGCTCGGTACCTCAGTGGAAACCGTCGGCAGAGAGGCCCGCCGGCGGTGGCGGCGCCGTGGCACCTGTGCCAAGTATAGGCTTGGCGCGCGGGTGCTGCGCAACGCTCGGGGACCCGCGCGAGCGCAGCATTCTTGATGGAGTTCGAATATTGCCGCTCGTGCAGGGGTGTTTCCGGCCCTGGTCCCGCGCCCGGGACCGCAGCCGCCTCGCGGGTGTGTATGCAGCCCCTGAGCCCCTCCTCGCGGGCGCATCGCGCCGGGCGACCGGATGCGCGGCTCCGGCCCGCGATGTACGACGGCTACCTGCCGATCGCAATGGCGGTCAGTATTCCCCGCATGATCGCCAGCGGCGACGGCGGGCAGCCGGGGACCGCCACATCGACGGGGATGACGTTGGAGACACGCCCGCAGCTGGCGTAGCTCTCGCCGAAGACACCACCGGTGCAGCCGCAGTCGCCGAGGGCCACGACGAGCTTGGGATCAGGTGTCGCTTCATAGGTTCGCCGCAGCGCCTCCTCCATGTGGCGCGAAACCGGGCCGGTGACGAGCAGCACGTCGGCATGGCGCGGACTGGCGACGAATCGTATGCCCAGTCCTTCGAGATTGTAGAACGGATTGTTGACGGCGTGGATCTCCAGTTCGCAGCCGTTGCATGAGCCCGCGTCGACGTGTCGTATGGTCAATGCGCCGTTGAAGCAACGGCGCACCTCCTCCCCGAGCCGCCGCGTGGTTGCGAGCAACGCGGGATCGGGCTCTGGGGCGGGCTCCGTTCTTAACCCCTTGGCGATGATCAGTCGCAGTATCTCCTGCATCGTGCGCCCTGCTCAGAGATCGTGACCGCTGTAGGCCAGGTTGAAAGACTTGTTGATCAGCGGGAAGTCCGGAACGATATTGCCCATGACCGCGTGCTCCAGGACCGGCCAGTTCTGCCACGAGGGATCGTGCGGATGCAGGCGGTGGATACGGTTCGCCGCGCCGGTATGCAGCGCGATGAAAACCGGGCCGCGCCAGCCTTCGACCATGCCGACGCCGAAGGCACGGTCCGGCGCCTGCCCCGGCGGCGTGCAAATCGCCGTGCCCGGCAGTCCGTCCAGCAGCAGGCGCGTGATCCGCAACGACTCGAACACCTCGTCGAAGCGGACATTGACCCGGGCCGCCACGTCACCGTTGCGGCGCACGGCCGCGCGCACGGACAGCTCGTCGTAGGGCCGGCACGGGAGATCCACGCGTGCGTCCCAGGCCATGCCGCTCGCGCGCCCGGCCAGACCCCACAGCCCGAGCGTCAGCGCCAGTCCCGGAGTGACGATCCCGGCCTTGATGAAGCGGTCCTGCAGACCTGCGTGTTCATCGTAGATCGCGCGCAGGGCGGCAATGGCCCGCCCGAGCGTGTCCGCCTCCCGGCGCAGGCGATCGATGTCACCGGCGCGCAGATCGCCACGGACGCCACCCGGGATCACCACGTCCATCAGGTAGCGGTGCCCGAACAGCGATTCATTGACCCGCAGCATGTCCTCCTTGAGCAGCGAGAACTGCGTGAGGCCGAAGGCGAAGCCGGCGTCGTTGCCGAGCGCGCCGAGATCGCCGAGGTGGTTCGCGATCCGTTCCCGTTCGAGCAGCAGCGCCCGTAGCCAGATCGCCCGCGCGGGCGGTTCGATCCGCGAGACGCCCTCCACGGCCATCGAGTAGGCCCACGTGTACGCCACCGTGGAATCCCCGCTTATGCGCCCCGCCAGGCGGGCGCCGGAGTCCAGCGTGCATGTCTCGAGGAGCTTCTCGACCCCCTTGTGCGTATACCCCAGCCGCGCCTCCAGGCGCAGGATCCGCTCGCCGACGGCGTGAAAGCGGAAGTGCCCGGGCTCGATGGTGCCGGCATGGACCGGGCCGACCGGGATCTCGTGCACGCCGTCGCCGGAGACCGGGACGAAGGCGTAGGGTTCCGAGCGCCGCGTGCCCGCGCCGTCGATCGCGTAGTCCTTGCGCAGCGGCGCCTCGCCCGCGGCCCATGCGCCGTGCCGCAGCCAGGGCCGCGTGTCCCGGCTGCCGCTTGCCTGCAGCCCGAGCAGATCCTTCACGGCACGCTGCATGCGCACCGCCGCGGGATACACCGGGCTCAGATCGGGGTAGGTGCGATGCTGCCCGAGCGGCAGCGACAGGCAGGCCAATGCCCCGGAGGCGGCATAGGCGACGTGCATCGCGCAGCCTTGCCCGCGATCGCTGTCGTCGCTGCCCCATACGCTGACCAGGAAGCCGCCATGACCGCGCACCCGCTGCGCGGTCTGATCCCACTTCAACGCGTAGGTCTCCCCGTGCCAGGCGGGTATCGCGCCGGGCAGCGGATTCAGACCGATGGTCAGCGTCTCGGGGTTCATGCGCGTCTCAGCCGATCAGCGCCGCCGCCTGACGATACCACTCCGCGAGGTACGGCGGGATGTAGACGCCGAGCACGAGGACCAGCGCGAGGTGCACGAACACCGGTAGGATGGCCGGTGGATGGGGCAGACGTTTGCCGGTGGTCTCGCCGAACACCATGGGCTGCACCCGGCCGAAGATCGCGGCGAAGGCCACGCCCAGCGCAGTCAGCAGGAAGGGAGTGGCCCATGGGTGTTCGCGCATGGCGGTGGTGATGATCAGGAACTCGCTGGCGAACACGCCGAACGGAGGCATGCCCAGTATGGCCAGGCTGCCGAGCATCAGGCCCCAGCCTATGGTCGGGTTGGTGTCGACGAGACCGCGGATGGAGTCCATCATCTGCGTGCCGGCCTTCTGGCTGGCGTGACCGACGGCGAAGAAGATCGCCGACTTGGCCAGCGAGTGGACCGTCATGTGCAGCAGTGCAGCGAAGGTGGCCACCGGCCCCCCCATGCCGAAGGCGAAGGTGATGAGTCCCATGTGCTCGATGGAGGAATACGCGAACAGGCGCTTGGCGTCCTGCTGTCGCGAGAGAAAGAACGCCGCGACCACCACGCTCAGCAGACCGAAGCCCATCATGAGGTGGCTGGTGAGATCGCCGCCGAGTGCGCCGTCGGCGAGCACCTTGTTGCGCACCAGCGCATACAGCGCGACGTTCAGCAGCAGCCCGGAGAGCACCGCGGAGACCGGCGTCGGTCCTTCCGCATGCGCGTCCGGCAGCCAGCTGTGCAGCGGCACGAGGCCGACCTTGGTGCCGTAGCCGACCAGCAGGAACACGAACGCCAGGGTCAGCACGCTGGGCTCGAGCTGCGACTTCACCGCGTCCAGATGCGTCCACAGCAGCGCCGTGCCGCCCGCGCCCAGCACCTGTTCCGCCGCGAAGTACATGAGCACGGTCCCGAACAGGGCCTGGGCGATGCCGACGCCGCAGAGGATGAAGTACTTCCATGCCGCCTCGAGGCTGGCCGGTGTGCGATAAAGACTCACCAGCAGCACGGTCGCGAGCGTCGCCGCCTCCATGGCCACCCACATGATGCCCAGGTTGTTGGTGAGCAGGGCCAGCAGCATCGTGAACATGAACAACTGGTAGCTGGCGTGGTAGAGGCGGAGCCTGCGGGCGTCGATGCGTCCGTGGTGCATCTCGATGAGCATGTAGGGCCGGCTGAACAGCGCGGTCGTGAAGCCGACGAAGGCGGTCAGCGCGACCAGGAACACGTTGAAGGAGTCCACGAAGAACAATTCGTCGAAGGCCAGCATCGGTCCGTACTCGATCACCTGCGCCGTCAGCAGCGTCGCGGCGATCAGGGTCAGCAGGCTCATGGCGGCATTCACCGCGCCGGCGTGCGCACGGTGCCCGCACAGCCCGAGGAGCACGGCACCGGCGATCGGAGTCAGCAGCACGGCGAGCAGGTACATGTCTCAGCGTTCCTTCAGCTTCTCGATGTGTTCGATGTCGAGGCTGTCGAAGGCCTCGCGCAGGTGGAAGGTGAAGATGCCGAAGATGAACGTGCCCACCAGCACGTCCAGCGCCACCCCCAGCTCCACGACCAGCGGCATGCCATAGGTGGCGCTCGTGGCCGCGAAGAACAGGCCGTTCTCCATCGCCAGGAAACCGATCACCTGCGGCACCGCCTTGCGGCGCGTGATCAGCATCATGAAGGAGAGCAGGACGCTCGCCAGCGCGATGCCCAGCGTCCCCCGGGTGACGGTCTCCGAGAGGTGCGAGATCGGCATCGCGACGTTGAAGCCGATGATGACCAGCCCCACGCCGATCAGCATGGTCGTGGGGATGTTGACCAGCGTCTCCACGTCCCAGCGCACGTTCAGCTTGTCGATGAGGCGGTGCAGGATCCAGGGCAGGAGGATGACCTTCAGGATCAGCGTGAGCAGCGCGGAGTAGTACAGGTGATGCTGGTGGGTCACGAAGGCGACCAGCGCGGTGTTCAGCGCCAGGACCGCGCCCTGCCATGCGAAGAGGTGGATGAGCGAGAGCACCCGCCGCTGGGCGAGCATCGCGAAGGCGATGAGCAGCAGCAGCGAGGCGAACAGGTTGACGAGCTGGGTCGCCAGGGAAGCGCTCATGCCGCGCCCTCCAGCAGCACGTGCGTGAGCAGGCCGAGCACGGCCAGCAGGAAGGCCATGGCGAGAAACTCCGGGGCGCGGAATATCCGCAGCTTGGCCGACAGCGTTTCGAGCAGGGCCAAAGCGGCGCCCGCGACCGCGAGCTTCACCGGCAGACAGGCGAGTGCCAGCCACAGGGAGGGACCGTCGATGGTCCTGGCGATGCCCCAGGGGGCGAACAGCGCCAGGCCCATGGTGGCGTACGCCAGCAGCTTCAGGTTCGAGGCCCAGTCCATGAGCGCGAGATGACGCGCCGAATACTCGAGCACCAGCGCCTCGTGGATCATCGTCAGCTCCAGGTGGGTCGCGGGATTGTCGATGGGTAGCCGCGCGTTCTCCGCCAGCAGCACCATGAGAAAGGCGATCGCCGCGAAGGCGAGCCCCGGGTGGATGACGAAGGGCTGGTAGGCGAGCGTGTGCACGATGGTCGACAGCGAGGTGGACTGGCTGATGAGCGCCGGCGTGAAGAACACCATCAGCAGCGCGGGCTCGGCGAGAAAGGCCACGAGCATCTCGCGCCGCGCCCCCATGGTGCCGAACGCCGTGCCGATGTCCATGGCGGCGAGCGCCATGAAGACGCGTCCGAGGGCGAAGATGCCGACCAGCGCGATGACGTCGGCCGCCGGCGAGATTGGCAATCCGGAGGCCAGCGTCGGGATGATGTAGGCGGCCAGGACCATGCACCCGAAGCGGATGTAGGGCGTGGCGCGGAACAGGAACGAGGCCCGGTGGGCGAGGACGGCATCCTTGTGAAAGAGCTTGCGCAGCACGCGGTACGGCTGCAGCATGCCAGGGCCGCGGCGATTCTGCAGCCACGCCCGGCACTGGTTGACCCACCCGGCGAAAAGCGGGGCCAGCAGCACCACGAGGACGGCCTGTCCGAGCTGAATTGCGATCGCCGCGTTCACGACACCACCAGCAGCAACACCACCAGCGTTGCCAGGCTGTAGAGCAGGTACAGCGAGATCCGTCCGTGCTGAAGGACGCCGATCCAGCGCGAGACCCGCTCGGTCAGCCGGGCAACGGGAAGGTATGCCCAATACCAGAAATGATCATCGGCGGTCGCGCGATAGACGGGCCGCTCGTCGAACGGCGTGGGCAGCTGCCGTTCTATCCGGAACATGGGCTCGAAGATCTGCTTGATGGGCTGGCCGAAGCCCTCCGCCGTATCCTGCATGCGCGGAGTGAGGCCCGGATGGCCGCAGTCCCACGGGTCGCTGCGACGCACGCGGCCGCCGTAGCGGAAACGCACGGCGAGGAAGGTGGCCGCGACGACCGACAGCATGCCGCAAAAGACGATCAGCGGGCTGTAGCTCGCACGTTCGGGCGCAAGGACGGTGATGAACAGCCAGCCGGAGCGCCCCGCCGTTTCGCTCAGCGTCTGCGCGAGCAGCAGGCTGTTCACCGGATCGAGGATCGCCACGATTTTCAGGGGCAGCAGCCCGAGCGCCACGCAGCCCGCCACCAGCCAGGCCATGCCCAGGCGTTCCAGCCAGCCGGCGTCGTGGGCATGGGCGAGCGCCGGTTCGCGCGGCTGGCCGAGGAATATGACGCCGTAGAACTTCACCATCACGTATCCGGCGAGGCCCGCGGAAAGCGTCAGCGCGGCAGCACCCAGCGGTATGAGCATGTTCAGGTAGGAGTTCGGCAGGCTGGGCGTGGCCAGGAAGGCCTGCAGCAGCAGCCACTCGGATACGAACCCGTTCAGCGGCGGGACGCCCGCGATCGCAAGCGCGCCGATCAACGCAAAGAAGGCCACGCTCGGCATCGAGTGCACGAGCCCGCCGAGCTTTCCGAGATTGCGCTCCTTGGTGGAATGCAGGACCGAGCCGGTCGCCAGGAACAGCAGGCTCTTGAAAAGGGCGTGATTGATGCAGTGATAGAGCGCGGCCGTGAGCGCCAGCGCCGCGAGCAGCGGCATGGAGTAGGCCCGGAAGGTGGTGGCGAGCCCGATGGCGATGAGCACCACGCCGATGTTCTCGATCGAGGAGTATGCCAGCAGCCGCTTCATGTCGGTCTGCACGGCGGCGAACATCGCGCCGAAGACCGCCGTCAGCAGGCCGAGCACCAGGATGAGCACGCCCCACCACCACTGCGGCGCGCCCAGCAGGTCGAAGGTGACGCGCAGCAGGCCGTAGATGGCGGTCTTCAGCATGACCCCGCTCATGAGCGCGGACACCGGCGACGGCGCGGCCGGGTGCGCCTCCGGCAGCCACACGTGCAGCGGCAGCAGCCCCGCCTTGGCGCCGAATCCGAACAACGCCAGAACGAAGGCGGTCGACGCCCACGCCCCCTGCGGCGCGTGCGCGCGCATGCTGCTGAAGACGTAGTCCCCCTGCCCGGCCTGCAGGACGCCATAGGAGAGCAGGATGGCGACCGCGCCAACGTGGGCGATGAGCAGATAGATAAAGCCGGCGCGCCGGATCTCGGGCATGCGGTGATTGCTGGTCACCAGGAAGTAGGAGGACAACGCCATCGTCTCCCATGCCACCATGAAGAGATACGCGTCGTCCGCGACCAGCACCAGCGCCATGCTGGCGAGGAAGACGTGATACTGAACGCACAATAGCCCCGGCGCGGTGCCTTGGCCGGCGCGGAAATACCCGGCGGAGAAGATCGAGACGCCGACCGCGGCGATCCCCAGCAGGACCAGGAAGAACGCCGAGAGCGCGTCGACGCGAACGTGGAACGGCAGATCAGGCAGACCCAGGGGCAGGATCGCCGCGGCCGGCTCCTGGGGGAGCGCCACGACCCCGCCTGCGGCTACCGCGAGACCGCCGAGGGCGCCGAGCGGAAACAGGATGCGCGCGATCCAGAAGAGGCTTTGAGGCACCGCAAGACCAGCCATTCCGACCGCGAACCAGTGCAGACCGCCGACGAGCACCAGCGCGATCGCGAGTTGAGAACCCTCTAGGGCCACCGCGCCCTCCCGGCGGATTCGGACCGGCCGCCATTGACGTCGCCGCCCGTCACGGCATCACGATCGCGTGAGCACAACCGGCCATGCGGACCAATGCCACAGACAGACCTCTTCATCTTGGTGCTCCGCGGCGCATGCTCTCCCGGGACCGGCCTTGCGGGCTTCCGACCCACGTCCTGCCCCGCATCCCAGGACCAAGGCGTAGGAATTACATAATTACCATTGCGTGATATCTTTCTACCATAAAGTGTATGCTCGAAAAGGCACAAATGTGAAATCCGCTGGCGGAGGCATCGATGCTTGAGCGGGAGTTGAAGCTGCTCGTCGAGGAGGGCGCCATCAAGGACGTGGTCGTGACGCGGCGCCCTCAGGGCGGTTATCTCATACAGATCAACGGCAGAACCCTGAAGTCGGCGCGGCGCGAGGAGCGGCAATTCGCCCGCCTCGACACGGCGGCGGACCTGCTGCACCGGTTCGGCATTGGGCTTTTTACGGTCTCGACCGTAGCTCCGTCCACGGGTGCGGCACAATGGGCGGGATAGTCCGCCGCGGTCGCCCGCCATCGGCCCGGGCTTACCCCGCGTCAAGTCAATTCCCCGGGGCCAAGCGCAGACTCGGCACCATCGATCAGTCACGCCGAGGTGATGCGGATGGAGTGGAAACCGGATTTCGAACTCGGGCTGCCGCCGATGGACGAGACTCACAGGGAGTTCGTGGGCATGCTGAACGAACTCGCTTCCTGCGCGGAGGGGGAGTTTGTCGGTCTGCTCGAGCGCCTCGTGGCCCATACCGTCACCCACTTCGAGCAGGAGGCTACCTGGATGCACGCTTGCGGCTTCCCGCCGATGCGGTGCCACGTGGGCGAACACGAGCGGGTGCTGAAGGTCGTCTCCGAGGTCCTCGCCAGGGTCCGTACCGGCGACCTGGAACTCGGCCGCCGGCTCATCGCGGAGCTGCCGCACTGGTTCGAGCATCACGCGGCGACCATGGACCGCGCGCTGGCCGGATACATCCGCAGCACCGGCTACCGCGCGCAGGCGGCGACCACCCCGGCGCTGCAGCCCGCGGCCGCTTCGAGCTGACGCAGTCAGCCCCCGTATCCGCGCGGGCCCTGGCCGCGGTGCCGACGCGGCGTGCAGGCGGCCGTGGTAAGCTGCCTTCCAGGGAGAAACCTTCCGCACCCGCATGTCCAACGTCATTCCGTTCCGCAGGCCGAAGGCGAGCGAGAGGCATCGCGGCAAGACGCTGTGCCGCGAGGGCTTTCACAAGTGGGAGGTGAGCAAGGATCAGCAATTCGACGTCAAACGCGGGCGCCTGGTCACGCTCTACACCTGCTCGCGCTGCGGGGCGCGCAGGACCGAGGCGACGTGAGCGGCGCGGTGGACCGCGCGAGGGAGGAACGGCGCAAATGAACGATGTGCCCGGGGCGCTGTGGATGATCATCGGTTACCTGCCCGCCATCGTCCTCTATCTCGCGGGCATCGCCATTGCCGTCTATCGCTGGCGGCTGCATCCCGAGGTCTCGGCGTTCGCGGCGATCGGCTGTGCGCTGCATCTGATCGGCACGCTGTTCTGGTCCGGGTACGCCGTTCTGCAGCGGCTCGATGCAGGCGCCGCGAATGCCATGACGGCCTCGATCGCGACCTACTCCATGGTCTCCCGACTGCTGGCGCTCGTCGGAACCGCGCTGATACTCACCGCGGTCTTCGGCTGGCGCTATCGCGTCGAGCCGGAGAAGTAGCGGCTCGAGCGCATCAACCCTCCTCGCAGTCCACGAGGCGCCGGAGCTGCTCGCGCTCGCCCTCCCCGGCGTGGCGTTCGAACAGCGCCTCCAGCCGCGCGAGTTTCAGCATCCGCTGAACCTTCTCGACCTGCGTCTTCAGGCGCGCCTGATCCAGCTCCGCCGCCTCGGCCGCGGGCAGTGCGCGCAACGCATCGCGCAGCCGCGCGTACTCCGGCCGCGCCGCGAGATAGGCGTGGATCTCCGTCAGGACCGGATCGCCTTCCTTCCACGTCGATTCATCCGGTGCTCGCCGCAGCTGCGGCCAGCGGCCGATGAGCTGCTCGCGCAGTCGCTTCTGCAGCCCCTCGATGTCGCCGGCGATCTGCTCCTTGCGCGATTCGAGCGCCTTCTCCTGCCGCTTGAGCTCCTCGCGTTTGGTCGCGAGCTCGCCGGTCTTCAGGCTCCAGCCGTGACGCGCGGCGACATCGGCGGCGATCCGCCAGTAGACCGACTGCGTATTGTCGGGAACCTGCGCGTCGCGCAACGCCCGCGGCTCCCAGTCCTCGAGAAAGACCTCGCTGGTGGAACGCGAAAGGTCGTAGCTGACAGCGGTGCGCAACGTGTACCAGTGCGCCTCGCGCAGGCTGACCCTGCCGTCGTGATTCAGATCCGGATCGCTGGCGAGCGGCCCGCCCTGGCGCGACCTGCCGGCAAGAGCGGCAAAGAAGTAGGTGGTGTAATCGCGGTACTCGACGTTCTCGATGTCGAGCTGGCAGCCCTCGGCGCCGCGCTTCGCCTCCTGCGACATGAACCCGCAGCGATTCTGCGTGGACAACCTTCGATTGCCGGGCGGCCGGTACATGAGGCTCGCGAACCCTCCGGAGAAGCACTGCGGCAGGACGAAGCGGATGGTCGCCTGCTCCGGGGCCTTCCCGAGTATGCGGTCGAGCTCCGCGACGGTGATCGCCGAAGGCCCCCACAGATCCATCGTGTTGTCGGCATAGACGTTGTCGCCCTCGCCGCCATGACCGTTGAAGATGAGCAGCAATTGCGAATCCGGCGCGAGACCGGCAAGCGTCCTCTCCAGTGCCGGCGTCAGTTCTTCCTCGCGCGTGGAACCGAGAACGTGCTTCACCGCGTGGCGCTTGTACCGGAGGCGGCTCGCGCCCGGGTCATCGAAAATCTCGGAAAGTGCGGTCAGCGCCCCATCCTCGGGGGCATTCGGATCCAGGTATACGACGTCGTCACCCGGCTCGTTGCCGATGCCGAAATACATGTCGACCTGGTAGCCAAGCTTCGGCAGCAGCTCCTGCAGCCACAGGACGTTCTGCTCGATCTGGCCCTGCGATTCTCCCAGTCGCGGCCCGCCCCCGATCACGATCGCCTTGCCGCCGGGCGGGGCGCCGGCCGGGCCCGCGCCGGCGAGGACCGCCATCGCGCAGATCATGATCCCGCCGCGTAATCGCATCCGACGTGATTCTCCTCGTTTCCGCCACAGCGACTGACTTCGCCCTGCCCGCACCGGTTGCGGTTTCGCGAGGCAGGCCCGGTAGAGGTTATCAGAACGCCGGCGCACCCGGCGGCGGGTCGCGGGAGGAAAGTTGCGCCACGGTGCACGTCTTCGCGCGATTGCGGGCGCGGGCCGCCAGCCCGGAGACGGAACGCGTGCGCCCGTCGGCGCGTGCCAACCCGCGCGGCAGCACTGCCCGCCCTACAGATCGAGCGCGATGCCCTGCCCGCCCGCCGCCGGGTAACGCGCTGTGAAATCGTAGCGGCGCGCGAGCAGGCGCGCCTTCCACATCTCGTTGAAGCGGGTCAGGTAATTGAAGTGAATGGTCTTGCCCGGCGTACCGTACTTCGCCACCCGCGCGATGCATTCCCGATCCGGATGCTGGAACAGCTTGCCGTTGGTGGAGACGATCCAGTGCGTGCAGGCGACGGCGCGCACCAGTTCGATGTTGGTGTTGTTGCGGCTGCCGTGATGCGGAAGCTTGAAGGCATCCACCCGCAGCGGCTCCCCGGCCGCGCACCGCTGCAGCGATGCCACCAGCACCGGCGCGAGCGCGTCGGCCGCCAGGACCACGCGCCTGCCGCGATACTCGGCCAAGAGCGCAATGCTGCTGCCGTTCGGCCTCGCGGAGTCCGAGACGAAACGGCGATCGGCCAGCGCGTCGACCGACTCCATCGCACGCGACAGGAGCGCGCGCACACGGTGCCGCAGTCTGCGCCGGCCGGCGCCGGGCACGAGACCGGCCGCCCTGCACGCCTTCTCCCACTCGGGCAGCAGCCGGGCGAGCTGCGCCGGGGTTGGCGACAGCACGCTCAGGTGCAGGCCGCCGGCAAGCTGCACGCCGGGCAGCGCGCCCCGATCCGGCACCACGACAGCGCCCCCGCCGAAGCTGGCGTTCCACGGCAGCGCCATGCCTTCGATCCGCGCCGTAAGGTCCTCGCCCTGCAACGCGCCGCGCCGGCCTGCCGCCAGGTGGCGATAGCCGTTGAACCAGATGTCGCCGAAGGTCACGCCAAGCCGCCGGGATTCCGCCAGCAGATCGACCGCGCCGCCGATGTGATCGATGTCCACGTGCGTGACGACGAAGAGCTCGAAATGTCGGTCCTGCGGTGCGAGGGACTCGATGCGGCCGCGCAACGCGTCGCGATAAACGGCCTGTGTGCCGCAGTCGACGAGGATGCGCCGGGGCCGGCGCGCGGAACCGTACTCGATCCAGAGCGAATCGCCGAATTCCGCCGGGAGCACCTCGATGCGCAGCACGATCGCCGTCCTTCCTTCGCTATGCCTCTCCCGCAGAGCATAGTCCATCGGCACCAGACGCCGGCACTCCTGCCTGCCCCCTCGCGGGCAACAACCTCCGAGACCTCTCCCCGAGAGGCGGTCGGCGCCGCCCGGCGCGCACGGCGTTCTCCGGGAATTGCGTTGAGGGGGCGCCGCGCCGGCATCCTGCCGGCACGGCGCTTTGGACAACCGTCCTTGTTCCGAGACTTGCGTCCGTACCAAGTAGATAGCGGTCGACCGGACCGGCATCTTGATAGGAAATTGCCGGATTAATCCATAGGATAAACACTGAGAGTGGCCGTTGGCTGGCAGTCCCCGGCGACGGTTGCAGCCGGCGGGCCAACGCGAGCGGGGCGCGGATCAGGTGAGGTCGTGGTCCAGGCAGTACCGCATGATCTCCGCGTTGTTCGCCAGATCGAGTTTTTTCAGCAGATTCGTGCGATGGGTGCTGACCGTCTTGACGCTGAGGTGCAGCATCTCGGCGATCTCGCCGACCGTCTTGCCGCTGCCAATGAGGCACATCACCCTGTATTCCTGCGGCGAGAGCCGCTCGTGCGGCTGCTGCGTGCCGTCGCCGATGACATTCATGGCCAGACGCCTGGCGAGTGCAGGGCTGACGTAGTCGTCGCCGCTCAGTATCGTGCGCACGGCGGTCAGCAGATCCTCCGGCGCCCTCTTCTTGGTGAGATAGCCGTCGGCGCCCGCCTTCAGCGCGCGCAGCGCGAAGTGCTCCTCCGGGTGCATGCTGAGCACCAGTATCGGAACCTCCGGACATTGCCGTCGCAGCGAGGTGAGGCCGCCCATGCCCTCGTTCCCGGGCATGGTCAGATCCATGATGATGGCGTCGTAATGCCGCTGACGCGTGGCGTCGAGCAGCGTTTCGGCGTCCTCCACCTCGTCGATGGTCGCGCTGGGAAAGGCATCGAGCAGAAGCTGTTTGACCCCGCGGCTGACGATGGGGTGGTCATCGGCAATGATCAATTTCAGATCCGGCATTTTCCTAGGTTGCTGGTGCGTCTGCATCGACAGGCATCTCCAGACTTACGACTGTGCCACGACCGGGGATGCCTGTCACCGTCAGCCGGCCGGCGAGCAGCCGCGCCCGCTCGCGCATACCGAGCATGCCCAGCGCGTTCGCCGAATGCTGCTCATCCTCCGCGATGCCCCTGCCGTCGTCCTGTATGTCCACGTGCAGTATCCCGTCGACCTCGACCAGGGATACATCGACGCGCACCGCGCCGGCATGGCGGGCGACGTTGGTCATCGCCTCCTGCACGATGCGGAACACGTGCGTGGCCTCCGGGCCCGGCAGCGTCGCGATCTCGCCGGCGTGCACGCGGCTGCGGATGCCGGTGCGCTCCGAGTACTGCTCGGCGTACACCTCCAGGGCGGGCACCAGTCCCATGTCCTCCAGCATCTGCGGACGCAGTTGCGCGCTGATGCGCTGCACGCTGTCCACCGTCATGTCGATGAGCGCGGTCATGCCCTTCAGCTTGTCGACCACGGCGGCACGGGCGGTCTCCTCCCCGCCGGCCAGGCGCTGCACCGCCCAGCTCGCATCGAGCTTCAATGCCGTGAGCGCCTGCCCGAGCTGATCGTGGACCTCCCGCGCGAGGTGGCGGCGCTCCGCCTCGACCGCGTCGTCCAGCCTGCCGAGCAGGGTACGCAGTTTTTCGCGCGAGCGGCGCAACTCCAGTTCGACCTCCTTGTTGCCCGAGATGTCGGTGACGGTTCCCATGAAACCCGTGAGGCCGCCGTCGGGAGCGTGTTGAGGGATCCCGCTGCACAGCGCCCAGCGTACGGATCCGCCCTGGTGCTGGTAGCGGTATTCGGCCTGGAAGGGCGTGCACCCGGCGACCGCCCGGTACCACTGCGCGCTGACGCGCTCGCGATCCTCGGGATACAGGGCGCTCGTCCAGCCCTTGCCCTGCGCCTGCTCCTGAGACATCCCGGCGATGTCGCACCAGCGTTGGTTGACATACAGGCAGTCGCCGCTGGCATCCGTCTCGAACACTCCCACCGGGGCGATCTGCACGAGCTCATGAAAACGCCGTTCGCTGAGCGCCAGCTGTTCCATCGCCCGACGCAGCGCGGTGATGTCGCGGTTCGCCTCCAGCATCAGGGTGCGGCCGCCCATCGCCACCTTCTGGACGCGGCTCGAGACGATGACCTGCCGGCCGCTGCGCGTGTACTGGCGCAACTCCCCGGACCATTTGCCGTTGCGGTCGAGTTCGGCCGCGAACTGCTCGCGCGAATCGGGAAAAACGGTCCTGAGCAGCGTATGCGACCTCCGCCCTACCGCCTCTTCCTTGACGAACCCGTAGAGGCGCTCGGAGCCCTGGTTCCAGAACACGATGCCGTTGGTCTCGTCCCACACGAAAATCGGGTCGTGGGCGAGGTGGATGAGCATGGCCTGCTGGCGCAGACCCTCCTCGACCGTCAATCGATGCGTGGGATCGCGCCCCAGGAGGACGAAATGCCTTTGGCCGCGCAGCCGGCAGCAACTCCGCCGCACGTCCAGCGACACGAACGTGCCGTTCCTGCGACGGAAGGACGCGCGCGCGGCCGTCCCCTGGCCAGCCTGCAGGCACATCCATTCCGCAGGATTCTTCCCGCCCGCGCCCAGATCCTGCACCGACATCGCGAGCAGTTCACCGCGGGTGTAGCCGAGGCAGTCGCAGGCCGCGCGGTTCACGTCGGTGAGTCGACCGGCCTCGTCATGAATCAGGAATACATCGGCAGCGTATTCCGCCAGCGCCCGCAACATGGTCTCGGTCTCGTCGGCCTCGGCGGTCCTCGTCTCGAGGACCGCCTCGGATCCCGCGAGCTCGGCGGCCGCCCTCGAGGTCATCTCCACGCGCACGCCGCCGTCGGGATGCTGTCCGACTCCGGCGATGACGAGCGCCGCCAGGTCCTGTAGCACCTCGGCACCGCGCTCTGGCCATCCGCGTGGCCGGTCGTCGATTACGCATAGCATCCCGCGCAACCGGCCCGCAGCGGCCTCGAGCGGCACGGCCAGGCAGGAACGGAAACCGCACTCGAGCAGCTGCGCGCACTCCTGCGCCGTCGGATGCTGGCGTACGTCCTCGGCATCGAACGGCTGCCCGCTGGCCGCCAGCCGTGCATGCAGGGACTCGCACAGCCGGGCGGCAAGCGCGCGGGAGGAGTCCCCGGGCAGTCCGAATGTACCGATGGTCTGGCGCCCATCGGTGTGGACGATGCTGAACAGGGAGGCGGGCGCATCCAGGGCGCGGGCGGCCGCCCGCGCCAGGAGATCGGGTATCGGGGTCCCCGGCACATCGGGGAGGACGGCTTCACCCACCTGCGGCGGCTGCGGGTATGGCTGCAGCGACGATCTTGACGGTTGATCCACGGATGCCGCTTTCGGCCGATGAACGGAAGGCCGTCCTCTGTGATCCCTGCGGGACTGGAACGACGATACTACGACGCGCCCTCCTTTGCATCAGCCCGCCGCGACGGGGCCACGCCGCAAGCCCGCAACGATCTCTCCGTCATGGAATTATTCCGCCGGCCGACAGCGACTTGTCAAGATCTCGCCCAGACGGCGGGCCCTCCTGCCCGGGGGCACCAGTCGTACCGCGCGTACTTTCCACCGGGCCGCGCCGAGGGCGACAACCGACGGCGGCGCCGGATGTGCGCATGCTGATCGACGTCTCAGCCGGCATGAAGCACAACAATCCTGCGAACCTGCGCGTTCCGGCACTGCGTCTGCTCGCCGGGCTCTGGCCGGATGGCGCGCGCCGTGGTCTGGATCATCGGCGAGCGGGCCGTGGAGGTGCTCGCTCCGGGTCGCGTCGATTCCGCCCGGAAGCGGGCCGCGAATGCCGCGGCTGCGAAGGTGCACTCGCGCGACACGCATACGGACATCGGGGCAGTGCTGCCGACGGCAACGGCCGGTTGGACGCCCAACAACCCCTCGGGGCGACGAGAGCTGATCGTGCTGACGGATGGCATCGTCGATGTCGCAGCGGGCGGCGAGGAAAGCGATGCCTCCCGCGTCCGTATACTCGAGGCCCAACTTCCGCGTCTGCGGCAGATGAACGTGCGGATTCATACGCTCGCGCTGTCGCGGCAGGCCGATGCCGGGCTCATGGGTACACTGTACGGCGCCAGCGGCGGATACGACGAGGCGGTGGCGCATGCCGGCACCGCATCGCCGGGGCGTACCGCCACGAACGCCGCCTGGCACCCTCAGGCACGACGGGTCACCGCGTAAACGCTCGCGCAGACCAGCACGGCGCCCGCCAGTTGCAGCGTTGAGGTCGCCTCCCCCAGCACGATTTGCCCGAGCGCGATCGTGATGATCGGTCCTATCGAGCTCACGACCGCGGCGCGGCCGGCCCCCAGCCGGCGGATTCCGGCGGACACGAGGAACGCGGGCAGGACGGTGGAGATCAGAGCCATCGCAGCCGCCCAGCCGTAAACCGGCGCCGGCAGCCGCAGATCGCCCGCCTCGTGCGTCGCCGCGAATTGCACCATGACCGCCACGCAGGAAATGGTCATCGCCGTTGCGGTGAACACGGCCGTGCCAAGCTTGCGGATCAGCGCCTCGCTGCCGACCAGGTAGAGGGCGAAGCACACCGCGCTGGCGAAGACCAGCGCGCTGCCGGTCATCACTGCCGGCTGCCGCACGGAGATGTCCGCGTATACCGCCATCGCGATGCCGGCATAGCCAAGCGCCGTGGCGAAGACCTCGCGAGGGGAGATCCGCGTCCCGACAAGGCGTGCGGACAGCAGCATCACGAATGTTGGATAGAGGAAGAGGATCAGTCGCTCGAGTCCGGCCGAGATGTGCTGCAGGCCGAGGAAATCCAGGTAGCTCGCGAGGTAGTAACCGAGCAGACCCGTGACGAACACGCCCGCCCAATCCCGGCCGGTGATGGCCGCCCGCTCGCTGCCGCGCCACTTCACCGCGGCCACGGCGAGGAAGAACGGAAGGGCAAAGCCCATGCGCAGGGCCAGCAGCGTTGCGGCGTCCACGCCGTGACGGTAGGCGAGCTTGATGAAGATGGACTTGACGGAAAAACACGTCGCCCCCAGCAGCACCAGGAACACACCCGACCCCATCCCCCGTTCAGGAGATGGCGGGATGCGCATGTGACGACGCCGCCCCCGCATACGGTGAACCGGCGGGGAAGTCATCGGATGTCCGGGGAATGGAGGACCCGCTGATGGCCTGTGGCGCGGGCAGCCGCGCTGTTCGAGGGGGGAATGCGACGCGTACCGGTCCTGACCGGTGGCCGTGAAGCCCACCGGCGGCACGTGCCGGTCGCCGCCGGTGGTACATGACGCACGCTGAACCGCTGCCGCGGTTCAGTTGCGGATCATGAGCACTGCCTATCGGGCGACGGCATCCTTCAATGCCTTGAGGGCGCGGGCGCGAACGTCGAGCCGAGCCGGCCTGGCCTTGATGGTGATCTCTTCTCCCGTGAACGGATTGCGACCCTTGCGGGCCTTTGTCGCTGGCTTCTGAACCGCCCTGACCTTGACGCCGAGCCCCGGAACGACGAACTCGCCCGCACCGCCCTTGATCAAATGACGCCGCGCGACATCCGCCAGTGCGTCGACCACGGCGCCGACTTCCTTCTTCGAAACGCCCGTCGCCGTGGAGATGGTGGTGTAGATCTGAGATTTTGTCTGTTTCGGCTTTATGGGTTTGTTGCTGGCCTTTGCCATCGATTCCCCCTTTTCTCAAGGATGAGTATGAATTACTCAAGCCCGCATATCCTAACAGAGAGTAGCGAATATGTAGAGTTTCAGCGAGAAAAACCGCCCTTTCGACGAACGGCGCGAGCGCGAGAAAGCATTCGCGCGACCGCGGCCACGGCGCGCTTCGCTTCGCGGCCATCCACTCGATCCATGATTCCTTCCCGATGCGCCGTCACCGGAACGCGCGTGGTTGCATCCATGCCTCGCCTCGATGGCAAGGCATGCGGGAATGCGGCGTCGACAGCGTGCAGCGAGTTGCTGACGGGCAAGGGCCCCCTGGTGCGAGCGTGCCAAACCAACCGGCCGCACGCCTCGTCGAGGCCGCGACCTGCACGGAAATGTACGTCGGAATGAGTGAAGAAGAGATGGCGCGCCCGGAAGGATTCGAACCTCCGACCCCCTGGTTCGTAGCCAGGTACTCTATCCAACTGAGCTACGGGCGCGTGCGGTGCCTCGTCCACGGGCGAAACCGCGGCGGATTATCGAAGACCGGGAAATCGCCTGTCAAGGATACTGGCGGAGAGGGAGGGATTCGAACCCTCGATAGAGCTTTTGGCCCTATACTCCCTTAGCAGGGGAGTGCCTTCAGCCTCTCGGCCACCTCTCCGAATGTCGTGCGGCCGTAAGGATACCCGGGGGTCAATGCAGCGTAAAGCTTGGCGGGTCCGGACGACGCGCGGCTGCGTATGCCGCTAATCCTCGTGCGCGTCGTCCTCCGGGCCGCCGGCCGCAACCGGAGGCGAGTGCCCTTCGGCCTTCTCCTGCTGGATGCGCTGGTAAATCTCCTCGCGGTGCACGGCGACCGTCTTCGGCGCGTTCACGCCCAGACGGACCTGATTTCCCTTCACACCCAGCACGGTGACGCTGATCTCGTCACCGATCATCAGTGACTCTCCAACCCGTCTCGTCAAAATCAACATGACAGCCTCCAGATGGATTCCTGCGCGGCCCGCCCGCAGCGGTCGGGGCCGGGGTCCGTTTCAAGCCGGATCCGCCCGCGTCCGGCCTGCTCCTTCTTGTCTATGACCATTTATGACCCGTAAATTCCATGCCCGGGTTTCAGGCTTCGGGTCTGTCGAGACCGAAAGCGGTGTGCAGCGTGCGCGCCCCCAACTCTATGTATTTCTCGTCCATGACCACGGAGATCTTGATTTCGGATGTGGAGATCATGCGGATGTTGATGTTTTCCGCCGCCAGCGCCTTGAACATCTTGCTGGCGATTCCGGCATGCGAGCGCATGCCGACGCCCACCACGGAGAGCTTGGCTATCTTGTTGTCGCCCTCGACCGCACGCGCATTCATCCCCTGGGCCACGGTCCTGAGGATTTCGAGCGCCTGGTCGTAGTCGCCGCGACTGACCGTGAAGGTGAAATCGGTGGTCTGGTCGGCGCCGACATTCTGGACGATCATGTCCACCTCGATGTTGGCATCGGCAACCGGGCCGAGGATCCGGCTGGCTATGCCGGGCTTGTCCGGCACGCCGAGCACCGTCAGCTTGGCCTCGTTCTTGTTGATCGTGACTCCTGAGATTAATGGTTCCTCCATCGCCTCTTCCTCTGAAGTAATCAGCGTCCCCGGGCCTTCCTGAAATGAAGACAGCACCCGCAGACGAACGTTGTACTTGCGTGCGAACTCGACCGACCTGATCTGCAACACCTTGGCGCCCAAGCTGGCCATCTCGAGCATTTCCTCGAAAGTGACCGTGTCCAGCCGGTGCGCGGCCGGGACGATACGCGGGTCGGAAGTGTAAACGCCATCGACGTCGGTGTAGATCTGGCACTCGTCCGCCGTGAGCGCCGCAGCCAGCGCCACGGCCGTCGTATCGGAACCGCCGCGACCCAGCGTCGTGATGTTGCCCTGCTCGTCCACGCCCTGGAAGCCCGCCACCACCACCACGCGCCCGGCCTGAAGGTCGCGGCGCATGCGGGCATCGTCGATATCGATGATGCGCGCCTTGTTGTGGGCGCTGTCGGTGAGGATGCGGACCTGCGGGCCGGTGTAGGAGATGGCCGCGCAACCGCGCGTCTCCATCGCCATGCTGGCGAGCGCGATCGTGACCTGCTCTCCCGTGGCGAGCAGCACGTCGAGCTCCCGCGGCGTTGGCCTCTCGGATACCTGCCGCGCGAGCCCGAGGAGACGATCGGTCTCCCCGCTCATCGCCGATACCACGACCACGACGTCGTGACCTTCCCGCCGCGCACGCACCACCCGCTCCGCGACGCTGGCGATCCGATCCGGGCTGCCTACCGAGGTGCCGCCGTATTTCTGAACGATGAGACTCATACCCTGCCTGACCAGTCAATCCCGGGACGTTGGAGCTACCATGATCTGGTAAGTGATTGCGTGGTCATGATAATCGCTCGCCCGCGCTTTCCCAAGCAGGACGGGTAATTTTCCCGGTTCACGCGAGCCTGTTCCGCACCCAATCCCCGACCGACTTCAGCGCCGCTTCAAGCCTGGAAGGGTCGGTGCCACCGGCCTGGGCCATGTCCGGCCGGCCGCCGCCCTTGCCGCCGACCTGGGCGGCCACGAAATTCACGAGCTCTCCGGCACTCACCCGTTCGGTGCAGTCCCTGGTCACTCCGGCGACGAGGCGAACCTTGCCATCTTCGACCGTGGCAAGGACCAGGACCGCGCTGCCGAGCTTGTTCTTGAGCTGATCGGCGGTCTCGCGCAGGCTGCCCGCGTCGGCACCGTCGATCGCCTCGGCGAGCACTCGCACGCCGCCGATGTCGAGCGCACGCGCGGTCAAATCGCCGCCGGCACCGCTCGCCAGCCTGCCCTTCAGCGCCTGAATGTCCTTGTCCTGCTGGCGGACACGCTCCAGCAGCTGCTCGGTCTTCTCCAGCACGTTCTCGCGATTGCCCTTGAGGCGATCGGCGATCGATCGCAGACATTCTTCCGTCTCGCTCACGTAGTCGAGTGCGGCAGCGCCCGTCAGCGCCTCGATGCGCCGCACGCCCGAGGCCACACCGGATTCGGCGATGATCTTGAACAACCCGATGTCGCCGGTGCGCCCGACATGCGTGCCGCCGCAGAGCTCGACGGAGAACTCCCCCATGCTCAGAACCCGCACCTCCTCGTCGTACTTCTCGCCGAAAAGCGCCATGGCGCCGCTCTCGATGGCCTTCTGCACCGGCATCAGCCGCGTGCGCACCTCCCGGTTCGCGCGGATCTCCGCATTCACCATCGCCTCGATATGCTGCAACTGCTCCGGGGAGACCGCCTCGTGATGCGAAAAGTCGAACCGAAGCCGGTCGGGCGCCACCAGCGAGCCCTTCTGTGTAACGTGCTCCCCGAGCACCTTGCGCAGCGCCGCGTGCATCAGGTGAGTGGCCGAGTGGTTGAGCCGCGTGGACTGCCGCAGCACATCGTCCACCATGGCCTCGACGGCGTCGCCGACGCGCAGCTCGCCGAGCTTCGCCACGCCGACGTGCAGGTGCGTGCCGTTCTGTCTGCGCGTGTCGAAGACCTCGAACACCGATTCCGCGCCGCGCAGCCGGCCCTTGTCGCCGACCTGGCCGCCGGATTCCGCGTAGAACGGCGTGCGATCCAGCACCACGACCCCGGCCGTGCCGGCGGGCAGGAGCTCCACGCTCTGACCGTCGACGAACAGGCCGCGCACGCGGGCGCTATCGGTTACCGTCTCGTAGCCGGTGAAGACGAATCCCCTGGCGAGCGGCGCCAGCGCCTCGGCCGCGATCGCCGTGTCCAGGCCCGCCATCGTGAAGTGGCTGGCGGCACGCGCACGGTCGCGCTGCGCGGCCATCTCGCGCTCGAAACCGACGGTATCCACCGACAGGCCCCGCTCGCGGGCGAAGTCCGCCGTCAGATCCACGGGGAAACCGTAGGTATCGTAGAGTACGAAGACGTCCTTGCCGGGGATGACCTTGCTGCTGAGTCTGCCCAGTACCTGCTCCAGGTGCTTCATGCCCTGCTCGAGGGTCTCGGAGAAGCGCTCCTCCTCATCGCGAATGACTCGCGTCACCCGCTCGGACTGACGGGCGAGCTCCGGGTAGGCGGCACCCATGTCACGTTCGAGCACGGGTACCAGCATGTGGAAGAACGGCTCATGCAGCCCGAGCTTGTGACCGTGCCGCAGCGCGCGCCGGATGATTCTGCGCAGCACGTATCCGCGGCCCTCGTTGGAGGGCAGCACCCCGTCGAGGACCAGGAATGCCGTGGATCGGATGTGATCGGCGATCACCTGCATCGAATTGCGGTTCGCGCCCGCGCCGGCCATGGTCTCGACCACGCCGATCAGACTGCGAAACAGATCGATGTCATAGTTGCTGTGGACGCCCTGGATGACTGCCGCCAGTCGTTCCAGTCCCATGCCCGTGTCGACGCTCGGGTTGGGCAGCGGGTGCATCACGCCCTTCTCGTCGCGATTGAACTGCATGAAGACGAGATTCCAGATCTCGACGTAGCGATCTCCCTCGGGCTCCGCGCCTCCCGGCGGCCCGCCTGCGATGTGTGCTCCATGATCGTAGAAGACCTCCGTGCACGGGCCGCACGGGCCGGCGTCGCCCATCATCCAGAAATTGTCGGAGGCGTAACGCGCGCCCTTGTTGTCGCCGATGCGCACCACGCGATCGGCCGGCACGCGGATGTCCTCGGTCCATACCGCGTAGGCCTCGGCGTCCTCGGCGTAGACGGTGAACCAGAGCTTCTCCACCGGCAGCCCGTAGGTCCCCGTCAGCAGCTCCCAGGCATAGCGGATTGCTTCTCGCTTGAAATAGTCGCCGAAGCTGAAGTTGCCCAGCATCTCGAAAAAGGTGTGGTGTCGCGCGGTATAGCCGACGTTCTCCAGGTCATTGTGCTTGCCGCCGGCGCGCACGCAACGCTGCGAGGTGACTACCCGCCGGCTGACAGGGGTCTCCAGCCCCAGAAAGATGTCCTTGAACTGCACCATCCCGGCGTTGGTGAACAGCAGGGTGGGATCGTTTCGCGGCACGAGCGAGCTGCTTGGCAGCACCTCGTGCCCCTGGCTCGCGAAGTAATCGAGAAACGCGCTACGTAGTTCGCCACTGCTCTTCATCGTCTGCTACGCTCATTCGCCATCCGCTCCGCCAACCGCCGCGCGGATCGTCTCGGCGGGGAATCCGCGATACTCCAGAAATCGCGTCTGCCGGGCGCGCTCCGGGGTCCCGGCGGGCGCGGCGCGGCCGAACCGCTTGACCCGCGCCGCGCGCGCGAGCCGCAACCAGTCGGCCTCCTCCAGCCTGTCGATCGCCCTGCTGACTGCCTCTTTGGAGGTTCCTCTGTCGCGTAGTTCCCGCGCGATGCGCAGCGGTCCGTATCCCCTGTCCGCACGCTGGCGCACGTAGGATTCGGCGTGACGGTCGTCGCTCTGAAGACGCTCGCGCGCCAGTTCGTCCAGCGCCGCGTCGATGGCGGCCTCATCGTCGATTCGGCGCCTCAGCTTGTTCCGCAATTCCTCGCGCGTGTGCTCGCGGCGCGCCAGCAACGCCAGCGCGCGCCTGCGGGCCTCGGCGACGGAGTCGAGGTCGCTCAGTCGGCAACTTCCTCGGCAACCTCGGCGTCGACGGCACCGCCCTGGACCGCCGCCGCCTCGCGGATCCGATTCTCGATCTCGCGGGCCTTCTCCGGGTTGTCCTTCAGGAACTGACGGGCATTGTCCTTGCCCTGGCCGATGCGCTCCTTCTTGTAGCTGTACCACGCCCCGGTCTTCTCGATGATCTCCATCTGCACGCCGAGGTCGAGGATCTCGCCTTCGCGCGAGACGCCCTCCCCATAGAGGATGTCGAAGGTGGCGACGCGGAACGGCGGCGCCACCTTGTTCTTGACCACCTTGACCTTGGTCTCGCTGCCGATGACCTCCTCGCCACGCTTGATCGCGCCGACGCGGCGGATATCCAGGCGCACGGAGGCATAGAACTTCAGCGCGTTGCCGCCGGTGGTGGTCTCCGGATTGCCGAACATCACGCCGATCTTCATGCGGATCTGGTTGATGAAGATGACCAGCGTGTTGGACCGCTTGATGTTGCCGGTGAGCTTGCGCAGCGCCTGCGACATCAGACGCGCGTGCAGGCCGACGTGGCTGTCGCCCATCTCGCCCTCGATCTCCGCCTTCGGCGTCAGCGCGGCGACGGAATCCACGACGATGATGTCCACCGCCCCGGAGCGCACCAGCATGTCGGTGATCTCGAGCGCCTGCTCACCGGTGTCGGGTTGCGACACCAGCAGGTCGGCGACGTTCACCCCGAGCTTCTCGGCATACTGCGGGTCGAGCGCGTGCTCGGCATCGACGAAGGCGGCCGTGCCGCCCGCCTTCTGCGCCTCGGCGATCGCCTGCAGGGCGATCGTGGTCTTTCCGGATGACTCCGGTCCGTAAATCTCGACGACGCGCCCGCGCGGCAGACCGCCGACGCCGAGCGCAATATCCAGCGACAGCGAGCCCGAGGAGATGACATCGAGATTGCGCACGGCACGGGCGTCGCCCATGCGCATGACCGAGCCGGTGCCGAACTGCTTTTCAATCTGTCCCAGCGCCGCGGCGAGCGCCTTCTTTCTGTTTTCTTCCATATGCCTTTCTATCCGTCCGATGGTAGGTGAGTGTCAGGAGGCCCTCGATTATCGCACAGATGTAGACACGTTTTAATCTGTCCCCGACAACCCGACTCGGTCCCCGGAATCACCGCAAGGGCCAGGTCCTGAGCGTCTCGTAGTGCGTGCCGCCGGGGCGCGTACGGCTCGCGACCAGCGCGAAGAACCGGACGTGCCAGGGGATATCCACCCGTTCCGGCGCCGGGAAGTGGCCGGGCGCATCTCGCATCAGCGTGATGTGCGGCGCGTAGGCGTGCGTCTCGATCTCGCAGCCGCAGGAGCGTGCCCCGTTCCTCAGCGCCTCGTGCAGCGCGGCAAGACTCTCCGGCACCTCGGACATGCCCGCCCAGAGCACTCTGGAGCGGGGAAAATATCCGATGCGCGTGAGCTTCATGGTGAACGCCTGGCAGTCCACGGCGTCTGCTGCGGACTCCACGCACCGGCGCGCCGCGGGGGTCATCTGTCCGAGGAAGAGCACCGTCAGGTGCAGCTTCTCCTCCGGCGTCGGCCGTCCGGATCCGCGCATACGCGGCGGCGTGCTTGCCCGCAGGGCCGCTCGCGTGGCGGTGTCAGGCCACACGGCGAAGAAAAGGCGCTCGGCGACGATCCTCTCCATGCCGCCCCCTCCTCAGCGCGCCTCCGCGATCGCCAGCAAGCCCCGCAAGGCGTGGCGGACGGCGGCGCGGCGCACCACCTCCCGATCGCCCGCAAAGCGCTGAACCTCCGCGGCCACCGTCGCGCCTGGTCCGGCATAGGCGAACCAGACGGTGCCGACCGGCCTGCTCCCGGATCCACCGTCGGGACCGGCCACACCGCTGACGGCAACGGCGAGCTGGGCATGACTGTGCGCCAGCGCGCCGGTGGCCATCGCGCGCACGGTCGCGGCGCTGACCGCGCCGTGCCCGCTCAATGTGCGTGGCTCAACCGCGAGCAGCTCGGACTTGGCGGCGTTGGAATATGTCACGTATCCACGCTCGAACCACCGCGAACTGCCCGGGACGTCGGTCATGACCTTCGCGATCCAGCCGCCGGTGCAGGATTCCGCGGTTGTCAGCATCCATCCGCGACGGATGCACTGCTCGCCGAGTCGCGCGGCCACGGCCATCAATGCCGCGTCGGAGTGCTCGGCGATCACGCGCGCCGCCCCTCGAAGAAGCCGGTCAGCACGGCGCGGCATTCCGCCGATCGCACGCCGCCGAGGACATCCACGCGATGATTCAGCCTGTCGGTCTCGAGGACGTCGAAGACACTGCCGGAGGCGCCGGCGCGCGGGTCGTAGGCGCCGAAAACCACCCGCGCGATACGGGCGTGGAGGATCGCTCCGGCACACATCACGCAGGGTTCCACCGTCACGTACAGCGCGCAGCCGCAGAGCCGGTAATTGCCGATGCGATCGGCCGCCGCGCGCAGCGCGACTATCTCTGCGTGCGCGGTCGGATCGTGCGCGGCGATCGGGCGGTTCCATCCCTCCCCGATGACCTCGCCATCGAAGACGACGACGGCGCCTACGGGCACCTCACCCTCAATGGCCGCCCGCCGTGCCATTGCCAATGCCCTGCCCATCCAGACTTCCGAGCTGCTCACGAATCCCCGGCTCCCCGACAAGCGCCATGCCCCGAAACCTGCCTGACGATGGCAGGGTAGCAGAGCGTGTACCCCATGGCATTGTCGGGGCTCGCCGGTCCTGTGTCGCGGGCCCCGGCGGCCACCGCCGCAACGCACCGGCGCGCGACCACGGGGCGTGCCGTAAAGATTGTCCCGGTCCGCGGGCAGGCCGCTCCCAATCCTCGGACCCGACACCGCACTGCAGTCGCGGCTGGCGGGCGACCGCCCCCAACCCCGGTCCGCCACGCCCTGGACATCACCGCGCCTGCGGTGCAACTCAAACAGGGAATAACATCGTGTTGCGAACCATTCTCACTCGTACTAATATTCGCGCCATGTGCTGAGCCGCGTCACGCTCCTGCACAAGGCTCGCTTTTCTGGGGAGAAATTCAAAAATGTCAGCATGCCGCCCATGCAGGGGGCTCGCCGCACTCGGCGTCAGCCTCGGACTTATCCACGCCACCGCCGCGGGCGCGGAGGACCCCGCGCGCGAGGGCCACACGGTCCTGCAACAGGTCGACATCATCGGTGATCCGTCGGAGATCTATACGATCCCGGGCTCGGCGCACTATCTCGACGAGAAGGCCATACGGGAGTTCTCCTACGACGACATCGATCGCGTGCTGCGCCGGGTCCCGGGCGTTTATGTCCGCGAAGAGGACGGCTACGGGCTGTTTCCGAACATCAGCCTGCGCGGCGTGGACACCACCCGCAGCGCCAAGGTGACGCTGATGGAGGACGGCGTCCTCGCGGCGCCGGCGCCCTATGCCGCGCCTGCGGCCTACTACTCGCCGACCACCGGCCGCATGCATGCCATCGAGGTCCTCAAGGGTACCAGCCAGGTGAGGTACGGGCCGCACACGACCGGCGGCGCCATCAATTACCTCGCCACGCCGATCCCCTACGAGCGGGACACCTATCTGCGGGGCCAGTACGGCGCCGACGACGAGTACCGGACCCACGCCTATCATGGCGACACGATCGAAACCGCTGCGGGGCGTTTCGGCTACCTGTTCGAGGCCTTCCTGCGTGGCACGGATGGGTTCAAGACCATCGATCCGGCCCCGGGCTTCAGCGATACGGACGAGACGGGGTTCCACACCATCGAGCCGATGGTGAGACTCGCCTGGGAGCCAACCTCCGCGATCTATCAGCGGCTCGAGTTCAAGTACGGCTACACCGACAAGGAGGCCGACGAGACCTATCTGGGGCTGAGCACCGAGGACTTCCGCCGCGACCCGTTCCGGCGCTACTCGGCCTCGCGCTTCGATCACATCGACACCGAGCAGCACCGCACCTACCTGCGCCATTTCATCTCCCCGACCGCGGACTTCGACCTGGTGACGACGGCGTACTACAACAAGTTCGCGCGCAACTGGTACAAGCTCAACGATATCCGCGCCACGGCCGGCGGGCTCGGGACCAACCTCTCGCTGTCCTCCGCGCTGGCCGGCGCCGAGGGCGGCGACGGTCTGGCCTGCCTGCGTGGCGAGCTCGCCTGCAACCTGCGCGTGCGCGCCAACGACCGCAGCTACTATGCGTGGGGGATACAGTCCGAGGGCACACTGCGGTTCGTGACCGGTCAGCTCGACCATGCACTGAACGTCGGCTTGCGTTATCACACCGACGAGGAAGATCGCTTCCAGAATGACGATATCTACAGCCAGGCGGCCAATGGCGCGATCACCGACGTCGCGCGCGGGGCGCCCGGCGCGCAGGACAATCGCGAGTCCGAGGTCCGTGCCGTCGCCCTGTTCGTTGAAGACCGGATCGAATGGGGGCAGTGGTGGATGACGCCCGGCTTCCGTTACGAGACGCTCGAACTGGAGCAACGCGACTACCGTCCGCTCGCCACCGGCGGCGCGGCGGTATACGGTGAAGAATCCCTCGACATGCTCGGCGGCGGCGCGGCCGTCGGCTACAACATCACGGGGGAGTGGCAGGTCTTCGGCGGCGTCAATTTCGGCTTCTCTCCGCCGTCCCCGGGTGCCGCCATCAACGACGGGCTGAAGGAGGAGACCAGCGTCGGCTACGAACTGGGCACGCGCTACGCCAGTGGCAACAGGGCCCTTGCCGCCGAGGCCGTCGGCTTCCTCACCCAGTTCGAGGACCTGATCGTCGTCAGCAACATCGGCGGCACGGGGAGCGGCGAGGACGAAAATTTCGGCGAGGTCGACGCCTATGGCGTGGAGCTCTCCGGCCAGCTCGACCTCGGCGCCGCGAACGGCTGGTCGTTCAGCAACCTCTACTGGCTGGCATTCACGTACACCATCGCCGAGCAGCAGAACGGCGCGCAGTCCACGGACCCGGAATCGATCTTCAGCTTCGGCGCCGAGGGCAACAAGGTCCCGTACATCCCCGAGTATCAACTGACGATCGGTTCGTCGCTGACCTTCGCGCGCTGGGGCGCAGCGGTGACTGCCAGCTTCGTGGACGAGACCTACACGAGTGCCAGCAACGTCGAGACGGAGGTCGACGGCCTCGGCAATCCCGACGCGCGTTTCGGAACCACCGATGCCTACACGGTCGTGGACCTCAGTGCCAACTACGAGCTCACCAAGGCCGCAACCCTGCTTGCCGGGGTGCACAACCTCCTGGAGGAGGAGTACATCGCCTCGCGCCAGCCGCATGGTCCGCGCCCGGGCATCGATCGCACCTGGTATGTCGGCGTGGAGATAGATCTTTGAGCTCCCGGCCGCGCCGTCCAAGGCCGCCGGGCGACCACGCCTGACACCCGCCCCCTAGCGCCCTCACGCATGCCGGAGGTGCATTTTCCGGTCAGCCGGGTCCCGCTCCGCCGCGCCCTTGTTGCCGGCGCGGCGAACGCACGCCACGCCTGCCGGGATCAGATCATCGCGTGAGCGCCCGGGAGCGGATCTCATCGATCGCGCTTCTCCTGTCCGGCCGGGTAGCGAGCCCGGCGAACGCTGAACCCCGCACGGCTTGACGGCGCAGAAGCTTGTTATCCACCATTGGCCCCGTCAACAAGGGGACTTGCGCGTCGCGTCGCCGCAAACGCGTGCGCACATCCAGACCGCAGCAATCCGAATCGTGAGAGCCAGCCATGCCGATGGGACTGGATGAAGTACTTCATGAGATCGCGCAGGGAATACACCCGTATCTCGCCAGGGGGAAGGTGGCCTCCTACATCCCGGCGTTGCGCCGTGTGCCACTCACGAAATTCGGCATGGCGGTATGCATGGTCGACGGCACCGAGTACGCGATCCGCGACGCCACCGAGCCGTTCTCGATCCAGAGCATCTCCAAGCTCTTCACGCTGATGCTGGCGATGAGCCGGATCGGCGACGAGGTCTGGCGGCGCGTCGGGAAGGAACCCTCGGGAACGGCGTTCAATTCGCTGGTGCAACTGGAGTACGAGAAGGGCATCCCGCGCAATCCCTTCATAAACGCCGGTGCCCTGACCGTGCTGGACTGCCTCATGGCGAACACGCGTGGGCGCGCGGCCGAGGTCATACGCGACTACGCGCGCGTGCTCTCCCGCAATTTCGACGTCGACTACGACGAGAAGGTCTACGCCTCGGAGCTGAAAGCGGCGTACCGGAACCGATCGATTGCGAATCTGCTCCGCAGTCATGGAAGGATCGAGCACGAGCCCGAGCACCTGCTCGACACCTATTGCCGGCAGTGCTCGCTCGCGATGAACTGCGTGGATCTGGCACGGGCCTTCCTGCCGCTGGCCAATGCGGGCCACTCGCCCCTGCTGCGCGAGACGGTGCTGACCGAGCGGCAGGCGCGCCGCATCAATGCGATCATGATGACCAGCGGCGTGTACGACTCCGCGGGCAGTTTCGCCTTCCGTGTCGGGTTGCCGGCGAAGAGCGGCGTCGGCGGCGGTATCGTCGCGGTCGTACCACGGCGATGCTGCATTGCCGTCTGGTCCCCCGGTCTCGATCGCGCCGGCAATTCCCTTGCCGGTATCGCGGCGCTGGAGATGTTGGTGCGCGCGACCAGGATGTCCATACTCTGAGTACGCCCGCGGCGGCGCATCTCACCGGCAGGACGGGCAGCGCTGCAGGAACGGCCGCCGATGGGGTACCCTGCCGCCATGCGTCGACCTGAATCCGGAGTCCGGCGATGAGCGTCAGGGTGCTCTGCTTCGCCGGGGCCAATCGCGCCGGCTCGTACAACAAGCGGCTCGCGCGTGCCGCCCATGCGACACTCGTGGCGATCGGCGCCGAGGCGACGCTGCTCGACCTGCGCGACCACCCACTGCCGCTGTACGACGGGGACCTGGAGGCTGCCGAGGGCGTGCCCGAGAACGCGCTGCGCCTGAAGACGCTGTTCAAGGCGCACCAGGCGCTGCTGATCGCCGCCCCGGAGTACAACAGTTCGATTACCCCCCTCCTGAAGAACACGCTCGACTGGGTCTCCCGCAAGCACCAGGACGAAAGCGGCCGCGTGCCGTATGCCGGCAAGGTGGCCGCGCTGGTGGCGGCATCGACCGGGAGCCTCGGGGGCCTGCGCGGTCTGTTTCACGTGCGCCAGGTCCTCACCACCCTGGGGGTACTGGTGTTGCCCGAACAGCTGGTGCTCAGCAAGGCGCACGAGGCCTTCGACGAGACGGGGCGTTTGAAGGACGCGCGCCAGCAGACCACGCTCGAGAACATCGCGCAAAGGCTGGTCGGCATGGCCGCCAGGCTCGGCGGCTGAACACATCGCGCGTTCCGCGCGGCGCGCCCTTCGGGGCTAGCGCTTCCGGCCCGAATTCGAACGGCGCGAAGCGCGCGGATTCGCCGCGGCGACATGGCGCAGTCCGGCCAACGCCGGCATGAGCACCTCAGGGTCGGCATTCTCGGAATAAACGGCGTAGGCGGGGTAGAGGAACTCCCGCGCCCCACGGACCAGCCGCAGACGGCCGGCACGCAGATGCGGCTGCACCGCATGCAGGCGGAAATAACCCGAGCCACCAACCTTCAGGATGTACTCGAGCCCCAGCGGTCCCAAGCCGATGAAGGTCCCCGGATTGGACAACTCCGGAAGCGTGAGCTTGTGATGGGCGGAAAACTCCGGTCCCCAGTCCACGTACACGTACTCGCTCGAGCGCAGTGCCTGCCTGCGGCGCGCGGTCGTCACGAGCACGAGCTTCTCTTCCATCAGCAGGTCGATCTTCAGACCGGGCCGGTGTTGCGGCGCGTACATCACGGCGATGTCGAGGATGCCCTCGGCGACCTGTATCATCAGGTCCTCGGGCACGCCGACCTGCGTTCGGACCGCAAGGCGCGGCGCGGATTCCTTCATCCAGACCAGCCAGTCGAGCAGCAGCGGATTCCACAGGCTGAGTTCGCCGCCGACCGCCACCACGGCGCGCAACCCCGGCGGCACTGCAACCTCGTGCCGCGCCCGCTCCCAGACCTGGACGAGCGTCGGTGCATAGCGCATGAACTGCTCCCCGGCCGCCGTGAGCGACGCGCCCGACTTGTTGCGTACGAAGAGCTTCCTGCCGAGCAGTTCCTCCAGGGCACGCACCCGCATGCTCACCGCGGTCTGCGTGACGTGCAGTCGTTCGGCCGCGCGCACGAAATTGCCGGAGGCCACGATCTCCAGGAAGGTGCGGGCGAGATTGATGTCCATGAGATTCGGGCCGTTGTCGAGGAGATCTCGCGCCGGATGTGGGGCGGGCGCCGGTCTCTGCGAGTGGATCCGCTCTTAGTATCAAATCTTTTGCATGAACCGGTCAATAAAACTCATTTTACTGATTTGTGCCGGGAAGCGCACCATGGACGCACCCGAACTCGACCCAATGGAGGATTGAGATGGCTATAGAACTCCCGGATCTCCCCTATCCATACGAGGCCCTCGTGCCGCTGATATCGGGCACCACGCTGAAGACACATCACGGCCGCCATCATCGCGCGTACGTCGACAACCTGAACGCGCTCGTGCGCGGCACCGACCTCGCGGACAAACCCCTGGAGGACATCGTGAGGCATGCCGCGCGCCGCAAGGCGTCGGATCCGGCGATGACCGCCGTATTCAACAACGCCGCGCAGGCGTGGAACCACGCCTTCTACTGGCGGTCGCTCGCGCCGCGCACCGACCGGCCGCCACAGGGAGAACTCGCACGGCGGCTCACCGCCGATTTCGGCAGCCAAAACGCCTTCGCACAGGCTTTGACGAGCGCGGCGACGAAGCATTTCGCCAGCGGCTGGGCCTGGCTGGTGGCCGATCGCGGCGCGCTGCGGATCCTCACGACCGCCAACGCCGACACACCCATCGTCCAGGGGTTCGTTCCCCTGCTCGTCATCGACGTCTGGGAGCACGCCTATTACCTCGACTATCAGGCGGATCGCGCGCGCTATGTCGGCGGGGTCGTGGATCACCTGCTCAACTGGTCCTTCGCGGAGGAGAACTACCGCAGGGCGGCGGAGGGGCAGTCCCACGGCGCGGCACCGGCAAGAACGGGCGCGCTGTGAAGGGCGTAGCGATGGGCGCGCGGCGCTCTCGCCGCCCAAGCCCGCCGCGGGCACGCGGCGCAGTCCATGTGAAGCGCGTCTATGAACCGCCGGATCCGCGGGATGGCATGCGGATTCTGATAGACCGGCTCTGGCCGCGCGGCATCACTTCGGAGCAGGCCGCCGCCGATCTCTGGTTGAAGGACGCGGCGCCGAGCGACGCGCTGCGGCGCTGGTACGGCCATACCCTGGTCCGCTGGACGGCCTTTCGGCGCAAGTACCGCTCCGAGCTCGCCCGGCGCCCGGAGATCCTGCGCCTGCTCGACGAGATCCGACGTCATGGGCCGGTCACCCTGCTCTTCGGCGCGCGCGACACCGCGCACAACAACGCCGTCGTGCTGAGCGAAATCCTTAATGGAAACCCGCCCCTTCCGGCGCGGGCGCGAGGCGTGGCGAAGCGCGTGAGGAAACGCAACGACAAGGCGGATCGCAGCGGCTCTGGCGCAGCGTGACGCGCGGCCGCCCTGAAACGATGCATAATCATTGGCCGCCGCAAGAGATGGATGCCCGCGCGTCTGCGCGGCGCAAGCCGGTGAATCGCGTCCAATAGCAAAGCCCTACGCCCATACTGGAGCCAATCAGCATGATCGAGAACCAGCTCTATCCCCCCGCGACACGCGAGCTCGCGGCGGCGCGCACCCGGCTCGCGCCCGAGATCGACGCCGCGTTCAAGGCGTTCAGTGAACGCGTGTTCGCCGCCGGCGCGCTGCCGGTGAAGGTGAAGCAGCTGATCGCCGTCGCGGTCGCCCACGTCACGCAGTGTCCTTACTGCATACGCGGACATACCAAGGCCGCGCTCCGCTCGGGCGCGACACGCGAGGAGCTCATGGAAGCCATCTGGGTCGCCGCCGAGATGCGCGCCGGCGGCGCCTACGCGCACTCCACGCTGGCGCTGAGCGCGATGGAAGAGCACGGCGAGGCGCGCCCCAAATAGACCAGCGGCGGGGCGCGAGCGCCCTGCCTCCATAAAATGGCCGCGGGCGCCTGCGAACCGCCGTCTCATCGCGCGCCAGGGTATCTGTTCGACGGGGATCGGGCACCACGATGGCAAGCACCGAATACTACAACGACCGTGTCGTGCGTCTGTTTCTGCTGGCGGCGACCGTGTGGGGCATCGTCGGCATGCTGCTGGGCATGTACGTGGCCGCAGAACTCGCCTGGCCAGGCCTGAATCTCGGCATTCCCTGGGTGACGTTCAGCCGGATCCGGCCCGACCATACATTCGGCGTCATTTTCGCATTCGGCGGCTCGGCGCTGATGGGAACGTGCTACTACGTCGTGCAGCGCACCGGCCACACCCGGCTCGCGTGGGATCGGCTGGCGGAGTGCACGTTCTGGGGCTGGCAGCTGATCTGCCTGCTTGCGATGGCGACGATGCCGCTCGGCATCACGCAGAGCAAGGAATATGCCGAGCCGGAGTGGTTCATCGACATCCTGATCGCGATCGTCTGGGTCAGCTTCGGCGCAGTGTTCTTCGCGACACTGGCGCGCCGGCGCATCCGCCACATCTACGTCGCCAACTGGTACTACGGCGCATTCATCATCGCAGTGGGCCTGCTGCACGTCGTCAACAACCTCGCGCTTCCGGCATCGCTGACGAAGTCCTACCCGATCTATTCCGGTGTCGCCGACGCGATGGTGCAGTGGTGGTATGGCCACAACGCGGTGGCGTTCTTCCTGACCGCCGGTTTCCTCGGGATGATGTACTACTTCGTGCCGCGCCAGGCACGGCAGCCGCTGTGGAGCTACCGCTTCTCGATCGTCAACTTCTGGGCCCTGATCTCGATCTACATGTGGGCTGGCGCGCATCACCTGATGTACACCGCGCTGCCGGACTGGGTGCAGTCGGTCGGAATGGCATTCTCGCTGGTGCTGCTGATGCCGAGCTGGGGCTCGGCAGCGAACGGCCTGCTGACCTTCAACGGTTCGTGGCACCGCCTGAAATCCGATCCGGCGGCGAAGTTCATGGTGCTCGCGCTGGTGTTCTACGCCGCGTCGACGTCCGAAGGTTCGATGATGGCGATCAAGACGGTCAATTCGCTGTCGCACTACACGGACTGGACGATTGCACACGTGCACTCGGGTTCGCTCGGCTGGGTGGCGATGATCACGATCGGTTCGCTGTACGCCATGGCGCCGCGCGCACTCGGCCGCCCGGCGATGCATTCGCGCAAGGGGATGGAACTGCATTTCTGGCTGCACACGGCAGGCACGCTGCTGTATGTCATCGCGATGTGGATCGCCGGCGTGACCGAGGGCATGATGTGGCGCGCCACGCAACCGGACGGCTCGCTGACTCACGCATTCATCGACAGCCTGATGACGATCAGGCCGCTGTACATGGTGCGCTGGTTCGGCGGCGTCCTGATCTGGCTCGGCATGTGGGTGATGGCGTGGAACCTCTGGTACACGGCCGCGGACGCCCGCAGGCGGATCATCCTGCCGATGCCGGTACCGGTCCCGGAGCCGGCATCGGCGCAGACCCCGGCGCCGGCCCCGGCCGCCGGCTGAGGAACGCTCATGGCATATCGCCACTTCGAGTCTGTCGAGAAACACGCGTGGATGCTCGGCATCCTGACCGCCGTCATGGTGTCGCTGGGCGGCCTCGCCGAGATATTGCCGACCTTCGTCGAGGCGACCCGCGTCAAGCTGGCGGCTGGCGGCAAACCCTACGATCCGCTGCGTCTGGCCGGCCGCGACATCTACGTGCGCGAAGGCTGCTATCTCTGCCATTCACAGATGATCCGCGCGCTGCGCTTCGAAACGCAGCGCTATGGCCGGTTCTCCACCGCCGAGGAGTCGGTCTACGACAGGCCGTTCCAGTGGGGTTCCAAACGCACCGGCCCGGACCTCGCGCGCGTGGGCGGCAAGTACTCCGATGACTGGCAGCGCGTGCACCTGATGGACCCGCGCGCCGTCGTACCCCAGTCGAACATGCCCGCCTATCCGTGGCTGGCGACGGCCAGGATCGACGGCGCCGATATCGCGGCACGGATGCGCACGCTGCGCAGGCTCGGTGACCCTTACACCGACGCCGACATCGCCGCGGCCATGTCGGTGGACGGCAGGACGGAACTCGACGCCCTGGTCGCCTATCTGCAGGGCCTCGGCCTTGCCAACGGGCCGCAGCCGGCTCAGGCCGGCGCCGCTGCCGCCGCGCCGGTCGCGAGGACGTCACCGTGAGCGCGGTCTGGGGTCATGTCGCCGGGGTCTTCATCGTGCTGATGATGGCGACGTTCCTCGGCATCTGGGCCTGGGCCTGGCTGCCGCGTCACAAACGCACGTTCGGCTGGCTGGCCCGCCTGCCGATGGAAGACGGCGCCGCACCGGCGGACGACTCGATTCCACCGACAGAAGAGGAGGAGCGGCGATGAGCAGCGGCTGGTCCTGGTGGGTCATCGGCCTGATCGTCTTCAACCTGGGGGTGACGTTCTTCCTCTTCCTGTGGGCGCCGCGTGCCAAGGTACCGGTACTGCCCGACGGCACGACCGGTCACGTCTGGGCCCACGGCGTCCTGCGCGAGGGCATGCACCGGCTGCCGGGCTGGTGGATCGTGGCGTCGTTCGCCATGTATTTCATCGCGTTGGGCTACCTGGTGCTGTATCCGGGATTCGGCAACCACAAGGGCGCGCTCGACTGGACGTCAGGAAAGGAGCTCGCCGCTGCCACGGCCGCCAACACCGCGAAGCTCGACCCCGTGCTGAAGCGACTTGCCGCGATGAGCGTCGAGGCGATTGCCCGCGACGCCCAGGCGCAGCGGATCGGCGGCCGCCTGTTCATCGACAATTGCGCCGCCTGCCACGGTCGGACCGGTCGCGGCAACCCGTCGCTGGGCGCACCGAACCTGACGGACGAGGACTGGCTCTATGGCGGCACCGGACAGGACATCACGACATCCATACGCGGCGGGCGCTCGGGCGTGATGCCGCCGTGGAACTCGCTCGGAGAGCCGGCCGTGAGAAACCTCGTCGAGTACGTGTTGGGCCTGTCGGGCAAGCCCTACAACACCGCGGCCGCGGCGGCCGCGGAACCGACGTTCAAGACGACTTGCGCGGCCTGTCACGGGCCGGATGGCAGGGGCAACCCGCTGCTCGGCGCGCCGAACCTGACCGACAACATCTGGCTGTACGGCGGCACACAGGCGGCGGTCGAAACGACGATTCGCGGCGGCCGCCAGGGGCACATGCCTGCGTGGAGTCCGCGCCTGTCCGACGACGACATCCACGTCCTCGCCGGCTACGTCTATCATCTGTCACACGATGGAGACGCAGACACGAAGTAACCCGCCGCACCGGGCTTCCTGGTATTCGCAGCCGATCGTCTGGCTGGGCATCGCCGTGTTCGCGGCCTCGCTCGCCGGCAGCATCTGGCTGATGGTCGTCGGCGCGCGCTACGACGACGCGCGCATTCCCACCAGCCATCAGGTCTTCGGCGTGCCGGCGCAGCAGGCGCCGCGCCCGTCACCTCCATGATGCGCCCGCACAGCGGCCGCACCGCGCGTTCCACGCTGGCGCGGGTGCGATGGAAGAACAGGGCGAGGCTCTCCCCAGACAGGCAAGCGGCGGGGCGCGCAGGTCCTGCTCCCGCTCCTTCATCAACGGAATACGCAAGCCGCGGCTCCACGGCGAGGGCCTGCCTGCGCGCTTCACGTTTGCTGTCACCATTGCGATCGGATGACGAGGGTGTCGCCCGCCGCGGCGTATGGAGCTTTTTCTGCCCCGGTCGCCACGAACGGCGAATGATCGCAGCTTTCAGCTTCGTTTCAGGTTGATCTTTCAAAATTTTCTCCACCCGGCGCAGTGCCGGACCAGCCACCACCAAGGAGCCCTCACCATGCGACCCACCACGCACGCCCGCCGCGATCCGGTGCTGGCACGGGTACAGGCCCTGTGCGCAAAGGCGCGGCCACCGGTTCGACTCACGGTGCACGGCCAGGCCCAGGGTCAGGCTCCGAGGCCGCAGGACCTGGAAGCGGTCCCCGGGCCGATGGACATCTGCTCCTGCGGACCGCAAGGCCTGGGCGATGCACTGCACGAGCACGCCGGCGGTCGACGGCCTTGGCGCCTGCACCGCGAGTCGTTTGCCATGCGTTGATCGCAGGAAAGGAGGTTAACCCATGAAAACCCATCCATCGCTGGCAGCCCTTTTTCTGGGCCTGGCGGCGGCACCGGTGCTGGCAGGCGATGACTGCGATGCGCCCGTGCAGGACTGGCAGCCGCGCGACGCGGTCATGCAGATGGCCGCGCAGCAGGGCTGGCAGGTGCAACGCCTGAAGATCGACGACGGCTGCTACGAGATTCGCGGCCGCGATGCGCAGGGCCGTGCCTTCAAGGCCAGGCTCGACCCCCAGACGCTGCGGATCATGAAGATGAAAATGGGTGATCGCGACCATGACCGCGAGCGCTACCGCGCCGGCGAGCGCACGCAGGGTGGGGACGCATCACCGCGCAGCGGCGATGGTGACGCGGCTCCCCCCGCGCCCGGCGCCACGCCACACGGCTCCATCGAATGACCCTCAACGGAGAACGACCATGTCCAGACCCCTGATGACCACCGTGGCCGCCGCCTGCGCGCTGGCCCTGCCCGCCGCGGCGCACAGCCGCCCGGTTACGATTGCGACCACGCTCGAGAACTATGGCGGCGATGGCGCCTATCTGGCCGTGTACCTCACCGATGCCCAGGGCGCTTATGCCCGCACTCTGTGGGTGGCCGGCGGCAAGGCCAAGTATTACACGCACCTGTCGGGCTGGAACCGCCTGTCCTCCGGCGACAGCAAGCGCCTGCAGGGCGTGACCGGCGCCAGCGTGGGCCAGGGTCGCACCCTCAGGGTGACGGCCGACCTCGCGGATGCACTGATAGACGCGGGCTACGAGATCCGCATCGACGCCGCGGTGGAAGACATGCGCGACAGCCCGGCCGAAATCCGCGTGCCGCTGAGCGCTGCCAACGCGGGCAAGCCTCATGCGGGGCGGCAATACATCCAGTCCTTCAGCTTCGAGCTGCAATAAGGGAGGGCGGCATGGACTGGCGGCCGATCCATCGCTGGCTGGGCCTGGTGGCGGGTACCATCGCCCTGATACTGGGCATCACCGGCGCCGTCCTGGCCGTCGACTCCGTGCGGGATGCCTGGCAGTCGGTACCCGCTGCGGCGGATCTGCCGGTCGCCGCCCTGGCGCAACGCGTGTCGGCCACCATCTCCGGGGCAGAGGAGATCCGCCGCCTGCCCTCGGGCGACATCGTGGTCTATGCCTTCGATGCCGGCCGGGCCATGGCTTCGCGGGTGGATCCGGCCGATGGCCGCGTGCTCGGTCCCTACCGGCCCTCGGGGCTGTCGCACTGGTTCAAGAAGCTGCACCGCTCCTTCCTGCTCGGCGATGCGGGGCGCCTGGGGGCGGCGGCCGTCGCGCTGGGCATGCTGCTGCTGTCCGTATCGGGCCTGATGCTGATGCTGCGCCGCATGGGCGGCTGGCGGCGGCTCGCCGACCGGATGCGCGGTTCGCTGGTGCAGCGCCTGCATGCCGCGACAGGGCGTGCCGTGCTGGTCGTGCTCCTGCTCAGCTCGGCGACGGCATTGTACATGAGCGCTGCCACCTTCGACCTGGTGGTGCTGGATGCCGGCTCCGAGCCCGATGTGGTATCCGTGCAGATCGCACAGGCCGAGCTTCCCGCCGGGCGGTTGCCGCTGCTGCAGGGCCTGCGCGTGGGGGACTTGCGCCGACTGGGCTTTCCGAGCGCCGCAGACCCCGAGGACACCTGGAAAGTGACCACCGCCCAAGGCCAGGGTTGGGTGGACAGGTATTCCGGCCAGACGCTGGCCTGGCAAGACGCCACGGCTGCGCAGCGCATCCACGACTGGGCGATGCTGCTCCATACTGGCGAAGGCGCATGGGTGTGGGCGCTGGTGCTCGGTCCCGCGGGAGCCAGCATCCCGCTGTTCTGGGTGACGGGCCTGATCCTGTGGAGGCAGGGACGCCTGCCCCGGCCCCGCCTGGCCGACAACAGCCCGTCGGCGCAGGCCGATGTGCTGATCTTCGTCGCCAGCGAGACCGGGAGCACCTGGGGCTTTGCGCAGACTCTGCATGATGCCCTGGTGCGCAGCGGACACCGCGTGCACACCAACAGCCTCGAGCATTTCCAGGTCGGCACGGCGGCGCGAAGGGTCTTCTTGCTGGCCGCCACCTATGGCGAAGGTCAGCCCCCGGCCCATGCGGCCCGGGCGCTGGAGCGCATCGCCCGCACGCCGGTGACGGCAGCGCAGGTCGCGGTGCTGGGCTTCGGTGACCGGCAGTACCCCGCCTTCTGTGCGTTTGCCGAGGCCCTGGACGCCGCACTGGGTGCACAAGGCTGGTCAACGCTGCTGCCGCTGACCCGGATCCACCAGCAATCGGCCCAGGAATTCGCCCGCTGGGGGCAGGACTTGGCCCGGGCGCTGGGCGAGCCGCTCGAGCTGGCCTACCGGCCGCGCCTGCCGCCGACCACCGAGCTGCAACTGCTGTCGCGCCAGGACTACCCCGGTGGCGCCGACCAGCCGGCCGTCATCCTGCGCTTCGGGCTGCCCGCGCAGCGCTGGCGCGATCGCCTGGCGGGGCAGGGGCTGGCGCGTTTCGTCGCCGGCGACCTGCTGGGCGTGCTGGCGCCCGGCTCAGGCGCGCCGCGCTACTACTCGCTGGCCTCCGGTCGGCGCGACGGCTTCGTGGAAATCTGCGTGCGCCGACTGCCCGGCGGCGTGTGCTCCGGCTTTCTGCACGGGCTGCAACCGGGCGACTCGATCCAGGCCTTCGTGCGGCCCAACCCCGGTTTTGCGCTGGACGGCGAACGGCGGCCCGTGGTGCTGATCGGTGCGGGCACCGGCGTGGCGCCGCTGGTCGGCTTCATCCGCGCCAATGCGCGGCGCACGCCGATGCACTTGTACTTCGGCGCCCGCGATCCGGCGCGCGATTTTTACTTCGGCGCCGAACTCGAGCGCTGGCTGGGCGAGAAGCGCCTGGCGAGCCTGCGCACGGTTTTCTCGCGCGTCGCCAACGGCGGCGGCTACGTGCAGGACGCGCTGCACCGCGATGCCGGCCGCGTGCGCGCCTTGCTGGCCCGCGGTGCGGCCGTCCGCGTGTGCGGCAGCCGCCCGATGGCGCAGGGCGTGGCTCGGGTGCTCGACGACATCCTGGGCACGCTGCGCCTGAGTGTCGCGCAACTCAAGGCGAAGGGCCGCTATGCCGAAGACGTCTTCTGAGGCTGCCGGGCGGGGGCAGCGCATCCATCTGCACGGGCCCGCGATGGGCACCCGCTGGTCGGTGAGCTGCGATGTCGAACCGGACATCGGAACCGGCGCGCTTCGCCAGGATTTGGCCGCGGCGGTCGAGCGGGTGGACCAGCAGATGTCGCCGTGGGCGCCGGCGAGCGACCTGAACCGGCTGAACCGCGCCCCGCCCGATCAATGGGTGGCCCTGCCCGCCGAGATCCTGCAGGTGCTGACCCGTGCGCTGGAGATCAGCCGCCAGAGCAGCGGCGCCTTCGACCCGGCCGTGGGCGCTCTGGTCGACGCCTGGGGTTTTGGCGCCGTGCGCGATGGCCCCGATGCAGCCGCCATCCGTGCCGCCGCGCAGGCGGCATACCACCCGTCCCACCAGAGGCTGGAGCTGGATGCGGCCGCCGGCCGCGCGTGCAAGCGCGCCCCCCTGCAACTCGACCTGTGCGGCATTGCCAAGGGCTACGCCGTCGATCGGATGGCCGCCGTGTTGCAGCGCCACGGCGTGCAGCATGCGCTCGCGGCCCTCGACGGCGAGCTGCGCGCCGTAGGCAGCCAGGCCGACGGCCAGCCCTGGGCCGTGGCCGTGGAGAGCCCGAAAGCCGGGTGCCGTGCCGTCCATGGCGTCATCGAGCTGCAGGACCTGGCCGTGGCCACCTCGGGCGACTACCGCCGCTTCGTGGACGTGGGCGGCGTGCGCCTGTCGCACACCATGGACGCACGCCGCGCCGCACCGGTGCACAATGACGTGGCCTCGGTCACCGTGCTGGCGGACGAGGGTATGAACGCCGATGCCTGGGCCACCGCGCTGCTGGTCGCTGGCGCGGGCGAAGGTCTGGCCTTGGCCCAGCGCATGGGGCTGGAGGCGCTGTTCCTGCTGCGCCGCGAAGGCCGCTTGGTCGAGCTGGGGCTGGGGCGCCTGGGCGCCGCATGAGAACGTCTGGAAGCCCGCCAGCGTGACGCCGACCTGGCGCACCGCGCGCGAGGTGGCGCTGACGGGCTCCCGGCCCAGGCCGATCGCGGTGCAGGCGCACCGGGACGCAGTGTGAACGCCGCGGCCCCGACCTGGTCCCAGCCGATGTCGAACAAGGTGCTCAGGAAGCACCAGGGGATGGCAAAGATGACGCGTACACTGGGCCGCGGCGGCCTGCGGGACATGATGTGCGGTCTCCCCCGGATGACGGCTGGGGCGGCGGGGCTGCCGCCGCGCTGACCCACCGCGCGGCTCCCCGCGCCGCCGAGTGGCCCACGACAGGAGGCAAACCATGAATACGCAGGCACAAGTCCAGCGGGCGCAGCGCTTTCGCGCGCTGCACGACCGCAGCCGGGTGCTGCTGCTGCCCAACGCCTGGGACGCTGGCAGCGCGCGGGTATTCGAGGACCTCGGCTTCGACGCCATCGCCACGACCAGCGGTGGCATGGCCTGGTCGCTGGGCTACGCCGACGGCGAGCATATGCCGTTGAGCGAGGCCGTCGCCGCGATCCGGCGCATCGTGCGCGTCACCTCGCTGCCGGTCAGCGCGGATTTCGAGGCGGGCTACGGCGAGTCGCCCGAGGCGGTGGCCGCCAGCGTGCGCACGGTGATCGCTGCCGGTGTGGTCGGCATCAACCTGGAAGACGGCATCCGGCATGAGACGCTGCGCGATATCGACGACGCCGCGCGGCGGATCGCGGCAGCGCGCGAAGCCGCGCGCGAGGCGGGCGTGCCGATCATCATCAATGCCCGCGTCGATACCTGGATCGTCGATGGCGGCGCAGGCGAGACCGAACGCATCAATGAGACCCTGCGACGCGCGCGCGCCTACCTTGCTGCCGGTGCGGACTGTATCTATCCCATCGCCCTGGGCAAGCCCGATGCGATCGCCAGGCTGTGCGCGGAGATCGATGCGCCGGTCAACATCGGCGCGCGCGCCGGCCTGCCGGATCTGGCGGAGCTTGGGCGCCTTGGCGTGGCGCGCGTCAGCACCGCCACCCGGCTGGCCACGCTGGCACTGTCGGCCGCACGGGAGGCGGCACAAAGGCTGCGCAGCAGCGGCCGCTTCGACGGTCTTGACGCCGCCCTGGGCTACGAGGCCATACAAGGCCTGTTCCCTCACCCCGGAAACGCGACAGGAGGCACCTGATGCGCCAGCGCCTCGACTACAAGCTCGCCTCGCCCGAAGCGTTCAGGGCGATGCTCCATACCGAGCATCAGGTCCACGAGAGCGGCCTGGAGGCACCGCTGCTGGAACTGGTCAAGTCACGCGCCTCGCAGATCAACGGCTGCGCATGGTGCCTGGACATGCACACCAAGGACGCGCGTGCGCGGGGCGAGACCGAACAGCGCCTGTACCTGCTTGCGGCCTGGCGCGAAGCGCCGTGCTACAGCGAGCGCGAGCGCGCCGCGCTGGCCTGGACCGAAGCGGTGACCCGGATCGCCACGCACGAAGTGTCCGATGCGGTGTACGAAGAGGCCCGTCGCCACTTCGACGAGAAGGCGCTGGTCGATCTGACCCTGGCGATCATCGCGATCAACGGCTGGAACCGGATGAACGTCGCCTTCCGCACCCCGGTCGGCGACTACGTCAGCCCGCACGCGGCGGCGCGCT
Organism: Gammaproteobacteria bacterium; assembly: GCA_022071965.1. Lineage (GTDB taxonomy): Bacteria > Pseudomonadota > Gammaproteobacteria > JAJPIJ01 > JAJPIJ01 > JAJVHZ01. Next base: position 345,356 of record JAJVIQ010000003.1, read on the forward strand.
GAAGCGTCCGGGAACGGGGCGCGGATGCGGCGATCGGCGGCCAGGTACCTCTCGATGCGCCGGCACATCGCGCCGCCATTCCGCGCCGCCATTCCACGCCGAATCGGTCGAGGCGAACGTCGGGGGCGAGGCGGCGCGTCACAGCGCAGGCGGATCTCCCGGCCGTGACCGTTCATGCCCGGGCTGGAAGGCCCGGCCGCCCCTCGCGGATCCCGCCCCGTGGGTGGCCAGCCGGGTCCGGTCTCCTTCTACCTCGCCTGCGCCCCCCCTTTTCCTCGCCGCACTCCCGCTTCGCGCCCGCGCCCCCGGGCATCGTGGCGCGCAGGGAAGTCCGGCGCGCCCGCTGCGTGAGGCCCCCGCCGCTACCAGCGGATGTAGAACATGGCCTTCGCCAGAAAGACGATCAGCACGACGTGACAGAACACGCTGAGATGGATCAGCTGAAAATGTCGCGACTTGAGCTTCCGGGCGCCGCTGAGCGTCAGCGCGGTGATGAAGTGCACGAGCACGCTCAGCGCCAGAACCACCTTGATCGAAAGCATCAGCGCAAAGCTGCTGGAAAAAGGGTGGGCGAGGACGCCGCGGTATTGGTACGCCATGGCGATGCCCGCGCCATACAGCACCAACATCACGAACGGCATCAGCCGCCGCGCGCGCGCTCCGATCGCGATCTCCACGGTGCGCATGACCTCGCGCCCGACCGGCTTGCGGATGCCTTCGAGGATCAGCACTTCGAAGAACACGGCGCCGGCGAACATGATCGCGGCGAACAGGTGCAGGACGAGCAGTACGAAATGGCTCATGACCGCCACTTCCGACATCAGGCCGGGGTCAGCCACTCGCGGACATGGATCAGGCCCGGGTCGTCGGCGTGCTCGAGCAGCATGCGTTTCACGCGGTCCTGCCAGAGTGTCGCGAAGCGCGTCTGCTCGTCCGCGTTCGCGTGCCCGGCGACCGCCCTGGGGAAGAGCGAACGCATTGCCGCGTCGGATGGTATGCCGGAGATGTCAAGGTCGAGCATGGCGCCGCGCCCGGTATCGCGCCTGCGGAGTGCGAGCATGCTGTCGATGGGAGCGTCGAATTGCAGAAGGCCACGGCGCGCGAAGCGCCGGCCCGCCCCGATCCCGCCAAAGCCGGTCTCCGGCGCGGCGCCCGTGAGAAGCGTCGCGACGGCCGCGATCACGCCGGTCGTACCCTGATCGCGCGCGTCGCGCAGGTACACCTCGATGCCGCCGCGTTCGGGCAGCTCGCCGCCATAGAGATGGATGAGGCCTCGGCGCACCATGAGAAAGGCCCCGGCGACGGTCGGGCAGGAGTGCCCCGCGAGCTTGACGGCATCGGCAAAGGTGTAGCTGATCGAGCCCTCCCGCGGCGCGCCCAGGAAGGCGGCGAGCGGGTCGCGCAGGGTGATGGTTGGGGCTGCCGGGAAAAAGTCAGGAAAGTCCATGATGCTGTGCAAGCGTGACATTCGACGGCTCGCCCGATCACATGCGAACACGGGCGGGCGCAACGCGACGAGAGGCATTTATAACACATCACGTGGCGGGTATCCTCTCCGGGGGAGTAGCGGATAAAATCCTGCACTTTGAAGGAGGGCGCGACGATGAAGGGTGAACCAGCGGTGGTATCGGGCCTCAATGAATACCTGTCCTACGAACTGACCGGGCACCGGCAGTACCTGCTCCACGCCGGGATGTGCCGGCACTGGGGATTCGAACGCCTCGCCGCAATACAGGACGCCTATTGCGCCGAGGAGATCCGCCATGCCGCGAAGATCATCGCCCGCATCCTCCTCCTCGACGGCACCCCGGCGCCGCCGGACTTCGGGGCGATCGTCGGTGCGCCGACGGTTCCCGAACAGCTGGCGCTCGACCGTGCGCTGGTCGGCCGGGCGATCGCGCATCTGCGCACGGCGATCGCTGGCTGTGAGCACAGCCACGACTTCGTGAGCCGCGATATGCTGCGCGAGATGCTCGACGACGAGGAGCACCACCTCCACTGGCTCGACACCCAGACCGTACTCATCAATCAGGTCGGGCTCGAGAACTACCTGCAGACGCAGACGGGTTGAGCATCCGCGAACGCAGGTCCGACGAGCGCCATGCGCGGATCGGCGCGGCCCGCCTCGCCGCGAGGCTCGCTGCGAGCACCGCCTCTGCGGCGTTCCGTTGCCTTCCTCAGCGTTCCTCGCGTGCGACCGGCGCGCTCCGCGCCGATTCCGCGCCCCGGCGCCCGGCGCGCGCCGGGGCCGCTTCGTCGCGCCGATCGGGCAGCGTCGGGAAATGCCGCGGAACGAACAGCAGCGCGAGCAGGATGCCCAGCGCCGGCAGGGCCATCGCGGCGAATACGTGGCGCGTCGCCACGTCGATCGCGTCGCGCAGCCACGCCTGCGCGGCCGGGTCGGTGCCGGGTGCGTGCAGCGCGTCGATCACCGCGTCGATCCGTCGCGGCAGCCCCGCGCCGTACGAGGCCGGTGCGGCCGCCAGCCGCGCCGACAGCGTGGCGTTGAAGATCGCTCCGACGATCGCCGCGCCAAGGCTCTGACCGAGATAGCGCGAGAACATGTTGGCTCCGGTCACCACGCCGCGGCGCTCCCAGCCGACGACCGACTGCGCGCCGATCAGCAGCGGCGTGGACAGCAATCCGAAGCCGGCGCCCAGCAGGACCTGCGTGATCACCGTGCCCCAGATCGGCGCCGGCTCGGGCAGTGCGTAGAAGGCCAGCAGCGCGACGACGATCAGCAGCGCACCACCGAGCGCGGCGTCGCGAAAACCGATCCGCATGTACGCGCGGGCCGACAGCGCCGAGGCCACCGGCCAGCCGATGCTCATGCAGGCCAGCACGAGCCCTGCGCCGATCGCCCCGAGCCCCTGCACCGACTGCGAGAAGGTCGGCAGGAAGGTCGACGGCGCCATCATCACCAAGCCCATGCCGATCATCGACAGGTTGCAGCCGCCGAGCAGGCGGTCGCGCCACAGCCAGCCGGGCATCACGGGCTCGGCGGCCCGACCCTCGACGCGCACGGCCAGCCCGGCGGCGATCGCCGCAACGCTGAACACCGCGGCGCTGGTCGGCGACAGCCACGGCCAGCTCTGCCCGCCCTGCAGCAGACCGACGATCAGCGCGCCGACGGCGACCAGCACGAGGCCCGCGCCCGCGTAGTCGATGCGCGGCTGCCGGGGCTCGAAGCGCTCGTGCAGGAACGCGCCGATCAGCGACAGCGCGGCGAGCCCGATCGGCAGGTTGATCAGGAAGATCCAGTGCCACGACGCGTAGTCGGCCAGGGCCCCGCCGATCACCGGGCCGGCGATCGCCGCGACACCCCAGACGCTGGACAGCCAGCCCTGGATTGCGCCGCGCTGGCGCACCGGATACAGGTCCCCGGCCAGCGTGGTCACCGAGGCCATGATCGAGCCGGCGCCCACGCCTTGCAGGCCGCGAAAGGCGATCAGCGAAGGCATGCTCCACGAGGCCGCGCAGGCGGCCGAGCCGGCGAGGAACAGCAGCGTTCCGACCATCAGCACCGGTTTGCGGCCGACCAGGTCGGCGAGCTTGCCGTAGATCGGGATGGTGACCGTCTGCGCCAGCAGGTAGATGGAGAACACCCAGCTGAAGTGCGCGAAGCCGCCGAGGTCTCCGACGATCTGCGGGATCGCCGTCGCGACGATCGTCGTGTCCATCGCCGCCAGCATCATCGTGCACATCAGCGCCGCGAGTATCCAGCGGCGCGGTTGCGCGCGCGCCGCCGATCCCTCTTCGATTCGCGCCGTGCTCATCGAGGCAGCGTCCGGCCGGGCGAACGGCTGCCGTCCGAGGGAACGGACGATGGGTCGTACGCGGCGGGACGAATGGCGTCCGGCAAACTTCCTGCCCTCGATCGAGTTCCGGTTCGCGGTGCACGCGGCGCGAGCCCTGGCCCGGTTGTACTCACGCCCAGTCGCCTGCTGCGGACGGCCGCGCGGGGTGATTGTCGCTGAGCACCTGCAGGCCTTCAAGCCGCCTGTAGCGGCGCTGCAGTGCCAAGCCCCCCGCATTGTTCGAGCGGCCGCGCGCCGACGAGGCGGAGGGTGGCCGCTTCGTTCGGAAAGTCGGCGGCGCTATCGGCGCGCCGCCTGACGTCGGCGCTCCCGAGCGGGTTTGTCGAATGGAGTTGCGTGCGATGTGCCGCGGAGAGGCTCGTGTACGCGAGCCTCCCGGGCCCGGATCCGGCCATGAGCGCAGCGTGCCCGGGGACCTCGAGCCGCCGCTCATCGGCCACGATCCGCCACGGAACGCTCGCCGCCTCCCCGGGGTCCCGCGCGAAGGCGGTGATGATCCTGGATGGAGGATCCCCGCGGAGGCACTTGACGTGTGCCTGTCCTCACATGGAGAGTGGGGTCGCGACGACCCCTTGAATCTGCACAGTATCCATCGATCCGGCACACGGAGCGGCTGGCGCCCGCGGATATGGAACCCTCCGTGGGCCGCACCGGGGACTCCTGCGACAACGCACTGGCCGAGGCGATCATCGGGCGGTACAAGACCGAGGTCACCCACCCTCGCGGGCCGTGCAAGCATCCGGACGCCGTGGAATGCGCAACGCTGGAGTGGGTCGGACTGGCACCACCGGCGGCGGCCGAGAACCATCGGCGACATCCCGCCGGCGGAGAAGGAACTGGCGTGCCATCGCCAACGCGGCGAGTCGGCCATCGCGGCCTGACTCGGACCAAACGGTCTCCGGCGAAGCCGGGGCGATCCACGATACTCGGCGGAGGATCAGTGGAAGCGGCATCTGACGAGGCAATCGACGAGAGCGCAAGATGACATCACGACTTCGTTTTGCTCGCGAAACATCGCATCCCGTTGCACTGACGCTTTGGGACCTCGTCGCCGTCTTGCTCGTTTTCGGTGGTCTGGTCCTGGCCGCGCAGGGCAGCCGGGGCCTCATGCAGCCTTTGCCCGAGCCGGGAATCGGCGTCATCGATCTCGATCCGTCCGTCTTGCCGGAATACGCGATCCGAACGTCTCTTCGCATGCTGGCGGCGATGATACTGTCGCTCGTCTTCACCTTCACCTATGCGACCTGGGCCGCCAAGAGTCGGCGCGCCGAACAGGTCCTGATCCCGCTTCTCGACATTCTGCAGTCCGTGCCGATCCTCGGTTTCATCTCGGTCACCGTGGTCTTCTTCATGTCGCTCGCCGCGGGCAGGGTCCTGGGCGCCGAGCTGGCCGCCGTCTTCGCCATCTTCACCAGCCAAGCCTGGAACATGGCGTTCAGCTTCTATCAGTCGCTGCGCACCGTGCCAAAGGAGCTTGCCGAGGCTTCGCGATCGCTCAGGCTCGGCCCTTGGATGCGCTTCTGGAAGCTGGAGGCGCCGTTCGCCATGCCCGCCCTGGTCTGGAACATGATGATGTCGATGTCCGGCGGCTGGTTCTTCGTCGTCGCCTGCGAGGCGATCAGCGTCGGAGACACGACCGTGACCCTGCCGGGCATCGGGTCTTACATCGCGCTCGCCGTCGCGCAGCGCGATCTCGGCGCAATCGGCTGGGCGATCGCCGGCATGCTCGTCGTGATACTCGTCTACGATCAGCTTCTGTTCAGGCCGCTCGTCGCCTGGTCCGATCGGTTCCGCTTCGAGCAGGAGACCGCGGTGACCCCGCCTCGCTCCTGGGTCTTGACCGCTTTCCGGCGTTCACTACTCGTGTCGCGGGCCGTTGCGCCGCTGGCGACAGTCTGGCAGTGGACCTACCGGATGACGGCGCTACCAGCCGAATCATCTCCCGCGCCCGCAAAGCGTGGTCGCGCCGCCGCGTGGCTCGATCGACTGTGGTACAGCACAGTCGCTGCGATCTGCCTGATCGCCGCGTGGAGGGTTGCCGACTTCGCGCTGACCGGCCTCACTCCGGGTGACGTGGTCACGGCGATCCTGCTTGGTCTCGTCACCGCGGTGCGCGTCTTCGTGCTGATTGCGCTCGCAAGCATCATCTGGGTACCGATCGGCGTCTGGCTCGGACTGCGCCCCGCCGCCGCACGGTTCGCTCAGCCGATCGTCCAGTTCATGGCCGCGTTCCCCGCCAACCTCTTGTACCCTCTCGTCGTCTCGGCGATCGTTGCGTTCCGTCTCGATCCGGACGTCTGGCTGAGCCCGCTGATGATTCTCGGCACCCAATGGTACATCCTGTTCAACGTCATCGCCGGTGCATCGACGATCCCGGGCGAGCTGCGCGACATCGGTACCAACCTTGGCGTCCGCGGCTGGCTGTGGTGGCAGCGCATCGCCCTGCCCGCGGCATTCCCGTTCTACGTGACCGGCGCCGTCACCGCCTCGGGGGGCGCCTGGAATGCCAGCATCGTCGCCGAGAGCGTGAGCTGGGGCCATACGAGGCTCGAGGCCCACGGTCTGGGCGCTTACATCGCCGAGGCGACCGCTGCGGGCGATTACCATCGCATCGTGCTCGGGATCGCCGTGATGAGCACCTTCGTCGTCATCATCAACCGCGCCTTCTGGCGTCCGCTCTATGCACTCGCGGAACGCAAGTTCCGGCTCGGCTGAAGGGATGCAACATGGACAGCATTCCGCTGCTGAACATCCAGGGCGTTCGCAAATCGTTCCGCAAGCCGGATGGCGGGGAGCTGCTCGTTCTCGACGGAATCGACCTCGCATTGCAGGAGGGCGAGATCATCGGCCTGCTCGGACGATCCGGTTCCGGCAAATCGACGCTGCTCAGGCTCATCGCCGGACTCTCCACTCCCGCGGCCGGATCGATCACCTTTCTGGGCCAGACTGTGACCGAACCACCACCCCGCATCGCCATGGTCTTTCAGAGCTCAGCCCTGTTTCCCTGGCTCACGGTGCAGGAGAACGTGCAACTGGGCCTGGAGGCGCTGGCACTGCCCCCCGAGGAGATCCGCCGCCGCGCGATCGACGCGATCGACCTGATTGGACTCGACGGCTTCGAGTCCGCGTACCCGCGCGAGCTCTCCGGTGGCATGCGCCAGCGCGTCGGATTCGCTCGCGCGCTGGTTGTACATCCCAACATACTCCTGATGGACGAGCCGTTCTCCGCGCTCGACGTGCTGACGGCGGAGACGTTGCGCACGGACTTCCTCGACCTGTGGTCGGAGGGCCAGCTCCCCATCAAGGGGGTGATCCTGGTCACCCACAATATCGAGGAAGCCGTCCTCATGTGCGACCGGATCCTCGTCTTCGGCAGCAATCCGGGTCGAGTCATCAAGGAAATCAGCGTGGACCTGCCGCACCCGCGCGCCCGCCTCGATCCCGGTTTTCGCGATCTGGTTGAGAGTATCTATGTGGAGATGACCGGCGGGCCCGACACCGGTCGGGACGGCAAGCAGTTCGAGCGCTTCCCCGGCGCGGGCATCGGCACGATCCTGCCGCCGGTATCCTCGAATCTGTTGGCGGGGCTGCTCGAAGCCGTCGTGGGACCGCCTTACGACGGCAAAGCGGATCTTCCGGTCATCGCCACATCCCTTCAGATGGAGATCGACGACCTCTTTCCGGTCGTCGAGACCCTGCAGATGCTGAGATTCGCCGAAGTGGCGGGCGGCGACATCAGAATTACGCCCGAGGGCAGGCAGTTTGCCGATGCCGACACCGATCGGCGCAAGCGTCTCTTCGCCCAGCATCTACTTGCCTATGTGTCGCTGGCAGCCCATATCCGGCGCGTGCTTGACGAGCGACCAAGCCATCGGGCGCCGTGGAGCCGCTTTGCGCACGAACTGGAGGATCGTATGTCGCCGAATGCTGCGGAGCAGACGTTGCGCACCATCATCGACCTGGGTCGGTACGCCGAGGTGTTTGCCTACGACGATCAGACGCATGTCTTCAGTCTGGACAATCCTTGAGGCGACGGCAGCCGGCAGCAACGCAGGGCTGGGCAGGGCGGCCCCGTTCCCGGCGGCACGGCTTCCGATGCGATCCAGGGCGCGACGTTCAGCCATGCGAGGTCGGCGGCTCGACTGCCCGTCGATCGTCCGCTGCGGCCGGTGCGGCGAATGGTCGATGATGCGCTGGAGGGGCGTTCGCGGCGCTTCGAGGGACTCCACGCGGGCAACGGTCACCCCTCGATCACCGCGGCGCGAGTGATCCGCGCTCTGCCGTCACGGATTTTCCACTCGATCCGCTCCGGGCGCCGGCTGATGGAGCTGCCGGACCAAAACCTGCTGTCTTGCTGGTTCAACGACTCGGCCATCAGATTGCCATTCACCGCCGATTGAGATTTCGCGCTGGCACCGCGATCGGGCCGTTGCGGCGACTTTTTGAGGGGCCTGCAAGCGCCTCGAGCTCGCCACCAGTCACTGCGCGCGCGTTGCCGGCGCGCTCAAGCTTCGACTTCTCGATGTACACGGGCTGCCGCTGCACGTGATCGAATGGCAATACGAATGGCGTTCGTCCCTTCGGAAGAGCCTTTGGACGGACGATCGGTCGCAGCGTATGTACCTTCGTCTGCCGAGCGAATCCTCGCAGACCCGGTGTGCGCGAACACCGATTTGAATCCCGGGAAGCAGTGTCCGATGGCTGTCACCCCGGTCTTCCCCTGTCCGAAGTGGGCGATCCCCGGCTATTCCCACTCGATCACGAACGACCATTCCAGGCCGTTGATCTGCCTTGCGTCCCGAGGCAGGACGAGATGTCATGCCGTCACTGCTGCCGTCAACGCCTCGAGGCCCGGCGCTTGACGCCTCCCATCAGCGATTGCGAGGACCGCGCAGCCGCCGGAAACGCGGCGGCGGGCGGCCGCATCCAATGTGCAGGACGGCGCCATGCCCCGATCAGGAGATCGGTATCCGCCTCCGCCCCCGGATCGGTCCACCATCGAGGAGCACCTGATGTCCATGCCCAGCACCCCACGGCCCGTCGCGGCTCCCCGCCAGGACCGCGCCATGACAGTCGCCGCACCGGCGGACCCGGCTCTGTGTTCCGAGGTCGCGCTGGCGCACAGCGGAGGACGTCGCCGGGTCCGGCGAGGCGCGGGACCAAAGAATGACGCCGGCCGATGCGCTGAGCGGGGATCGGGCCGCAGGCCTCGCCGGGACGAGCGAAGATTGACGACAGGAAAGGGGGATCCGGAATGATCACCAGCCTCGCAACCCCCGTGTTCCGCAACGAGGGCGCCACGACCTCGTTGACGGCCTCCGGCCGCATCCGCCAGCGCCTGCGTGAGGCGGGGCATCGCTTCCACGCCAATGACAACATTGCGGCCTTCCTCCGCGCCGGCGAGCTCGACGAGCTGCGCGGCGAGGTCGAGGCGCGGATGCACGAGGTGCTGCGCGCGCTGGTGATCGACACGGCACGCGACCACAACACCGTCGAGACGGCCCGCCGCGTGGCAAAGATGTTCATCGACGAGGTGTTCCGCGGCCGCTACGAGGAGCCGCCCGAGGTCACGAGCTTCCCCAATGCCGCGCGGCTGAACGAGCTGATGATCGTCGGCCCGATCACGGTGCGCAGCGCCTGCTCGCATCATCTCTGCCCGATCATGGGCCGCGTCTGGATCGGAGTACTGCCGAACGCGGCGTCGGATCTGATCGGCCTGTCGAAATACGCGCGCCTGTGCGACTGGATCATGAGCCGGCCGCAGATCCAGGAGGAGGCCGTGACGATGCTGGTCGGGGAGATCGAGCGCCGTGTTCGTCCCGACGGACTGGCGGTGGTCATGGAGGCAGACCACTTCTGCATGCACTGGCGCGGCGTCAGGGATGGCCAGTCGGTGATGACGAATTCCGTCATGCGTGGAGCCTTCCTGAAGGACGAACGCCTGCGGCGCGAATTCCTCGGCCTCATGAAGCGCGGCCACGGCTGATCCGGCGCAGGCTGGCAAGACGGCACCGACTGCGCCAGAATCGAAACTTGCGTCCCGGGAAACAGGAGCATCCATGCATTCCGAACCTCACCTGGCGGCGGCGCCTGTCTCGGCACATACCCCGGACGACGCGCTCATCTCGCGCGCGGCCGCAGGCAATGGCGCGGCCTTCGAGGTGCTGATGCGGCGCTACAACCGGCTCCTGTTCCGTACCGCCCGCAGCATCCTGAAGAACGATACCGAGGCCGAGGATGCCGTGCAGGAAGCCTATCTGCGCGCCTGGCGTGCGCTCGGCGAGTTCCGGGGCCAGAGCGGACTTTCGACCTGGCTGGTGCGCATCGTCGCCAATGAAGCGCTGGGACGGCTGCGCCGGGTGCGCGCACAGGTGATCCCGCTGGAGGCCGCCATGACTTCCCCCGAACCCGAGACCCTGGCCGCGCTCACCGACGCGCCGGACCGTGGGCCGGAACCGTCCGTGCTGCGCACGCAGATCCGCGAACTCATGGAGTCGCACATCGATCTTCTGCCCGAGGTCTACCGCACCGTTTTCATGCTGCGGGCGGTCGAGGAGATGAGCGTCGAGGACATCGGGCAGGCGCTGGGCATCCCGGCGGCCACGGTGCGCACCCGCTTCTTTCGCGCCCGCAGCCGCCTGCGCGAGAGCCTTGCCGGCGAGATGGATAGCGCTCTCGGCGACATCTTCGCCTTCGACGGAGCGCGCTGCGACCGTGTCGTCGCGAAAGTGCTGGCGAGGGCCCGGGCCCAGGGTCTGAGCGACGAAGCCTGACGATACCGCGGGCGCGCCTGGCGGCGTTGCCGCCCGCACCGGACATCACACGGAGAGCCGACATGACTACGCACGAGACACCGGATGCAGGCCCCGATCTGACCCGCGGCGTCACCCTTGCCGAGTTCGGCGGGCGCACGATGCTGCGCGGCCACGTCGGCGGGGAGGCGGTCCTGCTGGCCCGCGTGGGCGGCGAAATGCTGGCGGTGGGCGCCACCTGCACCCATTACAGCGGGCCGCTCGACCAGGGCGCGATCGAAGGCGAGACGGTGCGCTGCCCGCTGCATCACGCCTGCTTTTCGCTGCGCACGGGCGAGGCACTCGGCGCCCCGGCCTTCGACCCGATCGCCTGCTGGAAGGTCGAGCGGGAGGGCGACAGGATCTTCGTGCGCGAGCGAGTCGCCCCGGCGCCACGCCCCGCTCGCGCCGCGGCATCGGGGGAACCCGGGAACATCGTCATCGTCGGCGGCGGTGCGGCAGGATTCGCGGCGGCCGAAATGCTGCGCCGGCGCGGCTGGCAGGGCCGACTCACCCTGTTGAGCGCGGAGTCCGATGCGCCCTGCGATCGGCCCAACCTGTCGAAGGACTATCTCGCCGGCAATGCCCCGGAAGAATGGATCCCGCTGCGCGCGGACGGCTACTACGCCGAAAACCGCATCGACCTTCGGCTTTCCACCGCCGCAAGCCGTATCGACACGGCCGCGCACACCGTCGTCACCGCGGACGGCAGCCGCCATGCCTTCGACCGGCTGCTGATCGCCACCGGGGCCGAGCCAGTGCGCCTGCCGATCCCCGGCGCGGACCTGCCCCATGTCTTCACGCTGCGCGCGCTGGCGGACAGCCGCGCCATCATCGCGCGAGCCGCCAGCGCCGGAACCGCCGTCGTGCTGGGCTCGGGCTTCATCGGTCTCGAGGTCGCCGCCGCGCTGAAGGCGCGCGGACTCGCGGTGCACGTGGTCTCGCTCGACGCCCACCCGCTCGAGCGGGTGCTGGGGCCGCAGGTCGGCGACTTCATCCGCAGGCTGCACGAGGACCACGGCGAGACCTTCCACATGGGCGCGTCGCTCGCCTCCATCGGCGCGGGTTCGGTCACCCTCAGCAATGGCACGCAGATCGCCGCCGATCTCGTCGTCATCGGCGTAGGCGTGAAGCCGCGCCTCGCGCTTGCCGAGGGCGCGGGCCTGGCCGTGGATCGCGGCATCGTCGTGAACGAATACCTCGAGACCTCCCGACCCGGCATCTTCGCCGCCGGCGATGTCGCCCGCTGGCCCGGCGGTGCGGATGGCGAGACCGCGCGCGTCGAACACTGGGTGGTGGCCGAACGGCAGGGCCAGGTCGCGGCGGAGAACATGCTGGGCGCCCGCAAGCCCTACCGCGATGTGCCCTTCTTCTGGAGCGCCCACCATGAGGTGACGATCCGCTATGTCGGCCACGCGCCGGCGTGGGACGAGATCCGCGTCGACGGCGACATCGCCGCGCGCGATTGCATGGTCAGCTACCGGAAAGGCGGGAAAACCCTCGCCGTCGCCACGATCGGGCGCGACGCGCAGGCGCTCGAACAGGCGCGGCGGCTGGCCGAACGGGCCTGAGGCGCAAACACAGGTGACCGTGCCGAGGGCGGCCGGCCCCCCGGCTCAGGCGCGCGCGTAGAGCGGCAGCACCGCGCCGCTGATCTCCATGTTGGCGGGGGAGACGAGCTGCAGCACCGCCTCGGCCACCGCCTCGGGCGTGAGCCATTTGGTCGTGTCGGCATCGGGTATCGCGCTGCGGTTGGCCGCCGTGTCGAGGGTCGACGGGGCGATGGCGTTGACGAGGATACGCTCGCCCTTCAACTCCTCGGCCAGCGCCAGCGTGATCGCCGCGACCGCGGCCTTGCTGGCGGCGTATGCCGCCATCCTGGCCCCCTTGCGCGGATCGAGCCCGGGCCGGGCCGAGACGTTGACGATCCGTCCGCCGGTCCCGGCCCTGCGCATCGCGCGCACCGCGGCACGACAGCACAGGAACGCCGTCAGGGCATTCATCTCCATCATCCGCAGGAAATCCGCGCGCGACGTGTCGGCGATCGGGGCCATGGCAAAGCCGCCCGCCAGGTGCACCGAGGCCCAGAGCTCCGGGACCGTGCCGTAGAAGCGCTCCACCGCCATCTCGTCGGCGAGGTCGATGCCGGCAACGATGCGCAGGCGGTCATCGGTCCCGATCCGCGCAGCGCTGCCGATCCGGCGGCTCGGCACATGGCAGATCGCCCCGGCCTGCACCAGGCGGCCGACGACGACCCCGCCAAGCGCGCCGGTCCCCCCGGTCACGACCACGTTCCTGCCTGCAAGCGGTTCAGCCATGATCACCTCACGTCGAAAGGCAATACACGTGAGCCCGCCGCGATGCTCATTTCCAGAGGGTCCTGCGAGTCTGCGTGCCCGATTGCGTGTCCACAACCACCAGGATGGGTTCGGACACCTGGTCCGGCACCGGCGGCCGCGTGCCGATGAAGGCCGGGTAGCGCGCGTCCGGCAGGATCTGCGCAAGCCGGGATCGGTCTATGCCCGTATCCGTCTTCCAGATCGGCTTTCCCGCCTTGTCCACCCGTGACACCACCAGCGTTCCGCCCGGGCCCGGTGCCGAGGTGTGGACCATTAGGAAACTATCGGGATTGGACAGCCGGACGGGCTCCGCCTCGAGCCCCGCGCGCACGAACGCGGCGTTGAGATACTGCTCGCCCCCCAGGGCATCCATCGAGACGATCGTGCGCGATCCGCGGTCCCGTTCCGGGCCGAGCACTCCACGGTAGAAGCGCCGCATCTCCTTGGTCTCATCAGGCCGGCCCGAGCGCGTGAGCGAGGCGTTCGGGCGGTAGTCGCGCTCGATCTCCCTGGTCGTGTGCAGCCCCAGCCACTCGGTCGGCGAAGGGCGCACCCCCGCACTCAGGTAATTTTGGATCACTGGCCCGAACGGGGAAACCGATCCGCCGCGTTCCACGCGTGCCGGCACGGCGACGAGCGTCTCGGGCTCGACCTCGAGCACCGTCTGCCGATCCGGCGACGTCACCCTCAGCCTTTGCTCGAAGGAGACGCGTCGCGGGTCATCCCAGGCCTCGGCAAGGCCGGGATTGGCCGCGCGCAGCGCCTCGGGCCCCACGAGATCGCCGGTCGCGAGGTCCACGCCGCCGATCCCGTTCACGGAATACCAGACGGTTCGCCCGTCGCTGCCCAGCAACTTCGCCAGCCGGAACTCCCCTGCGGGGCGCTGCCGGACGATGCTGATCATGCGCCCCGCGGAACGCCCGTCGATCGGATACAGGAACAGCGCGAGGCGGTGGCGGTCCTTCGACCGATCCCCATGCAGGCTGGGCAGGTAGGGCTCCTGCGTCTGGATGAGCGTGGCGATGTGCTGCGGCGTGCGGACCGAGGGCGCGAGCGGAAAGCCCGAGTCCGGGGCGATCGTGAATGCATTGCGCGCGAGGATGCCGATGACGGCCACTCCCAGGACGATCAGGCCAAGGATGAACTTCAGATGCGTCAGCCGCGTGGCGAGCTGCTCGCGTTTCCGTGTCCGCTGCGGAGCCTGCACTTGCTGCGGCGCCGGCGCTGGCGATCCGCCGAGGATGTTGATCCAGCCGAGCTTGTCGTCGATCTCCACCCTGCCCGCGGGGACCATCTGCTCGAGCACTGCCCCGGCCACGCGACCCACGATCTCCGCACGCCGCGCCACAGCCCAGGCCGGCCGCGCTTTCCACGCGGCCTCGTTGCCGACAAAGACGAGCGCCACGGCGCCGGGCCCGCCGAACTCCCAGTGAAACGCGAGCACGCCCGCCCCGTCCCGGTAGCGCACCAGGCCGGAGCGGCCCTTTCGCTCGATGTCGACACGCCAATCGTTCGACGCGCCGGAGGCGGGGCCGAGTTCGTCAGACCGTACGGCCATGTCGCATCGTGACACAGCATTGGTCGGGGCAACAAGCCGCACGGTCGTGCTCGCCAGCCTTCCTCCGGCGACATGCATACGATATGAAACAGAACATGCGGGCGGCCGACTGCCGGCCGATGCCCAATCGCAGAACTCCCGTGCCGTTATCTCAGGCGTCGGCGGCGTCATCGCAAATCTCCGGCCGCGAGCATGACCGGATGGCCAGGGTTCAACCGCCCACGGGGATGCAAATTCGACGGCAAGCGACGGAGTTTTCGTTTTCGACACAGATCTAAGGTGGTATGCACGCCCGTTTGCCGAGGAGCCCGCCATGTCCGGCAACACCGAGCGCCATGCCGTCGATGCCCGATCCGGCCGCATCCGGCACGTTCAAACCACCGAGACCGGCCCGGTTGTGCACTTCGTCCGTGGCGTGCTCGCCAACGGCCATCCGTGCCGTCATCAGCCCGCGGCGCTGGCCGACCCGCGTCGCTGCATCGCCATCGAACTGACGGGCTACGGCCATACGAGCATCGCCCCGCCGCAACCGGTGTCCTTCGAGGCCCGGGCCGACATGCCGCGCGCATGCATCGTTGCGCTGGGCATCGATCGGATCGACCTGGTCGCCAATGACATCGGCGCGGCCAATGGTGCCAACCCGATCGCCACCATCGTGCCGTGCCACCGCGTGATCGCCCGCGACATGATCCTCGGGGTACGCGACGGACGAGGCCCGCTGGCAAGCCGTTCAGGCGCGTGACCCCGCCGCGGACGGCCATTTGGTCTATGCGGTGCGCACGACTGGCGTGTACTGCCGCCCCAGTTCGTCCGCGCGCCTGCCCAAGTGCGAGAATGTCGAATTCTTCGACAACGCCGAGGCGGCCGAGGCCGGGAGATGAGCGGGACTCTGCCGAGGAACGCAAACGCCACCGACCGCCTCGACCGGGCGGAATCGCCCACCAGCCCGATACCGGGGGGGTGTGCCGTGATGATCCTGCCCCACATTCCGGGACACCCGGCCAAGAATACAATCTTCTGAAACCGCGGTGGATGATGAAGACGAAGTAAACGAAAGGCGAGACGAAGAAGCCTACGCAGTATAGCCCGCGGTTCAAGGAGCATGCCCTGGAAGCGGCCGAGCGGCAAGGTGTGCCGGCGACGGCCGCGGATCTTGGAATCGTCCAGGGAATGCTGTACGGCCGGCGCATGGCGCGGCGCTGGTGTGCGATAGCCTGGCGATGGCGCTGTGGCGGCGCCAGCGACCGCGCGGCGTGATCGTGCATTCGGATTGCGGCAGCCAATACTGCCCGGCGGACTACCAACGGATGCTGAGCGAGCATGCGTCGGTGTGCAGCATGAGTCGCAAGCGCGACCGCTACGACAACGCGGCGACGGAGAGCCGGAACCATGGCTTCAAGGTCGAGGCAATCCACGGCGAGCGGTTCGAGACGCGCGCGCGCGCCGAGGCACACGTATTCGACTTCATCGACGTGTACTACAATCGAAGGCGGCGTCATTCGAAGCTGGGCTATCTGAGCCCGGCAGCGTTTGAGGCCAAACAAGTCGCTTGACACGGTGTCCGCAGAAACGGGGCAAGATCAGTACTCGGGTTCAGGATGGCACCTTGGAACGCCCAGGGAACTCGACCCGACACCGATCCTCGGCCACCGGACGTACGACATCGTGGACAAGGTCGCGCTGAGCTTTATGGCGCGCTTCCAGGGAGCAAGTCGTGAACCCCGTCCTGCGTCTGGGTGCATTCATCGTTCTCGCCGGCCCCTCGTGGGCCGGCGAGACTCCGCGGTACTCGCACGCGGAGTATTTCGACGACTACGAGGGCACGAAGACCTGCCTCGAGTGCCACGAGAAGGAAGCGAAGTCGTTCTTCCACTCGCAGCACTACCAGTGGCAGGGCGACGCGCCCGGCATCGTCAACGCCAACGGCGAGAAGCTGGGCAAGATGAACACGATGAACGATTTCTGCACCAGCCCGCTGGCCAACTGGATCGGCAACTCGCTCAACTCCGACGGCCAGGTCGTGGCGCAGGGGTGTTCGAAGTGCCACGCCGGCCTCGGTCTCAAACCGGAGCCGGTTATGTCGCGCGAGCAGCTGGAGAACATCGACTGCCTGATCTGCCACGCGCCCGGGTACCGGCGCGACCTGTATGAGAAAGACGGCGGCGGCTGGGAGTGGAAGCCGATTCTCTGGAAAAACCGCGAGGGCATGAACTCGGTTGCCAAGCGCGTCTCGCTCCCGCAGCGCGTGATGTGCCTGCGCTGCCACGCGGACGCGGGTGGCGGCCCCAACTACAAGCGTGGTGACATCGAGCACGCGCTCGCCGACTGCGATTCCAGCTTCGACGTGCACATGGCGGCCAGCGGCAACGACATGCAGTGCACCACGTGCCACGCGGGCGCCGACCACAGGGTGCGCGGGCGCGGTGCCGACCTCTCCGGGACCGACTATCCGGCGAAGCCGCTGAGTTGCTCCACGTCCGAGTGCCACGGCGAAACGCCGCACGCGATCTCGATTCTCGACCGGCACGCGGAGCGGGTGTCGTGCACCGTCTGCCACATCCGCGAATTCGCGAAAGCGGACGCCACCGACATGGTCCGCGACTGGTCCCGCCCCATTCACATCGCAGAGGGGAACAAGTTCGCGGCCACGATCGAAAAGCGGACCAACGTCACCCCCGTATACGCCTGGTACGACGGTCGCACGCGGCTCCAGAAGATGGGGGAACCGGTGCGCGTGCGCGAGGATGGCACGGTCGGCATCATGACCCCGGTGGCCACGCGCGAGGACCCGGGCGCGAAGATCCACGCGTTTAAGCTGCACCGCGCGGTGCTGCCGATGCTCGAAGATCGGCAGTGGATCATCCCGCTCGCGGTGGAGGAATTCTTCACCGACGGCAACATCGACAGGGCCGTGCGGAGCGCAGCGAAAGAGGTCTACGGGATCGAGGACCCTGCGTACATGTGGATCAAGGCGGTGCGCTACATGGGCATCTACCACGAGGTGCAGCCGGCCAGCCAGGCGCTGGAGTGCCTGGACTGCCACGGCCCGCGCGGGCGCATGGACTGGAAGGCGCTGGGCTACCGGGGCGACCCCCGCGACCGGCGCTGAGGAGGCCGATCCTCACACCGGGTCCGTCGGAGGCGAAGACGGACAGGAAATTCAACCCACACGTCCGGCGCAAGCGGATTCGCTTGACCGGTCATATGTCGAGCCCGAACCGACCGTCGGCTGCCCTCGGCCGGCAAGTCAGGCAGCAGCAAGGAGGCCCAACCGGCACGCCGCCCGATCCGTAGAACCCCTCGCCAGACACCCGACGCCGGCCACAATTCCCCCTACCCTACTCCTCGCCTCGGTCCAGGCGCGCTCCGACCGAAGCCCGCCGCGTCTTTGCACGCGATTCCCCTGGCGTGAGGGGACTCCTCGCTCGGCGCGAAGTGAGCAAGGAGGCGTCGGCATCAAAGGCCTCGAGTTCTTGTCGCATCGAGTCTTCGGGGCGATTTTCTTACCGTCACGACGCTCCCGCCCAGACGCGATACGTCACTTCAGCGCGCATCCGCCGTCTGCTCCGCGGCTTCCTTCCACGGCCTGATCCTCGCGAGCGTCTTCGCGAGGCTCGCCTTCGCGACCTCGATATCGTAGTCCGCCTGCAGACGCAGCCACCAGCCATCGGAGAGGCCGAAGAAGCGGCACAG
This sequence comes from Gammaproteobacteria bacterium, assembly GCA_022071965.1. Classification (GTDB taxonomy): domain Bacteria; phylum Pseudomonadota; class Gammaproteobacteria; order JAJPIJ01; family JAJPIJ01; genus JAJVHZ01. Next base: position 363,555 of record JAJVIQ010000003.1, read on the forward strand.
CCGCAGATCGGTGTCGGCGGTGATGGCGCGCCTGCCTGCGACGATCTCGCCGATGCGCTGCGCGGGCACACCGATCTCCTTCGCCAGGCGGTAGTTGCTCATGCCCAGGGGCTCGAGGAACTCCTCGGCAAGCATCTCGCCGGGCGACACCGGCTTGAGTTTCCTGGTCATCTCGTCTTGCCTCGGTGATAGTCCACGATCTCGACGTCTTCGGCTTCGCTTCCCGTCCAGCGAAACCAGATGCGGAACTGATCGTTCACCCGCAGGCTCCACTGGCCCGCGCGATCGCCCTTCAACTGCTCGAGCCGGTTGGCCGGCGGCGCGCACAGGTCCTCAACGCGGCGCGCGAGGTCCAGCTGTTTCAGCTTTCGCAGCGCCGGACGCTCGATGTTGGTGAAGCGCGCCGCCCGGCGCAAGTGAAAGAGCGCTTCAGCGTCGGCACGCTTGAACGTCCTGATCGCCACTGGCAGAGTAGTAGCGCTATGCGAGATTAACGTCAAGGGCGACTATCGATAACGGCGTTCGGTGACTCGGCCGGCCGCGCAGAGGCGCGCTTGGAACGTGCTCCTCAGGCTCTCGAGTCACCGGGCGATGGTGTCGAGTGAGCGCGAAATGCTCGCCACAACGTGAGGTCGTAACCGATCTTGAGCCCACCGCACAATGCCAGCGGCGCGGCCAGCCAACCGGCGGCGAACATCGCCCCTCCCAGCGACGGGCCCAGCGCCGCAGCCAAGCTGCGTGGCACGGCCGTGAAGCTGGCAGCGGCTGACCGTTCGGCTGGCGTCACCACCGCCACTACGAAGGCGGAGCGCGTGGGCACGTCCATCTGCGACAGCGCGCTGCGCACGAAAAGTAGACCCAGCGCGATCGGCAGCGAGGGCGCGAAGGCCGCGCCAATCAGGCACAGGTTGGCCGGGATGTGCGTGAAGACCATCGTGTTGAGCAGCCCGATGCGCGCGGCGACCTGCGGAGCGAGCCACTGCGATGCAGTGGTCAGCAACCCCGCCCAGAAGAAGAAGGCCCCCGCCTCTGCAGCCGACAGGCCGAAACGCGTGGTCAGCCACAGCGTCAGCAGCGAGTTGACCACCAGGCCCCCGGCGAAGGCGTCGACGCTGAAGAGCAGCGCCAGGCGCGCGACGACACGCCGTGACAGCCCGAGTGGCACACTCTCGGTCTGCCCCGGTTCTCCACTTCGCTCGGGCTGCGCGCGTCGCGACGAGTACAACCACCACACGGCGAGGCCCACGCTCCCGTAGGCAATGAACATGGCGCGCATGGCCGTGACCGCCTCGATGCCCAAGCGTGCCGAGACCCACGCCGGCACCCCCGCCGCCAGAGCGCCGAAGGCCGCTGCCAGCGAGCCGACGATGGTGTAGCGGGCGAACGCCCGGGTGCGCGCATCGCCGTCGAACAGCGCGGCGATCCGCGCGTGTTCGAGAGGAAGAAACACGCTCACGTCGCCCGCGCTGGGATTGAGCGTGCCGACGAACGCAATCAGCAGCAGCGGCCAGAACGCACTCGACGCGCCGAAGGCCAGGCCCGTGCTCGCCATCAGTATCGCCGCGGCCACCAGCAGACGCCGTTGCGGCCAGCGATGGCCCCAGGCGCCGAGCGCAGCTGTGGCGAGTGCCGAGCCCAGCAGCGTCGCGGTGCTGATGACGCCCACCGCCCAGGCCCCGTGGCCAAGCATCAGCAGGTAGCTCGGCAGGAGCACCGCGACGTAACCGTCGACCACGGCCCGCAGACCGCGCGCCGCGAGCAGCCTGCGGAACTCGCGCCGCGCCGCGTCCATGCGCGTTCAGGCCGTGGTCGACCGCGGGACCTCCGCCACGGGTGCGCCTGCGCACTGTGCATACAGCGCGTCGTACAGCACCATGCCGTGCGCGAGCATCTCGTGGTCGTCGGCGAAGTTCAGCGACAGCCCGCGCGAGATGGCCAGCAGGCCGGCCGCCTCCGGTGCGTCGTGCGGCCGTCCGCAATCGGCAGCGCGCACGATCGCCGCGAGCTTGTCCAGCGCCGCATCGTGCAACCCGTACTTGGCGATGAACGCGTCGAAGCTGCACTGCTCGCCGTGGTGGCCCAGTTCGACGCTCGGCACGTCGTACGGCGTGGCACTCACCCGCTGAGCCTCCGCCATCACGCGGTCCGCAGGCACGTAGAGGAACTCCGGCGCCGGGTCGAGGAACCGGGCAATCAGCCAGGGACAGGCGATCCGATCGATTTTCGGGCGCTCGCGGGTGATCCATTTCATCGTTGGCCTCCTTTCGGCTGCAGCGGCCGCCCCGTGGCTTTCCAGCCGCCGAAGCCACCACGCAGGAATCGCGCATCGACCCCGGCGGCGCGCAAGCGCGTCGCCGTGGCGCGGCCGACCTCGTGTCCGTAGACGCAGTAGGCGATCACGTCCCTGCCCTGCGGCAGTTCTGCAGACCAAGACCCGACGTCCTTGGGATCTCGCCACTGCGCGCCTTCGATGAGCGTATCCGCATGCTCGAACACACCGGCGCGCCGCACGTCCAGCAGCGTTGCTCCGCCGACCTCGTCCGCAGAGGCGCCCAAGGTCTCGCTGCTCCGCACGACGACGGCCTGGTAGCGCTCGTAGACCTTGGCCCAGTCGATGTTCTCGACGAAGGCGTCGACGTAGGTCCCGGCCGCCGCGCCGAAGTCCATGTGGTACGAGTGCTCGTACATGTCCAGGGCGAGGATGGGAACCCCGCCCGCAACGGCGTGCGTGTGGTCGGCCGCCCACTGATTGACCAGCGTGCCTTCGCGCGGCTGAAAGGTCAGCAGCACCCACCCCGAGCCGCCACCCAGTGCCTTGCCCAGCGCGACGAATTCGTCCCGCCAGCGCTCGACACTGCCGAAGTTCGCGCTCAGCGCGAGCGCCATCGCGGGTTCCATCGGTGGCGCATTGCCACCCAGGCTCGCGAAGTACAGCTCGTGCAGCAGCATCGAATTCGTCGCGATGAGCTCTTCGCGCTTGAGGCCGTTGAGCTGGAACCCCGGCGCCGACGCGAAGGCAAGGCCGCCGAGTTGCGCCCGGATGGCGTTCAGCCGATTGACTGCGCCGCTGTAGTTGTTCTGGTGGTGGCTGCGCAGCAGCTTCTCCGACAGGCCTTTCAGCGTCGTTGGATCGAACTGCAGATCCTGGATACGAGCGTCCATGTCGACTCCTTCAGATGTTGGCTTGCAGGGCCACGCGGCCGAGCTGGATCACCAGCCCGGCGATCCCGGAACCCAGCACGACGGGGATGACTCCGACCTTGAACCGGAAGAGCGCAACCCCCGCGGCCAGCCCGATGACCGCCGAGGCCCATTCGAAGCGACCGCCGGCCCCCTCGGGCCAGAGCACGTGCCACGCGAAGAACACGGCGAGGTTGACGATGACACCGACGACGGCCGCCGTGATGCCGGTCAGCGGTGCGGTGAACTTCAGGTTGCCGTGGGTCGACTCGATGAACGGGGCGCCGAGGAAGATGAAGAAGAACGACGGCAGGAACGTGAAGAAGGTCACCACGGTCGCCGCCGCAGCGCCGGCGAAGAAGAGCGACTCGCTGCCGAAGATGGCCGTCGTCCAGCCGCCGACGAAGCCGACGAAGGCGACGACCATGATCAGCGGCCCGGGCGTCGTTTCCCCGAGAGCGAGTCCGTCGATCATCTGCGACGCCGTGAGCCACTGATAGTGGTCGACCGCCCCCTGGTACACGTACGGCAGAACGGCGTAGGCGCCGCCGAATGTCAGCAACGCCGCCTTGGTGAAGAACCAGCCCATCTGGGTCAGCGCGCCGTTCCAGCCGTAGACCGCGATGAGCACACCCAGCGCCATCGCCCATAGCGCGAGGCAAACGACCAGGACCGTCTGGAACCGCGCCCAGGAGAAGAGCGCGTGCGCCGGCGTCGGCGTGGCGTCGCCGATGATGGCAGGGCCGTAGTCCTTTTTCGCCGCGCCGTGTCCACCGCCGGTCCTGAACTTGTCCGGCGCGTAGCTGCCGCCGAAATAGCCGATCAGGCCGGCCACGAACACGATGAACGGAAACGGCAAGTCCAGCGCGAAGATGGCAACGAACGCTCCGGCCGCGATGCCCCAGAGCCAGGCATTCTTCAGCGCACGCGAGCCGACGCGCCACGCCGCGTGAACCACCAGCGCCGTCACGGCCGGCTTGATGCCGTAGAAGAACCCTGCGATGACCGGGACGTTGCCGTAGGCCATGTACACCCACGACAGCGCGACGAGGATGAACAGCGACGGAAGTACGAACAGCCCGCCGGCGACGATGCCGCCCCAGGTGCGGTGCATGAGCCAGCCAATGTAGGTCGCCAACTGCTGCGCCTCAGGCCCGGGCAACAGCATGCAGTAGTTCAGCGCATGGAGGAACCGGTTCTCCGAGATCCACCGACGGCGCTCGACCAGCTCCTCGTGCATGATGGCGATCTGTCCGGCGGGCCCGCCGAAGCTGATGAAACCGAGCTTGAGCCAGAAGCCGAAGGCCTCGGCACGCGTCGGCATCGCCGGTGCCGCAGCGGCGGCAGCGGACGCGTCACTTGTCATCGGGCACCTGCAGCGCTGCGTAGTACGCGTCGAACACCGGAAGGGCTGCAGCGAGCAGTCCGTCGTCGTCGGCGTGCCGCGCCTGCAGGCCGCGCACGAGCATCTCGAAGCCAGCGGCCTCGTCGACGGGGATGCCGCCGACGTCGATGTAGTGAACCAGCTGGGCCAGGCGCCTGAGGGCGTGGTCGTCGAGCAATCCGAAGCTTTCCGCCACGACCTCGAAGGTCACCTTTTCGCCGACGTGCGTGAACGTGGCACCGTCGAAGTCGTAGCCGAGCGCCGACTTCGGACACTTCTTCGGGTCGCTCAACCAGGTGAACGTCGGGTTCCTGTCGACGAAGCGCTGGACCAGCCACGCCGTCGCGAGTCGGTCGACCCACGGACGCTTGCGCGTCGCCCAGGTCCGCCCCTGGTACTCGGCGACGGCACGCGGTGGGATCGCGGCCTCGGTGGACACCGGCTCGTCGGGTGAAAGATGGAGTTCGACCTCGCGGCGGAGCGCGGCCAAGGCATCGGCGGCCTTTTGGCTCTGCTTACCTGGAAAGAAGTCGCTGGCCTGGACAGCCTGCAGCTGCGCTTCGAGGCTGCGCAGGTTCTTGTGCAGTTCGGCTTCCGATGCGTTCTTGATGCGCCCGCGCGCTTCCTTGACCGACTGCAGGAACTCCGCGTACTGCTCGGCGCGGTCGAAGAGCGCCCGGAACGACTGCTCCTGGTCTGCGTCGCGGGCCTGGACGACGAGCAGGTGCGCATCCGCACCGGCCTCGGCAATCGTGCGCTCGAGATCCCACAGCGTGCGTGCGCTGGCGGCGTGCTCCGGAAGGACATAGACCCCCTCCCGCAGCGTGCCGGCGCCGGTCGCCTTCAGGGCCCGCCAGACCCGCACACGCAGCCCGCTGGGATGGGTCGGCAGCGTAGCGGTCAGAATGTGCCAGTCCGTCACTATGTAACTAACATCGCATATAGCGATAAACGTTACAACGCCGCTACCGACGGCGCGAGCTTGGGAGGGCGTCCAGACGTGCTTTAATGCGCCCTTGTCCTTCCGCTCGGCCTCCCCTGCCCTCGCCGCAGCGCTGCTGTTCGGTGCCAGCACGCCGTTAGCGAAGTTCCTGGTGGGCAGCATGCCGCCGCTGCTCCTAGCGGGCCTGCTCTATCTCGGAAGCGGTCTCGGCCTGGGGCTGCTGCTCGCGCTGCGGCACATGCGTGATCCCGACGCTACGCGACAGATGGGTATCCCCCTCGCCGAGGTGCCTTGGCTGCTCGGCGCGATCTTATTCGGCGGAATCGTCGGGCCAGCGTTGCTCATGTGGGGCCTGACCCAGGTCGACGGCGCCACCGCATCACTGCTGCTGAACGTCGAGGGCGTGCTGACCGCCGTCATTGCCTGGGTCGTCTTCAAGGAGAACGCCGATCGCCAGATCGTCCTGGGGATGGTGGCCATCGTCGTGGGTGGCGCGTTGCTCTCCTGGGAACCGGGCGGCGCGAGCTTTTCAGTGGGCGCGCCGCTCATCGTCGGCGCTTGCTTGTGCTGGGCGATCGACAACAACCTGACGCGCAAGGTTTCCACCAACGATTCCATGGTGGTGGCCTGTCTCAAGGGCCTGCTTGCGGGGTTCTGCAACGTCGGCCTCGCGCTGTCCTCGGGGGCGTCGCTGCCGTCGACCGCTGCATTGGGCGGGAGCCTGCTGGTGGGCTTCCTCGGCTACGGGCTGAGTCTCTCGCTGTTCGTGGTCGGTCTGCGGACGCTGGGGACCGCGCGCACTGGGGCCTACTTCTCCGTGGCCCCATTGTTCGGGGTCGTCATCTCGCTGGCGCTGTGGCCGGCACCACCGTCGCCGCTCTTCTGGACCGCTGCAGCGCTGATGGGGCTGGGGGTCTGGCTGCACGTGCGGGAGCGGCACCAGCACGAGCACACCCACGAACCGCTCGAGCACACGCATCAGCATCGCCACGACGAGCACCACCGGCACCAGCATGATTTCGCTTGGGACGGCGCCGAACCGCACGTGCATCCGCACCAGCACGAGATGCTGACCCATAAGCACCCGCACTACCCCGACATCCATCATCGGCACGGGCATTCGCATTGATGTGCTGGCCAACCAACATGCGGTCCCGACTGAGATCTTCGGATCTTCACGGTCGGCGTCGGCAGCGCCGTCTCCGAATCGTTCGTGCGCGGGCTCGCGGCGGCCACCGGCGGCGAGTGCGAGCTCGTCTCGCCACGCGAGGGCATGGCCGACCGCGTCGTTCGA
>JAJVIQ010000021.1 GCA_022071965.1 Gammaproteobacteria bacterium
GGACCGGAGTGGACGTACCTCTGGTGTACCGGTTGTCACGCCAGTGGCACAGCCGGGTAGCTAAGTACGGACGGGATAACCGCTGAAAGCATCTAAGCGGGAAACCCCCCTCGAGATGAGGTCTCCCCGGGGACTCGATCCCCCTGAAGGGCCGTTGAAGACTACAACGTTGATAGGCTGGGTGTGTAAGCGCTGCGAGGCGTTGAGCTAACCAGTACTAATTGCCCGTGAGACTTGACCATATAACACCCAAGCTTTTTGGGCGGTTATAGGTCCGAAGCTGGTGATACCAGCGAAGCGCAATAACCCTGACAGCACCTTGCTGACTGACTTCCCGAATTCCGGCCGGAGCGTGGCGACACGCCGGCCGATACAGTTTGCCTGGTGAAGATAGCGAGTGGGAACCACCCGATCCCATCCCGAACTCGGAAGTGAAGACACTCAGCGCCGATGATAGTGTGGCAGCTGCCATGCGAAAGTAGGACACCGCCAGGCACTTAACACCCGCCCCCCGCACGCTCCGCGTCGCGGGGGGTTTCTTTTTTCCGGGCGCCCCGCACGGTGCACAAGACCCGGCGATCGGCCCGGCTGGAGTCTCTCGTTCCCCGCCCGCCGGGGATGCCGTGCTGGAACTGGTCTACGTGACCTCCATACGATCCCGGGCCCGGCAACCTTGTGGGGGGCGTTCAGTTCGTCTAGGGTTTCAATTAAGGGTAAGCTTTTTACATCCAGCTTGCAGAAGGAGGTGAGGCGCTCGATCCGGGCCTGCGACGCAGGCTCACCACCGGACCCCGCGCGGTGCCCAGTCCCCTGATCGGCACCCGGGGGTTCGGACAGCAATCCATGACCGAATAGGAGGCCGTCCGATGTTCGAATTCGAGCAAGACATCGTCAATGTGCTGCTCACCGAAGATGGCAATTTCCGCCGACTTTACGACAAGCATCACGCCCTGAAAGAGCGTGTATCGCACGCCAACGCCGGTGAGGAGCCGCTTGATGATCTCAGTCTTGAGACGCTGAAAAAACAGAAGTTGATGCTCAAGGACCAGATGGCCATGATGATCGAGCAGTACCGGCGTACCCACCCCCGGGTGAGCCACTAAGGACGGCTTACGACGCGTCGCTGTGTCGGTACTCTCAGTGCACCGCTGCGAGTACCGGCGCGGCGAACTTGATCCCAATCAGCAGCAGCATACCCGCTAGTACCGGACGCACCACACGGTCCGGCAGCTTGATGCCAAGGTGACTCCCGAGATATATGCCCGGGAGCGATCCCACCAACAGATTTGCCAACAGCGCGTAATCCACGGAGCCGAGGTGCGCGTGGCCGAGCCCCGCAATCGCCGTCAGCGGCACCGCGTGTGCCAGGTCGGTTCCGACTATTCGCTTGGAATCCCAGTAGGGGTTGAGAAAAAACAGCATCACCGTGCCCAAGGCGCCGGCGCCGACCGAGGACATGGTAACCAGGACACCCAGTATTAGCCCGCAGGTCACGGTTGCGGGCAGCTTGGTCTGCTTGTAGACGGCGCGCACGGGCGCCATGCGGTCCGCCTGCGCGAAGATCAGGATCCGGCTGCGAAAGATGATCGCGAGCGACGTCAGGATGAGCGCAATGCCGAGCGCCGAGGTGATCGCCCCCTGGTAGTCGATACCCCTGGATTGCAGCACCTTCAGCACGTAAACGGTGATCAGTGCCGCCGGCATGCTCCCGGTCAGCATGAGCCCCACGGTGCGCCAGTCCACGGTTCCCTTGTTGTTATGCACCCAGATCCCGCCGCCCTTGGTGATGGCCGCGTAGAGCAGGTCCGTACCTACCGCCAGCGATGGCTTGATCCCGAAGAAAAGGACCAGAATCGGGGTCATCAGGGAGCCCCCGCCCACCCCGGTAAGCCCGACGACGAATCCGACGATGAAACCGGCAAGCGTAAAGGCAGGATCCACGAGTTCTCCTCCGAGCGGAGCGTTCGAGGCTCAAATGTACCGAGTGGGGTCGTATAGTTACCAAGAATAAAAGAATCTATACTTAGACTGCCCGGCAATTACGGGACGGGCGAGACATCATGAAACTGCAGCAGCTTCGGTACATCTGGGAGGTCGCCCGCCGGGAACTGAATGTATCTGCCACGGCGGAGGGGCTTTACACCTCCCAGCCCGGAATCAGCAAGCAGATTCGCCTGCTCGAGGAGGAGCTCGGTCTGCAGATCTTCGTGCGCAACGGCAAGCATTTCGTGGACGTGACGCCGGCCGGGCGGGCGATCATCGATGCCGCCGGTCGAATTCTCGCCGAGTCGGAAAACATCAGGCGAGTCGCCGCGGAGTTCACGGATCGTGAACACGGCAGTCTTTCCGTCGCCACGACCCATACGCAGGCCCGTTACGCCCTGCCGCCGGTAATCAAGAGGTTCATCGGGAAATACCCGGGTGTCAGCCTGCACATGCACCAGGGAACGCCTTTGCAGATCTCCGAACTGGCCGCCAATCGGACGGTCGATTTCGCCATCGCGACCGAGGCGCTGGAACTGTTCAGCGATCTCATTATGCTGCCGTGCTACCGCTGGAATCGAAGCATCGTCGTGCCGCAGGGCCATCCGCTGACGGCCATGGCCCGGCTGACCCTCGCGGAGGTCGCGAAATTTCCCATCGTGACCTACGTGTTCGGGTTCACCGGGCGCTCGCAGCTCGACCAGGCCTTCGGGGCGCAGGGACTCGAGCCCAAGGTGGTCTTCACCGCGACGGATGCCGACGTCATCAAGACCTACGTAAAGCTGGGCCTGGGCGTAGGCATCGTTGCCAGCATGTCCTTTGATCCATCTATCGACAGGGAACTGGTCGCGCTCGATGCCGGTCATCTGTTCGAACCCAGCGTGACGAAGATCGGATTCCGCCGCGGCGCGTTGCTGCGCGCATACATGTATGACTTCATCGAGCTGTTCGCACCGCACCTGACCCGCGAGCGGATAGACGCGGCTTGCACGGCGAAATCCAAGGAGGAAGTCGAAAGCCTGTTCGCGCAGGTGCGGCTGCCTGAGCACTGATACGGCAGCGTGCGCGGGGCGCGGCGGCCTGGGGGTCCCCGTTACAGAAGGTCCAGGCTCGGATCTCGGCTCATCAGTTCCCTGGCCTCGTCCTGTTCCGAAAGGCGTCGGTTCAGGACCTCCTTCGCGAACTGGAAATAGATGGTGTAAATCCGCTCCGCGCCGTCATCGTCGCGCACGATGAAATACGGTGCCACGTCGATCCCGTGCCTGGCAGCCAGCCGCATCCCGACACTCTCCGGGTCGCGCTCGTCCGCAATAGTCACCGTGTCGATGAGGCCCAGTTGCCCGGATTCCCGCAGGCGCTGTTCGACCTCCACGCACTTGCGGCAAGGGCTGCCGTCGGCCTTGATCTTCTTGACGAAGGTAATGTGCATGAAAGGCTATCCTACTCCGTCGTCCACGTCCGCGGAACCGCGTGCGCCCTACCGTTTGATCGGATTCCCGGCATGCAGGCCGCACTCCTTCTTGGTCTCCTCCTCCCACCACCAGCGACCTGCGCGCTCATGCTGATTCGGGAGAATGGCGCGGGTGCAGGGTTCGCAACCGATGCTGACGTATCCGCGCGCATGCAGTTCGTTGTACGGCACCTCGAACTCGCGGATGTACTCCCAGACCTGCGCGGAAGTCCAGTGAGCCAGCGGATTGAACTTGAGCAGCGGCCTGTCGGCCGTTCCGAAGGACTTGTCGTCCTCGATGACCTCGATCGCGAGGCGGGTACCCGGGCTCTGATCGCGGCGCTGTCCGGTGATCCACGCGTCCAGCGTTGCGAGCTTGCGCCGCAAGGGCATCACCTTGCGGATCCCGCAGCATTCATGATGGCCATCGACGAAGAAGCTGTACATCCCTTTCTCGCGCACCAGTTTCTCGACCGCGGCGTGATCGGGGAACATTGCTTCGAAGCGAATGTCGTATCGCTCCCGAACGAGCTCCATGAACTTGTAGGTTTCCGGGTGCAATCGGCCCGTGTCCAGCGAAAAGACCTGCACACCCTTCCGCAGTCGGCTGGCCATGTCGACTAGGATGACGTCATCGGCGCCGCTGAATGAAATGGCGATGTTGTCCACGTTCTCGAGCGCCAGACGCAGGATCTCCCGGGGGTGCTTGGCGGCATACTCGGATGCCAGTCTTTCCACGTCGGCGCGCGTGATCGCCATAAGCTGTCAGAATCCCCGGGGTCTAGGGTAGCGGGAGGGGCGGGCCGTAGGCCCGCCGGACCCCGGATTGTAATGGAATCGCGCGGGACCCGGAACGGCGCAGCTGTGCGCTTCCCTGCAGGAACCGCCGGTCAGTGCATCCAGGGGTGTATCAGGGTTGCCGGTTCAGCAGCTCGGCGGGCAGGTACGTCCCGTGCGCGGACAGATCGGTGAGCCGAAGGGAATCCGGGCTGAGTCGCTCGATGATCAGATGCAGACGCGAGATGTCCCGGAGCGTCGGACTGACCACGATATTGCAAATGGTGTCGCGGCCGATGATATTGCGCCCATTCTGCAGCACGTGCGACGTTCCGGTCTCGTCGATGAGCGTGAGCTCGTCCGCCGCCACGATGCGAAACCCATGGCGCGAGAGCATGAGTTCAATCACCTGACCCCGCTCCACGTCTATCACGACCACTTCGCCTTTCGGGAGGCGGGCGAAAGCGCTCTTCTTCGAAGAAGGCTGTGAACTGTTGCCGTGGGAATGCAGCATCACGGCCTCCCGGATCGCCGCCTCCGCCGGAGGCGTCTCCGGCTCCGGCTGCGAAACCGCCTTGGTGAGGTCGTCGGTCCGCAGGTCCAGTATCGGCTCCATGCCGAGGGCATGCTTCGTGCCTTCCTGCTTCGAGGCGCAGACGTGCTTGATGACCTCCTGCCGGGCAGCGAGGTACTGCATGTACTTCGCGAGCGCCACCTGCTGGAGCTCCTCGTATTCCTGGTCGCGCTCACGCAGCGCGCCGAGTATGTCGCGCCAGCCATGGTCGGCGGCAAACGATTCGATATCCATGCTGCGCAGGGCATGTCCTATCATCCCCGGGGTGCGCATGGCGGTGGAGAGCAGCTCCACGAGCTGCTGCTCCATGGATTTCAAGGTGTGGGACTCGCGGATGAGGTCATCGACGGGCAGCAGCATCAACTCGAGGAACTGACGGGCCGGCACGTCCGTCCTGCCGGCGAGGCTGAACTCAAATTCAGCCAGACTATTGAACGAAACGCGCTGGCCGCCCAGCTCGATGGTGAGGGGACGCGAGAAAAGCCGATTGAGCATGGTCGCGAAACTGTCCGGTTGCGTCCCCGAGGACCCGTATTTTGTAGGCGTATTTGGGCTCATTGCCCAGCAAGTATAGTTGCCCAGACTTCGCGGCTTGAAGTTTACACCGTCACAAATCGTGAACCCAGTGTCAAGCCTTTGGCGGTCCGTCGGCCGCGCTCCGATCCACCCGCGCGCATACTCCCCGCCCATACCGGCCGGTCCGGGCGCCGCCGGGCGACTACTCGGTCGATTTCACGCACGCCCCCGGGAGCTGCGATTCCGCCGCTGCGAGTTGCGCGAGACAGGCGCTGCGCTGCGGTCCCGGGAGTTGTCCGAGCCTCGCCGCCTGTTCGTAAAAGCGTGAGAGGTCGCCGCCGGAGAGCGCCAGCAGCGCGCGGAACGCCGGCACGGCGTCGTGGTACGTGGCCACGGCATTGAACTTGGCGTTGTTGAGGTCGCCGTAGGCCCAGCTGTCGTATGTGCGATCGCCACTCCAGCGCCGCCGCATTTTCGTGTACCGGGCGCGGAATCGATCGAGCGCGGCGTGCTTGCCCTGGCGCTTGGCGGTCGCCTCGGCGGTGGAATCGTACAACGACTCGAGCTCGCTGCGGGTCTCGAGGATCAGGCGCACGAACTCCCTTTCGCGCTCCTCCTCTTTTTGCAGCCGGTCGGCCTCATCGTGCGTGACGCGGGTCGCTAGCCATCGCTCGAGGCCGACCTCCGCGACGGTCTCGGCGAACGCCTCGTTGAAGGCGGTATCGTTCTTTACGTACAACCGCTGATGTGCGAGTTCGTGAAACAGGAATTTGGCCAGTTGGGCCTCGTCCCAGTCGAGCATGGTGTTGAGCACCGGATCGTCGAACCAGCCGAGAGTCGAGTAGGCCGCGACGCCGCCCACGTAAACGTCCATGCCGCCGGCCTTCAGCTGCGCGGCATACCGCCGCGCCATGCGTTCGCTGAAGTAGCCACGATAGTCGAGGCAGCCGACCACCAGGAAACACGAGCGCACCGGTTTGAACGACAGTTCCGGCGTGGCGAACACGTTGTAGATGACGAAGCGGCGCTGCAGATCGGCGTAGCTGCGATAGCTGCCGTTGTCGGGGAGGCCCAGCGAGGTCACGGCGAACTCCCGCATCTGCTGTACACGCCGGAGCTGCGTGCGGCGTTCGGCCGGCTCGCCGGGGTCGGCCGCCGCCGCCGTGATCGGGCGTCGCTTCGCCAGCACCTCCAGTTGACCGGTAACGGACTGGGCGTAATAGGCCATGGTGCCGCAGGCCTGAAGGGCGAGGCAGGTCGTGACCAGGAACGCGGCGCGCCAAAGCCGCGGGGGAGGGCGTGCAGCGGTCGAGAAATGCCATCCCGGTATCATCGCCGCGCATAGTAAATTAGTATCATGAAAGCATCATCGGCGAATTTGCATGCCTACGACTCTCATCGATTGCGCGACGCTGCAGGGCTCGCTCGGACGCCCCGACTGGATAGTCGTGGATTGCCGGTTCGACCTGGCCGACACGACCGCCGGTCGTCGCGCTTATCTCGACGCGCACATCCCCGGCGCGCCTTATGCCGATCTGGACGTGGACTTGAGCGGGCCGAAACGCGCCGGCGCGGGGCGACATCCGCTGCCGGCGGCGCAGCGTATGCGAGAGGTCTTCGGGCGGCTCGGGATCGGGCCGCGGGCGCAGGTCGTGACCTACGATGCCGCGGGCGGCACGCTGGCGGCAGCGCGGTTGTGGTGGATGCTGCGGTACATGGGCCACGATGCGGTGGCGGTGCTGGAGGGGGGCTGGGCCGCCTGGCTGGCGACCGGATCCCCCACGGAGGCCGGCGATCGACGCGTGGCGCCAGTCCATTTCGAGGGGGAGCCTCGGAGCGAGCGGATCGTGTCGATTGATGCGGTCCGGCATGCGAGACCGCTCATCGATGCGCGCGATCCGGCCCGCTACCGCGGTGAGGTCGAGCCCATCGATCCCGTTGCGGGCCATATTCCCGGAGCCGCGAATCATTTCTGCAGGAACAACCTCGACGCGTCGGGCAATTTTCGGCCGCGGGAGGAATTGAGGGCCATGCTGGGGCCATTGCTGGAGTCGGCCCCGGGCCCGGCGACGTTTTATTGCGGCTCCGGCGTGACCGCCTGTCACAACATACTGGCGAGCGTGCACGCGGGCTACGCGGAGCCTCGACTGTACCCGGGTTCGTGGAGCGAGTGGTGCGCGGATCCCTCCAGGCCGGTTGCCCGCGGCTGAGCACGTTGCCGGCCGCAGCTCGAGAGGCTGCGGCACCGGAATCGACATGGCGAGAGATCGGAGCGAGCAGATGAGCCAACGGAAGACGCGCAACGGTTTTCGCAGTGTCCTGCTCTGCTGTGCGCTGGGCCTGCAAGGCGTCGCCGGTGAAGCCGCTGCGGCGGCGCGCGAGGTGATCGTCATCTTCGACCTGCCGGCAGAGGCGCGGGAACCGGAAGTGCTGGGCAGGGCGGCCACCAGCCTGGCCGCAGCGTTGCCCCCGGGCAGCCGCCTGGGGGCCGTCGCGTCCGATGGCCAGAACGCGAGGCTGATTACCGCGCTCGCGGAGCCCCGGGCGGCGGGCGAGGCGATAGCGAACGCAGCCCGCGAGATGATGACGGCTGCGGACAAAGATCCGGCGGCTGCGCTGGAGCGGGCGCTCTACGAGTTGCGCATCGACGGTCGAGACGACGCATTGCCCGCCGTCGTGATGGTGAGCGACGGCAGAACGCTGATGGCCGGCGACGCGGCGGCCGAACGCCGCGCGTGGATGCTGGGGTCGCTGGCGGCGGAGGCGCAGCGCAATCACGCGCCGGTTTATGTCGTTGCCGTCTCCACCGCTGCCGACATGGCGGTGTTGCAGCCGCTCGCGCGCGCCACCGGTGCGGATTACTTTCGTGCCGAATCCGCCGCCCGGATACCGGAAATGATGGCGCAGGTCGGTGCGGCCCTGGCAGAGGAGGATCTGCCCGCGGCCGTCGCCGCGGGCCGGACCCAGCCTGAACCTCCTTCCGTCGCGGACGCCGCCCCGCCTCCGGCGGCTCCGGCCGCCATGGCACTGCCCGTGGCGGATGTGGCCGCGGTCCATCCGGCGCCCGCAGCCGGCGCGTTGGCTGGGCAGGTGCTCGCTGGCGTCGTCGGCGCCGGGATCGCACTGGCCGCGGTGGCGGCCATGAGGGTGGCCCGCCGGCGTCGCAAGGCGCTGCCGGGTCCCGCGCCCCAGGCGCCGCAGGGGGCCGGGATGGTGGAGCAGGTCAAGGCTGTCCCGGCCGCCGCCCCGGCGGCATACCTCAACGATCTTCGCGGCACGACCCAGTTCAGCCGATATGCGCTCGGCACACGGCCCGTGGTCATTGGCCGCTCGCCCGGCAAGGACACCCGGAATTTCGATTACATCACCGCGACGCTCAATACCGTGAGCCGGCGCCACGCGGTCATCGAGTATCGCGACGGCTCCTACTGGGCCATCGATCAGGGGAGCGTCAACGGGACCAGGATCAATGGCCAGAGGATCCAGGGCGCCAGGCGCCTCTGCCATGGTGACCGCATCGCCTTGCACCGATGCGAGCTGCAATTCGAGCTCGCCGAGGTCGGCCGCGAGCCCTCCGGGACCACGGCTGGCGACGGGCACGCGCCCACGCAGGCCGTGACCACGCAGCCCGGCCGTCGCGCGGCCATCCTGTCCGAGACCCTGATCGTGCCCGCCGCCGGCGTACCCAACCAGACCACCCCGAAGACGGTGAGAAGCGTCCCGGGCGCAGGGAGCGGCAATGACGACGTGCGCACCGTGGCCGCCGCTGACGAGGAACGGGCGGCGACCTTGCTCACGGCGGTGAGCGGCCCAGCGGACGCACCGGCCTCCGGTGCCGCCGCGGGCGCCCTGAACTCATTCATCAGCACCACGCTGCTGCGGGCGGCGACCACCGAGCAGTCGCCGCCTCCGCCAGTCCCGCCGGCGAAACCCGCTGAACCGGTTAGCCTGTTCTCCACGCTCGGTACCGGCCCGGGGGAGATGAGCATCGAGGACTTCCTCGGATCGGACATCGTGGCGGAAGATCCCGCCGCGGCTCCGCCGCCGCACCTGCTCGCGACCCAGCCGCTCACCGACAGCAGCCCTCCGCATGGGCCCGGCAACAGCGGGCGCTACGGCGACACCATCAAACTCGCGGTGGATGATTCCGCGCAGCCTGATGCCACCACGACGTCGCTCGAAGAACTGCTTCGGGCCTTCGAGCAGCAGAAGGGCCCGGGGGATCCGTCGCAGCCGGGTGTTCCCGCCGCCGGCAAGAGCGGCGGCACAGGGCGCGAGTCGTGAGCGGCCGACCGGGGTAGGAAGCGTCGGCATTGCGATTCGTCTCCACCACCGGGGAGGACCGGCGATGGCGCCTGCTATCCCTTATCGCAGACGGCGCCGTGCATTCCGGCGCCGCTATCGCGCGTCACCTTCGCCTCAGCCGCACTGCGGTGTGGCAGCAGGTGCATGCCCTGCAGGCCCTGGGTCTCGTGATCGACGCGGAGCGCGGATCGGGCTACCGGCTCGCCGGCGGAATCGATCTGTTCGATGTCTCTGGCATTCATTCCATGCTGTCTGCCGAGGCGCGTCGCACCCTGCGCGGTCTGCGCCTGTATTTTGAAACGGATTCGACCAATCAGCGTCTTCTCGATCTGGCACGCGCTGAAGATGTTCACGCGCAGGTCTGCCTCGCGGAGATCCAGACCGCGGGCCGCGGCCGTCGCGGCCGCCGCTGGCTGGGCAGCGCCGGGGGCGATGTGGCCCTGTCGCTGGCGTGGCGTTTCAATGCGGCCCTGGAGGCGCTGGCGGGCCTCAGTCTGGCGGCGGGGATAGCGGTGCACCGCGCCTTGTCCAGGTTGGGCGTCGACGATGGTCTGATGCTGAAATGGCCGAACGACGTTGTCTTCCGTCAGCAGAAGCTCGCGGGGATCCTCGTGGAGATCCAGGGTGAGATGGGCGGACCGTGCCTCGCCGTCATCGGGATCGGGCTCAACGTCGATCTGCCGGCTGCCGTCAGGGCCGAGGTGCAGCAGCCGGTCACCGATCTGAAGTCGGCGCTGGGAACGGTTCCGACGCGCAATGCGATCGTGGCGCAGCTCCTGGGTGAGCTCGTCGGAGTCCTGCGCGAATTCGAGGCGCGCGGATTCGGGGCGTTCGCGGAGGAATGGGCGCGCCTGGATGCGGCATATGGCCGCGAGGTGGACGTGCACCTGCCTTCCGGCGTTGCCCACGGCGTTGCCATGGGCGTCACGGAAGACGGCGCGTTGCGTCTCAACGTGGCGGGCGCGGACCGGCGCCTGCACTCCGGGGAGGTCAGCCTGAGGTTCCCGCCGTGATCCTGCTCGTCGATACCGGCAACAGCCGCATCAAGTGGACGATCTGTCGCGACGGCGCTCTGGCCCCCGGGGAGGCCGCCACGTGGGTGGGGGCCGACCTCGCGGCGCTGTTCGAGCACGCCTGGGGTCGCCTGCGACCGGTGCGGGCGATTTGGGTCGCCAATGTCAGCGGGCCGGGATTCGAGCACGCGCTGAACGATTATGCGCAACGACGGCTCGGCCTTACACCGCGGTACGTGCGCAGCTCGGCCGAACTGGGGGGCATCAGCAACACCTACGTCCCCCCGGAGCGGCTGGGTGTCGACCGGCTCCTCGCGATGATTGCCGCCCGCCGGACCCGCACCGGCCCGGTGATGGTCGCCGATTGCGGGACGGCCGTGACCGTGGACTTCGTGGACGCTGCCGGAAGTTTCGGGGGCGGCGTCATTGCCCCGGGCCTGGCGCTCATGCACGACGCCCTGAGCCGTGGCACGCATGCATTGCCGCTGGTGGAGCCGGGGGCAGATCCGGTCCTCGCCTTGTCCACCGACGGCGCAATGGCCTCCGGGTGCCTCCTCGCCATCGCTGGCCTCATCGGGATGGTCGCCAACGAAATCAAGGCCAGAACAGGCCTGGCTCCTGAGTGTGTACTTACCGGCGGCGATGCGCCGAGGGTCATTCCGAAGCTGCCCATGGCATGCCATCATGACCCTGATCTGGTATTGAGAGGGCTGGCCGTGCTGGCCGGCGAGACGGAATGAAGGGCCTGTGCATACTGCTTCTGGTGGTGAACGTCCTCTATATCGGCTGGAGGGTGAACCAGCAGCTTTATGGCCCCGCCGTGTTATCCCGAGACGAGGCCGTCACCGCTCCCCTGCCGGCGGACGTGCCGTCCCTCACCCTCCTGAGCGAACTTGCCGATTCGCCGCCTGAGCGCGGCGCGGAAACGGGCGGCGCTTCCGTGACGGGGGACATCGCGCCCGAGCCTGGCGCGACGGACCGGCCCCTGGCAGCATCTCCCGCAGCACCGGAGCCGGAAATTCCTGCCGGACCCGCCGTGGAATCGGACGCGGCCACCCCGGCGACGGATGCGAGGGCTGCGGGGCCACCACCTGAAGCTGCGGCCAAGGCGAAGCCGGAGCAGACCCCGGCTGCCCCGGAGCCGGCCGCAGTCCAGGCTGCGGCAACGGGTTCGGGGCCCGGGCAGACCGCCCCGGTCCAGCTCGCCTGCGCCACCATCGGCCCGTACCGCTCACGCGAGGACATGCGCGCGGCGATCAAGGACCTCACCCCGCTCGTGCATCACGCCGCCAGCCGTACCGAGGCCTCGGGAGCGGCGCGACTGTATACCGTCTTTCTCGAGCCGGCGGAGTCCGAGGCCGAGGCCGAGGTGCGCATCGGCGAGCTGAAGAGCAAGGGGATCACCGATTATTTCCTCATCCGCCGTGGCGAGATGCGTAACGCCATCCAGGTCGGAACCTTTCGCTCGCAAGACTCCGTGGCGAAAAGACTCGCCGAGCTGGAACGCACCGGATACAAGACGGTCGTAGTGCCGAAGAGCGGTGGTCGCGAGCAGTACTGGATAGATGTGGCCTACGATGCCGGCCCCGAGTCGCTGAGCTCGCTGAAGGCGCGCGCAGGCGGCGTCAAGGTCATCGAATCCAAGTGCCCTTAGACGGCCACCCCGCCGCATAGGCCCTCGAAGAGGTGATGGGATGGCCGTGCCGCGCGTCGCGGGCCGCAGCCGGTGCCGTTGCCCGGACCGTATCGTGGCAATAAGATCGCCTCGTGCGTCAGGAGGCGCAACGCCACTCGCCCTGGTAGTTAAATGGCATAACGGCTGATTTGTAATCAGCTATTGGGGGTTCGACTCCCTCCCGGGGCACCATCCATCCGGACGCATCCTCACCCTCCGGCAGAGTGTATGAAGGCTCCAATGGCAGTGACCTTGCGCACGGCATGGCTGACGGGCGGCTACCTGCTCGCAGCCGCCATCGTCTATTTTTCGCTGGCGCCCACGGCCAGCGCATCCCTGGAGCAGGGCTGGGACAAGGTGTATCACCTGCTGGCGTACCTGACGCTGATGCTGTGGTTCGCGCAGGCGTGCGAGCGCCGGCACTGGCCGCTGCTCGGGTTGCTGTGCATCGTGCTGGGTATCCTGCTCGAATTCGCGCAGCGCTACGGCGGTTACAGGACCTTCAGTTACGATGACATGCTGGCCAACGTCGGCGGCGTCGCCGTCGCCTGGCTGCTCGCCGCGGCCGGAGTGAATCAGGGGCTGCGCCGTCTGAATCGCTGGTATCGCCGCACTTCGTAAGGAGGAAGGATGAACGCCCGTTCGGCAATGGCAACACTTCTGCTGCTAGGCAGCATGTCGGCCGGGGCGTGGACCGATCCCGGGGGGCGCGTGCCGGCGGCTCCCGACGCCCCGTCCGAGGCGGGCAGCCACGCCGGTTATCGCACCCTGTCCGACGTGCGTCGGGTGATCATCCAGATCCTCGGCACCAACAGCCGGGAGTGGGAGCGCTACGGCTTCACGGACGAGGGATTGCGCCGCGCGATCACAGAACGGCTGCAGGCCCGCGGCATCGAGGTGGTGGCCGCTGGCGGGTCGTTGGGGGGGGCCTCCACCGCGTTGCTGGAGGTCGACGTTCACGTCAACGACCAGGCCTTCCTGTATTCCTACCAGGTCTTCGTGCGCCTGAAGGAGAAGCTGCCGCTGCCGCACAACCCGCAGGCCTTCGTGACCAAGACGGTGTGGTCGGACTGGAAGATCGGCGGCTTCGAGGCCTACAACTTCGGCAAGCTGCGGGCAGCGATCCTGGAGCTGGTCGACAGGCTGCTCGCCAGCTACGAGTTCCAGTAGGGTATCAAGGGCTCGCCCCGCCGGCCGATAACGGGCGGTATGCGCCGCCGCCTCCCCGTGCTGCTCCTCGCGTTCTTCGCCCTGGTGCCGCCGGCGTCCGCTCTCGAATTCAAGGACGGGCTCGACGCCTACCGCCGGCAGGATTGGGCCACCGCGATCAAGGTCTTCACCCTGCTGGCCGATCGTGGCGACGCCCGTTCGCAATTCGCGCTGGCCATGATGTATGACCGTGGCGAGGGCCTGGCCACCGACGATCGCAAGGCCCTGGAGTGGTACACGAAGAGCGCGGAGGCCGGCTACGACAAGGCCCAACTGAATCTCGGCTTCATGTACGAGCGCGGCGAGGGCGCCACCAAGGATGCGGAGCAGTCGCTGCGCTGGTTTCGTGAGGCGGCGACCCGGGGAAACGCCGAGGCGCTGGCCCGCCTGACCAAGCTTGCGGGCGACGCCGATTCTGACGCGCAGTTCGTCCTCGGCAGCATGTACGCGACCGGCAGAGGAGTGGAGAAGAACCCCGAGGCGGCGCGCAAATGGCTGGCGAAGGCCGCCAAGGCCGGCCACGCGAAGTCGCAATACAATCTCGCAGTCCTGCTCGAGGGTGCGGGCGAGGATGAGCTGGCGCGGCAGTGGTACAAAAAGTCCGCTGCGCAGGGTCACGTGAAGGCCGCCTACAACCTCGCGCTGCTGCATCTCGACGGAGAGCCGGCGATGGCCGCCAGGTATCTGGAGCAGGCGGCGGGTCGAGGACATGCCCCGGCGCAGTATCAGCTCGCCGTACTCTGCGACGAGGGGCGCGGGGTGAGCGCGGACCGCGTCAAGGCCCGGCGGCTCTTCGAGGCGGCCGCCCGCGCCGGCTATGCGCCGGCGCAGGTAAGCCTCGGCGCCCGCTACGCGCGAGGCGAGAACGCGGCGGGGGGGCCGCCGGATCTGGTCCGCGCCTATGCGTGGTTCACGATCGCCGCGCAATCCGAGGAGGCGGCGCAGAAGAACCTGAAACTCATCGAGCCGCGGCTTCAGCCCGGTCAGATCGATGCCGCCAGGGCGCTGCTGCCGAGATTGCTGGAGGGTGGCGCCGGCGCCGAAGGCGGCTGAGCTCAACGGGGCATGTCGCGGCGCTCCAGATCCAGCAGGTAGCGTTTGCGGCCCAGGCCGGAGCTGTAGCCGCCGAGTGAACCGTCGCTGCTGACGACGCGGTGGCATGGCACCAGTATGACGATGCCGTTGCGGCCATTGGCCTGGCCGACGGCGCGCGTGGCCTTGCGCCGACCGACGCGCCGCGCGATCTCCGCATAACTCCGCGTCGTGCCGTAGGGGATCTTCACCAACTCACGCCAGACCTCGACCTGGAACGGCGTGCCACGCAGCACCAGAGGTACGTCGAAGGCGCGCCGGCGGCCGCTGAAGTAGCCGTCG
Source organism: Gammaproteobacteria bacterium (assembly GCA_022071965.1). Classification (GTDB taxonomy): domain Bacteria; phylum Pseudomonadota; class Gammaproteobacteria; order JAJPIJ01; family JAJPIJ01; genus JAJVHZ01. The sequence continues at coordinate 14,877 of JAJVIQ010000021.1, forward strand.
AGCTCCGAGCGCACCAGCCGCAGTACGCGCTGTGCCTCGCCAGCGCCCCGGTTCCGGAAGGCCGCGGGTATCGCGCCGGGCGGCAGCGCCTCGGTGAACTCGAGCAGGCACAGGCCATCGCCCGTGGCGCCGGCGAGGAGATCTCCGATCGGCGAGTGCATGAGCGCGTATCGAATATCCTCAGCGGCGCCGGCACGCGGGTTCATCGCAGCAGGTAGCTTGCCAGCAGGCCGGCGAAGATCGCCATCCCCGCCCAGTTGTTGTGCAGGAATGCGCGGAAGCATCCCTCAGGATCGCGCCCGCGGATCAGGTACTGATGGTAGGCAAACAGGGCTGCGGTCACGGCGAGCCCGGCGTGAAACGGCCAGCGCAGGTCCAGATTGGCACCGAGCAGCCACAGCGTGCCCAGCATCGACACCTGAAGGACGCCGATGATGAAGCGATCGGCGTCGCCGAAGAGTATCGCCGTCGACTTCACGCCGATACGGATGTCGTCCTCGCGATCCACCATCGCGTACATGGTGTCGTAGACGACCGACCACAGCACGTTGGCGATGAGGAGCAGCCACGCGGTGGGCGGCACCGAATCCGTCTGCGCGGCGAATGCCATCGGAATCCCCCATCCGAAGGCCAGGCCGAGATGGAACTGCGGCAGGTAGGTGTAACGCTTCGCGAACGGATAGGTCGCTGCCAGCAGGACGCCGGCGAACGACAGCAGGATCGTATAGAGATTGGTGGTGAGCACCAGCGCGAAGGCCGCGGTGCACAGCACGAGGCACAGTATCAGTGCCTCCCTGGGGCGCACCGCGCCGGCTGCCAGCGGGCGCGCACGCGTGCGCCGGACGCGCCCGTCGAATCCGCGGTCGGCGAAATCGTTGATCACGCAGCCCGCCGATCGCATCAGCACGACACCCAGCGTGAACACGACGGTGATCCATGCGTCCGGCCGGCCACCTCCCGCGATCAGCAACGCCCACCACGTCGGCCACAGCAGCAGGAAGATGCCGATCGGCCGATCCAGGCGCGTCAGTGCGACGTAATGCGGCCATTGCCGCCGCAGCAATCGCCACGACGACATCGAGGGCGCGGTCGCCGGCGATATCGGCGCTGCCAACTTGTTCCGACGCAACGATTGCATCGCTCAATCCTGATCGCTCAGGAAGATCTCCGTGACGAGCAAGGGCTCGCCGCCAATATAGAACAAAGAGGTGCGCCCCCAAAAGCGAGGGCTGGAGCGCACGGCGCGGCGAAGCGCGCCGGCATACAGGGCGTCGCCGGGCTTTACGGGGAATATCCGCGTCTGTCCGCGGACGACGTGCCTGTCGGTGAACAGCAACTCGCCGAGCGGGCGGGTGCCCAGATGGCGCAGCCGACGGTATCGTCCCTGCAGTGTCCGCCGCGGTACCACCGAGCGGGCGAACACGGCGGCACGCCCAAGGCACATCAGCGTGACCTCGCGCAGCAGTGCCGCCTCGCGGGACCGCAACCCGAGGGTGCGCGCCTCGCACGCGAACGGAGCGGCCCAGGCAAGCCGGTCGAGCCGGACCCGAAAATCGCCCTGTGAAAGTGCGATCAGCCGGCGCGTGAGCGAGCCGCGATCGAGCAGCAGCGAGCGTAACAGTGGCGGCAGGTCGGTCGGTATCAATCGCGGACCGGAATGTGTCGAGGAGGGGATGCAACGGCCCGCGGGCGGTTTGCCCTCCCTAGCCGCTGCCGTAGTGTAACGCATCGGGCAGCCAGCGTCGGACTATCGCGTCGACGCGTTCGGGATGTTCGGCGAGCAACTGTTCTGCGGCCCTGGCGACGAACGGCAGCAATTCGTTGTCGCGCACGAGATCGGCGATCCGCATCTGCGCGAGCCCCGCCTGGCGGCTGCCCAGCAGCTCGCCCGGCCCGCGCAGCTCGAGGTCGCGCTGCGCGATCAGGAAGCCGTCGGCCGTCTCACGCATCACGGCGAGCCGTTCGCGCGCCAGCGCCGAGAGCGGCGCCTGGTAGAGCAGCACGCAGTCGCTCTTGACTCCGCTCCGCCCGACGCGGCCGCGCAACTGGTGCAGTTGCGCGAGGCCGAGCCGCTCGGCGTTCTCGACGATCATCAGACTCGCGTTCGGGACGTCGACGCCGACCTCGACCACCGTGGTGGCTACCAGCAGGTCGATGCGCGCGTTCGCGAAATCCGACATGGCGGCGTCGCGCTCGCCGTCCTTCATGCGCCCGTGCACGAGGCCTACCCTCACCTCGGGCAGTGCCGCGGCCAGTGCCGCCGCCGTGTCGGTCGCGGTCTGGCATTGCAGCGTTTCGGATTCCTCGATGAGCGTGCAGACCCAATACACCTGGCGGCCGACACGGATCGCCTCGGCGATGCGCGCGACAATCTGGTCGCGCCTGGTATCCGCGATGACCACGGTGGAGACGGGCTGGCGGTTCGGCGGCAGCTCATCGAGGACCGACGTATCGAGGTCCGCGTAGGCGGTCATGGCGAGCGTGCGCGGGATGGGCGTGGCGGTCATGATGAGCTGATGCGGATGTTCCGCACCCTGCCGTCCCTTGTCGGCCAGGGCCAGGCGCTGGTCGACGCCGAAGCGATGCTGCTCATCGATGATGGCCAGGCCCAGTCGCGCGAAGCTCACGTCATGCTGAAACAGGGCGTGGGTTCCGACCACGACCGCGCGCGGCTCCGCGGCGATCCGCGCGAGCATCTCGCTGCGGTTCCTGCCCTTGAGCTTGCCCGAAAGCCACAGGACGGGCAGCCGTAGCGGCCCGAGCCAATGCCCGAGGTTGCGCTGGTGCTGTTCGGCGAGCAATTCGGTGGGCGCCATGATGGCGGCCTGGTAGCCGCACTCCAGCGCGGTGAGGGCGGCCAGCGCGGCAACCACGGTCTTGCCGGATCCGACATCGCCCTGCAGCAGCCTCAGCATCGGGCGATCCGCGGCGAGGTCGCGCGCGATCTCCTCGCTGGCGCGTTGCTGCGCCGCGGTGAGGGCGTAGGGCAGTCGGCGAGCGAACGCGGCGCGAAGGCGGCCGTCGCCCTGCAGCGGCGGGGCGCGTCGGCGGCCCAGCCTCTGCCGCAGCACCCGCAGACTCAGGCGATGCGCGAGCAGCTCTTCGACGATCAGCCGCCTCTGGGCGGGATGACTTCCGGCCTCCAGGTCGCCCATCCTCGTGTCCGATGGCGGGCGATGCAGGAAACGCAGACTCGTGGCCAGCGTGGGCAGACCCATGGGGACGCGCAGGCTTGGCGGGAGCAGGTCGCTGAGCGTGCCGCCGGAGTCGCGCGCCAGCAGTGCGAGGACCTGCGTCGTCAGCTTGCGCAGGGTGAGTTGATGCAAGCCCTCCGTGGTCGGGTATATCGGCGTCAACGTCTCCTCGACCGGGGCCGGCGCGGCCGCATCGACGATCCGATACTCCGGGTGCACCATCTCCAGGCTGTGCGGCCCGCGGCGCACGTCGCCGTAACAGCGCAGCACGGCGCCGCGCGCCAGGGTCGCCTGCTGCGTCCTGCTGAAATGGAAGAATCGCAGGTACAGCGCCCCGGTACCGTCGGCCAGCCGCACCATGAGCGATCGGCGCCGGCCGAACTGCACGTGGGCGATCTCCACGGTTCCCTGTATCGACGCCTCCGTGTCGGGGCGCAGGGACCCGATGGGGACCACCCTCGTCCGGTCCTGGTACCGCAGCGGCAGGTGGAAAAGGAGATCGGCGACGCGCCGCACCCCGAGGCGACGCAGACGTTCGGCGAGCTTCGGGCCCACACCGGCCAGCGAGGTGACCGGCGCGGCGAGTCCGACGGACATTGCGTCGGCCGCGGGCTCGTCCGCCATCGCCACGCGCGAGTGCTCCTCCCCCGGGGCGTGGACCTGGAGTGGCATCCGGGTCCGGGGGTTCACTGCGCGCACCGCCCGCGGCCGTTGCGGCTCACTGCCCGCCGATCACCATGATGGCGTCCATCTCCACTGCCGAACCGCGTGGCAGCGCTGCCACCCCTATGGCGGCCCGGGCCGGGTAAGGCTGTCGGAAGTAGGCCGCCATGATCTCGTTGACCAGCGGGAAGTGCGCCAGGTCGGTGAGGAAGACATTGAGCTTCACCACGTCGTTGAGCGATCCGCCGGCGGCCGCCGCAACGGCCTTGAGGTTCTCGAACACCTGAGTGACCTGGGCGCCGATGTCGCTGCCGACGAGCTCGGACTTCCCGGGTACCAGCGGGATCTGGCCCGAAAGGTATACCGTATTGCCGGCCTTGATGGCCTGCGAGTACGTGCCGATCGCGGCGGGTGCCTGGTCGGTGCTGATGGCGGTGCGGGACATGGGATGCTCCTCCTGGTTGTGATCGGTCGTTCGTGCCTGGCGGCGGACATCCGTGGCTCGACGTGCCTCCGGGCGCCGCGACCGCGCGGCGGGCCGCGCAAGGCCGCCCCCTACGAGCGGGTGCGCTGCACGCGCGTGACGTGCTTGATCGCCCTGATCGCGCGCAGCACGCGCGCCAGATGCACGCGGTCGCGGACGGTGATGATGAAGGTCATGCTCACGTATCGATCGTCACGGTCGGTCATCTGCACGTTCTCGATGTTGGCGCTCTGCTCGGCGATGGCGGCGGCGATCGTCGCCAGCGCGCCGCGCTGGTTCGTGACATCGAGGCGGATCTCCGACTGGAAGTCGCGGTCGACCTGCTCGGCCCAGGATACGTCGACCCATTTCTCGGGCTGATTGCGGAAATCGGCGATGTTCTTGCACGGCTCACGGTGGATCACGATCCCGCGCCCCGCGGTCACGAAACCTATGATCGCATCCCCGGGTATGGGGTAACAGCACTTCGGGAACGTCACCACCATGCCCTCCGTGCCCTTGATGACGAGCGGCTGCGCCGTCGGCTCGGCGATGCGCGTGGCGGGGCCATCCAGCATCGCGGTGACCGGCGTGAGCGCGCGGGCGACGATGGGCGCCATGCGCCTGCCCAGTCCGATCTCCTCCAGCAGCTGCTCGCGGGACTTCAGCTTCATCTCCGCGAGGACCTGATCGAGCTGCGTCTTGTCGACGGTGTCGAGCTTCAGGCCGTAGCTCTCCAGCTCGCGGTTGAGCATGCGCATGCCGAGCGTGCGCGCCTCGTCGGCCTGGATGGTCTTCAGGAAGTGCCGGATGTTCGACCGGGCCCGTGCGGTGACCGCGAAGCTCAACCAGGCGGGGTTCGGGCGGGCTCCCGGCGCGGTGATGATCTCCACCGTCTGCCCGGTCGCCAGCGGCGTGCGCAGCGGCGCGAGATGGCGATTGATGCGCGCGCCGACGCAGCGGTTGCCGACATCGGTGTGAATGGCGTATGCGAGGTCGACCGCGGTGGCCCCCTTGGGCAGCTCCTTGATCTCGCCTTTCGGCGTGAATACGTAGACCGCGTCCGGGAAGAGGTCGGTCTTGACGGTCTCGAGGAACTCCTGGGAGTTGCCGGCCTGGCGCTGCATGTCGATGACGCTGCGCAACCACTCGCGCGCGCGCTGCTGCGCGCTGGCGACGATCTCGCCCTCGCCGCTCTTGTACAACCAGTGCGCGGCGATGCCGGCCTCGGCGACCTCGTTCATCTCGCGGGTGCGGATCTGCACCTCGATCGGCACGCCGTACGGTCCGAACAGCACGGTGTGCAGGGACTGGTAGCCGTTGGACTTGGGGATGGCGACGTAATCCTTGAACTTGCCCGGTACCGGCTTGTAGAGGTTGTGCATGGTGCCCAGCACCCGGTAGCAGGTATCCACGTTCTCGACGAGGAGGCGGAATGCGTAGACATCGTACACCTCCGAGAACGGCAGGTGCTTCTGCTGCATCTTCTTGTAGATGCTGTAGAGGTGCTTTTCGCGGCCGATCACGTCGGCGGCGATCTTCTCCTGCCGCAGCCGCCGTTTGATGGCAGCGCGAATCTTGTCGACGATCTCCCTACGATGACCGCGCACGCGCTTGACCTCGCGCGCCAGCACGCGGTACCGCATCGGGTGCAGCGACTTGAAGCCGAGCTCCTCGAGCTCGAGGCGTATCTGGTTCATCCCCAGGCGCTGCGCGATCGGCGCGTAGATCTCCAGCGTCTCCCGGGCGATGGCGCGGCGTTTCTTGGGCGCCAGCGCCGCGAGCGTGCGCATGTTGTGCAGGCGATCGGCCAGCTTCACGACGATGACGCGTATGTCGCTCGCCATCGCCATCAGCATCTTCTGGATATTGCGTGCCTGCTGCTCCGCGTGGGTCTCGAACTCCATCCGCGTCAGTTTCGACAGGCCGTCGACGATCTCGGCGACTTCGCTGCCGAATTCGCGCTTGATCTGATCCTTGCCGATGGGCGTGTCCTCGATGACGTCGTGCAGCACGGCGGCGATGAGCGTCTCGTGATCCATGTGCATGTCGGCAAGGATGCTCGCCACCGCGATCGGATGTTCGATGTAGGGCTCGCCGCTGGCGCGCCGCTGCCCGTCGTGCGCGTGTGCGCCGAACTGGTAGGCCCGCGTGAGCGCGTCGATCTGATCCTGGTTCAGGTAGCCGCTGGCGCGGCTGCGCAGGTCTTCAATCGCGAGCATGATGGTTCGCCTCAGCAGGCGCGCCGCAGACGAAAACGCCCGCGCGAGGCGGGCGTTGGCGCCGGCAGTACGATGGGCGTCCTACTGCCGCACATTACTCGTCCAGACCGCCGCGCAGCGGGGGCTGCTCCTCGACGACCTCGGCGAACGGGTCGATGATCTCCTCGGTGCCCGCCTCCCTGGCGGCGATGGCATCGTGGATCTCGTGTGTCATCAGCCCGTCGGCGACCTCGCGCAGGGCGAGCACGGTGGGCTTGTCGTTCTGGGCATCGACCAGCGGGCGGGAGCCCATGGCGATCTGGCGCGCACGCTTGGCGGCCAGCAGCACGAGGTCGAAACGGTTGGCGACGTTGGGCAGACAGTCTTCTACGGTGATACGGGCCATGCTGACTCCTGGTGCTTGGACCGCCCCAGAGGCGCCCGGGACGGCGAAATTGGGAATTAACCTGATGAAAATCTTATCAAACCGCCGGCCGCGGCGCCACGAGCAGCGCCAATTGGTCGGCGAGCCTGGCCTGCTGCGCGGCCAGTCGCAGCCGGCAGCTGCGGACGATCGCCTGCAAGTCGGCGATCGCGCGCGGAAAATCGTCGTTGATGACCAGAAAATCATACTCATGATAATGGGACATTTCCGCCACTGCCGCGTTCATTCGGTGGCGTATGGTCTCCTCCTCGTCCGTGCCGCGGCTGCGCAGCCGGCGCTCCAGCTCGGCATGCGAGGGGGGCAGGATGAAGATGGACACCGCCGCGGGCATCAGGCGCCGGACCTGCCGGCCACCCTGCCAGTCGATCTCGAGGATCACGTCCCGGCCCGCGGTGAGTTCGCGAGCCACGGTCTCGCGCGCGGTACCGTAGCGGTTGCCGAAGACGCGCGCGTGCTCGAGGAAGGCGCCTTCGGCGATCATCGCCTCGAACCGCGCCGGTTCGACGAAATGGTAATTGGCGCCGTCCTGCTCGCCAGGGCGCCGCGGGCGCGTGGTGTGCGAGACCGATACGGCGATATCGGGGGCGCCGTCGACCAGCGCACGCACCAGGCTGGTCTTGCCCGCGCCCGAGGGCGCCGAGACGATGAAAAGGGTGCCGCGGGCGGGCATGGGTCGGCTATTCGATGTTCTGCACCTGCTCGCGCATCTGCTCGATCAGGACCTTCAGGTCCACCGACGCGCCGGTGGTGTCGACGTGAGCGGATTTCGATCCCAGGGTGTTCGCCTCGCGGTGCATCTCCTGCATCAGGAAATCCAGGCGCCGGCCGGCGACCTTTTCCTTGGCGAGCACGCGCAGCACCTCATCGATGTGAGTCTCGAGCCGATCGATCTCCTCGGCGACGTCGAGCCGCTGCATCAGCATCGCGGTCTCCTGCTCCAGGCGCCCGGCGTCCAGCGACGGCGTGGACTGCAGCATCTCCTCGATGCGCGCCAGCCAGCGCGCGCGAATGTTCTCCAGGATGGAGGGCAGCTGCGCGCGCAGCGCGGTTACCCGCGCGCGCGCCTCGGCGCAGCGCTGCTCCATCAGCATCCGCAGTCTGCCGCCCTCGCGCTCGCGCACCTCGACCATGATGACGAGTGCCTGCTCGAGCAGCGCCAGCACGGCGGCGCTCAACGCTTCGATATCCGGCGCCTGTATCGCGATCACGCCCGGCCAGCGCAGGATGTCGGTCGCGCTTGCGTTCGCCGGGCTGTCCATCATGGCGTTGATTCGGCCGCAGGCTTCCGAGAGCTGGCGCGCCAGCTCGAGGTTGAGCGTCAGCGTCGGGGCGATGGTGGTCGGCCCCTCGAAACGCAGGGTGCAGTCCACCTTGCCGCGCTTCAGGTATCTGTCGATGCGTTCCCGTACCGCCGCCTCCAGTCCGCGCAGCTCCTCCGGCAGCCGCAGCGCGATCTCCAGATAGCGGTGATTGACTGAGCGCAGCTCCCAGGTCGCGCGACCCCACTCGCCATCGCCGCCATGGCGCGCGAACGCTGTCATGCTGGCAGTCATCGTTGCCCTCCCCGGATGTGGCCGCAAATGTTAATGCGCGCTGCCAATGAGCGCCAGAACCGCCTGCCCGTGTCGGCGGCTGCGGGCGACGCGATCACCGACTTCGGGGATGGCCTGCGCCCGACGCGCGTGCTCGCGGGTGCGGCGTGGCCGGGCGGCGTTGCGCGGTGCGAGACGCGCCGCGGTGCCCGCCGCTGCCTGGCGCGCCGGCGGGCAGCCCCCGGACGAGTGATGGCGAAGGGGGGCCTGCAGGCGTCATCCTACCGTCGGTTCTGGAGCTGCGAGTAATGCGCCGCCTCCAGCCAGCGATACTTGTCGGCGACGACCGCCCCCCAATAGAGACAGCCGCTGTAGCGCCAGCCGTCCAGCACCAGCCCCTCGTGGAAGCTCGCGCCGCGGGCGGCGACGACGACCGTACTGTGCTCACTCAGCACGTTGCCCTCGTTGGCGATCCCCCAATACAGGGTCAAGGTGCGCAGATCGAGCGCGCGCAGTGCGTCAAGGAGATCGCGCGTCCAATGGACGCACAAACCGCGACGCTTCTCGCCGGAGGCCACCGCCAGGTTGTGCGAAATCGCGCTGCCCGTCACCCCGTAGTCGCGCCGCTGCGCGAGCGAGGTCTGCAGGGCGGTGGCTGCCACCCGGCGCGCCTCCGCCGGATCGACGTTCGGGCCCAGCGCGAGCAGGCGCCTGGCGAGCATCTGCAGGCGCGTCTGCTGCACGCTGGCGGAGGAGACGTCATCGGGCCCGCTGAAGCTGCAGGCCGGGGGCCTGTCCGACATCGTGGTCGCGCAGCCGGCGCACAGCACCACCGCGCCGAGGATCGGTACGGAGCGCAGCAGCCAGTGTAGGGTGATACGCGGGTGCGCAGGCACGGTGCACGCAGTCTATCTTCAGCGGGCCTGGAAGCCAAAGCCGCCGCGAATCGAGCGGCGTCGGGTTGACGGCCGTGGCTGCCACCGCGGCTTTGCGCGAGTGTGCATGTCGCTATAATGAATTCTGCCGGCTTCCGCATCGCGTGCCGGCCACAATCGAGGAATTCCCGTATGCGCCCGAGCGGCCGAGCCCCCAACGAACTGCGAAGGATCAACCTGACGCGCAATTTCACCCGCCACGCCGAGGGCTCGGTGCTGGTCGAGTACGGCGACACCAAAGTGGTGTGTACGGCCACGGTGGATGAGAAGGTTCCGCCGTGGATGCGCGGCCGCGGCAGCGGCTGGGTCACCGCGGAGTACGGCATGCTGCCGCGCTCCACCGGCGAGCGCACCAGGCGCGAGGCCACCCAGGGCAAGCAGGGCGGCCGCACGCTGGAGATCCAGCGCCTGATAGGCCGCTCGCTGCGCGCGGTCGTCGACATGCAGGCCCTCGGCGAGCGCACCGTGATCGTCGATTGCGACGTGCTGCAGGCCGATGGCGGGACGCGTACGGCCTCGATCACGGGCAGCTTCGTCGCGCTGAGGGACGCGGTCGCCAGGCTGCGCAGGAGCGGCAAGCTGGCGAGCGACCCCATCCACGGGATGGTCGCCTCGGTGTCCGTCGGCATCTATCGCGGCACCCCGGTGGTGGATCTGGATTACGCCGAGGACGTCGAGGCCGAGACCGACATGAACGTGGTCATGAACGACGCCGGCAATTTCGTCGAGGTCCAGGGCACGGCAGAGGGCCACGCCTTCCGCATGGACGAGCTGATGGCCATGCTCGAGCTTGCCCGCGGGGGGATCGCCTCGATCATCGAGCTGCAGTGCGCGGCGCTTGCGTAGACCGTCCGATGGTGGAGCGCCCCCTCCGGGTGGTCTTGGCGAGCGGCAACCGCGGCAAGGTGCGCGAGATCCAGGCGATGCTGGCCGACATGGCGCTCACGGTCCTGCCGCAATCGGACTTCAACGTGCCCACCGCCGCGGAGACCGGGCTCACCTTCGTCGAGAATGCGATATTGAAGGCCCGCAATGCCGCCAGGCACACCGGCCTGCCGGCGATCGCCGATGACTCCGGCATCGAGGTGCGGGCGCTGAACGGCGGGCCGGGCGTGCATTCCGCGGTCTACGCCGGCGAGGGCGCAAGCGACAAGGACAACCTCGAGAAACTCCTCGAGGCCTGCGAGGCGGTGCCCGAGGGCGAGCGTGCCGCGCGATTCGTATGCGTGATGGTCTACATGCGTCATGCCGGGGATGCCACGCCGCTCATCGCGCAGGGCGCGTGGCCGGGAGAGCTGCTGCGCGTGGCGAGCGGCGGGGGTGGCTTCGGGTACGACCCCATCTTCTTCGTACCGGGGCGCGGCTGCTCCTCCGCGCAGCTGACTCCGGAGGTCAAGAACCGGCTCAGTCATCGCGGCCAGGCCCTGCGCGCGCTGGTCGCGCAGTTGCGCGCCGCAGACGGCTGGTAGAGGCATGGTGGCCCGGCCTGCACCGGCAGTCGCCCGATCGCTCGGCAGCGCAAACGAGCCGGCCGTGGCGATGACCACGCCTCCGCTGTCGCTCTACGTGCACCTGCCCTGGTGCGTGCGCAAGTGCCCCTATTGCGACTTCAACTCCTACGAGGCCGGCGGCAGCCTGCCGGAAGACGATTACATCGCCGCGCTGCTTCGCGATCTCGATATGGAGGCCGAATGTGCCCGCGGCCGCATCGTGCAGAGCATTTTCGTGGGCGGCGGCACCCCCAGCCTGTTTTCCGGCCGGGCCATCGCGGCCCTGATGGAGGGGATACGGGTCCGTCTTGCGATCGCCTCCGATGCCGAGGTGACGCTGGAGGCCAATCCGGGCGCCGCCGAGGCCACGCGCTTCGAGGCGTACCGGTGCGCCGGAGTCAATCGGCTGTCCATGGGCGTGCAGAGCTTTCGCGATCCGCAGTTGCGCGCTCTGGGCCGCGTACATTCCGCGCACGACGCCGTGCGCGCCTATGCGATGGCCCGCTCGGCCGGTTTCGAGAACGTGAATCTCGACCTCATGTACGCGCTTCCCGCCGACGGCGTGTCCGGGGCGCTGGCCGACCTGCGCGCCGCGATCGCGCTCGGACCCACGCACCTGTCCTGGTACCAGCTCACGCTGGAACCCGACACGGCGTTTCACCGTCAGCCGCCGCGTGATCTGCCTGAAGATGACGTGGTGTTCGCGATCGAGGAGACGGGGCGCGAGCTGCTCGCGCAGCACGGCTACGCGCGCTACGAGGTGTCCGCCTACGCCACCCCGGGACGGCAGTGCCGGCACAACCTCAACTACTGGCAGTTCGGTGACTACCTCGGCATAGGCGCGGGCGCGCATGCGAAGCTGACCATGCCGCGGGAGGGGCGGATCGAACGGCGTGCGCGCCAGCGCAATCCGCGTACCTACATGTGCCAGGCCGGCACGCCCGGGGCCTGCACGGTGGAGCGCGTCACGGGCCCGGCGCAGCGGGTCGTGGAATACATGATGAACGCGCTGCGTCTGTGCGAGGGCTTCGAGCCCGCGGTGTTCGAACGTCGCACCGGTGTGGCGTGGGCGAAGATCGAGGCGTCAGTCGATGCGGCCGTTGCCGGCGGGCTGCTCGAGCGCGAAGGCGCGCGGGTACGACCCACCGCCGTCGGAATGCGTTACCTTAATGATCTGGTCGCGGCGTTCGACGCCGTGGCGTAGCAGGCGCGTCTGCGCGACGCGGAGGTTCTGGCGGAATTCGGCTCACGGAGGACGGGGACGATGCGGGCAATGGTGCTGAAGGAGACCGGCAAATCACTGGAGCCGATGGATATCGGTCTGCCGATCCCGCGCGCCGGCCAGGCGCTGGTCCGGGTGCGTGCCTGCGGCGTCTGCCGCACCGATCTGCACATCCGCGACGGCGAGCTGCCGCGCAAGAAGATGCCGATCATCCTCGGTCATGAGGTCGTCGGCGAGGTGGTCTCGCTCGGCGCGCAGGTGACGGGCCTGCAGGTCGGGCAGCGCGTGGGCATTCCCTGGCTCGGCCACACCTGCGGCACCTGCGCCTACTGTCAGCGCGGGCAGGAGAATCTCTGCGATCGGGCCACGTTCACCGGCTATCACGTCGACGGCGGATTCGCGGAGTACGCGGTGGCCGACGCCCGCTTCTGCCTGCCGCTGCCGGCGGCGTACGGGGATGCGGAGGCGGCGCCGCTGTTGTGCGCCGGCCTCATCGGCTACCGCGCGCTGCGCATGGCGGGGGAGGCGCAGCGCCTGGGGATTTACGGTTTCGGCGCGGCCGCGCACATCATCGCGCAGGTGGCCCGCCATCAGGGCCGCGAGGTGTACGCGTTCACCCGTCCCGGCGATCGCGCCGGGCAGGAGTTCGCGCGCGAGTGCGGCGCGCACTGGGCGGGTGATTCGGATCGTGCCCCGCCGGCCGCGCTCGATGCGGCCGTGCTGTTCGCGCCGATCGGCGATCTGGTGCCGGCAGCGTTGCGTGCGGTCGGCAAGGGTGGCACCGTCGTCTGCGCCGGCATCCACATGAGCGACATACCGGCGTTTCCCTACTCGCTGCTCTGGGGCGAGCGCACCGTACGCTCGGTGGCGAATCTCACGCGTCAGGATGGTGTCGACTTCCTGGCCTTGGCGCCGCAGGTGCCGGTGCGCCCGGCGGTGGAAATCTTCTCGCTGCAGGATGCAAACGGCGCGATCCTCCGGTTGCGGGGCGGTGAGGTGCGGGGTGCGGCCGTGCTCGTCATCTAGCGGGCGTCCTGCCCGAATCGGCGATCGCCTCCGTGGGCGATGTGCAGCGGGAGTCAACGAGCCGGCGGGATCAAAGACGGTGGCGGAGGGGTTGCCTCCGCCACGTATGCTATGGAACGCCGGCGCGGGCGGTTGCCGTGCTCACTCCGGCTCGTTGCCGATCTCGTAGACCTCCACGTTGGCCTCTTCGATCTTGCCGGTCTCCGCGTCGACGTCGATCTTGATCTCCGGGCCCATGACCGTCTGGATGTCGAACTCGTAGGTGGCTGCGCCGTCCTGGCCGATCTCGAACTCCTCGGCCACGACCTTGCCGGGGTGCACGGCCAGCGCGAACTTGCGGGCCTCCTCCTGGCTCACCTTCGCCAGTGACTTGAACAGCGGGTCGTCGGCCTTCACCTCGCGCTCGATCTCGGTGATGAGTCCCTCCTCGGCGTTGCACTCGACGTTGTAGGTGTAGCCGTCCTTGGCCTCGATGTCGAACTCGTAGGTCGGGTCGTCGCCCTCGATCTTCAGTTCCAGCTTGCGCGGCTCGCCGGGGATGGTGTCGATCGCCTGATCAAGGCAGGTCTCCACGGAGACCAGCTTCCACCTGGCCACATCGTCGAGATCGAGCGTGTCGCCCGCGAGGACGGGTGTCGCGGCCAGGGTGCCGAGCAGGGTACCGGTGAACATGGGTAGTCTCTTCATGGTCGGTGTTCCTTCTTGCTGGGTATGGGGGATTTATGGTCACGTTCTCCCAAATACTAGGACAAAATCCCGACAATGAAATTACGTAGTTCCCGAATCCACGCCGGGACCGGCTTCTGTCCTGCCCCAGCCCGCACGGAGTGCGGCGTGACCCATGCGGCAAGACGCCGTCCGAAGCCCCCGCCTGCCGGAGGGCGGAGGGTGGCTTCGCGGCTGATGTCTCGACACGATGCCCGATCCGCGCCGGATGAGCAGCCGGGTCGCAGCACGAACGCGGGCTCCTGGCAGGTCTCGAGGCGATGCCCGATCGGCGCCGGATGGGTGGGGCGCGGACGGATTCAGGGGCCGACGACGCCGGTGCGCCGGGCCAGAGCCCGCAGCTCCTCCCGCGTGGCGATCTTGAGCTTCAGCTTGATGGTGCCGCCATAGTTGGCGACGGTCTTGTAGCTGAGATCGAGCCGCCGTGCGATCTCCTTCATCGGTACGTCGGCCGCCAGCATGCAGAACACCTCATACTCCCGTGGCGACAGCACGCGCAGGCTGGTGCTCCTCCCCATGAGCTTCTGCAATGCGATCCGCTGTGCAAGGGTCGGATCCAGATAGTTGCTGCCGCCTGAGACCAGGTGTATGGCCTTGACGATCTCATCGAGTGCCGCGGACCGGCAGACGTAGCCGGCGGCGCCACGCTGCAGCACCGCCTCGGCCTCCATGAGGTCCTCCCTGGCCGAGACCGCCAATACCCGTATCCCGGGGTGAGCCAGGACGATATCGTAGATGACCTGGCTCGCGCGCAGACGTTCGTCCGTCAGATCGACCAGCAACAGATCGGGTCGCGCCGATTCCAGTATGCGCAGCGCGTCCCCGGTGGACGCCGCGATCCAATCGAAGGAAATCGACGGGTCGGCCTCCTCGACTGCCCGGTAGCCGGTCTGCGTGATGCGACTGACGGCGACGAGCAGTACGTGCCGTACCTCGTCCGCACGCCTCCCCGACTCCGCCGTATCGGTGTTCATGCTGGGTACTTGCAGCGAACAGGCATGGGGGGAGTCCTGTGCAGGGCATGCCGTAGCCTGGGAAATTGTCCCATGCTAGCAGGAAATTCGTCATGAAGCAGCCCTGCGGAGCCCGACGCGGGCCCCGAGATTCCCCCCGCGGATGGATCGCCCGTTACTCGAACCCGGGCGGGCGGACCGCTGCGCGAATTCGGTTACCATGGCCGCCAAAAAAACAAGGCGGAGGCGCATGCAGAAACCAGATACACCGAGACGAAGAAGGTGGTGGCCACAGCTGATCTGGGCCGTGATCGCCGTGCTGGGCGCGGGCGCGGCCGGCATCATCGCCCTGCATCGCGGCGAGGGCCTCAACAGCATCTGGTTCATCGTGGCCGCCGTGTGCATCTATGCCCTCGGCTTCCGTTTCTACAGCGCGTTCATCGCCGCGCGCGTGCTGGCGCTCGATGACTCGCGCGCCACCCCGGCGGAGCGGCTCAACGACGGCCGCGACTACATTCCCACCAACCGCTGGATCGTCTTCGGCCACCATTTCGCGGCGATCGCCGGCCCCGGACCCCTCATCGGGCCGATGCTGGCCGCGCAGTTCGGCTACCTGCCAGGGACGATCTGGATCCTCATCGGCGCGGTGCTGGGCGGCTGCGTGCAGGACTTCGTGATCCTCTTCTGCTCTTTGCGCCGCAACGGCCGCTCGCTGGGCCAGATGGCGCGTGACGAACTGGGGCCGCTCGGCGGCGCGGTGGCGCTGATCGGCGTCATGACGATCATGATCATTCTCATCGCGGTGCTGGGGCTCGTGGTCGTCAATGCGATGAAGCACAGCCCCTGGGCGACATCGACGGTGGCCGCGACGATACCGGTCGCGGTGCTCATCGGCCTGTACCTGCGCAATCTCCGGCCCGGCAGGGTCATCGAGGGGACGGCGCTGGGGGTGGCGCTGCTCGTCTTTTCGGTCGTCGCGGGCGGCTGGGTCGGTCACCACCCGGTGCTGCGCGGATGGTTCGACTACGACGGCCCGCAGCTGGCACTGATGATCATCGCCTATGGATTCGCCGCCGCGGTCCTGCCGGTATGGCTGCTGCTCGCGCCGCGGGACTATCTTTCGACCTTCATGAAGATCGGCACCATCGTCGCTCTGGCCATCGCCATCGTGATTCTGCGGCCGGAGGTGAAGATGCCGGCGATGACGCAGTTCATCGATGGCACCGGACCGATCTTCGGCGGCACGCTGTTCCCCTTCGTCTTCATTGTCATCGCCTGCGGTGCCATCTCCGGATTCCACTCCCTCATCTCTTCGGGCACCACCCCGAAGCTGCTGGGCAACGAGCGCGACGCCCGCTTCATCGGCTACGGCGCGATGGCGATGGAATCCTTCGTCGCCATCATGGCGATGGTGGCGGCCACGGTGCTCGATCCCGGGGTGTATTTCGCCATCAACAGTCCCGCCGGCGTTGTCGGCGCCGAGGCCGCCAGGGCGGTGCAGACGATCTCCGACTGGGGATTCCCGGTGACGGTCGAGCAGATGACGGCCCTGGCCAGGGAGATGGGCGAGTCGACGCTGTTCGCGCGCACCGGCGGCGCGCCATCGCTTGCCGTCGGCATGGCGAGCATCTTCTCCCAGGCGTTCGGCAATACGCTGCTCGCCGTGTGGTATCACTTCGCGATCATGTTCGAGGCGCTGTTCATCCTCACGACACTGGATGCCGGCACGCGGGTTGCGCGCTTCATGCTGCAGGAGATGCTCGGCAACATCTTCCCGGCGCTGGGCCGCACGAGCTGGTATCCGAGCGTGCTCGTCTGCAGTGCGCTGGTCGTCGCGGGCTGGGGATATTTCCTGTACATCGGAACCATCGACCCCCTGGGCGGAATCAACAGCCTGTGGCCGCTGTTCGGCATCTCCAACCAGATGCTGGCGGCGATCGCGCTGTGCGTCTCGACCACGGTCATCGTAAAATCGGGCAAGCTGCGGTATGCCTGGGTAACGGCGGTGCCGCTCGCGTGGCTGGTCGTCATCACGACCGCCGCCGCCTGGGAGAAGCTCTTCAGCCCGGAGCTGCGGGTCGGATTTCTCGCCCACGCGAACGACCTCTCGCAAAGGCTCGCCGCCGGCGCGCTGTCGCCCGAGAAGGCCGCACAGGCCCCGCAGTTCATCTTCAACGATCGCATCGACGCGGTGCTGACCGCCTTCTTCCTGGTGACCACGTGGGTACTGGTGATCGAGACCGTGCGGGTCTGCCACGCGGCGGCCACCGGCCGCCGGTGTCCGCCGTCGACCGAGACTCCTTACGTACGCACGCAGCTCGCGGAGGCCTGACGGCAATGGGATCGCCATGGCCATACGTGCGCGCGCTCTGGCTGCGGATTGCGCGCCGGCCTGCACCGTCAGGGTGGCCGGTCGGCGCCGCCTCGGCGCTGTGGCGGGCGTTGCGCGCGGCCACCGGTGATGATGCCTACGAGCGGTATCTCGCGCATCACCGCCTGCATCATGGAGGAGATGGCGTGCCCATGAGCCGCGCCGGGTTTTTTCGCGCCGAGCAGAGGCGCAAATGGGACGGGGTCAGGCGCTGCTGCTGAATGCTAGAGCAGGTTGCCGAGGTAGCTCCAGGCCTGATCGCCCAGCACCGCCACGACCGTGAGCACGATACTGAAGTAGATCACGGTGACCGCCAGCCAGAAGAGCGCCCCGAAGAGCATCAACCCGTCCTGTTCGAGTTGCGCGACGCAGACGAAGAGTATCGCCAGCCCGGGCAGTGCGTTGTTGAAGGGCAGCCCGAAGAAAGGGATTGCCATCAGCAGGCCCGCGGCCATCAGCACGAACCCGGAGTTCCGGCGCCCCGACGCACCCGTCACCAGGCGCGTGTAGCGCGGCCGGGTTACCTTCCGGCACCAGCCGAGGATCTTCAGGCACACCCGGGTCGTCACCTCCCAGGTCTGCGCGCCGACCTCGATGCGACGCACCCGCTGCGGCAGCACCGGCACCTTGTGGCCGCGCCACATCTGCCAGCCCATCACGGCGAACACCAGCCCGCCGGCCGTGGCGAGCGGCCCGAGCGAAACCGGCGTCAGAAACGGCAGCACGAGTATGATGGCGAAGAAGCAGAAGCTCGCCTCCTCGATGGAATCCAGGACCTCGCCGAGCGTGAGCGGCGCGCTCTGCGCGCGATCACGGAAGCGCTCGAGAGTGGCCACCAGCGTCGCGTAGTCGGACATCTCAGGCTCCCCGCGGCCAGTAGTACCAGAGGCACAGCGTGCCGAAAAGGATGCGATACCACGCGAAGACCGCGAAGTCGTGTCGGGAGACGAATCGTATGAAGGTCTTCACGGCCAGCACCGCGGTGATGAACGAGACGACGAAGCCGATGGCCAGGACGACGGCATAATCGGCGTTCAGAGCACCGAGGTTCTTCGCCAGGTCGAGACCGGTCGCCGCGAACATGATCGGGATGGCGAGGAAGAAGGAAAACTCCGTCGCCGCCGTGCGCGACAGTCCGAACACGAGACCGCCGATGATCGTCGCCCCGGAGCGCGAGGTGCCGGGAATGAGGGACAGCACCTGCACGCAGCCGATTTTGAAGGCGTCCCACGGTCGCAACTCGTCCACGGTCCGCACGCGCACCGGCAGGTGCATGCCCTCGACGATCAGGATGATCACGCCACCGGCGATGAGCGCGATGGCGACGGTCAGAGGATTGAACAGCAACGCCTTGATCGCCTCGTGCGTGATCAGCCCGATCACGGCCGCCGGCAGGAAGGCGACCAGCAGGTTGAGCAGGAACCGCTGCGAGTCGCGGCTGCTCCCGGCGCCGCGCGCCACGGCAAGCAGCCTCTCCCGGTACAGCCAGCAGATCGCCAGGATCGCCGCCAGCTGAATGACAATCTCGAAATTCGATGCCAGCGGCCCGTGAAAATCGACGAGATCGGCTGTTATGATGAGATGACCGGTGCTGGAGATGGGCAGGAACTCCGTGATGCCCTCCACCGCACCCATGACCGCGGCCTTGAGGTATTCCAACCAGTTCATTCGCGATGTCCTCGGGGCGCTTCAGTAGCGTGGTCATTGATTGCGTGCGACATGGCGCCGGGCCGCGGCCGGGTCGGCAGCATGTGCTGTTTACCTTGGGGGGAGCGTTTCGATGTTGATAGCCGACTTCGGCGAGCTGCTGGTCATGCTCGTCATCATTCTAATTGCCGCAGACGTGTTCACAAACGCGCTGGAGCATTTGGGTGAACGCCTTGGCATTTCCGAGGGGGTCACCGGTTCGCTGTTTGCCGCGGTGGGCACGGCCATGCCCGAGAGCATGGTGCCGATACTGGCCTTTTTCGCCGGCGGCAGCAACCCGGCGATCAACGAGGAGATAGGCGTGGGCGCGATACTGGGGGCGCCGCTCATGCTGTCGACGCTCTCCCTGTTCCTGATGGCGCTGTCGGTGCTGAATCGTCGCGGCCTGGCCGGCCATCTGCGTCCGGAGCGCACCGGGCTGGCGCGCGATCTCAATTTCTTCCTGGTCGCGTTCGCCATCGCCGCCGGCGCCCTGTTCATCCCCCACGAAGCCAGGGGCGTGCAGTCGCTGCTGGCGGTGGGGATGCTGGCCATCTATTTCCTCTACGCCCTGATGACGGTGCGCGCCTCCGCGGATCTCGTGCGCAACGGCCATGCCACCGAGGCGCACAAGGAGATGTACCTGTGCCGGATTGGCATGCCCGACAACATGATTGTCGTTGTGCTGCAGATTGCGCTCGGCCTCGCCCTGCTGATACTCGGCGCCAAGGGATTCATACACGGCGTCGAGCAGGCCTCCGTTCACCTCGGCGTCTCGGCGCTGTTCCTCTCGCTGCTGATCGTGCCCATCGCCACCGAGCTTCCGGAGAAGGTGAACAGCATCCTGTGGATCCGCCGCGGCAAGGACACGATGGCCTTCGGCAACATCACCGGGGCGATGGTCTTCCAGGGAACGGTCCTGCCCGCCATCGGCCTGCTGCTCACGCCCTGGATGCCGCGCAAGGAGGTGCTCCTGGGGATCATCGTCGCGCTCGCGGCCTCCGCCTGGCTGCGATACTGCCTGGCGCAGGGACGGTTGGTCGTCTGGCAACTCATGCTGAACGGCATGCTGTACGTCGGCTACATCGTCGCGATGGTGATCTGAGCCGCGGCGGACGCATGCACGCGAGCCTGGATCCGATGGTCGCCAGCGGGCCCGCGATGCTGCGGCGGGTCGCGACGATACTGAGCGCGGCCGCCTTGACGGCGCTGATTCCGGCGGCGCCAGCGCGCGCGACGGGTGCGGCGGATCTGCTGCAGGCAGAGAAGCGCGGCGCGGACTGGCCGATGTACGGCCGCACGTACGGCAACACGCGCTACAGCCCGCTCGCGCAGGTCCACAGGCGCAACGTGCACGAACTGCGGCCGGTGTGGACGCAGTCGCTGGGGACGCTCGACGGCCTGGAATCCACGCCGCTGGTGGTCGACGGCGTGATGTATGTCAGCAGCGCGTGGGCGCACGTGTTCGCGTACGACGCCCGCATCGGCAGACGCCTGTGGCACTTCGCGCCCCAGTATCCGCCGGGTTTCGGCAATTCGATCTGCTGCGGTCCGGTGCACCGGGGCGTGGCTCTGCGCGGGGACCTGCTCTACGTCGCGACGCTGGACGCGCAGCTGGCCGCCCTGGACAGGCGCACGGGCGCCGTGCGCTGGCGCAGGCCGATCGGAGACTGGCAACAGGGCGTGGTGACCAACAGTGCGCCGCTGGTCGTGGGCGATCGCGTCGTCGTCGGCATGTCCGGCGGCGAGTTCGGTGTGCGCGGATTCATCAAGGCGTTCCACGCCGACTACGGCTACGAGCTGTGGACGACCTACACCATCCCCGGGCCCGGCGAGCCCGGTCACGAGACCTGGGAGAGCGAGGCGTGGAAGACCGGCGGCGGTCCGACCTGGCAGACCGGTTCCTATGATGCGGGTCTCGGCCTGCTCTACTGGGGGGTGGGCAATCCCGCGCCGTGGCTGGGCGATCTGCGCCCGGGAGACAACAAGTGGACCGACTCCCTGCTTGCCATCGATCCGAGGGATGGCGCGATCCGCTGGGGATTCCAGTACACCCCGCACGACACCTGGGATTACGACGGCAACAACGCCATCGTCCTGGCGGACTTCCGTCTGGGCGGCGCTCCGGTGCAAGCGGCGCTGCAGGCCAACCGCAATGGATACTTCTATGCCGTCGATCGCCAGAGCGGCAGGTTCCTGTACGCCGAGCCGATGATCGACGGGATCAGCTGGACGCACGGCATCGATCCGGTGACCGGCCGGCCCCGGGTCAACGAGGCGATGCGTCCACACTTCGGTGGCGAGGAGGTCAAGGTCATCGTCCCGAGCATGTCCGGCGGCGCGAACTGGTTCCCGATGGCCTACAACCCGCTCACGCAGGTCGCCTTCATCCCGGTGAATCACTGGGGAGTGGGCATGCGTCCGTTCGAGGCCGACGAGGTGATCCATGAGGCCGGCAAGAGCTTTGTCGGCGCGGAATCATGGACCTACCGGGTAGGCGAGAACATCGGCCACCTGAAGGCCTTCGACGTCGCGCGGCGCAGGTGGCTGTGGGACTTCGCGAGCCCGCAGCCCCTGCACGCCGGCGTGCTGGCAACCGCCGGTGAATTGGTATTCACGGGCGATCAGCTCGGCTTTTTCATGGCGCTGGATCAGCGATCCGGGAAGGTGCTGTGGCGCTACCAGACCGGCTCGGGCATCAATGCCTCGCCGATCACCTACAGTGTCGATGGCAGGCAGTACGTAGCGGTGCTGTCCGGATACGGCGGCAATCTCACGCATTTCTTCCGCGGACCGCGCGGCGGCACCCTGCACGCCTTCCGCCTGAGCAATCTCACCCCGGAGGAGGCAGGCGCGGGGGAGTGGGGGCCGGAGGAGAACCCGCACGTGATCCAGCCCTACCCCGGATCGCCGTAGCGATCGGCCCGCCCCGCCGGGCGCGGGCGGGGCCGGTGATGCGGCGCGTTATAATCCCACCCTGGCGAAACGGTGCGCGAGCATGGCGGAGAGCGGTTTCGGGCGGGACTGTTGTGGCGTCGCATGGCAGGGTAATCCCGTGCTCCTGCGGCTCCTGGGGCTGTGCCCGCTGCTCGCGGTCTCCGACCGCGTCGTCACCGGGCTGGCCATCGCCATCCTCTTCGCGCTGACCATGCTGTGGACCCAGCCGCTGATCGCCATGTTGCGCGACGTGGTCCCGGTGGCGGTGCGCCTGCCGTGCCAGGCCGTCATCGCGGCCTGCGGGGTCACCGTGCTGCATGCGGCCGTGCAGGCCGCCCTGCCTCCTCTGGCTGCCGCCCTGGGAGTATACCTTCCCGTGTTGGCCGGTTGCTGCCTCATCCTCGTGCGCGCCGAGGAGTCCGCGTGGCGGCGGCCGGTCATCTCGGCCGTCCGCGATGCCGTTGCGCACGCCGTCGGCGTGATCGCGTTCATGGCGGCCTTGTCCGCTGTCCGGGAAGCGCTCGGCCACGGCACGCTGCTGCGCGACCTGGAGTTGATCGTCCCCGGCACGGGCTGGAGCGGTTTCCAGGTATTGCCCCGGGGCTGGCGCCTGCCGATCGCGTCGTTGCCCGCAGGGGCGCTGCTGCTGTTCGGGGCGGTGCTGGCGGTGCGCAACCTCATCGCTGCAGGGCGCGACGGGCCCGCCGTGCGCGCATGAATGCGGCCAGGCGGGCGGCCATCTTCGAGCGATTACGGTCGGCGGATCCGGCGCCGCGCACGGAACTGCACTATTCGACCCCGTTCGAACTGCTCATCGCCGTGATCCTTTCGGCGCAGGCCACCGACGTGAGTGTCAACAAGGCCACCTCGAGGCTGTTCAGGGTCGCCAACACGCCCGCCACCATGCGTGCGCTCGGTGTGGAGGGCCTGAAAGAGCACATCAAGTCCATAGGGCTGTACAACTCCAAGGCCGCCCACATCATCAGGACCTGCGAGGCGCTCCTGCGCGATCATCACGGCGAGGTACCGCCCGATCGCGAGGCCCTGGAGAGGCTTCCCGGGGTCGGGCGCAAGACGGCGAACGTCATCCTCAACACGGCGTTCGGCCACCCGACGATCGCCGTGGACACGCACATCTTCCGGGTCGCCAACCGTACCGGGATCGCGCCGGGTCGCAACGTGCTGGAGGTCGAGCGGCGATTGCTCAGGCTCGTGCCCGCGGCCTACCGCCAGGATGCGCATCACTGGCTCATCCTGCATGGCCGCTACGTCTGCACCGCGCGCCGGCCGCGTTGCGCCACCTGCATCATCGGCGACCTCTGCGAATGGCCGGGGCGCAGCCGGCAGCCGGCCGGGGCGGGGCCCTGAGCGATGTTTCTGCAGGATCGGGATGCCGCACGGCGCATGTTTCTCGCGGCCTGGCGCAAGCAGCAGGCCGGGGAGGCGCTCGAGCCCCTCGAGGCGCTGATCGCCGGGGTCGTCGCCCTGCATCCCGAATACCACGGGCTTCTGACCTCGGGGGAGGCGGCGATTGCGCAGGAGTACACGCCCGAGCGCGGCGTGACCAACCCGTTCCTGCACATGGGCATGCATATTGCCTTGCGCGAGCAGGTGGGCACCGACCGGCCCGCCGGCATCGCCGGGCTCTACCGGCGGGCGGTGGAACGGCGCGGCGACCCGCATGCCGTGGAGCATGACATGATGGAGTGCCTGGGCGAGGTCCTCTGGCGGGCGCAGCGGGACAATGCGGTGCCCGACGAAGCCGCCTATTTCGAGTGCCTCAGCCGACGATTGTCGCGATGAATCTCCCCGTGGATCCCGATAGGACCGTGCCGCGCCAGGAGCGCGCCATCGAGCGGCAGGTGCGCGTGCTGGCCGAGGCCATTCAGGAGTTCGCCACCTCGCTCAATCTGCAGGAGACCCTGCGCCGTGCGATTGCCACCTTCATCGAGCAGATGAACGCCGATGCCGGTTCGATCTTCCTTCTCGAGAACGAGAACAGCGAGCTGGTCTGCCACCAGTGCGCCGGTCCCGTGGACATCACCGGTCTGCGCTTTCCCGCGGGCGAGGGCATCGTCGGGCGCACGGTGGCGGAGCGGCGCACGCAGATCGTCCGCAATGCGCATGACGAAACGCAGTTCTATCCCGCCATCGATGCCGGCACCGGCTTTCTCACCCGCTCGATACTCTGCGCGCCGCTGGTCGTGCGCGGCCAGAGCATCGGCGCGCTGGAGCTCATCAACAAGCGCACCGTCGACGGTCAGTTCGAGGAGGAGGACAGGCATCTGGCCACCGCGCTCGCCTCGGCGGCGGCACTCGCCATCCACAACGCCCGCATGGTCGCCAAGCTGGTCGACCAGGAGCGCGTGCGCAAGGAACTGGAGATGGTGCGCGAGGTGCAGGTCAATCTGCTGCCCCGCCCCACGCACATGGAGGAGCTGCCGGTCGTCGCCATCAACATACCGGCGCGCGAGGTCTCGGGCGACTTCTACGATTACTTCGCGCTGGGGAGCTCGCGGGTGTACTTCAACATCGCCGACGTGTCCGGCAAGGGCATGAATACCGCGCTGTGGATGGCGAAGACGACCGGCCTCCTGCACGCCCTGGCCAAGACCACCGACGATCTCGGCCGTCTGCTCGCCCGCGTCAACGAGGAGCTATACGAGACCTCTTCGCACGGGATGTTCGTCACCGTGGTCACCGGCTTAATCGATCTGCATCGCGACGAGATTGTGCTGGCCAATGCGGGTCATCTGCCGGCGCTGTACCGCGGTACCGACGGCGTGTTCAGGGAGCTGCCCGCGGACGGTCCGCCGCTCGGCGTGGTGCCCGAGGCCGAGTATCGCTGCACGCGCTTCCCGCTCGCCGGCGGCAGCCTGTACATTTACACGGACGGCGTCATCGAATCGCCGGACGGCAAGGGTCAGATCCTGGGCGTCGCGGGGCTCGGGCGGCTCATCGATTCGGTGGCGTCGTTGGCCCCGCGCGCCCGCCTCGAGGAGATGGTGGCGATCCTGCGGGGCAGGGGCCATCGCCAGCGCGACGACATTACTCTGATGCTGATAGAGCGGGACCGTCAATGACCGGGCAGCGCATCCTGAAGGTCAAGTTTCCGGCCGACCCGCGCATATTGCGCAAGGTGCGCGAGCATGTGCGCGCGGCCTGCGAACGCGGGGGATGCTGCGAGCAGGTCGTCAGCCAGATCGTGCTTGCCGTCAACGAGGCCTGCAGCAACATCATCCGCCACGCCTACAAGGGCAGCAGCACAGGTGAAATCATCCTCGAAATCTTTAATAATGGCCGGGAACTGGAGTTTCATCTGCGGGATTTCGCCGAGCCCGTGGATCTCACCTCGATCGGTCCGCGCGATCCGCGCGAGATCAAGCCCGGTGGTCTTGGAACGCTGTTTATCCGTGAGATCATGGATGACTGCGCTTATGGTCACGTGCAGGGCAAGGCCGGGAATTTCCTGCATATGAAGAAGCGCATCGCCTGATGCGCGGCGGGCAGGGTATGTTTGGCTGAGTGCGGCAGGAGTGCGTCGAGATGAGCTATGAGGTGCGCGATGACAGTGGCTATGCGGTCGTTGAGCTGACCGGCGACGTGGATCTGTCGGCCTCGCCGGAGGCGCGTTCTGCCATACTCGGCTGCCTGGCGCAGGCGCGAAACGTCCTCGTGGATCTTTCACGCGTCACCTACATAGACAGCTCGGGCGTGGCGAGCCTGGTCGAAGGCTACCAGACCGCGAAGAAGGGAAGGCTGCGGTTCGGCCTGATCGGGGTGAGCGAGGCCGCGCTGAGCGTGCTGAAGCTGGCGCGTCTGGACAAGGTCTTTCCCATCCACGCGACGATCAACGAGCGCATCCGGGCGGATGGCTGACACGGCTGGGCAATCCTCAGCGCTCCTCATCGAGCATCTCGGCCGGACCGCCGTTGCGGCCATCGAGGAGTTCGGATACTACTTCCTGCTCTGGCTCGAGAGCCTGTACTGGCTGTTGTTCGGCTGGATGAAGAAGCAGCCTGTTCGGCTGGCGTCGATGGCCGCGCAGATGGTGACCATCGGCATCGCCGCCACGCCCATCGTCACCATCCTCGCGTTCACCATAGGCGTGATGCTCGCCATCCAGGGCATAGCGACGCTGAAGACCTTCGGCGCCGAGGAGCAGGTCGTGATGGGCATCGCGCTGTCGGTCACGCGCGAGTTCGCCGCTCTGATCACGGCGATCGTGGTCGCCGGCCGCTCGGGCTCGGCCCTGGCGGCGCGCATCGGTACCATGCAGGTCTCCCAGGAGATCGACGCGCTGCGGGTCATGAGCATCAACCCCGTCCGGTATCTTGCCTCCCCGGTACTGGCGGCCATGATGCTCATGGTGCCGTCGCTGACCCTCATCGCCGATTTCGCCGCCCTGCTCGGCGGGGCCGTGTTCACGAATCTCGAGCTGGGGCTGTCCTACGCCGCCTACCTCGACCGCACGCTGGGCTCGCTGGTGTTCGATGACGTGCGGCAGGGCCTGATAAAGAGCCTGGTCTTCGCCACGATCATCACCGTGATCGGGGTGAGCAACGGCTTCCAGGTCACCGGCGGCGCCGAGGGGGTCGGGCGCGCCACCACGCGCGCGGTGGTGCTGTCGATCTCCTACATCGTGGTGGCGGACATGCTGTTCACCTATTTCCTGAATCGCTGAGACGCCGTGACCCGATCCGACACCCAGCCCGTCATCGAGGTCAGCGAACTGACCGCTCACTACGGCTCGCGCAAGATCCTCGACAACATCGACTTCCACGTCGAGCCCGGGGAGATCCGCATCATCATGGGCGGCAGCGGCTCCGGCAAGAGCACGCTCCTGCGGCACCTGCTCGGACTGAACCTTCCCACCAGCGGCAGGGTCCGGATGCTTGGCGTGGACGTCGCCAGGGCCTCCGCCGGGGAGATGCACGAGCTGCGCAGGAACATCGGCGTGGCGTTCCAGGGCGGCGCGCTGTTCAGTTCGATGACCGTGGGCGAAAACATCAAACTGCCGCTGCGGGAACATGCACGCCTCGATGAGACGACCATGGACATCATGGTGCGGCTCAAGCTCGAGGTGGTGAACCTTGCCGGCTTCGAGCACCTGATGCCCGCGCAGCTCTCCGGCGGCATGATCAAGCGCGCCGCGGTGGCGAGGGCGGTCATCATGGACCCGAAATTGCTGTTCTTCGACGAACCCTCCGCCGGCCTGGATCCGGTCGTTTCCGCGGAGCTCGACGAGATGATCCTTCGGCTGCGTGAGGCGATGAACATGAGCATCGTGGTGGTGACCCACGAGCTGGAGAGTGCTTTCAAGATCGCCGATCGCATAACCGTGCTCGACCATGGCCGCATCCTCATGACCGGCACCGTCCCGGAGGTCCAGAACTGCCCGCACCCGCGTGTCCAGGACCTGCTCAACCGCAGACCGCGCCGCGCGGAGATCAATGCGGAGGATTACCTGCAGCGGCTGACCGGCGGATGATGCGGCGAATCGGATGAGGCCTGGGTGCCGCGGCGCTCCTGCCGTGGGCGATCACGATATGGGGGGTGGGGGAGAGGCATGCGACGTGACAACATCAATTACCTGGCGGTGGGCCTGTTCGTCCTGGCCGTCGGCGTGGCATTCCTGTGGGCGCTGTACCGGCTCACCGGCAGCACCGGACCGGTCGATCGCTACTACGCCATGTTCGAGAACGTCGGCGGCATCAAGTACGGGACCGTGACTTACTACAAGGGCTATCCGGTCGGGCAGGTCGAATCGGTCCAGCCCGTCGTCACGGACAGCACGATCAACTACCGCGTCGAGTTCAGCGTCACCAAGGACTGGAAGATGCCGGCCGGCAGCGCCGCGGCCATCGTGCTGCCGGGCCCCCTGGCGCCCGCGGTGATCGACATCCGCGAGGGCAAGGGACCGGGATGGATGAAGCCCGGCGAGGAGCTCGACGGCGTCGAGCAGGCCGACATGTTCTCCGCGCTCAACGACGCGGCGGCGGAATTCAAGAAGCTCACCAGCGAGGGGAAGCCGCTGCTGCGGAGTCTCAACGACCGGGTCACCGCGCTGAGTCTCGAGTACGAATCGCTGTCGAAGGGCCAGCTGCGGCCGCTGCTCGCGAGCCTGCGCCAGCGGGTGGATGATCCGGAGCTGTTCGACGAGCTCAAGAAGGTGGTCAAGAAGCTCGACGCCAGCGCCGAGGCGCTGCTGCTGACGGTCAATGCCGAGAACCGCCAGCACATCGCCTCCATCCTGACGAACGCGGACAGGGGTTCGGCGCAACTGACCGAGCTGCTGGCCCGCATCGAGGAATCCCGCAAGCAGATGCACGATCTGTTTCTCGCCATGGATGCCCTGGTCAGGGAGAACAGGGAGGGTATCAACCAGACCGTCGGCGATGCCTCGGTCACGATGCGGGAGTTGCGCGGCAGCATCGAGGTGGTGGCAGACAACATCGATTCGATCGTGCATTATCTGGAAGGCAGCGGCCGCAACATGCAGGAGTTCAGCCGCGAGGTGCGCGAGAATCCGAGCGTACTCTTCCGCGGCGAATCGACGCCCGACCCGCTGCCGGCGGGGAATAACAACAATTGAGGAACCGGATGATCGCTTTCGCACGGGCCATCGCGCCCCTGCTGCTGGTGGCCGGAATGCTCGGCGGCTGCGGGAGCAGTGCGCCGATCCCCACCGATACGTACTATCGCCTGGCTGACCCGCGAGTCGCCGCGGCTGCGGGACCGCCGCTGGTCGACGGGGGAATACTGGTGGAGGCATTCCAGGCCGATGCCCTCTACCGGGAGCGCCCGTTGCTTTTCAGCGACGACGCGGCCGACCTGACGCTGAAGCAGTACCATCATCACCATTGGCAGGAATCCCCGCCGCGGCTGCTGCGCGAACAGCTGATCCTGTATCTGCGCGCCGCCGATGCCGCGCCATGGGTCGCGAGCCGCGCCGATGAGACGCCGGCGCTGACCGTACGCGGGCGCATCCGGCGCTTCGAGCACATCATCGGCGCGGATGCGGTGACCGCGCGTGTCGGCCTGGAGCTGCAGGTGCTGGGACAGGATGGAGGCGTGCTCGTGCTGCGCGATTATCACCATGACGAGGGGGCAGCGGGCAAGGACGTGGCCAGCGTGGTGAGGGCGATGGACGCCGCCGTCAACTCGGTCTTCGGGCGGTTTCTCGCGGACGCGCGAGCCGCCGTGCGCGCGCACGCGACCGACCGGCCGCCGTGAAGGGCTTCCTCACCAGGTTCAGGCGGCACCGCGTGCGGATCCTCGTGAGCCTCGCCACGCTTGCCGTTTTTCTGCTGCACGCGCGCGACGAGGAGGGGGGGCGCTTCCGCTGGGGGCTGATCGACAAACTCGAGCACGTCGCCTACGACGCCCGCCTCGCGCTCAGCATGCCGCGCACCGTGGATCCACGCATCGTCATCGTCGACATCGACGAGAAGAGTCTCGGCGCGGAGGGGCGGTGGCCGTGGCCCCGACAGCGGATTGCGGCGATGCTCGAGCAGCTCTTCGAGAAGTACCGCGTGCGGCTGGTCGCGTTCGACGTCGTCTTCGCGGAACCGGACCAGAGCTCCGGCCTGCACGTGCTCGAGGAGCTCGCCAACGGCGAGTTGAAGAACGTGCCGCAGTTCGGGCAGGCCCTTACCCGCCTGCGGCCGTCGCTCGATGGTGATGCGGCGCTGGCCGAGGCATTGAAGAAGTACCCGGTGGTGCTCGGGTACTTCTTCAACGAGGCCAACCCGGCGCGCTCCGGCGCCCTGCCGCCGCCGACCTTCGTGAAGGGCAGCTTCCCCGGCAAACGTGTCGATTTCCTGAAGGCGGTGGGCTATGGCGGCAATCTCGAACAACTGGTGAAGGTCGCCGCGGGAGCCGGGCATTTCAATCCGTCACTCGACGTCGATGGCGTGGTCCGGCGGGTGCCGATGGTGTTCGCTTTCGAGGATGCGGAGTACGAGGCGCTCTCGCTCGCGGTCGCGCGCCACTACCTCGGGGTGAAGGAGGTGCGGGCGGAGTTCGAGCCGGTGCCCGCGATGGCGCGCCGCAATTATTCAGGACTGGAGTGGTTGCAGGTCGGCAAGGGACGCATACCGGTCGATGAGTATGTGCAGGCGCTGGTGCCCTACCGCGGCCCGCAGGGCAGCTTCCCGTACGTCTCGGCCTCCGACGTCATTGCCGGCAAGGCCGATCCCGGCGTGCTGAAGGAGGGTGTGATCGTCCTCGTCGGCACGACCGCCGCGGGCCTGCTGGACATGCGGACCACGCCGGTACAGCGCGCCTATCCCGGTGTCGAGATCCACGCGAACCTGGTCGCCGGCATACTCGACGGGAAGCTCATGCAGCGGCCCGCCTACGTGCGCGGGCTGGAGTTCATCCTGCTGCTGCTGTTCGGAATCGTATTCGCCCTCGCGCTGCCGGCCCTCAGCCCGTTGGCGGCCACGCTCACGGCCGCCGGCATGCTGGCGGCGTACGTCGGTCTGAACCTGGTGTTCTGGCAGGCCGGCAAGATGGTCGTGCCGGTCGCCTCCGGCATCCTCACCATGCTCGTCATGTTCCTGCTGAACATGTCGTACGGCTACTTCATCGAGACGCGCGGCAAGCGCCAATTGACGAACCTGTTCGGACAGTACGTGCCGCCGGAACTCGTCGACGAGATGGCCCGCGATCCGGAGAAATACTCGCTGGAGGCGGAATCCCGCGAGATGACGGTGCTGTTCTCCGATGTCCGCGGCTTCACCTCGATCTCCGAGGGACTGGAGCCGAGGCAGCTCTCGGAGCTCATGAACCAGTTGCTCACGCCCATGACGCAGGTCATCCATCTGCAGCGCGGCACCATCGACAAGTACATGGGTGACGCGATCATGGCGTTCTGGGGCGCCCCGGTACCAGATCCCAACCACGCCGCCAACGCGGTCACGGCGGCGCTGCAGATGATGGCCAGGCTCGGCGAGATCAATGCCTCTTTCCGCCAGCGGAGCTGGCCGGAGATCCACATCGGCGTAGGCATCAATACCGGGACGATGAACGTCGGCAACATGGGTTCGGAGTTCCGCATGGCGTACACCGTGCTCGGCGACGCGGTGAACCTGGGGTCGCGTCTGGAAGGTCTGACCAAGGGCTACGGCGTCGGTATCATCGTCAGCGAATCCACCGCGAAGGCCGCGACGCAGTTCGCCTATCGCGAGCTCGACGTGGTCCGGGTGAAGGGCAAGGACAAGCCAGTGGCCATCTACGAGCCGCTGGGCCCCGCCAGCGGCATGGACGCGCGCGTACGCGATGAGATCAAGCTGTATCGCCAGGCGCTGAAGTACTACCGCGCGCAGGAATGGGACATGGCCGAGCTGCAATTTCTCAACCTGGCGAAATCATCCTCCTCGCCGCAGCTGTACGCGATGTACGCGCAGCGTGTGGCGCACTTCCGTCGCGAACCGCCGCCAGCCAAATGGGACGGTGTCTTCACCCACACCAGCAAGTAGCGCGCAGGGCCGCCCACGATCGGCTCGCCGGCCGCGCAAATGAAAAGGCCCGATGCGTGCGCACCGGACCTTTTTCGTATTCGTTGCGGGCGGGCAGGGATCTGTTCAGCGGGTCAGCGTGAATTCCATCTTGATGCCGGCCAGCTCCACGATGTCGCCATTGCCCAGACCGTAGGCCTGTGGACCGATCGGGTTGCCGTTGACGATGGGATAATTGGTGCCGCCGCCGTCGCTCTCGATGTGGGTGAGGAAATAGCCCTGCGGCCGGCGCGAGATCACGGCGACCTGCACTCCGGGCTTGCCGAGCGTGATGAGCGCCTTCGTGAGCTCCAGCTCACGGCCGGCGATGGGGCCGTTCAGCACGCGCAGTCTGCCGAGCGGCATGCCGGAGCTCGCGACCGCCGGCGCCACGCTCTCGCTCAGGTTGGGCGGGCGTTGCGGGTGCGCGGGCGCGACTCCGGCGGCGGCGGCGGCCTGCACGCTGGCCGCGGCGGCGCTGGCCGAGCCAGGGCGGATGATCATGGTCTTCTCGAAGTCCTCGTCATGCGCGGTGGCATGCTCGTTTACGTATTTCAGTTCGTGCTTGCCGATGGCGATCACGTCGCCGTCGCGCAGTGCGTGCTTCTTGATGAGCTTGCCGTTGACATAGGTGCCGTTGGTGCTGCCCAGGTCTTCGAGGAAGGAGTCGTCGAGGATGGTGATGATGAGGGCGTGCTTGCCGCTGACCGCGAGATTGTCGATCTGGATGTCGTTGTCAGGCTTACGGCCTATCGTCGTCCGTTCCTTGGTGAGCGTGAATTCGCGCTGGACGGCACCGTTCAAACTGAGGATCAATTTAGCCATAGGCCCCTATCCCGTTATCGCCCTTTCTTTATCCGACCCAAGATATTGTTATACCAGCTGGTTTCGGCCGGAAAGGCACTCAAGACACGTGCCAAGATTACGGATACGTTGTCCTTCCCCCCATTCGCATTGGCGATGCGAACCAGTTCGCCACCCGCTTTTTCAAGATTAGCACTAAATTTTCTGAGGGTTAAGCGAATATCTTCATCAGACATCATATCATTTAACCCATCGGAGCACAGTAGATAGATGTCCCCCGGCATGGCGGGCTCCTCCTTGATGTCGACCTCCACGTTTTCCTCCACACCCAGGGCGCGGGTCACGAGATTCTTCGGGGTGTTGGCCAGCGCCTCCTCCTTGGTCAAAAAGCCGCGCGTAACAAGCTCTTGCACCAGGGAATGGTCGCTCGTGACCTGCTCGAACAGCTCGCCGCGCAGGCGATAAAGCCGGGAATCGCCAACGTGTGCGACGCAAAAGCGGTTGTCGTAGAAGAGCACCGCCAGGGCCGTGGTCCCCATCCCGTTGCACTGCGATTCGGTATTGGCGGTCTTGAAGATGTGGAGGTTGGCGTCGCGGATGGCCTTGCGCAGCAGGCTCGCGCCGTGGCTCAGCCCGGTCGCGGTGTCCGCCGCATGGGCCGGACGCCTGGCCAGCCCGTTCCTGACCTGGTCCGCCGTGACGCTCACGGCAATGGCGCTCGCGACCTCCCCCGCCTTGTAGCCACCCATGCCGTCGGCCACCATTGCGAAGCCCAGGGCCGCGTCGGTGGCGGTGCTGTCCTCGTTGCGCGTGCGCTTCTGGCCGGGATCGGAGAAATTCGCCATCTCCAGCGCGCTTGCCAGGCTCATCGTCTCTCCCCGGTCACGAGCTCTTCTTCTGCGCGCAGGCCTGCAGATCGCGGGCGAACTCCCCGCCGGTCTGGTAGCGCTGCGCCACGTCCTTCTCGAGGGCCTTGTTGATGATGGTCTGCAGGCAGGGCTTGGTGCGTCCCAGCTCCGGGCGCGCCTCCAGGATGTCAGTGTGCGGCTCGTTGGCAATCTTGTACATCAGCGTGGCCATCGAATCGCCACGGAACGGCAGGCGCCCGCAGAGGAGCTGGTAGAACGTCACCCCGAGCGAGAACAGGTCGGAGCGGCCGTCGATCTTGCGGCCGGCGAGCTGCTCCGGCGACATGTAGGAGGGGGTGCCGAGCACCATGCCCGTCTTCGTCTTGCTGGAATCGGTGATGCGCGCGATGCCGAAGTCCGTCAGCTTGATGGATTTGGCCTGCGGGTCGTACATGATGTTCGCCGGTTTGATGTCGCGGTGCACGACGTTCTGCCCGTGCGCGTAATCCAGCGCCAGGGCCGACTTGTAGATGATGCCCATGACCAGCGGCACCGGCAGCAGCGCCTCGTCCTTGGTGTATCGCGTGAGGTCGTGGCCGGTGAGGAACTCCATGGCGATGTAGGCGAGATCGTGCTCCTCGCCGGCGTCGTAGATGGTGACGATGTTCGGATGCTGAAGGCGGCCGGCGGTCTCGGCCTCGCGGAAGAAGCGCTGCTTGACCTCCACCAGCTCGTCGGCGTCGAACTCCTGGGAGAGCGCCAGGGTCTTGATGGCCACGACGCGGTTGATCTTCGGGTCGCGTCCCAGGTAGACGATGCCCATGGCGCCCTTGCCGAGCTCCTTCTCGACCTGGTAGCGGCCGAGCATCGGCTTTTGCACCGACCCGTCCTCCAGCAGCAGCGTTCCGCCCGGGTGCGGGTTGGCGCCGCCCAGCAGGATGGTGTCCTCCATCTGCTTGGAGCGCGCCAGGCGCGTCTCGAGATCGCGGAATTTCGGATCGTGCCCCGACATGTACTGGTAGACCGAGTAGGCCTTGGCGAACTGCCGCTTGCGCTCGAAATCGAGCGCCAGGTTGTACAGCGGGTCCATCATCGAGTCCTCAAGCGGACATTTGCGGAACTTCTCGAACGCCATGTCGTACTGGCCCTGCTGCTGGAACGCAAGGCCCAGCATGCGATTGCTCTCCGCGGATTCGGTGTCGGCCTTGAGCTTGCCGCGCTCGGTGACCAGGAACCGCTTGGTGGTCAGCAGCAGGTGCCCGCACACCAGCAGCACCGCCGCGAGCATCGTCTGCAGCCAGTTGCCGGATTTCATCGAGAAGAAGCTCAGGGCCAGCAACGCGAGCAGCAGGCCGGCGGTGGCGATCGCGGCGTGTCCGGCCTTCAGGCGCGGCAGCAGGTAGGCGAGATACGCGCCGACCAGAAGGAACAGCAGGATCTCCACCCATATGGCCCAACCGGGGACCACGAAGAAGTTCTCGTTGAGGATGCTCGCCACGGAGTGCGCGAGGATCAGCACCGGCGGCATCTCCGCCACCGGCGTGTGGAAGGAATCGCCGACGCCGAAGGCACTGGCGCCGATCAGCACCGTCTTGCCGGCGTATTTCGATGGCGGGATCTTGCCCGAGTAGACGTCGTAGAACGAGTCCACCTGGAAGGCCGGCTCGCCCGAGGGCTTGTTGTTATAGAAAAACGTGTACATCCGCGAGATCTGATCCGTGCGGATCTCGAGCTTGCCGACCTGCACCGATTCGCCCTTCACGAGCCTGATGTCGCCGCTGCCCAGATTGAGGGTACGGGCCGCGACGGCCAAGGCCATGGACGGGTAGTAGCGGTTGTAATAATTCACGGCCAGCAGATCCGTGCGGATACCCCCGTCGGCGTCCTGCCATTGATTGACGTGGCCGATGGCGCTGGCGCGCGAGCCCAGGCTTTCGATGGGGGTGAAGATCTGCCGCGCCGGGAAGGCGTCGAAACCCTCCACGGCGCCGGCGGCGATGTTGGCGTCCTCGATGGCGTTCTTCTCCATGAACGCCGGCGTCGGGTTGTCCGGGTTGCCGAGCGGCTCGCCCAACTCGAAGAGACTGGCCATCACGACGTTGCCGGCCTTCTCGATGGCCGTGGCCAGGGTCTGGTCGTAGTCCAGGTCGGTCTTGGCGGCCGCGAGCTCCTTGCCGAGGTCGGCTACCGCCACGTCGCTGCTGCCGTCCAGTCCGCGCTGCTTGTAGAGTTCCAGCAGCCTGTTGATACGCTCCAGGCCTGGATCGACCTGCGGTTCGGTGTACAGCACGGTGCTTGCAATGACCTTGGCACCCGCGGCCGCCAGCTTCTCCACCATCTCCGCGTGGATCTTGCGGGGCCACGGCCAGCGGCCGATGTTGCTGATGCTGTTGTCGTCGATGGCGACCACGGCGATCTGGCTGCCGGGATCGCGCGTGGACGTACGCGCTCCGAAGTCGTATGCGGCGCGCTCGATCGTCTCCACCCACGCCGGACGGTTGCCCATGAGGAACAGGGCAAGAAAGAGCAGCGTGAGGGCCACCCCGGCAAACCAGTCGGTAGTCCAGAACCTCTTGCGCATGGTGGATTTCGCCGGATGACGGCCTTTATTCTTGTACGGGCTAGTCTAGCCGAAACTGCCTTCGGCACTAAACGCAGCGCGGCGTCAGCTCGACGCCGGTGCGCCCGGAAGTGTGCCGTGCCGCACTG
The DNA here is from genome assembly GCA_022071965.1 of Gammaproteobacteria bacterium. Lineage (GTDB taxonomy): Bacteria > Pseudomonadota > Gammaproteobacteria > JAJPIJ01 > JAJPIJ01 > JAJVHZ01. The sequence goes on from JAJVIQ010000021.1 coordinate 50,585, forward strand.
TTTCCCCGCCGGCGCGGGGTGTCAGCCGCCCTGCCCGCACCACTTGTCCACATCCTTCTGCGCCGCGGCCTCCGCCCCGGCGCGCTCCTCTTTCGTCAGGACCCGGTGGTCCTTGCCCTCGGTGTCTTCATAGAGATAGCTGGCAGTCCGGTACTTCTCCAGCAGATCCCTGGCCTTCAGGCAGTTGTTCCGGCGCGTCGCCTTCTCCTCGGCGACCCGTGCCTGGGCCTCGGCGTCCTCCGCGCGCTCCTGCTCGAGCTGCTTCAGCAGTCTCCGGGTCTTCTCATCGCGGGCCGCCGCATCCTCGTCCGGGATCGGTTCCGTGACCCGGACGTCGACCTTCTCCGCCGCCGCGGCCGGCCGGTCGCCGTAGTGAACCTTACCGTTCGCGTCTATCCATTTGTATACGTCGCGCGCAGCGGCCTGCGGCGCCAGCAGCAGGATGGCCATTACCGCGGCAAGGGTCATGCGAACCGGCATCTTCGTTCCCTCAGGCAGATATCCCTCGCGCTGCCGCCCGGCGCGGCGGCACACGCCCGTTGTTTCGGAATTGTAGGTCAAAAGTTCCGAGGGAACTGCGCCCGGGGCGGCGGGAACGCCGACGTCACGACTGCATCTGGAAAAAGAAAGCGGCCGTGCGGCCGCTTTTTCCGAATACCACGGTCGGCGCCGGACGACTCAGCGCTCCAGCTTGTCGAGCTTGTCCTTCACGTCCTTCCACTCCTCGGCCTCCGGCAGGGGGTCCTTGACCTCGTTGATCACCGGCCAGGCCTTGGAGAGCTCGGCGTTAAGGGCGAGGAAATGCTGCTGATCCGAGGGCAGATCGTCCTCCGAGCAGATGGCGTTGACGGGGCACTCCGGTTCGCAAAGCGTGCAGTCGATGCACTCGTCGGGATCGATGACGAGCATATTGGGGCCTTCGTGGAAGCAGTCGACTGGGCACACCTCCACGCAATCGGTGTACTTGCACTTGATGCAAGCCTCGGTGACGACAAATGCCATGACTTCTCTCGCTGGTGGGAACTGGTGGACGGGTACCAATTATATCGGTGCGGCAGCGATTTGCGAAACGGCCGGCACCCCGACACAGGACGCCGTTTGGCGTCAGGCCGTCCCCGAGGCCGCCTCCGGCAGCCCGAGCCCGGGTGCCGGCGCGGGCGGCGCGGTGTCGTCGCTGGCGGATTCCTCTTCCTCTTCCTGCCGCTGCAGCTCCCACATCTGGGCGTAGGTCCCCGCGCGGGCGAGCAGCTCGCGGTGGGTGCCGCGCTCGATGATCCGCCCACCCTCCATGACCAGGATCTGGTCGGCATCCACGATGGTGGAGAGCCGATGGGCAATGACCAGCGTCGTGCGATTCTCGGCAATCTCGCGCAACTCAGCCTGTATGAGCTTCTCGGTGCGGGAATCCAGCGCCGAGGTGGCCTCGTCGAAGATGAGGATGGCGGGCCGCTTCAGCAGGGTCCGGGCGATCGCCACCCGCTGTTTCTCGCCGCCGGACAGCTTCAGTCCGCGTTCGCCGACCATGGTGTCGTAGCCGTCCGGCAGGGCCATCACGAACTCGTGGATGTGGGCCGATCGCGCCGCGGCGATCACCTCCTCATCGCTCGCCTCGGGATCGCCGTAGGCGATGTTGTACCAGAGCGTATCGTTGAAGAGCACCGTGTCCTGCGGGACGATGCCGATGGCACGCCGGAGCGATGCCTGGGTGACCCCGCGGATATCCTGCCCGTCGATGCTGATGCTGCCGGCGGTCACGTCGTAGAAACGGAAGAGTAGCCGCGCGAGCGTGGATTTTCCCGCCCCGCTCGTACCCACCACGGCCACCTTGTGGCCGGCCGCAACCTCGAAGCCGACGTCGCGCAGGATCTGCCGTTTCGCCTCGTAGGCGAAATCGACGCGATCGAAGCGTATCGACGCGCCGGCGAGCGCCAGCGGCGCCGCGCCGGGCTCGTCGTCGACCTCGCGGTGCACCTCCAGCAGGCCGAAGAGTTTCTCCATGTCGGTGACGGCCTGCTTGATCTCCCGGTACATCACGCCCAGGAAATTCAGCGGCATGTACAGCTGGATGAGCAGCACGTTGACCAGCACGAGATCGCCGATGCTCATGGTGCCGGCGACCACCCCGCGGGCGGCGAGCGCCATCAGCGTGGTCACCGCGCTGGCGATGATGAAGGCCTGGGTGGAGTTGAGCAGGCCGAGCGAGGTGCGGCTCTTCACCGCAGCCTCCTCCCAACGCTGCAGGCTCTCGTCATAGCGGCGAGTCTCGAAATCCTCGTTGCCGAAATACTTCACCGTCTCGTAATTCAGGAGGCTGTCGATGGCGCGCGTGCTCGCCTTGGAGTCCAGCTCGTTCATGGCGCGGCGGAAATGCGTGCGCCACTCCGTGATGACCACCGTGAAGAAGATGTAGCTCGCCAGCGCGGCCAGCGTGATGAGTGCGAACCAGATGCTGAAATTGCGCAGCAGCACGATGCCGATGAGCGTGATCTCCACGAATGTCGGGATGATGCTGAAGATGGCATAGCTCAGCAGCGTGTCGATGCCCTTGGTGCCGCGCTCCACGTCGCGGGTCATGCCGCCGGTCTGGCGCTCGAGGTGGAAGCGCAGCGACAGCGCGTGCAGATGGCGGAAGGTCTTCAGCGCGACGTTGCGGATGCTGCGCTGCGCGACGCGCGCGAACAGGACATCCCGCAACTCGCTGAACAACGTGCTCGACAGCCGCAGCAGCCCGTATCCGGCCACCAGCGAGATCGGCACCGCCAGCATGGCCTGGCGCGGGTCCAGGCTGTCGACGATGGCCTTGAGCGTGAGCGGCAGACCCACGTTGGCGACCTTGGCGATGACCAGGCAGCCGAGGGCAAGCAGGAGGCGGGTACGGTACTCCCAGACATAGGGGATCAGCGATTTCAGCGCCGTCCAACTGCCGGTCGGAGCGCGCTTGGGTATCGTCACGGCGGCAGCAACTTGCCTTTATTCGTCAGTCCAGTGACGAAAAGTGGCAGCCTGGCCCACCGGCCAGCCGTCGGTGTCGGTCAGATCCCAGATCGTGACGTCATGGATGCGAAACCGCCGGCCCGTGGCGCTGACGCGCACACCGAAGTAGCCCGTGATGTAGCCCAGCCTTCCGACCTGCTCGAGCACGCGCCGGCGCTCCTCCTGGCGATCGGTCTCGGCAGTGGCCTGCGAAGGCGTGCGCACGAAGCGCTCCCATGGCAGTTCCCACAGATCCAGCGCGGCGCGGTTGCCGTAGTTGAGGACCGGCTCGACGGCGGTGTCGTGCGAGGCGACGACGAATGGCGACCGGAACAGCCGCTCGGCTTCCTCCAGGGCGTCGCCGCTGCGGGCGATGAGCTCGCCGCCCGTGAGCCGGGCGTGGCTGTCGAGCAGAATCTGGGTCCAGGGGATGATGATGGTTGGATCGGGCAGTTCGATGCGGCCGGAGACGGACATACGGATCGCTATTGTACCGCCTCCACGGGTCCGGGACCGACCCTCGTCACCGCCCGGGGCCGCCGGGCGACCCTCCACGGCCGCAGATGCACTGGGTGCCGCCGCCGTGGCAGCCCTCAGTGGCCCGTGCCGGCGCCGCTGCCGCCGGCACGGGCGGCATGGCACCCACCGCGGAAGGAGGTGAATCGCATCGTCTGGTCCATCGGATCCCCGGTTCGATCGGTGCTCATGCCGAGTCTCCCGTGCATTGGCTCGACCATGCGCGCTCAACGGCGGGAGGCGCTGCCGTCGCGGCCCGCCACGGCAGGCCCTTCGACCTCGCTAGCGCTCGAGCAGTCCGCGCAGGCGGTAGAGCAGATCGAGCGCCTCGCGCGGACTTAGCGCGTCGGGATCGATGGCCCGCAGCGCCTCGACGAGGGGGGTGCGCGGCTCGAACAGCGACATCTGCGCCGTCGCTCCGGCCGGCGGCAAGGCGCGCGGCGTGTGTTCCAGGTCTTCCAGGTATCGCCGGGCGCGTTCGATCACTGCGCGCGGAACCCCGGCGAGCAGCGCCACATGCAGGCCGTAGCTGCGGTCCGCAGGTCCATCCTTCACCCGGCGCAGAAACACGATCTGGTCGTGATGCTCGACTGCATCGAGGTGCACGTTGGCCACCGCCGCGCATTCCCCGGCGAGCGTGGTGAGCTCGAAGTAGTGGGTGGCGAACAGCGTCCATGCGCGTATGTCATTCGCCAGCGCCTGGGCGGTTGCCCACGCCAGCGCGAGCCCGTCGAAGGTGCTGGTACCGCGGCCGATCTCGTCCATCAGCACCAGGCTTTCCGCGGTGGCGTAGTGCAGGATGCTGGCGGTCTCCGTCATCTCCACCATGAAGGTCGAACGCCCCGAGGCGAGATCGTCGGCGGCGCCGATGCGCGTGAAGATGCGATCGACGGGCCCGATGCGCGCGCTCTGTGCCGGCACGAAACTGCCGGCGTGGGCGAGCAGCACGATGAGCGCGACCTGACGCATGTAGGTCGACTTCCCGCCCATGTTGGGGCCGGTGATGACCAGCATGCGGCGCGCATCGTTCAGACCGAGGTCGTTGGGAATGAACGGTTCGCCGCCGCGCTGCTCGACGACCGGATGCCGGCCGGCGGTGATCTCGATCCCTGGCGCCTCGTCGAGCTCCGGGCAGGCGAGATTCAAGGCCTCGGCGCGCTCGGCATAGCAGGAGAGAGCGTCGAGCGCGGCAATGGCGGCGGCGCTGTCCTGCAGGGGTTGCAGATGACCCTGCAGCGCCTCGAGCAGCGCCTCGTACAGGTGCCTCTCGCGCGCCAGGGCGCGCTCGCCTGCGCTCAGCACCTTTTCCTCGTGCGCCTTCAGCTCCGGGGTGATGTAGCGCTCGGCGGCCTTCAGCGTCTGCCGGCGCTGGTAGCGCTGCGGCACCCGCCCGGAATGGACGCGGCTCACCTCGATGAAGAAACCGTGCACCTTGCTGTAGCCGACCCTGAGGTTGGCGATGCCGCTGGCGGCGCGCTCGCGTTGCTCCAGATCGGCGAGGAACTGGCTGGCGTCGCCGGAGAGCGCACGCAGCTCGTCGAGCCCGGCATCGTAGCCCCCGGCAATGACGCCCCCGTCGCGCAGCCATATCGGCGGGGATTCCACGATGGCGCGCGCGAGGAGCTCGTGGACCTCCGGGAACGCGCCGATGTTCTCGTGTATCGCAATCAGCGCGGGCGCCTCGGCGCCGGCGATGCACGCACGCAGCACGGGCAGCGCCGCGAGCGCCTCGCGCAGCTGCGCCAGGTCCCGCGGACGCGCGGATTTCAGCGCCACGCGTGCGAGGATCCGTTCGATGTCGCCGAACCGCCGCAGGCAATCGCGCACGCGCGCGTGCGCGGCCTCCTCGAGCAGCGCCTGCACCGCCTGGTGCCGGGCGCGGACGGTGGACGGATCACGCAACGGGCGCGTGAGCCAGCGACGCAGCGTACGCCCGCCCATGGGTGTGATCGTGCTGTCCATCACCGCCACCAGCGTGTTCTGCGGCTTGCCGGCGAGGCTCGCGTCGATCTCCAGGTTCCGGCGGCTGGCGGCGTCGAGCACGATCGTTTCGCGCGACTGTTCCACCCGCGGCGGCTGCAGGTGCGGCAAGGCCGACTGCTGGGTGTCGACGGCGTACTGCAGGGCCGCGCCGGCGGCGGCGAGCGCCGCGGGCATGCCGTCGCAACCGAAGCCGGCGAGGTCGCTCACGCCGAACTGGCGCAGCAGCGCCCGCCGCGCCGTGTCCGGGTCGAAGCTCCATGGCGGGCGCGGCCTCACGCCGCGGCGCGCGGCGAGGCGCGGCAGCAGCGGGGAGCCCTCGGCGAGCAGGATCTCGCTCGGCTGAAGGCGCTCGAGCTCATCGGCGAGCGCGGTCTCGCCATCGAACTCGCCGAGTATGAACCGCCCGCCGCCAAGGTCGATGGCAGCCAGGCCGATGCGGCTGCCGGTGGCGTGCAGAGCGGCCATCCAGTTGTCGCGCCTGACGTCGAGCAAAGCATCGTCGGTGACGGTGCCGGGCGTCACGATGCGCGTGACCCGCCGTTCCACCGGCCCCTTGCCCGTCGCCGGGTCCCCCACCTGCTCGCAGATGACGACCGATTCGCCGAGCTTCACCAGCCGCGCGAGGTACTGGTCGACCGCGTGCGCCGGCACGCCCGCCATCGGGATGGGCTCTCCGGCGGACTGGCCGCGCGCGGTCAGGGCGATCCCGAGCAGCGTCGCGGCGCGCCGGGCGTCATCGAAAAACAGCTCATAGAAATCCCCCATCCGGTAGAAGAGCAGGGTCTGCGGGTGCTGCGCCTTGAAACCGAGGTACTGGCGCATGACCGGCGTGTGCTCGGCATGGGGCGGCGGGGCCGGGACCGCGCCCCCGGCCGGCCGGCCGGCGGCTCCGCCGCGGGGACTGCGGTCGGCGCCCGGTTCGCCGGCGGGAGGCTTGAATTGAGTGGCCATCGCCCGCAAATATACGGCACCCGACCAAGCAGAAAACAGGGAGCGGTATCGTATGGCCGTCGACGTCAGCAAGCAGACCCTGGGCTTCCAGGCCGAGATCAGGCAACTGCTCGATCTCATGGTGCATTCGCTTTACAGCAATCCGGATATCTTCCTGCGTGAACTCATCTCCAATGCCTCGGACGCCGCCGAGAAGCTGCGTTTCGAGGCCCTGGGCAGCGAAGCCCTTTACGAGGGCGATACCGATCTCGCCATTACGGTGGAGTTCAGCGAGCAGCAGGGCACGATCACCGTGCGCGACAACGGCATCGGCATGTCGCGCGAGGAGGTGATTGCCAATCTGGGTTCGATCGCCAAATCCGGCACCCGGGAGTTTTTCCAGGCGCTCACCGGCGACAGGCAGTCCGATACGCAGCTCATCGGTCAGTTCGGCGTGGGGTTCTACTCGGCGTTCATCGTCGCCGACAAGGTGACAGTGACCTCCCGCCGCGCGGGGCTGGCTGCGGAGGAGGGCGTGCGCTGGGAATCCGACGGCCAGGGCGAGTACAGCGTGCAGGGCGTGCAGCGCAAGAAGCGCGGCACGGAGGTCGTTCTGCACATCCGAGACGAGCACAAGGACTACCTCAACGGCTGGAAGCTGCGCCAGATCATCCACAAGTATTCCGACCACATCACGCTGCCGATCCAGATGCCCAAGGAGGGCGAGAAGGAGACCGGCTACGAACGGGTCAACTCCGCCACCGCGCTGTGGGCCCGCAACAAGAAGGACATCACGGAGGAGGAGTACAACGAGTTCTACAAGCACATCGCGCACGATTTCGAGGCGCCGCTGGCGCGCGTGCACACCAGGACGGAGGGCAAGCTCGAATACACCACGCTCTTCTTCCTGCCGTCACGACCGCCTTTCGATCTGTGGGATCGGGAGGCCAGGCACGGCGGCATCAAGCTCTACGTCCGCCGCGTCTTCATCATGGATGATGCCGAACAGCTGCTGCCGCGCTACCTGCGCTTCGTGCGCGGCGTCGTCGACACCGCCGATCTGCCGCTCAACGTCTCGCGCGAGATCCTGCAGAAGAACAAGGTCATCGACACCATCCGCGCCGCCTCGGTGAAGAAGATGCTCGGATTGATCGAGGGGCTGAGCGCCGGGGACTACGAGAAGTTCTGGAAGAATTTCGGTCGCGTGCTCAAGGAAGGCATCGTCGATGATGTCGACAATCGCACGCAGATCGCCAGGCTGCTGCGCTATCCCAGCACGCACGAGGACAACGAGGAGAAGCCGACCTCGCTGGCCGACTACGTGTCCCGCATGCAGGCCGACCAGGAGGAGATCTACTACCTGGCCGCCGACAGCTTCGCCACGGCAAGGAACAGTCCGCATCTGGAGATCTTCCGGAAGAAGGGCATCGAGGTGCTGCTGCTCTGCGACCCGATCGACGAGTGGGTCGCGAACTACCTCACCGAATTCGAGGGCAAGCCCCTGAAGTCGGTCGCGAAGGGCGGGCTCGACCTGGGCAAGCTTGCCGACAAGGAGGAGGACCGCAAGGAGACGCGCGACCTCAAGGACCTGCTCGGCCGCTTGCGCAAGGCGCTGGAGGGGCAGGTTACCGACGTGCGCGCGAGTACGCGACTGACGAGCTCACCGGCGTGCCTGGTCGCCGACGATCACGGCATGAGCGCGAATCTCGAGCGCATCCTGAAGCAGGTCGGGCAGAAGGTGGAAGGTCAGAAGCCGATCCTGGAGATCAATGCCGACCACGCGCTGGTGCGGCGTCTTTGCGAGGAACAGGACGAGCAGCACTTCGGCGACTGGGCGCACATCCTTTTCGATCAGGCCCTGCTGGCGGAGGGTGGGAAGCTGGACGACCCGGCCGGTTTCGTGCGGCGTATGAACGAGATGTTCATCGCTGTCGCCGCGGGCAAGGGCTGATACGGCGAACCGGGTCAATGAGCGCGGGGTGTTGCGGGATCGGGACCCCCAAGGCCGGAATGGCCTCCGGAGCGCGATTCGGGACGGCGCGCGCCATGCGCAAGGCATGGTGCGCGCCTGAAGACGTCTAACGCTTTGCTTTGGTGGCCTTTTTCGCGGGCGTGCCCTGGGCCACGACCTTCAGGACGGGAGCTGTCGCCGTCTTGACGTTGGCCGTCGGGATCGTGGCGGACATTGCATAAATCCCGCGGTATTGTGTGGCCACCCGCGGCTTGGACTGATGCTGCATGATGCCTCCGTTACTATAAATAACTTTAAAGATATTCGCTAACACATTGTTTTGGAAGTATAGCAAAGCCTCCGTGCTATAGCAACTTCGGTTTGTACGTATATTCTCGGATAGCCCTGATGCGAGAGTCGCACCATGGTGCGACGCGTTTTGGCCGGAACGCGACAATCCGCGACCGATCTCCCATCGGAAGGTTCGCATATGGGCGACCTGGCTGGCCGGATGGTTGTCTTGTGTGACCCGAAGGCCTTCGGGCTCCCGCATGACGGCGCGGTCGAGCGGCCGGCGCGACGGTGGGCATGGCGGGGCCGGCGATCGCGCTCAGGCCGCGGGGCACGGTGCGGCGGCGTGCGAGGTCGTCGCTGCCTCTCTGCATGCGACTGCCCGCGGCAAATCCGCCACCCGGCTTGAATTGCGCGCTCACCGCGATGCTGGCCGTGTTCTCGGGCATAATGCCGGCCCCATGAAACAGCCCTCCCCCAAGCAACCGCCGTCGACCGCCCGCGAACTCATCTACCTTGGTGAGCGCAAGTTCAAGCGCAGCAGGATCTTCTACGGGCATGGCACCCGCGAGGCGCTGGACGAGTCGGTCAATCTCGTCCTGCGCGGGCTGGAGCTGCCGTTCGGATGCCCCGAGGAGGATCTCGACCGGCCGTTGACGAAACGGCAGATCGATCGCGTGCGCGCGCTGCTGCAGGAACGCATCGATACCCGCAAGCCGGCGGCCTATCTGCTCAACGAGGCGTATTTCTGCGGACTCAGCTTCTACGTCGACGAGCGCGTGCTGATCCCGCGCTCGCCTATCGCGGAGCTGGTCGAGCAGGGCTTCTCGCCGTGGGTGGCGGAGGGCCGCGTACGATCCGTGCTCGATCTCTGTACCGGCAGCGGCTGCATTGCGATCGGCGGCGCGCTGGCGTTCCCCGAGGCCACGGTCATCGGTGTCGATATCTCGCCGGATGCGCTGGCGGTGGCTGCCATCAATGTCGAACGGCACGAGCTGGGCGGTCGCGTCCGGCTGGTCCAGTCCGATCTCTTCGCCGGGCTGACCGGCGAGCGTTTCGACCTGATCGTCAGCAATCCGCCATACGTGCCGGCCGGCGACATTGCCGAGCTGCCCGCCGAGTATGCCTTCGAACCGTCCCTGGCGCTGGCTGCCGGCGATGACGGTCTGGCGATCGTCACGCGCATCCTGCAGGAGGCGACCGCCCACCTGAGCGCGCGCGGGGTGCTGGTGGTGGAGGTCGGTGATCGTGAGCAGGTCCTGGCGGAGAGATACCCTGACGTGCCGTTCACGTGGCTCGAGTTCGAGCGCGGCAGCGGCGCCGATGGCGTCTTCCTGCTCGACGCGGCGGTGCTGAAGCAGCACTTCCCGCCGCGCGACTGATAGCGGTTCGCGAATCGGCGAAGCCGGTCTGCCGGGCGTTGCGCGGCTACCGCTCGCACGAGTCCTTTTTTGGAGCTTGCACGGCCGTTCGGGCGCTCTGCCGGGGCTTGCTTGGCGCGCCTCGGCGGCGCGCGCAGCTGGATAGCGAGCACGACGCCGCGGTAGCGAGCGGTACATGGAAGTACCGCGAGCGGTAGCCAAGCAAGCCCCGGCAGAGCGCTATTGCCCACGCCCCACGTCCGTTAGGGGAGAAAAATCGTTGTCGACGGATGGGCGGCGCGTCAGTGCGGGGCGAGGCCGCGCGGCCGGTACAGCCTCACGGCGTTGCTGTACAGCGCACCGTCGGCGACGGCTGCCTCGAGCGCGTCGCGCAGGCGCGTTATGTCCGCCGGCTCGAAGGGGCGCGAGGCGCGGGTGGACGGCAGATCGGTCCCGAACAGCAGCGCGTTCGGGTTGATGCCGGCGATCTCGCGCACCACCGGCACCGGATCGAAGTCTAGCCGGCCGAATCCGGACGCCTTCACCTGCACGCCGCGCTCGACCAGCTTGTAGATGGAGGTCAGTCCGGCGCGTGACAGGCCGAGGTGATCGATGACGACCCGCGGCAGGCCGAGCAGGGTGCGCAGCAGATCGGGCAGATCACCGCCGTCGATGTACAGCTCCACGTGCCAGCTCGCAAGCGCGTGCACCCGGCGCGCGAGAGTCGGCAACTGCGAGATGTCGGCGGACCCGCCGCGGCGGATGTTGAAGCGTATCGCCCTCACCCCCGCGGCGTTCAGGCGCAGGATTTCCTCATCGCTCACCTCCGGCGGCAACTGCGTGACGCCGACGAAATTGGGGCCCAGCGCATCGAGTGCGGCCAGCAGGTAGCTCTGGTCGAATCCCTGGAACGATGCCGAGACGATCGCTCCGCCGACTATTCCGAGCGGTTGCGTGCCCTCGCGGTAATCTCCGGAGGTGTAGGCGTCGGGCAGATAGCCCTGGTTGACGACGAGCGGAAACGCCGGGTCGATGATGTGCAGGTGGCTGTCGAAGATCATCATGTTTTCGCCCCTCGCCTGCGCCGTGCCCGGCAGCCTGCCCATGCCGCGGCGATGGCCGCCATCACCGGCCTCCGGTCGATGTCGCGCAGCATAACCCGAATCGCCGGCGATCCGCCCGTTCAGGCGCGCGCGAGATACTCGGCGGCGCGCGCGAGGCTGTCCAGGCTGTGCGCCGTTCCGATGAAATCGAGCATCGCACGCAGCGCCGGCGGAAACTCCTCCGCCACGCGGATGCCCTCGCACCCCAGCAGAGGATTCAGCCACAGTATCCGGTGCGCGCGCTGGCGCAGCACCCGCACCGCCTCGGTCAGGTCCTCCGGGGAATCGCTGTCCATCCCGTCGCTCAGTATGACCACGATGGCGCGGCGGTCCACGTAGCGGCCGGCGTACCGCTGGTTGAAGCTGGCCAGCGATTCGGCGATGCGCGTGCCGCCCAGCCAGAGTTCGTTGCGGGCCTCCAGGCGCTTGCGCAGGGCATCGGCGTTCACCTCGCGATACAGCCCGGTCACGCGGAACAGCCGGGTGTGGAACACGAAGGCCTCCGCATCCGGAAAGACGCGCAGCAGGCCGCGGCCGAAGCGGGTGAGCAGGGGGCTGTAGCTGGCCATGGAGTGCGAGACGTCCTGCAGCCAGACGAGGCGCGGCGGCTCGCGACGCCGCTCCATGAAACGCAGGTGCACGGGCAGCCCGCCGGTGGCCAGGTTGCGGCGCATGGTCCGGCGCATGTGGATGTGCGTGCCGCGCGCCACCTCGCGCCGCCGGCGCCTCAGGCGCCGGCGTATGCGCAGTGCCAGCCGCTCGGCGAGCACCTCGATCTCGCGCTGGTCGCGGCGATCGGTGAGAAAGCGGAAGTCGCTGCGCGAGAGGGTGTTCTGGCGGCTCGCACCGGCGCCGATCTGCTGGATCTCCGCCGAATAGATGTTGTCCGGGTCCATGGCGTGCGCCAGCCCGGTCAGCCCGCCGCGCTGCTCCCGGCGGCGGGCGGCGAGGCGCGGGTCGATCGTCTCGGCTGCGCTCAGTTCGTTGGGCAGCGGCGCGCGCGCCGGATACCAGTAGTTCTCGAACAGGGCATCGAAACGATGCCATTGCGCGACGTCGTGGCAGGTGAGCGCGCGCAGGCCGGCGCGCAGGAACTCGGCATCCAGCGGATCGCTCAGCGCGGCCGCGCGCACCGCGTCCAGCGTCTCCTGCACGCCGATGCCATAGCCCTCCCGCCGGAGCGTGCGCACGAAGCCGGCGATCCGCTCGGCGGGTGCGTCCGGACGCATCTCAGCCGGCGGCCGTGAAGAGCAGGCCGCGCAGGGTGGCGCTGTCCAGCCGCTGCCGATCCTCCTGCGTCTTCATGAGGCAGCCCAGCGTGTCGATGATGCGATCGGCGTTCTCGGGCAGCGCGGGGATCTCCAGCGCCATCAGCGCCGCGGCCCAGTCCAGCGTCTCGGCCACGCCCGGGCGCTTGCGCAGGTCGAGCGCGCGCACGCCATGCACGAACTTCACGACCTGCCGCGCGAGGTGCGCGTTGATCCCGGGCAGCCGGTTCTCGACGATGCGCAGTTCCTTTTCCACGCCCGGGTAGTCGAGGAAATAGTACAGGCAGCGCCGCCGCAGCGCATCGCTCAGCTCGCGTGTGGCATTGGAGGTGAGCATCACGTGCGGAATCGAGCGCGCGCGGATGGTGCCGAGCTCCGGGATGCTCACCTGCCAGTCCGAGAGCAGCTCGAGCAGATAGGCCTCGAACTGCTCGTCGGCACGATCGATCTCGTCGATCAGCAGCACCGGCGGCTTGTCCTGCGTGATCGCCTTCAACAGCGGGCGCGGCAGCAGGAAGCGCTCGCTGAAGATCTCCGCCTCGGTCTGCGCGACGGAACGGTCGGACTGCTCCTGCAGCTTCATCGCCAGCAACTGATGGGCGTAGTTCCACTCGTAGACGGCCTGGCCGACGTCCAGGCCCTCGTAGCATTGCAGCCGGATCACCCGGGTGTCGTGCGCGGCCGCGTAGGCCTGCGCCAGCGCCGTCTTGCCGACGCCGGCATCGCCCTCGAGCAGCAACGGGCGATCGAGGCCTTCCATGAGCAGCAGTGTGGTGACGAGCGGCCGATCGGCGATGTAACCGGCACGGGCCAGGCGCTCGGACAGGGCGAGGATATCCTGGCTCGTGGTCATCTCAGCGCGCCTCTGCGCCGGCGGTGCGTTCGATGCGCGCATGCAACGCCCTGGTGCGATGGAACGCGGCGATCGATTCATGCACGAAGGTGAGCTTGCTGGTGATCTTCTCGGTGAGCACGAACGGGTAGGCGTCGTGCTGCCCGACGCTGCGATTCATCTCATTGAGCATGATGGTGAGCGTGGACCAGTCCGAGAGGCAGAGCTGGAAGTCGTCCTTGCCGAGGGTCAGCTCCGTGAGCCCGAAGACGCCCGCGGTCTCCATCGCGTCGGCGATGTGCAGGTAATGCGCCCAGGTCTCGGCCCAGTCCTCCCAGGGATGGGCGCGGCTGTAGGGACTGATGTAATCGCCGTGCCAGCGGGCCTTGTCGGCCTGGGCATAGTATGCCTTCAGGGCCGCGCCGTAGTCGGTGCGCTCGTCGCCGAAGACGACGCGAAAGTTCTGCAGCCGATCGGTCCCCTGCACCACGGTGCGCCAGTAGTAGTGACCGCTCTCGTGGCGGAAATGCCCGAGCAGCGTGCGGTAAGCCTCCATCATATCGATGCGCGCGGACTCGCGCGCGGCCGGATCGGCCTCCATCATGTTCACGGTGATGAGCCCGTTCAGGTGACCGGTGCCGACGTAATCCTCCTCGGCCCTGGGGTTGTAGCGCCGGTCGTCGCGGAAGGCGAAGGCCAGCCCCGAGTCCGGATCCTGCAGCTTGCTGACGATCGGCAGCCGAAGCTCCAGCAGCGTGTAGAGCATGCGGCGCTTGGCCGCCTCCATGTTCGTCCACCACAGTTGATAGCGCGGTTCCTCGAGACTCGGCACCTCCTGGTTCAGATTGCAGGCCAGGCAGTACTGCGCCGGGTCCTGGGCCGGCAGCAGCCAATTGCAGACGTGATGGACGTGATAGTTCCGGCACAGGTGATAGCCGCGGTGCGGCTCGCCGGCGTCGCGGTAGGTGCGCCCCTGCTGCGGGTCGAGCGCGACCATGGCGCTGCGCGCCGGGTCGAAGCCCAGCTTGCGCTTGCAACCCAGGCACTCGGTGTTCTCGAAAAACACCCGCCACCCGCAGGTACAGTGGTACGCCTTCATTCGGGCTCGAGTCTCGCAGATCGCCGTCATATTCCCGCGACCGCTGCAGGGGCGGCGCCGGATCCGACGCACGATAGCATAGCCGGGCATCGCCGCCGTTTCGCCCCGGGCGATCGATGCGCGGCGATACGGGTTGCACCGCACCATGACGTGGCAGCCGGATATTGGCGAGCCTCGACCGGTCGCCGGAAGGAATGGCGGGTCAGGGATTACGGCGCGGATATCGTAACGGGCCCACCCATGCCTTCGGTTCATGGTCGGTGCAACGCCCCGGGATGACGCGTGACGGGGGTGGCCATGTGGCCCCTGTTCGTGATCCGCATACCGCGCCCGCCATGTGGAATGTAAGCATGTACTCATGCCCAGCCGCCGATGGTCAGGGCATGCGGATCGGCAGTCGTTACCGCGGCCAGACCGCCGATCGGGACGGCGGGCCCCGCCCCCAGTTGCCGGCCAGCCTTCCCCCGGGCTCACTCGGGACGCCGCACCACACGTTCAGGGGCATCAGGCGCCGCTAGCCACGCGCGCGGGAGCCGATGATCCCCATGCCCGATTCCGCCCGGGACCGGTAGAAGCGCCGCTTCACAAACTCGACGACGATCAGATAGGCGATCACCATCGTTGCCAGGAAGAGATAGAAGCCGGCCGGAGGCGCAACGAAGCGAAAGTACGGGCCAAGCGGCGTCAACGGAAGCGCCACGGCGATGCAAACGACGAGAACCGAAAGGCCAATCAGGAACTGGTGCGGTCGGCTCGCCAGTGGATTGCCACGCGTACGAATGACGAAGATCACCAGCGTCTGCGTGGCGAGCGATTCGATGAACCAGCCCGTGTGAAACAGGGATTCGTTCGCCTTCAGGACGACGAGCATCACGTAGAAGGTGAGGAAGTCGAACACGGAGCTGACCGGACCGATGATCAGCATGAAATCGCGGATGAACGTCGTGTCCCAGACACGGGGACGGGCGATTTCCTCCCGATCGACCTCGTCCAGCGGGATGGGAAGTTCGGACAGATCGTAGAGAATGTTGTTGAGAAGGATCTGAGTCGGGAGCATCGGCAGAAACGGCAGGAAAAGCGCCGCCCCGGCCATGCTGAACATGTTCCCGAAATTAGAGCTGGTGGCCATCATGAGGTATTTCATGATGTTCGCACAGGTGCGACGTCCTTCCACGGCGCCTTCGCAAAGGACGTGCAGATCGTGCTCGAGCAGGATCATGTCGGCAGCCTCCTTCGCGACGTCCGCCGCACCGTCGACGGAAATGCCGACATCGGCGGTATGCAATGGCGGCGAATCGTTGATGCCGTCCCCCAGATAGCCGACCACGTATCCGCGGGCCCTGAGCGCCAGGACTATTCTGTTCTTCTGGGCAGGATTCATGCGGCAGAAGAGATTCGTCGTTTCAACACGCGCCAGCAGCGCATGGTCGTCCATGTGTCCGAGTTCCGCGCCGGTCAGCGTTCCGGTGATCGGGATACCCAGCATGGCGCAGACATGCTGGGTCACCAGTTCGCTGTCGCCGGTCACGATCTTCAGGGCAACACCGCTCGCGGCAAGCGCTTCCAGGGCTCCCGCGGCGCTCTCCTTGGGTGGATCGAGAAATGCGGCAAACCCGGCGAAGGTCAAATCCGCCTCGTCGCCGACCACGGCATGCACGTGATCCGATGGCACCGTGCGCCACGCGATTCCCAGGGTACGGTAGCCGTCCCGCTCGAACGATCTCCGCAGGTCGTCAATACGCTGCATCGACGCCCCATCGATGGCCGGCGGAGCTTCGCCGCCGGGGACCTCGCATGTCCTGCACAGGGCCAGGACGTCCTCGGGGGCTCCCTTGACCACAAGGACGCGTGAAGTCCCGTCGTCGACCAGCACGGAGACCCGGCGTCGCTCGAAATCGAACGGGACCTCGTCGATCTTGGTCCAGCCGGAAACATCGATATGCTCATGATCGAGGATGGCCTCGTCGAGCGGGCTCCGAAGACCGGTCTCGAAGTGGCTGTTGAGATAGGCAAGTTTCAGCACGCGCGCGCTCTCGGAACCACCTGCGTCGACGTGCCGCTCCAGCCGTATCCTGGCTTCGGTGAGAGTTCCTGTCTTGTCGGTGCACAGGACATTCATCGAGCCGAGATTCTGGATCGCTGCCAGCTTCTTGACGATGACGCGCTTCTGCGCCATCCGTACGGCTCCCCGCGACAGGGTGACGGAGACGACCATGGGCAACAACTCCGGGGTGAGGCCAACCGCCAGGGCCACCGCGAACAGGAACGACTCCAGCCACGGGCGGTGAAAGAGCGCGTTGACCAGGAGTACGAACAGCACCAGCAAGACGGTGAGTCGCATTATGAGCAGCCCAAACCGGCGGGTGCCGGTCTCAAATGCGCTGGGCGGCGGGCGGCGAGTCACGACGAGGGCAATCTCTCCAATCGCCGTGCCGCGGCCCGTCTTGACGGCCTGCACGGTGGCGCTGCCGCTGATGACCGAAGTCCCCATGAAGACCGCGTTGGTCGCCCTCTGGATCTCCCGTGTCTCCGCCGGCACTTCCGCGGGGCTCTTCTCCACCGGATAGGATTCGCCGGTCAGGATCGCCTGCGACACGAAGAGATCGTGGGCCTCCAGCACGCGCCCGTCCGCGGGAACGAGATCGCCGGCACGCAGCGAGATCACGTCTCCCGGGACGACGTCGGCCACGGCCAGTTCCGCCCATTCACCGTCTCGCAACACGGTTGCGCGCACTGCCACGGACTGCCGCAACCGCTCCGCTGTCCGGTCCGCCCGATACTCCTGCGCAAAATCCAGCGACACGCTCAGTATCACGATGGCGAAGATGATGATGAAGCTGGTGACTTCGCCTGTCATTGCCGAGACCGCCCCTGCGACGAGCAGCACGATCACGAGCGGATTCGTGAACCGGTTCAGGAACTGCAGCAACAGGGGCGCCTCCGCGGTCGTGTGGAAGACGTTCGGCCCGATCGCGTTCCGGCGCGAGGCCGCCTCGAGACGGGACAGCCCCGTCGAGTCGGCGCTCAACGCGCGCTGACAGTCCGCCAGCGGCACCTGCCACCAGCGCCCCGTCGAAATCGTCGATGCGGGACCAGGGTTCATGGATCGAAGGATAGGCCCTTTTCGCGTGGAACGGTCGGCAGCTCGAGGAGGCATCGCGGGGACAATGCGGACACGCAGGCTGCACGCGTTCGCCGTGATATCTCCTTACAATCCGTTACACCCTCGTGATTCCGCACGGAGGCTGCCTGGGCGAGACTTCCCTCGGCATCCGCGGCGCGGATGTTCGATTGACCACGTTGCCTTCAGAGGAGAGAGTTTCATGAAGAGGATGATCGCTGCTGTTCTGGCGGGCATGTTCCTGGTGAGCGCCGGCGCGTTCGCCGCCGACAAGAAGTGCGACAAGGGCATGCACATGGACAAGATGACCCATCAGTGTGTCAAGGACATCAGGTAGGCGGTAGCGGTTCCCGTGCGGCGGCAGGGAGGTGGGCCCCGTCGCCACACGGTCCTTCAGTCCGCCGACACGGCCCGTAACCCCGGATGGACCCGGACGGGTCGTCTCCAGCGGCCCCGACGCCGAGCGGGGGACGGTGCGGCCGGCTCCGCCCCGCTGGTGGTGCAGATGGTATGCTACCGGACCGGTTCACGTCCGATTGCGCATGCCCATACCGGATTCCGCCACTCCGCAAGAGCGCGCTACGCTGATCATGGTGTGGCTCAGCGCCTTCAGCACGCCCTTCATGCTCTCGGCGGTCAATGTCGCACTGCCCTCCATCGCCCGCGCCCTGCATCTCAACGCCGTCGTCCTCAGCTGGGTACCGCTCATCTACCTGCTTGCCAGCGCCATGTTCGTGCTGATGTTCGGCAAGCTCGCCGATCTGCGCGGCCGCAAGCGCATCTTCCTGATCGGCAGCGCCGGCGTGATGGCCAGCTCGCTGCTCGCCGCGCTCGCCACCAACGGGGCACAACTGCTCTCGTTCCGTTTCCTCCAGGGCGTGTTCACGGCCGCGCTCTACGCCACGCAGATCGCCATAGTCTCGGCCGCCTTCCCACCGGCGCGCCGCGGGCACGCGATCGGGCTGACAATCTCCAGCGTCTATGTCGGGCTCACCGCCGGCCCGGCCATCGGCGGCTATCTGCTCGAGATCTTCGACTGGCGCGCCTGCCTGCTGGTGCAGGTGCCGTTCTCGATCGCGATCCTGTGGCTCGGCCTCAGGCGCGTCGGCGCCGAGGCGGGCGGCGAGGGCCACGGCACCTTCGATTTCGCCGGCACCTTTCTCTACATGCTCACGCTCGCCGCCGTGATCGGCGGCAGCTCGTTCCTGCCGGCCAGAGCTGGGTGGACGCTGCTCGTGATCGGCGCCACAGCGCTGGTGCTGTTCGTCGTCGTGGAGCGGCGGATGGAACACCCGATCTTCGATCTGAAGCTTTTCTTCGCCAACCGTGTGTTCGGCATGTCGTGCCTGGCCGCGTTCCTCATGTACACGGCCGTCTTCGCCAACGTCGTGCTGGTCGGTCTGTATCTGCAGTACCTGCACGCCCTGCCACCGGGCAAGGCCGGGCTGGTGATGATGGCGCAGCCGCTGACGATGGCGCTCTTCGCGCCGATCGCGGGCCGCCTCTCGGATCGCATCGAGCCGCGCTGGCTCGCCTCGGCCGGCATGCTGGTGACGTCGGTCGGGCTGCTGGGGCTGGGCGCACTGCAGCCCGACAGCAGCATCCCGCACGTGACCGGCGCCCTGGTGGCCACCGGCATCGGCTTCGGCCTGTTCTCGGCGCCGAACACCCACGCCATCATGAGCGCGGTGGACAAGCGGCAGTACGGCACCGCCAACAGCAAGGTGGCGACGATGCGGCTGCTGGGCCAGATGTGCAGCATGGGCATCATCACCGTGGTGTTCGCGCTGATGCTGGGGCCGGTGCCCATCGCGCCCGAGATCTACGATCGGCTGCACACGGCGCTGCGAACCTGCTACTTCGCGGCGGCGGTGCTCTGCGTCCCGGCGATCTTCCTGTCGTTGGCACGCGGCACGGTGCACGCCGCCGGGTATCGCCAGTCGGCCTGACGGGTTGCGGTAGACTGGCACGATGCCGTTCACCGAATCGCACTACCTGCCCCTCGCCGTCGCGCTGGGCATAGGCCTGCTCATAGGCGCCGAGCGCGAGCGGCGCAAGGGCGAGGGGCCGTCGCGCGGGCCCGCGGGGATACGCACGTTCGCGATCACCGCCCTGGTCGGCGCGCTGAGCCTGCAGCTCGGCGGAGAGATACTGCTGGCGATCGCTGCCGCCGGCGTCATGGGTCTCACGGCCCTGGCCTACTTCCGCGGCAGCACGGAGGACCCCGGCCTGACGACGGAGATCGCGCTCGTCATCACGGTGCTGCTCGGAGGCTGGGCGGTACGCGAGCCGGCAGTCGCGGCCGGCGTAGGCGTGACCGTGGCCATCCTGCTGTCGGCGCGTGAGGAGATCCACCGTTTCGTGCATGACGTGCTCACCGAGGGCGAGATGCGCGACGCGCTGATCCTGTTGGCGGCCACCCTCGTCATCCTGCCGCTGGTGCCCGATCGCTACATGGGGCCTTACGACGCCCTGAATCCCCGCATCATATGGACCGTCATGATCCTCATCATGACCATCGGCGCCGCCGGCCATATCGCGGTACGCGCGTTCGGGCCGCGCTATGGCCTGCCGATGGCGGGATTCTTCGCGGGGTTCGTGTCCAGCGCGGCGACGATCGGCGCCATGGGCGGCCGTGCCTCGAAGCAGCATGAGGTGAGACGGCCCGCCGTCGCCGGGGCGGTGTTGTCGACGGTGGCGACGGTGCTGCAGATGGCGGCGGTGCTGGCGGCGACCAGCGTGGCCACGCTGGCGCTGATGTCGGCGGCGCTCGCGCTCGCCGGGATTGCGGCGATGGGCTGTGGGGCGTTGTTCACGCTGCGAGCGATGACGCCGGCGGCGCCGCAGCAAACGCCTATGGGCCGCGCGTTCAATCTCGGGACGGCCTCCCTGTTCGCGCTCATGTTCTCGGCCATACTGCTGGTCGCCGCGGCGCTCAGGGAGCACATGGGAGAGGCCGGCGTGGTCGTTGCAGCGGCCGCGGCCGGTTTCGTCGATGCCCACTCGGCAGCCGCTTCCGTCGCCTCGCTGGTCGCGGCCGGCAAGCTCCCCGGGGCCGACGCCGTGCTGCCCATCCTGGCGGCCTTCACGACGAACACGCTCACCAAGATCGGTATTGCGCTGGTGAGCGGCGGCATGCGGTTCGCGATGCAGGTCGTCCCCGGCCTCATCCTCGTCAATGCCGCGGCGCTGCTGGGCAGCGGGTTGATTGAATTTTGATCCGCGGCTGCGGACCGGTGGAAACGGCACTTCGAGCGATCGCAGCCTGGGACGCCGCGCCGCGTCTATGCCACAGCGAGATAAAGTGCGAGCGCGAGGCCGATCAATGCCACGGCGAGGGCGAGGAGGCTCGACAGCCAGGGGCGGGGCAGGGCGGGGCAATCCCGAGGCGGCAGAGAACGTACGTACGCACGGTGATTCTGCAGCGCGCCGAGGATGACGATGACGCCGAGCACGACGAGCGCGATGCCGAGCGTGCTCGAGGTCCAGTGCGAGTGCGGTTCGCTTGCGGCCGTGTCGATCGACGGCGACAGCAGCGCGAGGAACAGGCCGAAACGGGCCACGACAAAACCGAGCGCCATGACCGTGAGGCCGGAGCGCACCCAGGCGAGCAGCGTGCGCTCGGCGGCGAAGAATACGCGGGGATCAGACGTCGCCAATCTTCCCTTTACACCAGGCCGCCGAAGCGGAAGCCGACGCCGACCACCAGGAAGGCCACCGCGATGAGAGTGACGGCCACGATGTGCATCGCCAGCAGCGGCAGGGTGCGTGCATCGAGCCGCGGAATGACGCGCAGCCGCGCATTCAGAGCAAGCAGCACGGTGGCGGCCAGCAGGCCGAGTTTGGTCAGGATGAGCCACCCCTGCGCGACGGTCGGCGCGAACCACGCCCCCACATCCGGCACCCAGTGGTGCGCGAGCCACAGGCCGGTCACGACCTGGATGAGCAGCGCCGGCATGCCGACGCGCTCGTAGGCGCCCTCGAAGTTCAGCACCAGCGAGGGGTCGCGTGCCCGCAGTGCGCGCGGCAGGATGGAGAGAGCCAGCACCAGGTGCCCGCCGACCCACACCGTCGCGCCGAGCAGATGGAGAATGATGATGGTTCGGTACATGGCCGGATCCACTCCTTAGTACTGCGACGAGTGGAGTCTGCCACGAACGCTTGGTTCTGTCTCCCCGCCGCCGGGGATCACGCCCCCTGCCCTGTTCGGCGGCCGGCGCGCGCCTGGCCGGCGGTCGCCGCGATGATCAGCGCCGGCATGTGGAACGCGACCGAGCCGCCGGCCACCACGAACGGCTGCAATTCCCGCTCCGCCTCCGCGAGCAGCCGCGCGAACTGATCTCCATCGAGCATGCCGCCCAGCGTCCATACGCAGGCCCGCTCGGTGGAGATCATGGAGGCGATGGAGGGGAAACGAACCGTGCCGTCGTGACGCGTCACCACCGATCCGGCAATGCCTGCCTCCTCGCACAGCGCCAGCAGGCGTTGCGTGTCGCCGAGCACGAACGGGGCGCGGAATGCGTTCGCCACCGCGTCGCCGAAGAGCCGCTGCAGCAGCGCCGCAAGCGCGGCATACCCGGGCGCGCGGTCCACGGCATCGCAGACCGCCACGGCCAGCCGACCGCCCGGTCGCAGCACGCGCATCATCTCGCGCAGCGCCGCGATGCGATCCTCGAAGAACATGAGCCCGAACTGGCTCACCACCGCGTCGAAGCTGTGCTCCGGGAAGGGGAGCGACTCGGCACGCCCCTCGCGCCACTCGATGCGGTGACTCTTGGCCCGCGCCACCGCGAGCATCTCGGCATTCGGATCCAGGCCTACCACGGAGCCACGCGGGCCGGTGCGCTGCGCCGCGGCGCAGGCCAGCACACCGGTGCCGCAGGCCACGTCGAGCACGCGCTGCCCGGGTTCGATGCGCGCCGCATCGGCGAGCCGGTCGCCCCATTGCCGGAAAAGTGCCGGGACGAAGAGCTCCTCGTAGATCTCGGCCGGGGAGCGCGCCGACAATCGCGGATCGTTCACTTTCATGCGACCTCCCCTCCGGGCGGCCTCGGCGGGATCGCCGCACGCCGAGGCGCGGTCCTCCGCGAGCTTCGCGCCTGGAATGGTTAAAGCACAGATCCGCCGATGCGGCCAGGCGGCCGGGGCGTGTCGGGCCCGCGGCCGCTGAGCGTCGAACGACCGCGACGCCGATCTAGACGGCGGCGCCGAAGAGCCGGCCGACGAGCGCGGTGGCGGCCATCGCCATTGCCCCCCAGAACGCCACGCGCGCGGCACCCTTGAGCAGGGGCGCGTTGCCGGCGTACGCGGCGGTCGCGCCGAGTACGAGCAGGGCGAGGATCGTGGTGGCGGCGCAGACGATCGTGACCTGCGTGGCCGGCGCGAAGACCGCCGCGGCGATCGGCACCATCGCCCCCACGGCGAAGGAGATGGCCGAGGTGACGGCGGCCTGGATCGGCCGCGCGCGCAGGGTCTCGGTGATGCCGAGCTCGTCGCGGGCGTGCGCCGCGAGCGCGTCGTTGGCGGTGAGCTTCACGGCGACCTGGCGGGCGAGCGGTTCGTCCAGCCCGCGCGCCATGTAGATGGAGGTCAGCTCGTCGAGCTCGCGTTCCGGTTCGGTCTGCAGCTCCGTGCGCTCCGTCCCGAGGTCGGCGTTCTCGGTGTCCTCCTGCGATTTCACCGATACGTACTCGCCGGCCGCCATCGACATCGCGCCGGCGACCAGCCCGGCGATGCCGGTGACGAGGACGCTCGTCGCCGGGGCCCCGGAGGCGGCGACGCCGACGACCAGGCTGGAGACGGAGATCGCGCCGTCGTTGGCGCCGAGGACTGCGGCGCGCAGCCAGCCTATCCGCTCCGTGCGGTGAGTCTCTCTGTGTATGCGTGGCATCGGAAAGCGTCTTCTCGTGGACGGATGCTGGCGGTGTGGACGATGCCGGAACGAGACGCAGAGATTAACGGAATCCCCGCTCTCCCTGTCATTCCGCCGGCTGGGGAGCGTACGGGCGGATCACGCCGCGGACTTGCGCAGATGGCAGTACAGGAACCGCTGCACGGCACCGGCGGGCGTGATGTGCCCTTCCCGTTCGCAACGGAGCAGCGTGAAGGCGCCGCCGAGCTCGGCATGCAGCGCCTCCGGGCTGTAGCGCACGACGGGCAGGCCGCTGCACTTCTTCGGGCCATCCTCGGCAAAGGTGGCGATGATCACGTGTCCTCCCGGCCTCACCGCGTGCAGGATCGCGCAGATGTAGGTCATGCGATCCTCGGACCCCGTGAGGAAATGAAACACGGCCCGATCGTGCCATACGTCGATGCAGTGGCGGGGCAGGTTGATCGTCGTGATGTCGGCCTCGATCCAGCGGACCTCCAGCGCGCGCTCGCCGAGCCTGGCCTTGGCGGTGGCGATCGCGGCGGCGGAGATGTCCAGCACCGTGAGATCCGTGTACCCCTCCGCCAGCAGATCCTCGGCGAGCGTGGAGGCGCCGCCGCCCACGTCGATGATCGAGGCGTTCCTGCTCACGCCGGTGGCGCGGATCAGACCGAGTGAACGATCCGCGTGCGCCTGGTACCAGCTCACCGCGTTCGCGGCCCGGCTGGCGTAGACCTGCTCCCAATGCTCTTTCGCTCGCATGATGGCGTCTCGCGTGAGCCATCATACGCCGGCGGTCCGGCGGGCGTGCACGGCGCGTGCGGCGAGCAGTGCCACGGTCATTGCCAGCACCCAGATCGTGAAGGCCGCGAGCGGGTGATTGCCCACCGCGACCAGGCCCATGAGGAAGGGCAGGATGAACAGCTCGCCCGCGTGGCGCGCGTCGCCCGTGCCGTCGATCATCCGGCCGCGGCCCCGTGCGGGGCAAGCCGGGCGAGGCCCGCCCCGCAACGATGTATTGGACGGTCCGCTACCCGGCGGCGGCGCGCTCGAGGGCGGCGATGTCGAGCTTCGTCATCGTCAGCAACGCCTCCATTGCCCTACCGGATTTGGCACGGTCCGGGTCGCTCATCAGCCGGAGCAGCGCCGTGGGCACGATCTGCCAGGAGAGGCCGAACCTGTCCTTGAGCCAGCCGCACTGCTGCGCCTGCTCCTCACCACCCGCGGAGAGCCGCTCCCAGTAGTAGTCCACCTCCTCCTGCGTCTCGCAGCTGACCATGAGCGAGACCGCCTCGCTGAACCTGAACTGCGGGCCGCCGTTCAGAGCGGTGAACGGCTGGCCGTCGAGCTCGAAGGCGGCGACCATGACCGAGCCCGCCGGCCGGCCGTGGACCTCGTAGCCGGCCTCGCCGAAGCAGGAGATGTCGGTGATGCGCGAGTTCGGGAAGATGCCGGTGTAGTAGCGCGCGGCCTCCTCGGCCTGGCCGTCGAACCACAGGCAGGGAGAGATCCTCTGCACTTTGCTCATGGCGTGCCTCCTGATGGATGTCTGCGTTCCGGTGATTGCCCCTCAGTCGCGATCCGGCGCGCCGAGCGGGAAGTAGTGGCGATAGGGCCGCGCCTCGTCCACGGCGCGGGCAAAGGACGGCCGCGCCAGCAGCCGCTGCCGGTAGGCGCGGACGTTCGGGCAGCGCTCGCCGATCGGGTGCACCCAGTCGGCATAGAACAGCGACGGCCCCGCGGCGCAGTCCGCGAGGCTGAAGTCGCCGCCCGCCGCCCACGTGCGCCCGTTCATGGTCTTCTCCAGCCAGCCGTAGGCGGTGTCGAGCATCGTGCGCGCGTCGGCCACGCCCGCCGGATCGCGGCTGTCCTCGGCGCGCAGCCGGTCGAAGACGATCTTCTGCATCGGCGTCATGACGTAGTTGTCGAAGAAGCGGTCCATGAACCGCACCTCCAGCGCCGCGCGCGGATCCTCGGGGACGAGGCGCACGGGCCCTGGATGATGCAGGCCGAGGTACTCGATGATGATGCTCGCCTCCGGCAGCGTGCGGTCCCCGTCCACCAGCACCGGCATCTTCCTGACGGGCCAGAGCGCCGCGTGCTCGGCCGCGATCTGCGCGTCGCCCACCGCGAGCAGGCGGTACTCGAAGGGCGTGCCGTTCTCGTAGAGCGCGATCAGCGTCTTCTGGCAGTAGGAGGAGAAGGGGTGGGCGTAGAGCTTCATCGGTGCCTCCGGTTCCTGGATGGTGGGTGTGTTCTTCGCATGCCTGGCGGTGCTCCGCAGCCGCCTTCGTCCTCTACGACGAACGAGGACGGCCGGGATCGACATGGGCGGCCGGCGCGGCGGGCGCTATGCCGCCCGCGCAGCCGCCCGTGTTCTCGGGCGGTTGCCCCCGGGAGCCGCCTCAGATCTCGTTGCGCGCCCGCACCTGCGGCAGCCAGATGAGGTCCGTGACGCCGTAGTCCTTGCCGCACTGGCTGAGCAGGGCCGTCACCTGGCCGCGGTGATGGGTCTGGTGGTTGAAGAACTGCGCCACGGCGACCCACATCTCGCAGGTGCGCGGCGCGGGATTCACGATGCTGGTATATCGAAGCTGCCCGGCGAGCGCCTCGTCGGTGAGCGAGGCCGCCCAGCCGATGATGTCCCCGTCGGTGCGCTCCCGCTCGCGGCGCAGCTCATCGAAGTCCACGTACAGCTCCTCATCGAGGCCCCTGGGCCTGAACTGCGTGCCCTGGAGGCGCGACAGCCACACCCGGTCGCCCAGCAGCAGGTGATTGAGCGTGCCGTGGATGGACTCGAAGAACGCGCCGCGATCCTGGCGGCGCTCCGCGTCGCCGAGCTCCGCGCACACGGCGTACAGCCGCTGGTTCATCCACTGGTTGTAGCTCGCCAGGTCGCGCGCCAGGTTAGCGTGCATGGTCAGTCCCTCGGCGTCTCGTTGGTCACGTGATAGGCGCTGGCCCGCTCCGGATCGATGGGCCGCACCTCCAGGGACAGGCCGCAGCCGAGGCAGGGGTTCTCCGCGACGATGCGCGCGGCCTCATCGAGGCTGCTCGCCACGATGAACCAGTAGCCGCCGATCACCTCCTTGGATTCGCTGTAGGGCCCGTCGGTCACCATGCCGCGCGAGACGATCTTGCCCTCGGTGCCGAGCCGCTGCCCGGGCTTCATCCTGCCCTCTGCCACGAGCCGATCCTTCCAGGCGTAGAAGGCGTCGATCGCGGCCTGGATCTCCTCCGGCGAGCAGTCCTTGTCCCACTGCCCGCGGGAGAGGACGAGGAACTCCGACATGGCGGCCTTTTTGTTCATGGCATTCTCCCTGCGCGTCGAGCAGGTGCCCGTCATGGGCCCGCGACGCTCCGGTGCGCGGTGCGGTCCGCGCCAGGGATCCGTAGCGTCCGCGGCGCTATTCCTCCGCGCGTATGAAGCGCAGCGGGTGCGGCCGGCCCGCCGCGTAGATGTAGAGAAACGGCTCCCTGACCTCGAAGCGCTCCGCTTCCCGCAGCGCGCCCAGGTAATCGTTCTCCTGGCGCATGACCTCCTCGCCACAAAACATGCGCGTCGTCGCCAGCGGGCCGAAGGCGATGCGGTTCTCCGCGATCGTCGCTCCACCGTGGAACTGGTTGCAGGAGCCGTTGCCGACGACCTGCCCCTGCTCGAGAAACGCCAGGGTGGCCTGCGCACCGTCGATCACGGCGCCACCGGCGAGCTCCTCCAGGCGCCAGGACGTCGACCACAATCCGGGGACACTCGCTACCTCGCCGCTCCGGTGCCTCACCCTCACCAGTTCGATCGTCGGCCCGGCCATGCCGATCGACATCATGTCGTCGCGGCGGCGCGCATCCGCCTCCACCGCCATGCCCTCGTGCCGGAAGGCCTCGGGCAGGTTGGTGGGATGGTATTGCGTTCCCGCCGCGTCGCGGATCACGAACAGGCCGCCCTCCACGTCCAGGTGATGGACCGTCCCGATGATACGGTCGACCGATCCGGGATCCGGAGACGGCGTCACGAGCTCGACCCAGCGCTCGCCGCCCGCGCTGGTGCACGATGTGAATATGGTCATCGCGGCTGAAACCAGAACGATCCTCCAGCTCACATTCAGCCCCTCCGCAGGTCAGGCCTCTCCGCGCCCGCGCCGGGCAGCGAGTATGGCAAGCGTAGCGGGATCGGGCCTGCCGGCAAAGTACTTGTTCAACGCCTCGGCGAACTGGGAGTTCTCGCCGGCGACCTCGGCGAAGAGGGTGCAGCAGGATCGGAACTTGGCCGCGTCGACCGAGCCGAAGATCTGCACGGCGCTGATGCCTCCATGCGCGTTCACCGCCGCCACGCACTCGCGCAGCCGGGGGCCGAGGATCGGATGCGCGAGATACGCCCGCGCCTCGGCGAGCGAGCCGATGGCGTAGCGCCGGGATATCGCGCTCGTGCCCAGTCCCTCGATTTGCGGCAGGACGTACCAGATCCAGTGCGTGCGCTTCCTGCCCTCGCGCAGCTCGGCGAGGGCTTGCGCGTAGCTTGCCTCCTGCGCGGCGACGAAGCGTTGGAGGTTATACGGATCGGGTGGCGTGGTTGGCATGTAATCGTCGTGGCGATTCGTGAAAGGACTGAGACCCGCCTCCAGCAGGCGGTGTCTACCCGAGCTCAAACGTTAGCTCTAGGGTAGACACTAGCTTGTGGTATGAACGTTCTTGCAGCGCAATCAACTCTCCTTCAATTTGAATCTCGCGGACAAACGATGCGTTCCCGCGATCCCGTGACGATGGAGTGTCTACGCGCCATCGACGACAACTCGATGCTCGGCAGCCGGCGGTGCCCGATCCGTTTGATTCTTGCAGGGAGAGCGTGCTCAAGGTGGCTGGTGTGCACCGGCACCTCGCTGCGTTCGCGGTAGGGCCGGGCGGAGACGGAGGCAGTCGATGGTCGTGCCGGCAATTCCCATGGCTGCCCTGCGACGATAAGTTTGACGGTCTGCGGGCTAGCTGAGCATCAACATAGCGCACACGAGCGTGCTGCCGTAATGCGCCATGAGGCGGCGGGCGCCGGAGACGGAAGGACAGAGGGTCGGACGCACAACCATCCGCGTGACTCCTTGTCGGGGCGGCGCACGCGGCGCCGCGGTTGCTGCCAAAGCATAGCAGGCGGATTTGGAATGGGGGAGGCGAGTAGGGGGAATGGAAGTCGGGGTTGGTTTGGTGGCGCGGTTGAATCCCCTTGGTCCGCCCATTTAATAGGGGGGACCAACGCGACCTTAAAGAGGGGAGGGGATGGGCGGCGGCGGAACCGTCGCGGCGAACTGGTAGAATGCCGCCATGTCTGGGAATACCTTCGGAAAGTTGTTCACGGTGACCTCGGCCGGGGAGAGCCACGGGCCGGCCTACGTCGGGATCGTCGACGGCTGCCCGCCTGGCATGGCGCTGAGCGAGGAGGACCTGCAGCACGACCTCGATCGCCGCAAGCCGGGCACCTCGCGGCACACCACGCAGCGGCGCGAGGAGGACAAGGTGCGCATCCTCTCCGGCGTCTTCGAGGGCCGCACCACCGGCACGCCCATCGGGCTCCTCATCGAAAACCAGGACCAGCGCTCCAAGGACTACGGCAACATCCTCGATCGCTTCCGCCCCGGCCACGCCGACTACACCTACAACGAGAAGTATGGCTTCCGCGACTATCGCGGCGGCGGCCGCGCCTCGGCGCGCGAGACCTGCATCCGCGTGGCGGCCGCGGGCATCGCCAAGAAGTACCTGCGCGAGCGCTACGGCGTGCGCATCCGCGGCTATCTCGCCCAGCTCGGGCCGCTGGTGCTGGGATGCAACGATCTGGACGCAGCCGATCACAACCCGTTCTTCTGCGCCGAGCCGGATCGCGTCCCGGAGCTCGAGGCCTACATGGACGCGCTGCGCAAGGAGGGCAACTCCATCGGCGCGCGCATCAACGTGATCGCCGCCGGCGCCCCGACGGGCTGGGGCGAGCCCATCTTCGATCGGCTGGATGCCGACATCGCGCATGCGATGATGGGCATCAATGCCGTTAAAGGCGTTGAGATTGGTGCCGGCTTCGCGAGCGTCGCGCAGAAGGGCACGGAGCACCGTGACGAGATGACGCCGCAGGGTTTCCTGAGCAATCACTCGGGCGGCGTGCTGGGCGGGATCTCCACCGGCCAGGACATCCTGGTCAGCATCGCGCTGAAGCCCACCTCCAGCATCCGGCTGCCGGGGCACACCATCGACGTCGAGGGCAAGGCGACCGAGGTTGCCACCCACGGCCGCCACGATCCGTGCGTCGGCATCCGCGCGACACCGATCGCCGAGGCGATGCTGGCGCTGGTGCTCATGGATCATGCCCTGCGCCATCGCGCGCAGAATGGCGACGTCACGCCCTCCACACCGCCGATCCCCGCCTCGCCCGATCGATGACACCCGCTGGGGGCGTGCCCTTCGTCCGCCTCTCGGGGTTCTACTTCGTCTACCTCGCCGTCATCGGCGCGCTGGTCCCCTACTTCAATCCCTACCTGCAGGCGAATGGCTACAACGCCGAGCAGATCGGCCAGGCGAGCGCGCTGCTGCTCGTGGGGCGCATCGTCGCGCCCGGGATCTGGGGCTGGCTCGCCGATCGCACCGGCCAGCGCCTGCGCATGGTGCGGTCGACCACGCTCATGGCGCTCATCGCCTTCGCCGGGGTGTTCTGGGCCGACAGCTTTGCGAAGATGGCCGCGGTTCTGCTGCTCTTTGGCCTGTTCTGGAGCGCGCCGCTGCCGCAGTTCGAGGTGATCACGCTCAATCACCTGGGCGATCGGCTGCACGACTACACGCGCATCCGGCTGTGGGGCTCCATAGGCTTCATCCTCAGCGCGGGCCTGCTCGGAGCGCTGCTGCAGCGCTGGGGCATCGCGCTCCTGCCGGCCATACTCCTCGGGCTCATCGCACTGGTGTACCTGGCGGGCGCGGCCGTCCCGCCGGAGCCGCCGTCGCCGCACCCGCACCTGCACAAGGCATCGTTCCTGGAGATCGTGCGGCGGCGGGGCGTGGCGGTGCTGTTCTTCGCCACCCTGCTGATGCAGCTCTCCTGCGGACCGTATTACGCCTTCTACACGATCTTCCTCGAGGAGCGCGGCTACTCGCGCACGGCTACGGGCCTGCTGTGGGCGCTGGGCGTAGCGGCCGAGGTGGCGCTGTTCACGGTGATGCACCGCCTGCTGCCGGCGTGGGGTCTGCGGCGGCTCATGCTGATCAGCCTGGCGGCCGGCGTCCTGCGCTGGCTGATGGTGGGCTTCGGCGTGCAGTCGGTGCCCGTCATCGCCACCGCGCAATTGCTGCACGCGGCGACCTTCGGCATGCACCACGCTGCCGCGGTGCAGTACGTGCACCGCTACTTCGTCGGCGGACACCAGGGGCGCGGGCACGCGCTTTACAGCTCAATCCCCTACGGCGTGGGCGGGGCCGTGGGCGCGCTCGCCACCGGTTATCTGTGGACGAACCTCGGGCCGGCGCACACCTTCGCGGTCGCGGCGCTGACGTGCGCGATCGGATTCGTGGCGGCGTGGCGTTTCCTGGAGGACGACCCGGGCCACCACGCCGGGCGCGCGGAGGCCGCTTGACCTCGTTAGGGGCGCCGCCTACGCTGCCTGAAAGGACACATCAACACTCGGTGCGGATTCCGTCATGACGTATTGTCTGGCCGTGCAGGTGAAAAGCGGGCTCATCTTCGTCTCCGACTCGCGCACCAATGCGGGCGTGGATCAGGTCAGCACGTTCAGCAAGATGCACACCTTCGGACGCGAGGGCGATCGGCAGCTGGCGCTGCTGTCGGCCGGCAATCTCGCCACCACGCAGGGCGTGGTCGCGCAGTTGCAGCGCGACATACGCTCCAACGCCGACGAGAATCTCTTCACCGTGGCCGACATGAACGAGGCCGGCGATTACATCGGCCGCCTGAGCCGCGAGCAGCAGAGCAAGGTCACCGGCGGCGGCGCCACCTTCGAGGCGAGCTTCATCCTCGGCGGTCAGGTCGGCAGCGAAGCACCCGGCGTGCTGCGCATCTATCCGGAGGGTAATCACATCTGCGCCACCGACGAGACGCCTTATCTTCAGATCGGCGAGAGCAAGTACGGCAAGCCCATCCTCGATCGCATCGTCGCGCCGTCCACGAGCCTGGAACAGGCGGCGCTGTGCGCGCTGGTGTCGATGGATTCGACCATCCGCAGCAACGTCACGGTCGGTCCGCCGATCGAGGTGCTGGTCTACCGGCGCGACACGCTCGCTGCGGGGGACTACCTGAAGCTCGACAACGACAGCGCCTACCTGCGCGACCTGAAGCGCAGTTGGGAGGAAGGTCTGCGGGAAGCCTTCATGAAGCTGCCACCCATCAACTGGGCGAGCGCGAAGGATCGCGCCGCGGATTCCCGCAACATCGTCTCCCTCTGACTGACCGCCGCGCTGAGGACCGCGCCGGAGCTGACGGGCGCCGGCGGCAATTCACGAAAATGGGTTCCCGCTTTCGCGGGAACGGCGAGGAGGGGGTCGTCGCGTGGTGGCCCGCCCCACTTGGAGTTTGAGTTGACCTTGCCGGCGCGGCAACGAGGGCGAGGGCGTCCTCACGCGGCAACGTCAGGGCTTCGGCGCGAAGGCGAACCAGTTCGCCGACACCTCCCTGTGCACGCGCGCCAGCCAGCGCTGCATGGTGTCGATGTGCCTGCGCATGCCATGGCTCATCAGCCGGGCGATGTCGCGCCGGCGCACGACGCCGCGCACCTTCTGCACGGTCTCGAGCGGCTGTTCGTGGCGGGGGAACTGCAGCAGGCAGGACTCGACCTCGTTGAGGCAGTGCATCACCGAGCGCGGGAAGTCCTGGTCGAGCACCAGGTATTTGACCACCTCCACCGCCTTCACGCGCGTCTGCACGTGCTGGTGGTACATCTCGTAGGCGCTCATGCACAGGAGCACGCTCATCCAGCGGATGTTGGTGAGCGGCGTGGTCACCGCGCCGGCGGCCTGCTGCTGGATGTCCGTGGCCTGCTGGCCGGCGACGCCGAGATCGATGACGCGCGTGGTCATGTCGGCGCGCTCGATGTTGCGGCCGAGGCGCGCGAAGTGATAGGCGGCATCGTGGCTCATGGTGCCGGAGAGCAGGCCGTTCAGCAGCTGGCAGCGCTCCACCACGTCGCGCAGGAATTCGCTGCGATGGTTGCGGGCCACCGCCCTGCCGGCATGCTCCTTCACCTGCCAGTAGGTTTCGTTGATGAGCTCCCAGGCCTCGGTCGGGATGACCTCGCGCGTCGTACGCGCGTTCTCGCGGGCGTTCTGCACCGAGCGCAGGATGGAGGAGGGGTTGTGCTCGTCGGGCAGCATGAAGCGCACGACGTGCCGCTCCTCGGCCTCGCCATAGCGCTCGACGTAGCTCGCGTGCAGCCCGAGGACCTCCACCATCACGTCCCACAGGGCCGTGGCCTCGCGCGGTGCGCCGAGGATCATCTCGGTCACCGCGTTGACCATGCGCGCGGTGTTCTCGGCACGCTCCATGTAGCGGCCGGTCCAGTACATCCGCTCTGCCACGCGCGAGAGCATGATCAGGCCTTCCGCCTGTCGTCCGGCATGGCGACGATCCAGGTGTCCTTGCTGCCGCCGCCCTGTGAGGAATTCACCACGTAGGAGCCCTTCACCAGCGCCACGCGCGTCAGGCCGCCCGCGGTCACGTAGGTGTCCCTGGCCTGCAGGATGAACGGACGCAGATCGACGTGGCGCGGTTCGATGCGGCTGCCGCACAGCGTCGGCACGGTCGACAGCGTGATGAGCGGCTGCGCGACATAGTTGCGCGGGTCGGCCTGTATGCGCTTCCTGAACTCGGCGATCTCGCGCCTGCTCGCCTGCGGCCCGATCAGCATGCCGTAGCCGCCGGATTCGTTCGCCGGCTTGATCACCAGCTTGCCGATGTTGGCCAGCACGTGCTGGCGCTGCTTCTCCTCCATGCACAGGTAGGTCGGCACGTTCGGCAGGATGGGCTCCTCGCCGAGGTAGTAGCGGATCATCTCCGGCACGTAGGCGTACACCACCTTGTCGTCGGCCACGCCGCAGCCGGGGGCGTTGACCAGGGCGACGTTGCCGTTGTGCCAGGCGCGCATCAGGCCGCGCACGCCGAGCTGGGATTCCGGGTTGAAGGTCGCCGGATCGAGGAACAGATCGTCGATGCGGCGGTAGATGACGTCCACGCGCGCCAGGCCGGAGATGGTGCGCATGTAGACGCAGTCGTCCTCGCCGACGATCAGGTCCGAACCCTCGACCAGCTCCACGCCCATCTCGCGGGCGAGGAAGGCGTGCTCGAAGTACGCCGAGTTGTAGATCCCCGGGGTGAGGACCACGATCTCCGGCTTGTCCTGCTGCCGCGGACTGAGCGACACCATCATCTCGAACAGCCGTTCGGTGTAGTCGTCCACGGGCAGGATCTCCTGGTCCGCGAACAGCTCCGGCAGCACGCGCTTGGTGAGCATGCGGTTCTCGATCATGTAGGACACGCCCGAGGGCACGCGCAGGTTGTCTTCCAGGACGTAGAGGGTGCCGTCCCTGTCGCGCACCAGATCGGTGCCGCAGATGTGGGCCCAGGCGCCATGAGGCGGCTGCATGCCCACGCACTGGGGGCGTAGATTCCTCGACCCCGCGAGCAGGGACTCCGGCACCACGCCGGCGCGCAGTATGCGCTGGGCGTTGTAGACGTCGTGAATGAAGCAGTTCAGCGCCGCGAGCCGCTGGCGCAGCCCGGCCTCGGTCTGGCGCCACTCGCGGGCCTCGATGACTCGCGGCACGATGTCGAAGGGCCACTGCCGGTCGATGTTCTGGCCCTCGCTGTAGACCGTGAAGGTGATGCCCATGGTCTTGATCGCAAGGTCGGCCGCGGCCTTGCGGACCTTCAGCTCCTCGGGCGAGAGGGAGGCGAGATAGTTGCACAGCCCGACGGCGCCGGGGCGCGGCTCGCCGGGTGCGGCGATGAGCTCGTCATGGCAGCCTCGTGACCTGTAGCGGTTCCAGTTTATGCGCATCGCCTGGCGTGTGCCGGGGGTGATCGTGCCGTTGGGTGCAAGTGTGCTCGTTGGGTTTAGAATACGCGATGCAAGCGCTGATCCAAATTGATCCGCGTCTGGACCGAGCAACGACGATGAACGCGGTGTCCCAACCACCGACCGGCTGTTCCGGCGCGATCGCCGCTTTGCAGGAGCGCATTGCCCGCGCGCATGCGCAGGGAGAGCCGCTGCGCATCGTCGGCGGCGATACCAAGGCATTCTATGGTCGCGACGCCGCGGGCGAGGCGGTGTTCACCGGCGGGCTCAAGGGGATCGCGGCATACGAACCGAGCGAGCTCGTGATCACCGCGATGGCCGGCACGCCGCTCGAGGAGATCGAGGCGGCATTGGCAGAGCGCGGCCAGATGCTCGCCTTCGAACCGCCGCATTACGGCGCCGGCGCCACGCTCGGCGGCACCGTCGCCTGCGGATTCTCCGGGCCCAGGCGGCCATATGCAGGCTCGGCCCGCGATTTCGTGCTGGGGCTGCGCTGTCTGAACGGCAAAGGCGAGCTGCTGCGCTTCGGCGGGCAGGTGATGAAGAACGTGGCCGGTTACGACATCTCGCGGCTCATGGTCGGTGCGCTGGGCACGCTCGGCGTGCTGGTCGACGTCTCGCTGAAGGTGCTGCCCAGGCCGGAGGCGGAGCTGACCCTGGCGCACGAGGTGACGGCGGCCGAGGCCATAGATCGCATGAATCGCTGGGCGGGCCAGCCGCTGCCGCTATCGGCGGCTGCCTACGACACCGGCTGCCTGACGGTGCGGCTCTCCGGCGCGGCGGCGGCGCTCGATGCGGCGCGCGCCGGCATCGGTGGCGACGTCGTGGCCGATGCCGGCGATCACTGGTCGGATCTGCGCGAGCATCGATCGGCGTTCTTCCAGTCCGACGAGTGCCTGTGGCGATTGTCGGTGCCGCCGACGACGCCCCACCTGCATTTCCCGGGCGAGTGGCTGCTCGACTGGGGCGGGGCGCAGCGCTGGCTGAAGACCACCGCCGCCCCCGAGGAGGTTCGGGCCGCGGCGCGCGTCGCCGGCGGTCACGCGACGATGTTCCGCCACGGTGACCGCGGGCAGGAGGTCTTCGCGCCGCTGCCGCCACCGTTGCTGCACGTACACCACGGGCTGAAGGCGCAGTTCGATCCCATGCGCATCCTCAACCCCGGCCGGATGTACGCCGGACTCTGAGCCGCATGCAGACTGCGCTGCCCGAGGCCTTGCTCGCGACCCCGGACGGTGCCGATGCCGACGCCATCCTGCGCAAGTGCGTGCACTGCGGATTCTGCACGGCGACCTGTCCGACCTATCAGCTGCTCGGCGACGAGCGCGATGGGCCGCGCGGGCGCATCTATCTCGTCAAGAGCCTGCTGGAGGGCGTCTCCGATGGCACTGCCACGCGCCTGCATCTGGATCGCTGCCTGGGCTGCCGCGCGTGCGAGACGGCCTGCCCCTCCGGCGTGCAATACGGGCGGCTGCTCGACATCGGTCGCGTGCACGTCGAGCGCCAGAGCGCCCGCCCGCTGCCGTCGCGCACCGTCCGCTGGCTGCTGCGCCGGATATTGCCGCGGCGTGCCTGGTTCGCCTTGGCGATGCGGGCGGCGCAGCGCCTGCGCCCGATCATGCCGGCGGCGCTGCGCCGCAAGGTACCCGCCCATGTCGGGCTCCCTCCGTGGTCCGCGCCGCCGCGCGCGCGCACGATGATCGTGCTCAGGGGATGCGTGCAGCCGGCACTCGCGCCGTCGATCAACCGGGCGATGGCGCGCGTCCTCGATGCGCTCGGGATACAGGCCATCGAGGTCGAGGAGGACGTCTGCTGCGGGGCGCTCAGTCATCACCTCGCAGCCGCCGGGGAGGCACTCGACTTCGCGCGCCGGAACATCGATGCGTGGTGGCCGCCGATCGAGGCGGGCGCCGAGGCGATCCTCGTCACCGCGAGCGGCTGTGGCACGATGGTGAAGGAGTACGGGCACCTGCTGCGTCTCGACCCGGCCTATGCGGAAAAGGCGGCGCGCGTCTCGGCGATGTGCCGCGATCCGGTGGAGGTGCTGGCCGCGGAGGATCTCGGTTTCGCGCGGAGCGATGGCGATTCGACGATCGTGTTTCACCCGCCATGCAGCCTGCAGCACGGGCTGAGGCTTGGCGGCCGCACCGAGCAGTTGTTGTCGCAGCTCGGCTATCGGCTGAGCGGCATTCGTGACAGCCACCTGTGCTGCGGCTCGGCAGGCTCCTATTCGATCCTGCAGCCGGGCATTGCGCGCGAGCTGCGCGCCCGCAAGCTCGAGAACCTGATGGCTTCCGCGCCGTCGATGATCGCCACCGCCAACATCGGCTGCATGAGCTACCTGCAGGAGATCTCGCCGGTGCCGGTGCGGCACTGGATCGAGCTGCTCGCCGATGCACTGCCAGCGGCCTTGCCGTCGACGCCAATCGTGGACATCGACCCCGGGGCGCCGGGCGCGAAATGAAAATGGGGCCGCCGCGTTTGAAGGGCGGTGGCCCCTGACGCCGTCGAGCGGCGCTACTGCGTGTATCAGTTGTACTCGGTGACCGTCTTCCAGCTCCCGTCCGGCTGGCGGCACGCCGTGCCGCGCATCACCGTCGGCCTGCCGTCGATGTTGCCAGTGGTCTCGTACTCGCGGCACGGACCGCTCGGCGTGTCGTACGTGCGCGTCGGCGTCACCGTGTATTCCGCGCGCGAGTCCGGGTTCACCCACGCCACCGACTGGCCCGTGCGCGAGGTCTCCAGCGCCTGGTTGGCCTTGATGCGGTCAACATCGTCCATGCTGCGGCCGACGCTGCCGCCGAGATATGCGCCGACCACGGCGCCCGCGGCGGTGGCCGCGAGCTGCCCTGCGCCATCGCCGAACTGCGAGCCGAGCAGGCCGCCCAACGAGCCACCGACGACCTGGCCGCCAAGCTCCTTGTTCGCCGTGCAGCCGGCGGCAGCCAGGGCACTCACCAGAACCACAGCAGCAGTGCGAAGTTTCATGTTGCCTACACCCTCCTCATCAGAGCGATTGCTGGGCTCGAGTCTACGACCGCGCACTTAACACGCACTGAACTCGAAAGGTGCGGGCAGGCGGTTTCATCGAGCACGCGGATGAGACCGGGAGGGGAAGGGATCGTTCGCGCGTGATCGCCGCCGGCCGCGAGCGGCTTCAAAAAAAACGGCGGGATGCCCCGCCGTTTTCTGAACACGCGTTGAACGCGAAATCTAGTAGACCTTCAGCACGCCCTCGGGCTCCTCTATGTACTCGAGGTCCATGTTGGGTGGATTGCCGTCATAGATCTTGTACTCGCGGTTCTGCCGATAGGCCTCGCGCGTGAAGCTGTAGGGATCGAGCGCGGCCTCGTCGCGGATGCGCGTGGCCTCGAGATAGTTGGCGCGCTCGTTCACGCCACTGAGTATCGCCAGCGGGATCGTGACGCCGCTGCTGACGTAGGTGAGCGGATTGAGCAGCCAGCTGGTGGCGAGGTCCGGTGCGTCACGCAGCGAGTTCGGGCCCCGTATCGGCAGCACCAGGTAGGCGCCCTCGCCAAAACCCCACTTGCCGAGTGTCTGGCCGAAGTCCTCGTCGTTCTTGACCATGCCGGAGTAGCCTGCGACATCGAACAGGCCGCCGAAGCCGACCGTGCTGTTGAGCAGGAAGCGCCCGGTGTCGTGGCCGGCCTGCCGGAATTTGCCCTGCAGCAGGTCGTTGGCGATGACATTCAGGTAGCCGACGTTGTCGAAGAAATTGGTCACGCCCATGCGCACGCCCTTCGGCGTGACCTTGCTGTACACCTTGGCCACGGGCTTGATCAGCGCCTTGTCGAGCGTGTCATTGACGTCATAGACGACGCGGTTGACACCTATCAGCGGATCGTTGTCCTCTTTCGAACCCATCGTACATCCGGAAACTCCCAGAGTACTGAGGATCAGTGCAGCCGCCAGAATCTTGTGAATCCCCATAGCTACCCTCTTTTGTTGTGTGCGTCGAGAAAGTTTCGTGCCGCTATCTTGTCATTCTTGCCTGGTGTTCCCCGAACCGGCGGTCGCGGCGCCATCCCCTTCGTACTGTGCGATCTTAGCATTGAGTTTCGTCATCAGCGCAGCATAACCATCGGTACTCATTATCGACGCATATTCGGCGCGCTTTAGCGAAAGGTCGCTGACGCCGTCGGCAACGACATTCAAGATTCGCCACTTCCCGTCGGTATCGGTGCGCAGCTGGTAGTTGAGGCTGACGGTCTCGCCGTTGCCCTTGACCAGCTCGGTCTTGACCAACGCATTGTTTTCATTCTGTTTATCGTTGCCGGCGGTGCGAAACGCCTCGCCATCGTAGCCGTCGAAGCGCGAGGCGTAGGTCGCGACGCTGAGCTTGGCGAAGGTCTCGAGAAATTCCTTCTTATCCTGCTCCGTCAGCCCGGCCCAGTACCTGCCCATGACGATGCGGCCTATCGCGGGGAAATCGAAGCTCTCATTGACGACCGGTTCAATCGCGGCGTACCGACCCCGGTAGCCGAGTTCGTCCGCGCGCTTCATGATGTCGAGCAGCGCGTCGTGCAGTCTTGCGACCGGTGCCGCCGGATCCCCGGCGTCGGCCCCCTGGACTCCGGTGGCCATGACCAGCAGCGCCATGGCCGCGATCAGACTGCGCATGTTACGCATGGACTGGATCCTCCTGTGGATACGCGTACTGTGACGAATGTGATTGCGCAATAGTTCAAAACGTCACGTCTCCGCGGCGCGCCCGCCCGAACGGGATGCCGTCTCCCGCAGGGCCGCGGTCAACGTGAACGCTCGTAGACACGGCCCTTCCAGCGCGACCGCTCGCCGCGGTAGTAGCGCGCCGCCGAACTCCAGGTCATCGCGAGGTACCACGCCGCGACGAGCGGAAGCAGGAGGGCCCAGGCCGCCGAAAGGCGGTAATAGCGCAGCGTCGGAACATAGGGCAACACCGCCAGCAGGCAGGCCGCGGCGCCGAGCGCGGCATCACCGGGCATCAGGCCGAGCATGGCGGCCGGCGGCACCAGGTAATAGAGCGTCATCAGCGCGGTGCATGCGACAAGCAGGGACGGGGAATAGCGCAACTGCGTGTAAGCCGTGCGCGCGACCATGTTCCAGACATCGGCCGGCGTGTAGCGGCGCCGGCTGACTGCCGAGTGGGTCAGCCCGATCCAGGTGCGGCCGCCGTTGGCCTTGACCGCGGCGGCGAGGCTGCAGTCGTCGATCAACGCATTCCTGACCGCGTTGAACCCGCCGATCCGGCTCAGCGCCTCGGTGCGCAGCAGGACGCAGCCGCCGGCGGCCGCGGCCGTGCGCCGACGCGGATCGTTGGCGAGTCTGAACGGGTAGATGAGTTTGAAGAAGTACACGAAGGCAGGCAGCAGCAGCTTTTCGTGCGGCGATCGCATGCCGAGATGCGCCATGAGCGATACGAGGTCGAGACGGCCCTGCCGCAGCCTGCGCCGTAGCGCGACCAATGTTCCCGGGCTCAGCACGATGTCCGCGTCGAGGAGCAGCGTCAGCGGCGTACGCACCCGCCATCGCCCCTGCTCGAGCGCCCAGAGTTTGCCGCTCCAGCCGGCCGCCAGCGCCTGGCCGGCGATCACCTCGACCCCGGGGAGTCCACAGGCACACACGACCTCCGCCGTGCCGTCGCTCGACTGGTCGTCGATGATCAGCACCGTCAGGTTCGTGCCCTGCGCCGCCAGCCCCGCGAGTGTCTCGGCGATCACTGCTGCCTCGTTGCGCGCCGGGACCAGCACGGTGACGTCGGCGAAATCCTCCGCCGGCGCGCCTGGCGAGGCATCGAGCGCCTCGCGCGTCGACCACGGCCGCCACGGCAACAGCAGCACACCGACGGCGACGAGCAGGGCGATGAGCAGGATTGCGGTGGCCATAAAAGCGAACCCGCCATGCGGCGGGTTTCACGTGGTCCGGATTGGAGGACGGTTGCCCCTACGGGTGCTTCCCCGCGGCTCGCTGGCCGCTGTTCGCACCGCATGAGCGTACCGGCTCCGATCTCACGAGCTTCAGCGGTGGTGCCTCGTCCCGGTAGAGGATCGGCAGCTCGGGGGCCATCGGGCCGTCGGTGTCGGGGCCGAACAGGGCGACCTTCGCCGCCTTCAGCGGGTGGGCAAAGGTGTCGTTGACGGCAGTGGCCTCGAAGCCGCAGTGCACCATGCAGTTGGCGCACTTCGGATTCCGGCCGGTGCCGTAGCGATCCCATTCCGTTTCCTGCATCAGCGCCTCGAAGGTCGGCGCGTAACCCTCCCCGACCAGCAGGTAGCAGGGCTTCTGCCAGCCGAAGACGTTGCGCGTCGGGTTGCCCCAGGGCGTGCACTGGTAGGTCTCGTTGCCGGCCAGGAAGCTCAGGTAGAGGCTCGACTGGTTGAAGCGCCACTTCCTGCCGCGGCCGAGCCTGAACAGATTGCGGAAAAGCTCCTTGCTCGCCTGCTTCTTCAGGAAGACGTCCTGGCGCGGCGCGCGCTCGTAGCTGTATCCCGGCGAGATCGTGACGCCCTCCAGGCCGAGAGCCATCATGTCATCCATGAACCGGGCGACCTCCTCGGCGTGCTCGCCCTGGAACAGGGTGCAGTTGGCCGTGACGCGGAATCCCCGGCGGCGCGCCTCGCGGATGACCTCGATGCACTTCTCGTAGACGCCGTCGCGGCAGACCGAGGTGTCGTGGCGGTCCTCGTTGCCGTCCAGGTGTATGGAGAATGTCAGGTAGGGCGAGGGTTCGTATTCCTCGAGCTTGCGCTCCAGCAGGAGGGCATTGGTGCAGAGGTAGACGAACTTCTTCCTTTCGATGAAGCCGCGGACGATCCGGGCCATGTCCCTGTGGATGAGCGGCTCGCCGCCGGCGATCGACACCACGGGCGCGCCGCACTCGTCGATGGCCTGCATGCACTCCTCGTAGGACAGGCGCTTGTCGAGGATCTCCTCGGGGTAGTCGATCTTGCCGCACCCGGCGCAGGCGAGGTT
Organism: Gammaproteobacteria bacterium; assembly: GCA_022071965.1. Classification (GTDB taxonomy): domain Bacteria; phylum Pseudomonadota; class Gammaproteobacteria; order JAJPIJ01; family JAJPIJ01; genus JAJVHZ01. Next base: position 91,896 of record JAJVIQ010000021.1, read on the forward strand.
GCAGCGGAACAGCGGCTCGAGCATCAGCACCAGCGGATAGCGCTTGTTGCCCTTGAGCTTCTGCTCGATGATGTATCGAGCCACGCGGTACTTCTGTATCAGCGGCACGCCCATTATCGCAGTGTCCTCGGAGCCGTTCGTGTGGCAAAAAAAGCTGAAATTACAAAAGATTGGCAGGAGCCCTGGCCAAGGGCGCCAACGATACTGGAATCGGGCGCCGAAGTACAGCAAGTGCGTGAAATCCGCGATAAAGCCCGGTTGCAAGCGGGTTGTCGCATATCCATAATGACCGACCGCGTTACAGAACAATGACATGTCGCCCAACGGCCGTTACCCATTGCTGAGTCGGATAGCCTCGCCCGCGGACCTGCGCAGGTTGCCGGAATCGCAGCTCGAGGCGGTCGCGACCGAGCTGCGCAACTTCCTGGTCGAGTCGGTCAGCCAGAGCACCGGCCATTTCGCCGCCGGACTCGGTACCATCGAGCTCACCATCGCGCTGCACTACGTCTACAACACGCCCGATGACCGGCTGGTCTGGGACGTCGGCCACCAGGCCTATCCGCACAAGATCCTCACGGGTCGCCGCGACCGTATCCTGACGATACGCAAGAAGGACGGGCTGGCGCCGTTCCCGAAGCGCGACGAGAGCGAGTACGACACCTTCGGAGTCGGCCACTCCAGCACCTCGATCGGCGCGGCGCTGGGCATGGCCATCGCCGCGCAGAGGACCGGCAGCCGCCGCAAGGCCGTGGCCATCATCGGCGACGGCGGGCTGACGGCCGGCATGGCCTTCGAGGCGCTGAACCACGCCGGGGATCTCGGCGCGGACATGCTCGTGATCCTGAACGACAACAACATGTCGATCTCCCCGAACGTCGGTGCACTGTCGAGCCGGTTCGCGCAGATCCTCTCCGGCAAGCTCTACACCACCATCCGCGAGGGCAGCAAGAAGGTACTCTCGCACATGCCGCCGGTCTGGGAGCTGGCACGCCGCGCCGAAGAGCACGTCAAGGGGCTCATCGTTCCGGGCACGCTGTTCGAGGAGTTCGGCTTTAACTACATCGGGCCCATCGACGGGCACGATCTGAACGCGCTGGTGCACACCCTGCGCAACATCCACGAGTTGAAGGGACCGCAGCTCCTCCACATCATCACCCGCAAGGGCAAGGGCTATGCGCCCGCCGAGGACGACCCGGTGAAGTATCACGGCATCTCGGCGCCGTTCGACCCCGAGCTCGGCATCCAGCCGAGCGGCAAGCCCGGCAAGATGACTTTCAGCGATGTCTTCGGCGAGTGGTGTTGCGACATGGCGGCGCAGGACAAGCGCTTCGTCGCCATTACCCCGGCGATGCGGGAAGGCTCGGGCCTGGTGAAGTTCCACAAGCAGTTCCCCGCCCAGTACTACGACGTCGCCATCGCCGAGCAGCATGCCGTCACGCTCGCCGCCGGCATGGCCTGCGACGGCCTGAAGCCCGTGGTCGCGATCTACTCCACCTTCCTGCAGCGCGGCTACGACCAGCTGGTGCATGATGTCTGCCTGCAGAGGCTGCCCGTGGTATTCGCCATCGATCGCGCGGGCTGCGTGGGCAACGACGGCCCGACGCACAACGGCACCTACGACGTGAGCTTCATGCGCTGCCTGCCGAACATCGTGCTGATGGCTCCGTCCGACGAGAACGAGTGCCGGCAGATGCTCTATACGGCGTACACGCTCGACATGCCCTCCGCCGTGCGCTACCCGCGCGGCAGCGGCACGGGCGCGGTGCCCGAGCAGGAGATGGTCGCGCTGCCGATCGGCAGGGCCGAGGTGCGGCGCCGGGGAAAGGACGTCGCGATCCTGGCCTTCGGCACGCCGCTCGCGATGTCGCTGGCCGCGGCCGAGGAGCTCGACGCCACGGTGGTCAACATGCGATTCATCAAGCCGCTCGACGAGGCCCTCATCCTGCAGATGGCCGAGGGGCACAATCTCATCGTCACGGTGGAGGAGAACGTCATCGAGGGCGGCTGCGGTAGCGCCGTCAACGAAGTTCTCGCCGCCCGCGGCGTGCTGGTGCCGGTGCTGAATTTCGGCCTGCCGGACGTCATGCTGCAGCACGGCTCGCAGGACGACATGCGCAAGGAGGCCGGATTCACGCGCGACGAGCTGGTGCGCGCGATCAAGTCCCGGCAGCAGGACCGGGACGCGCGAGCCGTCCAGCTCGCCTGAGCCGCGCCCGCGTCATCTCACCCCGCGAAACGGCACCTGCCGTTCCGTTCACTCACCGCAGCAGCGCAGCGATCGCCGAGAGCAGGCGCTGCGTGTCCTCGGCCGTGATCTCGCCCATGGTCGAGATGCGGAATATCGATTTCGCATAACTGCCCTGGCCGGAGTAGATGACGAAGCCGTGCGCCTTCAGATGGTCGTGCAGGCGTTCGTAGCTGACGTTGGCGGGCAGGTGATAGGCATTGAGCACGACGGAAGAGGCGCCTTCCGGCAGCAGCGGCCGTATCCCCAGGGCAAGGAGGCCGGATCGCACCTGCTCCGCCAGGGCCTCGTAGCGTGCGTGCCGCGCGCGCCAGCCGCCCTGCTCCTCGAACTCCTCGAGCGCCTCGGCCAGCGCGTAGAAGCTCTGCACGGATTGGGTGAAGGGGGTGCCGTCATTGTCCTGCTCGCGGCAATAGGTGGCGAGATCCAGGTACAGCGTACGCTGCGGGGCGTCGTCGCCGAGGGCGTCGCGGCGCGCGATGACGAAGGAGGTGCCGGGCACGCCGTGCAGGCATTTGTTCGAGGTCGCCGCGCAGGCAGCGATGCCCCAGCCGGGGAAATCGAGCTCCTCGGCTCCGAAGCTGCTGACGGCGTCCAGGAGGAGGGTCACCCGACGCTCGGCGCACAGCCGCGCGATGGGATCGATCGCGTTGAGCCGCCCGGTCGTCGTCTCGTGGTGCACCATCGCCAGGTGCGAGACGTCCTGGTGTTCGTCGAGCAGGGCGCGCAGACGCGCGTTGTCGATGGCCTCGCCCCACTTCAACGTCATCGGGACGCTGGACATACCGTGGATGGCGGCAATCTTCGAGAGGCGCTCGCCGTAGACGCCGTTCTCGATGACCAGCATCCTGCTGTTGGCGGGGCCGAGGCTGGCGATCATGGCCTCCATCGCCGAGGTTCCGGAGCCGGTCATCAGGATGGCGGCGTAACGGCGCGGGTCGAGTCCGTAGACCTGCAGCAGCCGCCCGCGGATCGCCCGCTGCAGGTCGGCGAATTCCGGTTCGCGATGGCAGAGATCGGGGCCGCCCATCGCCGCGCGCACGCGCGCGCTCAGGGTGACGGGACCGGGATTCAGCAACAGCAGGGGCCTGGCGTCGGGTTTGTTCATGTCGCGCTCGGGTACCCTCTGCGCTGCGTCGCGTGGTCGCGGGAATGGAAAGGCGCGGTTGCGCGCTCAGAACCGGCTGCCGATGTGCGACATCAGCCGATCGAGCACCTGCGGCGGTGTCACCTTCGGTCGCGGCAGGTCCTCGATGGTACCGGTGGCGATCTTCAGGTGCGCGAACTTCGGACCGCTGTCGTCGGCCTGCAGCGCGCGGACCAGCACGCCGGGCTCCTCGCCGCTGACGCTCAGACCGTAGCCGCAGGCCTGCGCGATGGGGGCGAAGCCCACGCCGGCGGTCACCGTCGCCTGCGCGCCGGTGGAGTCGTGCGCCTCGTTGTCGAGCACGATGTGCACGAGATTGTCGGGGCCGTAGGCGCCCAGCGTCGCCAGATTGCCCATGCGCATCAGTGCGGCGCCATCGCCGTCGACCACGACCACCTTCTTCTCCGGCCTGGCCAGGGCCAGTCCGAGGCCCAGGGACGAGGCGCAGCCCATGGAGCCGACCATGTAGAGCTGGTTGGCCCGATCGTCGATGGCATAGAGTTCGCGGCCCGTGTAGCCGGTCGTGGCGATCACGATGGTATCGGCCAGCGGCGTGAGGCTGATGATGTGCCAGAGCGCCTCGCGACGCGTGAGTCGCGGCGTGCGCCGCTGGGTATCGTTGTGCAGCAGCCTGCCGGCGCGCGCCGGCAGGCCCAGTGCCGTCTTCTTCAGGGCGTGCCTGTCGACCGTGCCCTTCTGCATGATCAGCCCGTATGGTCGCCGCTCGCGTCCCATGTAGTCACGGGCGCGCTGCAGCACCTGTGGGATGTCCTGCGCGTGCATGGGGAAGGTTTCCCGGGGTACGCGCATCAGGTCGAACATCTCGTTGGTGATCTGCCCCATGAGCTCGTGCTGCGGCTCGTCGTGCACGCCGGGCGCGCCGCGATGGGTGCAGATGATGAGCAACGGGATGCGAAAGACGTAGCTCAGCGAGGTGATCGGGCTGACCGCGTTGCCAAGGCCGGAGTTCTGCATCATGACCACGGCGCGGCGCCCGCCGATCGCCGAGCCGCAGGCCGTGGCCAGCGCGTCGCCCTCGTTGGCCGAGGAGATGTAGCTGAGCCGGTCGTCGTTGATGACGTAGTTGATGAACGGGGTAAGGAACGAGCACGGCACGCCGGCGTAGGTGCCGTAGCCCAGCGCGCGCGCGGCTTCGACGAATTCTTCCGCTTCAATCATGTTCTTGGGCGTGGACCAAGCGTGGGAGTGATTGTTCGATCGCTATTGTATTCGTTCGCATGGTCCTGCGCGCATTGGGTGATATCCACTCCATGGCGCGTGGAACTCGATGAAGTCGATGCCGCGCAGGCCGCCACACAGGCGAAGCATGTGGCGCGCGGCGCCAAGAAAGGGGATCACACCCACATTGGCCGGATCGTGACGACGCCTGCGCGGGCTAGGCGTTGCCCTGTGTGAAGTCCCCGGCGCGATCGAGGTCCTCGAGCGAATTCACGTCCAGCCAGTGACCGTTGATATAGAGCACGCGCACCGGGCGGCCGTGCTGCACGAGGTGATTGAGGACGTGGGGCAGGCCCAGGGCATGACAATCGGGGCGTTGCTTCAGCTCGTGCAGCGCCTCGGCGAGCCACTGCCGCCCGGCGCCGCGCACGCGCAACATGCCGATCCATCGCCCCTGGCACGGGCCCTGGCCGCCGCCCGGATCCTTGTCGATGCGCGCGAGCGTCACGTCGCGGTCGATGACGGCGCGATCGTCGGCCGCGGAGCACCAAGCGTAGTCCGGCGAACCGCTGAGCGGACCCGCGGCGGCGGCGGAGTCGACCACCGTCACGATCTCGCCCTCGTGCTCCAGCGCATCGCGCAGGATGTAGCTGCGGAACAGCAGGTCACCGTAGAGGATCACCATGTTGTCGGCGAAGTCCGCCTGCGCGCACGCGAGCGAGGCCAGCTCGCCGGTGCTGGCGTATTCCGCGTTGACCGTCACCTTCACGCCGGGGATGTTGATGGCGTCGGCACGGTAGCCGGCGACCACGGTCGTATCGTTGATGCCCTGCTTCTTGAACTCGTCGACGAGCCGGCGCAGGAGCGGCTTGCCGCTGATCGGCAGCATCACCTTCGGCCGGGCCTGCGTGAGCCTGTCGAGTTCCTCGCCGCGGCTGGCGGCGAGCACGATGGCGTGCACGCGGCCCTGCGTGCCGCCGGCGTAGCGCAGTTCGGCCTCCTTCAGCTCGTCGGCGCCCTGCAGGCGGAAGATCTCGTTGACCGAGGCGATGCGATCCTCGACGTTCAGCAGGCTCTCGGTCTCGCGCACCTCGGCGGCGACCGACTGCATGGCGGCCACGGCGGCGCGGATCATGTGGTTGGCCCAGATGACCATGCTGATCCCGGCGCGGCGATACATCTCCACCGGCGTGGAGTAGTACTTGGTCGGGACGATCACCACCGGCGCGCGGTTCCCCCACTCCCTGGCGAAGGTGAGGATGTCGTCGGGCCGCGAGAGCTTGCTGTGGATGAGGATGGCGTCGGCCCCCGCCTGCCGGTAGGCCTCGGCGCGGCGCAGCGCCTCCTTCATGTCCCACCCGGCGATCAGGGCCTCGATGCGCGCCACGATACAGAAGTCGTCGTCGTGCTGGCTGTCCTTGCCGGCCTTGATCTTGCCGCAAAACTCGTCGGCGTCGGCCAGCGGCTGGCGCTCGCCGTCAATGAAGCTGTTGGCCTTTGGAAACAGCTTGTCCTCGATGCACACTCCGCCCACGCCGCGCTGCTCGAGCTTGCGCACGAGCCGCCGCATGTTGTTGAAGTTGCCGTAGCCGGTATCGCCGTCGAGCAGGATGGGGACGCGGGTGACGTCGGTCATGAACTCCAGCACGTCCACGACCTGTGTCCAGCTCGCCTCGTTGTTGTCGCGCACGCCGAACTGCGCGGAAAGCGCGAGCCCGCTGGCCCAGATGCCCTTGAAGCCGGCCTCCTCCACCACGCGCGCGGACAGGCCGTTGTGCGCCTCCATGATGAACTCGAGTTCGGGCGACAGCAGCATGCCCCGCAGACGGGCGGCGCGACTCAGTGGCGGATTGATGTTCTCGGGCCTGTTCACGGCAGGTGCGGAAGTATCGTGGTGGTGGCGCGCTCGATGTCCTCGGGAAAATCGATCTCGATCCAGGGCGTGCCGGTGATGTCCTCGTAATCGAACTCGGCCGGCCGCTCCAGAAGCAGGTCGCGGATCGCCTCCTCGTAGGGCTCCGCGCGGCGCCCGCTGCCGACATACTCCTCGGTCTTCCGCGCCAGCCGCCGGGCCATGTCCTCGCCGAAGCGGAAAAAGCCCACCGATTCGCCCGCGAGGTCGTATTGTAGCCCCTCGGCGAGTTGCTTGCGGAATTCCACCAGGGTGCCGGCGCGCACGCACAGCTTGACCGGCTCCGGCCCGGGCTCGAAATCCCTGTCGAAAAGGAAGCAGTTTGACCGTGCGGTGTGCCGCAAGCGGTCCAGCAATGCCGGATGGTAGAGCACGTCGGCATCCATCAGCAGCACGTCGCCGCCTGCATCGAGGTAATGGCGCATCGTCCACAGGCTCACGACGCTGCCCTCGCGAAAGGCGGGGTTCAGGACGGTGGACACCCGCGCGGCGTGACCGCTGCTCTCGATCTCCTCGCGCAGCCGGCCGGCCTCGTAGCCGACGCAAACGGCGACGTGATCGATACCGCGGGAGGTCAGGTTCTCCAGGTGACGCCGCAGGAGCGTCCTGCCGCCGAACTCGAGCAGGCTCTTGGGGCCCCGATGGACGGCGGCGAGGCGCCGGCCATGGCCGGCGGCTAGAATGATGGCTCTCATCTGCGGCGGATTCGTGCTGCGTGATTGTTGAGCTCGGGGCGCGGCCGGTTCCGGGGCCGTGGCGGCGCCCCGATGGCCGCCTACGGCCGGCCGGCCGGCCTCCCGAACACCTGGCGGAAGCCGAAGTAGGCCACGGCATCCTTCATGTTGGAGACGAAGCGGCCGAAGGCGCTCATCTTCGCACTGGTGAGGTACTCGAGCGTCAACGCGATACGTTCCTCGTTCTCGCCCGCCGGCGTGACCCGGTGCCAGAGCCTGTCGCCGTTGAAGATGACGAACGTGCCGGGCACGAGCGCGATGCTGTGGAACTCGCTCGGGGGATCCTTGCGGCCGCGGTGGAGCTCGAACTCCAGCCTGCAACTGGAGCGATCGACCAGGCCGAAGAGGACCGTGTACCGTGCGCCCCTGTAATACGAAGTGTCGTAGTGCCAGCCGATGTGATCGCCGGGCCGCGTGTAATAGTAGAGGGCGTAGGTATGGGGGTCATCGGCGGGGCAGGGCAGAAGATCGGCCCCCGTCAGCGCCTTGAAGAAATCCGTCAGCGGCCTGGAGCGGTAGAGCGCCGGAAATTCCGGTGCGAGCCGGTCGAGATCGAAACGGCTGACGCTGCCGCCCTTCTTGTGGCCGGGCAGGTAATTGCGGTTCACGCTGGGCTGCACCCGCGGCAGCGCCGCGAGCAGCGCGCCGGTGACGACCTTCGGCAGAAAGCCCTCGATGACCAGCGCCTCGTCCTGCTCCAGGAACCTGCGCCGGAGCGGGGCGAGGTCGAGGGTGCGTATGCGCGCTTCGAGCGCGGCGTCGATGTCGATCATGCCGTTCTGTGCCGGTGCTCAGGCCGCGCCGTCGATCGCGTCGCGCCGATCCCAGCGGCGGTATTCGACGATGGTCCACACCAGGTAGCCCAGGGTGCCCAGGGCGTACGGTACGAAGAAGTACGGCAGGCCGAGCGTCCAGGTGATGGGACCGATCAGGTAGACGAAGTCTTCCAGCTCGAAGCCACCGAAGTAAGGATGCTTCCAGGCCTGCTTGCCCCACCGCTCGTCGAGCCGCAGCCGCAGCCGCAGGATGAACGGATTCGACAGGCCGGCAGCCAGACCCAGCAGCAGCCCGACGGCGCCGAGCTGCCCGTGCCACTGGCCGATGCCGATGCCGCAGAACAACAGCGTGTAATTCAGTCCACCGACGATGAAGTCGAGCCTGTGGCCGAGCGGACTGGTCTTGCCGGACTGGCGGGCAAGCTCGCCATCGGTATGATCGGTAAAGACCGCCAGCACGTAGAGGCCGGCGGCGAGATTCACGTGAGCCGAACCGCCAAACGCAAACAGCGCCGAGGCCACGATGCCGAACAGGAAGCTCAGGGCCGTCAGGTGGTTCGGCTGCACAGGCGTGCGGATCAGCGGGCGCACGAGCCACCGGGCCAGGCGCTGATCGTAGGGCATTTCGGGCTGTGGCATGTCGGGTGACGGTCGCATCGCGTTTGCTGCATCTCGGGATGTCCGAACCGGCGCGGCGCCTCGCCGCCTGGTCCGCCGGCCAGATCCCGTTATGGCCCGGGCGGCCGCCTTTATACCCGTGCGGACCGCTTCATTCAACGGCATCGATCAAGGTCATGCCGCTGCCGCAGGCACGGACGGGGGATACCCTCGTGCCGCGGCGGGTGTGCCGACGCGGTCAGGGGATGGGCCGCCTCGCCACCATCAGGGAAGCCGATCCGGCCCGTCGTCGGAGTGTCGGGGCAGGCGGTCATCGACCTTCAGCCACGGGACCTGGCTCATGGTCCATATGTGGTATTGGGGCGGCAGCAAGGATGGGTCGTCGAGACTGGCGACCGTGATGTCGACGTGCGTGGGGCTGTGCCGGCTTCGGAAGCTGATCGGCGTGCCGCAACGGGCACAGAAATGACGGAGTGCGTGCGCCGAGGAGGCATACGCCCGTGGATCTCCGGCGATAATGTCCAGGGACCCGAGCGGGAAGGTCGCCCAGGCGACCATCGGCGCGCCGCTGGCGCGCTGGCAGATCCGGCAGTGGCAATACCCGCAGTCGACCGGCACGCCGCTGACGCTGTAGCGGACGGCGCCGCAAAGGCACCCGCCGTTCAGGACTTGGCCGCCCATACGTGGATCATAGCCGCCGTCTCACGCAGGTGCGTGCCACCCCGGAGCGGATGACCCCGGGTGCGCCCGGCCGCCGCCGGGGCGGGCGGAGACGGTTCCCTGTACACTTGCCCGGTGAAGTACGCGAAATTCATCTTCCTCATCATCGGTCTGCTGCTGCTCGCGAAGGTCCTGGGCACGGTCGACTGGGGGCAGGTCGGCGGCGATCTGGCCCGGGTGGGCTTCGGCGGATTCGCCATCGTCATCTGCCTGCACGTGGTGACGTTCTGGACCGACGTGGCCGGCTGGCAGTACACGTTCAATGCCATGGCGCCGCGTGACCCGCGCTGGACGCTGAGATTGTACGCGGTGCGCCTGGCCGGCGAGGCCTTCAACTACATACTGCCCGCGGCGTCGATGGGCGGGGAGCCGTTCAAGGCCGCACTGCTGAAGGCCCATTATCGCGTCCCGTACCGGGAAGGCGCGGCGACACTGCTGCTCGCGCGCACCGTCAACATCATCGCGCTGCTGCTGTTTCTCGGCGTGGGTTTCGTCTTCATGTTCTTCTCCGCGGCGTTCCCGCAGGGCATGAAGATGGTTGCCGCCGTCGGCCTGGGCGGTGTGGCGATCGGAGCCCTGCAGTTCCTGGCCATCCAGTGGTTCAAGCTCAGTTCCGGGTTGAGCCGCAAGCTCTCGCGCACGCGTTTCGGCCACAGGCTCGAGGGCGTGGTGCACGCGCTGGAGGAGTTCGACGAGCACATGGTTCAGTTCTATCGAAGCAAGCCGCGCGCGTTCCTGGCGGCACTGGCGCTGGGATTCACCAACTGGGTGCTGGGGACGCTGGAGGTCTTCCTCGTGCTCGGCTTCATCGGTCACCCGGTGAGCTTCGCCGAGGCATGGATCATCGAGGCGCTGGCGCAGCTCATGCGCGCCAGCGCCTTCTTCATCCCCGCCGCCGTCGGCGTGCAGGAGGGGACGTTTCTCGTGGCGTGCCGCGCGGTCACGGGCGTGGCCTCCACCGGGATCACGATGTCCGTGGTCCGGCGCTGCCGGGAGATCATCTGGGTGGCGGTGGGGCTGGCGGTCTACTGGTCATATTCGCTGCGGCGGCCCGTGGAACCTGCGGCAGCACCGTGAGGCGCGTGTTGCGCCGGGGACGCACCGAGCCTTTCTGCCGGGCGCCCCGTGCACCACCTGGTTGATGCGGGTGCCGCCGGGCAGGATCCTCCGCCCCTCGCGGAACGGCTCTACCAGCACCTGCACCGCGGTGGGGGCGCAGTCGCCGGAGGCGGGGCGGCGTGCAGGATGGGCAGGTGCGGTCCCGTGGCGCAATTCGCCTGGCGGATGGCATCGGTGTGGAGCAACCCTGAGACCCCCTGGAGAGGGTGGCCGCGGACCTGCAGGGCGACGTGCGGGCCGGGCAGGGGGCATGGCGCCCTGGACCTGAATGCGACCGGACGGGCGATCGGCGCCGGAGACGGCGGCGCAGGCGCCGTCGATCAGCGCGGCTTCCAGTGATGCAGGAACCAGTCGACGGCGTCGCTCAGCGCCTCGTCGACGGGCCTGGGATGGTAGTTGAGGTCGCGCATCGCCTTCCCGCTCGAGAAGAACATCAGCTTCCTCGCCATCCTGATGCCGTCGACCGTGGCCCGCGGTCCCCAAAACCCGTAGGTGACCCGCCCCATGAACTCCGAGAGGCGTGCGATGGGCATCACCGTCGAATGCGACAGCCTGATGCGAGGCGGCCTGCGGCCCGAGATGACGGCGATGCGTTCGAGTATCTCCTTCAGCCAGAGATTCTCGCCCCCGAGGATGTAGCGTCCGCCGATCTCGCCGCGGCGGAACGCGGCGACGTGGCCCGCGGCGACGTCGTCGACGTGCACGAGATTCAGTCCTGTGTCGACGTAGGCGGGCATGCGCCCGCGCGCCGCGTCGAGAACCAGCCGCCCCGTGGGCGTGGGCTTGATGTCGTGGGGGCCGATCGGGGTCGACGGATTCACGATCACGATCGGCAGCCGGTCCTTGCGCACCAGGCTGCGCACCTCGTCCTCTGCCAGGTACTTGGAGCGCTTGTAGTCGCCGATCATGTCCTGGATGCTGACGCGCGTGTCCTCGTCGGAGGGCGTGCCGTCCGGGTTGAGACCGAGTGTCGCGACGCTGCTGGTGTAGACGATGCGCTCCACGCCGGCCTCGGCGGCGGCCAGCATGGCGTTGCGCGTGCCCTCGACGTTGCTGCGATAGATCTCCTGCACGTCGCGCGCCCACAGCCGGTAGTCCGCGGCGACGTGGAACAGCGCGAGGCAGCCCTTCATCGCCCGCTCCAGCGACGCGCGATCGCGCAGGTCGCCCTCGACGACCTCGATGTCCAGCCCTTCCAGGTTGCGGCGGTCGCTTCGCGGGCGCACGAGCACACGCACGGGGATCTGTTCGGAGAGCAGGTGGCGGACGACGGCGGAGCCGACGAATCCGGTCGCGCCCGTGACGAAGGTGCTCATGCCGAGGCGCCTCGGCGGCTACGCAGGAACAGCGCCAGGACGACGAGCGCCGCCGCCGGCGCGCCCACGGCGGCCAGCTTCAGGAATCCCTCCGCGTATCCTCCGTGCGTGACCAGCGGCAGCAGGTAGAACACGTCCTCGGGCTCGAAGCCGGCGATGTTCGGCTGGCGCGTGGCGCTCTTGCCGAGACGGCTCTCCATGTCGATGCGCATCTGGAAGATGCCGGCGATGCTCACCCCGGCGATGGCGCCGAGGAGCGTGGCCGATCGATTGCCGGAGATGCCGGCGATGCCGATCCCCAGCCCGAGGAACATGCCGATGGTGATGAGGGCGTCGGAGACGAGATCGTAGTAGTGGCCCAGCCGCGAGCCCTTGCCCGTCATGCGCGCCAGCTCCCCGTCGGTGTGGTCGAGGAAGGTGGAGAGGGCGACCAGCCAGGACCCGGCACCGAGAGCGCCGCGGGCCAGCAGGTACACGCCGGCGAGCCCGGTGAGGAGCCGTACGGTCGTCAGGTGGTTGGGCGTGACCGCCGTGTCGCGAAGCGGCGCGACGAGCCGCGCCGCCAGCATGGCATCCCAGGGCTTGTCCATGGACATCTCCGCAGCGTTCCTCAGGCGCGGGCCGATCGGTACAGCAGGCCCATCAGGCTGGGCAGCACGAGCATCGTGCAGGCCAGCGTAACGAGAATTCCAATCGTGAGTATGACACCCATGCTGGCCGTGCCGGCATGCGGGGAGATGGCCAGGTTGCCGAACCCGCTGGCGTTGGTCATGGCGCTCAGGCCGATGGCGGTGGCGGTACTGGTGTTCAGCATCAGGCCGTCCTCGGGCGGGGCGGTGCGGAAACGGTGCACCATGTGTATGCCGTTGTCGACGCCCATGCCGAGCAGCAGCGGCAGGGCGATGATGTTGGCGAAATTGAAGGGCATGCCGATCAGCACCGTGGCCGCCCCGGTGTAAAGCGCGGCCAGCAGCAGCGGCGCCAGCACCAGGATCACGTCGACGCGCCGCTTCATGGACACCCACAGCAGCACCGTGATGGCGATCAGCGCATAGGTGAAAGCCTGGATGAATGCCTTGATCACCGCATCACTGGCCTCGAGATAGACGATCGGCGAGCCCGTCGCATGTGGCACCTCCCGGCGGACCTCCTCCACGAAGCCGCGCATCGCGCCCGCATCCTCCAGGTTCTCCCGCGGTACGATCTCGACCCGGTGACGTCCGTCGGCGCTCACCCAGCGCGCCCGGAGGTCCTCGGGCAGCGAGGCGAGCGTCACCGGCCGGGGATGGAGCGAGGCGGACAGTGCGGCCAGTCGTCCCGGCAGCGATCCGAGCAGTGCCTGCTGCGCCCTGCCGATACTGCGGGTGCGCCCGGCCGCATCGGACCGTTCGAGATCGCCGATGAACGCATCGAGCTGCGCACCCAGCTCCTGGTGGGTCCCGGAGCCCGTCGCGCCGAGCGCCGCCCTCAGCGCATGCAGCGCCTTCAGGGTCGCCTCGGCAGTCGGCGCGGGTTGCGCGCTGACGGCGGTATCGTCGAGGTCGGGACCGAGGGACAGCGCGAGATCGCTCACCATCGCGAGCTTGGCGTCCTGGTGCCCGGGTACGTAGTCCTCGATGATGCGCACCGAATCGACGCTGCCGAGATCCTGCAGGCGCGCCTTGATGGCCCTGGCCTCGTTCGCGTCCCGCGCCAGCGCGACGATGGACCAGGGCGACTTTCCGTTGCTCGCCAGCAGCGACTTGTAGGTGACGACCGATTCCGCGTTCGGATCCTGGAGATCGAGCGGGTTGTAGTCGAACCGCGCGTGCCGTACCAGCAGCACCGCGGCCACGGCCAGGACGGCGGCGGCGGTCACGACCAGGCCACTGTGGTGCAGGGGTGCCGCCATCAGCTTCTGCAGCACCGCCGGCGCGCGCAGCCCCGGGATCCGCCGCTGGCTGGGGCGGCGCAGCGACAGCAGGGCCGGCAGAATGACCAGCGTTACGAACAGGCTGATGAACATGCCGGCGCCAGAGATGATGCCGAGCTCGGCCACGCCACGGTAGGAGGTCGGTATGAACGCGAAGAACCCGATGGAGGTCGTCAGCGTGCACAGCCCCAGCGAGCCGCCGACGTGGCGCGCCGCGCGCGCCAGCGCGTCGCGATGATCCGGATTGACGGCGGACAGTTCCTTGTACCGCAGGCACAGGTAGATGGCGTAGTCGGCGCCCAGCCCGATGTACAGCACGGCGAACGCCACGGAGATGAGATTGAGCTCGCCGATGGCGACCGTGGCGAAGAATGCCGTGAACAGCAGGCCGAGGACGAGCGCCGCGAGCGTGGCGAAGACGAGCCATCCGGACCGCAGGCCGACGATCATCACCAACGCGACCATCAGCAGCGAGCCGATGCTTGCGAGCTGCGCGCCGAGGCTGACGGTGTTGAGCTCGTCATAGGCCAGCGCCGCACCGCCGGTCAACCGGACCCTGATGCCCTGTGCGGGGGTGAGCCCCAGCGACGTCGCGGTCCCGCGTATCGCGCGCATCGCCGGTCCGCCAGGCAGCATCGACCTGTGATCGAGCCTGGGCCGGGTGACGAGGATCGCACGCCTGTCCTCCGGCGTCGCCTCCTTGCCGTTGATGAGCTCCTCCCAGGACAGCCGCGCGTGCCGCCCTTGCGCGAGCGCCTGCAGCGTGGCGGCGATGCGCCGGAGGGCGAAATCCAGGTCCATGTCGGGCGCGTCGGGTTCGGTCAGCGCCTCCGTGAGCAGCGCGGCCAGACCGCGCAGGCTCGGGTCGGCCCCGAGTCGGGCAAGAAACGGCTGCACGCGCGCAAGATTGTCCGAGAGGTCCTGGAGCTCGGCCTCGGTGAGATACAGCAGCCCGTTACGCCGGAAAAAGTCGCTGCCCTGCGGGTAGTAGACCCCGGCGAACAGGTCCTCGCGCGCGGCGAGCGCCTGCGCGAGCCTGGTTGCCCCGTCGCGCGTCTCGTCGACGGTCGCGCCGTCGACGACGACGATGATGTTGTCGGAGTACTGCGGGAACTCCCTCTGGTACTGGATCTGGGTCTGGCGCCAGGGCAGATCCGCCGACAGCATGTCGGCGGTGTCGGTGTTGATGCGGACATTCCGGACGGTGTAGACGGCGCACCCGATCGCGGCGGCCGCGGCAAGCACCAGCACCGGGATCGCATGCCGCTGCACCCGGCGGAACCAGGCATCGATCAGGCGATCAACGCGCTCCGGAAATGGCGTGGTCTCAGACATGCGATTCGCGGCGAGTCAACGCGCCGCGTGCGCGTCGGGGGGCGCGGCCCCGGCCATCCTAGACACGAAAGACGTAATTCCTGCCGGTCTCGCGTTCGCAGTCCTGCGGATAACTCGCGCGTTTGTCGGCGTAATATCGCTCGCGCTGGTCGCCGTCGGACTTCCTGCCGTAAGTGACGTAGAGGATGCGCCGCCGCTGATTGGTCAGGTTGGGGCCGGAGCCATGCGGCGCGTAGGAGTCGAAAAACACGACGTCGCCAGGCTCGGTCGGATACGGCTCGAACTTCATGCCGGCCATCACTTCCTCGGTCAGCGGCTCCCACATGCTGCCGACGACGCCGCGGTCGTGAAAGCCCTTCACCAGTTCCAGGCAGCCGTTCTCGACCGTCGCCTCGTCGATGCAAAGCAGGACGGAGATGTGCAGCGACCCGTAGCGGTCCCAGCCCGCCTGTACGTCCTGGTGCGGCTTGAAACCGTCGCCGCCGGGCAGCTTGAAGTTGATCTTGTCCTTGAAC
This sequence comes from Gammaproteobacteria bacterium, assembly GCA_022071965.1. GTDB lineage: Bacteria > Pseudomonadota > Gammaproteobacteria > JAJPIJ01 > JAJPIJ01 > JAJVHZ01. Next base: position 107,424 of record JAJVIQ010000021.1, read on the forward strand.
AGCAGGGCCGGCTCGCCGAAGAGCTGCCCGACGCTGCCGCGCATCTTCGCCTCGTCGAACAGGCGATGGAAGCCCTCGTGGTAGGGATAGAAGTTCTCCATCCGGTTGAGAATGCGGCCGCCGTCGAGCCGGCTCGTTTCGAAATACATCATGTGGCGGCCCGGGGTCTCGGGCCAGGCCTCGATCTCGCCGGTCCAGCGCGCGATGTCCTCCATCTCCCGGGCGCTGTACATGCCGCGCGCGACGAGAAACCCGTCTTCGTGAAAAGTCCGTATCTGTTCGGGTGTCAGTGGGCCTTGGGGCATGGTTCGAGGACTCGTGTTGAGGGCGAAAAGAGGCGCTTTATAGCCGAGCGGGTGCGTGGTGACAAGGCGATCAGTGCGCCTCGCCCAACTCCCGCCGTGCCGCGGCGGCCACTGTGCGCAGGGTCGCGAGCGCACGGCCGAATTCGCGCTGCAGCGCCAGGAGAGGAGCCAGCGCCGAAGGTTCGCGCAGCAGCTCCCGGGCCAGACGTCCGAGCCGGGGCCGGCCGTAGGCATCCGTGATGGCAGGCAGAAACGCCGGCAGGACGCGTGTGGCCGGGTCGGCAATCGCCCGCACGACCAGGAAGGGAACGCCGGCCTCCAGCGCCGCCGCGCCTACGGCGGCACTCTCCATGTCGATGGCGGAGGCGCCGGAACGCTCCCGTGCGTCCTGCCGGGCACGCCGATCCGCGAGCACCGTCCGCCCGCAGAGCAGGGGGCCGGCATCGGCGTGCTCAGGCCCCCCGACGGCCGCTTCGATGCGCCCGCGCCAGGCGGGGTCGGTCGCATACGTGCCGGATGCTCCGATCACCACGGCGGGCAGCACGAGCGCGCCGCTCGGCAGGGCGGGGTGGAGCGCGCCGGCGCAGCCCCAGCTCACCAGCGAACGCGCCCCGGCGTCCAGCAGTGCCGCCGCCCCGGCGCGCGCGTGCTCGAATCCCATGCCGCAGACGATGAGCCGGTGCGGGCCGCAGCGGAGGACTGTGTCGACGGACGGGCCTCCGCCGGGCGGCCGCTGGCCGAGCAGGGTACGGGCCTCGGCCGGCAGCGCGGTGAGGATCCCTGCCGGGGTCAACGCTCGCCGGCTGCCGGGCGGTCGGGCGCGGTCCGATTCAGGTTGCGGAACCGGCCCAGGGCCCAGGGCGGGAAGTATCGCGAGTAGCCGTGATACTTCAGGTAGAAGACCCGCGGGAACCCCGGCGCCGTGTAGTGCTCGTCGCTCCACAGCCCGTCTGCCTGCTGAGTCTTGATGAGGAACTGTACGCCCCGGCGCACGGACTGCGAGTCCTTCTCGCCGGCCGCGAGCAGCGCCAGCAACGCCCAGGCGGTCTGGAACGGCGTGCTGGGGTGGGGCCGGTAATGGCGCGGCGGATAGTAGCTGTCGTTGCTCTCGCCCCAGCCGCCGTCGGCGTTCTGCATGCTCTCCAGCCACTTCACCGCGCGCCGAACATACGGCTGCTGCATGTCCTCGCCCGCCACCTCGAGCGCCGTCAGCACAGACCAGGTGCCGTAGATGTAATTGGTGCCCCAGCGGCCGAACCATGAACCGTCGGCCTCCTGCTCCTTGCGCAGATGCTCCATCGCGCGCGCGATGGCTCTCTGGTACTGCGTCTTGCCGACCAGCGCGAGCAGGGCGATGCAGCGGCCCGTCAGGTCCGCGGTCGGCGGATCGAGCAGGGCGCCGTGATCGGCGAAAGGGATGGCGTTGAGGTAGTAGTGCGTATTGTCGGAATCGAATGACGCGAAGCCGCCGTTCTTCGACTGCATGCCGCATACCCAGTCGGCAGCGCGCTCGATGTTCTGCGCGTAACGCTCGCGATCGACCTCATGCATGACCCAGCCGATCATCGAGGTATCGTCGAGATCCGGGTAGAAGGAATTGCCGTACTGGAACGCCCAGCCGCCGCCGCGCAGCCCGGGGTGGTTCTCCTGCCAGTCGCCCGGCTCCTCGTCGAGCTGGTGCTGCACCAGCCAGTCGAGCGCGCGGGTCACCGATTCCGACGGTACGCCGCCGTTGACGTGGTACATCGCATGCGCCGCCAGGCCCGTGTCCCAGGTCGGCGACACGCACGGCTGCACGTAGGCGCTGTGGGTATTGCTGACCACGAGGTTGCGGATCGCGGTACGGGTCTGGACCCGATAAGGGTGGTCGGCCGGATAGCCGAGCAGCGCCAGGGCCTCGTAGGCATTGACCATGGCCGGGAAGATGCCGCCGAGGCCGTTGGCGCCGTTGAGGCGGCGCGTGAACCAGCGCTCGGCGAGGCGCAACGCATACTTACGCATGCGCGGCGGGATCAGGTGTTCCAGGCCGCGGCCCATCTGATCCAGCAGCAGGAACAGCTTTGCCAGCAGCGTCGTCGGCCGGAACCAGTCCTGCTCCAGGTGCGGCGGCGTGATGAACAGCTCGCGGATGTCCACGCCGCGCGGATTCCTGGCCCTGGGCTTCAGCGTGCACAGCACGAACAGGGGTACCATCACGGTGCGTGACCAGTAGGCGACCTTGCTGATGTGGAACGGGAACCAGCGCGGCAGCAACATCACCTCCACCGGGATGAACGGCACGCCTTTCCACGGCACCTGCTCGAACAGGGCCAGCGCGATGCGGGTGAAGACGTTGGCGCGGGCGGCACCGCCGTAGTTCAGGATCGCGTTGCGTGCGCGGATCATGTGCGGATCGTTCGGATCGTCGCCGACGAGCTTCAGCGCGTAATAGGCCTTCACGGAGCAGGACAGATCGAAATCGCCGCCGTGATACAGCGGCCAGCCGCCATGCTCGGCCTGCCTGGCGCGCAGGTGACTGGCGATCTTGCGCTCGAGCACGTCGTCCACCTCGCCCATGAAGTGGTCCATCATGATGTACTCGGCCGGGATGGTGCAGTCGGCCTCGAGCTCGTAGATGTAATGGCCGTCGGCGTGCTGTTCGGACTCCAGCCCACGGCGGGCGCGATCGATGGATTCCTCGAGCTCGGCGGGGTTGATCGGCCCGCGGGTCTCGCGCGCCTGAACAACTGCCAGTCGTGACGCAACCTTGGAATGCTTGCGCAGAAAACGCGTCTTTAACATTTTTGTATTTCCGGAAAGGAACCGTCGTCCGCACCCTGCGAGCACCGGGAGTGACGGGACGTCAGCACAGACGCGCCCGACGCGCGTTATCGCGGCACATGCGTCCGTACCGGTATTGGATCCCCCTACTGCCGGATGATTCGGGGCCCATCGGGGCACCCGGGTGCTTGTGATCCGCTGCCGCAGCCCGACGCGGAAAGTGTCTCATGAATGGGCGACCTCGGCAAATCCTTGGCGGCAAAGGCAAACAGCCATCTCAGCAGCCGGTCGCTGGAGGTCGTGAGGTTGGCGGCGAGGATCGTCAGCTTCACGCTGTTGCGGGAGATCTTGACCTCGCTGCCCGAACGGAAGTCGCGGTGTCGATTGAGCTTCTGCAGGGTCAGCACCGCCATGCCTATCGCCCACAGGCAGAATCGCCGTATCCCCTTTTCACGCGGCGGGATGAGCAGGGTGTAGCTGAGCGCGTTCTCCAGGTGCTGACGGGCCACGCCGATGAGCTCGCCGAGAGCGCTCCGGAATCCGGGCGGGATCTCCTCGCGCGTCAGCCGCGCGAGATCGACGCCGGCCTGCCGGAAGGTGTCGCGCGGCAGCCAGCAGGCGCCGCGACGCCGGTCCTCCCAGATGTCCTTGAGGATGTTCGTCATCTGCAGACCCTGGCCGAAGGACACCGAGAGCGGCATCAGCCGGTCGCGATGGCCGGCTATCTCCGCGGAGTAGTCACAGAACAGCTCGGTCAACATCTCGCCGACCACGCCCGCGACGTAATAGCAGTAACGGTCCATGGCCGGCTGGTCCGGCAGCCCCTCGAGGGTCTCGCGCTCCTGGTACCAGGCCATGCCGTTGGCCATGATCCGCACGCAGCGGACCATGGCCGCCTGCTGGGCGGCATTGAAGCTGTGCGTAATGCGGATGACGCGAGGCGTGTTGAGGATGAGATCGCGCTCGTCCTCTAGCATCTGCGGCGAGAGCAGCGGGTACAGCTCATCGGCGAAGCGAATGGCCTCGGCGCTGCCGGCGACCACGTCGATGAACATGTCCGAGTAACGGCGCTGCTGCTCGAAGCTCAGGCCGGGGTCGTCCTCGATGGTGTCGGCGATGCGGCACAGCAGGTAGGCATTGCTGACCACGCGCGCCAGTCCGGCGGGCAGCTGCGGGATGGTCAGCGCGAAGGTGCGCGAGACGCCCTGCAGGCGATCGACCTGGTAGCGCTCATCCTCCGCGGTGGGGGCCGGGGAGACGGACGACGACGGTGGCGGCATCCGGGCATTGTAACCGACCCGCGCTGGCGCATCAGCCCGGCGGCCCGGCCCGCGCCGGCGCGAGGCCATGCGGCTGAACGCGCGTCGACCGGGGGAACGGATGGGCGGCGGGCGCGTGACGCGAAGGCCCATGCGCGGGCCCGGCACGGTGCCGGGGAACTATCCGGGGGCTTCGCTCCGGTCGGCCTCGAACAGCCCACGCAGTTCCTCCGCGGCCTGCCTGGCGCTTTCCGCCAGCGCGGTTTCGTCATGGTAGATGGCGTGTTGGCGCGCGAGCAGCACCTCGTCGAAGACGCGGAATTTCTCCACCGACTCCGCGGCGCGTTCCGGCGCAAGCCCGAGACCGGTCAGCACCTCGCGCGCCATGGCGAGACTGGAGAGGATGGTGTCACGCATGACGTAGCGGACGCCGAGGTCGAGCAGCCTGTAGCAGTGGAAGCGGTTGCGCGCTCGCGCGTAGATCGGAACGTCGGGGAAGTGCCGGCGCACCGTCTGCGCAATCTTGAGTGATTTGTCGATATTGCCGACGGCGAGCACGAACAGCCGGGCCTGCTGCACGTTGGCCGCCCGCAGCAGCTCGAGGCGCGAGGCGTCGCCGTAGTAGATCTTGCTGCCGAACTTGCGCACGAAATCCACCTGCGTCTGACTGATGTCGACGGCGGTGAAAGGGATGCCGCGCATGCGCAGGATCCGCGCCACGATCTGGCCGACGCGTCCGAACCCCGCGATCACCACCGCGTTGCCGGGCTCGTCGATGCGATCGAACTCCGGCTCGGCCCGCGCGCTCAGCCACGGCTTCACCACCCTGTCATTGGCCACGAACAGCATCGGCGCGAGCATCATCGACAGCACGACCGTCGCCACCAGCATGTCCGCCGTCGCGCCGTCGACGATCGAATACTCACGCGACAGGTTGAACAGCACGAAGGCGAACTCGCCGCCGGCGGCCAGCGCGATGCCCAGGTTCCGGGCGCTCTCGGTCCTCGCGCCCGCGGCCTTCGCCACGGCGAAGACGACGATGAACTTCACGATGCAGAGCGCGAGCGCGGCGCCGGCCAGTGCAAGCGGCCACCGCGCCACGACCCCGAGGTTGACCGTCATGCCGACCGCGATGAAGAAGAGACCCAGCAACAGGCCCTTGAAGGGTTCGAGCACGGCCTCGATCTCGTGGCGGAACTCCGAGTCCGCCAGCAGCACGCCGGCCAGGAAGGCGCCGAGCGACATCGACAGGTCCAGGTAAGCCATCAGCAGCGCGGTGCCGATCGCCACCAGCAACGCCGTGGCCGTGAACAGCTCACGGTTGCCGAAGCGCGCGACGAGGCGAAAGGCCCAGCGCAGCAACTGCCGGCCGGCGATGGCCATGGCGGCCAGCACGGCGATGGCGCGCAGCAGCTCCGGCCAGTCGATCCCGGCTGTCCTGCTCGCCGGCGAATAGGCGAGCAGGGGCAGGGCGGCCAGCGCCGGGATGATCGCCAGATCCTGGAACAGCAGGATCGCGAAAGAGTCGCGACCGTGGCGTGTCGTCAGCTCGTTGCGCTCGGCCAGCGTCTGCAGCACGAAGGCCGTCGAGGACATGGCCAGACCGAACCCGACCACGGCGGCCGCCAGCCCGTGCTGCGTGAAACCGAGGGCGGCGGCCAGGCCGATGAGCAGCGCGCAGCCCGCGACCTGCGCCGCGCCCAGGCCGAACACCGTCCGTCGCAGCACCCACAGTCGCGACGGCTGCAGTTCGAGTCCGATCACGAACAGCAGGAGTACGACACCGAGTTCCGAGACGTGCAAAATACTCTCGACCTCGGTGACCAGATGCAGCCCCCACGGTCCGAGCAGCATGCCGGCGATGAGATAGCCCAGCACCGTCCCGAGACCCATTCTCTTGAACAGAGGTACGATGAGCACCGCGGCGGCAAGAAACAGCGTGAGTTGTTCCAGCATGATGACGTTGTTTCCTTCTCGGCCATGGCCGGTCGCGTCGTCGGAAACAATAACACTTTCGCGCCCCTCGCCCCCGCGGCCGTGGCCCGCGCCCATGCCATGGCCGCGGCGCTGAATCTGCCGGGGGACGGGTCGCGGCGGCGGCGGCGTGCGGGGGCCAGGCAACCGCCCGGCTGATGCGAGACGCCCCCGGGGACGCCCGATGTTCAATATCGTCTACAGCAACCGTACCGAGGGTCTTGCCGCCGCCCTCGAGGCCATCCTCGAGGAGCCGCCGCCCTCGGTGCTGGCGCCGGAGATCGTGGTCGTGCCGACCCGCGCGATGGGCCGCTGGTTGACCTACCGCCTCGCCGATCGGCACGGCATCTGCGCGAACGCGCGCTTTCTGTACCCGGGAAATTTCATCTGGGAGATCTTCCGGCTCGTGCTCGGCGAGCGCCTGCCGGCCGTGGCGCCGTTCTCCGCGGAGGTCAACGCCTGGCGCATCTACGATGCCCTGGGCGACCTGCCCGAAGGCGAGGCCTGCGCGCCGCTGCGCGCCTACCTGCGCGGCGCCGACGCGCGTCAGCGGCACGCGCTGGCGCACCGCATCGCCGAGACCTTCGACCAATACGCGATCTTCCGTCCCGACTGGGTACGCGCCTGGGAGCAGGGCGGGCAGACGCACTGGCAGGCGAGTCTGTGGCGCCGGCTGATCGCGGGGCGCAGGCCGCTGCACTGGGTGCACGCGCTGGATGAATTCGAGGCGGCCGCGACGGCCGGCGTGGAGGCCGCGCTGCCGGCCCGGGTCACGCTGTTCGGATTGCCGGCGCTGTCGCCCTCCTACCTGGAGGTGATCGCGCATCTGTCCAGGCGGACGCGGATCAACCTGCTGCTGCTCAACCCGAGCCGACACTACTGGGGCGATATCGTCTCCCCGCGCACGCGTGCCGCGGCCGGTGAGGCGGGGGCCGCGGAGCGCTACCTGCACACCGGGCACCCGCTGCTCGGGTCCATGGGACGCCCGGGGAGGGACTTCATCGACCGGGTCGTGGAATACGAGCACGTCGAGAGCGAATGCTACGCACCCCCGGAGGCCGGCACGCTGCTCGGGGCGCTGCAGTCCGACATTTTCGAGCTCCGGGATCGCGGCGAGGAGGCCGGCGTGCGGCACGAGGTCCCGGCCATGGATCGTTCGATCCAGGTGCATGCGTGCTTCAGCGCCATGCGTGAAGTCGAGGTCCTGCACGATCGGCTGCTCGACATGTTCGAGCGCTGGCCCGATCTTCGACCCGAGCAGGTCCTGGTGGCGGTTACCGATCTGCCGCGCTATGCGCCCTACGTCAGCGGGGTGTTCGGCGCGGTCGCCGATCACCGGCGCGTTCCCTTTGACATCCTCGCGGAAGCATCCCCGTCCGGCGATCCGCAGCTCGCGGCGTTCTTCGATCTGCTCGGCCTGCCCGCCAGCCGGTTCGCGGCCGATGCGGTGCTGGCGCCGCTCGAGGTGGCGTCGGTGCAGCGCCGCTTCGGGCTGGACGACGATGAGCTCGCGCGCATGCGGAGATGGATTGCGGAGACCGGGATCTGCTGGGGATGGGACGAGGTGCATCGCGCCGAATTCTCGGTGCCGCCGGTGGCCAGCCACACCTGGCGCGCGGGCCTGGAGCGCATGCTGCTGGGCTACGCGCTGCCGGAGGGCGACCGGCTGTTCGGCGGCATACTGCCGTACGCGGAGGTCGAGGGTTCCGCGGCGCGCGTGCTGTCCGCGCTGCTCGACTACCTCGATCTGCTGCAGGTCTGGCGCAAGCGGCTGCAGGCGGAGATGAGCGTCGGCGATTGGACAGTCGAGCTCAACGCGCTGCTCGCCGACCTTTTCGATCCGGAACCCGAGGACGAGGCGGTATTGCAGTCGGTGCGCGACGCCCTGGCCGCCGTCGCGCGCGATGCGGCGCTCGCGCAGTCGCGCAGCCCGATAGGCATCGAGGTGATGGCCGCCGAGCTGAGGCGGCGGCTCGAGGCGGAGAGCGCCCGGCGGTTCTCGCTGCGCGGAGGCGTGTGCGTGGCGGAATGGTCCGCGGCGCGGGCGCTGCCCTTCGAGGTCATCTGCGTCCTCGGCCTGAACGACGGCGTGTTTCCGCGCCCCGACCGGCGCGTGGATTTCGATCGGATGGCAAGCGACTGGCGCCGCGGCGATCGCTCCCGTCGTGACGAGGATCGCTACCTGTTCCTCGAAACGGTGCTGGCGGCGCGCCGGTGCCTGTACCTGAGTTACGTCGGCAACGACATCCGCACCGGTCTGCCGCTGCCGCCATCGGTGCTGGTCAGCGAACTGCTGGACCTGCTGGAGCGCGACTTCGCCCCCGCATCCCCGGGCACGCTGCGCGAGCGGATCCTCACGCATCACCCGCTGCAGGCGTTCAGCCCGCGCTATTTCAACGGTGACGATCGTCTCTTCAGCTATCGTCGGGAGCTGGCCGTGGCGGCGCCGTCGGCCGACGCCGCGCGCCGGCCGCTGTTCTCGACGCGGCTGCCCGATCCCGGGGCCGAATGGTCCGCGGTCACCGTCGAGGATCTCGTGCGCTTCTACCACCAGCCGGCGCGCTTCCTGTTAGAGCGCCGCCTGCGCGTGCGCCTGGCCGAATACAACGACGATCTGGAGGCCTGTGAACCCTTTGCGCTCGACCGACGGGCGGAGAGGGAGATCACCGAGCGCCTGACGACGACGCTGCTCGCCGGCGCCGGCATCGAGGATGCCTATCCCGCGGAGCTCGCACGCGGCGGCCTGCCGCCGGGCCAGGTCGGACGGATCGAACTGCGCAAGGCGGCGGCGCGGGCACGGGCGCTCGCCGCCAGGGCGCGCGCGCGCGCCGGGGACATGGCGGTCGCGAGCCCGATCCCGGTGGATATCGCGCTGCGCGGGGTGCGCGTCACGGGCACCTTGCGGGATGTCACCGCGACGGGCCTGTTCCAGTACGGGGCCGCCGACCAGATATACGCATCACAGCGCATGGAGTTCTGGATCCGCCACCTGCTGCTCGCGGCGGGGGCGCCGGCACGCGCGGGGGTCAGCACGCTGTGCACGCCGGAGGGCATGTTCGAGTTCGACCCGGTCGGCGACGCCAGGGCGCAGCTGCAGAATCTGCTCGATCGTTTCCTGGAAGGCCTGCGCGAGCCGCTGCACTTCTTTCCTCGCAGCGCATTCGCCTACGTGGAGGCGCGATTGAAGGGGAGGGACGCGATGGGCGCGGCGCGCGCCGCGTGGGAGGGCAACGACTTCAAGCGCGGCGAAGGCGATGACGTCTACTACCGGCTTGCATTTGCCGGCGCCGTGCCGCTCGATGCGGCCTTCGAGCGGCTTGCGCGCGATCTCGTGGAGCCGCTCATTGCGCACGTGCGGGGGGAACCGTGATCCGCGACTCCCTGGACGTGTTCGAGTTGCCCGTGGTCGGCACGCAGCTCATCGAGGCGAGCGCCGGCACGGGCAAGACCTACACCATCAGCAATCTGCTCGTCCGCCTCGTCGTGGAGACCGATCGGACCATCGACCGGATACTGGTGCTGACATTCACGACCGCGGCGACGGCGGAACTGCGGGAACGGGTGCGCGCGCGGCTGCGTCTTCTGGCCGAAGCCCTGCGCGCGGGCGCGACGCCGCCGCTGGAGGATCCGTTCGTGAACCGGCTGATCGAGCGCAATCCCGATCGCGCGGAGCTCACCGGGCGCCTGGATACCGCCGTCGCCGGCTTCGATCAGGCGGCCATACACACCATCCACGGCTTCTGTCAGCGCCTGCTCGCCGAGAATGCCCTGGGTTCGGGCACACCGTTCGACGCCGCGTTGCTGACCGACGAGTGCGAATTGCGTGCCGAGGTCGCACGGGATTTCTGGCGGCGTGAGGTGAGCGGCGCGTCGAGACTGTTCGTGGAGTATCTGCTCGCCAACGGGATGTCGGCACCGGAGGAGCTGCTGTCGCTGGTCGGCCCGCACCTCGGCAAGCCCTATCTGCGCGTGCGCGGCGGCGAGGCGGCCGCGAGCTGCGAGGATCTCGAGCGCGCCTACGAGACCGCGTTCGCCGCCGCCGCGCTGGTGTGGAAGGAGGAGGGCGAGGCGGTCGGCCGGACGCTGCTGGCGAGCCCCGAGCTGAAGCGCAACGTCATCACCGTGAAGGCGGCAGGCAAGTGGATTGCGCAGTTCGAGCGCATCTTCTCCGGCGCGGCGGATGCGGTGCGGGATCTGCCCGAGGGCGTCGCGAAGTGCTCGCCTCCGGCCATCGCCGCAGCCACGAAGAAGGACAGTCAGCCTCCCGCGCACCTGTTCTTCGCGCGCTGCGAGACGTTGCTGCGCCGCCATGCGGACCTGGAGACGTGTCATGCGCGGCGCGCAGCGAATCTGCGCCGGCGGCTCATCGACTACTGTGCGCAGGAACTCCCGCTGCGCAAGCGCCGGCAGGCCGAGACGTCCTACGACGATCTGCTCAACGACCTCGCCCGCGCGCTGCAATCGCGCAGCGGCGCGGCGCTGGCCGCGAGCATCCGGCAGCAATACAGTGCGGCGCTGATCGACGAATTCCAGGACACCGATCCGGTGCAGTACGAGATCTTCTCGCGGATCTACGCCGGCACCGATCTGCCGCTGTACCTCGTCGGCGACCCGAAGCAGGCGATCTATTCCTTCCGCGGCGCCGACGTGTACGCCTATCTGAAGGCACGCGAGGATACGCGCGCGAGCCGCCACACGCTGGACGTGAACTGGCGATCGACCGCACCGCTCATCGATGCCGTCAACACGCTGTACCGCCACGCCTCGTCGCCATTTCTGACCGGGGGCATCGAGTTTCACCCGGTTCATCCGGCCGGACGGGCGCCGCGGCCGCTGCTCATCGACGGGCGCGAGGAGATCCCCCTCGTGCTCTGGTTCCTCGCGCGCCCGACGCAGGAGAAGCCCTGGACCAAGCAGGATGCGGCCCGGATCTCGGCGCAGGCCACCGCCGCGGAGATCGCGCGTCTGCTGCGCCTGGCCGCCGGTGGCCGCGCCGGCTTCCTCGATGAGGCCGGCGAGCTCGTGCCCCTGCGCGGCGGCGACATCGCCGTACTGGTGCGCAAGCATTCGCAGGGCCGGCAGATCAAGGAGGCGCTGGCCGCGTGCGCGATCAACAGCGCCGAGCAGGCCGACGACAGCGTCTACGACAGCGAGGAGGCGGAGGAACTGACGCACGTGCTGCGTGCGGTCGAGAATCCCGGTGACGACACCCGCGTGCGCACGGCCCTGGTCACCACGCTGCTCGGCGTGGATGCCGGGACGCTGCATGCGCTATCGGGCCAGGAGCAGGACTGGGAGGCGGTGGTGCTGCGCTTCAACGAGTACCACCAGACTTGGCGCGAGGCCGGATTCTTCGTCATGTGCCGCCGGTTGCTGGAGCGGGAGGGCGTGCCGACGCGCTTGCTGGCATTGGCCGACGGGGCGCGGCGCATGACCAACCTGCTGCATCTCATCGAACTGCTGCAGGCGCAGGCCGACGGCAGCGGGCTCGGGATCTCGCAGATCGTCGACTGGCTCCGTGACCGGCGGCAAAGGACGCTCGACCGCGGCGAGGAATCGCAGCTGCGCCTGGAGAGCGACGAGCAGCTGGTGCAGATCGTCACCGTGCATCGCAGCAAGGGCCTGGAGTTCCCCGTCGTCTTCTGCCCCTACCTCTGGGACGAGTCGCAGCGCGGGCCGTCACCGGCCGCCCCGGTCTTCTTCCATGACCCCGCGGCCGAGCACGCGCCGACTCTGCAGCTCGATGCCGGCGACGAGCGGGCGCGCGGGCAGGCCCGGCTCGAGGCGCGCTCGGAGTCGCTGCGCCTGTGCTACGTGGCTCTGACGCGCGCGAGGCATCGCTGCTACGTGGCCTGGGGCGCGATCAGCGGCGCGTCCGGTTCCGCGCCGGCGTGGCTGATGCACCGCGGCCGGCGGGTGTTCCCGGGGGACGAGGCCTTCTTCGACTGGTTCAAGGCCTGCGACGACAGCGAGCTGCGGGCCGACCTCCAGGCCCTGCAATCGGCCGCGCCGCACGCGATCGCGGTCACCGGGCCACCGGCACTCGGCACCGGCGCGGCGATGCCGCGGGAGGGCCTGCCAAGGCCGCCCGCGGCGCGCGTCTTCCGCGGTCACATCGCGGCGCCGTGGCGCACGGTCAGCTACACGGCGCTGCTGCGCCAGGGTTCCGGCGATCGCCCCGATCACGATGACTGGGCCTCGGCGCCGGCGGCGGTGGAACCGATCGTCGCCGACAGCATTCACGCCTTCCCGCGCGGCGCGGGGGCGGGCAGTTGTCTGCACGCCATCTTCGAGCACGTCGACTTTCGCGCCGGCGACGAGACCGGGTGGCGTCCGGTGGTTGTCCGCGAACTGAATCGTCACGGATTTGCGCCGCAGTGGGAGGCGGTGCTCCTGCGCATGCTCGCCGACGTGCTGCATACGCCGCTCGATGGCGATCGGCTGCGCCTGGCGCGGGTCGCGAACCACCAGCGCGTCAACGAACTGGAATTTCATTACCCGCTGCATCGGCTCGAGGCGGGGGAGCTCGGGCACCTGCTCGAGACGCACGCCGCCGACGGGGCGCAGCGGCGGCAGGTCGAACGTCTGCGGTTCGACCCGGTGCGCGGCTACATGAAGGGCTACATCGACATGGTCTTCGAGCATGACGGACGCTGGTACATTGTCGATTACAAGTCGAACTGGCTGGGTCCGACCGCCGAGGCCTACGCCGAGCGGCGGCTGCCGGCCGTGATGGCGGAGGAGGCCTACGGGCTGCAGTACCTCATCTACACGCTGGCGCTGCATCGCTATCTGCGCGCGCGACTGCCGGGCTACGACTACGAACGGCACTTCGGCGGCGTGTACTACCTGTTCGTGCGCGGCATCTCGCCGCAGCGAGGGCCCGGCTTCGGCGTGCACGCCGCTCGTCCCGCGCCCGCGCTGCTTGCGGCGCTCGACCAGTACGTGGGGAGGGGCGCCGCGTGAATCGAGGAATGGCACCAGACGCCGTCGCCGACGGGAGCACCGGGCTGCAGAGCCATCTGACGAGCCTGCTGATGCGCCTGGCCGACAGCCGCGATCCCGAGCTGGCGCGCATCCTCGCCAGGCTCGCGGCGATGACGGCCGCGGGTCACTCCTGCATCAGCGTGCGCGACGGCGCCGAGGGTGCCGGCACGGCGCGGCTGCTGGAGGAGTACCTGTGCGGCACGGCCATCATCGGACCGCCGGGCCAGCACAAACCGATCGTGCTGGACGGCGAGGGCAGGCTTTACCTGCGTCGGTACTGGGATTACGAGCAGCGGCTTGCCGCCGATCTGCGGGCGCGTGCGGCGACGCTGCACGCGATCGATGAGACGGCGCTGCGCGCGTCCCTGGCGCGCCTGTTCCCGGGAGAGCGGGAGGACTGGCAGAGGCTGGCGGCGGCGGTTGCCGTCGCGCGCGGGCTCTGCGTCCTCTCGGGCGGGCCGGGCACCGGCAAGACCACCACCGTGGCGCGCGTGCTGGCGCTGATCGCGGAACTGCATCGCGCTGCGCCGCTGCGCATCGCGCTCGCGGCGCCGACCGGCAAGGCGGCCGCACGCATGCAGGAAGCCATCCGCCAGGCCCGCGCGCAGCTGCCCGTCAGTCCCGAGAGCCAGGCGTTGATTCCCGACACCGCCAGCACCCTGCATCGGCTGCTCGGCGGCACGCCGGACTCCGCCCGCTTCGCCTTTCATCGCGGCCGGCCGCTGCCGCTCGACATGCTGATCGTCGACGAGGCCTCGATGGTCGATCTCGCGCTGATGGCCAAGCTGGTGGATGCGTTGCCGGCGCAGGCGCGACTGCTGCTGGTCGGCGACAAGGACCAGCTGGCCTCCGTGGAGCCGGGGGCCGTGCTCGGCAGCGTCTGCCCCGAGCGCAACGCGTACACGCCAGCGTTCGCGGCGTGGCTGCGGGCGACGACCGGGATTGAGGTCGCCGTCGATGCGAACGCCGTCTCGCCGCTGCGCGATGCGGTCGTGCTCCTGGACCGCAGCTACCGCTTCGCCGCCGGCGGCGGGATCGCCGCCCTGGCGGGCGCGGTTCGCGCCGGGGACGCCGCGCAGGTGCTCGAGGTGCTGCGTGCGGGCAACGAGCTCACCTGGGTGAAGGAGACGCTGGACCGGCAGCGCTGGCGCGCGGCGATCGCACCGCATCTGCACCGCTACGCGCAGGCCGTGCGCCGCGGTGAGGAGCGGGCGGCGTTCGAGGCGTTTGCGGAATTCCGCGTGCTGGCGGCCGTGCGCAAGGGGCCGGCCGGCGTGGAGTGGTTGAACGGTGAACTCGAGCGCGCGCTCGCCGCCGCGCTCGGTGCGCCGCCTGCGCGCGGCTGGTTCCCGGGCCGGGCGATCATGGTGCGGCGCAATCATCACGGCTTGCAGTTATTCAACGGCGACATCGGCCTGGTGCTGGACGACCGCGAGGCCGGCGGCCTGCGGGTGGTGTTTCCGGCGCCCGACGGCCGCTGCCGCAGGCTGGCTCCGGCGCGCCTGCCGGAGCACGAGCCCGCCTACGCGCTCACCGTTCACAAGTCGCAGGGTTCGGAGTTCGGCCATGTGCTGGTGCTGCTGCCGAACGCGGACTCCCCCGCTCTGACGCGCGAGCTGCTGTACACGGCGGTGACCCGCGCCCGCGATCGGGTGACGCTCTGGGGCAGCGAGGAGGCCGTCCGCGCGGCCGTCAGTCGACGCACGGAGCGCGCCTCGGGCCTGCCTGCCGCGTGCTGGGGCCCGGTCCCCGCAGAGGACGGGGCGCCGCCGCCCGGCGCTCCTTGAAATACTGTGACCGCCCGTGCTGGATACGGCGCGATGCTTGTGCTACTAATCCGGCCGGTCTGCCTCGCCGGTTCCGGCGGGAAGCGCGAGGCCTGAAACCATCGACCAGCGACGGGGCGGGGATCGAATGAACGCACAGGACTCCAACGCGAATCTCGGGGTGCGCCAGTTTCTCGGCCCGCTGCTCGCCGTATGCATCATCGCGGCGCTGGAGCTGACGAATTTCGATCAGATCTGCCCGCCGCCCATACCGCTGGTGCTCGCGGTGTTGATCGGCAGTTACTACAGCGGCTCGATCGCCGGTCTTTGCAGTGCCCTGCTCGCGATCGGCTACCTGTACTTCTACTACACTGGCGCGAGTGCCGGCTGGGTGTTGAGCGATCACAATCTGCCGCTGTTCGCGTTCGGCAGCGTCGCCGCGCTCGCCGCGGCCGTGTTCACCGGTCCGCAGCAGCGCAACGCCGAGCGGGTGAAGCGGTTCGGCACCGAGGTTGCGGTGCTGCAGGGTCAGTTGCAGGAGCGCCGCCTGGCCGAGGGTGCGCTGCGCCACAGCGAGGAGCGCTACCACAGGCTGGCGCAGCTGCTGCCGGTGCCGATGGTGGCGGTGGAGCGCGGTCGCATCAGCTTCGTGAACCATGCCGCCATGCAGATGTTCGGCGCGGCCGCACGCGAGCAGCTGCTCGGGCGTTCCCCTTTCGATCTGCTGCAGGGCGAATATCAGGTCGTGTTGCACGAGTCGATCGGGCAACTGCTCTCCGGCAACGCCGATCAGCCCATCACCGTCGAGCGGAACATCGCCCGCCTCAACGGCGAATTCCTGTTCGTGGAGATCCACGCCGCGCCGATCGGACAGTCCGACGGCAATGCGCTTATCCTCACTTTCCGCGACGTCGGCAACCAGTATCGCGAGCTGGAGAACCTGCGTCAGACGATCGCCTCCCTCCGCGATGCAATCGACAAGCAGCCCGATGCCGTGTTCATGCTCTCGATCGACGGCCGCATCGTCGAGGTGAATCGCTCCGGGGTGCTGACGCTGGAGGCCGACTCGGTAGTCTCGCTGCAGGGCCGCCCGATGCTGGAGTTCGTCCTGCCGGAGCACCGGCAGACCCTCGGCGATCTGTTCAAGCGCGTGCTCCAGGGTGTCGCCGGCACGATCGAGATCGAGGCGGCCGGCCTGGAGGAGACCCGCTACTGGCTGGAGTGCTCGGTGGTCCCGCTGCGCGACGCGGGCCAGCGCATCGTATCCATCATGATCGGCGCGCGCGACATCACCCGGCGCAAGCGGGCGGAACGGGCGCTGAGGACCAGCGAGCAGCGATTCCGGGCGCTGGTGGAGATGTCCTCGGACATGACGCTCATCATGGATGGGCAGGGCGCCATCCTGTTCGCGAGTCCCTCGGTGGTGAGCATCCTCGGCTACGAGCCCGCCTACCTGCTCGGCAAGAGCACCTTCGACATCGTGCATCACGACGATCGCATCACCGCGCACTCCGCCCTGCGCGACACCATCGCCAACCCGGGTGCGGTGCGGCGCGCGGAGTTGCGCGTGCGACATCGCGACGGCTCCTGGCGCATGCTCGACGCGGTGGGCCGTGCCCACCTGGACTCCGCGGCGATCCACGGCGTGGTGGTGAACTGCCGTGACATCACCGATCGCAAGGCCGCCGAGGACGCCCTGCGCGACAGCCGCGAACGCCTCAACGGCATATTGAACTCGTTGGACGACGTGGTGTGGTCGTCGACCGTCAAGGACTGCCAGCCCCTGTACGTGAGCCCGTCTGCAGAGGCCGTGTACGGCCGCCAGGTCGGGGACTTCTTCGCTCGACCGAGCCTCTGGTTCGACGTCGTCCATCCGGAGGACAAGCAGCGCGTTCAGGCCACGGTCGCGCAGATCCTGAAGACCGGTCACTACGACTACGAGTACCGCATCATCCGGCCCGACGGCAGCATACGCTGGCTGCGGGACCGGGCGCGCCTGGTGACCGACAGTTTCCGCAATCCGCTGCGGCTGGACGGTATCGCCAGCGACATCACCGACCTGAAAAAGGCAGGCAGCGCGCTCATCGAGTCCCGCGAGCGTCTGCGCACCTTCGCCCGACAGCTCGATGCCGCGGTCGAGGAAGAGCGCACCCACATCGCGCGCGAGCTGCACGATGAGCTGGGCCAGGCACTGACCGGCATGAAGATGGATCTCGCGTGGATGCGCCGGCGGCTGGACGACAAGACCGGATTGCGTGACGCCAGCATTCTGCACAAGAAGATCGCCGCCACCGGTGATCTCATCGATTCCACCATAGCGGTGGTGCGCCGCATCGCCACCCGGCTGCGGCCCACGCTGCTCGACAACCTGGGTCTCATCGCGGCGATGGAGGAGTATGCCGGCCAGTTCAGCGAGCGCACCGCGGTGAAGTGCGAGCTGATACTGCCGTCGGAACTCGTGCTCGACAAGGCCTATGCCTCGGGCGTCTTCCGCATATTCCAGGAGGCGATGACGAACATCGCGCGACACAGCGGCGCCGACAAGGCCGTGGTGAACCTGCGTCACGACAAGCGCAACCTCGTGCTGGAAGTAGCCGACAACGGGCGCGGCATCGAGGAAAGCAGCGGCGCCATCACACAGAGGCTCGGCGTGCTCGGCATGCGCGAGCGCGCCCAGCTCATGGGTGGAGTGCTCAACGTACATGCCCGCAAGCAGGGCGGAACGCTGGTGCGGCTCATCGTGCCCATGACAGCAGCGCAGTCCGCCAGCGAGGACGAACAGGCATGCGCGTAATCATCGCCGATGATCATCCAATCGTTCGTCGCGGCGTTCACGACATACTTACCGAAAGTTTCCCCAAGCTCGACGTGATCGAGGTCGATACGGCCGGGGCGCTGTTCGCGCGGCTGAAGGACCCCTTCGACCTGGTGCTGCTGGATCTCTCGCTGCCGGATCGCAACGGCCTGGACTGCCTGGGACAGATCAAGAAGCAGCATCCCGCGCTGCCGGTGCTCATACTCAGCATGCATGCGGAGGAGCACTTCGCGGTGCGCGCGCTGAAGTCGGGCGCCTCCGGCTACCTCACCAAGGACAAGGCCGCCGAGGAGCTCGTGCGCGCGGTGAAGCGCATCATGGGTGGTGGCCGCTACGTCAGCAGCGAGCTAGCGGAGCATCTCGCCGCGGAGCTGACCGGCGAGGCGCCGAAGGCACCGCATGAA
This sequence comes from Gammaproteobacteria bacterium, assembly GCA_022071965.1. Taxonomy (GTDB): domain Bacteria; phylum Pseudomonadota; class Gammaproteobacteria; order JAJPIJ01; family JAJPIJ01; genus JAJVHZ01. The sequence goes on from JAJVIQ010000021.1 coordinate 125,694, forward strand.
ATGCTTTCGGATCGCGAATTCCGGGTCCTGCGGCTCATCGGTGCCGGCAGGTCCGTGAGCGAGATTGCCCAGGAGCTGTACCTGAGCGTGAAGACGGTGAGCACCTATCGCACCCGTCTGCTCACCAAGATGCAAATGAAGACCAACGCCGATCTCACGCGCTACTGCATACAGAATCACCTGGTCGAGTAGTCGCGCGGCCGATGCAGCGGCGCGTGAGGACCGCCCGACAGCGTGTAGGACACCGGCCTACAAGGCCGTCGGCGCGTTCCTACGGCATGTTCAGCACTGCGCCGATACCTCGCTGATGTCGTGCAGCCTAGTCTTCCTCCCATCAGGTCCGAGTCGAATCGCCCGCCGACCACGGCAAGGCGAACCCCGGTTCGGGCGCGGCAGGGTGCCTCGACTGTTCGGGGCTCCCCGCAGAGATGCTCCGGTGCCGGCGGCAGCCGGCTCCGGGTGGAAAGTCAAACGGCAGAGGTCAAACGAGGAGCGGTAGGGGGAAAGACGCATGACACAAGGCCTGAAGGTTTCTACGCGCGGTCGCACCATCTTCATCAATCCGAAGGGGCAGTTCGACCTCTCGGCGGGATTCTCGTTCTGGGAATCCCTGCGTCCCGATGACTGGCGCTGCGACTGGTACGTCTTCGACATGGTCGAGGTCAACGAGATCGGCGAGTCCGGTCTGAACTGGCTGCGCATATTCGTCAACTGGGCGCAGCAGACCGACGTCGGGATCTGCATCATCAACCTGCATCCGCGCCTGGTGCAGCGCTGCGAGGAGGCCGGCATCGAGTTGGTGGACGGCGAACCGGCGCTACGCCCGCGCCCGGCCAGGGGCCGCAGCAGCCCGCTGGCCCGGGACGCGGCGCGACAGGCCTACGCGGTCATCTGAGCAGCCTCCACGGCTCGTGGAGCGAGTTCTGGGAGAGCGTGCCTTGTCGACCGGGTACATGCGATGGGGAACATGGGCGGCGGTGTCGACGGCCGACGCCGCCGATGCCTCGCCACATGTCACCACGGCCGTGTCACCCGGGGTCAACCACGAGGTCGATGAGTCCGCGAATGAGACCGGCGGCACACCGACGGACGCCATCCCCGAGGGGCTCGTCGCCCCGAGCGTGGAGTCCGCCGACCTCGGGCATTGACCCGCGCGCCTCCGGGAGCGGCCGGGCCACTGGCAGGCGCCTGATGGACGTATTCATCGCCGATGACTCCCGGCTCGTGCGCGAGCGACTGGCCAGCATGCTCGCGGATGTCGACGGCGTGCGGGTGGTCGGCGAGGCCGGCGACATCCACGGCGCCGTCGCCGGCATACTCAGTCTGCAGCCGCAGACGCTGATCCTCGACGTCGAACTCCCGGGCGGCACCGGCATCGACGTGCTGAAGGCCATCGCCGGCGTAGAGCCGATGCCGCGGGTCATCATGCTGACCAACAATCCCCAGCCAGCCTACCGGGAGAAGTGCCGGCGCGCCGGCGCCGAGTTCTTCTTCGACAAGACACTGGAATTCGAAAAGGTGGCGCAGGTGCTGCGAGTGCTGCGCGCGACCGCACCCGCCAACGGGGAAGCGGCGACGGCGGACCTGCCGCGGAACGTCTACTCGCGCCTGGATGCGGACTGGGCTCGGCACCCTGCCGCGGCCTCCGGTCCCAGTCTCGCCCTCGCGTCCACGACCGACACTGCGGTCATGCTGGCCCGCCAGATCGCCGACTGCCCGCACGCGAACCTGCGCCTGGAACCTGCCAGCGTGTTCTGGACGGGGGCCGCCGCGCCCCGCGCCGAGGAGTCACTGCTGTACGCATCGCTGTGCAGGCGGGCACTCGGGGAGGGCGGCCTGCTCGTGATCGACGATGTCGAGCGCGATCGGGAAACGCACGCGGGGCTGCTCGCCTGCGGGCAGGGACCGATGCGATTCTTCGCGGCGGCCCCCGTTGTCCTCGCCGACGGCGTCGCGGCGGGGGTGCTGACCGTACTGGACGCCGAACCCCGCATCCTCACCGCCGCGCAGCGCGCGGCGATGATGGGCCTGGCGCGCCAGATCGCCGATGGCCTGGAACTGCAGCGCGTCCGGCAGCAGACCGAGGCGATGAGCGTGATGGCGGCGCGGGCCCCGACCCGCGACGCGCTCACCGGTCTGCAGAACCGCGCCGCTCTCCAGGAGAGCATGATGCGCGGCATCGCGCATGCCAGTCGCAACGCCGAGAAGCTCGCCTTCCTCTACATCGACATCGACAACTTCCGCCGCGTGAACCAGGCATGTGGGCGTGAGACCGGCGACGCCATGCTGGTGGAGACGGGAAAGCGCCTGCTCGCCTCGGTGCGCGGCGCCGACACCGTGGCACGGCTGGGCGGCGATGAATTCGCCGTCCTCGTCCAGGGGCTGCACGGCGCCGAGGACGCGGTCGTGATCGCGAAGAAGCTGCATCGGACCCTGAGCATCCCCTTCACGACCCGCGGTCACCGCTGGTCGGCATCCTGCAGTATTGGTGTCAGCGTGTATCCGAACGACGGTCCCGACGGCGACGCCCTGCTGCGCCATGCAGACACCGCCATGTGCGGCGCCAAGAGCCGCGGCCGCGGGGGCTATCAGTTGTTCGCGGGCGGCGAGCGCCGGGGCTGAGCGGCGGTCTGGCGCGCGCCTGCCCCATGCCTTCGTTCCTCCGCGCGGGTTCGAGGTGACGGCCGGCCCGTGATTCATCTAGCATCCTGCCCTCGGGCATGGCGGAGGGGAGGCGGGTGTGCACAGACGCAGACGCGCGGGCGGATGGAAAAGCACCGCGGCCGCGGTGCTGGTCGCTGGCACGCTCACGTGGCTGCAGCGCACCGGCCATCTGACATTCGAGTCCGCGCGGCCGGAGGCGCCGGGGACCGCGGCCGCGACCGGGAAGGAGTTCGATTATTACGTCCTGAGCCTTTCGTGGTCGCCGCAGCACTGCGCGACCGACGGCCGCGACGACCCTCAGCAATGCGGCAGCGGGCGGCGCTACGAGTTCGTCGTCCATGGACTCTGGCCGCAGTACGAGCGCGGTTCGCCCGGGAACTGCGCCGGCGACCGGGGCGTCAGCGAGGCCACCCTTGCGGCCATGCGTGAGGTCATGCCCAGCGATGGGCTCATACGGTATCAGTGGGCCAAGCATGGCGTGTGCAGCGGCCTGGATGAGAGCGCCTATTTCGGGCTCGTGCGCGAGGCGAGTGCGGCGATCGCCATCCCCGACACGTTCCGGGCCGACCGCATCAAGATGCGCACCAGCGCGGCCGCCATCCGCGATGAGTTTCTCGATGTCAACAGCGACCTGCGCGGGGACATGATCGCGCTGCGCTGCGACGGACAGTATTTTGCCGAGGTCCGGGTGTGTCTCGGTCGCTCGCTGAAGGGGCGGCGCTGCGGCAGCGACGTCCGCTCGAACTGCCGCGCCGCTCCGCTGATCGTTCGCCCGGTGCGCTGAAGGGCCGCCGGCGGGCCGCGCGCGACGGCGCCCGATCCGGGGGCGGATACCGCCGAGCGACCCGGCCCCCGCCGGCGGCGCTCAGAGCCCGGCGAACCACTGGCTCATGCGGCGACGGGCCGCCTCGTCCGGCAGCGGCCGGCGCATCGCGCCCATGTTCTCCAGCAGGTGATCGACGCGCGAAGTCGCCGGGATCGCGCAGGTCACCGCCGGGTGCGAGACGATGAACTTCAGGAAGAACTGCGCCCAGCTCGCGCAGCCGAGCTCGTCCGCCCAGGGCGGCAGCGGCCGGCCCCGCACCCGTGCGAACAATGCCCCGCGCTGGAACGGGCGATTCACGATCACGGCCATCCCGCGTTCCCGGGCGAGCGGCAGCAGGCGCTGCTCGGCCTCGCGGTCCACGATGTTGTAGGTGCACTGCACGAAGTCGAGCGGCTCGCGGCGCATCGCCCGCTCCATCTCCGCATGGCGGCGGCCGTGCGAGGTGGTGACGCCGATGTAACGCACGCGACCCTCGGCTCGCCATGCCTTCAGCGTCTCCACGTGCGTCTCCCAGTCGAGCAGGTTGTGGATCTGCATGAGATCGAAGCGATCCACACCCCACAGCCCCGCGGCCTCCTGCATCTGCCGGACGCCCGCCTCCCGCCCGACGATCCAGACCTTGGTCGCCGCGAACAGCGCCCCGCCCCCGCGCACCTGCGACAGCAGGGCGCCGATGACCTCCTGCGCGCTGCCGTACATCGGCGAGGAATCGACGAGCCGGCCTCCCTGGTCGAAGAACGCCTGCAATACCTCGCGGCGCTGTGCGCGCCGCGTCCGATCGTCGCCGACGTTGAACGTGATCCAGCTGCCCAGCCCGATGACCGGCAGGTTCTCCCCGCTCGAGGGGATGGGCCGCTGGCTCGGCGCCGGTGCCTGCGCGCCGGCCCATCGCGACGCGAGGCCGGAGCCCAAGGCGGCGGCAGCCAGCGCCAGGAAGCCGCGACGGTGGATGAAGGTCATCCTCGTTGCGACCACGACCACGGCTTTTCTATCCCGCAGTCGACGGTGGCGTCCATGAGCCCGCCCGTCCCGGGGCTCCGGCGCATGCCCGGGGTGCGTCGGGCGCCTTGCCGCCACGCGGCATCAGGCTGCACGGAGGGTCGGATTGCTGCGCTGCGTTCATGTAACCTCCAAGCGGTGGCTTCCATCGAACGGACGCAACGATGAGGAGGACACAAACATGTTGTGCGACGTGCGCGGCGCGAACCTGAAGGTATCGCCGGACCGCTTTCCCGACCCGATGGAAGATCTCGAGACCGGCGCCCAGTCATCGCCCGCAAGCGCCGTGCTGGCCGCGGGCTGTTTCTGGTGCGTCGAGGCGGTGTTTCGTGAGCTGGATGGTGTGCTGGGCGTGGTCTCCGGGTATGCCGGCGGCGAGGCGGCGACGGCCGACTACCGCTCGGTGTGCAGCGGCGCCACCGATCACGCCGAGGTGGTGGAGATCAGCTACGACCCCCGGCGCGTCAGTTATGGACAGCTGCTTAAGGTGTTCTTCTCCGTCGCCCACGATCCCACGCAGCTGGATCGGCAGGGCAACGATCGCGGCCGCCAGTACCGATCGGCGATCTTTTTCGGCGAGGAGAACCAGCGGCGGGTGGCGGAGGCATACATGCGGCAGCTCGAAGGGGCCGGGGTCTTCAGTGCGCCCATCGTCACACGCGTGGAGCCGCTCACAGGGTTCTATCGAGCCGAGGACTATCACCAGGACTATGCACGGCTGAACCCCGGGCAGCCGTACATCGCGGCGGTCGCCCTGCCGAAGCTCGAGAAGCTGCGCAGATATCACCCTGGGATGCTCAAGGGTTGAACGCGCGCATCCCCGGCGTCCGCCATGACGGGCGCGGTTGCCAGTTCGGGAGACTGATATGCGACAAGTCGAAAGTGCCATGGCCGTGTCCGCCTCCGGTTACAGCCTGGCCCCCTTGAGCGGGGAGGAGCGCGATCGCCTGGCCAGCCGGCTGGGCGAGGAGGAGCGCCGCATTTTGCTGCATCACGGCACCGAGCACCCCTTCTGCGGCGGCCTGTTGGACAACAAGGAGATCGGCGTCTACGTCTGCCGGCTGTGCGGGCTGCCGCTGTTTCAATCGCGCGCGAAGTTCGACTCCGGCACCGGCTGGCCGAGCTTTTATGAACCGTTCGACAAGGACCACATCGTCTACCTGCGCGACGACAGCCTGGGCATGGTCCGCACCGAGGTCCGCTGCAAGCGCTGTGATGGCCACCTCGGCCATGTCTTCCCCGACGGACCGCCACCCTCGGGGCTGCGTTACTGCCTGAATTCGGTGGCGATGGAGTTCGTCCCCGGGGACGAAGCCTGAATCCGGCGTTGCACCTGCGCCGGGCGCGCCTGGCGCGGATCCGCCCCACCCGCGGCGGATCGCCCGGCTATCGCGCATCATGACGACGCGATTTCATGATTCGCACTGCCTGGCGCTGAGAGGACACACCTCGCCGAGCTTGAGCACCGGGCTCAGCCTGGGTCACGTCGAAGGCGGCACGAGGCGGGCGTCGCTGCGCGCGCCGGCAGCGGACGGATCCACGAACGTACTGCCGCAGTACTCCATCGTTGCAGATCCGAAGGCGGCCAGGCCACAGCGCGAAGCTGATCGGGCCTTGCCCGAGTCTGGGCCTCGTGCAATTCGCTCTGCCAGAACTCCCCAATCCCCGGATATCGGCTCGGGCCGTCATCCGGGAATGCGCCGATCCCTCGCCCGAACGGCGCCCTCGACTCGCGTCGCTGCCGGCACGACGTATAATCTCCGCCCCTGTCCGTTCCGCGCTCGATCTCCCATGTCCCGTCGCAAGACCCCTGCCGCCGCTGTATCCCCCGCCACGGCCGGCGACCGTGCCGCGAGCCATGCCGCGCCGCCGCGCGTGGGATTCGTGAGCCTCGGCTGCCCGAAGGCGCTGGTGGATTCCGAGCGCATCCTCACGCAGCTCAAGGTCGAGGGCTACGACATCGTCCCGACCTACGATGCCGCCGATATCGTGGTCGTCAATACCTGCGGTTTCATCGACTCGGCGGTGGAGGAATCACTGGAGGCGATTGGCGAGGCAATGGCGGAGAACGGCAGGGTGATCGTGACCGGCTGCCTCGGCGCGCGCGAGCAGGTGATCCGCCAGAAGCATCCGCATGTGCTCGCGGTGACCGGGCCGCAACGCTACGAGGAGGTGGTCGGAGCGGTGCATCGTCACCTGCCGCCACAGCATGATCCGTACCTCGATCTGGTGCCCCCGCAGGGCGTGAAACTGACGCCGCGGCACTACGCTTACCTGAAGATCTCCGAGGGCTGCAACCACCGCTGCACCTTCTGCATCATCCCGTCGATGCGCGGCGATCTCGTGAGCCGACCGGTCGACGAGGTCATGCGCGAGGCCGAGCGGCTGGTCGCCGCCGGCGTGAAGGAACTGCTGGTCATATCCCAGGACACCAGCGCCTACGGCGCGGACCTGCGCTATGCCGCCCGGCCGTGGCGAAACCGGCAGTGCGCCACGTCGTTGAGCGGACTGTGCGGTGCGCTCGGGGAGCTGGGTGCATGGGTGCGTCTGCACTACGTGTATCCCTACGCGCACGTTGACGAGATCATCCCGTTGATGGCGGAGAGAAGGATACTGCCCTACCTGGACATCCCGCTGCAGCATGGCAGCGCGTCGGTGCTCAGGCGCATGAAGCGCCCCGCGGCGGCGGAGGGCACGCTGATGCGCATCGAAAGGTGGCGTGAAATCTGTCCGGATCTCACCATCCGCAGTACCTTCATCGTGGGGTTCCCGGGCGAGACCGAACGGGAGTTCGACGAACTCCTCGCCTTTATCGCGGCGGCGCGACTGGATCGGGTCGGCTGCTTTGCCTACTCGCCGGTGGACGGTGCGGCCGCCAACCGCCTCGAGGGCGCGGTGCCGGAGGAGGTCAAGGAGGAGCGACGCGGCCGGTTCATGGAGGCCCAGGCCACCATCAGCCGCACGCGACTGGCGGACAAGGTCGGGCGCAGTCTGCAGGTCCTCGTCGATGAGGTGCGGGCCGACGGCTCGGGCATCGCCCGCAGCAGCGCCGACGCGCCGGAGATCGACGGCGTGGTGATCATCGAGCCGCATGCGGCGCTGCGCGCCGGCCAGTTCGCGACGGTGCGCGTCACGGCGAGCAGCGATCACGATTTAATGGGGGTGCTGGGGGAGCAGGGGCGAGCCGGCGGCACGGTAGCTATCGTGCGCTAGCACGCCTTGGGCTGGCGGCTTCATGTCAGGCCCTGCACGAACTCGTTGTAGGCAGATTCATCGAGCAGGCTCTCGAGCTCCTCGGCGTTGGAAAGCCGCAGCCTGAAAAACCAGCCCTCCCCCGTCGGGTCCGCATTCACCTTTTGCGGCTCCTCGAGCAGAGTGGAGTTGACATCGACCACCTCGCCGCCGGCCGGTGCCTTCACCTCGCCGGCCGATTTCACCGATTCCACCACCGCCGCGTCGGCGTGCTGATCGAACACCGCACCGATCATCGGCAGATCGACGTAGACCACGTCGCCGAGTTGCTCCTGTGCGTAGTCGGTGATGCCGACCGTGGCGATGCCGTCGGCGTCCAGGCGTATCCACTGGTGGTCCCGCGAAAATCTTGCAGCGCTCATGGTCGTGACCTCCCGGCGGCGGTTGATCGTTGCGATCAGGAGGCGGCGGCGCCACGGAGGCTGGCAGTCCGGCGCGGCCGGCATGACCGTGGTCCCGCCTGGATCGCTTTGGATACGTTGTTTCATATAATAGCCGCATGATCGCCCGTACCGCATCGTTGAAAGCCGTCGTCGCGACGTTCCTCCTCGGTGCGGTGATGGCGGGTGCGGCGTCCGCGAACTTCGACGCGGGCAAGCGCGCCGCCGACAGCGGCGACTACGTGGCGGCCTACAGCACCTGGAAGCCGCTCGCGGAGGGCGGTGACTCCCGTGCCCAGTATGCCCTCGCGGTACTGCTGGAGCAGGGCAAGGGCGTGGAACCCGATTACGCGCAGGCGATGTACTGGTACCTGAAGGCCGCGGAGCAGGGCCACCGCGCGGCGCAGTTCAATCTCGGCAACATGTTCCGCGCCGGCCGCGGTGCGCCGGCCGACGACGCCGAGGCGGCGCGCTGGTATCGGCAGGCCGCCGAGGCTGGCTATGCGCCGGCCCAGCTCAACCTCGGCTACCTGTACGCGACCGGAAAGGGCGTGGAGAGTGACGCCGCGGCAGCCGTGGACTGGTATCGCAAGGCTGCCGCGCAGGGCGAGACGCAGGCGGCCTACAACCTCGGGTCCATGTACGCCAATGGCCAGGGCGTGGAGGCGGATGCCGAGGTCGCGCAGGGCTACTATCAGCAGGCGGCCGATGCCGGGATCGTCGACGCGCAGTATGCGCTGGGGCGAATGTACCGGGACGGCGCCGGCGTCGGCATCAACGATGGCGAGGCCGTGCGCTGGCTGCGCAAGGCCGCCGAGCAGGGTCACCCGCGCGCCGAGTTCTATCTCGGCACCATGTACGGGCTCGGGCGCGGCGTCGAGCAGAATCATGAGCAGGCCGTGTTCTGGTTCGCGCGCGCCGCCCGCAAGGACGTGGTCGAGGCCCAGGAGATGATGTGCACGGCGTATGCGCTGGGTCGCGGCGTGAAGTCCGACGTGGTCAAGGCCTATGCCTGGTGCGAGATTGCCGCCGCCAACAATTCCAAGGACGCCCGGGAAGTCCGGGCGAATCTCGTCCCGTCGATGAAGAAGGAGCAGATCGAACAGGCCGAGCAAGTGGCAAGGATCCTGCGCAAGGATTACATAAAGACGCAGGCGCAATGACGGTCCCGGCCGTGACCCGGGGCCCGCGTCTGGAAGGCGCGCATCCGGCCGGCGCGCCGGTCCGGTGCGGGCCGGCGGTCCGCGCGACAACAATCACCAATGGAACGCCGGCTGCCCATGACCCCGCTGGAAAAATACCGCCAGGATCTGCAACGCGACGGCTTCATTGCCGACCGGACGCAGAGGCGTGCCGTAAAGCTCACCGAGCATCTCTTTCAGCAACTGCTGCAAGCGTCGGCAGCGGCCGGCACGGTGCCGCGCGCGGGCTGGCTGGATCGCCTGCTGCGCCGCCCGGCGCCAGCGGGAGCCAGCCGGGCGCCGCGCGGACTTTACTTGTGGGGCGGGGTTGGCCGCGGCAAGACCTACGTCGTCGACGCGTTCTACGAGTGCCTCCCGTTTCAGGAGAAGGCGCGGGCCCACTTCCATGGATTCATGCGTCGCGTACACCAGGAATTGCGAACGCTGGGCAGCGTACAGAATCCGCTCGATTCCCTCGCCGAACGAATCGCGCGCAATACCCGCGTGTTGTGCTTCGATGAATTTCACGTCTCCGACATCACCGATGCGATGTTGCTGGGCAATCTGCTGCGTGCGCTGTTCGGGCGCGGCATCACCCTGGTCGCGACCTCGAACGAACAACCCGATCGTCTCTATTGGGGCGGGTTGCAGCGCGAGCGCTTCCTGCCGGCGATCGAGGTGCTGAAGGCGCACACGGAGGTGTTTCATTTCGACGGTGAGACGGACTACCGGCTGCGGGCGCTGGAGCGCGCGGAGATCTACCACACGCCGCTGGACGACGCGGCCAATGCCGGTCTCCTGCGCACCTTCGAATCGATCGCGCCCGACACCGCCGTGCAGGGCGGCGCGATCGAGATCGAGGGCCGCGAGATCGCGACCATCCGCCGCGCCGACGGCGTGGTCTGGTTCGACTTCGACACGATCTGCGCCGGTCCGCGAGCAGTCGCGGACTATATCGAGATTGCGCGCCAGTATCAGACCGTGCTGGTCTCGAGCGTGCCGGTGGTGATGGCGCAGCAGGACGACGCCGCGAGGCGCTTCGTTCACCTGGTCGACGAATTCTACGATCGTAATGTCAAGCTCATCGTCTCCGCCGCCGCCCTGCCGAACGATCTCTACGGCGGCGAGCGCCTGGCCGCGATGTTCGCTCGCACGGCGAGCCGACTGCACGAGATGCAGTCCCACGAGTACCTCGCCCGCCCCCACATCTCCGACTGACTGCTGCAACGCCCGACGGCTCGGCCTTGCGGCGCGGTGCCGCCCCGCGTGCATCGCCGCCGGAGCGATCGGAAATCACGGGTCGAGTCCACGAATCGGAGCAGCCGTACAGGACCGGCGGAATTCCCGTGGCGTCCGCGCTCCATGGCGGCCGTGCCGGCGGGCGCACCGCACGGCCGGTTCAGGGTACCTTCAGGCGTGCTGTGGTGACATAAGCACTACGAATCGGGGGATAATGATGGTCATCACAAAAAATCGCTCGTAGGATCATTGGATTATATTTGTGATTTGACTATCTTTATAGAAAAGCTATCTTATTTATTAAGTATCAAGTTCGAGTGTATTTTCACAGATGTAATTACGCGACGGCAAAGGCAATATAGTGATAAATGTGCAACAGTGGCTGGATGATACCCGGGTATCGGAGACGGATATCGTAAAGGTGCTGAGCAACCGTTTCGGCGACGGGGTCGTGTACCTGTCGAAAAACATGCCGCGCAAGGTCTACAACCTGGCCGTGAAGCGCGGGTTCATCAGCGCCGACGGCTACATCACGCGCAAGGGGCGAACGCTGCTGGCGCAGTTTCACGGCAGTTGATGGTTCTATTCCGCCCGATGGCGCGCTGCTCCATGCGGCGCGGTGATCGGATCGAAATACGGGGGATTCATGTGGGCACGGTTTGACAGGACCTCCTCGTAGCCTGTCGCAAGTTTGGGGCTGCCATCGGCAGCCCCTTCCTTTTTCCGCTCCGCAGCCGGAGTGCTTCGCGACTGCGGCGCGCTCACCTTGCCGCGCCAGCCGCGCCTCCTATACTGGAAAGGGTGGTGACACTCCGGCGCGCGCCGCCGCTTTGCGCGGCGCAATAACCATCAGAATCCAATGTGACGGAGGTGGATATGGCGACCTACACGACGGCGGACATCCGCAACATTGCCCTGGTGGGGGTTGCGGGGGGTGGCAAGACCACGTTGACGGAAGCCCTCGCATTTCGAACCGGCGGCATCAAAACCATGGGGTCGGTCGAGAAGGGCACCACCCTTTCCGATTTCGACCCCCAGGAAAAGGCACTGCAGCACTCCCTTCACAGCAGCATCATCAGTCTCGATCACCTCGGCAAGCACATCAACCTCATCGATACGCCCGGCTACCCGGACTTCATCGGCCGTGCGCTGGCCGTGCTGCCGGGGGTGGAGACCGTCGCGGTGGTGATCAATCCTCAGGTCGGGGTGGACATGATCGCGCGCAAGATGATGGCATGGGCGGCGGAGCGCGGGCTCGACCGCCTCATCATCGTCAACCGCATGGATTCCGAGCACGTCGACCTCGCCGAGTGCCTCGAACAGATCCGCGATGCCTTCGGCGCGGAGTGCCTGCCGCTGAACCTTCCTGGCCGGGGCGGGGAGGACGTGGTGGACTGCTACTTCCGTCCCGATGACCGGCCGACGGCATTCTCCTCGGTGCAGGCGGCACATACCGCATTGGTAGACCAGGTGGTGGAGGTGGACGAGGAGCTGATGGCGATCTACCTGGAGCAGGGCGAGGAGCTGGAGCCGGAGCAGTTGCACGATCCGTTCGAAAAATCGTTGCGCGAGGGCCACCTGATCCCGGTCTGTTTCGCCTCGGCCCGCACCGGCGCCGGTGTGGACGAGCTGCTGGAGGTGTTCGCCCGGCTGATGCCCAACCCCATGGAGGGCAACCCGCCCACGTTTCTGAAGGGCGAAGGCAGTTCGGCCAAGGAACTGCACCTCAGCCCGGAGGCGGACGCGCACGCGCTGGCGCACGTCTTCAAGGTGAGCATCGATCCGTTCGTGGGGCGCGTCGGGGTCTTCCGCATTCACCAGGGCAAGGTCGCTCGCGACAGCCAGCTTTTCGTCAACGACGGGCGCAAGCCGTTCAAGGTCGCGCATCTGCTGCAGTTGCAGGGACGGGAGACGCGCGAGATCGGCATGGGGGTGCCCGGCGACATCTGCGCTGTGGCGAAGGTGGACGAACTGCATTTCGACGCGGTGCTGCACGATTCCCATGACGAGGATCACATACACCTGCGGCCGTTGCGGTTCCCCGAACCGATGCAGGGGATCGCCGTGCACGCCAAGAGCCGCGGCGACGAGCAGAAGATCTCCGACGCCCTGCACAAGCTCGCGGCCGAGGACCCGAGCATGCGACTGGAGTACGACGCGCAGATCAACCAGACCGTAATAAGAGGTCTCGGCGACCTGCATACGCGTGTCCTGCTGGAGGACCTCAAGAACCGCTTTCATGTCGAGGTCGAGACCAGTCAACCGCGCATCGCCTACCGCGAGACGATCACCGCCTTCGCCGAGGGTCATCACCGCCACAAGAAGCAGACCGGCGGGGCCGGCCAGTTCGGGGAGGTGTATCTGCGCGTGGAGCCGGTGCCCCGCGGCAGCGGATTCGAGTTCGTGGACGAGGTGGTGGGCGGCGCGATACCGCGGCAGTTCATCCCGGCGGTCGAAAAGGGGGTGCGGCAGGCGCTGCAAGAGGGGGTCATCGCCGGCTTCGCCATGCAGGACGTGCGGGTGGTCGTCACCGACGGCAAACACCACCCGGTCGATTCCAAGGAGGTCGCCTTCGCCACGGCCGGCCGCAAGGCGTTCATTGACGCGATCATGAAGGCGGGGCCCGTGATACTCGAGCCGATCGTCGACGTGCACATAACGGTCCCCAGTCAATGCATGGGCGACATCGCCGGGGACCTCTCCAGCCGGCGGGGGCGTGTGAACAGCACCGATACCGCCGGCAGCGGCATGACGACGATCGTCGGCCAGGCGCCGTTGGCCGAATTGAACGGATACCAGTCGAGGCTGAAATCGGTGACCGGGGGCACCGGTTCCTACACGGTGAACCTCAGTCACTACGACCCCGTTCCCGGGCGCGTTCAGCAGCAGCTCATCGCCGAGTACCGGCCGAAGGGCGAGAGCGAGGACTAGTCCGCAATCCCATCGCGGCGGGTACCCAAATTCCGCTCTAGCATATGGTTAGAGCGGACCGGTTCTTTATTTACCAGGGTCAGCTTTGTTATGGTGACAACCCCCTGAATCCGAGGCGGATGCGGCCTGCTCATGTACCGGTACGACCATTTCGACCAGATCATCGTCAACGAACGGGTTCAGCAGTTTCGGGACCAGACGCGGCGATTCCTCGCCGGCGAGCTGACCGACGACGAGTTCCGTCCGCTGCGCCTGCGCAACGGCCTTTACATCCAGCGCTATGCCCCCATGCTGCGGGTGGCCGTCCCTTACGGCCTGCTGCGTTCGGATCAGATGCGCATGCTCGCCTACATCGCCCGCCGGTACGACCGGAATTACGGCCACTTCTCGACCCGCCAGAACATCCAGTACAACTGGCCCCGGCTCGAGGACGTCCCGGACATCCTGGCGCATCTTGCAAGCGTGCAGATGCACTCCATCCAGACGAGCGGGAATTGCGTGCGCAACATCACCGCCGATCACCTGGCCGGCGTGGCCACCGACGAAATCGAGGATCCGCGGCCGTACTGCGAGATCATGCGGCAGTGGTCGACGTTTCATCCGGAGTTCAACTGGCTGCCGCGCAAGTTCAAGATCGGAGTGAGTGGTGCCCTCGCCGATCGCGCCGCCGTGCAGTGGCACGACATCGGCCTGTACCTGGTGCGAAACGATCAGGGGGAGGTGGGCTTCAAGGTGCTCGTCGGCGGCGGCATGGGGCGCATGCCGATGGTTGCCGTGGTCATACGCGAGTTTCTCGAGAAGAAATATCTGTTTTCCTATCTCGAGGCGATACTTCGCATCTACAACCTGGAGGGGCGCCGCGACAACATCCACCGGGCGCGCATCAAGGTACTGGTGAAATCCCTTGGTGCGGAAAAGTTCCGCGAGAAGGTGGAGGCGGAGTGGCTGCGAACCCGCGACCGCCTGATCCTCGATGAAAAGGAGGTCGAGCGGGTCAAGGCCTTTTTCACCCCTCCCGCCTACGATCGCTCGGCCGTGGACGACAAGACGCTGGAACGCCACATCGCCGCCGACCCGGCATTCGCGACCTGGGTCAAGCGCAACACTCGCGCGCACAGGGTTTCCGGATACCGCGTCGCGTTCGTGTCGCTGAAGCCGCCGGGCGTCGCGCCGGGGGATATCACCTCCGAGCAGCTCGACGCGGTCGCCGACATGGCCGACAGGTACAGCTTCGGCCAGGTCCGCAGCACCCACGATCAGAATCTGCTGTTTGCCGACGTGCATCAGGCGCATCTGTACGCGTTGTGGAACGATCTCAAACGCCACAATCTCGCCACGCCGAACATCGGCACGCTGACCGACATGATCTGCTGCCCGGGCCTGGATTTCTGCTCGCTGGCCAATGCCAGCTCTATCTCCATCGCGAAGCAGATCAACGATCGCTTCACGGATCTGGACTATCTGTACGACCTGGGCGAGATCCAGTTGAAGATGTCGGGCTGCATGAACGCTTGCGGCCATCATCATGCCGGCCACATCGGCATCCTCGGCGTGGACAAGGACGGCGTGGAGTTCTATCAGATCCAGCTCGGCGGTTCCCCCGGCAATGACGCGGCCGAGGGCGAACGCATCGGTCCATCCCTGGGCAAGGGCGAGGTGGCCACCGCGATAGCCAGGATCCTCGATGTCTTCGTCGAGCAGCGCGACGGCGACGAGCTGTTCGTCGACTGCGTGCGCCGGATCGGGATCGAACCATTCAAGGCGCGCGTCTACGCGGGCGTCGAGAGCAAGAAGGTGCGCGCATATGCGCATAATTGACAAGCAGTTGCAGATGGTCGATGACGATTGGGAGATCGCCGATGAGGACGCCGACCTGTCCGCCCATGCCGACGTCATCGTTTCCGCTGCGCACTGGCAGAAGGAGCGCGACGCGCTGAGCACGCGTGCCGGGCGCCTGGGATTGAAGATTGGCGGCGATACGCCGCTGGAGGGCATTGCGCCCGATCTCGATCGATTCGCGCTCGTTGCGCTGGAGTTTTCGAAATTCTCCGATGGCCGCTGCTTTTCGCAGGCGCGCCTGCTGCGCGAGAAGTACGGCTATGGCGGTGAGCTGAGGGCGGTGGGCGATGTCGTGCGCGACACGATCGATTTCATGCGCCGCTGCGGCATCGACAGCTTCGCCTTGCGCCCCGACAAGGATGCCGAGGACGCGCTCAGGGCCTTCAAGGAGCTCTCCGTGCGTTACCAGACCGCCGTCGACGGCGCGGTGCCCGTCTATCGGCAGCGCCGCTGAGACAACCGGCAGCGGCTCGCGGCGCGCCGGGGAGCCGGCGTTCGGCGCTGCCGTCCGCCCGGCAATCCCGCCGGCCCCCTGCGGTGGCGCGCGGCGTCAGGGGTCCGAACAGTCCCCCCGTGAGCCATGAGCTAGACGATCAGCATGGTGATGGAGGGAGTGTTCACCACCGGATCGCTGTGGAAGCCGCGTACCAGCAGGATGTACTCGCCGTTCCCCGCGAGCTCGTGCTCGCGCGCGATACGCCGGGCGACCTGATTGGGGTTGGTGGCGCCGACCTCGGCGTCCACGACGGGCAGCATGCCCCACATCAGGCTCATGCGGTTCGCCACCCGCGGGAATGGAGTCACGCCGACGATGGATGCAGTCGGTCGCCGGGCGGTGACCGTGACTGCCGATCGGCCCGATTGCGAAATGACGATGATCGCCTTCGCCTCCAGGTCGTGGGCCAGCTGCGAGGCGGCCTCGGCGACCGCATCTCCGAATCGCTTCGGATCGGCGTGCGGATGGCGGCTCCCGATCGACCCCCACTGTCGGCGACGCAGGTGATAGGCCTCGGTCTGTCGCACGATGCGCACCATCATCTCCACCGTCTCCACCGGGAACCGCCCGGCCGCCGTCTCGCCCGAGAGCATGACCGCGTCGGCGCCCGAGGCCACCGCGTGGGAAACGTCGCTGACCTCCGCCCGCGTCGGCCGCGCGCTGTCGATCATCGATTCGAGCATCTGGGTGGCGACGATCACCGGGCGTGCAAGGGCACGCGCCCGGGCGATGAGTTCGGTCTGCGCCAGCGGCACCTGTTCCAGGTTGAGCTCCACGCCTAGATCGCCGCGCGCGACCATGATCGCGTCCGCGGCCTCGATGAT
The DNA here is from genome assembly GCA_022071965.1 of Gammaproteobacteria bacterium. Taxonomy (GTDB): domain Bacteria; phylum Pseudomonadota; class Gammaproteobacteria; order JAJPIJ01; family JAJPIJ01; genus JAJVHZ01. The sequence goes on from JAJVIQ010000021.1 coordinate 142,325, forward strand.
GGCGCTGGCGTTCCGCAGCGCCTCGGGCCGCTCGATCTTGGCGATGATGCCCGCCTCGCCGCCCTCCCCGGCGATGAGGTCGCGCAGCGCGTGAACGTCTTCGGGGGCGCGGACAAAGGACAGCGCAATGAAATCGACGCCCAGCGCCAGGGCGAAAGCGGCATCCGCGCGATCCTTCTCGGTCAGGGACGGCGCCGAGACATTGACGCCGGGCAGATTGATGCCCTTGTGATCCCTCAGCGTTCCACCGTGTATGACCTTGCACCGGATCTCGGTGCCGTCCACCTGCTCGACACGCAGTTCCAGCGCGCCATCATCGAGCATGATGCGATCGCCGGGGGCAACGTCATGCGCGAGCGATTCGTATTGGGACGGCACGAGGCCCGATTCACCGATCACGTCCCGGGTGGTGACGGTGATGCAGGAGCCGGCGTCAAGGCGGATCTGCCCGCCGGCGAACCGGCCGGTGCGGATCTTCGGTCCGCACAGATCGGCGAACACCGCGATGTGCTGCCCGAGTCCGGCGGCAACCGAGCGCACGGTCTCGTAGCGCATGCGATGCGCGGCGTGATCCCCGTGCGACATGTTCAGGCGTATGACGTTTGCGCCGGCACATAACAGCCGGGTAATCGTCTCGCGGTCGGAGGAGGAGGGGCCAAGGGTTGCCACGATCTTGGTGCGGCGATGCTTCAGCAGGTCGATATTCGTAGTGATGCTCACGCGGTCGGCCCCCGTGGGTTGCGCAGGTTTCGGGGATTCTAACCGGCGGCGCGGGTTCGCGCGGAATGATCGACGGGGCGGCGCGGCTATCTCCGCAGTGCCGCGCGGCGGCGCGGGAGCCCTCTCTTGCTCGACACCAGGCGGGCCACCTCGTGGTAGTGATCGACGAAGTGCGCCTTCAGGCCCTTGCGCAGGTGGGCCGGCAGTTCGTCGAAATCGCGGCGGTTGGCCGCCGGCAACAGTATCTGCTTGAGCCCTGCGCGCCGCGCCGCAACAACCTTCTCGCGTATGCCGCCGACAGCCAGCACCTGGCCCGTGAGGGTCAGCTCGCCGGTCATGGCGAGCGGGCGCGCGATGGGTTCTCCGCGCGCGAGAGAAACCAGCGCCGTGGCCATGGTGATGCCCGCGCTCGGGCCGTCCTTCGGCGTGGCCCCCTCGGGAACGTGCAGGTGCACGAATGCGTCGTCGAAAAAATGCTCGTCGTCCGGGAACAGCCCGGGGTTCGATGCGACGTAGCTGTAGGCAATCTCGGCGGACTCCTTCATGACGCTGCCCAGCATGCCGGTAAGCTTGAATCCGCGGGCCTTGGTATGCACCCGCGTGGCCTCCACGTTCAGCGTGGCGCCGCCCATGGCGGTCCAGGCAAGACCCGTGACGACCCCGACCCCACGCGCCGGGGCTTCCGGACGGAAGCGCGGTTGCCCGAGCAGAGGCACGATGTCGCCGGGGGTGATCCTGATCCCCTTTCCCGGACGATCCAGCAGCCTGACGGCGGACTTGCGCACGATGCGCGCAAGCTGCTTCTCGAGATTCCGCACGCCGGCCTCGCGCGCATAGCCCTCGACGACGACCCGCAGGGCCGCGTCGTCGATCGCCAGCTGTCCGCTCCTGACGCCGGCGCGCTCGAGCAGGCGGGGCCAGAGATACTTCCGGGCGATACCGAGTTTCTCCTCGGCGATGTAACCGGCCAGGCGTATCACCTCCATGCGGTCGAGCAGCGGGGCTGGAATGGTGTCGAGCTGATTCGCCGTGCAGATGAACAGGACCTTCGACAGGTCGAAGCGCACATCCAGGTAGTGGTCGAGAAAGTCGCGGTTCTGCTCCGGGTCGAGCGCCTCCAGCAGCGCCGAGGCCGGGTCGCCCTGATAGGAGGCGCCGATCTTGTCGATCTCGTCGAGCATGATCACCGGATTGCTGGTCCCGGCATCGCGCAGCGCCTGGATGAATTTTCCGGGCATGGCCCCGATGTAGGTGCGGCGATGGCCCTTGATCTCGGCTTCATCGCGCATGCCGCCGACACTGAATCGGTAGAACCGGCGTCCGAGCGCCTCGGCGATGGACCGCCCGACCGAGCTCTTGCCCACGCCCGGAGGGCCGACCAGCAGGATGATGGAGCCGGCGATCTCCCCCTTCAGCGCGCCGACGGCCAGAAACTCGATGATGCGTTCCTTCACGTCCTTCAGTCCGGCGTGATCGCGATCCAGGATGCGCCGCGCGCGTTTCAGGTCGAGGACGTCATCGGAGGTTCTGCCCCACGGCAGCGCGGTCAGCGCGTCGAGGTAATTGCGCGTGACCGCGTACTCCGGCGAGCCGAGTTCCAGGAAGGAGAGCTTCTGCATCTCCTCCTCGATGCGGGCGCGGGCATGCTCGGGCAGCGACAGCACGCCGATGCGCCCGCGGAACCGCTCGAGCTCCACGGTCTTGTCGTCCTTCGAAATGCCGAGCTCCTTCTGGATTTCCTTCATCTGCTCGCGCAGGAAAAATTTGCGCTGCTGCTCGGAGATGCTCTCCTCCACCTTCTGGCGGATCTTCGCCTGCATGCCCGCCACCTCGAGCTCCTTCTGCAGCAGCCCCAGCACCTGCTCCATGCGCGGTAGCAGCGGGAAGGTCTCCAGTACCTGCTGCAGCTCCTGCGACGTCGCGCTCGTCAGGATGGCGGCGAAATCGGCGAGCGGCGAGGCGTCCTCGACGTTGAATCTCTCGAGAAACGCCTTGAGCTGCTCCTTGTACAGCGGATTCAGCGGCAGGAGCTCGCGGATCATGTTGATGATCGCGAGCGCGTAGGCCTTGATCTCATCGGAGCTCTCGATCGGTTGTTCGGGGTATTCCACCTGGACCAGGAACGGCGGCTTGGTCGTCAGCCAGCTCCGGATGCGGAAGCGCCTGATGCCTTCGGCGATGAAATGCACCTTGCCGTTGCCGGTACCGGGGTGATGCATGCGCACGACCGTGCCGACGGCGGCGAAGTCCTTGGCCTCCGGCACGGAGCCGGGTGTGGTACCGGAATACACCAGCCCGATCATGTGCTGCGGAGAGTCGCCGGCGCGCTCCAGCGTGCCGCGCCAGTTCGCCTCGTTGGTGACGATCGGTACGGTCTGCGCGGGGAAGAACGGGCGCGCCGTCAGCGGCAGGAGATAAAGGCGATCGGGTACGAGGTCGCCGAGCGTCGCCGGCACTCCTTGCGCGGCGTCGAGGATGATCCCCGGGGTTCCGTCGTTCTGGTCGTTCATGATCGGCTGGCAGATGATAGGTAGCCGCGGCGAATCGGGCGCTCGAGCGGATATGGGGCCCGTCACGCCGGATTTCAAGGTCAGCTCCGGCTGCGGAGTCCGCGGAGAGCGTCGGTCAGGCCGACACGCCGGGACTTGCACCGCCGGCATCGATCCAGCCTCCGTATATCTCGGCTGAACCGTTGCCGGCCGCGATCTTCCTGAACATGTCGCGTACGCGACGGATGCTGCCATCCTTGCACACGAGGCGATACTCCGCCTGCAGCATCGCGGCCCCGTCGGCGGACGCTCGTTCAAACTGCTCGCGCATTCTCTCCCGATCCTCGGGATGCACGAGCTCGGTCCAGAGCGTCGGCGTGGCGAGGCAATCCTGCATTCCGCGCCCGGTCATTGCCTCGGCATTTGGCCCAAGGAACGTCAGTCGCACGCCGTCCACGGTCACGGTGGCGCTGTAGGCGACCACCGGGCCAATCTGCATCCAGCGGCCGAGCAGCTTCTGGGTGGACTCCAGTTCCTGGACCTTTTCGTATAGGCGCTGATTGACGCGCTCGAGCGCCGTGGACAGGTTGCGTTCGGTGACCGTGACGCGATAACGGTCCAGCGCGTCGTCGATATAGCGCATCAGCAGGGCAGGGTCCCACGGCTTGCGTACGAACCGGAAGATGCTGGCTTCGTGCAGGGCCGAGACCGCCACGGAAACGTCCGCGAAGGCAGTCAGCATGATGGAGACGGTCTCCGGCGCGCGGTCGTGCACCTCGCGCAGCAGGGTGACCCCGTCCATGCCCGGCATGGCGTAATCCACGAGGATGACCGCGAAAGGCCCTTGCGAGGACAGCAGATCCAGGGCCGAAGTTCCGCTGTTGGCGAAGCTCACCTGGTACTTGCCGCGGAGTTGCTGTTCGAGCAGCTGCGTGATCTCGGCCTGATCGTCGACGCACAGTATCTTGTTGCTGACTTCAAACATTGGTCATGTAAACGGGGCCATCAGCTGTTGAACGCAGGTGGTGCGCCAGTCGTTCCGCGCGCGGGGTTCTGCCGTCCCGATGTGGGCCCCTTGCGCCTGGCGCCGTCAGGGACATACACGGTGATAATCGGCTACCATTACTGCCTGGTCAAGCCGCCATTTCATTCACGACGATGCCGCCCGCCCCGAAGAAAACGCGAGTCCTCACGGCGATACTGTGCATGATCCTGTCCTGGGCCGGCGTTCGGAACGGGTCGGCCGCCGAAGATTCCGGCACCAGCTCCTCGGCGGCCATGGCCGCGACCTACCGCGTGTGGATCGGGGAGATGAAGCAGGCAGACCGTGGCCCGTTTTCGCGGATCCGCTGGTTCTGCAGGGACGGCACCATCCGCGATGCGAAATCCCCCTGCACGAACAACGGGGGAGGCGCCCAGCACGGCGAGTGGACCGACCATGTCAAGGAGATGCGCCGCAACGGCTACCGCATCGCGAACATCTACGAGGACCTGGACATCGCCGCTACCCTGCGGCAATCCGACTTCCAGGACATCTACAACCAGATGCTGTTCGAGCAGTTTCTGATCGCCCACGACGACGGCTGGATACTTCGCAAGGCACGCTACTATCGCGGGGCGCTGCAGGCCGAGGGCGACATCGAGGGCGCACGAAACCTGCTCATTGCAATGATGAGAGACCCGCTCTGGGTCGAACAGCGGTTTCTTCCTCTGCGGCTCGGCGCGCGCCTGTTGCCCCACGGCGTCACCGAGAAATCGATCGTCGAGGTGCGCGATCTCTCCGCGGCGCTGGCCGGGCGGGACCCGGGCTTCATCAACATCCGGAACAAGATTCACGGCCGGCCGGAGGCGGGTGACGCGGTGCTCGTACGCGAGTACGCCAGGGGCGTGACGCGGGAGGATCTTGCCGCCGACATGGAGAAGCTCGCCGCGCGCATCGACAACCTGTTCTCGACCTCCAACCTGCTGCGACCCGCGCTCGAGGCGCTGCTCAGGCGCGTGCAGGGATCCCAGGACATGCGGGATGCCATCAGGCAGTCGATGGACGAGCTGGAGCGGGCGGTTGCGCCGGCCGATCGCTACGCCGCCACGGCGCGCGCGCTCGCCCGGTTGCGCGATCTGTGGCCGCGTTTCGAGCGCCCCGAGTCGCGTCACGCCCTGCTCAACGCCAGCCTGCTGCTGGAGGACGAGCATTTCGCGCGGGCGGCGGCGCTCGATCAGCTGCTCGATACGGCCACGCGGCGGCAGCAATTGGACTGGCTGGCCCTGAGCGCCGAGGCGACCTATGGGGCCGGGCTCATCTCACCGCGTGAACGCGCGGCCGTGCGGGAACGCCTTGCGGCCCTGCCGGAGTCCTCGACCAGTCTCGCCGCCTACAAGGCGCGGCTCGATTACGCCGCCCTGGTGCCCGGTTGGGCGGCGCAGCAGTTGCGTTTCCATTTTCAGGCATCGCAGGAAAAGTTCGTCGCGATCGAGCCGCTGGTGGATCTGTTTCCGCAAAGCGTGCTGCGCGGCAGCCCGCTGTTCTTCTACGCGCACGTGGTCGACTCGCTGTTACGCGATGCGAACAGGCTCGCCGGGGTGAAACGCGACCTCTTCGGCAGCGACGTTGGCGGCGGTCTGCGCGCGCTCAACGCCGGCCTGGCGCGAGGCATCCTGCACATCGTGGAGGGCAATGGCGCGGGGGTCTCGTACAGCGCCGACGGCATCTATCTGCTGCCGGAAACGGTGGCAGACCTCCCTCCCGTCGCCGGCATACTCACTCGCGGTGAGGGCAATCCACTCTCGCACATCCAGATCCTGGCCCGCAATCTCGGCATTCCCAACGTGGCGGTCGATGAGTCGCTGGTGACCCAACTGCGGGCCCGCGACGGACAACGCGTCATCCTTGCCGTCAGCCGCGGCGGCGGCGTGCAGGTGACCGGGGACGACGGCGAGGCGGCGGCGCTGTTCGCGCAGGAGAACCGGGCGCCCGAAGTGGTCATCAGGGTCGACCTCGACAAGCTCGATCTCGGCAAGCAGGATTTCGTGCCGCTCGAACGGCTGCGTGCCAGCGATTCCGGGCGGCTGGTCGGGCCGAAGGCCGCGAAGCTGGGCGAGCTCAAGCTGCATTACCCCGAGGCGGTGGCCGACGGCATCGCGATCCCCTTCGGCGCGTTCCGCAAGGTCCTGGACCAGCCGATGCCCGGCGCGGGCAGGAGCGCGTTCGCGTGGATGACTGCCGAGTACCACCGGCTGGCCGCGATCACCGATACCGCGGACAGGGCGCGGCAGACCGAGGAGTTCCGGCAGCGGCTCGAGCAGTGGGTGCTGAACGTCGATCCGGGCCCTGAGTTCCGCAGCGGCCTGCGCAAGGTCATGGAGCGGACTTTCGGCAAGGACGGCACCTACGGGGTATTCGTCCGCAGCGATACGAACGTCGAGGATCTGGCCGGATTCACCGGCGCCGGGCTGAACCTGACGCTGCCCAACGTCGTCGGCTTCGAGGAGGTGATGAAGGCGCTCGCGAGGGTATGGGCCTCGCCCTTCAGCGCCCGTTCCTTCGCCTGGCGGCAGACGCGGATGGACAAGCCGGAGCACACGTATCCGGCAGTCCTGCTGCTCAAGAGCGTGCCGAACGAAAAGTCCGGCGTGATGGTGACACAGGACATCGATACCGGGGCGGCAGGCGCGCTGTCGGTGGCGGTGAACGAGGGTGTGGGCGGCGCCGTGGACGGGCAGGCCGCGGAATCGCTGCGCATCGACACCGTGACCGGCGAGGTCACATTGCTCGCGCAGGCGACGGCCACCACGCGCCGCATCCTGCCCGCGAACGGCGGCATCGAGAAGGTTCCGGTGAGCGGCGACGACGCGGTACTGAAGCCGCACGAGATAACACAGCTCATCCGGCTCGCGCGCGAGCTCCCCACGCGCTTCCCGCCGATCGTCGACGCCGACGGCCGGCCGGCGCCGGCCGACATCGAGTTCGGATTCCTGGGCGGCAGGCTGCAGCTTTTCCAGATCCGGCCGTTCCTCGAGAGTGCAAAGGCGCGCTCGAGCGAGTATCTGCGCAATCTCGACGCCAGTCTTTCCGACGCGGCCAGGACGGTGGTGCAGCTCGATCAGGCGCCTGGGCGGTGAGGCGGTGAAGCGCGATGGGCGCGGCGGCAGATCAGCGTGGAACGGGGGGATCGGTGAGTATGGAAAAATGGGTGATGCTCGGGGCGCTCGTCGTTTCCACCGCGGTGGGTTCCTACCCGATGGACGGCTACGATTACACGGGGATAAAGCGGCTGGAGCAGGCCCGCCTCACGCAGGAAGGCCAGCTCGCGGGCAAGCCGCAGCCGCACGGCGGCACGCTGCACCTGGACCAGGTGGACATCCGCCTGCGCGACCGGCCGGATTTCGAGATCCCCGCACCGGATCCGGAATTCACCAGGCGGCTGGTGGACATCGTCGGCCGCGGCGACTACAGCGTCGCGCTCCTCGACATCACCGATCGGGACAATCCGAAGTACGCCGAACACAACGCCGCGGTGACCCGCAACCCCGGCAGCGTCGGCAAGCTGATGGTGGCGCTGGCTGTCTTCCAGCTGCTCGCGGATCTCTATCCGAACGACATCGAGAAGCGGCGCGCGATCCTGAAGGACACGCTCGTCACGGCCGACGAGTTCGTGCTCAGCGATCACCATACGGTGCGGTTCTTCAACGTGGACACGCATCAGCTCAGCAGGCGTCAGCTGCGCCCGGGGGATCAGGGGACTCTCTGGGAGTACATGGACTGGATGATCTCGGCGAGCTCGAACTCGGCCGCCAGCGCGGTGATGAAGGAGCTGACGCTGATGGCGCACTTCCGCGAGCGCTATCCGGTGGGTCGCGAGGAGGCGGACGCGTACATCGAGAACACCCCCAGGCAGGATCTGAGCGCGACCTTCACCACGGCGCTGCAGGAGCCGGTGACGCGCAACGGACTGGATATCACCATGCTGCGCCAGGGCAGTTTCTTCACCCGCACCGGCGACATCAGGATACCCGGCCCGAACAGCTACGCCACGCCGCGTGAATTGATGCGTTACCTGGTCAGGATGGAGAAGGGCCGGCTGGTCGACGACTGGTCCAGCAGGGAGATCAAGCGCCTCATGTACTCCACGGAAAGGCGTATACGCTACGCCGCGGCTCCCGCGCTGTTCCCCGCCGCGGTGTATTTCAAGTCAGGATCGCTGTTTCGCTGCCATTCGCGCCCCTGTCCCTCGTATCGCGGCGACAAGGAAAATCTGATGAACTCCGTGGCCATCGTCGAGACCCCGGCGGAAACTCGCGAGCGCTACTACATCGTGACGCTGATGACGAACGTGCTGGGCGTGAACTCCGCATCCGCGCACGCGGCGCTCGCCGCCCGCATCGACAAGCTCATCGAATCCATGCACTCCGCACCCTGAGGGCGCGGCGAAAGTCGCGCCTGGGCTGCATCCGACGCAGGGTGCAGCTCAGGCCCGGGCCCTGGCCGCGATCAGCGGCAAAGCACGACCGCCGCCGGGCCGCTGCGCGTGTCGCGGGCGCAGGCCATCAGCAGTCGCATTTCGGATTTTTTCAGCTTCAGGCCGGGTGCGGTGTTCAGGGCGGGGAGGGTCTTCTCGGAGGTCGCCGGTTGAGCCAAGCGGGTCACCGGCGAGAGCGCCGCGGCGGCATCGGTGGCGGTCCGGCGGGTTCCGCCCAGGGTGTTGTCGGCGGCCGCCAGGCGGGTCGGGATGAGCATCGCGTCGACGGGTTTGACCAGCTCGGAGAGCCATTGTCCGCCGTTTCGATCCTCGGCCAGGCCGACAATGATGTAGCGCCGGCCGTCGCGCTCGACGATGGCGCTGTCCGCGTGCCACTGCTCCCACGTGCCCGACTTGCGGAAGATCCGGCTGCCGGTGTCCTCCAGGCCTTTCACGAACTTGTGGTGGATGCCGGGATTCCCGAGGATCTCCTTCATCTGCCGGGCGAGGTCCGGCCGGATGAGCTGTCCGGTCTCCAGCATGTAGTAGAAGCGCGCGACCTGCAGCGCCGTGGCGCCATGGGAGAGGTTGTGCAGCGGATCGCGATGATAGGCGGGCGCATCCCCGTACTCCTTTCCGACCCATAGGCCGCCGTTGTAGGCCGGGTCGTAGAGTCGAAATCGATCCGACATGAGTATGCCTTCGAGATTCTGCTTGCCGACGCGCCGCAGCATTGCCGTGGCCGCGTCGTTGGACGACACGCGTATCATCTGCGTCAGCGTCTCGCGCGTCGCGGCGTCGAGCTTCATGCGGCCGCGCTCGATCTCCACGAAGGCGCCGAGCAGTATGGCGATCTTCGGCAGGCTGGCCGCGTACAGCATGTGGTCGCCGTTGACGGCCGCGACACGTGGACGCTTCAGGTCGCTGATATCGACGACGGATACCGCCAGGCGCCTGGCGCGCACCGCCTCCGCGAGGCCGAGGCGCTCCAGGCTTCGTTCCAGGCCGTTCTGCAGCGCGCGATCGTAGCTGTCGCGCAGGTCGGGATACTCGGTCGTTGCTACCGCCTTGGGGGCCGCATGCGCGCCGAACGCGAATGCCAGGCATGCGAGCAGTAGTGCACGGAGAACTCCGGTCATTCGGTACCTCCCATCGCCGTGCGACAATCCCCCCTCGTAGTCCGTGTTCGGGCGTCGCATCGTGAGTCGAAGAAAAAAGCCGCGTTGCGCGACTTCTGCGAATCCGCACATACTATGCCAAGCTTCGCAGATGATGGGTGTTCGGGAGTCGAAAGCGTCGTGGAAATCCGCTTTAAAACATGGATATAACGCCTGTCGGCGCAAGCAGCCGCCCCGAATGTGACGGGAGTTTAACCCGAGCCGGCGCCGGTTCGCAAACCTTGCCGTCGGCGCCCTGACATGACCGCCAGCCCCACGGCCGCCCGCCCCGCGCCTGGTGAGACCCACCGTGCGGCGATGCTGTTCGTCAATTTCGTCCTCATCATCCTCGGCTACTACCAGATAAAGCCGGCGGCGCGCTCCCTGTTCATCGCCTACTGGTCGGCCGACATGCTTCCATATGTCTGGATCACGACGGCGGCGGTGCTGGGTCTCATCATCGGCGCCTACCATCGCATCGTCGAGCGGCATGACCGCCTGCGGGTGGTGCTGGGCACGCTCATCGCCTTTGCGCTGGCGCTGGTCGCCTTCCGGCTGTTGTTTCCGCTCGGCGGCGCCGCGGTCGCGGTCGTCTTCTATGTGTTCGTCGACATCTTCAGCGTCGTCCTGGTCGAGCAGTTCTGGAGCCTGGCGAATTCGATCAATTCCACGTCCTCCGGACGCAGGTGGTACGGTTTCGTCGCCATGGCAGGGCCGGTGGGCGGGATGCTGGGCGGCAAGCTGGCCGCCGAACTGGTGACCAAGACGCCGCTCCGGACCGAGGATCTGCTGCTGGTCTCGGCGGCGATGCTCGGCCTGTTGTTCATGCTGAACCTCCTGCTCGCCAGGCAGGGCGTGTACACCGAGCAGCCCGCGGCGTATCGACGGGTCGAGGCCTCCGGCTGGCGCGATCTGATCGGCAATCGCTATCTACGACTCATCGCCGTGCTGCTTCTGCTCAGCCAGATCGTGGAATCGCTGGTCGACTTTCAGTTCAGCAAGGCCATCGAAGCCGCGTACCCCGACACGGATCAGCGGACCGCGTTTCAGGGGAATTTTTATTTTCTTCTGAACGGCGTGGCCATAGGCGTGAACCTCATCGTGACACCGCTGGTGCATCAATACCTGGGGGTGATGAGCGGCCTGCTCGTGCAGCCGCTGCTGGTGACGCTGGCCTCCGTCGCCTACATGATCGGGCCGGCGCTGCGCACGGCAGCGACGCTGAAGATCGCGGATCGCGGCATGTCCTATTCCATCAACCGCGCCTCGAAGGAGATCCTTTACATACCGATCGATCCGGTTCGCACGTACCAGGCGAAGGCATGGATCGACATGTTCGGCTACCGCCTGTTCAAGGTCATCGGCTCGTTGATGATCCTCGCGTTTACGCAGTGGTTCGCTCTCGGCATCACCGTCGTGCACCTCGGGTACTTCGTCATCGCGGCGTCCGCGGCCTGGCTGTTCGTCATCGTCGCCCTGGCGCCGGAGTACCGGGCGATCCTCGTCAAGGCCGAATAGCCGTCGCCGGAACGCCCGGTACGCAGGAATGGAGCGGCGCGATCACCAGGCAGTGCGATACTCGCTGCTCACCGCAATGGTGATGATCGCGCAGCAGGTGGCCGGCAAGGCGACGCGCGATGCGCTGTTCCTCTCGCAGTTCGACGTGCGTGAACTTCCCAAGCTCATGGTGGTTTCCGCGGCCCTGTCGGTGGTCGGTGTGCTGCTCATGTCGCGGCTGCTCGCGCTTTACGGGCCGAGCCGACTGGTGCCACGCGGGTTCGCGGTGAGCGCGGCACTGTTCCTTGTCGAGTGGTGGCTGCTCGGCCAGGCGCCGCACGTGGCGGTGGTGATGCTCTACCTGCACATGGGCATCGTCGGCGTCCTGCTCATCAGCGGTTTCTGGTCGGTCATCAACGAGCGTTTCGACCCGCACACCGCCAAGCGCACGATCGTTCGCATCGGCGCGGCGGCCACCCTGGGGGGCATACTCGGCGGACTCATTGCGGAGCGCGTCGCCTCGCATGCCGATCCGCGCGTGATGCTGCTGGTGCTGGCGGCGATGCACGCCATCTGCGTATACGGCGTGCGCGGCATCGGCTCGCTTGGGCGCGTCGGGACCGCAGGTGACGGGGTGGCGCCCATGCGCTGGGGTGTGACGCTGGTGGCGCGCAATCGATATCTGCTGCAGATGGCTGGCCTGATCCTGGTGTCTTCGGTCATAGCGGGCCTGCTCGATTACGCGCTGAAGGCGGAGACCTCCCTGCGCTACACCGACAGACCGGAGCTGCTGGGATTCTTCGCGACCTTCTACGCGGCCGTCGCGGTGGTGACCTTCCTGGTACAGGTGAGCCTGGGGCCCCTGCTGCTGAACCGCTTCGGCCTGGGCGGGTCGATATTCCTGCTTCCCGGCTCGGTGATCTTCGGCGGTGCCCTCGCCGCGAGCCTCAACGAGTTCTGGGGATTCGTCTGCCTGCGCGCGATCGAATCGATATTCGCGAATTCGCTGTTCCGAAACGGCTTCGAGGTGCTTTACACGCCGTTGGCGCCCGACGAGAAGCGCCCGACCAAGACCATCATCGACGTCGGCGGAAATCGGCTCGGCGACATGGCAAGCGGCGGCCTGCTGCTGGTCGTGCTGTTCCTGCTGCCACAGACCCCGCCGCGATGGGTGGTCGTGCTCGCGGCGCTGGTCGCGCTCGGCTCGCTGTGGCTCATGGCGCGGCTTTACCGCGGCTACGTGTCGCGGCTCGCCGCCAACCTCCGTGCCGGGGCATTCTCGCTCGACGCCGCTTCGGTGCCCGACGCGACCACCCGCCGGATATTCGCCGAGACCACGGCAGCATCGGAGCGGGAGCTGCTGCTGGCGCGGATCCGCGCCCTGGAGGACCGGTCGACGCTGACCGCGGTCTCCGAGGCAGGCGAGGCACGATCCGGCATCGTCGCCGATCTGCATTCGATGCAGACTGAGCGCATACGCCGGGCCCTGCACAGCGCAAGCCTCGACGTCACGATGGTTCCCCATCTCGTTCCGCTGCTCGCGCGGCAGGAAGTCGCCGAGGAGGTCCGCACCGAGCTGCGCTGGCAGGCCCCGCGCATCATCGGTCAGCTCACCGACGCCATGCTCGATCCCGACATGCCGCTGCTGGCGCGCAATCGCATCCCCAGCGTCCTGGAGGTCGTCCATAACGTTCGCACCCGCGACGCCCTCGTGCTGGGGCTGGCGGACGCGGAGTTCTCGGTGCGCTACAGCAGCGCGCGGGCTCTGGCGAGGTTGACGTCGCGCAGCAGGGACCTGCGCCTGGACGAGGCGAGCGTGTACGAACTCGCCGAGCGCGAGCTGCGGCTGGAGGACGGCGTCTGGCGCGCGCAGACCCACGTCACCGACGGCGACGGTCGGAAACCCGGCAACTCAGAGAGCGAAGAGATGCTGATCCCGTCGCTGCAGCACGTCTTCACGCTGTTGTCCCTCGCTCTCGATCGCGACGCGCTGCTGCTGGCAATGCACGGTGTGACCAGCGACGATCCCGCCCAGCGCGGAACCGCGCTCGAGTACCTCGAAAACGTTCTGCCCGCAGAGCTGCGCGCGAAACTATGGGATCGCCTGGACGTGACCGAGCCTGTTCCGCATTCGCAACGCAACCCGGCGGAACTGCTGAGCGATCTGCTGCGGCTGCGCCGCGACCGGATGGCGTGATAAGGTAACGCACATCCTCCGGCGGCCGCACGCTGGCGCGCGGCAGCCCATTCATGGCAGCATCATCACGATGAATCCGACCACGATCGAAATAGTCGGCGCCGCACTTTTCGCGTTCGCGCTGATTCACACGTTCTCGACCAAGTTCTTCGAACACCTTGCGCACACGCACCCGAGGCACGCGGGGCTCTGGCACCTGCTGGGCGAGGTCGAGGTCGTGTTCGGGCTGTGGGCGATGGCGCTGATCGTCTTCATGATGATCTCGGCGGGCAAGGAGGCCGCGGTGGAGTACGTTCAAAGCCGCAACTTCACCGAGCCGCTGTTCGTGTTCGTGATCATGGTCATCGCCGGGACCAAACCGGTGCTTCAGCTGGCACGCGACTGTGTGCTGGTGGTCTCGAGGCTGTTGCCGATGCCGCGGGGCATGGCGTTCTACTTCACGGCGCTGTCGCTGCTGCCCTTGCTCGGCTCGTTCATCACCGAGCCGGCCGCGATGACGCTCGCGGCCCTGATGCTGAGCGACAGGCTGTTCGCGCGCAAGATCTCCACACGCCTGAAGTACGCGACCGTCGGCGTATTGTTCGTCAACGTGTCGATAGGCGGCACGTTGACTTCCTATGCCGCGCCACCGGTGCTCATGGTCGCATCAACCTGGAACTGGGACACGGCCTTCATGTTCACGCACTTCGGGTGGCGGGCGGCGCTCGCGGCCGTGGTGAACGCGCTGCTGTGCACTCTGCTGTTCCGAAAAGAGCTGAAGGGGCTGCAGATGACCGGAGGGAGCCGGCAATCGGACGTTCCGGCGTCCATCATTCTCGTGCATCTGGCGTTCCTCGGCGGGGTGGTGTATTTCGCGCACTATGCCCACATGTTCATCGGCCTTTTCCTGTTCTTTCTCGGAGTTGCCACGGTCTATTCGCAGTACGAGGATCGGCTCATCCTGCGCGAGGGCCTGATGGTTGCGTTCTTCCTCGCTGGCCTGGTGGTGCTGGGCGGCCAGCAGCGCTGGTGGTTGCAGCCGGTGCTGATGAGCATGGACGCCAATACGGTCTACGCCGGCGCGAGCGCCCTGACGGCGATCACCGACAATGCGGCGCTGACCTATCTCGCCTCGCTGGTCGACGGGTTGAGCGAGGAGTTCAAGTATGCGCTGGTGGCCGGCGCGGTCACTGGCGGCGGTCTCACCGTGATCGCCAATGCTCCGAACCCGGCAGGCGTGTCGATACTGAAGGGCCATTTCGACGAGGAAACGATACACCCGCTGGGCCTGCTCCTGGCCGCCATGGGCCCGACCCTGGTCACGATCGCTGCGTTCAGATTGATCTGAAAGCCTTTTCGCAGTGCGTCAAACGCGCATGAATGCCGGCCGCCGCGCCCGCAACGACCCCGGCCATGTTTCGGTATATAGTGTCCGCACCCTGAGCGCGCGTACGCGCATCGCGGGAGGCATGCGGTAAACGACAGAGGACCATTCAGACCAAAAGGGGGGTGTTTATGGAGAGCCAAATCGTCAATCTGATCATCAACCTCATCAGCGGTGGCATCGGCGGCAACATCGCCGGAGCCCTGTTCAAGAAGCTGAGTCTCGGACTCGTCGGCAATACCCTCGCGGGCGTCGTCGGCGGCGGCCTCGGTGGCCAGATCCTCTCGCAGCTCGGCATGGGCGGTGGCGGGATGGTCGGCAGCATCGCCGGCTCCGGCGTCGGTGGCATCATCCTGATGGCCATCATTGGTTTCATCAAGCAGGCCTTGTCGAAATCGCAGGCGGCCTGAGTCGAGAAGCGCCGGCAATATCCGATACGGCGTTGAAACGCAACGGCGGCCTTGAGCCGCCGTTGTCGTTTTCGGCAGCGGTCTGTGCGTATGGCCGATCCGCGGCAGGCGGCCACGCAGAGGCCGGCGCTTCTCCTGCCGCTAGAAAGGGATATCGTCGTCGAAGTCCTCGACTGCCGCGGTCGCCTTGCCGCCGCCGGTTCGCGCCCCGGCTGCCCGCGGTGCGGGTGCCTCGCCGGAGGCGGGGCGGTTGGCTTCCATGCCGCCGCTGGCCGAGCCGCCGCCGCGCCCGCCCAGCATCTGCATGTCGTTGACGACGATCTCCGTCGTATAGCGATCCTGACCCTCCTTGTCCTGCCATTTCCGGGTCTGCAATCGCCCCTCCACGTACACCTGAGAACCCTTCCTGAGGTATTCCCCGGCGATCTCCGCAAGCTTTCCGAAGAACACGACCCGGTGCCATTCGGTGCGCTCCTGATTTTCGCCGGTGGTCTTGTCCTTCCAGTTCTCGGAAGTGGCGATCGTCACATTGGTCACGGCGCTGCCGCTGGCCGTGTACTTCACCTCGGGGTCGCCACCGAGATTACCGATCAGAATTACCTTGTTGATGCCTCTGGCCATCTTGATCTCCTCTGACTTCCTGTTTGTGTCCGATTGAACTCCCTTTCCTGCACGTCCTCCGGGCGACGGCGTGCCCGGGGGATTCTACCCCGTCGCGGCGGCATCGGGGCGCAGTGCCGCAGGGTCAAAGATTTGCGGATCGACCTTGAGGTAGGCGATGCCGTCCTCGGCAACGATAACGGCCTCGGCCACCCCCGGCACGGCACAGTAACGCGCCGCCAGCGTAGCGGCGTCCGCCCGTGAGATCGGGCCGACGCTGTGCATGCGGCTGACCAGGTGCCGGGGTCGGGCCATGCCCAGTGCCAGCACGCCCCAGAGCGCGGCGATGGCCGCGGCGAAGAGGAACACCGCCTGCGTGCCGTAGCGGCCGTGCAGCCACCCGCCGGCGGCTCCGCCGATGAAGATGCCCAGGAACTGCGCCGTCGAATATACGCCCATGGCGGTCCCCCGCCGGTCCGCGGGTGCGGCGCGCGAGATCAGGGTCGGCAGGCTCGCCTCGAGAAAATTGAAGGCGCTGAAGAAGAGCAGCATGGAGGCCCCCAGGGACGGAAGGTGGGCATGTCCGTAGCGAAGGCCCACCTCCGCGGCGACCAGCGTGAACACGGAGGCACAGAACACGCCCTTGGCGCGCGAGCCGCTTCCCGAGGACAACCTGAGCAGCGGTGCCAGCGCGATCACCGACAGCGCGAGGACCGGCAGGTAGACGTGCCAATGCCTGGCCAGTTCCAGCCCGGCCGCGTCGCGCAGCACCAGCGGCATGACCACGAACGTCGACGTCATGATCGCGTGCAGCGCGAGCACGCCGAAGTCCAGGCGCAGCAGGTTTCCATCGAGCAGGATATCGAGAAACTGCGCCGGGATGACCTCGCAGTCGCGATGAAAGGTCGATCGCACCGGGGTCGGCACCCAGAGCAGCAGGACGGCGATCGACGCCAGCCCCAGCACCGCGGCCAGCCAGAACACCGATGGCGTGCCGAGATGCGCGCTGACGGCGGGGCCGACCACGAATGCAATCGGAAACGCGAGCCCGATGGTGATGCCGATCATCGCCATCACCTTGGCGCGATGTTCCTCGCGCGTGAGATCGGCCGCCAGCGCCAGCGTCGTCGATCCCACGGCGCCCGCTCCCTGCAGGGCGCGCCCGAGAGTTACCCAGTAGATGTCGCGCCCGAGCGCGGCCATGACGCTGCCGAGCACGAAGATGAACAGGCCTGCGCCGATGACCTTCTTGCGCCCGATGTGATCGGAGATCATGCCGAACGGGATCTGGAACAACGCCTGGGTCAGCCCGTAGATGCCGATGGCGATCCCGACGAGGCCGGCGGTCGCACCTCGCAGATGCTCGGCATAGAGGACGAAGACCGGGGTGATCATGAACAGTCCGGACATGCGCAGGAAGAAAATGGTTGCCAGCGACGCCCCGGCGCGCAGTTCGGTTGCGGTCAGGCGCTCGGCGGGAATTTCGTTCATGACAGGGTTTTGCGTCGGGGATGGAGCTGCCCGTATAGTACCAGTTTGCCCGTCGGTCGTTGCGATGCAGCAGGCGAGAGTCCATGGATTTCATCCGCATACGTGGCGCGAGAACGCACAACCTCAGGAATGTCGATCTGGACCTGCCGCGTGATCGCCTGATCGTCATCACCGGCCTGTCCGGATCCGGCAAGTCCTCGCTCGCCTTCGACACGATCTATGCGGAAGGCCAGAGGCGGTACGTCGAATCGCTGTCGGCCTATGCCCGGCAGTTCCTCTCGGTGATGGAGAAGCCGGACGTCGACCACATCGAGGGGCTTTCCCCGGCCATATCGATAGAACAGAAATCCACATCCCACAACCCACGCTCGACGGTGGGCACGATCACGGAGATCTACGACTACCTGCGGTTGTTGTATGCGCGCGTCGGCGAGCCGCGCTGCCCGGTGCACGGCGTCACGCTTGCGGCGCAGACGGTCAGCCAGATGGTCGATGCCGTCCTGGCGGAACCGGAGGGGACCCGCGTGATGCTCCTGGCGCCGGTCGTGAGCGGCCGCAAGGGCGAGCATGCACAGGTTTTCGATCAGCTGCGCCGGCAGGGATTCCTGCGCGCGCGGGTCAACGGCGAGGTCGTCGAACTGGAAGGCGTCCCGCAACTCGATCTGAAGCGCAAGCACGACATCGAGGTGGTGATCGATCGCTTCAGGGTCCGAGCCGACATCACGCAGCGGTTGGCCGAGAGTTTCGAAACGGCGCTGGTGATATCGGATGGTGTGGCGCGGATCGCCTTCATGGACGAGCCGCGGAGGGCGGAGGCGCTCTTTTCGGCGAAGTTCGCCTGTCCGCATTGCGGCTATGCCCTCTCCGAACTCGAACCGCGCATGTTCTCGTTCAACAATCCGCATGGCGCGTGTCCGGCTTGTGACGGCCTGGGTGTGGAGCAGTACTTCGATCCCGCCAAGATCGTGCAGCACCCGGAGTTGAGCCTGCCGGCCGGAGCCATACGCGGATGGGACCGGCGCAATGCCTACTACTTCCAGCTCATCCAGTCACTCGCGCGGCACTACGACTTCGACCTCGACACTCCCTTCAGGGATCTTGCGCCCGAGGTCCGGCAGGTCATCCTGTACGGCAGCGGCAAGGAGGCCATCGAGTTCGTGTATTTTCACTCCGAGGGCAACCGCAGGAAGAAGCATCCCTTCGAGGGGGTGCTGCCCAACATACGGCGGCGCTACAAGGAGACCGAATCCAACCTGCTGCGCGAGGAACTGGCAAAGCTCATGTCGACGCGCGCCTGTCCCGCCTGCGGCGGCACGCGCCTGGGGGAGGCCGGTCGCAACGTGTTCCTCGGCGCCTACACGCTGCCGCAGGTGACGGCGTGGCCGGTGAGCGAGGCGCACGCGTTCTTCATCTCGGTGCAGATGGCGGGACAGCGCGGTGAGATCGCGGAGAAGATACTCAAGGAAGTCCGCGAGCGACTGCAGTTTCTCATCAATGTCGGGCTGGACTACCTGACGCTCGAGCGCAGCGCGGAGACCCTATCCGGCGGCGAGGCGCAGCGCATCCGGCTGGCGAGCCAGATCGGCGCCGGACTGGTGGGAGTCATGTACGTGCTCGACGAGCCGTCGATTGGGCTGCATCAGCGCGACAACAAGCGGCTGCTCGACACGCTGGTCCGATTGCGGGACCTCGGCAACACGGTGATCGTCGTGGAGCACGATCAGGAAGCGATCCTGTCCGCTGATCATGTCGTGGACATCGGGCCGGGCGCAGGCGTGCACGGCGGCCGCGTGCTGGTGCATGGCAGCCCGGACGACGTGGCGGCGTGCCCGGATTCGATCACCGGTCAGTATCTCTCCGGCCGCCGCGCAATCCCTCTTCCTGCGGCGCGGCACGAGTTCGAGCCCGGCAGGCTGCTGCGCATACGCGGCGCGCGCGGAAACAACCTCAAGGGGGTTGACGTCGAGTTTCCAGTGGGCGTGATGACCTGTGTCACCGGGGTATCCGGTTCCGGCAAGTCGACACTGGTCAACGACACGCTGTATCGACACGCCGCGCGAGTCCTCAATGATGCCGGCGAGGAGGCGGCCCCCTTCACCGCCATGGACGGCCTGGATCAGTTCGACAAGGTGGTGGATATCGACCAGAGTCCGATCGGGCGCACGCCGCGTTCGAATCCCGCCACCTACACGGGGCTGTTCACCCCGCTGCGCGAGCTGTTCGCTGCCACGCAGGAGGCGCGCGCGCGCGGCTACAACCCGGGCCGTTTCAGTTTCAACGTCAAGGGCGGGCGTTGCGAGGCGTGCCAGGGCGACGGCGTCATCAAGGTGGAGATGCACTTCCTGCCCGATGTCTACGTGCGCTGCGAGGTGTGCAAGGGCCGGCGTTACAATCGCGAGACGCTGGAGGTGCTGTACAAGGGGCGCAGCATCAACGACGTCCTCGAGATGACGGTGGAGGAGGCGCGCGAGCTCTTCGATGCGGTGCCGGCGGTGGCCGGCAAGCTGCAGACGCTCATCGACGTGGGTCTCGCCTATATCCGTCTGGGCCAGAACGCCACGACCCTCTCCGGGGGAGAGGCGCAGCGGGTGAAGCTGGCGCGCGAGCTGTCCAAGCGCGATACGGGGCATACGCTCTACATCCTGGACGAGCCGACGACAGGGCTGCACTTCTACGACGTCGAGAAGCTGCTCGAGGTACTGCATCGGTTGCGCGATCACGGCAACACCATCATCGTGATCGAGCACAATCTCGAGGTCATCAAGACGGCGGACTGGGTCGTCGACCTGGGTCCCGAGGGTGGACATCGCGGCGGCGAGATCATCGCGCGCGGCACCCCGGAGGAGATAGTCGCCGAGCCGCGCTCGTACACGGGACGGTACCTCGCCCCGTTGCTGCGGCGTCGCGTGGCCCGGTCACCCGCCGCCTGAGGTCGACCCGCTGCAAGTCCGCCACGAGGAGGAGAGCATGAACATCGGGCTGAAGATCGCGAGTGGTGCCTGCTCGCTGGTGGCCTGCGCGGCCGTACTCGCACAGGATCTCCCCGTGAACTGGCAGGGTCTGCCGGCGCCCTATGCCACCCCATCGGCACGCAATCCGCCGCAGATCGTCCCGCGCCCTGCGGGCGCGGCGCTCTCCCTGCCCGCCGGCTTCGCGATCGAGGAGTGGGCGACTGGTCTTGACGGCGGTCCGCGCGCGATGCTGCTCGGGCCGGCCGGTGAGGTGTTCGTCACGCAGATGGGCGGCGGCAGCGTCACCGTCATGCGCGACGGCGAGCGCAAGGACATGCTGCGGGGGCTGAACGGGCCATTCGGACTCGCGATGGACGGGAATGAGCTGTACGTGGCGGACATTGACGCAGTCAGGCGCTATCGCTACGATTCCGCGGGCATGAGCGCGAGCGAGGCGGAGGAGATCGTCGACCTTCGGGCCGTCCGCGGCGATCATGTCACCCGCCCGATTCTCCTGGATGCGGGGCGCCGGCATCTTTACGTCGGCATCGGTTCGGCCTCCAATGCCGATGCCGGCGAACCGCCCATGCGCGCGGCGATCAACCGCTATGACATCAACGGCGGCAGCCACAGGATCTTCGCCTCGGGGATCCGCAATGCCGTCGGGATGGACTGGAACCCGGTGACCGGCGATCTCTGGGTGAGCTCGCAGGAGCGCGACGGCCTGGGTGATGACCTCGTGCCCGACTATTTCACGCGCGTGCGCGAGGGCGGGTTCTACGGGTGGCCGTACGCCTACATCGGCCCCCACGAAGACCCGCGCCGCATCGGCGAGGCACCGGGTCTCGTCGCGAGCACGCTGTACCCGGATGTGCTGCTGGGCGGACACGTCGGTGCGATGGACGTCATGTTCTATACGGGAAGCCGGTTCCCCGAGCGCTATCGCAACGGAGCGTTCATCGCCCTGCACGGCTCGTGGAACCGCGCAAAAAGGGCCGGTTACGAGGTCGTCTTCGTTCCGTTCGCGGACGGCCGCCCGCTGGCGGGGCCGGAAGACTTCGTGAGCGGCTGGATGCTCGGCGAGGATCGCCGGGAGGTCTGGGGTCGACCTGTCGGTCTGCTGCAGATGCAGGACGGCTCGCTGCTCATCTCTGACGACGGCGCCGGCACGATATGGCGAGTGACCTACAGCGGGCCGCGCTGAGTCGCATCGCATGACCGCGCCCGTGCTGCCTGAAGGCATACACATCGCCTCGAGCGATGCCGACATACTCTCCTGCTTTCCCGTCATGCGGCAACTCCGGCCGCATCTGCTCGAATCGGAGTTTCTCGGCCGGGTGCGCCGGCAGATGGCGGCGGGCTATAGCATGGCGTGGCTGGAGGCGGGCGGGCGGGTCGTGGCGGTCGCCGGCTATCGCTTCAACGAGACATTGTTTCTCGGCCGCTACCTGTACGTGGACGACCTGGTCACGGACGCGGAGTTGCGCTCGCACGGTCACGGGCGCCGCCTGTTCGCCTGGCTCGCCGATCTGGCCCGGCGCGAGCGGTGCAGCCATCTCGAGCTGGATTCCGGGATGCAGCGCGTGGATGCGCACCGCTTCTATCTACGCGAGGGGATGCGCATCCGCTCGTATCATTTCTCCCTGCCGCTGCAATAGCGTGGCGCGGATACACGCAACGATAGACGACGATGACGGCACTGATTTGCGGGTCCTTCGCATTCGACACCATCATGGTGTTCCAGGATCGGTTCAAACACCACATCCTCCCGGACAAGATCCACATTCTGAACGTCTCTTTCCTCGTGCCCGACATGCGGCGCGAGTTCGGCGGCTGCGCGGGCAACATCGCCTACAACCTGAAGCTGCTCGGCGGTGAGCCGTTGCCCATGGGCACGGTAGGGAGCGACTTCGCCCCCTATGCGCAGTGGCTGGACCAATGCGGGATCTCGCGTGCCCACATCAGGGAGATCCCGGGGACCTACACCGGGCAGGCGTTCATCACCACCGACCTGGACGACAACCAGATCACCGCATTCCATCCCGGGGCGATGAATCATGCGCACGAGAACAGGGTGAGCGACGCCCAGGGCGCGAAGATAGGCATCCTCGCACCTGACGGCAGGCAAGGCATGATCGACCATGCCAGGCAATTCGCCGAGGCCGGTATACCGTTCATTTTCGACCCCGGCCAGGGGATGCCGATGTTCGATCGCGCGTTGTTGCGGCAGTTCACCGAGCAGGCCCGCTGGGTGACGGTGAACGATTACGAGTGGCAGTTGATGCAGGAGAAGACGGGCTGGGGGGCGCGCGACGTGCTGGAGCGCGTGGAGGCGCTGATAATCACCCGCGGCGCGAGTGGCTCGCTCATCATGGCTGGCGGCGGCGAGATCGCCATCCCGGTGGCGATCCCGCGCGCGGTTCGGGACCCCACCGGGTGCGGGGATGCATACCGCGCCGGCCTGCTGTACGGCTTGCTCAACCAGATGGACTGGCAGACCACAGGGCGTATCGCCGCCCTCATGGGGGCGCTGAAGATCGAATCCGCCGGCACCCAGAATCATCGGTTCTCGGTCGAGGAGTTCAGGGTCAGGTATCGGGAAAGCTTCGGCCGCAGTTTCTGAGTGCGCCAGGACTCGGTCACCGCCCGGCGCCAGCTTGTGACGGCGTTGGCGGGATTCTCCTCCATCCTCGGGTTACATTTACATGTATTACAGTGAATTATATTTTATAATTCATGTCGATTATCCAAATCTGGTGCCAAGGGTATGGGAGAGAGCGGGCGCATTACGTGCAGACCGCGGAGGACCCTCGCGGA
The DNA here is from genome assembly GCA_022071965.1 of Gammaproteobacteria bacterium. Lineage (GTDB taxonomy): Bacteria > Pseudomonadota > Gammaproteobacteria > JAJPIJ01 > JAJPIJ01 > JAJVHZ01. The sequence goes on from JAJVIQ010000021.1 coordinate 165,473, forward strand.
GCGTGTCCGGGCGGGCCTGCGCGGCCGGCATATGGTTGAACTGCCGGCACCACCCGCACTCTCACCCCTTGCCCACGCACCGCCCGATCGATGCCCGCACTGGCCGCGCGCCGCCCGGGGCGGATAGGCCGCCGCATGTCCGGACTCATTTTCGACTCGCTCCTGGATTTCACGCTTTACTACCCCCTGTTCATGGCCTATCTGTGGATGATCGGGGGGGTGTACTACTACTTTCACTGGGAGCGACGCGAGCCCAACCACGACTCGCCGCCGGAGCTTCCCGTCTATCCCAAGGTCGCCATCGTCGTTCCCTGTCACAACGAGGCGGCAAACATTCGCGAGACGGTCGATTCGCTTCTGCAGCAGAGCTACCCGGACTTCGAGATCATCCTCGTCAACGACGGCAGCACCGACAATACCGCGGCCATCCTCGATGAGCTGGCCCGGACCCACGAGGCGGTGCGCGTGCTGCATTTCGCGGGCAACCAGGGCAAGGCCATGGCGTTGCGCATGGGATCGATGATCACGCCATGCGAGTTCGTGGTGACGATCGACGGCGATGCCATCCTCGATCCGAGCGCGGTGACCTGGATCATGTATCACCTGGTGTCGGGGCCGCGCGTCGCGGCGGTGACCGGCAATCCGCGCATACGCACCCGCTCGACGCTGCTTGGCAGGATCCAGGTGGGCGAGTTCTCCTCGATCATCGGCCTGTTGAAGCGCTGCCAGCGCATCTATGGTCGCGTGTTCACCGTCTCGGGCGTGATCAGCGGCTTTCGCAAGACAGCGCTGCACCGCGTCGGGTACTGGGATACGGACATGGTTACCGAGGACATCGACGTGAGCTGGAAGCTGCAGCTCGATCACTGGGACATTCGTTACGAGCCGAACTGCCTTTGCTGGATATTGATGCCCGAGACCCTGCAAGGCCTTTGGAGGCAGCGCCTGCGCTGGGCGGAGGGCGGCGTGGAGGTCCTTCTCAAGTACTTCAGACCGCTGCTGCGCTGGCGCAAGCGCCGGATGTGGTGCGTATACCTGGAGCTGCTGGCGAGCATGTTCTGGGCCTACGTGATGGCCTGCGTAATCGCCGTCTGGGGCGTGAGCAGGCTCCTTACCCTGCCGGAAGGCGTCCGGGTGCCGGAGATGATCCCGGGATGGGCCGGGGTGCTGCTCGGATTTACCTGCCTGCTGCAGTTCCTCGTCAGCCTCATGATAGACAGCCGCTACGAGAAGGAGATCGGGCGGTACTACTACTGGATGGTGTGGTACCCGCTCGTATACTGGGTCATCAGCGCCGCCACCACGGTCGTCGCCGTGCCCCGGGTGCTAATCCGCGGCCGCGGCAGGCGCGCCGTGTGGACCAGCCCTGATCGCGGCATAAGGGCGGAGACGCTGGCGGGCACGTCATGAACGAACTGGTCATCGACCGGCCCGATCTGCAGTCGCTGCGCCAGCGGTATGGATACGGCATGGCGACACTGGTCCTCTGGCTCGCTTACATCTACCTCTGGATGCCCCTGGCCACGCTCGGCGCGTGGGGTCTGGAATTCGGTTTCGTACGCCGGCAGCTGGCCACGCTGCAAAATATCGAGGGCGTATATCGCCTGCTGGCCGTCTATGCCGTCGTGATAGTTGCCACCGGGATGGTACTCATCGGCTGGGCGCGCTTCAATCTCGAGAGGTTCCGGGGCATGGATCGGCGCAAGATGCCCCTGCCCGTTACGACCCGCGAGGTCGCGAACGCGTATCACATCTCCCCGTCGGTGCTCTCGTTCTGGTACCTTTCCAAGTCCGTCACGATGCATCATGCCGCGAACGGCCAGGTGCTCGCTCCGCCGGACACGGATCATGCGATCCTGGAGGTGGCGCGCCTGTTCCGGACGGTGCCGCCGTCCAACGATGCGCCGGTGCCGGCCGACGACCGCGGTGGGCGGGTCGCCCCCCGCAGCGGCTGAATCAGCGCACCAACGCTGCGGCGAGCTCGGCCAGGGAATGCACGGGCAGCCGGCATTCCACGCCCGTGCAGAGGTAGGCAACAGCGCGTCCCTGGGAAGTGCGGGCGGCCAGCAGGCCATCGAGGCGCGCGTCCCCGGGAATGGCGTAGACCATTCGAGAGGGGTGAAATTCCTGTTGCGCGGTCTGGCGCCAGAGCGCGAGTGTGTCGGCGTCTTCCGCCCGAATGATCACGATCTCAGGCGGCTGCAGCCATTCCTCCAGGGCGCTCAGCATGGTGAGGTGGGCGGAAGGCTGATCGCGCATGGCCGTGCCCGCCGCCCGCAGCGCCCGTTCCGAGGCCGTCAGATAACGGGGCTCGCCGAGCAGGTGGCCCAGCCGCGCGAGGCCGCGGGCCGCGCTCCCGTTGCCGGCCGGCAGCGCGTCATCGGCAAAGCTTTTCACGCGCTGGATGAGCTGCTCGTGGGAGTGTGAGGTGAAATAGAAGCCGCCGGCGGCGCCGTCCTCGAACTGATCCAGCAGCGTGTCGGCCAGCCGTCTGGCGAACACCAGATCCTGATCGCGCCAGCTCGATTCCAGCAGGTCGAGGCAGGCCTCGAGCAGGAACGCGTAGTCGTCCAGGTAAGCGTCGTGCCTGGCCTGGCCGGCGCGGAAGCTCGCCTGCAACCGTTCGCCGTCCCACATGCGGGCGCGGATGAAATCCAGCGCCCGGCGCGCGCTCTCGAGCATGTCCGCACGCTGCATGACACGACCGGCGATCGCCATGCCCCTGGCCATCAGGGCGTTCCACGAAGCGAGTATCTTGTCGTCCAGGCCCGGCGGTACGCGCCGCGCGCGCACCGCCAGCAGCCTGCGGCGCGCCACGTCGACGATCTCCCGAGCCGCCTCCAGGGAGAGCCCGCGGGCCGCGGCGGCCTGCGCCAGCGGAACGGCGATGCGCAAGTGCCATCGTCCCTCGAAATTGGGCGCACCGTCGAGGCCATAGTGCGTGGCGAACACGGCGTACTCGCGATCGCTCAGGTGTTCCCGCACCTCCTCGGGCGTCCAGACGTAGTACTTGCCTTCCTCGCCCTCGGAATCGGCATCGAGCGACGAGAAATAGCCGCCTTCCCGCGACTGCATATCGCGCATCGCCCATTCCGCGGTCTCGATCGCCGTGCGCCGGAAGTCCTCGCCTCCGCCAATCTGCCAGGCCTGCGCGTACAGTCCGAGCAGCGGGCCGTTGTCGCAAAGCATCTTCTCGAAATGCGGAATCATCCACTCGGCGTCCACCGAGTACCGCGCGAATCCTCCGGCAAGATGATCGAAGAGGCCGCCCATGGCCATGTGGCGCAGCGTCAGCGCGGCCATGTGCAGCGCGTTCTCGTCCGCGGCGCCAGCGCGACGGGTGGCGGCGAAGTGGCGCAGCAATCGCTCGAGTATCGGGGTATGGGGAAACTTTGGTGCGCGACCGAACCCGCCGCGCTCCGGATCGAATGCCTGCTTGATCTCGGCAATCGCCGTCAGCAAGGCGGCGGAATCGGCAGCCGCCGTCGGCTCCGCGTTTGCCGGACCCGCGAGCCGCCCGAGCGCATCGCGCACGCTCACATTCTGCCGGCGGATGTCGGGAAGCCGCTCGCGATATATCCGTGCGACGTGTCGAAGCAGATCCTTGAAGGCCGGCATCCCCCAGCGGGATTCGCGCGGGAAATAGGTCCCCCCGGCGAATGGCACGTGATCGTCGTGGGTGAGGAACATCGTCAACGGCCAGCCGCCGCTGCGCTGGTTCAGGAGGTATTGCGCGGTCTGGTAGATCTTGTCGAGATCGGGGCGTTCCTCGCGATCCACCTTGACGTTCACGAACAATTCGTTCATGAGCGCGGCAGTCTCGGGATCCTCGAACGACTCGTGCGCCATGACGTGACACCAATGGCAGGCGGAGTATCCGATCGACAGCAGTATCGGCTTGCCCGTGCTGCGCGCGAGTTCCGTCGCCTCGACGCCCCATGGATACCACTGCACGGGGTTGCCCGCGTGTTGCAGGAGGTAGGGACTGGTTTCAGACGCGAGCGCGTTGCGCGCCGGGTCGCCGCTTGTGCCGCCGCTCATCGCGCTGCGCGGAGTATCGCTCGACGCGGCCTCGGCGCCACTGGAGTTATCCGGCGTCCTCGATGACGGTCATATCGCCCTGCGCCACGGTCAGGCCGGTCCCGAGCATCTCGGCGAAGCTCTCTTGCGCGGCGTGGATCTCATCGATCTGCTGCTTCAGGCTGGAGGCCATGGTGAGCAGGCGCTCGTAGGCCTTGCGCAAGGTCTGCTCCTTGCGTGTGACCATGAGCTGGTAGCGGGTCTCGATCTCCACGGTGCGCCGCCGCAATTCCTCCTGCACGGCATGTTCGAACAGCCGCTGCTGGGCGGCCAATTCGAGGTCCACGCGCTGCTTGAGGGCCACGACCTGCACATCGATCTCCTGATGGATGCGCTCGGCGATCGGCGCCAGCGCGCCAAATGCCGCTGGCGATGGCGGAGCGGAAGGCGCGGGTTCCACGTTGATGCTGGGTGTGGGGCTCATTTCCGGGACGGCCTCCGTTGTGGCGCTGGGTTGAGTCTGCTCGGACGCGGCGGCGGGACGGGCCTGCGCCTCGGCGGCCGGCGGCGGGATTTCAGCAGGGGTCACGGCCGCCACCTCCGTCAGATAGCGACCGTCCAGACCGGCATCCAGCAGGATGAACACCCCCGCGCGGCTGGTGGCGGCGTTTTCGGAGGTGACGATATACGGCATCTGGCGCGGCAGTCGATCCAGACGGATACGCAATTCGTTCAGAGGGATGTGCAGCGCATGGTCGCCCTTGATATCGGCCGCCAGGTGTGCGGGGCGCACGTCGAGCCACCGCGCGCGCTGCGATCGGACCAGCTCTCCGGCCTGCCGAAGCGGAATGGCCTGGATCACCGGCTCGGCAATCAGGCGCAGGAAATCCTCGCGCGTGATCCGCACCAGAGAGCTGTTGGTCAGCGCGCGCACGCTCACGTCCAGCGGCCGCTCCGTCAGCAGCGCTTCGGCACCGAAGCAGTCGCCGGGGCGCAGCTCCGCCAGGGCGATCCTGGCGGTTCCGTCCGGCGCCGTGCGGGACATTGCCAGTTCGCCATCCTGGACGACGTAGAGATGATTGGGCTGACTGCCCTCGGCGACCACAATCTCGCCCGCCGCGATGTGCACGGTGGCTCCGTGCTCGAACAGCAGCATCAGGTTGCTCGGCGGCAGGCGCGCGAAGATGGGGGCCCGCGCGATGCGCGTCATCCAGTTGCCCGGATCGTCATGGGTCGCCTCGGCGCTTCCGGAACCGGGCTCGGACTGCAGTGCCGCGAGCGAGGTGAGCTTTTCCAGCAGGGAACGCTTGACCTGCAATACGGTGGCGGCGCCGACCGCGCGCGCCGAGTAGCGCCTCGGCTGCGAGGGGTCCAGAGCGCGCCGCGCCTCCGGCGAGGTGCTGTGCACCTCCTGCACGCTGGCGTCGTTTCCGATCAGCAGCACCATGCCGTCGATGAGGTAGAGCTGCGCGTCATCGGTATCGCCGGCGCTGAACAGCACCTGCCCGTCGGCGCAACGCTGCACGCGGGCCTGGCTCAGGAGCTGCACCTGGTAGGGAGGGGGCAGGCGCTCTATGTCAGGCAGCCTGCGGAAATCTATTCCCCCGCCGGTGCCCCGGCTCGTCTCCATTGTTATTCTCCTCCGCGCGTAGAGTGTTGCTCGACCTGGCGGGGCGTCCGGCGCCAGGGAGGGGGGCGCGTTCGTTGCCAAGATTCGCAAGGATGCGCCCGAAAAGCGATTGAATGAGATAATAACCAATGTGATCGAGTAGGCAAAAGCCAGTGTCAAAAACATGGCGGATCATCTGCCCGGCAATTCCCGGCGCGAGCCGTGATCAGATCCCGCACCGCAACTCGCGGGAGAGCGGTTTCCCCCGTGCATTCAAGCTTTGGTCATGTCAATGCGCTATCTGCGCCGCCCGGATGCGAATCGTCCGTCATGCCGTGAACGACTGAGGTTCAGAGGACAGGCCCCTTGCCGTCCACGCCCGGAGCAGCGGACGCAGGTTTCCGCAATGGGATGAATGCGAACGCGTGATCGGGTCTCTCGGGCAGCCGACTCGTGTGGGGATCATCGGTGCCGGCCATGGCGGGCAGGCGCTGCTCACGGCGTTTTCCGGAATGCCCGGCGTGCAGATCATCGGAATCTTCGGCAGCAATCCCGAGGCGCCGGGATTGCAGCAGGCCGCCGCGATGGGGGTGCCCGTCTTCGCGACCGCCTGCCGCGGCCCGGTCGGCCCGACCGGGTGATCAACGTCTCCAATGCCTCCATCGAGCAGCGCTTCCAGCATAGCCGGCAGCCCGGCGCCCCGGCCTGACCGGCCTGTTACAATGCCGGGGAGGCCATGCTTCCCTTCCCGAACATCGATCCCGTCGCCTTTCACATCGGCCCGCTGGCCGTGAGGTGGTACGGGATCTCCTATCTGGTGGGCATCACGCTGGGCTGGTGGCTCATGCGGCGCCGGGCCCGTGCGCCGGATGCGGGTTGGACGGTCGCGGAGGTCGGGGATTTCATTTTCTACCTTGCGCTGGGCGCCGTGCTGGGCGGCCGTATCGGCTACATACTCTTCTACAATTTTGATGTCTACCTGCGGGACCCGCTGGCAATCTTCCGGGTCTGGCAAGGAGGCATGTCCTTCCACGGCGGTCTGATCGGTCTGTTCATCGCGAGCGGTTGGTGGGCGCGCAAGACCCGGCGCGGATTTCTGCAGGTGTGCGACTTCGTCGTGCCCGCCGGCCCGCCCGGACTTTTCTTCGGGCGGCTGGCGAACTTCATCAACGGCGAACTCTGGGGCGCTCCCACGCAACTGCCGTGGGGTGTCGTCTTTCCCAACGGCGGGCCGATGCCGCGCCATCCCTCGCAGCTCTACGAGGCGGCCCTCGAGGGCGTCGTGCTGTTCGCGATGATCTGGTGGTATTCAGGCCGTCCCCGCCCCCGGGGTTCCGTGACCGGCCTGTTCCTCATCGGCTACGGGGCCGCGCGCTCCCTGGTGGAGTTCGTCCGCGAGCCCGACGCGCAGATCGGCTACCTCGCCGGCAACTGGCTCACGATGGGGCAGGTCCTCTCGGTGCCGATGATCGCGCTGGGGATATGGCTGATGCTGCGCGGGAGTCGATATGGACCGCGCGGAGCGAGCCGGTGAAGGAATATCTGGACTTGTTGCGCCACGTGCGCACACAGGGTGTGCGAAAACACGATCGCACCGGCACCGGTACGCTCAGTGTCTTCGGCTACCAGATGCGCATCGATCTCGCGCGCGGATTCCCGCTGCTCACGACCAAGAGGCTGCATCTGAAGTCGATCCTCCACGAGCTGCTCTGGTTCCTCCGCGGCGACACCAATGTGCGCTACCTGCAGGAGCACGGCGTCACGATCTGGGACGAATGGGCCGCCGCGAATGGGGAGCTCGGTCCGGTCTACGGCAAGCAGTGGCGGCGATGGGAGGCCGCCGACGGGCGGGTCATCGATCAGATCTCCGAGGTGGTCGATCGCATCAGACACGATCCGGATTCCAGGCGGCTCATCGTCAGCGCGTGGAACCCCGGAGAGATCGACCGCATGGCGCTGGCGCCCTGCCATGCGTTCTTCCAGTTCTACGTTGCCGAGGGCAGGTTGTCCTGCCAGCTCTACCAGCGCAGCGCGGACATATTCCTCGGGGTTCCGTTCAATATCGCCTCCTATGCGCTGCTGCTGATGATGGTCGCGCACGTGACCGATCTGCGGCCCGGTGAATTCATCCATACCTTCGGCGACGCGCACATCTACCTCAATCACCTCGGGCAGGTCGACCTGCAGCTCAGCCGCGCGCCCCGCACACTGCCGGTCATGCGTCTTTGCCGGGCGGTGAAGTCCATCCTCGAGTTCCGCTACGAGGATTTCGAGCTGTGCGACTACGATCCGTATCCCTCCATCGCCGCGCCGATAGCGGTTTGAATCGGGCATGACGCGTCCCGAAATCGCGATAGTGGTCGCGATGGACCGCAATCACGTCATCGGTCGCGAGGGCGGCCTGCCCTGGCACCTGCCCGGCGATCTGCAGCATTTCAAACGCCTGACCATGGGCCGGCCGATCATCATGGGGAGGCGGACTCACGCCTCGCTCGGCCGGCCGCTGCCCGGCCGCGACAACATCGTCGTCACCGGCAATCCGGCCTACCTCGCCCCCGGGTGCTCGATCGCGCGTTCCCTGGAGGAGGCCATGAGCCTGGCGGACGATGCGCCGATGGCGTGCGTCATCGGCGGAGCGGCGCTTTATCGCGAGGCCCTGCCGTTGGCAAACCGGATATACCTCACGGAAGTTCACGCCGTTGCCCGCGGCGATGTGCGGTTTCCGCGCTTCGATCGCGCGCGTTGGCGCGAGGTGGCGCGTGAATATCACTCCGCCGACGAGCGCAATCCACATGCGCACAGCTTCGTCGAGCTGGTGCGCACCGTCTGACCGCCGGGGCGGAGAACGGCACGCTTGCTCGATCTCGACGCGATCGCGCGCAGCCACCGGGCGCCCATCTTCTCCCTGCTTGCAGGCGCCTGCATGTGGGGACTTACGTGGTGGCCGATGCGCGTGCTCCGCGACCTCGGCCTCAGCGGCCCATGGCTCACGGTCGTGAGCAGCGCGGCCGCCGCGTTGCTGCTCCTGCCGTGGGCGCTTGGGCAGCGCCAGCGCTGGCCGTCGCACCATGCGGCACTGCTGGTGATAGCGCTCTGCGGCGGCTATGCGAACCTCGCATACAACGCGGCGATGATCGGCGGCAACCCGCTGCGCGTAATGCTGTTGTTTTATCTCGCGCCGATCTGGGCGATGCTTGGCGCGCAGGTCTTCCTGGGCGAGCGCATTGATGCCGCGCGGGTCGCCGCCGTGGCGATCGCGGTGGCCGGTGCCCTGCTGATCCTGGGGGGACCGGAATTGCTGAAGAACCCGCCGGCACTGATCGATCTGCTGGCGATCAGCGCCGGGCTGACCTATGCGATGAACAATCTCGCATATCGCAGCGCGGAGTCGGTGCCGGTGGCGAGCAAGAACTTCATCATGCTCGTCGGGGCGGTGATGCTCGCCGCGCCATGCCTGTCCCTGTTCCCCGGGCCCGCGAATCCCGCGGGCGGCGACTGGTGGGCGTGCGTCGCCTTCGGGGTGCTCTGGCTGATCCCCGCGGTGGGGTTGACCCAATTCGGTGTCGCCCACATGGCGGCAGGCCGCTTTGCCGTTCTTCTTTGGAATCAAATGCTTCGATCGCGGCACGGGGTCTGCGGGTCGGGTCGTAGGCGACGGTGGCTCTGCCCGGGTTCCGTGGGAGTGCAGAGGCCTGGGAGCCGCTGCCGGCGCCACCGCCCTTTCTTCCCTGCACGTCGTACCCGACCGGCATGACAGCGTGCCCGCGCAAGCCACCGCCCTTGCTTCCCTGCACCGCGGGCGTCGGTCGGTCTCGCCGGGGCCGGGGCACGGTGCCGGCATGACGAAAAGAGCCGTCGCCCGCGGCCGGCGGCGCAGGCCGCCGCTCGTCGAGGAGGTCGGACCTGCCGGTGGCAGCCCGCCGCTCCGCATGGCGCATCGGCCACCATGCTTGGCGTCCGGCAGGGCTGATACACTAGCCGCCGATGACCAATCGGTAACCTCGCTGCCATGTCACAGCCGGAATTGCCCATCCTGCCGACCGCGGACCCATCGGCGTCGTTGCTCGCACGCGGGGAGGCGGCGGCGGCATTGGCGCTGCGCCTGGTCGGGATCGGCACCTGGGAAGTCCTGCCCGACGGCACGGCGGACATCGATGCGTGGCCGATGCGCTGGTCGATGGAGACCTGCCGGCTGCTGGGAATCGAGCCGACCGAGGAGCTGCAGTGGCGCGGCACACTGCGCCGCTCGATCGTCGCGGAAGACGTGATGGCTCGCGACGCCATTGCCGATCCCGCGTGGCGCCAGCGGCGCCCGTACACGGCCGAGTACCGGGTGCTGCGGCCGGACGGGGTCGTGCGCAATATCGTCGAACAGGCACATGTCTTCTGCGACCCCGTCGATGGCACGGAACGCATCTTCGGGATCCTGCAGGACATCACCGATCGCCGCCAGGCAGACCAGGCGCTGCGCGGATACAACCTGCTGTTGCGCGGCATCACGCGTGCCCAGTCCCGCCTGATTGCGGGCCGCTCCAGGCAGGAGACGTTCGGCGAGCTGTTGACCTGCCTGCTCAACTACACCGGCAGCGAGTTCGGATTCATCGGCGAGCGTCTGGGCGTGTACGAACGGGCCGAGCAGTTGCAGCTTTGCGCGACCGCCGGCACGGGGTGGGACACGCCGATCAGGGACTTTTACGCCGGTCACGAGCAAAGCCGCATCACGCTCGGCGACTGGGCCGGCGTGCTGGGACTGAAGGACGGGCCATTCCTCTGCAACACGCCCGATCCGGCGGATGGAACGTGCGATCTGCTTCCCGGCCATCCCCCGGTGAACAACTACATGCTGATCCCGTTCGCGCACGACTATGGCGCCCGCGGTGTCATCGGGCTGGCCAACGCGCCATCCGGATACGGTCCGCGGCTGCCGGGGCGGCTCGATGCGGTATTGAACACCTGCGCCTCGCTCATCTGGGCGTACGCTGCAAATGAGCGGCGTCAGCGGGCGGAGGCCGAGCTGGTCTCGTTGAACGCGGAGCTCGAGCAGCGCATTCGGAGGCGCACGACCGAGCTGGAGGCGGCGAACGGCGAGCTGGAGAGCTTCAGCTACTCGGTGTCCCACGATCTGCGCGCCCCCCTGCGTGGTATCGACGGCTGGAGCCTCGCACTCATCGAGGATTACGGGCCGAGACTGCCCGAGCAGGCGCAAGGCTACCTGCGGCAGGTGAGGGAAGAGGTCCAGCAGATGGGACGCCTCATCGAGGATCTGCTGGAGATGTCGCGGGTCACGCGCGTGGATCTCGCCACCCGGCCTGTCGATCTCGCCGCCATGGCGGCGCGGATCGTCGAAGGGTTGTGCCGCCAGTATCCGGCCAGGGACGTGGATTTCGCCTCCCCGGCCGATCTGAAGGCGAACGGCGACCCGGGACTGCTGCGCGTGGTACTGCAGAACCTCCTGGACAACGCCTGGAAGTTCACCGCCGGGCGTTCGCCGGCGCGCGTCGAGCTCGGCGCCCGGGCGACACTGAATGAAACCGTCTACTATGTCGCGGACAACGGCGCCGGTTTCGACATGAACTACGCAGGCAAGCTGTTCAGCCCGTTCCGGCGACTGCACCGGCAGAGCGAGTTCCCCGGCACCGGCGTTGGACTGGCGACAGTGCAGAGGATCGTCCGCCGTCACGGCGGCAGGATCTGGGCCGAGTCGGCGCCCGGCAAGGGGGCGACATTCTTTTTCACACTTGCGAGCGGCACGTGAACACGGAACGAACGATCCTGCTGGTCGAGGACAATCCCAGCGACGTGGAGCTGACGCGGCGGGCGCTGGCCCGCAAGCAGATCAGCAATTCCATGGTTGTTGCCAACGATGGCGAGGAGGCGCTCGAGATGCTGACCGCCCGTGAGTCTCACCGGCGCGTCTGCCCCGCGGTCATCCTGCTCGATCTGAATCTCCCGAAGGTGAGCGGACTCGAGGTCCTGCGCCGTCTGCGCGCCGACGCGAAGACCAGGCTGATCCCGGTGGTGGTGCTGACGACCTCCAACGAGGAGCGCGACATCACGAGCAGCTACGCGCTGGGCGCCAACAGCTATATCCGCAAGTCGATCGATTTCGTCGCATTCGCGGATACCATTGCGCAGCTCGGCCGCTACTGGCTGACCATCAACGAACCGCCGCCCGCGCAGGCGCTCAACGGCGTTGTGAATTGATCCGCGGTGCCGGCGGGTGCCACTGGTGCCGCGCCCGGGCATCCCCTAACATTGGCATGGCTCGGGTGCCCCCTCATCCTCTTCCGGCGTCTTTACGCCGGGTACGACGATCCCAGGCTGGCACCCGGGCTTCTCGGTCTTCCTCTCCGCTCGCGTGCACGGCGTGTTTCAGTCGCCGTTCTCCACCCGGGTGTTGCTGGCGACGCTGAACAGCCGCCCGTCATCCAGGCGGTAGGCCGTCAATCGCCCACCCCACACACAGCCGGTATCCAGGCCGACCACGTTGTGGTCCTCGGTCTGTGCCGGACCAAGGTGCAAGGTTGCCCAATGGCCGAACAATATGCGCGTGCCACGGCTGGCGCGATCGGGAACCGCGTACCAGGGCAGCAGCTTTGCCGCCTGCGTGCCGGGCGGGCCCTTGGGCTCGAGATCCACGCGTCCACGACGTGTGCAATAGCGCATGCGCGTGAGGCAGTTGGTGATGAATCGCATCCGGTCGTTACCTGCGAGATCGTCCGACCACCTGTCCGGTTCGTCGCCATACATGTTGCGGAGGAACTCCTCGCACCGCCCGCCCCGCAGGGCATGTGCCACCTCCGCTGCCCTGTCGAGCGCGTCCTGCACGCTCCAATGCGGCGGCAGGCCGGCATGAACGAGCAGGGTGTCGTGGAAAGCGTCGTAGTGCAGCAGCGGGCGATGCCGCAGCCACTGCAGGAGCGGTTCGCGATCCGCCGCGTTCAGGATCTCGGCGAAGGTATCGTGACGGTGAGGCTTGCGGCCGCCCCATGCGCAGGCGAGCAGGTGCAGATCGTGATTGCCCAGAACGGTGATGGCGCGGTCGCCCAGTGAATGCGCGAATCGCAGCACCGCGAGTGAATCGGGGCCGCGGTTGACGAGATCGCCAGCGAACCACAGTGTGTCCATGGCGGGGTCGAAGCGCACCGCCGCGAGCAGCCGCTGCAACTCCTCGAAGCAGCCCTGCACATCCCCAATGGCATGGATCGCCACCCCCTGGCCCCGCGGCGTCGCCTTGCGGCCTAGTGGAAGATCTGGGACGCGGCCAGCCGGAACGGGGCGATCGGCGCGTCAAAGGCCACGCCGTCGTCGCCGATCATCTGATAGCTGCCGTGCATGGTCCCGACCGGCGTCTCGATGGCCGCCGCGCTGGTGTATCGGAAGGCCTCCCCCGGCGCGAGATGCGGGTGTTGCCCTACCACGCCCGGCCCGCGCACCTCTTCGATCCGGCCGTTGGCATCCGTGATCACCCAATGCCGCGACTGCAGGCGTGCACGCACGGTTCCGGTGTTGCGCATGGTGATGGTGTAGGCAAACACGTACCGCCCGTCATCCGGCGAGGACTGTTCCTCGACGTAGGTGGTTTCCACCGTAACCGACAATGCGTGTGCATCGCTCATGGGACGGTGCCAGCGCCTACCGCCCGGGCCGCGACAGGTTGATGAAGGACATCGCGCTGACCGGGTCCCACGATGACGTAGGAGTACAGCAACAGGAGCACAACGATGATGACGAGAAGCAGTTTCAGGGCGCGCATCGCGTAATTTCCCCTCCCGGATCCGCCCGTCGGCGGCTGGCGGAACATATCCCGGACGGCCCCTGGGTTCATCGGCGCAAGTTAGCATAGCGGCCGCCCTGCTCAAAGGGGCGAGGCCCGGCTGGCGAGACGGTCGTTGACGCTGCGGACAGCGAAAAATTAATATCGGCTAACGGTCGGCTCCGGCGAGGTCCGCAATGAAAATAAGCACCATCCTCAAGATCAAGGGCGACAAGGTCCACACGGTTCCGGCGCATACGCCGCTGAAGGGCGTGCTGCGCGACATGCTGGTGCTGCGCGTGGGATCGCTGGTCATCATCGATGCCAACGGCGAGATTGCCGGCATCATGACGGAGCGCGATCTGCTGCGTATTCTGGCGAAGCTGGGCGCGCACTGGGAAGGCGTCGGGGTGGGAGACGTGATGAGCCGCGACGTGATCCTGGGCAAACCCAATGACACCCTGGATCAGGTCATGGCGCTGATGACCGAGCGCCGCATCCGTCATCTGCCGGTGGTCGAGGCGGGGCGCCTGGTGGGCATGCTGTCCATGGGGGACATCATCAAGGCCTCGCTGACCGAGTCGGCGTTTCAGAACAGGCTGATGAAGTCTTACATCAAGAACTGGCCCGAGGGCGACTGAGCGCCGCCGCAGACGTTGGCGGGATCTCCACGCGCCGCTGTCCTCGCAGTCCGCGCGCTAGTGGCCGGCCTCGGTCACCGGATTGTCATCCTGGTCGATCATCACCAGGTCGTTGTCGCGAGCGAAGCCGATGAGGAAATTGAAGATCATCGGATCCTCCTCCTGCAGGCGCGAGTCCACGACCACGCACTTCATATCGCCATTGACCTTGATCTTCACGAGTGGATTGAACGTCACCTGGCGATTCGGGCCATAGCGCCCGACGGCGTAGTAGAGACGTTCGCACCAATCGCTGGGCCGGAATCTCCTGCCGTCGGCCGTGACGCCGCGTATGATGATTTCCTTGATGGCCATCGTTGAACGGATATACCCCGCGTGAGACAGGCTGAAGGCCGCCGCGCGCGACTGCAGTTCGCTCCCACCGCCTGCACCGGGCCGGGCGCAAGTATACAGTCAGTGTTTGTGCCTTGCAGCAGGTCGTGCCGGCGCGCCGGCGTCGTGGATCGCCGCCGTCAGACCTCAGGCGGATCGCGCGTCGAACTGCCGATAGGCTATCGCCTCGGCAAGATGGGGGGTGAGGATGCGGTCTTCGGAGGCGAGATCGGCGATTGTGCGGGCCACCTTCAGCACGCGGTGGACCGAACGTGCGGACAACCCAAGTCGGTCCACGGCATTGCTGAGCAGACTTTGCTCGGTCTGCCCGAGCGTGCACAGGCGCTCCACTTCCCGGTTTGTCATGCAGGCATTGGCCGTGCCGGATCTTTCGATCTGCCGCATTCGCGCGGCTCCCACGCGCGCACGCACGGCGGCGCTGCCTTCACCAGCCGGTGAGCGGGCGAACAGCTCGGCGTGCTCGATGCCCGGCACCTCCAACTGGATGTCGATGCGATCGAGCAGCGGGCCGGAGATGCGCGATCGGTAGCGCGCGACCTCACCGGGCGTGCAGCGGCATCGCCCGCGCGGGTCGCCGAGATAGCCGCACGGGCAGGGATTCATCGCCGCAATCAGTTGCATGCGCGCCGGGAAGCTCGCCTGACGCGCGGCGCGTGATATCGTGACGCGGCCGCTCTCCAGCGGTTCCCGCAATACCTCGAGCACGCGCCGATCGAACTCCGGCAACTCGTCCAGGAACAGCACGCCGTGGTGCGCCAGGGAGATCTCGCCGGGCCGCGGGTCGCCCCCGCCTCCGACCAGGGCCACCGCCGAGGCGGTGTGATGCGGCTGACGAAAGGGCCTCTGGCGCCATGCTCGGGAGTCGAAACCGGAATGGCTGACGGACGCCACCGCCGCCGACTCGACCGCCTCGGCGTCGGTCATGGGCGGCAACAGGCCCGGCAGGCGCATGGCCAGCATCGTCTTGCCCGAGCCCGGAGGCCCGATCATGAGCATGTTGTGGGCGCCGGCCGCGGCGACCTCGATCGCACGCTTGGCATGGGCCTGACCGCGTATGTCGCAGAGGTCAAGCCCGCCACTGCGTGCGGCGGTCTCCTCGGGCTGGCCACGGTGCGGCGTCAGCGGCTGCTCGCCGTTCAGATGCGCGCAGACATCGAGCAGGTGACCGGCCGGAAGGACCTTCAGACCGCGCACCAGGGCGGCCTCCGCCGCGTTGGGCATCGGAACGATCAGTGCGCGGCGGGTCCTCGCCGCGGCGATGCTGATGGGAAGGACGCCCGGGACCGGGCGCAATTCGCCGGTAAGCCCGAGCTCGCCGATGAACTCGTACTGCGGCAGGTGTTCGCAGCGGATCTGGCCCGATGCCGCCAGTATCCCCAGCGCGATCGGCAGGTCGAAGCGGCCGCTGTGCTTGGGCAGGTCGGCGGGGGCGAGATTGATGGTGAGCCGCTGATAGGGGAATTCGAAGCGGCTGTTCAGCAGCGCACTGCGGACCCGGTCCTTGCTCTCCCTTACCGCGGTCTCGGGCAGGCCCACGATGGACAGGCTGGGCAGTCCGTTGGACAGATGGACCTCGACGCTGACCGGCGGCGCGTCGATGCCCTGCTGTGCCCTGCTGTGTACGGTTGCGATACTCATCCCTGAGCACTTTCGCTGCGATCCTAGTCGCCCGGCGCAGCCGATTGCCGGGCGAGCGCCTGTTCGAGCACCGCGACCTGTTTCTCCAGTTCCTCGAGCCGCGCGCGCGTGCGAGCCAGCACGGCGGTCTGCACGTCGAACTCCTCGCGCGTGACCAGATCCATGCTGGCCAGCGCGTTGGTGAGCAAGGTCCGGAGGTTCTTGCGCAGCTCGGCGGCGGCGGGTCCGCTCATCCGCGGCATCAGCCCCGTGATGCGTTCAATCAGGTTGTCCAGTCGGAGCCTCTCCGTCACGGCATAGCGGCCTCGAACACTCTGCGCGCAACTCTCCGCCATGCCCTGCCTGCCGTCAATACCGGCGAGGGCGCGCCCCGACACGGGGCCTCGCGAATCTGTAAGCCCCATTATGGTGCGTCGAGCCCGGATCCTTTCAGCGCGACGAGCATAATATATTGATAAATCGAATAATATTTGTCTGGCATGACAGCTGCTAATTGTGATGTACGCACGCCTGGGCGCCTTGCCGGACGCTACGTGAGGAGGCGGGGTGGCCTGAGGGAGTGGTGGGGCGCTACGCGTCGATCAAATCGCGGGCGAAGGCGGCGCGGCACGAGGAATGGAAGTGGCCGCTCGCGTACACCGGCGTCAAGACAAGAGAGGAGCCAGGCAATGAAATTGGTTACAGCGATCATCAAGCCCTTCAAACTCGATGACGTCCGCGAGGCGTTATCGGGTGTGGGCGTTCAGGGCATAACGGTCACCGAAGTCAAGGGGTTCGGCCGTCAGAAGGGGCATACCGAGCTCTACCGCGGGGCCGAGTACGTCGTGGACTTTCTGCCGAAGGTGAAGCTCGAGGTGGCCATACAGGACGGTCAACTCGATGGCGTCATCGAGGCCATCGTCAACGCGACCAAGACCGGCAAGATCGGCGACGGAAAGATCTTCGTCTTCGATGTCGAGCAGGTGGTCCGCATACGCACGGGTGAGACCGGCGCCGCGGCGCTCTGACAACCGTCTTGAATCATCGACCCCTGGAGAAAGTCATGAAATCCTCAATTCGTTACGTCCTGCTCGTACTCGCCTTGGGCGTGGGCGGCACTGCCCTCGCGCAAGACGTCGCCGCGCCGGAGCCCGCCGCCGAGATCGCAGCCGCCCCGGCGGAGGCAGCCCCTGCTCCCGCCATGGACAAGGGCGACACCGCGTGGATGATCAGCGCCACCGTACTCGTCATCATGATGACGGTTCCCGGCCTGGCCTTGTTCTATGGCGGCATGGTGCGCGCCAAGAACATGTTGTCAGTACTGATGCAGGTATTCGCAACCTTCTCGCTGCTGGTCGTGCTGTGGGTCGTGTACGGCTACAGCGTCGCGTTTACCGAAGGCAATGCCTTCTTCGGCGGGCTGAGCAAGATGTTCCTAAAAGGGATAGATATCAGCTCGGGAGCGGCGACGTGGAGCAAGGGTGTCTACATCCCCGAGTACATCTATGTCGCGTTCCAGGCGACTTTCGCGGGCATCACGCCCTGCCTCATCATCGGCGCGTTCGCCGAGCGCATGAAGTTCTCGGCCGTGCTGCTGTTCATGGTGCTCTGGTTCACCTTCTCGTATCTGCCGATGGCGCACATGGTCTGGTATTGGGCCGGTCCGGATGCCTATACGGACGCGGCGGCGGCGGAAGCGGCGACCGCGACGGCGGGCTGGCTGTTCCAGAAGGGTGCGATGGACTTCGCCGGCGGCACGGTCGTGCATATCAATGCCGGTATCGCCGGCCTCGTAGCCGCGATCATGCTGGGCCGCCGCGTCGGCTACGGCCGTGAGGCATTCACGCCTCACAGCATGACGATGACGATGATCGGCGCCTCGCTGCTCTGGTGCGGCTGGTTCGGATTCAATGTCGGCTCGAACCTCGAGTCCACCGGCCTTGCCGCGCTCGCGTTCATCAACACCCTTGTCTGCACGGCCATGGCGGCCATATCCTGGATGTTCGTGGAATGGATCTTCCGCGGCAAGCCCAGCATGCTGGGCGTGGCCTCCGGCGCGATTGCCGGTCTGGTGGCGATTACGCCGGCGTGCGGCTTCGTTGGCCCGGTCGGCGCCATCATTCTGGGTCTGATCGTCTCGCCGATCTGTTACGTGTTCGTCGCCAAGGTGAAGTCGATGTTCCGCTATGACGACTCGCTCGACGTGTTCGGCGTGCACGCCGTCGGAGGCATCGTCGGCGCGTTGGGCACTGGCATCTTCGGAGCGCCATCGCTGGGCGGTCAGAGCTGGTACGACTACGTGGCAAACGCGGCCGGCGAGTTCAGCATCTCCGGCCAGTTCATGACGCAGCTCACGGCCGTGGTCGTGGCAATCGTCTGGTCGGCCGTCGTGGCGGCGGTCTCGCTGCTGATCGTCAAGATGGGGGTCGGCCTGCGTGTGTCCGAGGAGGTCGAGCGGGAAGGCCTCGACGTCGCCGAGCACGGCGAACCGGCCTATCACATGTGATCTCCTCCCGGGGTCCCCGGTCACCTTGCGGGCACCCTCGGGTGCCCGTCTTTTTCACGCGGCGTGAGCGTCGAGGAGCCCTGTCGCGACGGTCGATTCAGTCCGGCAGTTCGCCGTACATGATGATCGCAAGCAGTACGATCGGGGTCTTGATGAGTTTCGCGGGGCCGTGCGGCACGATACCCTGAAAGCTGAGAGAATCCCCGGGATTGAGCAGGTACAACTCGGAACCGTGGCGGTACTGGAGCTTGCCCCTCAGCACGTAGACGAACTCCGTGCCGGGGTGTTCGAAGGCGGGATAGACCTCGCTCGCATCGTCCATCGTCACGAGGAACGGTTCGAAGAGCTTTTGCGGACCCTGACCGTATGCAAGCAGATGGTAGGTGTGACCGCGCTTGGTGCCGCGGCGTATCACCTCCATGCCGGCGCCGCTCCTGACGAGCTGTGCGTTACCGACCGGCACGTTGTAGTAACGGAACAGGTGCGAGAGCGACACGCCCAGCGCGCCGGCGATCTTGTTCAGCGTCTCGAGGCTGCAGGAGACCTGGCCGTTCTCGATCTTCGACAGCATGCCGCTGCTGATGCCGGCCTGCTGCGCGACCTCGGCAATGGTCAGATGGTCGTGCCGGCGCAACTCGTTGATCGCCCGGCCGAGAAACGCGTCGAGATGCCGTTCCGGCGCCTTGGTGATGCGTTTTCCCTTCGGCTTGCCAGCGCGCCCGTCAGTGCGCGTCTTCATCAAGGCCTTCGCCGCGCTGCCAGTCGTCAGCCGCTGTGCCCGGGGATCCAGTGCGTGCCGGCGAGTGGAATGCGGGCCATGGCGGCGGCCTCCACCGTCAATGCGACCAGATCCTCGCGCTCGAGGTGATGTACATCGGACTTGCCGCAGGCGCGCGCAATGGTGGTGAGCTCCATGTTCATCGTCTTCAGGTAGTTCTTCACGTGCTTGGCGCCGACCTCGGGCGTGAGACGCTGCTCGAGCATCTCGTCCTGGGTGGTGATCCCGACGGGGCAGAGACCGGTGTGGCAATGATGGCAGTATCCCGGGGCGGTGCCCAGGCTGTCGTAGTCGGCAATCGCCGAATGATGCTCGCCCTGCTGCAGGTACGTTTCGTTGTTGCAGCCGAGCGCGAACAGGATGCCCTGACCGACGGAGACCGCATCGGCCCCCATGGCCAGCGCCTTGGCGGCATCGGCGCCGGTGCGTATGCCGCCGGAGACGATGAGCTGAACCTTGCCCTTCATGTTCATGTCTTCCAGCGCATCGACCGCCAGGCGGACCGCGGCCAGCGTGGGGATGCCGATGTGCTCGATGAACACGGTCTGCGTGGCGGCGGTGCCGCCCTGCATGCCGTCGACGACGACGACGTCCGCGCCCGCGTGCACGCAGAGCTTCACGTCGTGGAAGGTGCGCGTGGCGCCGACCTTGGCGTAAATGGGGACCTCCCAGTCGGTGATCTCGCGCAGCTCCTTGATCTTGATTGTCAGATCGTCCGGTCCGGTCCAGTCCGGATGACGGCAGGCGGATCGCTGATCCACGCCTTCGGGAAGCGTGCGCATGCCGGCGACGCGCTTGTTGACCTTCTGGCCCAGCAGCATGCCGCCGCCGCCGGGCTTGGCGCCCTGGCCGACGACGACCTCGATCGCATTGGCCTTGCGCAGGTCGTCGGGATTGAAGCCGTAGCGTGAGGGCAGGCACTGGTACACGAGCGTCTTCGACGACCGCCGCTCCTCGGGCGTCATGCCGCCGTCGCCCGTCGTGGTGGACGTCCCGCATTCGGTCGCGGCGCGGCCGAGCGCCTCTTTCACGTTGGCCGACAGCGAACCGAAGCTCATGCCGGCGATGGTGATCGGGATGTCGAGCTCGATCGGCTTCTTCGCGTAGCGGGTGCCGAGCAAGGTCTTGGTCGTGCACTTCTCGCGGTAACCCTCCAGCGGATAGCGCGTGATCGATCCGGCGAGAAACACCAGGTCGTCGAAGTGCGGCACCTTGCGCTTGGAGCCCAGTCCGCGGATCTCGTAAAGACCGGTCGCAGCAGCGCGCTGAATGTAATCGATTACCGTCCGATCGAAGGTGTGGCTCTCTTCCTTCTGTATGCGTCGATGGGTCACGTTGTGTGTCCTCTGCGGGATCAGTATTCCTGGTTCGCGTCGGCGTTCCAGTTGTAGAGCGACTTGGCCGAGGCGATGCGTTTGAACTCCTTCGGCTTGTACTTCAGGCCCGCCCGTTCCAGGAGCTCGCCGAGCTTCTTCTCGTCCGCCTTGGTCATCGGTTCCTCGCGCGCGTCGGCGCCGAAGGACTTGACCTTGCCGCGCACATAGATGACGGCCTCGTAGAGAGAGTCTCCCAGATGGTCGCCGGCATCGCCGCAGACGACCAGCGTGCCGGCCTGCGCCATGAAGGCGGAGAAGTTGCCGACGTCGCCGCCGACGACGATGTCTATGCCCTTCATGGAGATGCCGCATCGCAGCGACGCGTCGCCGTCGATGACGAGCGTGCCCCCATGCCCCGAGGCGCCGGCCGATACCGATGCGAATCCCTTCACGTGGACGAGGCCGGACATCATGTTCTCCGCCACCCCGGGGCCGGCATTGCCGTGCACGATGATCTCCGCCTGCTTGTTCATGCCGGCGCAGTAGTAACCGGTGTGGCCACGAACCTCGATCTTCACCGGCGCGTCGACCCCCGCCGCGATGCTGTGCGCTCCGTCGGGGTTGACGACCTCGACGTGCTTGATCTTCTTGTTCCTGATCTCGTGATGCAGGAACTGGTTCAGCTCCCGCAACGAGGTCTTCGCGAGGTCTATGCGTTCCATACGTAAATCTGCTCCGGCTGGGGCTCGAAGATTCGGGCCTTGTTGACGTTGGGCAGGTGCGCCAGGGCGTGGAACTCCGAGGCGATGGCGACGTAGTCATCGGTTTCGGCGACGACAGCCGGCTTGCAGGCAAAGGCGTCGCGTACGAGCGCGAGCTTGTCCTTGGTGCCCATCAGCAGGGTGTAGAAGCCGTCGAGTTCCGAGAAACCGTGCTGCAGCGCCTTTTCCAGACTGTCGCCCTCGCGCATGCGCCACTCGAGGAAGCGGCATACCGCCTCGGTGTCGTTGTCGGTGTCGAAGTGGATTCCCCGCGGCTCCAGCATACGGCGGATGCTGTATGGATTGGAAACCGTGCCGTTGTGCACGAGGCAGAAGTCCCGCCCTGCGGTGAAGGGATGGGCGCGATCCGGCGTCACCGCCGATTCGGTCGCCATGCGAGTGTGCGCCACCACGTGCGAGCCTTCGAGTTCCTGGAACGCATACTTGTCGGCGATTTCCGCGGGCGTGCCGATGTCCTTGTAGACCTCCATGATCTTGCCGACGGAGAGCACGCGCACGCCGGGAAAGTGCTCGTGCAGCCAGGTGCGCACCTCTTCGGGCTCCAGATGGGTCGACAGCAAAGCGTGATTGTCCTGTACGTCGAGCTTGATCTTGGAGCCCAAATGCTTCTTGAAGCTGGTTTCGAGCCTCTTCCAGTCGAAATCGGCGTCGTCCGCATACAGGCTGTACTTCAGGCTTTCGCCCTTGGCGCGATCGGTGAAGGCCGCGAGCCCGGCGGAATCCGGGCCGCGCTCCGTCATGCCGATGAGGATGGGCACCATCCAATCACCCAACTGACTGCGCAGGTCGGGCCTCTTGACCAGTAATCCGATTATTCCGCACATTAGTAGAACTCCAGGTAGCGATCGATTTCCCACTGTGAGACGTGGCGCTGGTACTCCACCCACTCCATGCGCTTGAGCCGGAGGAACTCCTGCGCGACGTCGTTGCCCAGCCCATTGCAGAGCACGCTGTCGCCCTCGAGCGCGTCGAGCGCCTCGTTGAGGTTCTGCGGCAGCACCTTGATCTTGCGCTTCTTCAGCTCCTGCGCCGTGAACTCATAGACGTTCTCGTTGACGGGCTCGCCCGGATCGAGCTTGCGCTCTATGCCGTCCAGGCCGGCGGCGATCATCACTGCCGTAGCAAGATAGGGGTTCGCCGAACCGTCGGCAAGTCGCAGCTCGATGCGGCCGTAGGGGATGCGCGCCATGCAGGTCCGGTTGTTGTCGCCGTAGGAAATGTAGGCAGGGGCCCACGTCGAGCCGGAAAGCGCCCGTCCGACCACCAGGCGCTTGTACGAGTTGATGGAGGGCGCCAGCACCGCGGTGAGTGCGCGCGCGTGTTCGAGCAGGCCGCCGAGGAAATGGTATGCCGTCTGCGACAGGCCGAGACCGCGCTTGTCCTTGGGATCGTGGAAGATGTTCTTGGTCTTCCCGTCGCCGATGGACATGTGGAAGTGCGTGCCGGTGCCGGTGCGATTGGCGAACGGCTTGGGCATGAAGGTGCAGATCATACCGAGCTGGTGGGCGATCTCGCTGGCCGCCATCTTGAAGTAGATGTACTGATCCGCGCTCGTGAGGCATTCGCTGTAGGTGTAGTTGATCTCGAACTGGGCGTTGGCATCTTCATGGTCGATCTGAAATGGATCCATTCCCACCGCCGTCAGCGCGTCGCAAACCCGCTCGAGGAAGACCGCACTGCGCGACAGGCCCTTGTAGTCGTAGCAGGGCTTCTCCAGCGTGTCGGTGCCGTCGAAGGGGGCGACGCTGCCGTCCTCATTACGGCGCAGCAGCAGGAACTCCGGCTCAATGCCCGTGTACATCGTCCAGCCGCGTGACTTCAGCCGCTCCCTCTGCTTCATGAGGATGTACCGGGAGTCGAAGGGGTACGGCTTGCCCCGCACGTGGCCGACGCAAACCAGGCGCGCGTACCCCGGCATCCACGGGATGAGCGAGAGCGTGGAGAGATCGCCCTTGCCCAGGTAGTCCGGGCCATGCGGGCCCATGCCCATGCCCCAGATCGCGAAGCCGGCGAATCCCGCGCCGTCGGTCAGGATGTCGTCGAGATGCGAGGACGGCACGGCCTTGGTCTTGGCGGATCCGTGGATGTCGACGAACTGCGCAAGGATGAACTTGACCTTGTTGTCCTTGAGAAACTTCTTCGCCTCGCTAGGTGTCATCAGCCCTCTCCCTCGTTTGGAATTCTGGTGTTGGATTCGCGTCGCGCACGGCATCCGCACTGGCGGACGGCCTCCCAACCGCTGCTCGCGTCGCGCATTAGGAATGCGTGCCCGTGCCGTCGCGGTACTGCGCCCGCAGCCGTTCCGGAATCGCCGGAAGGCGCTTGCCGAAGGCATTCTGCGCCAGGTACCGACGTTTATCAATAGGAACAAATAGTGATTGGCGAGAAACCCTCATGCGGCGTTGTCCTAGGGTTTTGCCGCGCTGCACAAGTTTCCTGGGGGGAAAAAAAGTTAATTGCGGCTTGACAATCGCGGCTGCACTATATGATGCTTTGGACGCCGCGCAGGGACGAGCGCGGTCTGCATCGACATCTGTGGAACCAGCGCGGGCGGAGGTCTCTCCGCCGAACACACAAGATCAATCGGGCACGCAAGCATGCCCGTTATGGAGGAGGCGTCATGCCGGAATCAATGCAGCAACGCATCAACAAGATGTACGCGGGCGATCGCTTGGTGGCGATCGGTTTCATCATCGGGCTCTGGCTCGCAGTCGGACTGGTGTACTTCTCCGTGCGACATCTCGTGGAGGACAGCGGCATTGCCCTCGCCCTGGTGATCGCCGCCTTTCTGATCGTCGGATACAACACCGCATCTCTGATCGCAATGATCACGCACTACGGGCACGACAAGGACTGGATATACGGGATCGACATACGGCATCTCGACGAGCAGCGCGGTAACAAGTGAAGCCGCGCTCCCGCGGCGGCTGGGCGGGACGCGCTGCAAGGCTGAAGACGGCAAGAATGACGTGATTGGCGGAGGTAACCATCCATGGCAAGACAACCATATCAACCACCCAGGCAGGGCGTGCCGGGAATGATCATCGATTCGCTGCTGATGCTCGTCCTCGTATTTTTCGCGCTGATGGCGCCGGCCTGGATCGCGGAGTGGCGCGCGGCTCACGAGCCCGCCGCCGAGGCGGCGGCAACCGATGGGGCCGCGCCCGCAGTCACATGGGAAGAGCTGGGACAGAATCCGACCATGCAGTCGGCATGGGAGAAACTCGGCAAGGACCCCGCTGCCGCCAAGGAGATCATCGATCACAGGTTCGATTACACGATCGACATCGTGAAGCTGCTGTTCGTTGCCGCGCTGATCGTGTTCTATTTCTGGTTCATGCTTTCGAGCTCCGCCAGGGAGTACCGCGAGGTGATCGCCGAGCGGTTTGGCGACAAGGACCAGGGCTGAGGCGCCCGGACACTCGACAAAAACCATCTGGGAGAACTGCAATGGACATCTGGAATATCGCGGAATACGCATGCTGGGGGATCGCCGGGGTGCTCGTTCTGTGGATGATTGCCGACATGGTGCGGGTCGGCGCGGAATACGACGAGGCGCTGCTGCTCAGCTCGCGCGAGGGCGCCGACGAACTGCTTGAACGGGGCAACGCGACGGGAGAGGCGAAATGACTACCACTACTGCTGGCGCCGGCGGCGAGCGCATCAACCTGCTCAAGGTGCTCGGCCCCGCGCATATCTGGGGGCTGGGCGTGGGTATCGTGCTCGTCGGCGAATACATGGGCTGGAACTTCTCGGTCGGCAAGGGCGGCGCGCTCGCCTCGCTCATCGCCTGCTGGGTCATCGGCCTGCTCTACACCTGCGTGGCGATGATCGACTCGGAGGTGACCTCGACCGTCGCGGCCGCCGGCGGCCAGTACGCCCAGGCCAAACACATCATCGGGCCATTGATGGCCTTCAACGTGGCACTCTATCTGGTGATGGCCTACACGATGCTGGAGGCCGGCAACGCATTCGTGGCCGGCGACCTGATGAAGACCGTCGCGGGTCAGCTCGGCCACGAGAACCTCGATTCGCGGCCATTTACCCTGCTGGTCATTGCATTCCTGGCCTGGTTGAACTACCGGGGCGTGTTCATGACGCTCACGTTCAATTTCATCATCACGGCGATCGCGTTCGTGGCGGTCATCACGCTGTTCATCATCACCGGCCCGTGGCTGCCGGGCGTGGCCGTGACGCACAAGGAGTTCCTGACCGGTCTGCCCTACGGCTGGATCGGCGTTGTTGCCGCGCTGCAGTTCGGCATGTGGTACTACCTCGGCATCGAAGGCACCTGCCAGGCGGCCGAGGAGTGTCGTTCCGCCGGTCGCTCCATCCCGCTCGGGACGATCACCGGCATGGTGACCCTCATCATCGCCGCGTCGCTGACCTGGTACGTCGCGGCCGGTCTGATGCCGTGGGAGTACCTCGGCCAGGCGTATACGCCGCTTTACGACGCGGCGACGATCTTCGGCAACAAGCCGTTGCAGGCGTTTCTGTTCGTCGGGACGCTGTTCTCGACGCTGGCCTCGGCCAACGGCTGCATCAACGACGCCTCGCGGGCCTGGTTCTCGATGGGGCGCGATCGCTACATGCCGCAGTGGTTCGGCGCCGTGCATCCGCGCTACCGCACGCCGTTCCGGGCTATCGTCTTCCTGATCCCGATCGCCGTGGTGGCCGCCTACAAGCTGCCGCTCGATGGCGTGATCACGTTCTCCATCCTGTCGGGTCTGCTCGGCTACACGTTCATGTCGTTCAACGTGTGGCGGTTCCGCAAGCTGTGGCCGCTCGGCACCATCAAGCGCGGATACATACATCCATTCCATCCGCTGCCGGCGATCGTGCTGTTCATACTCTGCATCGCCGTGTATTTCGCGACCTTCCTGGGCTACGCGGACTACCTGATATCGATCCTGGTGTTCTTCATCTTCGCCTCGTTCTGGTTCGCCTGGCATCGGTACAAGTACGTGCGTCGCGGAGATCAGTTCACGATGCCCTGGCCACGGCCCAAGGGTCTTTGACGAGACGAGTTCGGGGGAACAGATTATGATCACCAGATCGAAGCGGGTGCTCTGCGCCACGGACGGATCGCATTCGGCCGACAGGGCCGTCGATTACGCGATCGATGCGGCGAAGACCTATGGTTGTGGCGTGGTTTTCGCCACCGTAAACGCGGTATCCGAGGCCGAGATGGCCGCCGAGCCTCTGGTCTGGGACTCGGAGATGGCATCGACCGTGGACCGGCAGGTACGTCAGCCGCTGGAGGCCGCCTCGGCGAAGGCGAAGCAGGCGGGCTTGAGCGACGTCACGTACGTCGTTCTTCACGGTCGCGACATCGCCGGCAACATCGTCAGGTATGCCGCGGATCAAGGGTGCGACCACATCGTGGTCGGCTCGCGCGGACGTACGGGCCTCACGCGGGTGCTGCTCGGCTCCATCGCCGAGCACGTCGTGCGGGCAGCCGCCTGTCCGGTGACGGTCGTACGCTGACGGCGGCACGCATCGGATCGAACGGAGTTTCACGTGCGAGAGGTGCCATGGCCATGGGGCCGCAATCGCTGCTGCTGTCGGTAGCCGCGCTGCTCATCGGCGTCCTGTACTGGACTGCGCAGCGCAGGCATCGACGGCGGGTCGGCGGTGCGCGTGGCAGGCTGTGGGACGACTGTCTGTCGCTATTGGATGGCGCGAGGGTGAGTCAGGACGAGATCGACTTCCCGCGGCTCGAGGGCTGCTACCGCGGCTGCCGCGTCACCCTGGAGGCGATCGCCGACCACGTCGCCTTCCGCAAGCTGCCGCAGCTTTGGCTGCGCGCCAGCATCCGCGTCGACATCCCTCACCGGGGCATGCTCGATCTGCTGGCGCGGCCCGAGAATGTCGAATTCTATTCGCCGATCTGGTCTCTGCCGGTGACCATCGATCCGCCGGCAGGGTGGCCCGTGCATGCCCTGGTCCGAACCGACAGCCCCGACGAGATGCCGCCGCTGTCGGTCGTAGGTAGGCACCTGCGCCTCTTCGATGATTCCCGCATCAAGGAACTGCTGATCACGCCGCGCGGCGTACGAATCGTGTATCAGCTCGCGCAGGCACAGCGGGCTCAGTACGCCGTGTTCCGCAGCCTCAATTTCCAACTCAGCCGCGCGGAGCCGCGCGAGGTACGCGGAATACTTGATGCCGCCCTGGCGATCAGCGACGATCTGGGCGCCCCGTGGCGCGCGGATGCGCTGGCGACACCTGTCCCACGCGAGCCTCATGCGAAGCAATGGCGGTCACTGGATCTCCTCGACACCCCCTGCTGATCACCCTGGCTGCGCTGTTTCTGCCCGGCGTCGGCCAGGTTCTGAACGGACAGCCGCAACGGGGATTGATGTTCGCGTTCTTCATGGTCCTCGGCGGGTGGGTGACCTACCACCTGACCGATCCTCAGGAAGTCTCCGTCATCGGCCGCCACGCCGGCGGCCTGTTCGTGTATGCCGTCTCCATCCTGGATGCCTACAAGTGGGCCCGAGTGCGCTGGGAGGAGGCCCGATTCCGCGCCCGTAACGCGCCCCGGTCCTGAACGCGTGACCTGAACCGCCCGGTTCGTGCACAATAGCGCCCCGGGGCCGGTGCCGGCCCTGCTGTCGTCCGGGAAAATAAGAAACGCGCGTGTACGCGCGTGTCGGAGGAGTGGAGATGAAACTGGTCACGGCGATAATCAAACCCTTCAAGCTGGATGACGTGCGCGAGGCCCTGTCGGAGCTGGGCGTGCAGGGCATGACCGCGACGGAGGTGAAGGGCTTCGGCCGTCAGCGCGGGCACACGGAACTCTACCGTGGCGCCGAGTATGTCGTGGACTTCCTTCCCAAGGTCAAGCTGGAGATCGCCGTGGCCGACGATCGCCTGGAGGACGTCCTGGATGTCATCCGCAGCGCGGCCAACACCGGATCGATAGGCGACGGGAAGATCTTCGTCGTGGACCTCGAGCAGGTCATCCGCATCCGCACCGGCGAGACCGGCAACGAGGCGTTGTAGGCCCGGCTTCGGCCGAAAAGAGCAGCACGCAGCAGAGTCTCTTGGGGGCATATGGACAGGCTCGTCCGCGGCGCGGCCGTGATCGCGGTGCTGCCCGCATCCGTTTTTCCGATTGCCGCCATGGCGCAGGCCGCCTCGGTCGATACCGGCAATACGGCCTGGCTGCTGGTCGCCACCGGCCTGGTGCTGTTCATGACGCTGCCCGGCCTGGCGCTGTTCTACGGCGGCCTGGTACGCAGCAAGAACGTTCTGTCGGTGCTGATGCAATGTTACGCAATCACCTGCGTGGCGAGCCTCATCTGGGTCGCCTTCGCGTATGGGTGGGCGTTCGGCGACGGGGCCGGTCACAACGCCTTCCTCGGAAGCGGCAAGATATTCCTCTCGGGTGTCACCCCCGCATCGACAGCCGCCGCTGCGCCCACGGTCCCCGAGTCCGTGTTCCTGATGTTCCAGATGACCTTCGCGATCATCACGCCGGCGCTGGTGGTCGGCGGGTACGCCGAGCGCATGCGGTTCCCCGCCATGCTGCTGTTTAGCGCCCTGTGGCTGATCGCGGTGTACGTGCCGGTGTGCCACTGGGTCTGGGGTGGGGGTTGGCTGCAGCAGAAGGGTATCCTCGATTTTGCCGGCGGTACGGTAGTTCATATCAACGCCGGCGTCGCGGCCATCGTTGCGGCGCTGGTGCTCGGCCGTCGCCGCGGCTTCCCGACGACCGCCATGCCCCCTCACAACATGACGCTGACCGTGATGGGCGCGGGCATGCTCTGGGTGGGCTGGTTCGGCTTCAATGGCGGCAGTGCGCTCGCGGCCAACGGCAGTGCCGGAATGGCGGTGCTCGTCACCCACGTCTCGGCCGCTTCAGGCGCCCTTGCATGGATGGCGGTGGAGGCCTATCGCTACGGCAAACCCTCCGTGCTGGGCATCGTCACCGGCATGGTCGCGGGCCTGGGCACCATCACGCCCGCCTCGGGTTTCGTCGGACCGCAGGGCGCCATATTCATCGGACTCCTCGCCGGGGTCGTCTGTTACTTCGCCACCCAGTTCATCAAGCGGGTCGCCAGGATAGACGACTCCCTCGACGTGTTCCCCGTGCATGGTGTCGGTGGAATCATCGGCACCATCGCCGTCGGCATATTCGTCGAGGCACGTCTCGGCGGCGTGGGTCTCGCGCAGGGGATTACGGTGGGCCGGCAGGTGGTGACGCAGCTCACCGGCGTCGCGGCGACGGTAGCATGGTGCGCCGTGGTGACCTGGCTGCTGCTCAGGCTTGTCGGCATGCTCACACCCTTGCGCGTCACGGCCGAGGGCGAGACCGAGGGGCTGGATCTCGCCGACCATGGGGAGCGCGGCTACATAATCTGACCAGCGGCGCCGTGCCGGCGGATGGCAGTCGGCGCGGTCGGTCCGCGCCGGCGCGGCCGCGTGATGGATCGCGCGCGCCGCACCGGCACAGTTGCACGGGCACCGGCAATACCCGCCTCGATTTCGCGGCCACGGTGTTACGGTCGAGTCTTGCCATGGGCCTCGTCCGCCTCGCTCCGCCGGACGTGGTCCGCGACTGTGGTATGGTGCATTGCCGCGGGTCACCGTTCCGCGGCCAGATTGCCGATACCCCGCGCGTCAGGGAGTGCCCGCAGCCTCTTTCAGCAGTAGATGCGCGAGATTCCCGGGGTGTCTCGGGGACCGCGGGATGCCACGTGTCGTGATGCGGTCGGCGTGCGCTGCTATCCAAGCCGAGGTCCGACAAGATAAAATGCCCGCAAGTATTCGTGCCCGCGCCCTCGGTCTGCCCGCGCCCACTGTTCACACGCACATCGACTGCAGAGACAACAAGTAAATGGCCGATCAGAGGCAGCTCGTCGACAAGGCGGTCCTGCGGATGCTCATACCCGTCAGTGCGCTTAACCAGGAGAGCTTTCACGAGCTGGCGGGCAAGACCTACGTCGAGGAGGTCCCCGCCGGCAAGACGATCTTTCGCCAGGGCGAGACCGATCGCAAGAATGCCTACGTCATCGAGGGCGAGGTTCAGATCACCTCGGACCAGGGCAAGCCGATGAGTGTCGTGGGTGGCACGCCCAGCGCCCGGCATCCGCTGGCCAACCATCAGCCTAGACAGCACGCGGCGACCGCCCGCACCGCCTGCAGGATCGTGCGCATCGACAGCGATCTCCTCGACGTGTTCCTGACCTGGGACCAGCTCTCGGGGATCGAGGTGACGGAGATCCAGCCCAAGAAGCAGGACGAGGCGGACACCCACGTGGACTGGATGACGCGCATCCTGCAGTCGCGGGCCTTCCTGCAGATCCCGCCGGCCAACATCCAGGCCATGTTCATGCAGATGCAGGAGGTCCCGGTCGCCGCGGGCGACGTGGTCATCAAGCAGGGTGACGAGGGCGATTACTACTACATCATCAAGAGCGGCAAGGCGAAGGTTACCCGCCCTTCCAAGGCCGGATCGGAGCTCGTGCTCGCGCAACTCGACGAAGGCGACGCCTTCGGCGAGGAGGCGCTGCTGTCGGAATCCAAGCGCAACGCCACGGTCACGATGGTGAGCGACGGGAATCTGATGCGCCTGTCCAAGTCGGACTTCAATTCGTTGCTCAAGGAACCGATGCTGTCGTGGCTATCGCGCAAGGAAGCCGAGGATCAGATCGCCAGGGGCGCGAAATGGCTGGACGTGAGGCTGGAGAGCGAGTACGCCAATGACGGGATCACGGGCAGCATCAACATCCCGCTGTTCATGCTGCGGCTGAAGGCCGAATCCCTCGATCCGAAGGGTGCGTACATCGTGTGCTGTGATACCGGACGGCGCAGTTCGGCGGCAGCCTTCCTGCTCGGCGAGCGGGGTTTCAAGGTCTCCGTGCTGAAAGACGGCCTGCGCGGCGCCGGCGCGGCGTGATCCCGGTGCGGCAGCGATGGCCGCACGCGAGGAGGCCGTGAGCGTCGAGTTCGCCCTCGCCGCCGGATCCGACAACTATTGCGTGTTCGGCAATCCGGTCGCGCACAGCCAGTCCCCGCGCATCCACGCCGAGTTCGCGCGCCAGACCCGTCAGAACATGCATTATTCCGCCGTGCTCGTCCCTGAGCACCGGTTTGCACAGGCTGTCTGCAGATTCCGGGAGCTTGGGGGCCGCGGCGCGAACGTAACCCTGCCTTTCAAACAGGAGGCCTGGGGCCTGTGCACCGAGCGGCAGCCTCGCGCGCAGATCTCCGGCGCCGTCAACACGCTCTGGTTCGGCGAGGGCGGCGCGATCTTCGGTGACAACACCGACGGTGTCGGGCTGGTGCGCGACATCACCGTCAATCGCGGCCTGGAGTTGCATGGGGCCGATCTGCTCGTGCTGGGTGCCGGCGGGGCGGCGCGGGGGGTCATACCGGCGCTCATCGAGGCCTCGCCACGGCGACTCGTGATAGCCAACCGCACGCCCGGGCGCGCCCTGGAGCTGGCCGCGGAGTTCGGGCCATCGTTTCCTGTGACGGGCTGCGGCTTCGAGGCGCTCGAAGGCCAGTGCTTCGATGCCATCATCAACGCCACCTCAGCCAGTCTGCATGGGGAGGTTCCGCCGCTGCCCGAGGGCGTGGTGCGGGCAGCGGGGTGGTGTTACGACCTCATGTACGCCCGCGAGCCTACGGCCTTTCTGCGCTGGGCGGCGGGCCGCGGGATCGCGCCGTGCGTGGACGGTCTGGGAATGCTGGTCGAACAGGCGGCCGAATCGTTCCGGATCTGGCGCGGGGTACGGCCGCAAACCCGGCCGATCATCGACCTGTTGCGCTCGCGCGCGGCGTAGCTGCGTGTGTCCCCGCCTATGGAATATTCGGCAGGATGTCAAGCGAAAGGCAGGGCCACGGCGGGTGTTATGCACAATGCCGCGCGATGCTCCGCAGCAGACGGTGTCTGCCGCTATCGGTGCCGCTGGAAACCAGAGAAGTTCGTGTAACCATATGAAAATAAAGCCGTAGCGCAATGGTCAAAATTTAGCCAAGATAACAAAGGCGACACGATTTCGGCGGCTGCGGACCATTTTTGAACGGAAACCCACAGAGTTATCCACATCCAGTGTGAGTAAGTCTTGCGGAGCAATATGTTCAATCGGTTAGCAAAGGATACTGAGGGAGATGCAAAGTTTGTCACATAACTCGGCAGCGCACGGTGGCAATCGCGTTCGAGAGGCGCACGAAATCCGCCACAGACAGGGTCTCCGCCCGGGCACCCGGGTCAATACCGACTCCAAGGATATCTTCCGTGTTGCAAAAATCCCTCAGGGCGTTGCGTAATGTCTTGCGGCGGGTGGAAAACGCGCGAGCGACGACCGCCGAGAAATCCGCCTCGTTGAGCGCACGCTCGCCAGCCGCACGCCGCCGGGGCGTCAGGCGGATCACCGTGGACTCCACCTTGGGCGGCGGCGTGAACGCGCCGGGACCGATGGTGAACAGCCGATCGACGAGGCAGTGATACTGAACCATCACCGACAGGCGTCCATATTGTTTATTGTCAGGCGGAGCGGCTATCCGGTCGGCGACCTCCTTCTGGAGCATGAACACCATCGTTCGTATCAGATCGGCCTGCCGGAGGAGGTGAAAGATGAGCGGGGTGGAGATGTTGTAGGGCAAATTGCCCACCACATCGTAGCCCGAGGGCGCGGTGCCCAGCTCCCCGAGCCGAAAATCCAGCACGTCCTGGCAGTGGACCCGCAACCCCTGCGGTGTCGTGCCGAGGCGGGCGGGCAGCATGGCTGCCAGCTCCCTGTCGATCTCCACGACGTCCAGCGCACAGGCCGCCTCGAGCAGCGGCGCCGTGAGCGCGCCGCGACCCGGGCCTATCTCCACGATCCGGCGACCCGGCCGCGGGCCGATCGCCTCCACGATGCGGGCGATGATCGCCGGGTCGTGCAGAAAGTGCTGGCCGTAGCGCTTGCGTGGTGGCGGCAGGCTGGCGGCCATCGTGTCAGTGCTGGCGGGCAGGATGCAATGACGAACCGGCCGCCAACCCCGCCGCCATGACCACGGCGGCAGCCAGGCTCCCGGCCTCGGCCCGCCCGGTCCCGGCCAGCTCCAGCGCCGTGCCGTGATCTACGGACGTCCGGATGATGGGCAGCCCGAGGGTGACATTCACCGCCTCGCCGAAGCCGAGCGCCTTCAAGACCGGCAGCCCCTGGTCGTGGTACATGGCGAGATAGGCGTCCGTTGCGGCGCGGGTCTCCGGATTGAAGGCGGTGTCCGCTGGCACCGGTCCGCGCAGGCGCAGGCCTCGCGCGCGCAATGCCTCCACGACCGGTGCGATGACATCGATCTCCTCGCGCCCCAGATGGCCGCCTTCGCCCGCATGCGGATTGAGGCCACATACGGTCAGACGCGGCCTGTCGCACTGAAAGCGGCCGCGAAGCTCACGCTCGAGGATGGTGATGACCTCCGTAAGCAGTGGACGGGTAATCGCGGTGGCGACCTTGGCAAGCGGCAGATGGGTCGTGGCGAGCGCCACCCGCAGACCCGGGGCCACGAGCATCATCACCGGCAACTTCGCGCCGCAACGCTGTGCGAGGTATTCGGTGTGGCCGGTGAAGGGGACGCCGGCCTCGTTGATGATCCCCTTGTGCAGCGGCGCGGTCACCATCGCGGCGAATCTGCCCTCGAGGCAGCCTGCGCACGCTGTATCGAGCATGCGGAGCACGTGCCGCGCGTTGGCGACTGTCAGCGTACCCGGAACCACGGGCGCGGGCGCATTGACCTCCAGCACCGTGAGCTCGCGCGCGCGCGTCGCGGCCGCCGCGGCCTGCACGAACGGGCGTGTGCGCAGCGGCAGTCCCAGGGCACGCGCACGTTCCGCGAGAACGCGCGGATCCGCGATGGCAACCAGCTCGACATCGCGGCTGGCCTGCGCGAGCGCCACGAGCAGATCCGGGCCTATGCCCGCCGGCTCCCCTGCGGTGAGGGCTATTCGCAGTGGAACCGCGCCACTCATGGGAGCTCAGGGCGGGGTTGGCTGCGGCGCGCCAGGCTCGCCCACCACGTAGGGCGACTCCTCCTCGCTACCGGCTGGCTCCGTGGCGGGGACCTCCCGTGCGTCCGACGATGCCGGCGCCGTGTCTGCCGCGGGCCGCTCCGCAGCCTCGGGCGATGCCGGCACGGTCGCCGCATCCCCGGGTTCCGCCGCTTGCGTGACGGCGACGCCAGGCATCCGGTATTCGACGTAGGCCTCGTCACGCAAGCGGCGCATCCAGGCCTGCATCTCCTCTTCGATCTTGCGCTGCCTGATCGCCTCGCGCGCCTTGGCTCGCTGCGCCTCGGTACTGTCGTCGTGTTCGCGCCGTTCCAGGACCTGAACGATGTGCCAGCCGAACTGGGTCTGGAATGGTTCGCTGATCTGGTCGGGTTCCAGGGCGTTCATGGCGTTCTCGAAGTCCGGATCCATCTCGCCAGGGTTGATCCAGCCCAGGTCGCCCCCGTTGGCGGCGCTGCCGCGATCCTCGGAGTTTGATCGGGCCAGCGTCGCGAAGTCATCGCCGCCGTCCAGGCGCGCCTTCAACTGTTCGAGCTTGCGCCTGGCATCTTCCTGTGAGACCGCCTCGCCGGTCTTGATGAGGATATGGCGCGCGTGCGTCTGCGTGACCATGTGGCTTTCCATGGTGCGCATGTCGGCGAGCTTGATGATGTGAAAGCCGCTCGGACCGCGCATGACCGCGCTGACTTCGCCCACCTTCATGTTTCGCAAGGCATCGGCCATGACCGAGGGCACCTCGCCAGCCTTGCGCCAGCCCACGTCACCGCCTTCCAGCGCCTGCTGACTGTCGGAATGCTCGGCCGCGAGCTTGGCGAAGTCAGCACCGTTGCGGATCTGCTCGTGCACCTCTTCGGCCTCGCGCTGCGCTGCGGCAATCTGATCGGGTGTGGCGCCCTCGGGCGTGGCGATCAATATGTGTGAGATGCGGTACTCGGTATCGCCGGCCGTGCCCTGATTGCGGGGGTTCTGCAGATAGGAATCGATCTCGCGATCGCTGACGGTGACGCGATTGTCCACCTCGCGCTGCTTCAGGCGGGCGAGCGTGATCTCGTTGCGTATATCCTCGCGGTACTGCCCGTAGTCGTATCCTTCCTTGGCGAGCACCTCGCGGAACTGCTCCAGCGACAGCTTGTTCTGGGCCGCCACGCTCGTCACCGCCTTGTTCAGCGTATCGTCGTCGACGTTCACCCCGGCGCGCTTGGCGTACTGCAGCTGTATCTTCGCCATGACCAGCCGTTCCAGGACCTGCCGGTTGACGATGTCCTCCGGCGGCATCTGCCCGCCGCGCTGGCCCATCTGCTGCAGGATCCGCTCCTTGAAGCGATCGAATTCGCTCTGCATCACGACATCGTCGTCGACGATGGCGACGATGCGATCGATCGGCTCGGCGGCCACGCGCGTGCCGCCGGCGAGGCCAAGGGTCATGGCCAGCGTCGCAATCAAGGCCTTCATGGCGAGGGACGTGACGAGTGGATCGTTTCGATACAGCATTGGTCAGGATTCCTCAGGGTTGATTGCCGTGTCGCGGATGTCGGCGCGGTGACGTGGTCGGCGGCCCGCACCCGCGCCCGGCGCGTCCGCGTCAAAACTCGTTCGTGTAACCGGGGATGTTCTTCTTGAGATACGACGAGGTGCCGCGTCCGAGTCCGCCCAGGCCCTTCAGCTCCACCTGCAGGAAGACCGCATTGTCGTACTCGCCCTCGGAGGTGCTGATGTATCGCCTGCCGACCAGCCGCATGCCCCAGCAGCACGCCTCGTACTCCAGCCCGCCGAACACCTCCAGCGTTTGACCCTCGGGCACGGAGTAGTTCCAGCGTCCCAGCAACGCCCAGTTCGGGTTCAGCGGCCAGCGGAACGACAGGTCGGTCTGCTCGACGTTGGCCGGACGCCGGAAACGATAGTCGAAGTTGAACAGCCTGTTCTCGCCGGGCCGGTAGCGCAGGCGTATGGCGCTGCGCTGCGTGAGATCCTCGTTCGGATCCCATTGCAGGGCTCCGCCCACGGACCAGGCGGGCGTCACCTGGGCCCAGGCCTCCGCGACCAGCTCGGATACCGGGTCGGTGAACGCAGTCTCGTCCGGGAGCACGACGTCCCGATCCTCGAAGTAGTAGATCTGGCCGACACTGGCGCGGAGGCGTTCGCGCCCGTTGTCGGAGTCCAGCAGCCGGGAGGTCAGCGCCAGGGTCACGGAGTTCTGATCGCCGAGACGGTCGATGCTGCTGTAGCGGTTGTCGCGGAACAGTTGCCCGAAGGAAAAGTCGTAATCGCTCGAATCGAAGACCGGGATATCGTCCTGCCCGACGTCAGGGCGATAAAGATAATAGATGCGCGGTTCGATCGTGTGCAGGAAGGAGTCGGCGCCCAGTGTCAGGTTGCGTTCGAGAAACAGCCCGCTGTCGATCGAGAAGTTCGGGACCGTGCGACTCAGGGAATCCTCGCCGAACTCGTTGCCATCCAGCGCATACCAGGTCTGGTCCAGGGCGATGCGCGGCGTGAAGAAACTTCCTGCCGTCTCGAACGGGAAGGAGACGAAGGGTCGCACGCTGAAGCGCCCGCCTGTGACGCTTTCGGCGCGATCGAAATAGGTGGTCTCGCCGTAAACCTGGAAATTGACGTGCGGCAGCGGGCGCGCAAATGACGTGAAGTAGTAGACCTGCGGCAGATAATCGTAGGGTCGACTCGATCCGGGCAGCGTACGGTCCACGCTCTGGTAGCTGTTCACGCGGGCGCGCACCGACCACCAGTCCCGGCCGTAGGTCACCAGGGCATAGCGGTTGAGGAAGCGCGTGCTGGTGACGCTCAGGCTGTTGCCGAAATCCTCCAGGTACTGCTTGTCGGAGACGTTGTTGAAGTCGACCAGGAGCCGGCCGC
This sequence comes from Gammaproteobacteria bacterium, assembly GCA_022071965.1. Taxonomy (GTDB): domain Bacteria; phylum Pseudomonadota; class Gammaproteobacteria; order JAJPIJ01; family JAJPIJ01; genus JAJVHZ01. Next base: position 202,768 of record JAJVIQ010000021.1, read on the forward strand.
GACCGGCGTCAAAGCCCTGGTTGTGCCGGAATTGCACCAACCACCTGTCCTGGTCATTCAGCTTCTCGTCACTCGGAAGGATGGTGCCGGCAACCAGGCCCCCGAGGTCGGGCAGGAGATATCTGCCTTCCGCACCGAGCATGAGGCCGCGATTGCCGAGATAACGCGGGAACAGGGTGGCATCGTAGTTGGGGGCGATGTTCCAGTAGAACGGCGTCGTGATGTCCATGCCGGAATCGCGCGAACTCCCGAACGTGGGCGGCAGCAGGCCGGTCTTGCGCCTGTCGGAAAGGGGGAAGCTGATATATGGCGTATAGAAGACCGGAACGCCCTTGATCCGAAGCACGACATTGCGTGCACTGCCCCATTCCTCGCTGTGATCCAGGAACAGCTTCCCGGCGGACAGCTTCCAGCTCGGCTGACCGTTGACGTCAGGGCAGGTCGTGTACGAGACCTCCTTGAGTTTCGACACGTCGCGTTGCATGTCGTGCTCGATCAGCGCGGCCTCGCCGCGGCCGCGCGTGTCGGTCAGGCGATAGTATCCGCGCTCGAGTTTCGCTTCGTCCTTGCTCATGTTGAGGTTGGCGTGCTCCCCGTGCCAGAAGATGGATCCGCTCCACATACGCGTATTGCCCAACGCGTCGACGATGTCGTTGGGCTCATCGTAGGTGAGCCGATCGGTCCGCAATGCGTTGTCGTCGCGCACCAGTTCGACGTTGCCGGCAAACGTGGAAACCCCGTGCTCGATCAACGTCGCCTCATCGCCCTCCAGCGCGGCGAAGCCCGGATCGAGCCCCGCCGCGGACGGTCTGGGCTCCAGCCCCGTCTCCACCGGGCACAGGCCCCAGTCGATCCGGCGTGCTTCATCGGCGGCAAAACCGGCGGCCGGCAGCACGACGGATGCCGCAATGGCTATCCATGTTATGGTTTTTGTTGACATTTATTATGCAGGCGACGCGGAGATGTCGCCTAAAATCGCACAGAACGCGCCTCGGTTCAAATCTCCTTGGGCGGGCGATTTTCCTCACGGGAAACGCCTGCCAGCACCCGGTCCAGCAGGGCGGTTGGGAGCAGACGCTTCATCGCCCAGAAGGCGTGGGCGGGTACGGTCAGGCGATAACGCGCGCGCGGGCGCGGCGACTCCATGGCGTGCAGCAGCGGCTTCATGATCGAGGCGGGGGGCAGGGTGAAAGGTGCTGCCGGTCCCGCCTTGGCCAGCCGCGCGATCATCGCCCGGTACGTCGCGGCATGAACGCTCCCGGCAGCGGTGTCGTGGCGCCGGAAGGCCTGCAGGGCGTTCTGCCGGAAGCGGCTTTCAATCGGGCCCGGCTCGATGAGGGAGACGTGGATGCCCGTCCCGACGAGCTCCAGCCGCAGGGTGTCGGTCAGGCCCTCGAGGGCGAATTTCGAGGCGTTGTAGGCGCCGCGGTAACGCAACGCCACGTAGCCGAGCAGAGAACCGTTGTGAACGATGCGTCCGCGGCCGCGGCGGCGCATCGCAGGCAGGACGCGGCAGGTCAGTTCGTGCAGTCCGAACAGATTGGTCTCGAACTGTTCACGCAGCGCGTCGCGGCTGAGATCCTCGACCGCGCCCGGCTGACCATAGCCGGCATTGTTGAACAGTGCGTAGAGTTCACCGTCGGTGCGCGCGAGCACCTCGCCGACGGTCGTGTCGATCGATGCGCTCGAGGTCAGATCGAGCTGCAGGGCCTCGAAACCCTCGCCGGCCAGCGCCTGCACATCCTCGAGACGGCGGGCGGTGGCGAAGACCCGGTAGCCGCGTTCCCGCAGCCCCTGCGCGGCAGCATAGCCGATGCCCGAGGAGCAACCGGTGAGGAGGATCGCCGAGGTCGAGAGCGTTCGCATGGCGCGCTTGCGGGCTGTGCCGGGCGTGCTTGGCCTGCTGCCGCGGCGCGCCTAGGCCGGGCCCATGATGCTCTTTATCTCCGCGATCTGGGCGGCCGCCTCCTCCAGGATCTGAGCGCTCAGCCGGGGATTGGCCGCGTCGCCCGCCAGCTTCTTGAAGGCCGGCAGCCTCGGCAACGAGGGGACCTGCGGCGGCTTGCTGGACTTGCCTATGTAACCGTGCACCTTGGCGACCACCACCACGTCCGCGAGGTCCGGTTGCGGCGCGGGGTCCCGCCACCAGTCGTTGGCGTCGCGCACGACCACCTCGAAATACTCCGGCAGTTTCCATTCGCGCACGACGCTGATGCCGGCGCGAACGCGTAGCGCCCCCAGCAGCTGTTCCAGAAGCTGACCCTCATCGTTCAGGAGGGCGGGACGCTTGGCGACGTAGCCGAATATCGGCAGTACGCCGATATCGTGCAACAGTCCGGCCAGCAGTGCCTCCTCGGGTTTGAAGGTCTTCGTCAGTCGTGCCAGCACGTAGCTGATGGCGGCGACCTCGTTGGCCTTCTCCCAGCTCGTGCGCAGGTGCTTCTTCAAGCCCGGCATGTCGGATTCGAACAGGCCACGCACCGCGAATGCCGTGATCAGCTGCCGCGCCGTCTTGGTGCCGATGCGGGTGATGGCCTGCTCGCAGGTCTGCGCCGGGGAGGTGCCGCGGTACATGGCGCTGTTGGCGGCCTTGAGCAACTTGGCGGTGAGTGCCGGGTCGCGCGTGACGATCTTGGCGATGTCCTTGAGGTCGGCGTCGTCCCGGTCGATGAGTTGCTGTGCGCGCAGCGCCACCTCCGGAAGACTGGGCAGGTGCAGCCCGTCGCCCATCATCGAAAGCTCGTGTATCTGCAATTGCTCGGAGAGACCGGAATTGTCGAATGGCAGCTCGTAGACGCCGTACTCGGCCTGCGACAGCAGTTTCTGCACGTCCAGCAGGCCGGAGATGTCCAGTCGCACATATGCGATGGGGGTTATCGCCTTCGCGGAATGCAGCCGAGGCCGCAGCGGCGACAGCGGCCGGACGGCATGCGGGGTACGCGCGACGATCGTCGACTTGCGACCGTCGCGCCCGGTGAGTTCCACGGTGCCTTCCATCAGGCAGTACATCCAGGGGTCCTTGTCGCCGACGGCAAAGAGGGCCTGCTGCGGAGCGGCGCGCTCGATGCTGCCCTTGGTGGCCATGACCAGCATGTCGGAGATTTCCATGTGCCTGAACGGGTCGAACCACTGCAGGGCCTCGACCACGGCTTCCAGGGAGTTGGTCTGTGTATTGGCCATGTCGTCTGTGTCCGTCGATCCCGGATTCTAGCATTCCCGGGCCAGTATTATTTATTGCGGCGGTCAAGCTGCCTGGCGCAGCGGTGCCGCCGCGGGCCGGACCGTCGCGCCGGGGCGATTGCAGCACGGCGGCGCATCTGGCGTAATTGCCGCCACCGGCAACAAGAACCTCCCGGGGCGACATCGTCATGAAACTCGCAACCTTTTCGCATCGCGGCCTGGTCCGCACCGGCATCGCCGTCGGCGGCCGCATGATAGATGTGGCGGCCACGGGCATGCCGGCGGACATGCTGTCCCTGCTGCAGCTCGGCGAGGACGGCGTGCGGCGCCTGCGCGGGCTGGCCGAAGACGGCGCGGCGCCGTCGCTGGCGATGAGCGAGGTCCGCCTCGAGGCGCCCATACGGCGTCCTCCGAAGTATCTCGCCATCGCGCTGAACTATGCCGAGCACATCAGCGAGACGCAGATGGCGAAGCCGGAGTTCCCCAAGTTCTTCAACAAGCAGTCGACGTGCATCGCCGGTCCTCATGACCCCATACACATGCCGCGGGTCTCCAGCAAGCTCGATTACGAGGGGGAGCTCGGCGTGGTCATCGGCCGTCGTTGCCGGCACGTCCCGCGTGCTCGCGCCCACGAGGTCGTCGCCGGTTATCTCGTCTGCAACGACGTCACCGTGCGCGACTGGCAGGCGAAGTCGGAGACCTTCACGCTCGGCAAGTCGTTTGACACCCACGGACCGATTGGGCCATGGATCGTCACGCCCGAGGAGGTCGGCGACCCGCACAATCTCGAGTTCAGGACCTTCGTCGGCGGCGAACAGCGCCAGCACTCCAATACCAGGTACATGCTCTTCACGATCTGGGAACAGATCGAGGTGCTGTCGACCGCCTTCACGCTCGAGGTCGGCGACATCATCGCCACCGGAACCTGCGCCGGTGTGGGCGTGAAGATGACCCCGCGCGGCTATCTGAAGGTCGGCCAGACCTGCAGGGTGGAGATCGAGGGGATCGGCGCGATCGAAAACCCGGTCATCGATGAGCCCGCCGACATGGCGTTGATCTGACGCCGCCGCCGGGCGTCACCTCGACCCGTAGCGCATGCGGATGCCGTGGGTCACCGACAGCAGGATCTCCGCCGCCGCCAGATCCTTTGGAAAATAGCAGCCTGATATGTTGGCGGCCGCGAGGCTTACACCCTCCAGCCGCGAATTGCGAAAGTCCAGCCCGCGCAGGTCGGCGCCGCGAAAATAGGCGTCGGTGAAATCCAGACCATCGACGTTCATGTTGCGCAGATCGAGACCGCGCAGGTCCACCCCGCGCATGTCGGGATTCGCGCCTTTGCTGCGGCGCTCATTGAATTCCTGGATATTCTCGTCCCGTAGAAGCTGATACATGGGATCCCGGGAGATCTTCGGTTGAGCGGACATGGCGGTTTCCTCGCTGAGCAATCGTGTTGCGCCGGCCTTCGCTCGACTTATCGGCCGCATGTCCCCGGGCTTTAGTTGACTCGTGAGCGCCCTCGCAGGGCTGCGGGCAGCCGCTCGTAGATGCCGCCGAAACCGCCGTTGCTCATGATGAGGATGTGATCGCCGCGGCGTGCCATTGCAGCCAGTGCGGCGATGATCTCCTCGACAGTCCCGAAAACTCGGCGTCTGGAGCCCAGCGCCTGCGTAGCCACGGCCAAGTCCCAGCCGAGGCCGTCGGGCTGCAGCAGCAGCGCCGCGTCCGCGCCGGCAAGCGCCTGCGCGAGCTCACGACTGTGCACGCCGAGTTTCATGGTGTTGGAGCGCGGCTCGAGTACGGCGATGATGCGCGCCCCGGCCCCGATGCGCGCGCGCAGCGCCTCGAGCGTGAGCTCGATGGCGGTGGGGTGATGCGCAAAATCGTCGTAGATCGTGACGCCGTGGATCTCGGCCAGTTTTTCCATCCGCCGCTTGACGCTCTTGTAGCCGCGCAGCGCCGCAATCGACGCTGCCGGTTCCGCGCCTGCGTGTCGCGCCGCGGCGATGGCCGCCAGCGCGTTCAGTGCGTTGTGACGGCCTGCCGCCTCCCACTCCACTGCTCCCACGGCCCGCCCTTCGAGCATGACTTCGAAGCGCGAGTAGTCCGGCGCAAGCGGTCTTGCCTCCCAGTCCCCGCCCTCGCCCAGCGTGGCGCGCGGGGTCCAGCAGCCGCGCGCCAGCGTCTCGTTCAGCGCGGTGTCGCGAGCCGGACTGATGATGAGCCCGTTGCCCGGGATAATTCGGACGAGGTGGTGAAACTGCGTCTGGATCGCAGCGAGGTCGGGGAAGATATCGGCGTGATCGAACTCGAGATTGTTGAGGATCGCGGTGCGCGGCCGGTAGTGCAGGAACTTCGAACGCTTGTCGAAGAACGCGGTGTCGTATTCGTCCGCTTCGACGACGAAGAACGGCGCGTCACCCACCCGGGCCGAGGTGCCGAAATTCTCGGCAACGCCGCCGATCAGAAAGCCGGGCTTCAGACCGGCCTGCTCCAGCAGCCAGGCGAGCATGCTGGTCGTGGTGGTCTTGCCGTGCGTGCCGGCCACTGCCATGACCCACCGATCCTGCAGGAGATTGTCTGCCAGCCATTGCGGGCCGGAGGTGTACCGCAGGCCCCGATTCAGCATGTGCTCGACGGCAGGATTGCCGCGCGACATTGCGTTGCCGACCACGACCACGTCCGGGGCGATGCGGAGATGTGCCGGGTCGTAACCCTCCATGAGGGTGATGGCGTTGGAGGCGAGCAGGGCGCTCATCGGCGGATAAACGTTGGCATCCGATCCGCTCACCTGGTGTCCGAGTTCGCGCGCGAGCAGGGCGATACCGCCCATGAACGTTCCGCAGATTCCGAGGATGTGTATGCGCATGATCGCGACCCGGCCTCCTCAACCCTGCGGCGACGGCAGAAGCAGCGACCCGAGGAACTGGTTGAAGGCGAATATGACCAGCGCTGCGGCCAGACCGCCGAGGCGGTCCGAACCGAGGGCGTGGCGGTAGACGTGCGCGTTGATCGAGATGCTCCAGAATATCAGCAGCGTGAGCAGCAGGCTGGGCGCGACGGCATCCGGATTGGCCTCCCCCGTCACGTTGCCCCAGTAGATGAGGGGGAGCGCGAGCAGGCTGATGACCAGGCCGCTGCCGGCAACCGCGCAGAAGGTCTGGCGGATCCGCCGGGGATGACGGAACAGCGTGAGCAGCGCCGCCGTCGTCACCCAGACGGACACGGAATTCACGACACCGGCGCGCAGTGCCGTCATCAACGGATAGTTGATGTACACGATCAGCGTGCCGATCGCCGCGGTGAGCAGCAACAGCATCACCGTCAACGCGTCGGTCGACGGCACGTCCTGGGGGCCGCGGCGAAACAGGCAAATGTTCCAGAACAGCATCGCAAGGTCGCGATCAGGCGTGCTCAAGGCGGCAGCGGAACTCCACAATCACTTGGCTCAGGATGCGCTGCCGAGGACCCGTCGCCGGCCGCTCAGCCCGCGCCGGCCGCGCGCTGCGGCTCGGCATCCGCCGCCTGCATTCGCCGCGTGAACCTCCGGGCGACGTAGTCATCGACGATCCGCTGGAACTCCTCGGCGATGTGCTCGCCCCGCAGGGTCATGGCCTTTTGTCCGTCGATGAACACCGGTGCGGCCGGGGCTTCGCCCGTCCCGGGCAGGGAAATGCCGATGCTGGCGTGCTTGCTTTCTCCGGGACCGTTCACCACGCAACCCATGACGGCCAGCGTCATGTCCTCGACCCCGATATAGCGTTCGCGCCAGATCGGCATCTGGCCGCGCACGTAGGCCTGGATGTTGTTGGCCAGTTCCTGGAACACCGTGCTGGTAGTGCGGCCGCAGCCGGGGCAGGCGGTGACCAGCGGCACGAACGAGCGCAGTCCCATGGTCTGCAGTATCTCCTGGGCGACGATGACCTCGCGCGCGCGATCGCCGTTGGGCTCCGGCGTGAGCGAGATGCGAATGGTGTCGCCGATGCCCTGCTGCAGCAGCACGGCAAGCGCCGCCGTGGAGGCGACGATGCCCTTCGAGCCCATGCCTGCCTCGGTCAGACCCAGGTGCAGCGCGTGATCGCAGCGCCCGGCGAGCTCGCGATACACGGCGATCAGTTCCTGCACGCCGCTGACCTTGCAGGACAGGATGATCTTGTCGCGCGACAGACCGATCTCCTCGGCCTTGGCGGCGCTCGTCAGCGCGGAGACGACCAGCGCCTCGCGGGTGACGTCAGCCGCATCCTTCGGTTCGGAGAGCTTCGCATTGTCGTCCATCATCCGTACGACGAGCTCCTGGTCGAGGCTGCCCCAATTCACGCCGATGCGCACCGGTTTGTCGTACTTGATCGCCTGCTCGATCATGGTGGCGAACTGCCGGTCCTTTTTCTTGCCGAAACCGACATTGCCGGGATTGATGCGATACTTGGCGAGTGCCTCGGCGCAGGCCGGGTACCTGGTGAGCAGCAGATGGCCGTTGTAGTGGAAGTCGCCGATGATGGGTACCCGACAGCCCACCGATTCGAGCAGGTCGCGAATGCGCGGCACGGCGTCCGCGGCCTCGTCGGTGTTGACGGTGATGCGCACCAGCTCCGAACCCGCGGCGGCGAGCTGCTGGATCTGCCTGGCGGTGCCGACGGGGTCGGCCGTGTCGGTGTTGGTCATCGATTGCACGACGACGGGGGCCTCGCCGCCGACCACGACGGCGCCGATCTTGACGCCGACACTATGCCGGCGCGTCGACTGATGCTCGGATGCGGACATGAGCGAGATCCTGGAAAAAACCGAGATTGCCTGCAACGGGCACGATCATTGTGCGCTGCAAGGGCGCCAGTCTAGCAGATGCCGGCCAGCATCGCAGGCAGGCCGCCCGGGCCGGCTCGCCCATGCCGCCATGGGTGTCCGCCAGGTGTGGGGCAATCTCATGCGCTCGAGCGGCGGCGGGTGCGCGCTGCGGCTGGGCGCCGGCATACTCGCGGGGGCCCTGGCCGCGGCCGGGGACCTCGGGGCCGCCATGCAGGACGCGGTGGCGGAGGACTACCCGGTGCCGCGGCACGGGGAGCTCAGGCTGCAGGTACCTGCGCATTGGCAGGTCAGGTACGTCTATGTCGAGGACGGAAGCCGGCCACCCGGCTTTCGCGTATTTCCGCTGGAGGGCTCGGACTTCGACATGTCGATGACCGTGTACTGGCATGACGGTATGGACCAGGACATCACCAGTGCGGAGTCCCTGCGCGCACGGGTTGAGCAGGCCGGTGCGGAGGCCATCAAGTCCTCCACCGACCAGCGCCTCGCGGTCGTGCCACTGGCAGGCGCCGGAGGTCCGGGTTTTCTGTATGACCTTCAGGACGCCGCGGCCGCTGCGGGTGACTACCATTATCTGACCCAGGGCGCGCTGGCCGTCGGAAGGCTCGTCCTGGTCTTCACCATCCTCACGGACGCGCGCCCGTCGCCGCATCGCGAAGCGTGCCTGGAGTTCCTCCGGGCGATCCGGCACATCCACACGCCGCACGGCGTCGGCGCCCGGGGCCGACCGGCGCGGCATATCGCCCTCTGACCATGCGGATCGGCATCGATCTCGGCGGCACCAAGATCGAGCTCATCGCGCTGGAGGACGACGGGCGGGTCCTGACACGGACGCGCGTCGACACTCCGCGCGAGGGCTACCGCGCCGTGCTGGAAACCGTAGTGGCCCTGGTGCATGCTGCCGAGTCCGAATTGCAGCGGCAAGGTACGATAGGCATCGGAACGCCGGGCGTGATCTCGCCGGCCACCGGCCTCATCAAGAACTCCAATTCGGTCTGCCTGAATGGCCAGCCGTTCGATCGCGACATCGCCGCGGCGCTGCGGCGTGAGGTGCGCGTTGCCAACGACGCAAACTGTTTCGCCCTCTCGGAGGCGACTGACGGGGCGGGCACGGGGGCCGCCGTGGTCTTCGGTGTCATCGTCGGCACGGGTGTCGGCGGCGGGGTCGTGGTGCGCGGCGGGTTGCTCTCCGGTCCGAACGCCATTGCCGGGGAATGGGGCCACAATTCCCTGCCCTGGCCGAGCTCGCAGGAGCTCCCCGGCCCGCAGTGCTATTGCGGAAAGCGCGGTTGCATCGAGACGTTTTGCTCCGGACCCGCCCTCGCGCGAGATTTTGCCGCCGGGGCGCTGCCGGCGCTCACCGCCCGCGAGGTGGTTGCCGCCGCCGAGCAGGGCAGTGCATTGGCGGAGCAGGCCCTGCAGCGCTACGAGGAACGGCTCGCAAAGAGCCTCGCGAGCGTCATAAATGTCATCGACCCGCACGTGATCGTGCTGGGCGGCGGTCTGTCCAATGTGCGGCGGCTCTATCACACGCTGCCCCGCTTGATCGCAAGGTACGCCTTCTCCGATCGTGTATGCACGCCGATCGTCCCGGCGCGCTACGGCGATGCCAGCGGCGTGCGCGGCGCGGCTTGGCTATGGCCGGCATCACCGGGCTGACCGCCTGCCACCACGGCTGTTTCCCGTGCGCTTGCGTCCTGGTGAGGCCGCCGCAGGGTCTCTTCGTCGCGGGACAAAGGTAGGTAGTGTGAGTCCGATCACAACCACCTTTGCTGGAATAACTTACGCTTCCACCCAGGTGCCGATGGTTCATCGGCGGGTAGTTTGTGTGTGCGGGGCCGCTCGAGTTTTCCCTCCCCCCTACAAGCTTGGAGCGGCCCCTCTTTTGATCTCCTGGGTGTGAGGTGACAGGGAATCTGCCGCCTTCGGTCTGCCTGAATGTGGGACCGACGCCGCGCCGTGCGAAAATCCCGTCATGCTCCGAAAGGTATTCATCCGCATCCTGCTGCTCGGCCTGATCGCCCTGCCCGGAGTCGGCTGCGACCAGATGACCAAGGCCCTGGCACGCGACCATCTTGCCGGGCGACCCGCGATCTCCGCATTTCACGACGTCTTCCGCCTGCAGTACGCCGAGAACAGGGGCGCTTTCCTGAGTGCCGGCGCGCGGCTGGAGGAGACGACCCGGCAGCGGCTGTTGATTGGTGGATCCGCGGCGCTGACGGGACTCGTGGCCGTCTATCTCCTGTTCGCGCCAGGATTGTCGGTGGCGGCGATCGCTGGACTGGGCCTCGTCATCGCGGGTGGCATCGGCAACCTCGTGGATCGCGTCGCCAACGCGGGGAACGTCGTCGACTTCCTGAATGTCGGTCTCGGTCAGTGGCGCACCGGCATCTTCAATTTTGCCGATCTCTTTCTGACGATCGGTGTGCTCGTTGTACTGCTTGCTGACAGGCACCGCCCCCGGACGCCAGACTGAGCGCTGGAGCCGGCGACGTGGAATGACCGCGCCGGGTCAACGACGCCGGTTCGTCACGCGAACCACGCAAGCTTCTCGTGCAGCCGCACGACCTCGCCAACGATGAGCAGGCTGGGTGGTCGCACCTCGGCGGCGTTCACGATAGCGGGCATGGTGGTGAGCGTTCCGATGAGCACCCGCTGTTGCGGCATCGTGCCGCGCTCTATGAGGGCGGCCGGCATGTCCCGGCGCATGCCGTGGGCGATGAGGCCCTCGCACAAAGGCTCGACGCCGTGCACGCCCATGTAGATGGCGATCGTCTGGCGCGGCTGGACCAGCGCCTGCCAGTTCAGATCCATGCTGCCATCCTTCAGGCGCCCGGTCACGAACACGCAGGACTGGGCGAAGTCGCGGTGGGTGAGCGGTATGCCCGCATAGCTCGCGCAACCGGCGGCCGCGGTGATGCCGGGCACGACCTGGAACGGAATGCCGTCGGCGGAGAGTGTCTCGATCTCCTCCCCGCCCCGACCGAAGATGAAGGGGTCTCCGCCCTTCAGGCGCAGCACGCGGTGGCCTTCCCGGGCCAGGCGCGCGAGCAGCGCGTTTATCTCTTCCTGCGCCACGGTGTGCTGGCTGCGCTCCTTGCCGACATAGATCCGCCGGGCGTCCTTGCGTGTGAGCGCCAGCACCGGCTCCGCGACCAGCCGGTCGTACACGACGACGTCGGCCTGCTGCATCAGGCGCAGGGCACGGAAGGTGAGCAGGTCGGGATCGCCCGGGCCACCGCCTACGAGGTAGACCTCGCCGGTGGCCGGAGGGTGTTCGCCGGCATTCGCCAGGGCGGCCTCCAGCGCCCGTTCCGCGGCGTGGTCCTGACCGGCGAAGAGCATCTCGGCCACGGGACCGTGCAGCACCTGTTCCCAGAATCGGCGGCGCTGCCGGCTCTCCGGGAACCGCGTCTTGGCGGCGGCGCGAAAGCGCGCCATGAGCTGCGCCAGGCGACCATAGGAGGCGGGGATGAGCGTTTCCAGCCGTGTCCGCAGCAGCCGGGCCAGCACCGGCGAGGCGCCACCCGTCGAGACCGCCACCTGCACGGGGTCGCGGTCGATGATCGAGGGCATGATGAAGCTGCACAGGGCCGGATTGTCGACCACGTTGACGGGCAGCCGCCGCGCCTGGGCGAGCTGCGAGACGCGTTCATTGGCGGCGGCATCGCCGGTGGCGGCGTAGACGAGATGGCAGGTCTCGAGGTCCGCCGGTTCGAAGCCGCGCCCGAGCAGCCGCAGCCGGCCTTCGTCGGCCCAACCGGCGACCCTTGCACAGACCTGCGGCGCGACGACCGTGATGCGGGCACCATAGCGCAGAAGCAGTTCGATCTTGCGCGCGGCGACGGCGCCGCCGCCGACGACCAGGCAGTCGCGGCCATTGATCTGCAGAAAGATCGGGAGCTGGTTCATTCGGCCGCAATCGACGGGCAAGACAGGACTTATACTACCACCCATGCGAAAGAAGCTCGGATGAGGCGCGCGATGTCGGACATCGTGGAATCTGTCGACCTGCAGCTGGATACCAGTGGCCTGAACTGCCCACTGCCGATCCTGAAGACCAAGAAGGCCCTGAGCACGATGCTCAGCGGTCAGCTAATCCGCGTCATGGCCACCGACCCCGCCTCGCGGATCGATTTCGCCGCGTACTGCGCCCAGACCGGCCACCAGCTGATCGAGGAGTCCGCCGAGGACGGCCGATTCGTCTTCGTACTGCGCAAAAAGTGAGTGCCGGTTGCGCGCACCCGCCGGGGAGCCGGCCTGAGCGCCGCGGGCGCGAGGCCTCCCGGCCTCAGGTCTTCGGGAGAGTGACGCCCGTCTGGCCCTGGTACTTGCCGCCGCGATCCCGGTATGAGGTCTCGCAGGGCTCGTCGGACTCGATGAAGATCACCTGCGCGCAGCCCTCGCCCGCGTAGATCTTCGCGGGCAGGGGAGTGGTGTTCGAGAATTCCAGGGTCACATGCCCCTCCCACTCCGGCTCGAGCGGCGTCACGTTGACGATGATGCCGCAACGCGCATAGGTCGACTTGCCGAGGCATATCGTCAACACGTTGCGTGGGATGCGGAAGTATTCCACGGTGCGCGCCAGCGCGAAGGAATTCGGCGGGATGATGCAGACATCGCCTTGGAAGTCGACGAAGGATTTCTCGTCGAACGACTTCGGATCGACGATGGTGGAATTGATGTTGGTGAAGATCTTGAATTCCGGCGAGCAGCGGATGTCGTAGCCGTAGCTGGACGTGCCATAGGATACGATGCGATGGCCGTTCACCTGCCGCACCTGGTTCGGCTCGAACGGCTCGATCATCCCCCGCGCCGCCATGCGACGTATCCATTTGTCCGACTTGATGGTCATGGTGATGGCGTGCCGATCCAGGCGGGAGACTGCCCCGCGCGGCGCCGGCGATGCGCTCCGTCAGGTGTTCTGTATGACGATCTTGGGGAACCTGGCCGAATAGTCACGCCCGCGCAACGCGATCTTCCCCGCGACCCGCCGCGCGATGTCGCGGAACTCGAGCGCCACCTTCGACTGCGGTTCCAGCGCGACCGTGGGCCGGCCGTTGTCCACGCCCTCGCGGATGCGGATGTCCAGGGGCAGCGAGCCCAGCAGATCGATATTGTACTGCCGTGCCATGCTCGCGCCGCCGCCCTCGCCGAAGATATGCTCCTCGTGACCGCAGTTCGAGCAAATGTGGGTGCTCATGTTCTCGACCACGCCGAGCACCGGCACCTGCACCTTCTCGAACATCTTGAGCGCCTTGCGGGCATCCAGCAGCGCGATGTCCTGCGGCGTGGTGACAATGACGGCGCCCGTGACGGGAATCTTCTGGCAGAGCGTGAGCTGTATGTCGCCCGTACCGGGCGGGAGATCGATCACCAGGTAATCCACATCCCGCCAGCGCGTCTCGCGCAGCATCTGCTCCAGAGCCCCGGTGGCCATCGGGCCGCGCCAGATCATCGGCGTCTCCTCGTCCACCATGTGGCCGATGGAGATGCACTGCACGCCGTAGCTCATCTTGGGTTCCATGCTCTTGCCGTCGGTCGACTCCGGCCGGCCATGCGCGCCCAGCATCCGCGGCTGGCTCGGTCCGTAGACGTCCGCGTCCAGCAGTCCCGCCTGCGCCCCTTCGGCCTGCAGGGCCAGCGCCAGGTTGACGGCGACCGTCGACTTGCCCACGCCGCCCTTGCCGGAGGCGACGGCGATGACGTTCTTGACGTTCGGCAGTGCCTGCACACCCTTCTGCACGGCGTGAGCGGTGATGACCGAGCGTATGTGGATTTCGGGATCGGTGGCGCCGGTCTGCTCGCCGAGCGCGCGCGCCAGCGCCTCTGCGAGGGGGGCGGCGTAGGTGCGGCTCGGGAATCCCAGTTCGAGGTCCACGCTCACCTTGCCGCCGTCGACGGTGATCCCGCGCACCGCCTTGGCCGAGACGAGATCGGAGCCGAGATAGGGGTCGACGTAGCTGGCCAGCACGGCCTCGACGGTTTCCTTGGTTGGGGGGGGCATGGCGTATCGTTCGGATTGCGGATGACGGGTGGATCTCGGATCGATCGGAATCATACACCGAATCGGCGTGCCTTGCGGCGTTCCCGGGCGCCGCCGCCGGTGCCGTGACAGGGGTCGTCCCATGGGTTACTTTACGCGGCATTTCGCCATCAGGCTCGCCACATGACAGAGTCCAAGCGCCGCATCCTGGTCACCAGCGCCCTGCCGTACGCCAACGGCAGCATTCACCTGGGGCACCTCGTGGAGTACATCCAGACGGACGTCTGGGTGCGCTTCCAGAAGATGCGCGGTCACGAGGTGCATTACGTCTGCGCCGACGACAACCACGGCACGCCGATCATGCTGCGCGCCGATAGCGAGGGGATAACGCCCGAGCAGCTGATCGCCCGGGTTTATGAGGAACACAAGCGCGACTTTGCCGACTTCCTGGTCGAGTTCGACAATTATCACCAGACGCACTCACCGGAGACGCGTGCCTACGCCGAGGACATCTACCGCAAGCTGCGCGATCGCCGGCCGAGCCTCATCGCGACCCGCAGCGTCGAGCAGTTCTATGACCCGGTCAAGGAGATGTTCCTGCCGGACCGCTACATCAAGGGTGAGTGCCCAAGATGCGGCGCCAAGGATCAGTACGGCGATTCCTGCGAGGTCTGCGGCGCGACCTATGCGCCCACGGATCTGAAGAATCCGTACTCCTCCGTGTCCGGCGCGGCCCCGGTGCGCCGCGAGTCCGAGCATTATTTCTTCAGGCTCGGTGATTGCGAGGCGTTCCTGAGGGGATGGACACGCTCCGGCACGCTGCAGGAGGAGGCGGCCAACAAGATGCAGGAATGGTTCGCCGCCGGCCTGAACGACTGGGACATTTCGCGCGACGCGCCCTATTTCGGCTTCGAGATACCGGACACCGGCGGGCGCAAGTACTTCTATGTCTGGCTCGATGCCCCGATTGGCTATTTCGGCAGCTTTCGTCATTACTTCGAGCGCATCGGCCGGGCGGGCGAGGTGGACGATTTCGTCGACAAGGAGCGGGCGGCGACGGCGGGCACGGAGATGGTCCATTTCATCGGCAAGGACATCCTTTATTTCCACGCCCTGTTCTGGCCGGCGATGCTCGAGCACTCCGGCTATCGCACCCCCACCAGGATCAACGCCCACGGCTTCCTGACGGTGAACGGCGAGAAGATGTCGAAGTCCCGCGGCACGTTCATCACCGCGCGCAGCTTCCTGGATCACGTCGCGAACCCGGAATACCTGCGGTATTATTACGCCGCCAAGCTCAACGGCACCATGGAGGACGTCGACCTCAACCTCGAGGATTTCGTCGCACGCGTCAACAGCGATCTGATCGGCAAGTACATCAACATCGCCTCGCGCTGCGCGGGCTTCATCACCCGGCGTTTCTCGGGTCGGCTGGCGGGCGTGGTTCCGAACCCGATGTTGAACGACCTGCAGTCGGCGGCAGACTCGATCGCGCGGCATTACGAGGCGCGCGATTATGGGCGGGCATTGCGCGAGATCATGCTGCACACCGATGATGCCAATCAATTCATCG
Organism: Gammaproteobacteria bacterium; assembly: GCA_022071965.1. GTDB lineage: Bacteria > Pseudomonadota > Gammaproteobacteria > JAJPIJ01 > JAJPIJ01 > JAJVHZ01. Next base: position 218,307 of record JAJVIQ010000021.1, read on the forward strand.
ACCGGGTCAAACCCTGGGAACTCGCAAGGAGACCGGAGACGGAGCGCGAGTTGTTGCGGGTCTGCAGCGAGGGCCTGAATATCTTCCGGTTACTGACCATCTACCTGAAGCCGGTGCTGCCGGGGCTGGCCGCGTCGGTGGAGTCCTTCCTGAGCGTGCCTGCGCTGCGATGGCCGGACGCCAGGGTGTGGCTGCCGGCCGATCACCGCATCCAGGAGTACAAGCACCTGATGACGCGCATCGATCCGAAGGCCGTGGCGGCCATGGTGGCGGCTAACCGGGAGACGCTCGCGCCGCCGAAGGAAGGCCACTCCCGGCAGCGGCATGCCGAGCACCAGGCCCATACCGACGGCAATGCCGTGAACGAGGTGGGCCACGTCTCCATCGAGGACTTCGGAAGGCTAGACCTGAGGGTGGCGAGGATCCTCGACGCCGAACACGTCGAGGGCGCCGACAAGCTGCTCAAGATCACGGTGGACGTCAACGAGGGTCGCACCCGGACGATCTTCGCCGGTATCAAGTCGGCCTACGACCCGGCGACGCTGATCGGTCGGCTCACGGTGATCGTTGCCAATCTCGCTCCGCGCAAGATGAGGTTCGGGCTCTCGGAGGGCATGGTGCTGGCCGCCTCCGGCAACGGGCCCGGCATCTTCATCCTGAGTCCCGACAGCGGTGCGGAGCCCGGCATGAAGGTCAGGTAGGGGTCCGCGGGACGCATCTCGCGCCGCGCCGCCAGAGTGTGAACCGACTGCTCGTCATCATGCGCCACGCCAAGTCCGACTGGGCCTCGGGCGCCATCGCGGACTTCGATCGGCCCCTGAATCGTCGCGGCCGGCGCGATGCGCCGCGCATGGCGCGTTGGCTGCGCGCAAACCGTTTCGTTCCAGATGAGATCATCAGTTCGCCGGCGGTCCGCGCCGGCGAGACGGCGCGGTCGGTGATCCGGGAGCTGGATTTGGACGAGGCGGTGATCCGGTGGGATCAACGCGTCTACGACGCGGATCTCGATGACCTGCTGGCGGTGCTCGCCGACCATCAGGCCGCGGTCCCGGTGCAGATGCTCGTGGGCCACAACCCCGGTCTGGAACGGCTCACCGGCTACCTGGCCCGCGCGGCGACCCTGCCGCGGGAGGAGAAACTCATGCCGACGGCCGGCGTGATGGTGCTGGAGATCCCTGCCGGCAGGGGCGGCATCGCGCGCGCGGCCGGCACCTGCGTGGCGCACATGCGCCCGCGATGGTTGGCGGGCGGGGATTAGGTCTGCGCGCGATCTTCCCCGCGCCGGGGCGTGAGCAGGGCGTGGGGCTAGAGAAACAGGACGGCGGGAAAGACCGCGACTGCCAGTACGTACAGCAGCCACTCGATGTTGTATTCCTCCAGTGTGCCGTTGAAATGCAGGATCAGCACGACGATGGCGAACAGGTAGAAAAGAATAAAGCCTATATGCTCCATCATGCTGCTGTTCTCCGGCGGGTGGCTGTCGTGACCGCGCTCAATGACTGTCAGTGATTCGTTTGCCTTCCGCGGCAGTTCGCAGACCGGCGCAGAGGATAGGCGCCCAACCGCGGCACGGCTCCCGGCGCGTACCGCAAACCGCCCGGTTCTTCCCCAATCGAAAGCAAATGGTAAGCCAGATCGACACGCCAGAATAGCGTGCTGGTGGCGCCGGTTCCTCGATCCGGGTCGCCGTGTGACGGGTCACACAGGCATCGTGCGCGATGGGGAGGTCGGCTGCACGCGGGGCCCGGCGACAGTCGTGGAGCGTCAGTGCGGGCGCTTGCCGAAGACTATTCTGTCCAGTATCCCGAGCAGGAGCGCCGAGAGCACGAACGCCAGGTGCATGATCGTGTACCACATCAGCTTGTCATTCGGGACCTGCGGGGCGTTCATGAAGGCCCGCAGCAGGTGGATGGATGAAATGGCGACGATGGACGCGGCGACCTTGATCTTCAGCGTTCCGGAATCGAGCTTGCCCAGCCAGTCCAGACCGGCCTTGCCCTGTTCGATGTCGATCTGCGAGACGAAGTTTTCGTAGCTCGACAGCATTACCATCAGCAGCAGGCTCGCCACGAGGGCGAGATCGACGAGGCCGAGCACCGTGAGCACCATGTCGGCCTCCTTGATCCCGAAGACATACGGCAGCAGGTGGAAGATCTCCTGGAAGAACTTGATCGCGATGGCGAGAATGGCGAGGCCCAGGCCGAGGTAGATCGGCGCGAGCAGCCAGCGGCTGGCGAACAGGACCTTCTCGAGGCTGCGCTCCAGGGCGGTTCCGGTACCCGCGGGCGTGGCCGATTTCTCGCTCACGGGATCAATCGTCTCCGGCCGCCATCTCCCAGGCGGCCTTCCTGGCCATCAGGTGATCCAGCCACAGGTCCGCGATCTTTTCCTGCACCGTGTTCTGGCGCAGCCGTGCATTCAGGTTGGGGAAGTCGACGGCGTCCAGATCCTGGTCCTGGTTGTTGCAGGAGTACACGAAGAACTCCTCGCCGGTGTTCGGGTCGACGTGCTTGCACAGGCACTGCGCGCACACGCCCTTCATCATGCATTGCATCGGCGAGTTGATCGATCCGATTGCGTGGTGTTTCTGCTTGAGATAAGGCTTGAGCACGCCGTGCCGCGCCTCCTTGACCGCCGCCATCATGCGATCCGAGCCGATGACGATCATATGGTCGACGTCGTCCAGGTGGATGGGCGTGTCGCCGAGCGCACCCTTTGCATAGGCAATGATGGTCTCGAGAATGTTGCCGACATGGGTCTTGTCCTGCGGACGGCGCGGCGGTATGGCCATCGCATTGGTGCTCTTGTCGACCGCCCAGACCACCACGTCCGCGGCCGCCTCGATGTCTTCCCGCTTGAACACATCCTGGCTGTTCTTGTAGCCGGCGAAATAGATGACGTTGTTGCCCGCGGCGCGCAGCGCGCGGCCGATGGAGAACAGCACGGCGTTGCCCAGCCCGCCGCCCACGAGCATCGCGGTGCGGCCTGAGGGGATGTCCGTCGGCGTGCCGGTGACCCCCATCACCACGATCGGGTCGCCGGGCTTCAGTTGCGCGCAGATGCGGGTCGAGGCGCCCATCTCCAGCGCGATGAGCGAGATGAGCCCCCTCTCCTTGTCCACCCAGGCGCCGGTGAGGGCCAGACCCTCGGCGGTCAGCACCGTGCCCTCGATGCGATCGGCATAGCTCTCGAAGTTCTGCACGCGGTAGAACTGGCCTGGCGCGAACTTGCGCGCGGCGCGCTTGGCGCGCACCACCACGTCGATGATGGACGGCGTCAGGCGCTTGACCTCCACGACCGTGGCCAGCAATTCGTCGTCGAGCTTCGACTGCAGCTCGGCGAGCGCGGCGTCGCGCTCGCGCTGGCGGTTCGGATCGAGCGACCGAAGCTCGGATTCGAAGAGCTTCACGACGTAGGGGTAACCGTCCTTGGCGCTGGCCATGGCCTTGACGACATTGCCGGCGTAGACGGGGTGATTGTCGCCGTAGAAGCTGATATGGCGGCCGTCACGCTGGTAGGAGGTCAGCGGCGCGGGCTTGCCCAGCTTCGGCATGGCCGTGTCGTGCATCGGTTCGAGGGTGAACTGGCCGTTCTCGACCGCCGGCTCGCAGCGCTGATAGAACTTCCCGTCCATCTCGAAGGTATCGGGATACTCGGTCTGGTAGATCGTGTTCGGCGAGGTGCCGGCGGCGATGAACAGGCTGCGCAACGGGACCTCCGGGTCCCCGCCGGAGTCGACCCACCGGTTCTCGACGTGCGCGTACTTCTTGAACCTCACCGCCCGCAGGTGACCGTACTCATCGCTCAGCGCCTCGCGGGGGTCCATGCCCTCGGCGAAGGCGATGCCTTCCTCGAAGCCCTTGTGGACCTCCTCGTGGTTCTGACGGTAGGCCGGTGAGTCCTTCATGCCCTTGCGGTAGAACAGCGTGACCCCGCCCCAGCTGTCGAGCAGCGGCTGGAAGTTCGGCAGTTCGCCGGCCTTCTCGGCGCGTTCGCGCTCGGCGCGTATCGCGCGCCCGTGCGTCAGGAACTCCTCCAGTATTCCCCGTTCCTCCTCGTCGAAACGGGCCACCACCTTCTCCTCGCCGAGTCCCGCACACAGGGCTTCGTAACGGTGCAGGAGCTTCTCGACCTGCACCGGGTAATAGGCCATCAGCTCGGTGGCGGTGTCGATGGCGGTCAGCCCCCCGCCGATCACGCCGGCGGGCAGCCGCACCTGCAGGTTCGCGAGCGAGGACTCCTTCGCAGCGCCGGTCAGCTGCAACGCCATGAGAAAGTCGGAGGCTTTGCGGATGCCGCGGATGAGGTTGTTCTTCAGGCCGATGATGGTGGGTTTGCCCGCGCCACTGGCGATCGCGATGTGGTGGAAGCCGAGATCCCAGGCCTCGTTGATGGTCAGCGTGCCGCCGAAGCGCACGCCGCCGTACACGCGGAAGGAATGGCGGCGGGCAAGCGCGAGATAGATGACCTTGAGGAAGTTCTTGTCCCAGCGCACGGTGATGCCGTATTCGGCGACGCCGCCGAAACCGAGCATGATGCGCTTGTCGAGATCCTCGTACAGTTCGCGGAAGTCGCGTATCGGCTGCGGCGGACGATTCGCGTCGCCGGTCAGCTCCTTCGGCAGCGGTTCGATCTTCAGTCCGTCGATACCAACCACGCCGAAGCCCTCGTTCAACAGGTAATGCGACAGCGTGTAGCCCGCCGGCCCCATGCCCGCCACCAGCACGTTCCTGCCGTTGTATGGCAGGGCGTGCGGGCGCTTGACGTTCAGCGGGTTCCAGCGCGTCAGCAGGCTGTAGATCTCGAAACCCCAGGGCATGAACAGGACATCGGTCAGCGTGTTGGTCTCGACCTGGGGGATATTGACGGGCTCGGTCTTCTGGTAGATGCAGCCCTTCATGCAGTCGTTGCAGATGCGGTGGCCGGTGCCCGGGCACATCGGGTTGTCGATGATGATGAGCGCCAGGGCGCCGATATTGTCGCCGCGGCGCTTGACCAGATGCATCTCGGAGATCTTCTCCTCCAGCGGGCAGCCGGTCACCGTGACGCCGAGTGCGTTGACCTTGTAGGTGTCGTCCTTCTTCTGCCGCATTCCCTTGGAGCAGGAGTCGGTGTCGCGGTCGTGGCAGTAGATGCAGTGATCGGTCTCATACAGCGCCTCGCGGCGCTCGGCGCGCCTATCGGTGAGCGCGAAGCCGTCACGGCGACGGCGGTGGTGGAGCGGCCCCTTCAGGGTGGTGTAGCTGCCGCGATCCTCGGGCTCGACGGGAACGAGGTCGTTGAAGTCGGTCTTGGCCGGCGACTTGAAGGTCATCCAGTGGCCGATGCGCGCCCGCAATCGCGGCAGATGCATGGCGGCGTAGCAGAACTGCTGCAGTGGCGCGAGCAGGGCGCCGGAGAAGGCGGCGGGGTCGGCGAGCGCGAGGGCCTCGGAAAAGAGGGCGCGGGCCTCCTCGTGGGCGGCGATCGCCGCGCGCAGACGCGCGGATTCCTCATCCGCGTGCGGGTGCTCGCCGGGTTTGCCCCTGGCGATGAGTTCGTAGTGATTCACCAGCCGCCACAGCGGGGCGCCGACGCGGGCGAGCGAGCGCTCCTCGTCGCTGTCCAGCGCCGCCGCCGCGAAGGCGGTCTGTTTGAGTGCGGCGATCTGCCGCTCGATGCGATTCAGATCGAGAGTCGCGGCATCCACACCCTTGAACTTGGCGCCGACCTTCATGGCGACCTCGGCGCGGAACAGGAAGACGGTGTCCATCTCCTCCTTGATGGCGACGATCTGGCGGTCCCGTTCGCCGCCGACGTCGAAGAGCTTCGCCACGAAGCGGCCGACGTGCGGCGCCATGCGCACCAGCAGATCGCTGATGGCCTCGGGCGCCATGCCGGCGCCCTGGCACGCCCGGTAGGCCTCGAAATCGTGATGCAGCGCGGCGTCGTCGGCCTCGACCTCGGCGTTGAAGACGCGCAGCAGGTCTGCGAGCCGTGCGGGGTGATAGAGATCAGCGTAGGTGAAACCGGGCAGGCCGGGCGTCAGGCTCGGCGCGGGAGCGGCACTTCGTTCTGTCATGGGCGGGGACCTGGCTGGCAATGTCGCGACGCGAAGCGGACTATCGATGGTAAAGCCTGGCGCGGGCCGACGCAAACCGTGGCGCCGTGAACTCGGGGGATTTTCCCGCATTACCCGCCGGTGAACGGGACCCGCCGACGCGCCTTCGACGGGGGACCCCTTGAAACCCCGCGTGATGGCCCCAGATTCCTTGTACAACGCGCCGCCGGCGCCGATCGAATTTCACAGGAGACAAGACCATGAGCCTTCTTCGGTACCAGCCCTGGGATGCGTTTTCCCAGGTTCGAGACGAGATGAATCGCCTGCTCAAGGCGCAGGTGGACGAGCAGGACAGCGACAACTCCCGGGTCGTGACCAGCCACTGGGCGCCGGCCGTCGACATCAGGGAGGAGCAGAGCCGTTTCGTCATCTACGCCGACCTGCCGGGCGTGAAGGTCGACGACATCGAGATCACCATGGAAAAAGGGGTGCTCACCGTGCGCGGCGAGCGCAGTCTCGAGAAGGAGGAGGACAGGAGCGGCTTCCGCCGCATCGAGCGGGCGCGCGGTACCTTCTATCGCCGCTTCAGCCTCCCCGATTCCGCCGATGCCGAGCGCATCCAGGCGAAAAGCCGCGACGGCGTGCTCGAGATCGTCATTCCCAAGCAGGAGAAGAGTCAGCCGCGCAAGATCGCCGTGCAGGCCTGAGTCTCGCCGCTCCCCGCTGCGTCGTGCCGTCGATCCCGGCATGGCGAAGCGGGGGCGGCATTGAACTTTTTCCGGCAGCGCGCGTTCTTAACGGCTAACCGAATCCGACCGGTTCGTGTCGCCGGACACAGGGTCCGGAATCACGGGAGAGATCGAGGATGGATCTTGAGGGACGAGGGGCATGGCCCGTCGCGGCGCGTGCCGTGCGCGCAGGTCCGCGCGTGGCCGCGTTCACCGCGGCCGCCATCGCGGTCGGGGCCCTGCTCGCGATGACTCGCACGAGCGAGGCGGTGCTGCCGGCGGCCGTGGACGGCCAGCCGATGCCGTCGCTCGCGCCGATGATCGAACGCGCGACGCCGGCCGTGGTGAATATCGCGACCGAGGGCCACGTGCAGATGCGGCTGAACCCGCTGTTCAACGACCCGTTCTTCCGCCGTTTCTTCAACATCCCCGATCAGCTGCCCGAACGCAGGACGCAGGCGCTCGGCTCCGGGGTCATCATCGACTCCGCCCGGGGGCTCGTGGTGACCAACAATCACGTCATCGCCAACGCCGACCAGATCAGGGTCAAGCTTCGCGACGGGCGTGTGCTCGAGGCCGATCTCGTCGGCAGCGACCCGGACACCGACGTGGCCGTCATCAAGATCCCGCCGAACGGTCTGACGGCACTGCCGCTGGCGGACTCCGATGCGCTGCGGGTCGGCGATTTCGTCGTCGCCATCGGCAATCCCTTCGGTCTCGGGCAGACCGTCACCTCCGGCATCGTCAGTGCGCTCGCGCGCAGCGGGCTCGGCATCGGCGAATACGAGGACTATATTCAGACCGACGCCTCCATCAATCCGGGCAATTCCGGCGGTGCCCTGGTCAACCTGCGCGGCGAGCTCGTGGGCATCAACACCGCGATCTTCTCGCAGAGCGGCGGCAACATCGGCATCGGCTTCGCCATCCCCGTGAATAACGTTCGCCAGGTGGTCGATCAGCTGGTGAAGTACGGGCAGGTCAAGCGCGGATATCTGGGCGTGGAGTTGCAGAATCTGAACCCGGAACTCGCGCAGGCATTCGGCATCACGCAGACCGAGGGTGCCGTCATCGTCTCCGTCGCGCAGGATTCGCCGGCCGAGAAGTCCGGGCTGCGCCAGGGCGACGTCGTGGTAGCGGTGAACGGCCGCGCCGTCCGCAGCGCCTTCGACGTGCGCAACCAGATCGGCCTGACCCGCGCCGGCGAAAGGCTGGAAATGGAGGTCGTCCGCGCCGGCGGCCGCAAGAAGATCACCACCCAGGTCTCCGAGCGCGAGAGCGGGAAGGCCAGCGCCGGCGGTGTCGCCGGAGTCCGCAACCCGGCGCTTTCGGGCGCGACCTTCAGCGACATCCCCGACGGCATCCCGGAGTACCAGGGCGAGAGCGGCGTGTTCGTGGCCGACGTGGAGCGCGGCAGCCGCGCCTGGCGCAGTGGTCTGCGTCCGGGCGATCTCATCACTTCGGTGCAGCGGCAGCGCGTGGAGAGCCTGGACCAGTTTCTTGAGCTCGTGCAGGCAGAAAGCGGTCAGCTGCTGGTCGGCGTAAGGCGCGGCAACGGTGCCGCCTTCATGGTTCTGAAGTAGCCGCCGTCGGCGTGATCCGACTCCCCATCCGGCCCTCCGACGGATCGGGTCGCGCCGCGTGGGACCCCTCCTGCGCGGCGCATGTTTTTCGGCCTCAATCCAGCAGGGCAGGCAACTCGCGACTGAGCTTCTGCCGTTCCGCGGTGGCGCTGCCAAGCAGCGCGAACCCCTCGATGCGGTCATCCTCGGTGCGGTACAGCGCGCGCATGCCGCCATCGAGACGTTCGATGCTCCAGTTTCCGGTGACCCCCGGCCGCGGGGGGGCGACCACCACCGGGAAACGGCTGGTCTTCACCAGCACCGGCATGGGGGGATACGCGACGTCGGTCGGCCTGCCGGCCAGTGTGGGTGCCAGCGCCCGGGCGGCCTGCATGATGGGGGCGACGTAGGGCAGCGCCAGCCCGTTCACCTCGGCGCAGTCACCCAGGGCGTAAGCGCGATCGCCGGAGGTGCGCAGCTGCCGGTTGACGACTATGCCGTGGTTGACGTCCAGCCCCGCGGCGCGCGCGAGCCCGGTCCTGGGCCGCAGACCGATCGCGCTCAACACCGCGTCGGTGACGATGGCCTCACCGTCGGAGAGCGTGACCCGCAGGCGCGTGCCCTCGTGGTCGACACGCGCAACGGTGCGGCCGAAGCGCCAGTCGACGCCGAGGCCGGCATATGCATCGGCGAGCGCCTCGCCCGCCTCGGCCGGCAGCAGGCGGCTGAGCGGGAAGGCCGCGGGGTCGATCACGGCGCTGGCGATGCCGCCGCTCAGCAGGTCGCTCGCGAATTCACAGCCGATGAGACCGGCACCGATGATCGTCACGTGACGCGCAGCCGCGATGGCGGCGCGAAAATTCGCATAATCGGCGAGGTCATTGACGGACATGACACGCTCCGCGGCATCACCCCCGACGGGCACGTATATCGGATCCGCGCCGACTGCCAGCACCACGTTCGAATAGGCGTGCACGACCCCCTCGACGCGCACCGTGCCCGCTGCGACGTCCAGTTCCTCCGCCGTCACCCGGGTGCGGATCCCGGCATTGAGCTGACTCGCCATGACGGCCGCATCGCTGAGCGCGATCGCGTCGGGCGGCTTGCTGCTGGTGTATGCGCTCGACAGCATGGGCTTGGAGTAGTAGCGCCCGTCGTCGCGCGTGACGATGAGCAGCGGCGTGGTCGCATCGAGCTTGCGCCATTCGCGCGCGAGGGTGTAGCCGGCAAGTCCCGAGCCGATGATGACGAGTGGATCCGTGGCCACGATTGGTGCTGTCCCGGTCTGTCAGGCGATCATTTCGATCATCTCGAAATCCGACTTGGGCGCCCCGCAGTCGGGGCAGACCCAGTCCTCGGGAACGTCCTCCCAGCGGGTGCCCGGCGCGATCCCGGCTTCGGGGAGTCCCAGCGCCTCGTCATAGATGAAGCCGCAGATCAGGCAGTACCAGCGTCGCATCGTTGGTTCCCTCGAACGGTTGTTCAGCGGCGTACAATAGGAAAATGTGGAGATCGGTGCAAACCCGCAGGGGGTGTCCTGCGAACCAAAGCGGCGCCGGCGGCGTCGAAGTAATCGGTGACCTGATAGGGAACGGCCATGTCAAGAAACCTAGCCTTCGTACTGATTGCATGGCTGTTGCACGGATGTGCCAGCAACGTGCCGGTGGAGATCCGCCAACCAGTGGCCGGCTCGCCCAGCCTGCTGTCCGTTTACACGAACCCCGGTTCATTCATCGGCCAGACGGTGCGCTGGGGCGGCGTGATTGCCAATGTCGAGAACCGCGAAAACCAGACGTGGCTGGAGATCGTCGCGCGTCGCCTCGATGCCTACGGTGAGCCTGTGGCCACCGACCGGACCGAGGGCCGGTTTCGCGCCCGCGTCGAGGGATTCCTCGACCCCCAGGTGTTTGCGAAGGAGCGGCTCGTGACGGTTTACGGCAAGGTGGAGGGGACGGAAAACGGCAAAGTGGGCGAGCAACCCTACAGCTTTCCGGTGGTGCGGGCGGAGAAGACCTACCTGTGGCCGCAGCGCGCGGACTGGCGCGATGACCCCTGGTGCCGCGACTACGCGTGGCGTTATTCGCTCTTTTACCGCTATCACTATCCGGGGTTCTACCACCGCTACTGGTGGGGATACCCGTATGGGTTTTACAGCCCGTTCTGGGGGCCTTACTGGGGCTCCGCCTACTGCCGCTAGCGCCCGGGCGCCGGCAGCGGCCATCGACAAGGATGTCGCGGGCTGGCGACGCGGGCTGGCCTAGCGCGCGCTGGCCGACGCCGCGCAGGGCGAACGGAAGCGGGTGGTACGCCCGCTCCTGCTGCCGCTCTGGATGATCTCCTTCAGCAGGCCAAGGGTCACATAGCCGACGTCGGGCTGCACCCCCGCCAGCCGGCGGAACGGATGGTCGGGCTCGCCCAGATGAGTGACGACCAGGGCGGCCCCCGGAAAGCGGTGATTGCGGGTGAAATAGTGTGTCGTCACCACGGTCTTGATGCCCGCGGCGGTCGCCGCGGTCAGGCCGTTTTCCGTGTCCTCGAAGGCGATGCACTGATCCGGCGCCAGCCGCATCTCCTGCAGGACGTAGTTGTAGACCGCCGGTGAGGGCTTCTTGGCCTCGATGATGTTGCAGGTGGCCACGACCTCGAACATCTCGCGCCAGTCGGAACCCAGGTTGATGTCCAGCAGGGTCTTGACGTTCGAGTATGCCGAACTCGTGGCGATCGCGAGCCGCATCTTCTGGGCATGCGCCTCACGCAGCAGCCGGCGCACGCCGACACGCAGCTGGATCTGTCCGGCGATGAGCATGCGGGCATAATGGCCGGTCTTCACCCGGTGCACGTCGCTGGCGAACTCCGCCAGTGTGGCGCGGTCGTGATACAGGCCCTGCTCGACGGCGTAATGCGCGATGCGCTCGCGCCCGCCGGAGATGGCGAGGAGCGCCTCGTAAAGCTCCGGTGTCCATTCCCACTCCAGGCCGAAGTCGTAGAAGGCGGCATTGAAGGCAAGCCTGTGGATTTCCTCGGTGTCCGCCAGTGTGCCGTCCATGTCGAAGATCAAGGCCCGCAGCTGATGCATTTACACTTTCCCGGATGATGACTCTGGTTGGAGCCGATGCAAGCAATTATCGTTCCCCGCAGCCGAACCTAAGCTGAACCACCCCGTGGCTCGTCGTCGGCCTCCTCCGGAAGCATATCGGTCTCGGACGCCTCGAATTCAACCCGTTCGATCCGGGCGAATCGCTCGCTGATCTTTCTTGCGGAGGTGTTCACCTTCTGCACGTCGTCGTGGGCCTGGGCGATGTGGCGGGAGAGGGCATCCATGCGCTCCTTGAAGCGATCGAAATCCCTGGCGAGCAGGCCGAGGTGTTCCTGGATGATGTTCACCTGCTCGCGGGTGGCGGCGTCCTTCAGCACCGCGCGCGCGGTGTTCAGCACCGCCCACAGGGTTGTCGGCGAGACCATCCAGACCCTCATGGCATGGGCCTCTTCGACGAGGTCGGGGTGGTGGGCCTGGATCTCGGCGAAGACGGCCTCCGCGGGGATGAACATCACTGCCCCGTCGGCGGTGGTGCCCGGGATGATGTATTTCTCCGCGATATCGTGCACGTGCTTGCGGATGTCCTGCTTGAAGGTGCGCTCGTGCTGCCGGCGCTCCGCCTCCGGCCGGGTGGCGTCGATGAGCAGCCGGTAGGTGTCGAGCGGGAATTTCGCATCGATGGGCACCATGCCCGTCGGGCTGGGCAAAAACAGCACGCAGTCCACGACGCGACCATTGGGCAGGGTGTATTGCAGCGCGAAGTTGGCCTCGGGCATCACGTTGCGTACCAGGGCCGCGAGCTGCACCTCTCCGAAGGCGCCGCGCGAGCGCTTGTCGGAGAGCACCTCCTGCAGGCTGACCACGTTGCTCGAGAGCTCCGTGATGCGCTTTTGCGCCTCGTCGATCACCGCCAGCCGCTTGAGCACGTCGGCGAAGGTCGCGGTGGTCTTCTCGAACCCCTCCGCGAGGCGTTTCTCGACCTGACCGCTGATCTCCACCAGTCGCTTGTCGGTCGTCTGCGTCAGCGCCTCCAGACGCCTGCCCAGGTCCTCGGCGTAGCGCAGCAGGGCCGAGGCCACCTGCTGCTGCACCGCGGTCATGCCCGTGCTGAGGCCGTCCTGCATGCTGCGGCTGGTCTCCAGCTGGCGCTGCTCGAACCGGGTGCGGTGCTCGGCCAGATGACTGCGCAGTTCCTCGCGCAGGTCCATGAGCGATCGGGTGGACTGGTTGCGGCCGTCGGCAAGTGTCTCGGCCACGCCGTGCCGCAGGCGCTCGAGGCGCTCGACGACGTCGCCGCGCAGGTCCCCGCCGGCGCGGATCTGCTCGGTCATGACCTCGTCGAGCCGCTGTTCCACCCCGTCCATGCGGCGCAACTGGTCCTCGATCCGGGTGTCCAACCGGATGAGCCGGTCGCGGTCACGGGCCGACAGCCGCGGTCTGAGCAGCAGCCACAGCAGGGCGAGAAGGATCAGGCCCAGAACGATTAGAATGTAGTCCTGAGAGCCCAGCGCGGCGAAGTAGCGGTCGACTTCCTGCATGGATGCGCAGGCTAACGGCTCGCCGCCGATTTGTCATGGGCCATCGGGGCAATCGGGCCGATCCGGAGTCGAAGCGATGAATGGCGCCGTGACAAAGCAGTTTCGCGATCTGGTCGCCGCCGGGGACGACGGGCTGGACCTCGCGCGCGCGGCGTTGCAGGTCGCCCGTATCCAATACCCGTCGATGGACGTGGACGACTATCTCCTCAAGCTCGATCAGATGGCGGCGCTCGTCGGCGGCCGGCTACACAAGGACGCCTCGCAGGAGGACGTCCTGCGCGCCATCAATCGCCACCTGTTCGCGGAACTGAAGTTCGCCGGCAACAGCGAGGAGTACTACGACCCGCGCAACAGCTACCTCAACGACGTGCTCGAGCGCCGGCTCGGGATCCCGATAACGCTCTCCATCATCTACCTGGAGATCGGCTGGAGGCTCGGCCTGCCGCTCGAAGGCGTGTCCTTCCCGGGGCACTTCCTGGTGAAGCTCTCGGTCGAGGAGGGCGAGATCGTGCTCGATCCATACGCCGGCGGCATCTCGCTCGGCAAGGAAGAGCTGGAGATGCGGCTGATGGGGATGACGCTGCCGAACCGCGCGCTTGGCCGCGCGGTGGACGTGGCGCAGTTCCTCGAGTCGGCCCCGCGCACGGAGATCCTGCACCGCATGCTGAGGAATCTGAAGGCGATCCATCTCAACGCCAAGGACGACGAGAAGGCGCTCGCCATCATCGAACACATGCTCTGCGTGCGGCCCGAGGACGTGGAGACCGTGCGTGATCGCGGGTTCGTCTTCAGGCGGCTGGGTTGCTTCCGGCTGGCGGTGGAGGATCTCAATCGCTATCTCGCCGCGCGCCCGGATGCCGATGACATCGACGACGTCCGGGGCCAGCTGATGGAGTCGCAGCGCTCGGCGGCCCGCCTGCACTGATGCCCGCTGTCGGGCGGAACGCATGATCACGCAAACCCGATCGATGCGAGACCGGCGGCCGTGAAGAGGGATCCGTTGCCGCGCAAGGGCCGTGGCGCGTCGCTCAGTCCCGACCCGCGCTACCTCGAGACGACCCGCGAGGACTTCGACGACGGCTGGGAGGCCGATACCGAACCACCGGCGCCGCTGCGCACGACGGTGAAGGAGGAACGTGCGCGCAGCATCATCGCCCACAACGACTCTCCGGACATCCCGTTCAGCGCCTCCATCAACCCCTACCGCGGCTGTGAGCACGGGTGCATCTACTGCTACGCGCGCCCCACCCACGCCTACCTCGATCTCTCGCCCGGCATCGACTTCGAGAGCCGGCTGTACGCCAAGACGAATGCCCATGAGTTGTTGCGCGCCGAGCTCGGCCGTCCGGGGTACAGGCCGCAGCTGATCGCGCTCGGCGCGAACACCGATCCGTATCAGCCCATCGAGCGCCAGCGGATGATCACCCGCCGGATCATCGAGGTGCTCGCCGGATGCGGCCATCCGCTTGGCATCGTCACGAAGTCCGCCCTGGTGGAGCGCGACATCGACCTGCTCGCGCCGATGGCGGAGCGCAACCTCTTGTACGTGTTCCTTTCGGTCACGACGCTGGACCACGAACTCGCCCGCCGCATGGAGCCCCGCGCGACGGCGCCGCGACGGCGCGTGGAAACAGTGCGGCGGCTGAGCGCCGCCGGCATCCCGGTGGGGGTGATGTTCGCCCCTGTCATCCCGGCGCTCAACGACAGCGACATGGAGCGCGTGCTGGAGGCCGCGGCGGCGGCCGGGGCGCGGCATGCGGGCTACGTGATGCTCCGCCTGCCGCTGGAGATCAAGGATCTTTTCCGCGACTGGCTCGACAAGCACTATCCCTTGAAGGCGGGCCACGTCATGCGCGTCATCCGCGATCTGCGCGAGGGCAGGGACAATCGCGCCGATTTCGGCACACGGCAAACCGGCACGGGACAGTACGCGGTGCTGGTTCAGAGGCGGTTTCGCCTGGCCTGCGAGCGGCTGGGTCTGAACAGCGGGGATCCGCGGCCCACCACCGCGCTGTTCACGCCGCCGCCGGTCAATCGTGATCAGCTCCCGCTGTTCTAGGCCGATCCGTGCGCCGGCTGACGTCGATCCGGCGCGTGGGCCTCGGCGCGGGAAGTGCGGGTTGAGAGTTCAGGGGCCAGTCGATAAACTGCGCGTCCCACGGAGAGGTGGCAGAGCGGTTGAATGCACCGCACTCGAAATGCGGCATACGGGTAACCGTATCGGGAGTTCGAATCTCCCCCTCTCCGCCAGACAATAAGTCCAACGCCATGGCCGAGAGCTTCTTCGCCACCCTGGAACGGGAAGTGCTCAATCGCCGACGCTTCCGCAGCCAGGCCGAGGCCCGTATGGCGATCTTCCAGAGGCTGGAGGGCTGGTACAACCCGCATCGGCGTCACTCATCCCTCGGCTACTTGTCACCCATCAACTTCGAGAGGAGGATGTTACCCAGAGCCACTTGGCTCCCAAGTCCAAAACCGTCCACGGACGCGGGGCAACTCCAGCGCGCGAGCTTTGGCAGCAATCCGCTGTGGTCGATGTGGGCATGGGTGAGCAGGACGAAATCGATGGATGCCGGGTCGAACTCGAATGGCCTGCGGTTGCGCGTCGGTGCCTCTCGCCCGCCTTGCACCATGCCGCAGTCCACCAAGAAGCGGACGTTGGCGGCTTCCACCAGAAAGCACGAGCCCGTGACTTCGCGCGCCACACCAAAAAAACTCAATTTCATGATCCGCTTACTCTGGCTTACGCACGGGACAGGTGCTCAGACCCAGCAGGCGGTAGCCTGGACAGCGGCCAGCCAGGCCGGTGGCCAACGGCATCAGGCCAATCAGGCCGAACCAGCGCCACGGTGTATCGAGCCAGAATGGCAGGCTCAGAAGCACCAAGCCAACGACGATACGGACAAGGCGGTCGATACTTCCAACATTGATTTGCATGGTGGTGTTCCTCGCTAGGCGGTGGGGGTGGGTGTCATGGCTCCTATCGGGGCGGCTCCTGCTTGCGCAGGTCAGTCAAAACCGCGCCCTTCGCCGGCTTCCTCATGGGTCACGCCGTCACGGATGTGGTAGATACGCTTGAAGGTCGGGATGATCTTTTCGTCGTGGGTGACGACGATGATCGCGGTCTCGAATCGCCTGGCCATGTCGTTCAGGATGCGGATCACGGCCATGGCGCGCTGCGAGTCCAACGGCGCGGTCGGTTCGTCGGCCAAGATCACCGGCGGCCGGTTGACCAGGCCGCGGGCGATGGCCACGCGCTGTTGTTCGCCACCCGACAACTGCGAGGGCATGGCCTGGGCGCGATGCTGCACGTCCAGCGCAGTCAGCAATTCCAACGCACGCTGGCGCGCGTCGTCATTGGGCACGCCGGCCAGCATCGGCAGCAGCGCCACGTTGTCGGTCGCGTCTAGGAACGGGATGAGATACGGCGCCTGGAATACGAAGCCGATCTTGTCGCGGCGCAAGGCGCGCAGGTCGCGCACCTTCCAGCCATCGTCATAGATCACCGTGTCGTCCAGGATCATGCGGCCGGACGTCGGGTCGATCACCGCGCCCAGGCACTTGAGCAGCGTGCTCTTGCCCGAGCCGGAAGGGCCGATCAAGCCGACCACTTCACCCGGCGCCACCTGCATGTTCACGTCCTTCAAGGCAAGGGCGGCGGTGTCGCCTTCGCCAAAGCGCTTGCTCAGATTTTCGATGCGGATGCCTCTTGCGCTCATTCTCTTATCCAATGGCTTCGGCCGGATCGACCGTGAGCGCCATGCGAATGGCGACGACGCTGGACAGCACACAGATCACGAGCACCGCGAAGAAGCCCATGACCGAGTCGATTGGCACCAGCAACACGTACTTCGGGAATAGGGGCGCAGCGAATGTGGCCGTGATCTTGCCCACGACGAAGCCGATCACGCCTAGCACCAGCGCCTGCTGCATGATCATGGCGGCGATCGTTCGGTTGCGCGTGCCGATGAGCTTGAGCACGGCGATTTCACGGATCTTGTCCATGGTCAGCGTGTAGATGATGAAGGCCACGATGGCCGCGCTCACCAGCGCCAGGATTACCAGAAACATGCCGATCTGCCGGGCCGACGTAGCGATCAGTTTGCCGATCAGGATGTCTTCCATCTGTGTGCGGTCGTACACCGTGAGCCGTTTCCAACGGCGGATCGGTTCTGCCACTTCCTGCGACGTGAACTCGAGCCGGATGCGCACCAGGACGGCGTTGACGTAACTGTTGCTGGTCTGCGAGTCGATCACCGCGTCCAGCAGGTCCGGCGCGCCGGGGCGATTGAAGGCTGGATTGGTCTCAGTGCGGCGGCGCTGCATCAGGATGGCGTCGTTGTCCTTGAGGAACTGGGCCTCCTGCGCGTCCTTGAGGGGAATGAACACCATCGGGTCGCCGTTTGACGACACCATGCGGCGCGTCAAGCCGACCACGGTGTAGCGGTTGCGGCGGATTTGGAGCACATCACCGAGTTGGAAGCCGGTGGCGAGGTCGGCTACGGCCTCGTAATGTCCGCGGGTGATCTGGCGTCCGGCGACGAGATGGGGCGGCCAGCCCGGAACGCCGGGTTCGCCCGCAGTGATGCCCACCACCATCGCTCTGACGTCTTCATCGCCCTTGCCGACCTGCATGGTCAGATAGGTGACGTTGGCCGCCTGCGCCACGCCGGGCATGGCGCGGACGCTGCGCCATAGATCATCGGGGATGCTGGAAGATTCGGCGTAAGGGCCGAGAGTGTCTTTCTGCACCACCCAGAGATCGGCGCCGCTGTTGTCCAGCAGGACCTTGCCGTCGTCCACCATGCCGCGGTACACGCCGGCCATGGTCAGCGTCACACCAATCAAGAGGCCCAAGCCGATGCCGGTGAAGATGAATTTTCCCCAGGCATGCAGGATGTCGCGTCCGGCCAGACTAATCATGGCGACACCCCGGGAAGGCGATTGACCACGTGGATGCGGCTGCGCGCGGTGAGTGCCATTTCGCTGTACACGACAAGCTGATCGCCGGCGGCCAGGCCCTTTTCCACTTGTACACGCCCATCGAGATCGGAGCGACCGAGTACGACTGGCATGAACGCGAGCTTTCCGTCGGTGAGCTTCCACACGCCGCGCTTCCCATCGACCGTGCGGATGGCAGCGTTGGGAATCGTCGGCACGGCGGGCAGTTCAGGCAGTCGCACGGTGACTTCGGCCAGTTCCCCCACCGGCGGCAGCGGTGAGAGCGGCGTGTTGAAGACGATTTTGGCCAGCGTTTCTTCTGTCACCACGTCGGCCTGGGGCTCGACCCGCAGCACGCGGCCTGGCTGGTTCTGGCCTCGCCGCGAGCGCAGCACGATTCGGACAGGCAAACCGGCGGCCAGTCCCTCGGTGCTGATCTGATCGAAGCGCGTATCGACCCACAGGCTTGCAGGGTCGATGAACTCGACCACCGCTTGGCCGGCGACCATGGTGGTGCCGGGGTCAGCGTTGCGCGCGGTCACCAATCCGGCAACGGGGGCGACCAGCCTGAGATCGCCACGCTGCGCGCGCAGGACCTCCAGTTCGGCGCGCATTCGGCTGGCATCCTCGCGCGCGGCCTCCAGCGCGGCATTGGCCACCGCCAACTCTTGCCGCTTGATGGCTGTGTTTTCTTCGCTCGTGCCACGCACGGCCTGGAGTTGCTCGTAGCGGTTCGCCTGCGTTTGCGCGAAGGTTTGCTTGGCTTCGGCTTGCCGCAAGGCGGCTTCGGCGCCCTTGATCGCGGCCTGCTGTGCGCCAATGCGCGCGTCCAGGTCCACCGGGTCCATCTCTCCCAGAACTTGGCCCGCCTTGACCGCATCGCCCACATGCACGTCCAGCCGCTTGACCCGTCCGGCGTAGGTCGGGCCGATCTTGTACGTGTAGCGTGCCTGCACCGTGCCGATTCCCGACAATGCCGGCGCAATCGCCCGCGGCTCGGTGGTGGTCACCGTCACGGCCACTGGCGCGAGCGGACCCGAACGCAGGGCGACATAGATGAATAACACGACGAGCGGCGCAATGACCGCAATCAGCGCGAGTGTGCGGCGCTGCAGGCGAGGAAATTTCATCGGATGCTCCCGATACCGCGGCGATAGATGGCGAACACGCCCGGTGCGTCGCGGTGGATGCGTGCCACATCGCCCGCCAGCAGCGACTGCATCACCAACCCCTGGATCGTGCCGATGAACAGGACGGCGGCGGCATCCACATCCAGTCCCGCATCCAGTTCGCCCTGCGCCTTGCCGACTTCGAGCAGGCGACGCAGCCGCTCGCCGTAGTCGTGAATCAGGGTCTGCACCATTCGCTTGGGCAGGGTCTCTCCCGGCCGCTGCAATTCGCCGAAAAGCATCCTCGGCACACCCGGGTGCTCGGACACAAAGTCGATATGCGTCATGAATACCGCCTCAAGGGCGGTGACCGGGGACGCAGTGCTTTCTGCCGCCTTGTCCACCCGGGCCAGCAGGCGTTCCGTGACCCAGGACATCACCGCTTGCAGGATCGCGTCCTTGGTCGGGAAGTGACGAAACAGGGCCCCCTGGGTCAGCCCCATGCGCTGCGCGATGGCTGTGGTCGTTATGTCGCTGGGGTTCTGCTCGGCGGCCAGGTTGACTACTGCCTGGACTGTGGCCGCGCGCCGCTCGTCGGCCGGTAGATGCTTGGGGTGTCCACTCATTGCTTACAGGTCCGGAAGTGAGTAATTTATTACTATCTTATCACTGCGCACGCTTACCGCAAGAGGGGAAGCGCGAAAAGGAGACTGCGATGGACAACAGAACCGTTATATCAAACGACCAACAACGGTTGATTTCGGGCGGGCGCAAACGTCGCTCTCCGCGCCTCATTGGCAGAGGAGAGCCGGCACATCACAAGGGGATGGACCATGGGCCTCCGATGTCGGAGCTGGAGGCGGCCGTGGCCTGTCCTGAGGCTCCGCTACAACACATCAGGGATCATGCGGCGGCCGTCAGCCAGCTACGCGAGTCGGTGTTGGCCCCCCTGCGTAGCGATCAGTAGCGGCTCCCCTCTACGCCAGTCATCTTGCAAGACATGTCGATATCATGGGCGAAATTCGCCCGGCAGTCCCTGCCACCCCACATTCCAGCCGTCCCTCGGTTCTGAATTCCGCCCGGCCGGTTCTGCTGCCGGGCGAGTCGGGCCGTACCCGCCTGCCGGGCAGAAGGACTTTGCCATTGGCGTCAGCGGCGGCGCTTCTCGCGGGATGTGCGGTGGACGGCGGCAGCGGCGGCGCCTGCCAGGCCGCATACCAGAGGGACTGCCGCGACCGCGCCGGTACGCCCGACCGCCATGCCCTCCACGCCAGCTACGACACCTACCATGCGAGGCGGGGCGAGGAACCGGGGATTCACTAGCTCATCTCCTGCGTCTGTCGCGCGCCATCGCAAGTGCGCTCGGGACTGGTGCTGACGATACGCATCCCGTCCGGGTTCTCCGTCCAGGACTGCCCGGGCCGCGCGACCGCCGGCCGACGGCGGGCGCGCGAGAGCCACGGCGCGGTCAGTCCCGGCCGATGCGGCGATCAGGTCCCGGGCACGCGGCGCTGCAGCCACAGCGTCGCCGCAAACGCGGCAACGGCTGCTCCCGCCCAGGCGATCTGGCCGCTCGCGGCGATCAGCACGGCGTCGAGCAGCGAGATCCCGGCAATCAGACATCCGATCGCACGGCGGATGTTGCGTGCCCGCCCGATGATCAGCCGCACCGCGGCGATCACCCAGCCCAGAAACAGGACGAGAAGGACGGCCGTGCCGGGATTTGCTGTCGACGGCGCCATCGCGACGAATGGCACGGCGAGGAACAGCAGCGGCCAGTAATGCGTCAGTGGCTGTCCGCTCTCATGCTTGGCAGCGTAGGTCAATCCAATCAGGTAGCAGAGCAGCAGCACGGCGGCAAAGAGAACCTGCGCCGCCAGCGTGCCCGACACGCACAGCGCCGAGGTGAAGTAGACGAGCGCGCGGCAGGCCCCCATCAGCAGGGGACTCAGCGGATTGTTCTTGTGAAAGAGATCGTAACCGACGATCGCGAGCGCCAGCGCGATGCCGGAGGCGATGGGCGCCCAGGGCCGCCCCGTGGCGGCGTTCGTCGCGACCGCGGTGACGAGACCGATCGCCATCACCAGTGTCGTGAATCCGGCAGCGAACACGGTGCCGGCGGAGATGTCGCCCCGCGGGATCGGGCGGTCGGGGCGCTCGCGGCGGTCGATGCCGGCGTCGCAGGCATCATTCAGAAACATTCCGGCTTCGTAGTACAGCGTCATCGCGAGCAGGAGCAGCAGGACGGTGCCGGCCCGCGGCGCGGCATCGCTGAGCACGACGGCGGCGAGTACGTTCGACCATACGGTCGGCAGATTGGATACCCGGCCGAGCCGGAGGAGGGTCCTCGGGTTCACTGGCGCAATTGAGCCCTTACCCAGCGCAGCTCACGGGCCAGGGCGGCGGGCAGATGCGGCGCCCGCAACGACGCGGGCAGCACGTTCCAGGTATAGGTCTCGACTTCCAGGTGCGTGCAGACGCACTTTTCCAGGTGCATCGCCAGATACTCCTCGATCTCGCGCCGCGTGCTCGACAGCTGGCCGAGGTCGTCGGCGAACACCGGCACGTGGAAGTGGATGCGCCATTCGCGAGCGGCGCCCATCGGCCGGAAACCGGCCAGGGCTTCGCCGAGGTCGAGGTAACGGGTCAAACCGTCGTCGCGGCGCTCGACGACCTGATGCAGGTAGATCCCGTCATCGAATGCCGACAGCCGCTCGCAGATGGAGGCGTCGACCCTGGGCACCCGCAGCCCCGCGCTGATTTGGATCTTGCCGATGGCGATACCGGCCGCCGAAAGTTGCGCCATCGCCTCACGCGGTGTCTCGAACTCCACGGCCAGATGACAGAGATCGACGCACACCGTGAGATGCCGGCGTACGATGCGTTCGGCCTCATCAGCGGTCACACCGGCAAACCGCATCAGTTGCGCGCGCGCTGCCTCGCAGAACAGCCACTGCTCGAAGAACGCCACGGTCTCGGGGATCGTTTCCAGGTGACAGCAGGGCTCCGGCTCCAGGGCCAGGACGATGGTCCTGCCGGTGGCGTTGCGGAGACTGGCAAGCCCGGCGGCCGCCTGCAGCAGGTTCGTCGCGACGCTAGCGAGGACGTCATCGCCCGCCAGATCCCGGTGAAAGCCGCAGGGCACGGTGCTGATCGAGCCGTAGTCGACGTCATCGGGCAGCACCGACGCCAGCAGGCGCGCGAGCGCGATCGTATATCGCAGGCGCTGCGCGTCGCGCCAGTCGGGACGGTAGACCCTCTCCTTGACGCTGCCGCGGTGGAAATCGCCGTACGGGAATCCGTTGATCGTGTAGACGTAGAGATCGTTGTCGGCGAGGGCCTGTCGCAGCGTCTCTACCCGGCGGTCGTCCTGGAACTCGAGAGCGGCCCGTGCGGCGACGCGCAGACCCACGCCCATCGTCTCATCGGGAACGACCGCCGCCTTGACCTGCGGCACCAGCGTGGTGACATGGTGAAGTACGTCGTCTGCGCTTTCGCCAGGGTGGACATTGGTGCAGTAGCCGAGGTGGCCGGAGGCCGCGCCGGTCAGCCTCATGCGCCGGCTCCGCGCAGCTTCAGCCAGTCGACCGCCTGTTGCATCCGCTGATGGTCGATCTCGTGAACATCGCGGGAACTGCCGATACCCGTCAGCATCGTCACCGTCAATCGCCCGCCGAGGTGCTCGCGGAATTCCTGCAGCCCGGCCATCAGTGCGAGGCCGCCGTTGTCGCTTCGCGACTCGAGCGCCGGGTGCCAGAGCTCGAAGCCCAGGGCGTCCATCAGCGCAACGAGTCGTTCGACGTCCGCAGCGGGCAACAGGCCGATCAGCGCGGCGTAGCGGGCGTCGAGCGACATACCAATCGCGACGGCCTCCCCGTGGCGAACGTCGTGCTGCGACAGTGCCTCGAGCTTGTGCGCGGCCCAGTGGCCGTAGTCGAGCGGCCGCGCGCTGCCCGTCTCGAACGGGTCGCCGCAACTGGCGATGTGCTGCATGTGCAACTCCGCGCAGCGACGGATCAGGTGCTCGACAGCGGCATCGTCGAACGCGCGCAGGCGCTGCGCGTTCGACTCCATCCAGTCGAAGAAGTCCGGGTCGCGTATCAACGCCACCTTGACAGCCTCGGCCATGCCGGCGATCCGGTCGCGCACCGACAACGTGCGCAGGAAAGAGAAATCGCTGATCACGGCGTGGGGCGGAGCGAACGTTCCGAGCAGATTCTTCATCCCGAAGGCGTTGACACCGTTCTTGACGCCGATCGCCGAGTCATCCTGCGCCAGTACGGTTGTCGGCATGCGTATCAGGCGAATGCCCCGGTGGGTCGTCGCCGCGACGTAGCCGACGAGGTCCAGGAATGCACCGCCGCCAATGGCGATGACAAACGAATGCCGGTCAATCCCCAGATCGATCAGGCGCCGCTGAAGACGCATGACCAAGGCGGGATCGTTCTTGCAGTCCTCGCCGCCGGCGACGATCCCGGGCGGGCAGGCGAGCCGCATCCGCGTCGAATGATGGTTCGCGTAACACTGGATCATTCCGCCGAGCAATGGCCATGCGGCAGCGACACCGGCGTCGATGAGGACGCAGACACGGTGCGGTCTGTCCGGCACGCCCTCGGACATGGTCCGCGCAAGGATCGGATTGCACACGCTGAAGACATCACGGCTGAACCAGACCGGGTAGTCGGTCGTCACCGAAAAGCGCTGCCGATAGACCTGCGGCGCCATCTCGATGACATGAATGCTTTCGCCGGGTGAAGACATGTGCGAGGAGCCTCTTGACGGGCAGTGCGTTGCGCATGCGCTTGCGGCGATTATGCGTCAGCCCATGGCAATGTGCGATAGGGCTGGTGGTTTGCTGGAAACGAAGGAGAATTTCCTGCTCGGTAGAGGGAAAAGTTGACGATCGGTGTCGAGTGCACCAGGTGAAGCGCGCCGGTGTCGGGTGCGCAGCGCCGTGCAACGTTGTCGTGCCCGGCGTGTCTGAGGTACCGTGTGCGGCGGCCGGCGAAAATGAAATGCAACGAAAAACGACCACTGAAGAACCTGGAGAGACAAAGATGCTCAGGACATGGTGGAAGAACCCGACGAACACTTGCACCGCCGCGGTCATCGTCCTGGGCGTGTCGATGGCCGTTGGCGCGAGTACTCATGCCGGGGAAAACTCGACGCCGCTGACCTTCACAAACACCTTCAGCGGCGAACCGCTCGATGTGACTCCGCCGGATGGAGAGATCGCGACCGAGGCGACGACGCATTTTCTCCGGACCGCCGAGAATATCTATGTCGGCGACGCTGCTGCCATCGGCAAGGGCAGCGAACTGTTCCTGAAGCAATGCGCGGTCTGCCACGGCATCAATGCGACGGGGCGCATGGGACCGAGCCTCGTCGACGATGAGTACGTCTACAGCAGGAACGCGAGCGACAAGGGGATCTTCGAGACGATCTATGGCGGGGCCGGAGGATTGATGGCGCCGCTGAAAGGACGCATCACGCAGGACGAGATCCTGAAGATCATGGCGTACCTCAGGAGCCTGAGGGCGAAGTAGCCGGCGGTCGTTTCGCGCGTCGCCGTCCGACCGTGGGAAAGGCGGCGCAAGGCGCGAACAGCGGGCCGGGCGCGCGGATGGCGGCTCATGTGCCGGGGCTCGTCCCGTCGGCGAGATCCGCAGACTTGTGATGCGGCGGCCGTGTCATCGCCGCCGCAGCGAGCCGGAAGTTGGCTTCAAAGTCGAGGACCAGCATGGCCGGCGCCGCTGATCGCCGACACGTCTCCAACGCGGCGGCTGCCGTGATCCCCGTGCGGGATCCGCAGACTGCGATCCGGGAAACGGCGTCGTAATGGTCGTGCCGCACTGCCGTGATTCAGGCCAGGGCGGCGACAAACAGCGCGTTCAGAAGTCGGGACGGCATGGCGTGATCCGCGACGCCCATGGGGCGTGACGTCGCACGCGTCGTTGTTCGGCACCGCTGTCGCCCGCATTGCGGACCGGCTGATCGCGCTGAGTATCCGCCGGACGGGACCGAGAAGAAGGACGGAGACTTCGTCGGAATCTCATCCGTTCATCGTTATGACATCGTCCCGACTATCAGCCGAAATCCTCCCGCAAATGTACGCATCACTGCCGGATTCGAGCACGGCGCCATCGCAGGAAATTCCCGCAAGCTTCTAATTACACGCGGCATGTTGGTGTTCAACGAGAGCGCCGATAGCGCCAATGGTGCAATGCAGTTGGCTGTATTGACAGTGCAGGCGGCAAGCGCCTCAATGCCGGTCACGTCCTCGCGGCGCGGTCCCGCAGTCGGCGGCGAACGTTCGCGACGGAGCGCACAGGTCGAGTAGAGGGGCAGGACAAATCGTCGATAGCCACATCAACGTGGGGGAGAAGAGCAATGCAAAAGAGGTCCTCATCGCTTGCAATCATGTTGTGCGCCTTTGCGCTGCCGGTCAGCGCAGGGCAGGTCGCCAAGTCTGTCGACGAGGTCGGACAGACGGGCGGCGCGCTTCCGGGGCAACCGAAGATTCAACTCGTCAAGGTGGCGGATGGTTTCAACGATCCGGTCAATGTCACCAATGCCGGCGACGGGTCGGGGCGGCTGTTCGTCGTCGAGCGCGTCGGGCGTGTCAAGGTCGTCGACAAGGGCGGAAAGGTGTTGCCCGAGCCGTTCCTCGACCTGACGACCATCAATCCCATTGGTGGGGACGTGCTCAGCCAGTTCATGGAACAGGGGCTGTTCGACATCGTCTTCCATCCGGAATACGAGAAGAACGGCTATTTCTACGTTCACTACATCTCGCTGCCGTACGCGGGCGACGCGATGATCGTGCGATTCAACGTGTCGAAGGACGATCCGAACAAGGCCGACCCGAAGAGCTCGAAGGTTATCATGCACATCGAGCAGCCCTACTACAATCACCTCGGTGGCGGCATGGCCTTTGGCCCGGATGGATACCTGTACATCGGCAAGGGTGACGGCGGCTGGGAGGGCGATCCGCTGAACGCGGGTCAGGATCTCGGTCAGCTGCACGGCAAGATCCTCCGCATCGACGTCAACACGCCGGACAGCGTGCCGTACGCGATCCCGGCATCGAACCCGTTCGCGGACAATCTCAGGGCCAAGCCGCGGTTGATGGAGTTGTTCGGGATCACGGAACCGGAGTTCGCGAAACTCCACACGTATGCAAGGCCGGAGATATGGGCATACGGGTTGCGCAACCCGTACGAGTTCGCGTTCGATCCGAAGACCGGGGATCTCTTCATCTCCGATGTCGGCCAGAATCACTGGGAAGAGATCGATTTCCAGCCCGCCAAGAGCACTGGCGGCGAGAACTACGGATGGGACTCGAACATGGGCACGCGCTGCCATCCGCTGCAGGAGGACAACAAGACGGCGCAGGCCGGAAAGGACTGCAGCCAGGTTGGTGTGCTGCCAGCGGCCGAGTATCCACATGACACGGGGTGCTCGGTGATGGGCTTCGGCGTCGCCAACTACGGCGGCATGGACGGTGTGTACCTGACCGGCGACTGGTGCAGCGGACGCGTGTTCGGTACGGGCCACGATGGCAAGAAGTGGCAGCTTCAGGAGTTGCTACATACGTCGCTCCAGTTCACTGCCGGTGGCTACGACGAGGAGGGCAACGTGCTGGCGGTCAACTGCAACTGTTTCTACACGACCGACAAGGGCCCCCTCGGCAACCCCCCGGGTGCCGTGTGGCGGGTCGTCGCGGCCGATGCGGTGCCGGCCGGTGCAGAGGTCGCGCCCGTCGCCGCCAAGCAGTAACGCGCCCGTTTCCGCGGTGAGGACACCCCGTGGCGCAGCCATGCGTCACGGGGTGTCGCGCGAGGAGAGACATGCGAGGCCGACCGGTTCGGACCATTGGAGGTGTGGGGCTCACCGACCTCATCGACGCGGTCGACCGACTGCTGCGCGAGCTATCGGGTGCAGAGGTCGCCAGGTGGATCGCCGGTCGCATGCCGCCGACCCCTGGACTCGAAGGCTACCGCCTGGGCGCGCATTACGCGGCGGCCGGGCGGGTGCTGGACGATGCGCCGGCGGGCGAGGGAATGGACGCCGGCCTGTGCGCTGCGATGACCGACGCGGGCGTCGAGCAACCGGCACGGTGGACGCTGCTGGATCTCTACCGGTACAGGCTGCTCGCGGACGCGCTGAATCAGGTCTCGCCAGATGAGCATCTCGGTGTCGTGCGGTCACTCTTTTGCAAGGGCGGCATTGGCGAGCAGCGCTCGCTGGTGCGCAGCCTCATCCTGCTGCCGGAGCCGGCTGCGTTTCTGCCGGTGGCCATCGAAGCCTGTCGCGGCAACGTGCTCGACGTCTTCATCGCGATGACCTGCGAGAACCGGTATCCCGCTTACTTCTTCCCGGACCTGAACTTCAACCAGATGGTCATGAAGGCGTTGTTCAACGGGGTGGCACTTGCGCGGATCGCGGGGCTGGCGCGGCGACGAACGAGGGAGCTCGCGCGCATGGCGGCGGACTATGCGACGGAGCGCCGCGCCGCGGGCCGTTCCATACCGAACGACATCGATATGATCATTGAGAACTAACGGGGAGACACCGATGAGGATGTTCGACCATCACATTCATATGACGTCCCGTACGACGGATGACTACCAGGCGATGGCCGCAGCGGGCATCGTCGCCATCATCGAACCGGCGTTCTGGGTGGGGCAGCCACGGCGCAACGTCGGCACCTTCGAGGACTATTTCCTCTCGCTCGTTGGCTGGGAACGCTTCCGCGCCGGGCAGTTCGGCATCCTGCACTTCTGCACCATCGGGCTGAATCCCAAGGAGACCAACAGCACCGAGATCGCCTCGGGCGTAATGGAACTGCTGCCGGATTTCCTGGAAAAGGAATCCGTTGTCGGCGTCGGCGAGGTCGGCTTCGACGACCAGACGCCCGAGGAGAAGCGATTCTTCGAGCAGCAGATGGATCTGGCGGTGGAGTTCAACCTGCCGGTGCTGATCCATACCCCGCATCGTGACAAGAAGGCCGGGACCAGGGTGACGCTCGACATCGTCCGGGCAAGCGGCATCGAACCGCAGCGCGTGCTGGTCGATCACAACACCGAGGATACGATCGAAATGGTCCTCGACGCCGGCTGCTGGGCCGGGCACTCGATCTATCCGCACACGAAGATGGACGAGCCGCGGATGGTCGCACTGCTGAGGAAGTACGGTACCGAGCGGATCACGATCAACAGTGCCGCCGATTGGGGGATCAGCGATCCCCTCAAGGTCCCCAAGACCGCGCAGGCCATGCGCGAGGCCGGCTTCCCGGAGCGCGACATCGAGACGATCGTCTGGAGCAATCCGGTGGCGTTCTTCAGCCAGAGCGGGCGCCTCGACCTCGGCGAGCATGCCGGGGATCAGCCGATCGACCAGCGGCAGCTGTGGGAGGGGAACTCGGTACTTCGCGGTCAGACACCGGTCGTCAAGATCGCCAGCTGACGGCCGTCAACCGGCGAGAACGACAATATGCGGCCATTGCTGGTGCTGAATGTCGTCGGCCTGACGCCGTCGCTCATCGGTGCCGATACGCCTAACCTGCAGTCGCTGATGGTCCGCGGCGGGATGCGTCCGCTGCGGACGGTTACGCCGGCGGTGACCTGCACGGTGCAGTCGACGTTTCTGACGGGACTGCCGCCATCGGGGCACGGCGTCGTCGGCAACGGATGGTACTTCCGGGACCTGTCGGAGATCTGGTTCTGGCGGCAATCCAACCGTCTCGTCGCCGGCGAGAAGCTGTGGGAGTCCGCGCGCGCCATCGACCCGGCATTCACCTGCGCGAACCTGTTCTGGTGGTACGACATGTACTCCTCGGCGGACATCGCCGTCACGCCGAGGCCGATGTATCCGGCCGACGGACGCAAGATCCCGGACATCCATACGACGCCGGCCGACTTGCGCGACGAGCTCAATGCTCGGCTGGGGATGTTCCCATTGTTCAACTTCTGGGGCCCGAAGGCCGATGTCGTCAGCAGCCGATGGATCGCCGACTGCGCCCGCCACATTATCGACAGCCGGCGTCCGACGCTGGCGCTGATCTACCTGCCGCATCTCGACTACAACCTGCAGCGTCTCGGGCCCGACGCCCCCCGGATCGCCGCCGATGTACGGGCGATCGATGCGCTGTGCGGCCAGCTCATCGACTGCGCCAATCGTCACGGCGCGGCGATCATCATCCTGTCGGAGTATGGCATCACGCCGGTTGATCGCCCGGTGCACATCAATCGCGCGCTGCGTGCGGCCGGGATGCTGGCCATTCGCGAGGAACTCGGGCGCGAGCTGCTCGACGCCGGGGCCTCGACCGCATTCGCGGTCGCCGATCATCAGGTGGCGCACATCTACGTGAACCGGCCGGACCGGGTCACGCAGGTCAGGGAGATCGTCGAATCGCTGCCAGGCGTCGAGAAGGTGCTGGACGCGCACGCCAAGGCCTTGCATGGCCTGGACCACCCACGCGCCGGCGAACTCGTGGCAATCAGCGACGCGCGCAGCTGGTTCACCTACTACTACTGGCAGGACGACGCCCGTGCGCCGGACTTCGCCCGTACCGTTGACATCCACCGCAAGCCTGGCTACGACCCCGTCGAGCTCTTCATCGATCCCACCATGGCGGTGCCCGTGGCGAGCATCGCGTGGCGGCTGATGAAGAGGAAGCTCGGCTTCCGAACGCTGATGGACATCATCCCGCTCGACGCGACGCTGGTCCGCGGATCGCACGGTCGCCTTACCGACGATGCCGACAAGGGGCCGCTGTTCATGTCATCGGAGCGCGACCTTCTGCCGAGTGGGGCGGTCGACGCATCCGCAGTCCGGGACCTGCTCCTGGCGCACGTATTCGGCGAATCACTCGCCGGCGGGGCGGCCGTCGGCGTGGGCTCGGGATGATCCGCCCGAGCCGGCACGCCGCCGAAGCCTTGCCCGTACGCTCCTCGAGGCCCTGGAGCTGCCCGACGAGAGTCCACGAGGTGATCGACAAATCGAGTCGGGATTGGGCAGATCATCCCGCAGTACCGGTTCTTGACGACTTGCAGGAGCCGCCGGCCGCATCGGTCTGCGGGCGCGCCGCGTGCTCCATGTGCGCGGAGTCCTGCCTTGCCGTCGCAATGTGACTCGGCACGTTGCCCGCCGACCTGGCGTGGCACCGGGGCGATCCCGCCACATATTCGTTGCGGGCTGTAACGACATACGAGTTCGCATGCCGAGTGAAAATACGGGAAAAACATTGAGGTGCTGCTGGGAATTGGGGGTCGTCCCGACTGCGCAGCCCCTCACGGAATGCCTGGCCATCCTGTGTGCCCGGCGTGATCACCCTCAACGCCCGAGACGGTGCAAATGTGTGTCCATCCCGACTCGCGTGGGCCATCTCCTCGTCCCGGTGCACACGCGCACATGACATGTTCATGCATGCGGAGCCCCCGGGAGCTGCCTTGCCAGGGGCGCATTCCCGGTGTTCCGCCTCGCCGCTTGAGCGGCGACTCTGCCGGGCCCCCTGGCGGTTGCGCTGGCGCGCGGGATCAATACGTCGCCCGAGGGCGTCGCAATCTGCGACACAAACTCAATATTCCTGGCGGGACTGCCGATAACGGCCCTGGAGTGAAGCCGTACCAGACCGAGTTTCATGCCCGGATTTCAGGAGGAGCCAAGATGGCCAGTTCCGCAGCCGCCGTAGCCGAATCCATAGCCTCGCAGATCAAGATCCCGCCGCAGCCCGAGATCTTGAGGGTCGCGAAGCAGGAGGCCGCGAAGGAATTCCCCAACCTGCTCGCCATCGCCAAGGCCGTCCGGAAGGACCTGTCGCTGTCCGCGGGCGTCCTTACGATCGTCAACTCGCCGCAGTTGGCCCTGCCGACCAAGATCGCGTCGATCGCGCAGGCGGTGAGTTACCTCGGTCTGGAGCCGATGATCAGTCTGATCGCCACCGTGGAGCTGCGGCGCGCGTTCAGGCAGGTCGCCGGGTTGTCGATGGAACGCTTCTGGGACACGGCCACGGACGAGGCACGGCACGCCGCTTCAATCTCGCGGACTCTCGGCATAGGAAAGGCGGAGGAGATGTACACGGCCGGCTTGTTTCACGATTGCGGCATCCCCCTGCTTGCGCAAAGGTTCCCGGACTACAAGGCCGTGCTGCAGGAAGCGAACGCGGCAGAGCGCTTCACGCAGGTGGAAGAGCGGGTGTACCAGACCAATCATGCTGTCGTGGGCTACTACCTGGCGCGCGCCTGGAATCTGCCGCCGGACATCTGTGAGGCGGTGCTGCATCATGACGACATCGAGGAGATCCTCGGCTGCGAGACCCGCAAGCGCGGCGCGCTCGCCTCGACCATCGCGATACTGAAGCTCGCCACGCATGTGAACGATCTCTACCGCCGGCGTCCGGAGCCTTCCTGGCAGAAGGTGAGGGAACTGGTCCTGGATTGCCTCGGGATCACGGAGTTCCAGTGCGAGGAGATCACCGCGGAGCTGATCGCGACGCAGGCCTCCTACAACTGATCGGCCGGAACGGACCGGAATCATCGCGGATCGACGCGTCGCGGACGCCAGCTCACGAGTGACGCGGCGTCCCGCACGCTCTCCTTGCGGGCCCCGTTTCCGGGCATGTGAGAGACAGTCGACTCCTTGCGGGCTCACGATGGAGCAGGCGGCGCCTCGAGCATGCGTGCATCCGTGAACGATCCGAAGATCGCTGCGGTGATGGGGCGCCCGTCATCGCCGACGATGGCGCGTGGCGGGATGACGAGAGATTTCCTTGTATATCGACATGACCGTCACGACGCGCGGACGCTGCTCCAGCACGCCGATTCAGCCATGAACGGGCCCAGGGAAACGGCGTGGAAAAATGTCAGGTCCTTCACGGCGGAGCTAAACGGCGGCGCCGCCGTGCGCCGGGGGATGGCATCACGCCGGTGCCCGGAGCCGGATGAGAATGTGGAGACGGAACGGCGGCTCGAGACGCTGCGCGACTGCCGTCGTGACGAGGTGCAGGGTCATCTCTGCCGCAGAGCGCCGCTGCACGGGGACATCGGCGTCATCGTGTCAGAGGACCAGCCGATGCCGGCATCGCGTGCGGAGACTAAGGGAGATAATAGACGGGATTCGGCAGCTTGAAGGCCCGCTCGCAGTGTCCGCCGGTGAGATCGCTCAGTTGATCACCCATGCAGAGCACGATCCTCAACCCCCCGGCCGCCAGGCGCGCCCTCTCGGCCGCCTTGAACCGTGCGGCGCTCGTGAGCTTCGCCTCGCCGTCGGGATGAAGGATCAGTCCGTCGAAGCGGAATCCCGCCTCGCGCAGGTTCCGGGCAGTCGTCGCCCGCATCCGCTCACTGCGCCCCGAGAGGAAATACACCTTCAACCCCAGTCGATTGGCGGCGCGAACCAGCTCCAGGGTAGGTTCGATGCCAGGTGAGACGCCCAAGGCCTGGTAGGCGAAGATGCCGCACGGCCCGTCGTGCAGATCGCAGGGACCGTGCAGAATGCGAGAGTAGTTGTTGAGCTTGTAGGCCGGCCAGTTCGACAGGGCCGTCTCGTCGATATCGAGGACCACGGCGAGGTTCTTCGCCCCGCTTTCCGCCCGCGTCGCGATGTGGATCCGCGCCTCCGCGACCACCGCTTCGACGTCGCGAAGGTACATGCCGCTGTCGATGTAGTCCGCGACCGCCCGCTCGGCCTCGTACAGCGGCATCGGCCGATGCGCGCAGCCCGGCGCCACGACAACCGCCGCCGTCACGACGGCGTGCATGACGTAGCGCCGGAACAGGGCGAGCACCCGCAACGGCCCGGCACCGGGCTCAGCGGTCATAGATGGCGTAGAGCTTGCGCACCGGTTCGACGGTTTCCCAGGTGCCGGTGAACCCGGCCGGGATGACGAACGCATCGCCAGGGCCGAAGGCCTCGGCGTGGCCTTCTTCATCGGTGAGCACGATCCTGCCGGAGAGGATCACGCAGAACTCCTCTTCCGTGTAGACGACCTCCCACTTGCCGGGGGTGGATTCCCACACACCGGTGAAGAAGTGATCGTCGGCGTCCGAGTGGTAATTGTAGAGCGTCGTTACCGGCGAACCGGCGAGGACACGCGTGGGCAGCGAGACCTCTGCCAGGGGCGTGTCGCGATCGAAGCGAATGATTCGGGCAGCCATGGTCATGCGCGCCTTGCGCGTGTCCTCCTTGGTCCTCGGCGAGCGCGCCGCAGCCGGTTTGACCGTCAGCTCCGCGGCCGTCGCGGCCGCGCATGCCGGCAGTCACCCGAACTTCACGGCAACTACGCTCAACCGTAACGACACGGGCCTGCAAACCTGTCGGCGACTATCGTAGGACAGACGGACCGGCATGCAAAGGCAACGTACCCGCACAGCCACGCGGGGATGGCTGGGGCCTGCCCGCCTCGAGGCGCTGGACGCGGTCCCACGCGTGTTGGCCCGATGGCGGGGCAAGGCGGGAGTTCGGGAGTTTCCCGACTGCCATCGTCGCGAGGGTCGCCAGCCGGCCGCTTGAGCGGAAGCCACAGCCGCGGCCGGGCCTGCCGTCGCGGAGCTCCGGACCCACGCCGTGGTCCGGTGGCATCGGCTGGCGGCCGCGTGCGGGCTGCGGTAACGTCGCTGGCACCGACGACCGGGAGCGGCGCCATGCCCGATCCGCACATCGAATCCGAAGCCCTTGCCGATCAACGCGTCATCGACCTGCTGCGGTCGCATGTCGCGGGCGACGTGCTGGGCGACGCGGGCTCGCGCGGCGAGTATGCACGCGATGCCTCCCCTTACCGTCAGATGCCGATGGCAGTGGTGCGCCCGCGCCATCGCGACGCTGTCGTCGCATTGCTGCAAATTGCCAGCGAGCATCGCCTCCCGCTCATACCGCGTGCCGCGGGCACGAGCCTGGCTGGCCAGTGCGTCGGCAGCGGCATCGTCGTCGACATGGGCGCTTATCAACAACGCATCATCGAGTTCGACCCGGTATCCCGGCGGATCAAGGTCGAGCCCGGTATCGTGCGCGACGCCCTGAATCGCCATCTGGCGAGCCATCGGCTGCAGTTCGCGCCTGACCCGTCGACGACGGATCGCTGCCAGGTGGGCGGCATGATCGGCAACAACGCCTGGGGCCTGCATGCCGTGAGCAGCGGGACCACGCGCGAACACGTGCAGGCGCTGGAACTGGTCCTGGCCGACGGCACGATCATGAACGCCGCCGCCGTCGACGCCGCCGGGCTCGGCGTGGTGCGCAGCCGCGACGACCGCGAGGGCAGGTTGTATGACGCGGTGATCGAGCCGATCGACCGACACGCGGCGGCCATCCGCAGTGGCTACCCGTCCATGCGCGGTATCGCCAGCAACAGCGGCTACGCGCTGGACGCCCTGTTGCGCGGGCAGCCGTGGCACGTCCAGGGAGCGTGTTTCAACCTGGCCAGGCTGATCTGCGGGTCGGAAGGCACGCTCGCCATCGTCACCGCAGCCACCCTCGGGCTGGTGGAAATTCCGGTCGCGGTGCGAGTGTGCTGCCTGCATTTCGCCGGAGTCACGCACGCGCTGCACACGGTGCCTGCGATCCTGGAGACCGGGCCCGCCGCGCTCGAGCTCCTCGATCGCGCCATACTGCGCGCCGCGGAAACGCACGCCGACCACCGCGGCAGCAGCTTCTGGCTGCGGGGTGATCCGGGTGCCGTGTTGCTCGTGGAGTACGCGGGCGCTTCGCCCGATGAGTTGGAGGTGCGGATCCGACACCTTTTGCGGATGCACGCACCGCGCACCGCGACCGTGGTCGGCGCCGGGGATATCGAGCGTGTATGGGCGTTGCGGCGGGCCGCGCTGAAGATGCTCATGCAGGCCGAGGGTGGCCTGCGGGCGTTCACCGGCATCGAGGACGCGGCCGTCCCGGTCGACGAACTGGCGGACTATTATTCGGAGGTGCAGGCGCTGCTCGCCGCCAGGGGTCTGGCACATTACGCCTACGGGCCGGTGGGCATGGGATCCCTGCACGTCCGTCCGGAGGCCGGGAAAGGGCGCGAGTATGCCCCGGCGGAATTCGAATCCCTGCTCGATTCGGTTGCCGCCATCGCGGTTCGACATGGCGGCTCCTTCTCCTGCAAACATGGTGACGGACGCATGCGGGGCAAGTACCTGGAGGCGGTGCTGGGGTCGGAATCGCTGGCGGCGATGCGCCAGGTCAAGACTGCATTCGATCCGACCGGGATCCTCAATCCCGGCAAGATCCTCGACTGTCCTCCGCTGACTGGTGATCTCCTCCTGCAAGCTCCGCGCTGATGGCCGCTACAACGCGCGGGTGCCATTCCGGGCTCGCGCACAGTATCCCTCCATTGCGTTCCAGGCGCCGGCCGACGCCAAAGTCGAACGGACGGCCGCGCATGTCGCTGACCCGGGCACCGGCCTCCACGGCGATGATCTCACCGGGAGCGTGATCCCAGATGTACTCGCGGTCGTCGGTGCGCACCGGCATGCGCAGGTAGCAGTCGGCCTGGCCACGGGCGACGACGGCGTACTTGGCCTGGCTGTCCAGGTGGTAGCGCCGTGCTCCGCCCAGCGCCTCGACGACGCGCCCGACGGCCCGCTGATCGGAATGACCCGAGGCGGCGGACTCACAGAGTCGGAACTGCCCGTCGGCGGGCGGCGCATGGCGGACGGGCTGCGGCACGCATGCGGGATCGTCCGCAGCGATGCTCCAGCACCCGCCGCCGCGGCGCGCGTGGATGATGAGGCCGTGCGCGTCAGGCTCCGCGAAAGGCCGCGCGAGATCGGCGGACAGGTTCGGGCAGCCCAGGACTCCGAATTCGACCCTGCCATCGACAATCCAGGCCAGCGAGATGGCGTACTGGCCGTTGCGCACGAAGCCCTTGGTGCCGTCGATGGGGTCGAGTGTCCAGAACGCCCGCGCCGGCTCCTGGCCGCCAATGTCGATCGCGGCGAGGGCGTCATCGATCGTGACGTCCGGCCAGGCCGGTCGCAGGCGCTCCTTCAGGACCCGGCGCAACTGGGCCTGATCATTGGCGCGCAGTATCGAGGCGCTTTCCTCCCCGACGATCACGACGGTCGGGTCGACGCTCGCCAGGCGACGCGCAATGAGCGCCTGGGCGGCGAAATCGGCCACGGTCACAGGGCTGCGGTCATCCTTGCGCAGGACGTCGCCCGTGCAAAGCTCGCGCTGTACCGCGCGCGTCACGGCACATGCCTCGCGTACGGCGGCAATGGCGCATTCGAAGGCGCTGGCGATCATGGGCGTGCATTCTTGTGAACGGGGCGCGCATTATATG
This sequence comes from Gammaproteobacteria bacterium, assembly GCA_022071965.1. Lineage (GTDB taxonomy): Bacteria > Pseudomonadota > Gammaproteobacteria > JAJPIJ01 > JAJPIJ01 > JAJVHZ01. The sequence goes on from JAJVIQ010000021.1 coordinate 254,540, forward strand.
CATGCGGGTCGCGCAGGCACGCATGTTGCAGTGCAATATGACGCATGCTAGGCTTTCGTCAACAACTGGCTGTCGGGCCGATGGCAAGGGACCGACGGCCCGCCCCACACCAATCCGGATGAACGACGCCATGAGCGAGAATCCCTCACAAGCATCATCCTCTCCACCGTGGAACGAACAATGGCTGCAGGCGCAGCGCGCCTACTGGGATGCGTGGCGCGTCGCCATGCCCGGTACGGGCGGCGCCGGCGGCGCGGCGATCAACCCCTGGGTGCAGGCCCTGGAGGGCTGGTGGAAATCCGTCGGCGGCATGAAGGGCGATAGTGCCGAGGTATTCGCGCGCATGATGGAGCAGGGCAAGGCCTTCTTCGACCTGGGGCAGCAGATGAACGAGTTGCTGCGTGCCGTGTCCGACAGCTCGGCGGCCGGGACTGAATGGCAGGAGGTGCTGAAGCAGCGCTTCGACGCCATGAAGGCCTCCATGTCCATGCACCAGAGCAGCGAGTGGGCCGAGAGCGTCAAACGCATGGGCGCCTTCTTCGAGCTGCCGCTCGACATGTGGCGGCGCATGTGTTCGGGGGCCTCCATGCTTCCCGGCGATTGTCTGGAGGCATTTCGCTCGCAGGTGATCGAGGGTATACACGAGAAATTCCACGGCGACATGGACCGCTTCCTCTCGGTGCCGGGGGTCGGATACACGCGCGAGAGCCAGGCGCAGGTGCAGCAACTTGCGAAGCTGACCCTCGATTACCAGAAGGCGGCGCAGGAATATCTCAACGCGCACACCAAGCTCGGTGCCGACGCGCTCGACAGGCTTTACCGGAAGATCATTGCGGTTACCCAGAAAGGCGAGCCGATCACGACGCTGCGCCAGCTCTATGATCTGTGGGTGGACGCGAGCGAAGAGGTGTACGGCAGCTTCGCGATGTCGCCTGAGTTCCAGGGAGTCTACGCAAGGATGGTCAACGCGCTGATGCGGGTAAAGATGCAGACGCGCTCGATGGTGGATGAACTACTCGGTGCGTTCAACATGCCCACGCGGCGCGAGATGAATACCATCCTGAAGCGTCAGCAGGAATTGCGGCGGGAGATGCGCGCACTACACAAGGGGACGGGCGACTGGACACCGCCGCCACGCGGGCGGCGCAACGGTCCGGACACTGACGCCGAGGAAGTCGACATCCTCCGCGGCGAACTCGCCGCGCTGCGCGAACAGGTGGGTGCGTTGCAGGCGGCACTGGCCAAGGATCGTGCCGCGGCGGAGGAGCCGGGCGGCATCGCAGCGCCGGTGGTGGCCATGCGCAAGTCGCGGCGCCCGCCTTCGCAGCGCGCGGTGAAGGCCGAGACACCCAGAACGGCCGAGCGTGCGCAGCGCGCGAGGTCGACCGTCGCCAAATCGCGGCCGAGCTGGGACATCGGCAGCATCACCAACGATGCCACCGTCACGCCGCTGGCCACTCCCCGCAGCGGCAACCAGCGATGACCCGTATACGACACACGCGTTGAGGAGCAGTGACACATGATGCCTTTTCAGATCAAGCCCGATGAGGCGCTCAAGGAGGTTCAGCAGGTCGGTGAGAAGCTCGCCAAGGGCTTCAAGACCCTGAGCGAACTCGGCGATATCGAGGTCGGTTGCACGCCCAAGGAGGCAATCTATCACGAGGACAAGGCGACGCTGTATCACTTCATTCCCTTCGCAGAGATCAAGAACAGGACGCCGCTGCTGGTGATCTACGCGCTCGTGAACCGGCCGTACATGGCGGATCTGCAGATGGACCGCTCGATGATCCGGGGCCTGATGCAGGGCGGCGAGGACGTGTATCTCATCGACTGGGGCTACCCCGACGGGGGCGATCGCTTCCTGACGCTTGATGACTACATCAACGGCTACATCGACAACTGCGTCGACGTGCTGCGCAAGCGCCACGGCGTGGAGGCCGTCAACATCCTGGGTATCTGCCAGGGCGGCGCCTTCAGCCTTTGCTATGCCTCGCTGCATCCCGGGAAGGTCAGGAATCTGGTCACGACGGTCACGCCGGTGGATTTCCACACCGAGAAGGACATGTTGAGTCACTGGGTCCGCAACGTGGATATCGATCTCGTAATAGACACGATGGGCAACGTGCCCGGGGAAGTTCTCAATTTCACCTTTCTTTCGCTGATGCCGTTTCGGCTCTCGGGGCAGAAGTATCTGGACATGATCAACACGTTGGACGATCCGATCGCGGCAAGGAACTTCATGCGCATGGAGAAGTGGATATTCGACAGTCCGGATCAGGCCGGTGAGGCCTATCGGCAGTTCATCAAGGACTTCTACCAGGGCAACAAGCTCATCAGGGGCGAGGTGATGCTGGGCGAGAACCAGGTAAAACTCTCGAACGTGACCATGCCGGTGCTGAACATCTTCGCGAGCGCCGATCACCTGGTACCTCCAGCGTCCTCGCGCGCGCTCGAGCGCTTCGTCGGCACCAGGGACTACACGGCGTTGGAGTTCCCGGGCGGCCATATCGGCATCTACGTCAGCGGCAAGGCTCAGAAGATGATCCCTCCCGCTGTCTGCGACTGGCTGGCCAAGCGTAGCTGATCGCCCGGTTCTCCCCGGTACCCTGGGGCGGCGCGGCCTGACTCCCTTGCTCGATGGGCCGCGATCGCGGCCCATTTCTTATCCTAGCCGCCGTTTCTCGTTCCTCCGCCAGGCCGCCGCGCCGTGCGTCGCTCAGCCGCCGGTGCGTGCACGGCGCAGTTCGTACGCCTGCATGTGGGCGTGGGCGATTGCGAGCAGCGGCACAGACATGCCGGCTGAGCGCGCCCTCCGGACCATGTCGCCTATCACGTGATCGGCCTCGGTCGCTCCGCCGCGTTCGACGTCCCGAAGCATCGAGGCGGTGAGTGTGGAGTCCGGGTCGGTGAGAAGCTGCCGGTATTCGGCCAGTCGGCCGGCAGCCGGAGCATGACGGTTGGCGGCGGCGATCCGTTCGGATTCCGAGAGCAGTCCCGATATGAGCTGCTCGCCTCCCGCGGTCCTCACGATGTCGCCGATGCTGGCCCGCATCAGGCACGTCGCCGCCGCGAGTGTTGTAAGGAACACGAACTTCTCCCACATCTCCTGTTCGATGTCATCCGACAGGGAGAACTCCACACTGGTGTCCGCCAGCGTTTCCGTCAGCGTCGCGAGCGCCTCTGAAGCGTTGGCGCCGCGGCTGCCGAGGATGAACCGGTTGATATCGTTGAGGTGATGAATGGTGCCGTCGGGCAGGAGCGTGATGGCCATGTGTGCCAGGCCGCCATGGACCGCCTCGCGTCCGAAGCGCGCATCGAGCACGTCGAGGTGGGCGATGCCGTTGAGCAGGGGGATGACCGCCGTGCGGGGACCGACCGCCGGCGCGAGCGCTTCGACGGCGGCCGGCAGGTCGTAGGACTTGCAGGCCAGCATGACGGCGTCATAGCTGCCGCTCAGATCGCCGGCGATGACCACCTTGGGTCTGAGGCAGGTGTCGCCGAGCGGACTGGCTATTCGCAGACCATCATCGCGCAGCTGCCTGGCCCGGGCCGGGCGTACCAGGAAGGTGACCTCGCCACCGGCGTCATGCAGACGGGCGCCGAAGTAACCGCCGATGCCCCCGGCGCCCAGGATGAGTACACGCATGGATAACCGCGGCGCGGGCGCATTGGCAGCTGCGCCGTTCAGCCCTCCTTGACCAGCAGGACGTTGACAGCCTTGACGACCACCCGAACCGAATCGCCCTTCTTCAGTTTCAGATCCTTGAGCGAATCGATGGTCATGACCGAGCTCGCCAGGCCGCCGGCATCGAGCATGACATCCACCTGGGACATGAGTTTGCCCTTCTTGATGCCCCTGACCTTGCCGATGAGCTGATTGCGTGCGCCGTAACGCATGTGAACCCCCTGATGTGAATGCCGGTTGATGATGATTGTTGATGATGATTTATGTGCGGGGCGTGGCCGGTTCGCCGTGCTCGCGGCTCGCGCCCCTAGCTAGAGGATAGCCCATCGCCGTGGCGGCGCTTCAGCGCCTCAATCTCGGCACGCAGTTCCCGCACTTCTGCCTCGAGGCGCGCGAGGCGATCCGCCTGCGGGGCGGACGGCGGCACGGCCGCCGGCGGCGGTTCCGGCTCCTCGCCGCCGACAACGGCGCCCGGCTCCTCGCCGAAAAGGTGGCCGTAGCGCGACTCGCGGCGGCCGGCTTCGCGCGTCAGCCTAAGCACGAAGGGTCCATCCTCGCGCACGGCAAGCCGCCGCAGTGTCGCCTCGATCTCGGTCAGGTCGGCGAACTCGGCCATTCGTCCGGCGTGCGTGCGCAACTCGCCGGGCGTCTGCGGCCCGCGCAAAAGTAGCTCGCAGAGGATGGCAAGTTCCTGGGCGCTGAGATCGAGCGAGCCATGCTCGGTGTTGCAGAAGCGGTGCTGGAACTTCGGAACCCGGCTGCCGAACCCCGATTTTTCCATTACCAGATGCCGCCGCGCCAGGTCCTCGAGCGCGCTCTGCACGGCGGCCGCGTCCAGGTTCATCACCGGATCGCGGTTGCTCTTCTGATTGCAGGCACTGACCAGCGCATTGAGCGAGAGCGGGTACTGCTCGGGGGTGGTGATCTGTTTCTCGAGGAGGCAACCGATCACGCGGGCGTCAATGGGACTGAGCCTGTCTGCCATCGGCACAGGATAGCACCACGGTCACGCGGGTCGAATGCGCGCGCATCGCGTGGCCGTCGGGGCGGATGGGACCCTCCCGTGGGCGCCGTCCTCCAGCCCACACCTGCCGGCGGCGAGACGGTGATCCCAGCCGCGGCGCATCAGCCGCTTTTCTCCGCCTTCGTGCCGGTGCTCGAGAAGGCGCCCCAGAAATTCCTTTGCATGGCGTCGAACAACTTCATCTGCTGGGCGAACGCCGGATTGAGCATCATCAGCGTCGTCGGATCCATCGCCTCCATGCCCTGTTTCAGGCCGGCCTGCACCTGCGCGAGCCACTCCTGCTGCAGCGGGCCCAGGTCGGGCAGACCGAAAAACGTGCGCATCTCCTCGGGGGTGGTGTCGATGGTGACGATGATCTTCATGGATGGCTCCGCAGGTCGGGGCGGCGGTCGTCGGCTGCGCCGCAGGCTCCACAGTATGGCACGTGCGACGGCGATCCCGGCCGGCGCGTGATCGCACCGCCCTGCCGGGCGCCGTCGGCGGCCACGGAGCGCGCGACCGTCCTGCTGCCCGGCCGCTGCGCGCGGCCAGAGAAAACACGTAGAATCAGCGAGATATCGGACAGTGCCCCGCTGCAATTCCAGGCGCGGGGCGGTCTGCATACGAGGGCCACAACGGTCGATCCGTGCCGCCCCCTCGCCGCTTGTTGGAAGCCGGTCCATTCGGTAAAGTGCAGAGCCCTTTAGACCCTAACCAGATCGATATCAAGAGTTCGGAGGCTCCTTCACATGGCAATTCAACACGACGGTCCCTCGCGGACCAAGAACAAGAAGCTGCTCAAGTGGGTAGATGAGATGGCGGCGCTCTGCAGGCCGGCCAGGATCTACTGGTGCAATGGCTCGCAGGAGGAGTATGACCGCCTCTGCAACGAGTTGATCGCGGGCGGCACCTTCATCAAGCTCAATCCCGCCAGGCGCCCGAACAGCTATCTGGCCCGTTCTGCACCCAGCGACGTGGCACGCGTGGAGGATCGCACCTTCATCTGCAGCAAGAACAAGGACGAGGCCGGACCGACGAACAACTGGATGGATCCCGCCGAGATGCGCGGCATCCTCGGCAAGCTGTTCGACGGCTGCATGAAGGGCCGCACCATGTACGTGGTGCCCTTCAGCATGGGACCGATCGGCTCGCCGATCTCGCACATCGGTGTCGAGCTTTCCGACTCGCCGTACGTGGCGGTGAGCCAGCGCATCATGACCCGCATGGGTCAGGACGCGCTCGATGCCCTGGGTGCCGACGGCGATTTCGTGCCGTGCGTACACTCCGTGGGCGCGCCGCTCGAGCCGGGCCAGCAGGATGTTCCCTGGCCCTGCAACGAGATCAAGTACATCACCCATTTTCCCGAGACCCACGAGATCTGGTCGTACGGTTCCGGCTATGGCGGCAACGCGCTGCTCGGCAAGAAGTGCTTCGCGCTGCGCATTGCCTCGGTGATGGGACGCGAGCAGGGCTGGCTCGCCGAGCACATGCTCATCCTCGGGGTGGAGTCGCCGCATGGCGAGAAGACCTACGTCGCGGCGGCGTTCCCGAGCGCCTGCGGCAAAACCAACTTCGCCATGCTGATCCCGCCGGTCGAGGGCTTCAAGGGCTGGAAGGTGACCACCATCGGCGACGATATCGCCTGGATCAAGCCGCATGCCGACGGCAAGTTCTATGCGATCAACCCGGAGGCAGGGTACTTCGGTGTCGCGCCCGGCACCTCGATACACTCGAACCCGAACGCGATCCTGACCCTCAGGGAGAACTGCATCTTCACCAACTGCGCGCTCACCGACGATGGCGACGTGTGGTGGGAGGGCATGACCGACCAGCCGCCGGCGCACGCCATCGACTGGAAGGGCAAGGACTGGACTCCGGCCTCCGAGACGCCCGCCGCGCATCCAAACGCCCGCTTCACGGCGCCGGCCGGTCAGTGCCCGTCGATCGACCCGAACTGGGAGAATCCCGCGGGCGTGCCGATCAGCGCGTTCGTCTTCGGCGGCCGCGTAAGCAAGAACTTTCCGCTGGTCTTCCAGAGCTACTCCTGGGAGCACGGCGTGTACCTCGCCGCCACCATGGGCTCGGAGGCGACCGCGGCGGCCGTCGGGCAGGCAGCGATGCGCCGCGATCCGATGGCGATGCTGCCGTTCTGCGGTTACAACATGGCCGACTACTGGGCGCACTGGCTGAAAATCGGCCGCAGCAGGGTTGCCGCGCCGCCTCTCATCTTCCGCGTCAACTGGTTCCGCAAGGACGAGAACGGCAAGTTCATCTGGCCGGGCTTCGGCGAGAACATGCGCGCCCTGATGTGGATCGTCGATCGCTGCCGAGGCCGCGCCGCCGCAGTCGAGAGTCCCATCGGCTGGCTGCCGCCGGCATCGGCGCTGAACTGGGAAGGTCTGAATTTCCCGATGGAAAAGTACTACGCGATCATGAACATCGACCGGGAGAAGGCGAAAGTCGAAGCCGAGGAGCAGAAGGAGTTCTTCGACAAGTTCGGCGATCGCATGCCGCGTGAGCTGCTGCTCGAGCGTGAATTGCTGCTGTCACGGCTGAATCGCTCGCCCGAAACCTGGGAGCTCAACAAGGCCGCATAGCCCGGGATCATCGGCTTCGGGTCGTTGCCCGGAACCGCGAGCCCCGGCGGGAAACCGCCGGGGCTTTTTTGTTGCACGGCCGGCGCGGCGGGGTATCGAGCACTGTGACGGCCGGCAGGCCGGGGTGGAGCGGCATGGGTTTCGATACTCGGGCGACGCGACGATATGCTACGGCCACCGCATCCCGGGCGCGCTCGAGTCCCTGCAGACATTCGACCTGGCTGGTGTTCACCGATGCCGGCGCACAATGCCGGCGGACGGGAGCTGCGGCCCCGGCGCTTCCCCGGCGTCCTCCTTGAAGACGACGAGGTAAGCGGCGCCGAGGCCACGCTCCGCCTCCTGGACCATGTGGACCTGCTCGCCATTCAATTCAACAGCGCAATCTTCCACCGCCGACCCATCGCAGCCTCCTCCCGGGCTTGAACCGTTCAGCCGGATCGCGCCGGGCGCTGGTGTCAGGATGATTGACGCTCCCGCGGATCTCCATCGTGGTGCCCGGGTTCCCGGGTGGCGAGTTGGCGTTGCGCGGCAGCCGCGGTCCACGAGCGCTCGGCAATCTCGGCGCGCCCTGAAAAGAACGAGCCCCGCGAAGGGCGGGGCTGGCTCGAAGCGGGGACCACGGCCGGAAGCGCGATCTACATCATGAAAAGCCCGCCGTTGATGGAGAGATCAGAGCCGGTGATGTAACCGCTTTCGTCCGATGCCAGAAAGGCCACGGCATGGGCGATCTCGGAGGGTTCCGCGAACCGTCCGACCGGGATCTTGGCGATGATGCCGTTGCGCACGTCTTCCGGCACCGCCATGGCCATCTTGGTGTTCACGTAGCCGGGCGATACCGTGTTGACGGTGATGCCCTGATCGGCCAGCTCGCGCGCCAGCGAGCGCGTGAAACCGATCATGCCCGCCTTGGCGGCGGAATAGTTGGTCTGGCCGAACTGGCCCTTTTGACCGTTCACCGATGAGATGTTGATGACGCGGCCGAAATGCCGCGATGACATTCCGTCGATGAACTGCTTGGTCACGTTGAATACACTGTCGAGGTTGGTGTCGAGCACCGCGTGCCAATGCGCCTCGTCCATCTTGCGCAGGGTGTTGTCCTTGGTGATGCCGGCGCAGTTCACGAGGATGTCGGCGCCGCCGTACTTCTTCTCGATTTCCCTGGCCATGTGCTCGCAAGAAACGAAGTCGGTGACGTTGCACTCCACGACGTCTATGTCGAGGCCCTCGGCCTTTCGATCCTTCTGCCATTGCTTCGCGAAATCGGCCTCCGGAGCGATGTAGGTCGACACCACCTGGCAGCCGTTCCTGGCGAGCTTGCGGCAGATCTCCGTGCCAATCCCGCCGCAGCCGCCGGTGACGACCGCCACACGCCGCGTGGTTTTTTTCACCGCCGATCGGGCCGGGGCGGATCGCATCGCCAGGGCCGGGTTGAACATGCGAGTGCCGCTGATGAGATTGGCCGTCAGGTCGTTGATGTGCTTGATTGTCGCGCCATCGATCACCTCCGCGGCAAATTCCGCCATCTGCATCATCGACTTGAATGCCGCCTCCATCGACTTCGTCCACTGCTCCATGATTTGCATCGGCAGGGGGTGGATCATGGGGAACAACTCCGCCTTACTTGTCGGACTGCTCGGCATCATCAGGCTCCTGTTGCGTATCGTCGGTCGGCGAGGCCGGCTTCTTGCTCATTCCGGTCGCCTTGAAGAACTCGTTCTGCATGCGCCGCCACAACTCCATGTTGCGCTCCGTCATCTCCTGCATCGCACCCAGGGGATTGCCGGCGACTGCGCGCGTCATCTGCTGCTGGAAGGCCTGCTGCTGTTCGGCGAGCATTCCCAGGCTCTGCTGGATGAAATTGGACGCGGCTCCCTGCATGGACTTGCCATAGAAACCAATCAGCTGCTGCAGCATGTCCGTGGAAAACACCGGCGAGCCCGCCTCCTCCTGTTCAATGATGATCTGCAGAAGGATGTTGCGGGTGATGTCCTCACCTGTCTGCTTGTCCGTCACCAGGAAAGGCACGCCCTCGAGGACGAGCTTCTTTACGTCGTCGAGGGTGATGTACTTGCTTTCCGTCGTGTCGTAGAGGCGGCGGTTCGGATACTTTTTGATAACGCGCTTTTCAATCGTCATGGGTTTCGATCCCTGGCATCTCAAACGCTACATCATATGCTGTCCACCGTTGGCGGCAATATCCGCCCCAGTGATGAAGCCGGCCTCGGGCGCGGCGAGGAAGTCGACCACGAAGGCCACGTCCTCGACGGTACCGAGGCGGCCGACCGGGATCTGGGCGATGATCTGCTTGCGGATATCCTCGGGCACGGCCATGACCATCTCGGTGGCGATGTAGCCGGGCGACAGCGTGTTGACCGTCACTCCCTTGCGCGCCACTTCCTGTGCAAGAGCCATCGTGAAACCGTGCATGCCGGCCTTGGCGGCCGAATAGTTGCACTGGCCGATCTGGCCCTTCTGCCCGTTTATCGACGAGATGTTGATGATACGGCCGAAACCGCGATCGGTCATCCCCTGCACGACCTGACGGCTCATGTTGAATACGCTGTCGAGATTGGTGTTCAGCACCGTGTTCCACTGCTCCCAGGTCATCTTGCGCAGCGTCGTATCCATGGTGATGCCGGCATTGTTGACGAGGATGTCGACCGGCCCGAGCTCCTTCTCGACGGCAGCAACGAAATCCTTGCAGGCATTGAAGTCGGTCACGTCGCACTTGTGGGCGAAGAAGGACTGACCCTTGTTTTGCTCCTGCCAGTGCTTGAGCTTTTGATCGCTGCGGTAGTTGGTGGCGACCCTGGCGCCGGAATCGGAAAGCTGTCTGCAAATGGCCGTGCCGATGGCTCCTGTGCCCCCCGTTACGATGGCCACTTTATCTTTCAAACTGGTTTTCATTTCTGGATCCTCGGGGTCTTGTCGTTGTTATCGTTCCACGGCCAACGCTACACCCTGGCCGCCGCCTATGCACAGCGTCGCGAGGCCCTTGTGCGCATTGCGTCGCTTCATCTCGTGCAGGAGTGTGACGAGCACACGGCAGCCCGAGGCCCCGATGGGATGACCGAGCGCGATGGCGCCGCCGTTGACGTTCACCTTGCTGGTGTCCCAGCCGAGATCGTGATCGACGGACATGGCCTGGGCCGCGAATGCCTCGTTGGCCTCGATGAGGTCGAGATCCCCGATCTTCCACGTGGCCTTCTCCAGGCAGCGACGGGTGGCGGGTATCGGGCCGGTGCCCATGATCTTGGGGTCGACGCCAGCGCTCGCGTAAGCGACGATCCGAGCAAGGGGAGTCAGGCCAAGTTCCTTCGCCTTGCGCTCGCTCATCACGATGCACATGGCGGCGCCATCATTGATTCCGGAGGCATTGCCGGCTGTGACGGAGCCTTCCTTGTCGAAGGCGGGTTTCAGCTTGCCCAGGGACTCCGGCGTCGTGCCGGCACGGGGGTATTCGTCCTTGCTGAAGACCAGGGGGTCGCCCTTGCGCTGGGGGATCTCCACGGGAATGATCTCCTCGTCGAACCTGCCCGCCTTCTGGGCGGCCTCGGTCTTCTGCTGCGAGGCGGCGGCGAAGCGGTCCTGGGCCTCGCGGGTGAATTTGTACTTCTTGACGATGTTCTCGGCGGTGACGCCCATGTGGCAGCTGTTGAAGACGTCGGTCAGACCCTCGTTGATCATGTGATCCTTCATCACCCAGTCGCCCATCTTGTTGCCGACGCGGGACTTGGGCAGGATGTGGGGAGACGTCGACATGCTCTCCTGGCCGCCGGCGACGATGATCTCCGCATCCCCGGCACGGATCGCCTGCGCCGCCAGTGCAACGGCCTTGAGTCCGGAGCCGCAAACCTTGTTGACGGTCATGGCCGGTACGGTGTCGGGCAGGCCGGCGTAGATGGCGGCCTGACGGGCGGGGTTCATGCCCACGCCGGCGGTCAGCACGTGGCCGATGATGACCTCATCAACCTGATCCGGCTTGATGCCTGCCTTCGCGAGCAGACCGGCAATGACCTTGGCCCCGAGCTGCGCCGCCGGGATTTCCGAAAGGGTGCCGCCGAAACTGCCGATAGCGGTGCGACCCGCTGCAACGATTACCGCGTTTTCCATGAGATTTCCTCCACTGGGAGCGTTTGGAAGGAAAGCCGGCCCGTGCGTATGTCTCGCGCGTCGGGAGACTTGCCATCAAGGTATTTTTTGCACTGCACAAAAACGCACGCGCATCCTAGCAAACCTGCGTTCGGCCGCCAAGCAATTCTCATGGCGGCGGCGCCCGTCTGACCCCTGAACGAGGGCAACACGCACAGCATATCGCCTGGGCAGCCGGTGAACATTATCCCCAACGGGATAGGCAGCGGCTTGAATATCGTCAGTCCGGCACCTGGTGGGTCCGTACCGACCGGCCCCGGACGAGGAAGCGGGGCGGCGCCTGGAGAGCCCGGACCCAGGCTGGAGGCTCAGAAGTGAATGGCGCGCTGGGACACCGCCAGCGCGGCCTCGTGCATCGCCTCGGCCAGCGTCGGGTGGGCATGAACGGTCAGGGCGAGGTCCTCGCTGCTGGCGTCGAAGGCCATCGCCAGCGTGGCCTCGGCGATGAGCTCGGAGGCGTTGGCGCCAAGTATGTGAACGCCGAGCAGCCGGTCCGTGGCGGCATCGGCGATCATCTTGACCATGCCGCTGGTCTCGCCCATGCCCTTGGCGCGGCCGTTGGCCATGAACGGGAACTGCCCGATGCGGACGTCGCGGCCCTCGGCCCGGAGCTCCGCCTCGTTCTTCCCCACCCAGGCGATCTCGGGCCACGTGTACATCACCCAGGGTACGTGGTTGAAGTCGACGTGAGGCCTCTGGCCGGCGATGCGCTCGGCCACCGCCACGCCTTCCTCGCTGGCCTTGTGCGCCAGCATCGGGCCGCGCACGACGTCGCCGACGGCGTAGATGTGCGCCTGCGCCGTGCGGCAATCGCTATCGACGACGATGAAGCCGCGCGGATCGAGTTGGACACCCGCGGCCTCGACGTTCAGCCCCTGCGTATTCGGCTTGCGGCCGACCGCGACGATGAGCCTGTCGAACTGCAACTCCTGGCTCGCCCCCTGCCATTCGAAGCCGACGGCGACCCCCTCGGCGCCCTGGCGGGTGCCCGTCACCCTGGCGCCGAGCCTGATGTCGAGTCCCTGTTTGGTGAGCAGCTTGAACGCCTCCTCCGCAATCGTTCTGTCCACCGGTGCGAGGAACGTGTCGAGGGCCTCCAATACCGTCACCTGCGCGCCGAGGCGGCGCCACACGCTTCCGAGTTCCAGCCCGATGACTCCGGCACCTATTACCCCGAGGCGCGCCGGAACCGCGTCGAAGCAAAGCGCGCCGGTCGAGTCGACGATACGCCGATCGTCCACCGGAGCGGACGCGATCTTGGCGGGCACGGAGCCGGTCGCGATGATGAACCTGCCGGCGCTGACCCGCTGCGAGGCGCCGCCGGCCGAGACGACCTCGACCTCGGAGGAATCGACGAAACGGGCGTGGCCCGCCAGGGTATCGACCTTGTTCTTCTTCAGCAGCGACGCCACGCCCAGCGTCAAGGTCTGCACGACCTTGTCCTTGCGTTTCATCATCGTCGCCACGTCGATGCTCGCGCCGGACACCTTGATGCCATGTTCCGCGACGTGCCTGGTGAGGTGTTCGTAATAGTGCGAGGAGTCCAGCAGCGCCTTGGAGGGTATGCACCCGACGTTCAGGCAGGTTCCGCCGAGCGTAGGCTTGCCGCCGGCGGTAACCATGCTGTCGATACAGGCGGTCTTCAGACCGAGTTGAGCGCAGCGGATGGCGGCGACATACCCGCCTGGCCCCGCGCCGATGACGAGGACATCGTATTGGCTCATGGTGGTTGTTCTTATATCTGCAACAGAATGCGCGCCGGGTCTTCCAGCAGCTCCTTGACGTGCACGAGGAATTGTACCGCCTCGCGGCCGTCGATGATTCGATGATCGTAGGACAATGCGACGTACATCATCGGCCGGATCACGACCTGTCCGTGCTCGGCGATCGGCCGCTCCTGCGTCTTGTGCATGCCCAGTATGGCGCTCTGCGGCGGGTTGATGATCGGCGTGGACATGAGCGAACCGAACACTCCGCCGTTGGTGATGGTGAAGGTGCCGCCGCTCAGTTCCTCGATGCTCAGCGTGTTGGCACGGGCCTTCTCGGAGAGACCACGGACCTGCCTCTCCACCTCGGCGAGACTCAGGTGCTCGACGTCACGAAGGACGGGCACGACCAGACCGCGCGGGGCACTGACCGCCACACCGATGTCGAAGTAGTTGTGATACAGGATGTCGTCGCCGTCGACGGAGGCGTTGACGACGGGAAACTTCTTCAGTGCCTCCATCGCCGCCTTGAGGAAGAAACCCATGAATCCGAGCTTGACACCGTGCGTCCTCTCGAACGCATCGCGGTAACGCTCCCGCAGGCTCATCACCGGCTGCATGTTGATGTCGTTGAACGTGGTGAGGATGGCGTTGTCCCGCTGGGCGGCCAGCAGGCGCTCCGCGGCACGCCTGCGCAGGCGGCTCATGGGCACACGTTGCTCGCTGCGCGCCGGCGCGGACTGCGGTTCGCCGACCATCGGCGGCAGTATCTGAGAGCTCTCCCCGTTGGTGAGCGTGAGCGATGAGGCGGCGGGAGCGTGCTTGAGATATTCCACCACGTCGGCCTTCGTGACCCGTCCTTCGCGACCCGTGGGCAGCCGGGTGGCATCGACTGCATGTTCGGCCGCAAGCTTTCGCACCGCCGGACTGAGCTTGGGCTCGGCGGCTTCGCGCCGCGGCGCGGGCTCGGCGGCAACCGGCGCAGACGCCGTAGCGGCGGCCTCGGTGTCGATGACCGCGAGGATCTCATTGCTGATCGCGGATTCACCGCTCTTCTTGCGGACCTCCTTCAGCACTCCGTCCTCCGGCGCCGCGAGCTCCAGCGTCACCTTGTCAGTTTCGAGATCGATGAGGCGATCGCCGCGGAGCACGCGCTCGCCCGGCTGCTTCTGCCATTCCATGAGCGTGGCATCGGCCACGGATTCAGCCAGGACCGGTACTTTCACTTCTACGAGCACGGCAGTTCTCCTTGCGCCTCAGGCGCTCTTCTTCTGGGGTTGCTGCGCGCCGCGACGGGTCAGCCGCAGTGCCTCCGACACGAGCTGCTGCTGCTGTTCGACGTGCTTGACGTGCGAACCCACCGCGGGCGATGCCGAGTAGGGCCGCGCGACGATCACGAGTTGCTGCGGTTCGTGCAGACAGCTGAACAGATGCAGGCCTTCGAGCAGGTAGGCGATTGCCCCCTGGTTGCGGGGCTCCTCCTGCACCCACACGACTTCCTGCGCGTTGGGATAACGTTCGATCGCCTGTTTCAGTTCCTCGCGCGGGAACGGGTAGAGCTGCTCGACGCGCACGATGGCAATATCGTCGATCTGCTGGGCGCGGCGCGCCTCCAGCAGATCGAAATAGACCTTGCCGCTGCAGACTAGTATGCGGCCGACGCGTTCGGCCCCGATTTGATCGACCTCCTCGATGACCAGCTGGAAGCCGCGATCCGTGACGTCCGCGAGCGTGGACACGGAGAGCGGATGCCGCAGGAGGCTCTTCGGACTCATCACCACCAGCGGCCTTCGGTACGGTCGCAGGATCTGCCGCTGCAGCATGTGGAACATCTGCGCCGGAGTGCTGGGGAAACATACCTGCATGTTGTCCTCCGCGCACAGTTGCAGATATCGCTCCAGCCGCGCGGAGGAGTGCTCGGGGCCCTGCCCGTCGTAGCCGTGCGGTAGCAGCATCACCAGGCCGCACAGCCGCCCCCATTTCGACTCGCAGGCGGCGACGAACTGATCGATGACGACCTGCGCGCCGTTGGCGAAATCGCCGAACTGCGCCTCCCAGATCACCAGCGCGTTGGGCTCCGAGGTCGCGTAGCCATATTCGAAGGCGAGCACCGCCTCCTCCGAGAGCGTGGAGTTTATGACCAGGAACGGCGCCTGGCTGGCGCTCACGTTACGCAGCGGCAGGTAGGTCTCGCCGTCCTCCTGGTTGTGTATGACGGCATGGCGGTGAAAGAACGTCCCGCGCGCGCTGTCCTGTCCTGAAAGGCGTACAGGATGACCGAGATCGACGAGGTTGGCGTACGCCAGCGTTTCGCCGAAACCCCAGTCGAACGGGATCCCTCCGGTAGCCATCTCGCGGCGCGCCTCGGTGAGTTTCGCCACCGCCTTGTGGAGCTTGAAATGGGGCGGGTAGTCGGTGAAACGTGCGGCGAGTGCGCGGATGCGCTCCAGCGGCAGCGTCGTGTCGGCGGGCGTGCGCCAGTTTCCGCCTTTGAACGGCTCGAAGCTGGTCCGGTTCCGATACTCGATATCGCAGGCCAGCGTGCGCGAGACCGGGATGTCGTTCTCGAGATTCTGCACATACTCCCGCGCCATGGTCGCGGCGTCGGTATCGGCGATGATCCCGTCGCGCAGAAGCTTCTCCGCGTACAGCGCCCTGATCCCCGGGTGCGCGCGCACTCGCTGGTACATGATGGGCTGCGTCGCGTACGGTTCGTCAGCCTCACTGTGGCCATGCTTGCGGTAGCAGACCAGATCGATGACCACGTCCTTGTTGAACTCCATGCGGAAGTCGAATGCGAGCTTGGCGATGAACACGACGGCGTCCGGGTCATCGGCGTTTACGTGGAATATCGGCGCCTGCACCATCTTGGCGACGTCTGTGGAGTACAGGGTGGAACGCGAATCCAGAGGGTCGGAGGTCGTGAAACCGATCTGGTTGTTGACGATGATGTGCAGGGTGCCGCCCGTGGTATACCCGCGGGTCTGCGAGAGATTGAACGTTTCCATCACCACGCCCTGGCCCGCGAACGCGGCATCGCCATGGATGAGCACGGGCACCACCTGGTCGCGGGCAATGTCGTTGCGGCGATCCTGACGCGCGCGTACCGATCCCTCCACCACCGGGTCGATGATCTCCAGGTGCGAGGGATTGAAGGCGAGCGTGACGTGCACCGGACCGGCGTCGGTGACGATGTCCGAGGAGTAGCCCATGTGGTACTTCACGTCACCGGAGCCGCTGCCGTTCTTCCGGCCCTCGAACTCCTGAAACAGCTCCGAAGGCATCTTGCCGACGATGTTGACCAGCACGTTCAGGCGGCCGCGATGGGCCATGCCGACGACCACCTCCCGCACCTGTGACTGGGCGGCTACCTGGATAACCTCGTCGAGCAGCGGAATGAGTGTTTCTCCGCCTTCCAGCGAGAACCGCTTCTGCCCGACGTACTTGGAGTGCAGGTACTCCTCCAGGGCGGTCGCCGCGATCAGCCGTTCGAGCACCTGGCGCCGCTTCGCGGGGCTGCTCAGGTCACGCACCGGGGCGGGCTCCAGGCGCTGTTGTATCCAGCGCTTCTGGGCGGTCTCGTTGATGTGCATGTATTCCGCCCCGATCGACCCGCAGTAGGTCTGTGCCAGCTGGGCGATGATGTCTCGCAGGCTGGCCGTCTCCGAGCCGAACAGCGAACCGGTGTTGAACACCGTGTCCATGTCCGCTTCCGACAGTCCATGGAAGGCCGGGTCGAGCTCGGGAGCCTCCGGCCGCTCGTACTGGCGCAGAGGGTCGAGGTCGGCGGCGCGGTGGCCGCGGAACCGGTACGCGTTGATGAGCTGAAGGACCGCGACCTGCTTGCGGAACCGATCGTCGGTTGCGTTTGCGGGCGCCGCCGTCCGGGGCGCTCGGGTTGCCGGGTGCCGCAGTGCGGTCTGGATGCGGCTATGAATCCGGTCGGGCTGGCCGGGACGGATTTCCTGCTGCCAGGCGTCGAACTGCCGCCGCCAGGCCTCGGGCACGGCATCCGGGGACTCCAGGTAAACCTCGTACAGACCTTCGATATAGGCCGTATTGGCGCTATAGAGAAAGCCAGGGCGCTCGTTTCCCATTTGTAACCCCTCACCTCCGGGACCGCATGTCAATTCGACAACGGCGCCGGTTCCAGCGTGGAACTGCAGTGTTGCGAACGATAGTTGATACCGGCTCGCTGTTTCGCCCGTAACCCGATAAGTATGTTGCGCGCCAAGTACCGTTCGTTACAAGTGCTGCGTTGCACCAGAAGCAAGCATCGTACCGGGAAATCGCCCTGTTACAGCCAGTTGTCGCGAATCGCGACGGTGGGTCGGCCGAGTGCGCAGGCAGACGGACTCGATGGCCACGGATCGTCCTGTGCAGGCCTCGAAGCCGGTCATGCATTTTCTGTTCCGGCAGTGTCAATACAGGCTTGCTGCGACGCGCAAGCCCAAGCTATCCTACGCGGCCGGGCGCAGGCGCCGCGGTCACGTTCGCCCGTGGCGCCGAAGAATCCGTAGCAAATACAACTGCAGCTTGGGGGCTTGATGACCACACCAACCGTCACGATAACTGACAACATCACGGGCAAGACCTCGGAGTGTCCGGTGCTGGTGCCCACCTACGGGCCGCGCGTAATCGACACCAAGGACCTCTACAAAGACCTCGGCATGTTCACCCATGACCCGGGCTTCATGACCACCTCGGCCTGCCGCAGTTCCATCACCTACCTCGACGGAGACGAGGGCAAGCTTTTCCACCGCGGCTATCCCATCGAGCAGTTGGCCGAGCACAGCAGCTATCTCGAGGTGTGCTACCTGCTGCTGTACGGCGAACTGCCCACCAGGACGCAGTTCGAGGAGTTCGAATACCAGGTGAAATTCCGCAGCAACGTCCACGAGCGCGTGAATCACATGTATTCGGGCTACATGTATGATGCACACCCGATGTCGATCATGGTCGGCGTGATGGGTGCGCTATCCTCGTACTATCACGAGGCCCTCGACCTGAAGGATCCGGTGGACCGCGACCTGACCGCCAAACGCGTCATCGCCAAGATGCCCACGCTCGCGGCGCAGTGCTACAAGTACGCGATCGGTCACCCCTTCGTGTACCCAAACAACTCCCTGGGATATGTCGAGAATTTCCTGAACATGATGTTCTCGCATCCCATGAGCACCTACATCCCGGATCCGGTGGCCGTGAGGGCGTTGGAGGTCATGCTCATCTTGCACGCCGATCACGAGCAGAACGCCTCGACCTCGACCGTGCGGCTTGCGGGCAGCGCCGGCGCCAATCCCTTTGCCTGCATCGCCGCCGGCATGGTGACCCTCTGGGGACCCGCCCACGGCGGCGCCAACGAGGCGGTGCTGCACATGCTCAACGAGATCAAGACACCCGAGAACATCCCCAAGTTCATTGCCCGCGCCAAGGACAAGAACGATACCTTCCGGTTGATGGGGTTCGGCCACCGCGTTTACAAGAATTTCGACCCGCGCTCACGCGTCATCCGCAAGGTCTGCCACGACCTGCTCGGGCACATGCCGGCCAACGTCAATACCAGGCTGTTCGATACCGCGATGACGCTGGAGGAGATCGCGGTGAAGGACGAGTATTTCATCGAGCGCAAGCTGTATCCGAACGTGGATTTCTACTCCGGAATCATCCTCAAGGCGCTGGGCATCCCGGAGTCCATGTTTACCGTCATGTTCGGGTTGGGCCGCGCCGTGGGCTGGATCGCGCAGTGGCTGGAGATGATGCAGGACCCGGATTTCAGGATAGGCAGGCCTCGCCAGCTGTACGTGGGCTCCAGGCAGCGCGACTACGTGCCGATCGAGCAGCGGGGATAACCCGCCGATGCCGTGGCAATGACGCGAATCCGAGGGGCAGCGCAACGCATTCCCGCCTTTTTTCTGGTTGCCCGGAAGGCTGGCATCCCCGCAGAATCACCCATGGCGCCACGGTGCCTGTTCCCCGAGACAGACGAGATCATCCTGATGGAGAATCCTTGATGAAAGCCCCCGTTCGAGTTGCCGTTACCGGTGCTGCCGGGCAGATCGGCTATTCGCTGCTGTTCCGGATCGCCGCCGGCGAGATGCTCGGCAGGGATCAGCCGGTCGTACTGCAGTTGCTGGAGATCACGCCGGCCATGAAGGCGTTGGAGGGAGTCGTCATGGAGATCGACGATTGCGCCTTCCCGCTGGTGCATCGCATGGAGGCGAGCGACGATCCGAACGTCGCGTTCAGGGATGCCGACTATGCCCTGCTGGTCGGCGCCAGGCCTCGCGGTCCGGGCATGGAGCGCAGCGATCTGCTGGCCGCCAACGGTGGCATCTTCAAGGTGCAGGGCAAGGCGCTGAACGATCACGCCAGTCGCAACGTCAAGGTCATCGTGGTCGGCAACCCGGCCAATACCAATGCGTGGACGGCGATGAAATGCGCGCCGGATCTGAACCCGCGCAACTTCAGCGCCATGATGCGCCTGGATCACAACCGTGCGGTAGCCCAGATTGCGCAAAAGCTGGGGGTGCCGGTCACGGCGATCAGAAAGATCATCGTCTGGGGCAATCACTCGACCACCCAGTATCCGGACGTCCACTACGCGCTGGTCAACGGCGCGTCCGTCAAACCGAGGATCGATCATGGCTGGTATGACGGCTCCTACATCCCGAAGGTCGCCAAGCGCGGCGCGGAGATCATCGCCGCCCGAGGCGCCTCGAGCGCGGCCTCCGCCGCCAACGCCGCCCTCGAGCACATGCGCGATTGGGCGCTCGGCACGCCGGCGGACGACTGGACCAGCATGGCGGTCCCGAGCGATGGCAGCTACGGCATACCGGAGGGACTCGTGTATTCCTTCCCGGTGACGTGCAGGAACGGCGAATGGAGCATCGTGCAGGGCCTGTCCATCGACGAGTACAGCCGCGCCAGGATGATCGCGACACAGAAGGAGCTCGAGGAGGAGCGCGACGCCGTACTGAAGATCCTCGGCTAGGGTACCGCTGCAAGCGGTGCGTCGGATCGTGGTGGCCCGGCACGCCGGCCGCCGATGCCTCTCATTCCGTAAAGGAGATCACCTGCCAGCCGCGCTCGGCGGCCTCTTCCGCCAGCACCGGGTCGGGATGCACCGCCACGGGATTCTCGACGCGTCGCAGCAGCGGCAGGTCGTTGTGTGAGTCGCTGTAGAACCAGCTGCCGGCCAGCGTGCCGCCGTGCTGCGCCATCCATCGCTCCAGGCGGCTCACCTTGCCGGCGGCGTAGGAGGGGACTCCGGCGGCCCTGCCGGTAAAGCGGCCCTCGCGGATCTCCGCCTCCGTCGCGATCAGGTGGTCGACCCCGTACAGTTCGGCGAGCGGCTCGCTGATGAACCGGCTGGACGCCGTGATGATGATCGTCGTATGACCGCGGCGCCGGTGCTCGGCGACGGCCCCCCGTGCCTTGGGCAGCAGTATCGTTTCAATCTTCTCGCGGACGAATTCGGCTCGCAGTGCCAGCAGCGTTTCCATCGGATGCTGCGAGAGGAAATGCAGCTGAAAATCCAGGAACTCGTTCATGTCCAGGCGCCCCGACTTGTACAGATCGAAGAATCGCAGCGCCTCGCGCCGATACTCCTGCGGCTCGACCCAGCCGCGTTCGCCCAGGAACTCGCCCCACAGGACTTCGCTGTCGCCCGCGATGAGGGTGTGGTCGAGATCGAACAGGGCGAGGGTCATGCAGTGACACCGGCACTGGGCGGGAGGATCGGGATCCGTTGCTGAACGGGGCGGAAATGTGGAAAAATTTCACCGCAATGACGTCCAACGCCTTCATCAGCGACGCCTCCGACGTGATCGACGCCGATGGCTTTCGACACAACGTCGGCATCATATTGACCAATCCTCATGGGCGCGTGTTCTGGGCGCGCCGCGCAGGCATGGAGGCGTGGCAGTTCCCGCAGGGCGGCATACGCGCGGACGAAACGCCGGAGCAGGCGCTGTATCGGGAGCTCGAGGAGGAGGTCGGTCTGACCCACGAGGACGTACAGGTCATGGGGTGCACGCGTGACTGGCTCTTCTATCGTCTGCCCTCCCACCTCGTTCGCCGCCACAGCAGGCCGTTGTGCATCGGTCAGAAGCAGCGCTGGTTCGTGCTCAGGCTGACGGGGGATGAGAGCCGCGTACGCCTCGACGCCGGCAACAAGCCGGAATTCGACGCCTGGCGCTGGGTATACTACTGGCGGCCGCTGCGGGAGGTGGTGGCCTTCAAGCGCGCCGTCTACCGGCGGGCGCTGCGCGAACTGGCGCCTCACGCCCTTTGCTGAAGGCATTTCCTAGGGTTCTGCGGATCCGCCTGCGGCCGGTTCGGCCGCTCGGCGGGCCATCAGCTCCGGCAGCAATCGCCGCACGGAGGAGTTCTTCGTGTGCCGGACGAAGCCCATGCGGAAATCCTCTGCCAGACCTTGCGCTGCCAGTGCGGTGTCGAGCTCCGTCATCACGCTCTCGCATTCCTGCATCGCGGCGTCGGCGACCATGCGCACATCTTCCAATTTTGACATCAGCGCGCCAGCTTTTTCGTGCAGACAGCTGTTGTACGTGTTTGCGCTCTCCATCATCAGGGCCCGATCCGCATCGGTCACGTCATAACTCGTCGCGGATCCGTCGTTCGCGAGCGCAGCCATCGAGCAGCCCAGCAGCGACAGCAGGTAGAGGCACCTCGAGGTCATGGACGTTTCCCCCTTTTGGTTGGCAGCGCGGCAAGACGATCCCGGACGCATCCTAGCACGGGCCTGGTGCATGGACAGATCGCCGCGCAAGAGATTCCATCCTGGCGAACTCCGATCCTGCGCCGGCACGTCGTGCAGACCCCCGTGGCCCCGTTGGGGCCGCGGGCAATGCGCTCAGCTCGACAGGCGCACGCCGGCCATCCACACGAACGCCGCACCGAAGACGAGGAACAGCGCCATACCCGTCCAGAGGTTGGTGCGATAGCGCTTCACGAGGTGCGCCTGCGTCATCGCCGAGATGATGTAGGGCCGGTCAGGCTCCGGCGGATGCTGCACCGTGTTCAGCGGCGGATTCGCGGCTTCGGAGACCACGCGTGCCCCGACCTCGCGACCGGCGGCGGCGCGGGCCGCGTCCCACTCCGCGGCATCGATGTTGCCATCGCCATCGGCGTCGAATCGGTGGACCAGCGTGGCCTGATCGAGTTTCCATTCTCGAAGCAGCTCGCTGACCGCGGCATCGCTGCCGGCGCGCATGGATTCGGTGCGGAACGTCCCGAGTACGAAATGCTCCTCGCCCTCCTGCAGGCGTGCCTCGGTATAGCGATAGCGGCCGCTCCTGAACCAGCCCTGCCCCGGCGGCGGCCCGGCCTGCGGCAAGCGGGTGTCGCCGTACCACTGATCCTTGTGCACGGCGATGATCTCGGCTCCTTCCGGGTCGATGATGCAATCGCCGGTTTCGTCGTGGAGCTGGAAATGATCGGTACTGGTGCCCCGTTCCACGGTCACCCAGCTGGTCTTGCCGTTGCTGCCGCGGCGCCGCTCGGCAACCGCATAGCTGAACCAGACGCAGGACTTGCCCGAGAGCGGCGCGAGGATCGGTTCGCCCGGCAGCAGGCGGGCTGTCCCGTGCAGCTCGACGTAACCCTGTGCCGCCGATCGCAGCAGCGATCGCGGCATGTTCTCTATCAGCCGGTAGCGGTGCAGTGCCCGCATGTACTGCAGGAATCCGAAGCCCGCGAACAGGCCGCTGAATCCGATGAGCCACCAGACCCCCGGATCGGCGCGCGCCACGCCTTGTGCAAGACCGGCTAGCATGTCTGTGGTACCCGGGCGGCGGAGCCGGAGCGCCTGTGACTGCGCGAGGGTCTCAGGCGAACAGCGCCTTGACGTCTACGTCTTTCCTCTCTTCCTCGGCGAATTGCAGTAGTTCGCGCGGCCGGGCGCCTGCCACGCCGGCGAGCAGCACGTCGGGGAACTGCTCGATACGCACGTTGTTGATGTTGACGCTCTCGTTGAAAAACTCGCGCCGGTCGGCGATGGCGTTCTCCAGCTCGGAGATGCGTGCCTGCAGATGCCTGAAGCTGTCGTTGGCCTTCAGGTCGGGGTAGGCCTCGGCGAGCGCGAAGAGCTGGCCGAGCCCCGCGCGCAGCGCCGTCTCGGCCTGCCCGAGGGCCTTGATGTCGCCGGCGCCCTGGGCCGCGGCCACCGACTGGCGGGCCTCGACGACCTTCTCGAGCGTGTCCTGCTCGTACTTCATGTACTGCTTGCAGGTCTCCACCAGCTTGGGAAGTTCCTCATGCCGCTGCCTGAGCAGTACGTCGATGTTCGACCAGGCCTTCTCGACGTTGTGTTTCACCGCCACCAGGCCGTTGTAGACCGAAACACCGTAGACGGCGGCGATGATCAGTACGCCCAGTACGACGAAGATTCCCACGCCCATGTCCAGCCCCCCAGTCCGTCCGTTGCCGCGCGCCGTCGAGTCTAGCAGACCGGCAATCGCCGGCGGCCATGGCATGTATCGACCGGCGGTCCGGGAACTGTACGCGGCGCGGCGAGTCTCCTCGGGCTGGCGGAAGACCCTCTGATCGCGCTTCGGCTGCCATGTGCACACGATCGCGCCGGGCGCCTTCAGGCCGTGGTCGCAACCCGGTTGTGCGGCGCAGGCAGCACTCGGCAATGACAGCAACATGGGCACGAATGCTCTCATCGTAGAGTCTTCGGTCGGGGAATGGGGCCGACACCTGCCGGCGTTGTACGGGTGCGGGGAACACTGGCGGAGGGCAGGCAAGTGAATCTTTTCGCCGCGATGGAGCACCTCGGACCTGCCGAACTCCATCCGGCCAGCTACCGGATTGCTGCCGCACTGTGCGCGTGCGGCGGCCCGCGGCGGGGTCAACGGGACCGCGACGCCTCCGGGTCGTGGCCGGGACGCCGGGCCTGTCCGGCCGCGACGCCGAAACGCGACAGCACGTGGCGCGTCATCCCGAGCGCGAGCTCATGCTCGCCCATGAACACCACCCCGATATTCTCCCTGCGCAGCAGCTCCGCTTCCTCCGCATTGTGAGTGCGCAGGACGACCTCGATCGGCGGGTTGAGGGTACGGGCGATCTGCACCATCCTGCGCACGCCCACCGTTTCGTCCGTGGCGATGACCAGCATGCTGGCGCGCGCGATGTGCGCCTGGATGAGCACGGCCGCCTCGGAGGCGTCGCCGGAGACCGCCGCGGTGCCGCGGGCGCGCAGCTTCTCGACCAGTTCCCGGTTCTGCTCGGCCACGACATAGGGTATGCCGCGCTCGTCGAGCGCCTGTGCGATGCGCCGGCCCACCCGCCCGTAGCCGACGAGCACGATCTGGCCGCGCAGCAGCGACTGGTCCACCGACATCAGCAACTCGGCGAGCGGGTCGTCGCGCAGTTCCAGGCGCCGCGCGAGCGGCGAGCGCGCCCGTATCCAGGCCTGCGCCGGCTCGATCGCGGTGAACAGCAGCGAATTGAAGGCAATGGATACCAGCGCGCCGGCAAGGATGAGACTCTGGCCGTCCGTCGGCAGCAGCCCCAGGGCGACGCCGAGGGCCGCGAGGATGAAGGAGAACTCGCCGATCTGGGCCAGGCTGGCGCCCACCGTCAGGGCGGTGTTGAGCGGGTAGCGGAAGGCTAGCACCAGGGCGATCGCCGCGAGCGTCTTGCCCAGCATGACGATGGCCAGCACCGCGAGCAGCCTGAGGGGTTCGTCGATGATCACGAGCGGGTCGAACAGCATGCCGACCGAGACGAAGAACAGCACCGCGAACGCATCGCGCAGCGGCAGTGTTTCATCCGCAGCGCGATGGCTGAACTCCGATTCGCGCATCATCATGCCTGCGAAGAACGCGCCCAGGGCGAAGGAGACATCGAAGAGCTTGGCCGCGCCGTAGGCGACGCCGACCGCGGCCGCGACCACGCAAAGAGTGAAAAAGCTCGCGCGAGCCGGTGCGCGCGACGAGCCAGAGCAGGCGAGGGAACAGCCGCCGGCCGATCACCAGCATCAGCGCAATGAACGCGGCGACCTTGCCGAAGGTGAGCGCAACCGTGATCCAGAGTCCGCGGCCATGATCCTGCATCGCCGTCGAGCGGGCATCGCCTCCGAGCAGATCGCCCAAGGGCGGCAGGAGGACCAGTACGAGGACCGTTACCAGGTCCTCGACCACCAGCCAGCCGACCGCGATGCGCCCATTGACCGACTCTAGCAGGCCACGGCCCTCGAGCGCGCGCAAGAGCACCACCGTGCTTGCCACCGAGAGCGCCAGGCCGAAGACGAGTCCCGCGCCGGCGTCCCAGCCCCAGAGATGAGTCGTCAGCATGCCCAGTCCGGTGGCGACGGCAATCTGGACGAGGGCGCCCGGGATGGCGATACGGCGCACCGCCAGCAATTCGTCCATGGAAAAGTGCAGGCCGACGCCGAACATCAGCAGTCTGACGCCGATCTCGGCCAACTGACCCGTCAGGTGTACGTCGGCCACGAAGCCGGGGGTGGCAGGCCCGATGGCGATCCCCGCGAGCAGATAGCCCACCAGGGGCGGTATGCGCAGTCGCGAAACGATGAGACCCATGACCATGGCGAGGCTCAGCGCGGCGGCGATCGTGGTGATGAGGGTTATTTCATACGCATCCAGCGATCCGTTGTTGTTCATTGATGATGACCCGCGGCGGTGCGGGCGCGAGGCCTGCCGATCATCGCCGCTCCCGGGAGCGGTTACAAATCCACTTTCCCGATTGCTGCGCCTATCGCGTATTCGCGCCGGCACGCGCCGCGCAACCGCCCGCAATGCGATCACGCGCACGTCCCGGTGCGGTGCGCACCGGGTGCTGTCGCGGACCTTCGAGGGCGGAGTCGATCGCTGCGCGATCACGAGACCAGTGTGAGTGAAGGGCCTCGAGCCTGCCTGACCGGAAGGATCCAATCGCGGCCTCGGTTCCGCCGCTCGCACTCGATCAGCGGCCGCGAAGCGGCCGGGCGGCACCCACGACGCTCGGCACCTTCACATGCCTGGTGCGGGGTACCAGGCTCTCCAGATCCTGGGGCGGGACGACGGTCGCGGGCATGTCTTGCGGGATGAGTCCAGGAGCATCCGGCATTTCACAGCCGACGCGGCAGCCGGCGGACCGGCCACGGTGTTCGATGCCGGATGAAATCAAACGGAACCAGATACGACAATCGTTGTCGAGTTGTAGTAGCTTCGTCGAGATCTCGAGATCACGGGGGCAGTATGATCGTGCAGGATGTCGTCTGGACAATCGCACTGGCGGGGATGGGGCTGATCGCGCTGGGTTTCATCCATGTCATCGTCCAGGCGGGAAGGCCCGCGGATGAGACCGCAGCAGCCAGGTCCGTCCATACCGCCCATACCCTGCAGGCATGGTTGTTCGTGGTACTGCTCGTCGGCTTCATTGCGGGAAGCTGGGCCACCCTGCATCGTTTCCCGATTCCCCCGCAACACGGCGCGCTCGATGCGAAACAGGTAGTGGACGTGGCCGGGCGCATGTGGTCCTGGCAGATCACGCCTGCCACCGTGCGAACCGGCAGCGCCGTGGAGTTCCGCGTCACCAGCGGCGACGTCAATCACGGGTTCGCCCTCTACGCGCCCGACGGCCGCATCGTGACACAGACTCAGGCGATGCCCGGCTACACGAACAAGTTGCTGCACACCTTCGACCGGCCCGGAACGTACACAGTGCAATGCCTCGAGTACTGCGGGATCGGGCACGCACCCATGACCACCACCTTCCAGGTGGTGGCGCCAGAGGGAGAGTGACCATGGCCTCACTCGCAATGTATCCGGACGACGAGCGGCTTGCAGGCGCCGCGCGGGCCGCGTTCAATCTGTACATGATCACCGCGGTGGTTCTGTTCGTGCTGATGATGCTGATTGGCCTGACCATGCGCATGGCGCAGGCGACGTGGCTGAACGTGCCACCCGCTCTCTTCTACGAATTGCTGTCCATGCACGGGGCGGGCATGGTAGGAACCATGTCGCTCGCGACCACGGCGGTCATGTGGTTCTTCCTGCGCAAATACGTGCGATTGCGCCTGTGGGCATTCGTCACGAACTACGTGCTGTTCCTGCTCGGGGCGCTGTGCGTCGTACTGTCGATCTTCTCCGGAGGCTATGGTGCGCTGTGGACGTTCCTGTATCCGCTGCCGATCCATGGCATGGGGATGTGGACGCCGGGTTCATCGGCGCTGTTCATGGTGGGGAATCTCCTGATCGGCGTCGGGTCGCTGCTGTTCTACCTCGACGCGGCTGCGGGCATCATCGAGGTCCACGGCAACCTGGGCCGCGCGCTGGGCCTGCAATGGCTGCTGGGCGGCACGATCGATCCGGATCATCCGAAGGCGGTCGTGGCCGGCACCATGGTGATCATCTCGAACTCGCTGGGCATCCTGGCCGGCGCGGTGGCGCTCGTGATGAGCCTGGTCAATATCCTCTATCCCGAGGTCGTGCTCGACGCGCTGGTCGCCAAGAACCTGATCTACTGGTTCGGGCACCAGTACATCAACGCCACCATCTACATGGGCGTGATCGCGGTGTACGAACTGCTTCCGCGCTACACCGGCAGGCCATATCCCATCTCGCGCCCGTTCCTGTGGTCGTGGGCGGTGAGTACCGTGTTCGTGATCACCGTGTTTCCTCACCACCTGTTGATGGATTTCGCACAGCCGCGTTGGCTTGCGATCACCGGACAGCTGGTTTCATGGGGCGCCGGGTTCCCCGTATTCCTGGTGACCGCATACGGGGCGCTCACCAACCTCTACCGTTCCGACATCCGCTGGACGATGCCTTCCAGGCTCCTGATCCTGTCGATGTTCGGCTGGGCGGCAGGCATCGTGCCGGCCATCCTCGATGGCACGATCCGCAACAACCTGGTGATGCACAACACGCAGTGGGTGCCGGGGCATTTCCATTTCTATCTGTTGATCGGGGTGCTGTCGATGGTGCTGGCGCTGATGTTCCACGTGATCGGACGCCGCGCACACGCACCGCCGAATTCCCGCGCAGACAAGCTGGGCTTCCCGGTGTATCTGATGGGCGGCCTGGTATTCGTGTTCGCGTTCCTGGATGCCGGCCATCTGAGCGTGCCGAGGCGCATGGCCGAGCACCTGCCGGCGTGGACCTTCACCGACAAGATCGGATCGATCGGCGCCATGCTGGTGGTGCTGGCGATGCTGTACTTCACGATCCGGATCATGGCAGGCCTGTTGAAGGCGCCTTCGGCGGGGAGTGCCGGTGTCGGCATCGCGGACGCTGCTGGCTAGCCTGCTGATCCTCGCGGCGGGCATTGCCGTCCTCGCCGCGGCCACCGACGGGTTCCGGGCGTTCACTTCCGAGACCGCGCGCCGGGTCGCCGTACGCGAGCATCCGCGTGCCCTGCCGCCTATGCCGTTGCAGACGGCGCGCGGGAGGACCATCGATTTCATCGGACTGCGTGGCCGCTGGTTGCTGGTGGATTTCATCTACACCCGCTGCATGGCGTACTGCTCGGTGCAAGGCAGCGAATTCGCGCGCCTGCAGGACCGTCTGGCCGGGCCGATCGCGGACGAAAGAGTGGCGCTGCTCAGCATCAGTCTCGATCCGTCGCACGACGGACCCGAACAGCTTGCCGCCTATCAGCGCCGGTCGGGAGATCGCGGGGTGGGCTGGATCGCGGCGCGGCCGGCGAGCCCCGCCGGGCTCGAGGCGCTGATGCGCGCGTTCGGGGTCACCGCGATCTCCGACGGGCTCGGTGGATACGCGCACAATGCCGCGATCAACGTGGTCGATCCGCGTGGGCGGCTGGTTGCCATCACCGACTGGTACTCGCCCGGGGAGGCGGAGCGGTACGTCCTTCAGGGACTGGCGCAATGACCGTGCCGCCGCGTGGGAAACCGTGGCTGGGCCCGATGCTGTGGCTCGCGCTTGCGTTGCCCGCGGCGCGTCATGCCCTGGAAGCCACGATGACGCTGCACATGCTGGTTCAGATCCCGTTGCTGGCGATTGCCGGGTGGTGGCTGCGGCCGTTGCTGCCGCGAGGCGCAGTCAAATCGCTGGCCGCGTGGAACCGCGGCGGTATCAGCGGGCTGTTGCTGGCCTCGCTGGCGGCGATGGTCTGGATGTTGCCGCGCGCGCTGGACGCGGCGCTCGAAGAGCCGTGGATCGAGATGGCGAAATTCATCGGCGTGCCGTTGCTGATCGGCGTTCCCCTGGCGGTCAGCTGGCCGCACGCCGGTTTCGTCGTGCGTGGCGTGTTCCTGGCCGAGGTCATCGCGACGGCGTTCCGTCTGGGCTGGTTGTTCCTCCTCGCTCCGCAGCGATGGTGCAGCAACTACCTGTTGAGCGACCAGCAGCGGCTCGGGAAGGCCATGCTCGCAATCGGTGTGGCGATCAGCCTGCTGCTGGCCTGGAAGCTGATGTGGGGGCGCATCGATGCCGATGGTACGCGGCGGCTCTAGGTCTGCCGGCCTGTGCCTTCCAGGCGGAACGGATCTCGCCGTCATGATCCGCTGCCTTCTGCGCGTGCCGTGCAAGTGATCGGCGCGTCCGTTGCCCGCGGGGCACCTCGGCAGGGTTCGGGCCGGTCAGCCGTAGCCGGGAATGGCGCTGGCGCCGGCGTTGCTGAATCCGCCCGGCGGCAAGCGATCGGCGAGACCCGCTCTTCCCCTCGCAGTCTGAAGCGCGGGCAGTCTGTGCGTTCAATCCACCCTGGAGTATTGCATGTCCGGGCGAGCCGGCATGGAGGAGCGGCAGCAGCATCTGGAGTCGGCCGCGCGACGCGGCGTGTCGCTGGCGCGCCATGCGCGCGAGCGGGGGGGTATCGGCGGCGAGCTTGTACGCGGGGCGTCCAGTGCCGATGCGCCAGGCCGCGGCCACGGGCGGGGACGGGCGTTGGGAGAGCGCCGGCGCTTCGTGCCGGCAAGAGTGTTGCGCGCGCAGCGAGCAGCGCGAGCTCAGGTAGACCTGTTCAGGAGCAGCCAGTTACGGCCGGCGTTCCGCCAGCCGTTCTTGAGCATCGCGCGCGAGGCGGTCACGCGGTAGCCACAGTGCTCATAGAGACAGCGGGCACCGGCGTTGGCGTCCGAGACGATGACGCTCAGTCCGCGCCTGCCGAGCATGCCGGCGATCTCCTCGGCGTGGCGCAGCAGGCGCGTGCCGAGCCCCTGCCCGCGGAACTGCGGCAGCACCGCCAGCACGTTGACGTACCAGGTGCCGGACGCGAGATTCTCCAGCTCCTGCAGAGGCACGAACATCGCGGGCATGTCCCCCGGGATCGGCGCCGGGTCCTCCGGGATCACGTAACCGAGGAGGCAGCCGGCGGGCCGGCCGCGGCGCTCGATGATGGTGGCATTGCGGTAGGAGAAGCACCCTTCCTCGCGTGCCGCGCGGCGCTGTCCGACGTCCCAGGCGGACTCGCCCGGCGCGGCCATGCCTTCCCAGAGATAGAGCGGGAGCCCCTCGCCGGCGATGTTGACGAGCACTGCCAGCAGGGCGGCGTCCGCGCGGGTGGCCGGCCGCAGTTTCCCGAGCTCCTCCGCCATCTTGCCGATCATAGCCGGATCGGCCGGTTGTCGAGCCTGGCCGACGGGTTTTCGACACGCCCGCTCTTCAACCGATGCTCGGCAAACTGCCGCCAGGACTGCGGCAGGCCGTCCAGCCTCGCGATTGCCGGCCGTGCCCGCCGCTCCAGCTGGTCGGCATACAGGTGGTGCAGCAGCCGCTCTCCTTCTTCGCGGACCTCAGCGCCCCCGTGCGCCAGCATCGACATCGACTCGGCCCGCCGCCTCCTTCGATAGCGTCCCCGCCCGTGGTGTAAGACAGGTCGCCGGAAAGCCGGCGGCACAGATCTATCGCCGGAGCCCCACTGCCGACTCTCCGCTGAGACCCGAGGATCTGCCCTTCGCTGTGCCGCTTCTTCACGTCCAGACTTCTTGATCGTGGGATTGGAATCCCAACGCTGGCGCTGCACAAAATCGGGGGACGTCGCCGAAAAAGCAGGGTAAGATCGCTCCCCGGACATCGCTGCATCCGGAGGGTCTTGCGTCAGGTGTTCGCGCGATGCAATATTCATCGTGCCATGTCGAGCGTGGCGGTGGGACGACCTGCCTGGCGCGATTACGCTGTTGATTGCCGAGGGGGTTTGCCATGAGTTATCTGCTTGACCGGCTGCAGTTCTTCAGGCGCAGCGCGGAGACGTTCTCCAGCGGCCACGGTACCACCCGGACCGAAAATCGCGACTGGGAGAACAGCTACCGGGCCCGCTGGCAGTACGACAAGATCGTGCGCTCCACCCATGGCGTGAACTGCACCGGCTCGTGCAGCTGGAAGATCTACGTCAAGAACGGTCTGGTGACGTGGGAAACCCAGCAGACCGACTACCCGCGTACGCGCCCGGACCTGCCCAACCACGAGCCCCGCGGCTGTCCGCGCGGCGCCAGCTATTCCTGGTACCTGTACAGCGCCAACCGGCTGAAGTACCCGCTGGTGCGCGGTGCGCTGCTGCGGATGTGGCGTCAGGCGCGCAAGACCATGAACCCGGTGGAGGCGTGGGCCAGCATCGTCGAGGATCCGGCCAAGGCCGGAGAATACAAGTCGCGGCGCGGTATGGGCGGCTTCGCCCGGGTTCACTGGGACGAGGCCAATGAACTCATCGCCGCCGCCAATCTGTATACCGTCAAGCGGTACGGGCCCGATCGTGTGATCGGCTTCTCCCCGATCCCGGCGATGTCGATGGTCTCCTACGCCTCCGGCGCCCGCTACCTGTCGCTGCTCGGCGGCGCCTGCCTTTCATTCTATGACTGGTATTGCGACCTGCCGCCGTCCTCGCCGCAGGTCTGGGGCGAGCAGACCGACGTGCCGGAATCGGCCGACTGGTACAACAGCCGCTACATCATCGCCTGGGGTTCCAATGTGCCGCAGACGCGCACGCCTGACGCGCACTTCTTCACCGAGGCGCGCTATAACGGCACCAAGACGGTGGCGATCACCCCCGACTATTCCGAGGTCGCCAAGCTCACCGACCACTGGCTGCATCCCAAGCAGGGCACGGACGCCGCGCTGGCGTTCGCGATGGGCCACGTGATCCTGAAGGAATTCCACGTCGACAAACCCTCGCAGTACTTCACCGACTACTGCCGGCAGTATTCCGACATGCCATTGCTGGTGCGCCTGGAAAGGCGCGCGGACGGGCGTCTGGTGCCGGAGCGCTTCCTGCGTGCCTCCGACCTGGGCGGGCTGGGCGAAACCAACAATCCAGAGTGGAAGACGCTGGCCTACGACGAGAACACCGGCGCGATCACCGTACCCAATGGCTCGGTCGGCTTCCGCTGGGGCGAGAAGGGCAAGTGGAACATCGAGGAGAAGGACAGCGCCGGCCGCGGGACGCGCCTGTGCCTGAGCCTGAGGGACGCCAACGACGGCATCGAGGCGGTCAGCTTCCCGTATTTCGGCGGCATCGAGCACGAGAAGTGGACCGCGTCGAAGTTCGAAGCGGTGCTGGAGCGCAGTGTCCCGGTGCGCCGCCTGGCCCTCGCCGACGGCAGGGAGTGGGCCGTGGCCACCGTCTACGACCTGATGCTGGCGCACTACGGCGTGGATCGCGGCTTCGGCGGCGGCAACGTGGCGAAGAGCTTCGACGACAACGTGCCCGGCACGCCGGCCTGGCAGGAGACGATCACCGGCGTACCGCGCGCAGACGTGATCGAGATCGCGCGCGAGTTCGCACGCACCGCGGACAAGACCCGTGGCCGCAGCATGATCATCGTCGGCGCGGCGATGAATCACTGGTTCCACAACGACATGAACTACCGCGGCCTGATCAACATGCTGATGATGTGCGGCTGCGTCGGCCAGACCGGCGGCGGCTGGGCGCACTACGTGGGGCAGGAGAAACTGCGCCCGCAGACCGGCTGGCTGCCGCTGGCGTTCGCGCTGGATTGGAGCCGCCCGCCGCGCCACATGAACGGCACGTCATTCTTCTATTTCAACTCCGACCAGTGGCGCTACGAGAAACTGGACATCAAGGAGATCCTCTCGCCGTTGGCCGACGCCTCCAGGTACGGCGGCAGCCTCGTGGACTTCAACCTGCGCGCGGTGCGCATGGGTTGGCTGCCGAGCGCGCCACAACTCAATCGCAACCCGTTCGAGGTGGTGCGGGACGCCGAGCGGGCGGGCATCGCACCGGCCGAGTACGCCGTGGCGCAGTTGAAGCAGGGCACCCTGGACTTCGCCTTCGCCGATCCGGATTCACCGCAGAACTTCCCGCGCAACATGTTCATCTGGCGCTCCAACCTGCTCGGCTCCTCGGGCAAGGGCCACGAGTACATGCTGCGGCACCTGCTGGGCACCCGCCACGGCCTGCAGGGCAAGGACCTGGGTGAGCGCGGCGCGGCCAAGCCCGAGGAAGTCAAATGGCGCGACGAGGCGCCGGAGGGCAAGCTCGACCTGCTGGTCACGCTCGACTTCCGCATGTGCACCACCGCGCTGTACAGCGACGTCGTGCTGCCCACCGCGACCTGGTACGAGAAGAACGACCTCAACACCTCGGACATGCACCCGTTCATCCATCCGTTGTCCAAGGCGGTGGATCCGGCATGGGAGGCGCGCAGCGACTGGGACATCTTCAAGGGCATCGCCAAGGCGGTCAGCGACGTGGCCCCCGGCGTGCTGGGGGTGGAGAAGGATCTCGTGCTGGTGCCGACCCTGCACGACACACCCAACGAACTGGCGATGCCGTTGGGCGTGCGCGACTGGAAGAAGGGCGAGTGCGAGGCAGTGCCGGGCAAGACCATGCCGTCGATGGCGGTGGTCGAGCGCGACTATCCGAACCTGTACAAGAAGTACACCTCGCTGGGCCCGTTGATGGACAAGCTCGGCAACGGTGGCAAGGGCATGCAGTGGGACACCCGCGACGAGGTCGACTTCCTCCGCCAGCTCAACCATCCGGTGACCGAGGAAGGCATCAGCCAGGGGCGGCCGCGGATCGACAGCGCGATCGACGCCTGTGAGGTGGTGCTGCACCTGGCGCCGGAGACCAACGGTCACGTGGCGGTCAAGGCGTGGGAGTCGCTGGGCGAGTTCACCGGCCGCGATCACACCCACCTTGCGGTAGGCAAGGAGCACGAGGCGATCCGCTTCCGCGACATCCTGGCGCAGCCACGCAAGATCATCTCCTCGCCGATCTGGTCGGGGCTGGAGGACGAGCACGTCAGCTACAACGCCAGCTACACCAACGTCCACGAACTGATCCCGTGGCGCACGCTCACCGGCCGACAGCAGTTCTACCAGGACCACGAGTGGATGGTGGCCTTCGGTGAGGGCTTCATGGGCTACCGGCCGCCGGTGGACACCAAGACCATCGCGCCGATCCTGGGCAAGAAACCCAATGGCCACAAGGAGATCGTGCTCAACTGGATTACCCCGCACCAGAAATGGGGCATCCACAGCACCTACAGCGACAACCTGATCATGCAGACACTGTCGCGCGGCGGGCCGATCGTCTGGATCAGCGAGGACGACGCGCGCGAGGCCGGGATCGAGGACAACGACTGGATCGAGCTGTTCAACGTCAACGGCGCGATCGCGGCGCGCGCGGTGGTGAGCCAGCGCATTATGCGCGGCATTGCGATGATGTACCACGCGCAGGAGCGCATCATCAACACGCCGGGATCGGAGATCACGGGCACCCGCGGCGGTATCCACAACTCGGTGACACGCGTGGTGGTCAAGCCCACCCACATGATCGGCGGTTACGCGCAGTTCGCCTACGGCTTCAATTACTACGGGACCGTCGGCACCAACCGCGATGAGCTGGTGGTGGTGCGCAAGATGGACAGGATTGACTGGCTGGATGGCGAGCCGGCCACGACGGCCAACGCCAAGGGGGTGGTGCGATGAAAGTTCGTGCGCAGATTGCGATGGTGCTGAACCTGGACAAGTGCATCGGCTGCCATACCTGCTCGATCACCTGCAAAAACGTGTGGACCAGCCGCGAGGGGGTGGAGTACGCCTGGTTCAACAACGTCGAGACCAAGCCCGGATTGGGCTACCCCAGGGAATGGGAGAACCAGGACAGGTGGAACGGGGGCTGGGTGCGTACCCCCGCCGGCAAGCTGGTGCCGAGGGCCGGCGGTCGCTGGCGCATGCTGGCGAAGATCTTCGCGAATCCCGACCTGCCGCAGATCGACGACTACTACGAGCCGTTCGACTTCGATTACCAGCACCTGCACGAGGCCCCGGACGGCCAGCACCAGCCGACCGCGCGGCCGCGCTCGCTGATCAGCGGCGAGCGCATGCAGAAGATCCACTGGGGACCGAACTGGGAGGAGATCCTCGGCACCGAATTCGCCAAGCGCAGCAAGGACCGCAACTTCGACAACGTGCAGAAGGAGATCTACAGCGCGTTCGAGAAGACGTTCATGATGTACCTGCCGCGGCTGTGCGAGCACTGCCTCAATCCGGCCTGCGTCTCGGCGTGCCCCTCCGGCGCGATCTACAAGCGCGAAGAGGACGGCATCGTCCTGATCGACCAGGACAAGTGCCGCGGCTGGCGCATGTGCGTGTCCGCCTGCCCGTACAAGAAGATCTACTACAACTGGAAGAGCGGAAAATCGGAGAAGTGCATCTTCTGCTACCCTCGCATCGAGATGGGCGAGCCGACGGTGTGTTCGGAAACCTGCGTGGGCCGTATCCGCTACCTCGGGGTGATGCTGTACGACGCCGACCGTATCGAGGTCGCCGCATCGGCGCCGGCCGAGAAGGATCTGTATCAGGCGCACCTGGACATCTTTCTCGATCCGTTCGACCCGGGGATCATCGAGGCTGCGCGCAGGGAAGGCATCCCCGACGGCTGGCTGGACGCGGCCAGGGCCTCCCCGGTGTACAAGCTGGCGATAGACTGGAAGCTGGCGCTGCCGCTGCACCCGGAATACCGCACGCTGCCGATGGTCTGGTACGTGCCGCCGCTGTCACCGATCCAGTCCGCCGCCGAACGTGGTCGCGTGGGCATGAACGGCGACTTGCCGGATGTTGCCTCGCTGCGCATCCCGGTGCGTTACCTTGCCAACCTGCTGACGGCAGGTGACGAGGCTCCGGTGGTGCGTGCGCTGGAGCGGATGATGGCGATGCGCGCCTGGCGCCGCGCCATGAACGTGGACGGCGTGGAAGACCTCGCCGTGTTGAAACAGGCGGGTCTGACCGTGGCCCAGGCCGAGGACATGTACCGCTACCTGGCGATCGCCAACTATGAGGATCGGTTCGTCATTCCCACCGCGCATCGCGAATACGCCAACGACGCCTTCGGCGAGCGCGGCGGCTGCGGTTTCACCTTCGGCAACGGCTGCAGCGGCAACGACCCGGCGGATCTGTTCAGCCAGCGCAAGACCACCACCTATGCCGTGCATCCCAACCGGCAGGAGAAGTTCGAGGTGGTTGAATGAGCCTGCTCAAACTGGTCGGCGTCCTGCTGGACTACCCGCAGGACGAACTCTGGCGGCACGGCGGGGAATTGCTGTCCGCCGCGGAGGATCCCGATCTGCCGGCGCCGCGCCGTGCGGAACTGGCGTGCTTCGTGCGCGACCTGCTGGCGGCCGATCCGCTCGATGCGCAGAACCGCTGGCTGTCCACCTTCGACCGCGGCCGCTCGATGAGCCTGCTGCTGTTCGAGCACATACACGGCGAATCGCGTGATCGCGGCCAGGCCATGGTCGATCTGATCGAGGCATACCGCAAAAACGGCTTCGAGCTGGCTGCAAGGGAATTGCCGGACTACCTGCCGCTGCTGCTCGAATACCTCGGGCACCGCCCGCAGGAGGAGGCGCGCGACTGGCTGCGCCACGTCAGCCATATCGTCGGCCTGCTGGCGGCGCGCGCCGCCGAGCGCGCCAGCCCGTATGCGGTGTTGTTCGAAATTCTGTTCGAGTATGCCGATGGCCGATCCGATCTCGGCCCGCTGCGACGCCGCGCCAGCGAGGAACCCCGTGACGATACCCCCGAGGTGATGGACAGGGTATGGGAGGAAGAGGCCGTGCGCTTCGGCACCGAGGCGCCGAATGACAACCGCCATCCGCCCGCCTGCCCGTCCGCACGCCCCGCCGCCATCCGAAAGGTGCTGCCATGAACCCACTCAACGAGTTCGCCTTCCAGATATACCCGTACATCGCGCTGGCGGTGTGTTTCATCGGCAGCTGGGTGCGTTTCGACAAGTCGATGTACACCTGGCGCACCGGCTCCAGCCAGCTGTTGTCCGATCGCGGCATGCGTATCGGAAGCAACTTCTTCCACGTGGGCATCCTGGCCATTCTCGGCGGTCACCTGGTCGGCCTGCTCACGCCGCATTCGGTGTACGAGCTCGTCATCAGCACGCCGCAGAAGCAGCTGCTGGCGATGGTCGTCGGTGGCGTGTTCGGCATCGTGTGCCTGGTCGGCATCGTCATCCTGACCGTGCGCCGCCTGTTCAACCCGCGCGTGCGTGCCACCGGCACCATCGGCGACACGGTAATCCTGCTGCTGCTGCTCGCGCAGCTGCTGCTGGGGCTGGTGAGCATCTTCTATTCGGCCCAGCACATGGACGGCGGCGTGATGATCCTGCTCGGCGAATGGGCGCAGCACATCGTCACCTTCCGCCCGGGCGCGGCGGATTTCATGGCCGACGTGGCCTGGGTCTACAAGGCGCACGTGTTCCTGGGCATGACCCTGTTCCTGGTCGCGCCGTTCACGCGCCTGGTGCACGTGTGGAGCATCCCGGTCAGCTATCTGTGGCGGCCCTACCAGGTGGTGCGTCGCCGCCAGCCGGCGCTGCGATACGGCTCGAGGGCCTGAGCCGTGGGGGACGCCAGGGCCCGGCTGCACGCCATCCCCATCACCGTCATCAATCCGCGGCACCCGGCAGCGGAGCAGGCGCGCACCGATCACCACGACCACGGTCACGCGGACGAAGGACCGCGGTCGCTCGGCCAGCCGGCGCCGTGCCTGCTGTTCGTCGGCGACACCGCGATCAGCGAGGCCGACATCGCGCGCGAGATGCAGTTTCACCGCGCCATGCGCCCCGAGCAGTCGCGGGCCGAGGCGGCACGGGCGCTGGTGGTGCGCGAACTGCTGCGGTGCGAGGCGGAACGCCTGGGGCTGGAGACGCAGGCGCAGCCGCTGGGAGGCGAGACCGCAGAAGAGGCGCGGATCCGGGTGTTGCTCGAGCGCGAGGTCGAAAACCGCGCCCCGTCCGAAGACGACTGCCGTCGTTACTTCGATCAGAATCCTGCACGCTTCCGCGCGCCGGACCGCATGCGCGTGCGCCACATCCTGCTGGGCGCGCCAGCCGACGATGTCACCGGCCGCTTCAATGCGCGCAACAAGGCCGAGCAGCTGATCGCCGAGCTCGAGGCCAATCCGGTGCTTTTCGCCGAATTCGCCATGCGCCATTCCGACTGCCCGTCCAAGGATCAGGGCGGCGAACTCGGCTGGCTGCAGCGCGGCCAGACCACACCGGAATTCGATCGCCAGATCTTCCGCCTGCAGGAGGGCCTGGCCGCGTTCCCGGTGGAATCGCGCTGGGGGTACCACGTGGTGAGCGTTGATGCGGTGGCGCCCGGTGAGCCGCAGTCATTCGAGCAGGTTCGCCAGCGCATCTCCGACTATCTCGAGCTTCAGGTGCGGCACCGTGAGTTGCAGCTTTATCTGCTCGGACTCAGGGAACGCTACGAAGTGCGTGGACTGGACGTTATCGAAGCAGAAGCGAGCTGATTCCGATTTGGCGGCACCCCGTCGCCGCGCAGATTTCCAATCTCCAACAGCCGAGGCATTCTCATGCAGAACTCACCCGGGACGGACAGCGGCCGCCAGCAGCGGGCGTTGTGGATGTCCACGGCCGCGTTCACCATCTGTTTCGCGGTCTGGACGATCTTTTCGATTATCGGTATCCAGGTCAAGCAGGACCTGGGGCTGTCGGAAACCCAGTTCGGCCTGCTGGTCGGCATGCCTATCCTCACCGGCAGCCTCATCCGCCTCATTCTCGGTGTCTGGGCCGACCAATACGGCGGGCGACGCGTCTATATCGGCGTGATGCTGAGTGCCGCGGTCGCGACCTGGCTGCTCACCCACGCCGACAGCTACGTCACGTTCCTGATTGCCGCGCTTGGCGTCGGCATTGCCGGCGGCGCCTTCTCCGTGGGCATTGCCTACGTGTCGCGCTGGTTTCCGGTCGCTCGCCAGGGCATGGCGCTCGGCATCTTCGGGGCCGGCAATGTGGGCGCTGCGATCACCAAGTTCTTTGCGCCGATGGTGATGGTGGCGTTCGGCTGGAAGTCCGTCGCGCAGATCTGGGCGATCGCCCTGGTGGTGATGGCGGTGCTGTTCTGGTTTACCACCGCCGATGATCCGGAGCTGGAGAAGCGCCGGCGCGCGGGCATCAAGCCGGACTCGCTGGCCAAGATGCTCGAGCCGCTCAAGAACGTGCAGGTGTGGCGCTTCTCGCTGTACTACTTCTTCGTGTTCGGCGGCTTCGTGGCGCTGGCGCTGTGGTTGCCGCGCTACCTGATCGGCGTCTACGACCTCGACATCCGTACTGCCGGCATGCTCGCCGCTTTCTACTCGGTGCCGGCAAGCGTGTTCCGCATCTACGGCGGCGTCCTGTCGGACAAGTATGGTGCACGACGGGTTATGTATTGGACCTTCGGGGTCTCGGTCGCCTGCACCTTCCTGCTCGCCTATCCGCCGACCGACTACGTCGTACAGGGCATCGAGGGGCCGATGAGCTTCCGGCTCGAGACCGGGATCGTGGGGTTCGTGGTGCTGGTGTTCGTGCTCGGCTTCTTCATGAGTCTGGGCAAGGCCGCGGTGTACAAGCACATCCCGGTGTACTACCCCGGCCACGTGGGCGCCGTCGGTGGCGTCGTCGGTCTCGTCGGTGGCCTCGGTGGCTTCCTGCTGCCGATCGCGTTCGGTGCGATGAACGACCTCATGGGCATC
Organism: Gammaproteobacteria bacterium; assembly: GCA_022071965.1. Taxonomy (GTDB): domain Bacteria; phylum Pseudomonadota; class Gammaproteobacteria; order JAJPIJ01; family JAJPIJ01; genus JAJVHZ01. The sequence continues at coordinate 294,628 of JAJVIQ010000021.1, forward strand.
TGGCAGAGCTGTTTCGCGCTGCTGTTCCTGATCGTCGTGGTTTCGCTCGTCTGGATGCATCTCTCGATCCGCGCGATGGAGCGCGAAGCGGCGGTCGAGGTGCTCCGCGAGCTGCCAGAGCTGCCGGAGATGCAGCCGATCCACGGGCCCGAGCACGTAGGCGTTCTCGGCAGCCATCTGCTCGAAGACTGGCGGCCCGAGGATCGGGAATTCTGGGAAAGCCGCGGCCGCGCCATCGCAAGGCGCAACCTGTGGCTGTCGGTTCCCTCATTGCTGCTGTCGTTTGCGGTGTGGATGGTCTGGTCGGTCGTCGTCGCCAAGCTGCCGGCGGTCGGCTTCAAACTGAGTACCGACCAGTTGTTCTGGCTTGCCGCGCTGCCTGCGCTTTCAGGTGCGACCCTGCGAATCTTCTATTCCTTCGTCGTGCCGATCTTCGGCGGCCGCCTGTGGACGACAGTGGCGACCTGGTCGCTGCTGATCCCGGCGCTCGGCATCGGGTTCGCCGTGCAGAACCCGCAGGTGCCCTACTGGATCCTGGTCGCGCTCGCATTGCTGTGCGGACTGGGCGGCGGCAACTTCGCCTCGTCGATGTCGAACATCTCGTTCTTCTTCCCGAAGTCCGAGAAAGGGCACGCACTCGCCCTCAACGCAGGTCTGGGTAACCTCGGTGTAAGCGCCGTGCAGTTCGTCGTGCCGCTGGTGATAACCGCCGGCGTCTTCGGCGCACTGGGCGGTGATCCGCTCATCGGCTCGGATGGCGTGGCGCAGAACCAGCCCCTGTGGCTGCAGAACGCCGGCTTCATCTGGGTGCCGTTCATCGTCGCCTCGGCAATCGCCGCCTGGTTCGGCATGAACGACCTGGCATCCGCCAAGGCGTCGTTTGCCGAGCAGTCGGTGATCTTCCGTCGCTCCCAGACCTGGATCATGTGCTGGCTGTATCTGGGAACCTTCGGCTCGTTCATCGGCTACTCGGCGGCATTCCCGCTGCTCGCCAAGATCGAGTTCCCGCACGTTGCGGTGCTGAAGCTGGCCTTCCTCGGGCCGCTGGTGGGCGCGCTCAGCCGGTCGCTGACCGGCTGGGTGTCGGACCGCTGGGGCGGCGGGCGCGTTACGTTCTGGGTGTTCGTGGGCATGGCGGTCGGAGTCAGCGGGGTGCTGTATTTCCTGCATGTCCAGAGCTTCGCGGGATTCTTCGCAATGTTCCTGTTGTTGTTCTTCGTAAGCGGCGTCGGCAACGCATCGACCTTCCAGATGATTCCCGCGATCATGCGCCGGGAGATGGATCGCCTGCTGCCGACACTCGGGCGCGAGGAGCGCATGCGGCAGGCCGAAAAGGAAAGCGCAGCGATCATCGGCTTCAGCTCGGCGATCGCCGCCTATGGCGGATTCTTCATTCCCAAGAGTTACGGTAGCTCGATCGCATTGACCGGTGCCGCGGATGCAGCCCTGTGGGCGTTCTTCGTCTTCTATCTGACCTGTATCGCGCTCACCTGGGTGGTGTATACCCGCCCCGGCGGTCTGCTCCACGCGATCGAGCGGCGCCCACAGGCGGCCCCGGCGCCGGCGGCCGGTTAGCGGTCAGCTAGCGGCCGGGTGCGGGCGGTCGGCGCTACGGTAACCCCCTGCCGATCGCCTTCGGGATGATGGCCGGCCGCCTGGCCGGCATCCGGGGCGGCTGCGTCATGCCGCTGTTCGTGGGTCGCCGCGGCCGGTCTGCTGTGCTTGCTCATCGCGGTACCGCACATGAACCGCGGCCGTCATGCGGAGCTCAAGGCCGGGATCGACGTGCCGGCGATCAAGGCGGCCGCGCGGGTCGGCGGGAAACGAGCGTGAACAGGCCGTGCAGCACACCGCCGAAGGTCGCTGTCCAGGCGGCCAGCGCAATGCCGAAAAACAGCTTCGGGAGCAGGCCGAGGAAGCCGAAGCCCATGGCCTGGGCCATCTCGAAGGTGCTGGTGGCGTACATGCCCAGCGGGAATACCGCGCCCCAGTAAAGCGGGTCGTAGCGCAACGGGAAGCGCTTGTAGATGTGGCGCCAGACCCCAAGCACCAGCAGCATGGGGATCCACCAGGTGCCGGTGGCCCAGTAAAAGATCGTGAAGCCCTTGATGAACGGCTGCAGCGACAGGAGGAAGGGCGCATCCGCGGCGTTGATGCTCAGCAACGAACCGCCCAGTGTGGAGATCGCCATCGCGCCCATGTTGATCCAGTACGGCGGCGACAGATCGGCGGGCGAAAACTCGAAGAACGTGTAGCGGTAGAAGATCAGCGACATCATCCAGATGTACAGCATCCCGCCCCACAGCCACATGGACAGCGCAAAGAAGTTCAGCTCCAGCCGATAGGGCTGATCGGCATGAGCGGCGAGTAGGGCGCTGAGCACGGCGATTGACTGAGTTGCCACCACCGCCAGCAGCCAGCCGCCGTTGATGCCGCGATCGAGCGTGGGCTTGCCTTCCTTGACCGTGAAGGCGGTGAACACCGAATAGGTCAGCGCCAGCCAGAGCACGATGGCCACCGCCCACAGTACGACGGCGCCGGGGATCGAACCGGCCAGCAGCAGGAACTGGCTACCCAGGATGCTGGAGGCGGCCACCATGGTGAAGAATCCCGGCCCGCGCAGGTGATCGGTCAGATCGTGGGCGAACTGGCGTCGGTAGCGGAGTAACCGGGCGATGTACAGCACCCAGAGCACGAGATAGACCGCGAGGTTGAGCCAGAACATGCCCCATGACAGCCCCGGCAGGCCCAGCCGCCAGGCACCGATGGAGACGATGCCTGTGGCCATGACCATGCCGAAATAGGCCGGCGAGAGGCCGGCCAGCGAAGAGGATGGTGAGTGCGATGCCTGATGCATGTGACGTGTCTCGGCAGTTGGTGGCGACACCGTGGTGGCCGGACAGGATCATCGCCCGGCATTCACGGCCGATGCCGCGCAGGGAACGCAAAACCAATGCACCGCGCTGGCCGGCCGACGGCGTGTCGTGTTCGCGCCCGACGGCAGATCATTGATCCAGCCACTATACACTTGCATCTGGCGCACCCCCGTGGGTCCGAGGGCCGGATCAATGACAAACCATGCTCCGGGGTCTTCTGACAGCGCGTGTTAGCGTGACTTTGCCGGTTTGTTGCGACGGGATCAATAACAAACCATGCTCCGTGGTCTCCTGACAGAAGCGGACATTCCCGCTTCAAGCGGCCTTGACCGAACTCGGCAGTCCGGGGGAACTTCGGCCGGGGCCAGCCAGCCATGCCGTGAATGGCGGCGACGAGGGTTCCGGAAGCTTCCGGCTCCTCCCTGGTCGGAGCCTCGCCCTCGGCCCGCGTGGCATGGCGGCGCTGCTACACGCGTCCATTCTCCCGCGTCCGCCGGAAGCTCTCAATCAAGGCGTGATCGAAGCTCCTCTTGCGTGATATCCGGCTGCGCATCGTGAGCGGCTGCAGCAAGGCGCAGTACGCCTTCGCACGGTATGGGCAACCATGGTCTGAGTAATGGATCGGCTCCGGTGCGCGATCGATGGTCCTCGACGGCCCGAAACGGCGCCTGACCGGCCAGTCGCCCCGGCGCGTGACACCTTGCTGTGGTTCCGGCGCACTCGCTGCCGACCGACTTCAGCGCATACCGATGCGATAGCCCCTGCGCGGCAGTGGCGACAGAGCCTGGGCGAGAAGATCGTGGTTTTTGCGACCTGCCTATCAATGGCTCCGCAACTGGTTCGTGGGTGGCCCCGACGCTGTTGATCACACCAATCGCGCCCAGGTCGTTCACTCGAGCCATGAGGACTTTGCGGCCGACCTGCGTCAGGTATGGCGCAACGCGGTGAACGTGTGCGCGGAAGATGCCAAGATGGTCATCCGGTTCGGCGGCATCACGGACAGGCGCGCCGACCCGCTCGACCTCATCAAGAGCTCCCTCAGTGACAGTGGCTGGCGCATCACCACCATCAGGGATGCCGGGTCCGCCACAGAGGGCAAGCGCCAGGCGGATGCCTTCCTGCGCACAAAGTCCAAGCCGATGGTCGAGTACGACGTTTGGGCGACCAGGCAGTAGCCTGGGTGCGTCGGGACGGATCGTGGGTGCCAGGCGCCCGAAGTGGACGCTGGTTCAATTCCGGATTCGGGAATCGAACTGGCAGCCGATCCGATGGACGTGGTTGATGCCGACGCTGGCAGGGACTGTTAGGGGTCAGTTCGCGAAAACCGCGCCAGGCCCCACGCCCCGAGACCACCTTGTTCTTGACGATCGCATCGATCCAGTATTCGGGACGAAAGCCACCCTGCCAGCTCTTGCAGCTCACCACCATCACCCGACGCGCGCCGTCGAGTCGCGGATGGATGCCGATCACGTCGATGTCGCTATGCACGGCATCCTGGCGGGTGTCGTACTCCACGTGATCGCAGGCGGGCCGGAACTTGATGTTGTGCTGGGTGAAGTACCCTTTGTGCTGCAGGTACTCGTCCATCATCTGTTCGAGGATGTCCTCTTTCGTGCCTGTCCGCCCTCGCGATCGATCCGTTGGCTGGCGAATCCCTCGAACTCAGGCCGGAGGCGGCACTGCAGAAATGCCTCGAGGAGGTTGAGGACGTGGACACCGAGCGACGCATCGAGGATGAAGTTCACCCGATCGGTGTGCTCCCCAATCCAGCCGGGGACGTTCGTCTCGTTCAGGCCAGCGACGCCGATGCGCTCGCCGTGTTGGATCAACGAGGCTGCCAGAGTGCTCTTCGCGCTGCCGGCGTTGTAGTGTTGAGCCGTGTAGCGAGCAGCGCTGTTGGGGCCGACCTTCCCGACCTTCAGCACATGAGGTCCGAATGAGAAGACGTACACCGCCATGGTGCCGGGCGGTAGTTCCTTGGGCGGCACATGCGGTGCAGGGCGCCGCTCGATCGCGATGGCGTCATGCGCCAACGAGACGGCAGCCATGCCGGCGACACGGCGAAAATCCTCCAAGAGTAGATCGGGATTCCAGGTCATCGGCTGGATTCCTCGCTGCTCGACGTCCACCCATTTCCGGCAAGCCATGTTTGCGGAAATGCAGCATCTTGCTGGAGCGCGTCCAGCGGGAATGACAGGAAGGCACGCAGACCGGCAACGACCTCGGAAAGCGGAAGCTCGTCCAAGGCATTCTTCCTCAAGAATGCCTGCCACTGGGTCTGCTTCTGCCGATCCTGCGCGAATTCGTCGCTCAGGCCGAAAGGGACGCCGTCCGGCAGCGGCGTCCTGCGGCGCTCGAAGGTGGCGTGGATCGCCTTACACAGGAGCTCGCCGTCGAAGTCGGTGTAGCGCGACAAGACCCAGAGGTCGAAGTAATCCTTCATGCGGCTGTTGGCGATGCCGAGTGACACCAGCGCCTCCAGCTTTTCGGCGATCACGGTGTACCGGGGGTAGGCGCGCAGCCTTGGGGCTGGCATGTCCGGCAGCATCACCGGGTAGTCGACGGCCTCGGGGCCGGGCGTCACGGCGTCGCCGAAACCCACGTCGATCTGCACGTGGCATCGGGCACCGTCCAACAGGCCGATCAGCGTGACCCGGACACCGGAGTAGTTGGCCTCCTTGCGGATCTCCTCCGCGTGTACCGAGTCGGCTTGAAAGCGCACGCCGTCGTCCAGTTCCACCGCACAGATGTCCCGAAACGCCGCCTCGACGTGCGGGATCTCGGCCGAGCCGAAGCCCAGCAGGTCGGCGTCACGTGTCGGACGATGCGGAATGTCGAACCACAGATCGAACAGCAAGGCGCCCTTGAGCAGGAAGTGATCGGCATGAGCGGAAACACTCAGGCGATACAGGAGCCGCTCCAGGGCGTAGCGCGTGAGGATGAGGTTGAAGTCCTGCTTGTCGGTGCGGGCCTTGGCGAGCAGTCGTGCACGGACCGAGCCGGCGGTGTTCCGGCTGCTCACGTCAAGCTCTCCAGATAGGGGCGCATGACGTTGGCCACCCGGCACAGCTTGGCAAACTGCCACAGTTCGTCCATGCCGACGCGCTTTCCTTTCCAGGCCTCACGCAGCGCCTCCAGCGCGACATCCAGGCCGATCTTGTTGCGGTACTTGAAGCAGTCGGCCACCGTCCTTGCGACACTGGTGATGCGTACTGGAACGCCGTCGATCGAGTGCTCCTCGACGCCTTCGGCAAGTAGAGGACCGGAAAAGCGGACGATGCGCAGGGGCGGATAGTCGATCCGGGGCGCGCGGGCTTTGTTGGGGATGGCGAGCCAGACCTCGAAGGGCGACTGGGTGGTGAGATCCTGGAAACGCAGCGCCGAGAGCAGGCACACGATCGCTTGAGGATGTTTGCGCGCCACCTCTGCCAGCGCTGTGTGTTCCGAGATGGACCTGTCCGGAAGCGCGTAGAGCCCTCGCGCGACCCGAGTGAGCGCACCCTGGCGGACGAGACGCGTCAGCGTGACCCTGGGTAGGCCCAGCGGTTCCAGGTCGCGTGGCCGGATGAGGCCGCGTTTGCGTGCGAGATCGAGGATGGTTTGGGGGCTCGTTTCCATGCCAGCATGATGTTCCGTTACGCAGGCAGTTGTCAATAATAACCGACATAACGAAACGTCGAGACATCTAGCTTCATGGGAGGTTGTTTCCTTCGGCTGGGCGATGCCGTCATCCAACCACTCGAACAGTCAGCACGTAACTTGTTGATATTGACGGGAGCCGTCAACGGCTCTTGCGGACTTCGGCCCTTCAGCAGGGAGCGAGGCCGGAGAGAATAACGGCGCGGAGAGAGCGAAATGCGGCCCGAGGTGGCCAAGACGGCCGGGGAAGGAAGTACACAGGAATCCGCAGGAGTCCCCGCGGACACGCGGGAGTGCGCAAGAAAAAAGGCCAACCGAGAACGGTTGACCTTTATATATTGGTGGGGCGGCGGGAATCGAACCCGCGACCAGAACAACTGGGCCAGTGCTGGATTTGGCCCAATTTCCATTCAGTCCAATTTTTCATAATACCCCCAACAATACCCCCAACATAACCGGATGCTGCTGGACGAGGGTCGCTTCGATGTGTTCGGCAGGAACGATCACGCCTACAATTTGGGGTGAGCCGCTCCCACTGACACCGCAGGCCGACCCAAGGCGGTAGGTGCGTACCCCGGAGCGACGTCGGGTTTAGGGCAAAGTCCTCCGCTGGCCGGCTCACAATTCTTATCTCAGCTCTTCTCCTCTTTCCCCGTATACGCGCTTCGCTGCACGCGCTCCCCAAGTCCAGAACATCACCGCAATTTGTGAATGAACTGGAACGCAGGACTGCAACGAACTCCCGGGACGGACGCTCACCCCTCGGACCTCTCCGTCACGCCGCTTGCGATAAACCCCCGCAATCGTCGCGCCGTCGCTGTGCCTGCGCGTGCCCGACCCCCGCCAGTGCGCGAAAGCCGCGCCCTGGCGTTGCGCGCCTCCAAACGCCGTTCCCGACGCCACCGGCTTCTGCTCAGTCCAGGCGTCGGCGCGTGGTGGTGGCCGCCACCTGCGCTCTCGGCCAAAAAGCCGGCCCACTGCTCCGCCGGTGAATACCAGTCAGGGGCGCTCGCTCTCAGCAGGGGGGCTGGATGAGACCTTCGTAGCGAACCTCAGCCCCGTGCCCGCGCCATAGTGGAATCGCTTCCTCGCCATCCGTCGCGAATTCTTGTTCCGTACTTGCGAATGCGACGGACGCGAAGTGACCGATCTTGCTGAGCCTCGCGCAGCCGGCGGCAATTTCGTTCCAGTTCCGAGGGCGGTTGGCGTCCTTGTCGGGATAACGCACGGCTCGGACTACAACCCATTCCGGCCCCTCGCTGTCACCCACAAACCAGATCGACGGATCGACGTTGGGGTTTCCCTGCCACGACATTAGCCTGTAGCCTTCCTTCAGTAGCTGGTCCCTCACGACTTGGACGGCGAAGTCGTGCAGCTCCCAGCCGGTCATTTCGATCTTCTCGTCCGTAACTAGGCTGACGGGGTTGATAGGCTCTTTCGTTCGTGCGTCGATCAGACCCCAGCCAGGATGAGTAGGAATCCAGTCTCCACCGATGAGCTTCTTCTTCATGGGCATCAAGCACGCGCTGCCTTGGCAGCCATCCGCTATCGCGAACAGCCCGCGCAAGGAACCCGGAACGTCGAGACGCCCGTCAACGTCTTCCAGCCGTATGAAAAAAAGCTGATTCCCCAGGCGGAACGACAAGTGCTCAAGAAACGGCGGCGTCAGATGCGCGCGAAGCCATGTCTGTAGGCCATCCTGCACCTGACTATTGAGGTGGGATCCAGCCGCCTGCCAGCACCTCCGGAATTCCGGCGACGCCTCATGCATTTCGATGTCGTACATGGTGCTCCTCAGGGGTTCGCTACTCTTTCTCGAACCCCTGGCTCGTGAACTTGAGCGTCCGGCTATTCTCGGTCACCGTGCGGACAATCTGATCCGAGGCGCCGCCGGGTAGCTTCGCTTCGACCTCGAGCGTGACCGTGATCTCCGCGCCGACCTGACCGGCCAAGTGCGCGATCACCTCGTCGGCGATGCGGCTGGCGTCGCGGCCAACGCGCGCGGGATCGAGCTGCACCGTGCCGTAGAACCGACGTGGCGCTGCCTTCGCAGTGACGTCAGCGCCGGCGACTACAGCAGCTCCGGCAGGAACGCCATCGGCGCCGAGCGCACCGGTGCCCGTACCGGTCTCAGTACCCGACGCGGTCGATCCAGTTGCAGCGGGTGCTTCGGTATCCATCTGCTGCCGCGCCACGTCCGGCCTGACCAGCACGCCCGCGCTGTCGGCCGAGAGCGACACGACCTGCCCACCCCGCAGTCCTCGGTACCGCGCCGTGGCCTCGTCGTAGCTCTCGGCGTACGCAAACGTGTCCGTCTGCCATGTGAGCAGCGCGATGCCATCGCGTATGGCCTGCACTAGTACCTCGGGACCCGCGAGCCGCGGCAGGTAGAGGTAGCGCGCGAAATCCTCAACGAGTTGCTTCACGGCGAGGTGATCGCCGCGCCAGAGCGGCACGCCATCGAGATGCTTCCGGAGGATCGTCGAACCGAGCGACAGCACCAGTGACTCGTCGCTCCGCAGTTTCTTGCTCGCTCGCGCGGCAAGCGACTCGCTTCCTGAAAGCCGGACCGCATGCCACGTGATCGCCGCCTGCGGGTTGGCCTGCTCCGGCACCAGAAGCCACTGGTAGGTCTCGGGCAACCGCGCTGACACCGCGCCGTCGGCAGCTTGCCTCTGCGTCTCGGCCTGCCGCACCTGGTGCGGGTCGAGGTTGAGCGTCTCCTTCTCGGCGAGGATCGACTGCCACGCCAGGAACCGCCGCACCGCCTCGTCGAGGTCCTGCAGACGCACCTTGTCCGCGGCAAGGAAGACCAGCGTGTTGCGGTAGAGGCGCGGTGTGTTGCCCCGCGACTCGAGGATCGCCCGTGCCGCGGTCTCGGCCGCGCTGCCGGCCGCCTTCGTGTACGTGTGCTCGGCGGGCAGCACCACCAGCCGCGCATCGAGGTCGTCGGGCACGTCCGCGCCCGAGCGCGGCAACGGGTGGATGCGCGAGAAGTCGCCGGTCTTGCGCAAGTCCGCGCGCATCCGCTCGTCCAGTTCCTGCGCCACCTTGTCGGGGTCGCGCCTGAGCTGCTCGGCACGGTCCTCGGCGAGCTTCGTGACCGTAGGTTGCGTGGCGTACCAGAACCGTGGCCCGTCCTGGTAGAGATAGGTCGCCGCCGCTGCCAGCCGCCGCAGCGCGTCGCCGAACACCGCCGGTGACTCGCCCGGCATCACGCAGCCGAGCTTCACGCGCCGGTCCTCGAGCCCGCGGTGCGCGGCCGCCGCGGTGGGCGCCGAGCCGAGGTAGATCGTACGCGCCACCCGCCGCGTCGCGTGCAGCTTGCCGAGGTTTGGCTGCTCGCCGTCGATCTTGAGCGGTAGCGAGCTCGGCCCGTCCACGTCCTTCTCGATAATCGGCGCCCAGTTGTCCGAGAGGTAGCGCGTCAGCTCCGACTGCACGCGCGGATCGTCGATCGGCACCGTGGACGGCAGGATCAACGGATTGCGGTCCCCTTTCTCCCAGAGGCTGTGGATCACCGCCGCCATCAGCCGGAGGACGCCGCGCGTGCGCTGGAACTTCACCAGCGTGGACCAGTCGCTGTAAAGGCGGTCGAAGATTTCCGGGTGGATCGGATACGCGGCCTGGATGCGCTTCTCGAAGTCGCCACCCTTGCACTCGGGCGGGAACTCCGCGCCCTGCGCGTGATAGAGGTCGGCGAAGGCGCGCGCGGTCACGTCGCGCTGCTTGAATGCGTCCGGCCCGGCGAGCGGCTCGAACAGCCGCCGGCGCACGATCTCGAAGCCCTCCTCGGCGGTCGCCGGCCGCCACGACGATTCTACGCGCCCGACCACGTTGCGCAGCCGCTCCAGCGCCTCGCGGCCGCGGATGCCGCCGACCTCCGCGTCGTCCGCTTGCGTGTGCGGCGAGCCCTGAGTGTCCGAGGCCGGCAGCGAGATCACGAGCAGGCAGTTGCCCGCGAGCTTGGCCGACTCGGTGAGCGCCTGGGCGAAGGTGAACTGGGTCTCGAAGCCGCCGGCCGGCAAGTCGCTCTGGTCGTGGAGCTGGCGCGCGTAGGCCACCCACTCGTCGATCAGGACGAGGCACGGCCCGTACTCCTTGAACAGCTCGCGCAGCACGTCGCCCGGGTTGGTCGCCTTCTCGTCGTCGGCCTTGACGCGCGCGAACGCCTTCTTGCCGCCGAGCTGCCAGGCCAGCTCGCCCCACAGCGTGCGCACCACGGTGCCGTCCGGCTTGGTGACGGGGTTGCCGGGCGAGATCTTGTTCCCCACCAGCACCACGCACTTCGCCTTAGGCAGGCTCTTCACGCCCGCTTCGGCCAGCACCGCGTCCACGCCCGCCAGCTCGCCCGGGTTAGCCCCGGAGAACAGGTGGTAGAGCGCCAGCATCGAGTGGGTCTTGCCGCCGCCGAAGTTGGTCTGGAGCTGCACCACCGGATCGCCGCCCTTGCCCGAGAGGCGCTGCACGCCGCCCACGAGCAGGCGCTTCAGGCTCTCGGTGAGGTAGGTGCGACGGAAGAACTCCTGCGGCTTCTTGTACTCGTCCGCGCCCTCGCCCAGGTGCACCTGCCAGAGGTCGGCCGCGAACTCCGCCTGCTGGTAGCGCCCGCTCGCCACGTCGGCGTGCGGCGTGACGATCTCGCGCCAGGGCTTGAGCGTACCGGTCGCGGCGGCCTCGATCAGCGAGCCGCCGGCCTTGCGCTTCTCGCTGCGCACCTGCTCGTCGAAGGTGAGCCGGCGCAGCTCGAGCTTCATCCTGTTGACCTCGTCCGCCTGCGGGGCCGAGACCGCCGTGAGCAGGCGCGCCATCGAGTCGAGCGCGCGATCGGCGTCGTCGCTCGAGAACGGATCCTGGTGCGCCCACTTGTTGCGGCAGTCGCGCAGTTCCTGCACCAGTGAGCGCTCGGCGCGGCCGAGCGTCCTGCCGAACACCTCGTTCCATGCCTCCCACATCAGCTTGAGCAGCGCGGCCACGTCCCACTCGGTGACCGGCTTCTTGCCGACGGTGCGGTCGTCGCCGAAGTAGCGCCGCGCCGCCTCGGCGGCCTGCGCCTGGTGCTGGCTCTTGAACTCGCGCTCGACGAAAGGGGCGAGCCCCGCGCGGAGCAGCTCCATCGCCTTGCCGACGCGATCCTGGTTGGTGATAGCCATTGCTTAATCCTCGGTCTCCCCGAACAGCGCGCCCTGCTCGGCTCTGGGTTGGCCGCCCCCGCGGGCGAGGCGGACGATCTCGGGCCAGCTCTGCACGAGGCCGTTGTAGGCGAGCGCGTCGGCCGCGCGCTTCTTGCGCTCGCAGAGCGTATAGAGGCGGTACGCCAGCTCGCGGGCGATCTCGGCCTTGGCGCCAAGCTTGGCGACGAGCCCGGCCGCCGCGCCTTCGCCGCCGCTCGCGAGCACGCGGATCAACTGGTGGACAACCTCCCACGCGGTGAGGCGCGGGTCGGTGGCCGGGTCCCAGTCGGCGGGCAGCTCCTCGGGCCGGAGCAGCCGCACCTTCCCGCGCTTCGATTCGACGATGCCGGCCTCAACCATGCCGGCGACGCTGGTGTTCTTGGACTTGGAGAGCTGCTCAGCCACGCCGTACTCGCCCTCGTCGAAGCCCGACTGCTCGAACCAGGTGAGGGCCCAGCGGCTGTCGGCGTCGAAGTCGCCCTCCTGCTCGGCCAGCGCCTCGTCGAGGATCTGGTTGATGAGCGCCAGGGCCTCGCGCACGCTTAGCGGCTTGCCCTCGGCGTCGAGCACCTTGGCGTAGCGGGTGTAGACCGCCATGCCGGGGCCGATGGCCGCCTGCGCGAGGTCCACCGGCGCGATGTTGCCGCGCTGGAGGTGAGCGAGCGCCACGGGCAGCTCGGCCTTGAGCGCGGCGACGAACTCGCGGCGCGTTGCGGTGGGCGCGTCGGCGGTGCGAGGGCGGCAGACAAGGACGATGCTCGATGCGAGTGCATTTGAGCCGACGCCACGCTGTCGATTGTCCCCTTCCGTGCGCATCGGCCAAGTTCCACTAATGCCAAACCCGGCGGCGATCACCGCAGCCAGAAATGTGTCCCAGCCCGTCGAAGTTGTACCCACCTCCGCGTCCTGCTCTGATTGCTTGAATGCGTAGTAGATCGTCACCGGAAATGCCGGGTGTGCTTGTTCGGCGAGACGATGCATCGCACGTGTCATACCGTTGAGGAAAAACGTCTCGGCTGTCTCTTTGCCGTCGTGTCGATACGCAAAAGCGACCAGCTCATCGGACTTTGGCACTGCCACCGTGGCGAAGAGCTCGGGCAGAACGGGCTTCAGAGAGTGGCGTAACCAAACGTAGAAGAAGTCGGAGAGGTCCGCATAAGGAACATTGTCGTAGTACGGCGGATCGGTTGAGATAATCAATCCGGGCCTTGAAGTCGGCGTAGCTGCAGCGTCGGCCATCCGCGCGCTTGAGGGTGTTGAAGCTGGAAGCATCTCAATCGCGCTTGCGATCACTTCACAGCACTTGGTCCACTCCGCGCTAGATCTGCCGAATACACTGGCTTCTGCAAAATCCCATGTCATTTGAAACGCCTGCTTCGAGAACACTTGCCTGATCGCTGCATCCTTGATC
>JAJVIQ010000004.1 GCA_022071965.1 Gammaproteobacteria bacterium
TCCTGCAACTCCTCGTCGGTGGTCGCCGGGTCCACGTTGCCCATCCAAAGTTTCATGTCGTTCTCCAGTCTGTGTCCTTGCGATCGCTGGCGTGCGATGGTCATTCGGGGCGCAGCTCGAATCGGACGCGTAGGGTGCCCGGATCCCCGGAGTCCGTGACGATTTCGAAGCCGACCCGCTTCGCGCATTCGAGCATGGCACGATTGCGGGCGAGGACGAACCCGTCGATGAACCGGAGACCTTGTGCACGTCCCCGGCGGATCAGTTCCCTGAGCAATGCCGTGGCCAGTCCCAGCCCCTGCCATTCATCGGCGACGGTAACGGCGAATTCGGCGCCCTCGTTGTGCGCATCGGCGATGTAGCGCGCGCCGGCAACGATGGTTTCGCCGCCAGCGTCGTTCGCGGCAACCGCGACGAGCGCCACCTCCTGCCCGGCTGCGGGATTGACCGCGCGCTCCAGCATATCGACGGGAAGCTGTTTCAGAGGGGCCATGAAGCGGGTGTACCGCGCCTCGCTGGACAGTCGATCGAAGGCCTGCCGCAATGCCTGCGCATCATCGGGACGGATCGTCCGCAGGGTGACGTGGCGGCCGTCGCGGAGCGCAATGTCCCTCGGACCGGGATCCCGGAGGGGCGTGCCTGCGCCCGCGCCTGGCGTGGACACGTGTTGCAGCCCTCAGGCCATGATGTTGACGCCGCCGTCCACGTACACCGTGCCGCCGGTGATGCGGCGTGCGTACGGCGTGGCCAGGTAGGCGCAGGCGAAGCCGACGTCCATGATGTCGACGAGCTCACCCACCGGCGCCTTGGCGACGGCCTCGTTCAGCATCAGGTCGAAATCCCTCAGTCCGGACGCCGCCCGTGTCTTCAGGGGGCCCGGCGAGATCGCGTGTACGCGGATCCCGCTCTTGCCCAGCTCAAAGGCGAGGTATCGGCAGGAGGCCTCGAGCGCGGCCTTCACCGGTCCCATCACGTTGTAGTTGGCGACGACCTTGTTGGCGCCGTGATAGCTCATCGCGAACATCGTCCCGCCTTCCCGCATCAGCGGGGCGGCGAGCTTCGCCATGCGCACGAAGGAGTGGCAGGAGATGTCCATCGCCCTGGAAAAGCCTTCGGCCGTGCAGTTGAGCAGCCCACCCTGCAGGTCGTCCTTCGGCGCCCAGGCGATCGAATGCACCAGGATGTCGAGCGTGCCCCAGTCCTTCGCGATGCGCTCGAAGACTGCCTCGAGCTCGCCCGGCTTCGAGACGTCCAGCGGCAGGAACATCGGCGCCTGCAGCGCGGTGGCGAGCGGCTCGACATAGCCCTTCGCCTTTTCATTGAGATAGGTGATCGCGAGCTCGGCGCCGAGTTCGCGGAACGCGCTCGCGCAGCCATAGGCGATGGAGTGCTCGTTGGCGATGCCGACGACCAGCGCCTTCTTCCCGGCCAGTACAGGCCGCTGAACATCCACGGTCATGGATCAGGTTCCCCTCACAGATGCATGGATGGCACGTGGTCGGGAACCACGAGGCTCGCCTCGGTGTTCGTGAGCACGTCGTTGACGCTGATGCCGGGCGCCGTCTCCAGCAGGGTGGGGCGCCCGTCCGCGAACGAGATGACGGCCAGTTCGGTGACGACCAGGTCGATGCGCCGCGTCGAGGTGAGCGGCAGCGAACACTGCCTGATGATCTTCGGTCTGCCCTTGGCGGTGTGCTGCATGGCGACGACCACGCGCTTCGCACCCACGACGAGGTCCATGGCGCCCCCCATGCCCGGCACCATCTTGCCCGGGATCGTCCAGTTGGCGAGGCGGCCCTGCTCGTCCACCTGCAGCCCGCCCAGCACCGTCATGTCGAGATGGCCGCCGCGGATGAGCCCGAAGGACATCGCACTGTCGAACGTGCTGGCACCGGGCAGCGCCGTGACCGGCTGTCCCGCGGCATCGGTGAGCGTGGCGTGCGCCATGCCCTGCTCGGGGATGGGGCCGGTGCCGATGAGGCCGTTCTCGGACTGGAAGAAGATCTGCATGCCGGGCGGGACGTAATTGGCCACGAGCGTGGGGATCCCCACGCCGAGGTTCACGAGCATGCCGGAACGCAGTTCCTGTGCGATGCGCCTGGCGATGATGGTCTGCGCGTCCATGGGGGTCAGTCGTTGGTGACCAGGTAATCGACCAGCGGCGCGGGCGTCACCACCTGGTCGGGCGGGATCACGCCCACCGGTACGATGTGGTTGGCCTCGACGATCACGGTGTCGGTGGCCATCGCCATCACCGGGTTGAAGTTGCGCGCGGTGAGGGCATAGGCCAGATTGCCCAGGTAGTCGGCCAGCGAGCAGTTGACCAGCGCGAAATCGGCGCGCAGCGCGGTCTCCAGCAGAAAGTCCTTGCCGTCGACGGTAAGCCTCTGCTTGCCTTCCTCGACCACCGTGCCCACGCCGGTCGGTGTGAGTATGCCGCCGAGCCCGAAGCCGCCGGCACGGATGCGTTCGATCAGCGTCCCCTGCGGCACGAGCTCGACCTCCGTCTCGCCGGCCAGCATCTGCTGCTGGGTCTCGGGGTTCAGGCCGATGTGGCTGACGACCGCCTTGCCTATCGCCTTGGCCGTGATCAGCCTGCCGATCCCGACACCGGGCCTGGCCGTATCGTTGCCATACACGGTGAAGCCACGCTTGCCCTGGCGGATCAGTTCATCGATGACCCGGTGCGGCGTGCCCACGCCCATGAAGCCGCCGATCATCAGGCTCGCGCCGTCGGGGATCATCGCCACAGCCTCCTCGAGCGGGATCGGCTTCATACCCTGCGAACCTGTACGTGTGTCATGGTCACTGGTCGCTGAAAACTCTCTGCTCGATCGCGCGGGAGGAACTCACTGCGCCGTCCACGCGCCGTCCACGGGCAGGGCCGCACCACGTATCTGGGCCGCATCCGCGGAACAGAGGAATACCGCGAGGGCGCCGATCTGCTCGGGCGTGGCGAACTCGTGCGACGGCTGTTTTTCGCCGAGCAGTTCCTTCTTCGCGGCCTCCGCCGGGATCTTCCTGCTCGCGGCGAGATCGTCGATCTGCTTCTGCACCAGCGGTGTGAGCACCCAGCCCGGGCAGATCGCGTTGCAGGTCACGCCGGTGGTGGCCGTCTCCAGGGCCACGACCTTGGTCATCCCGAGGATGCCGTGCTTGGCGGCCACGTAGGCGACCTTGTGGGCGGAGGCCACCAGCCCGTGCGTGGAGGCGATGTTGACGATCCGGCCCCAGTTCCGCGCCTTCATCTGCGGCAGGGCGGCGCGGATGGCGTGAAAGGCCGCCGAGAGATTGATGGCAATGATCTGATCCCAGCGCTCGACCGGGAACTCCTCCACCGCGGCGGTGTGCTGGATGCCGGCGTTGTTGACCAGGATGTCGACGCGTCCCAGGCCCGCGGTCGTGCGTTCGATCATCTCCGTGATCTCCTCGGGCTTCGACATGTCCGCCGCGCTGTACAGGACTCTTACGCCGTGTGCGGCGGCCAGCTCCCTGCGCAGCCGCTCGATCTGCTGCGCATCGCCGAAGCCGTTGATGAGGATGTCGGCGCCCTGCCCGGCGAGCGCGCGCGCGATCCCCAGCCCGATGCCGCTGGTCGAGCCGGTCACCAGCGCAACCTTACCCTTCAGCATTCAGACGCACCTCCCGGTCGACGGCAGTGTCTCCGAGCAGCCGCCGCGTATGCTGCGCGATCATCAGCTCCTCGTTGGTCGGGATCACCCATGCGGATACCCGGCTTTGTGCCGTGCTGATGCGCGGGCCGCCGGCACGATTGGCGGCACCATCCAGATTCACGCCGAGCCAGGACGCGTCGCGGCAGACGCGCTCACGGATGACGGCGGCGTTCTCGCCGATGCCCGCGGTGAACACGATGGCGTCCAGGCCGCCGAGCGCGGCCGCCAGCGACCCGAGCTCCCGGCCGATCCGGTAGACGTACAGGTCGACGGCGAGCCGGGCACGCGGCTCGCTGCTGGCGAGCAGGGTGCGCATGTCGCTGGAGATCCCCGAGACGCCGAGCAGCCCTGACTGGTTGTAGACCAGCTTCTCGATGGCGCCCGCGGTCATCTTCCGCTCGCTCATGAGATAAAGGATCACGCCCGGGTCGATGGACCCGCAGCGCGTGCCCATCGGCAGGCCGTCGACGGCCGTGAAACCCATGGTGCTGGCCACACTGCTGCCGCCCGCGAGCGCGCACATGCTGGCGCCGTTGCCGAGGTGCAGCACCACGGTCCTGCCGGCCGCGGCGGCGGCGTCGACGCGCGGCAGCACCGAGGCGACGTACTCGTAGGACAGGCCGTGGAAGCCGTAGCGCCGCACGCCGGCGTCGTGCATTTCCGCGGGCAGCGCGAACCACTGCGCGAGCGCCGGATTGGAGCGGTGGAAGGCGGTATCGAAGCAGGCCACCTGCGGCACCTGCGGCATGCGCTCCAGGAGCAGCCGGATCGGCGTCAGGTTGTGCGGCTGGTGCAGCGGTGCGAGGGGGATGAATTTCCTGAGCGCGGCGATAACGCCGCTGTCGATCAGCACCGGCTCGGCATACTCCAGGCCGCCGTGCACGACCCGGTGCCCGACCCCGGCGAGCGGCAGGTCCTTCAGCTCACCGCGCAGGAACGCGCTCAGGTGCTCCAGGGCGCCATCGTGGCCGAGCTTGACACCATCGCCCCAGGAGCGCTCGCCGAGGATGGCGCCGACGGCGTCCCTGGCGATGAAGCGCGGCGAGGTGGTGATCCCCTCGATCTGTCCGCGGCAATCGAGCTCCAGAACGCCGCCGCGTTCGGCGAAGAGCGAGAACTTGATGCTCGAGGAGCCGGCATTGAGGACCAGGATCGCCGCGGCCATGGCTAGCTCACCGCCTTCGCGGCCTGCTCTCGGCGCGCCTTCGCCACCAGCACGGCCACCGCGCAGGAGGCGAGCCTCGACAGCACGGAATCCGCGCGGCTGGTGAGGATGATGGGCACCCGCGCGCCCAGCACGATGCCGGCGGCGTCCGCCCCGGCGAGGAAGGTCAGACTCTTCGCCAGCATGTTGCCGGCCTCCAGGTCGGGCACCACCAGGACGTTGGCGCGGCCGGCCACGGGCGACTCGATGCGCTTGATCTGCGCGGCCTGCAGATCGATGGCGTTGTCGAGCGCCAGCGGACCGTCGAGGACCGCGCCGGTGATCTGCCCGCGATCAGCCATCTTGCACAGCGCCGCCGCATCGATGGTGGAGGGGACCTTGGGGTTGACCGTCTCCATGGCCGAGAGGATGGCCACCCGGATCTCCTCGTCCCGTGCGCCGAAGGCGTGGGCGAGGTCGATCGCGTTCTGGACGATGTCGACCTTCTCCTCCAGCGTCGGCGCGATGCTGACGGCGCCGTCGGTGATGATGAGAGGGGTCTCGTGACCGGGGACGTCCATCACGAAGCAGTGGCTGATGCGCCGGCCGGTGCGCAGCCCCGTGTCGCGCTTCACCACCTCGCCCATCAGCTCGTCGGTGTGCAGGCTGCCTTTCATCAGCGCCTCGGCCTCGCCGAGCCGGACGATCTCGACGGCCCTGGCGGCGGAGTCGTGGCTGTGCAGGGCGTCCACCAGCCGGTAGGGGCTAATGTCGAGCTCGAACTTCGCCGCCGTCGCCCTGATGCGCTCTGCGGGCCCGACCAGGATCGGTGCGATCAGGCCCGTCTGCGCCGCCTCGATCGCGCCCGAGAGCGAGCTCTGATCGCAGGGGTGCGCCACCGCCGTCGGCGTCGGCGGCAGCCCCTTGCACTTCTCCATCAGCGCCCTGTATCGGGTGTGCCCGTTGTTCAATTCGCGTGCCTCGGGTTGAGTTGCCCCGGCAGCCGTGTCCTGGGGATGGCGCCCCGCGTCATTGCGTGCCGGTCCTGCGCGCCGTCGCGTCGGGGCGCGAGCCGGTGCCCGTCCCCGTGAGGATCTCCCGGATGCGGTCCAGCGTCTGGAGCTGCTCACGCGTCGGCTGCACGCGCATGAAACGCTTGTCGGCGACGATCTGGGCGAGGAAGGTCAGCAGGCGCGCGCGATCGGCAGGATCCGAGACCAGCGCCGGGAGCGTTTGTAGCGCCAGCTCCGGCTCGAACTCGGCGATGATCTCCTGCTCGCCGCGGATGCGGCGGCGTTCCTCCGCCGACAGGGCCGGCAGCAGCGACTCGTAATCCGCTGCCATCTCGGCCTTCAGTTCGATGCGGGCCAGCGGGATCCGATCCTCGCCCGGGGTCAGCAGGGCGCCGATGCGCGCTATCGCCTCCGGGTAGCCGCCTTCGCGGATCGCGGCGAGCGCCTGCTTCACGAACGGCAGTTCGCGTGGATCGGCAGGCAACTGGCGCGCCTGCGCCTGTCGTTCATGCCTCTCTGTGAGATAGACGTTGAAGAGGTTGCCATAGGTCTGGAAGAAGGCCGCCTCGCTGAGCGCATCGCGCAGGTCGCGGCAGAAGTCGAGCGACGCGGAGATCACCTCCGAGTATGCCTTTTCGGCCCGCCGCAGCGGCTGCTCTTTGCCGACCGCCTGCCGCTGCGCCTTGACCGCGGCAGCCGCCGGGGTGAGCCACCACAGCCACGGATTCAGGTCCGAGACCGCCCAGCGCTGCACGCGCAGGGGGTGCAGGGTGCGCATCAGCTCGGCCGTGGAATTGTCCATCGTCGCCTGGATCAGCGGCTGCAGAAACAGCTCGTAGGCCCGCTGGTTGAAATCCGAAATCGCGGAAACCGCCTCGAACGCCCGCTCGTCGCCGCGCTTCGTCGGGTTCAGCCGCGCGGTAATCTCCTCCAGGCGCTTCTCCTCGAAGCCCACCTCGTATTCCACGCCGCCGTTGCGCTTGACCTCCTCGATCTTCATGCCATAGAGACCAGGCGGCAGGAGCTCGATCGTCTTCAGGACCGAGACGATCTGGGCGTGCTCCTTCTTCGCAACGCGGCCGGAGACGAAGATGCCGAGATGGCCGATGTCCTTGTGCAGCAGGCCGACGATCACCTGGCCGCGCGCCTTGATCTCGTCGGTGGAGCCGTAGACGTCCGCGACCCAGTTGAAGGCCTGCTGCGGCGGTGTGATGTTGTCGCCCATGGACGCGAACAGGATGATCGGCGTCTTGATCGCGCGCAGGTCGAAGAACTCGTTCTGTTTCGATCGCACCGCGCCCGACCAGAGTCTGTTGCCGACGAACAGGTTCGAGGTGATCCACTCGATCTCCTCGCGGTTCATGAGGTAGAACCCGCCCCACCAGCGCTCGAAGTCGAGGAAGCGCGGCGGCTCGGTGTCGGCATTGGCGTAGACGTGGTAATACTTGTCCCAGAACGTGTTCGCGAGATTCAGGCTCTCGAAGTTCTGCACCAGCCAGGCGCCGTCGAACTTGCCGGCGCCGAGGTCGGCGGCGAGCGAGGCGAGCCACGTCCCGCCGAGCATGCCGCCGGCGTAACGCATCGGGTTGTCGCCCTCGCCGTCCTGCCAGGCGCCGCCCCAGTAGGACATCGGCGAGCCGTTGATGACGATGGGCCCGGTGTCCTCGGGGTTGGCGGCGGCCAGCATCATCGCCGCCCAGCCGCCCTGGCAGTTGCCGACGATCGCCGGCTTCAGGCTGTCCGGATGCAGCTCGCGTACCCTGCGGACGAACGCGGCCTCGGCCTCGCAGACGTCCAAAAGCGTCTGCCCCGGCTCGGGGTCCGGGAAGAAGATGACGAAGTACACCGGGTGGCCGGCGCGCAGCGCCACGCCGACCTGGGAGTCGTCCTTGAACCCGCCGATGCCCGGGCCGTGTCCTGCGCGCGGGTCGATGATGAGATAGGGCCGGCGGCTCGCGTCGACCAGGACGCCCTGCGGGGGGATGATGCGCAGCAACGCGTAGTTCACCGGCCGATCGAGCGTGCGCCCGTCCATCACGGTCTCGTACTCGAAATGCAGCACCGGCGGCAGACCGGCGCGCTCGCGCTCGCGGAACACGTTCCCGCGCTGGCGCAGCGTGTCCCAGAACAGGATCGAGCGCTGCACGGCGTCCACCGCGTAACTGCCCCATGTCTGCCAGGCCTGCCAGGGCGTGGTCGTGGCCAGCGCTGACAGGTCGCCCAGGCCGGTCACGGTCTTCTGCACCCGATCCCGGTATTTTTGCTGGGCGACATCGTACCGGTGGGTAAACACGCCCGCGATCTTCATCGCGATATCGCGGGAAGTGGAGAGAGTTTCAGCAGGTTTCTTCATCGACCTTGCTCCTGACATCGGAGACGTACCAGTACTCAACGGAGCCATTCGCTAGTCTACAGGCGTTGGTGCGGCGCGGGAAATTGGACCTTGGTCGTAGGCATTCTGCGTCGTACGGCGGCGACTGACGTCGCGTCCCGCCGCCGCGCCAGGACAGTCGACCCGAGCAGGCCGCGCGGCCGGTTCAGCATCGGCCACGGGCGCCATGGGACCAAGGTTGTATTTACGCTGGGCCTGCCGTCGGCGAGGATGAGCCCAGCGGGGTTGCCGCGATGGGAACTGACACTGCGGTATAAGGAAATATCGAGTGCCGTTGCGGTCAATGGACAAGGTGGAGCACGACACGGGAGATCCGGACATGAAGAAGAAGGCCGATAGTCGCGACGACGACAGAGACGAGAAATCTCCGGGCACGGCGGAAACGCAACCCGAGGAGGGCGGCAAGGGGACGCTCGGTCGCAAGGATTACGAGAAGGAGCTGCGGCGTCTGCAGGCGGAACTGTGCTATCTGCAGGACTGGGTCAGGTCCACCGGCCAGCGCATCATCGTCATCTTCGAGGGCCGTGACGCCGCCGGCAAGGGCGGCACCATACGGGCGATCACCGAGCGGGTGAGCCCGCGCATCTTCCGGCTGGTAGCACTGCCGGCGCCCTCGGACCGCGAGAAGTCGCAGATGTATGTGCAGCGCTACCTGGCGCACTTCCCCGCGGCGGGCGAGATCGTGATCTTCGACAGGAGCTGGTACAACCGCGCCGGCGTGGAGCACGTCATGGGCTTCTGCACCAAGGAGCAGTACAAGCGATTCCTGCAGAACTGCCCGGCTTTCGAGAAATACGTGGTGGACGGCGGCATCACGCTCGTCAAGTACTGGCTGGAAGTCGGCAACAAGGAGCAGAAGCGCCGGTTCGAGGCCCGCATCGACGACCCGCTGCGGCAGTGGAAGCTGAGTCCCATGGACCTGCCGTCGCGCGAGAAGTGGTACGAGTATTCGCTCGCCCGGGACGCGATGCTGGACGCCACGGATACCGCATGGGCGCCCTGGCACATCGTGCGTTCCGACGACAAGAAGCGGGCGCGCCTGAACGTCATCTCTCACTTCCTGGGCCTCATTCCCTACGAGAGGCTCGACCGGCCGGCGATCAAGCTCCCCGGCCGCTCCAAGAAGCGCGCGTACGACGACGAGGTGACGATGGAGAGGCGTTCCTGGATCCCGGAGAAGTACTGAGCAGTTCCGGCGAGAGCGCGTCCGCGGTCATGTTCGAGCTGTTCAAAAGTTTTTTCCAGGCGGGCCGTTCGCCCGCTGCACAGTACCCGGAGTCCCTCGTCACGTTCGCCATCGAGCGCGCCGTGGACGGCACCGATCCCAGGGTGCGTGCGCTTCCTGGATACACGCGAAAGCTCAAGGGCGCCGTCGTCCACGCGATCGATCACGTCATTGCGCTGGTGGAGGAGCTGCCGCCGCCGGTCGACGTGGGCCTGCACGGTTTCGGCGAAGATCGCCGGCTGTCGGGCTACTTCCCCACCGCCGAGCGGATGCAGGAGGTCCTGGGCGCCGGCGGCGTGCTGGGCGACTTCGTGCAGCGCACCGGAGGCATCGGCACCGACCGTATCGTGGCCCTGATGATGATGGAGAAACAGGAACGCACGGTCCTCGGGGTCGAGCAGAAGGGCGACATGGTGGTCTACGACGTGCCGCAGGTGACCGTGGGCTTCACCAACCACCGGGTGGTCGATCCCGCCGATGCGGAGACGGAAACGCGCCGGCTGCTGAAGCGGCGCGCCTTCGATCACCTCCTCGGCATCGCGCTCGGCCGGATCGAGGCCGCCGGCAAGGAGAGGGCGGGTCTGGAACAGCAATGCAAGCTGCTCGGCCGCAAGCTCCGGACGCTGGAGGCGGGGGGCTGGACCTTCGAGGCGGGCGGCCCCGGCAAGGCGGCCGACCTCCCCAAGCTCGAGGCGCAGCTCGAGGAGATCCAGAAACAGTTGCGTGAGCTCGGGTCGGACACGGGAACGCTGAAGTTCCACCTCGATACGCTGAACGACGTGCTCGGCCGCGCCGAGGAGCAACTCTGGACCACGCACCCGAGCCTGATCATCGATTGCAAGGGGATAAAGCGTGAGCAGCCTTCCGACGACGCGATCGAGCTGAAGCTCGACGAATTGAACAACGCCGACGGGCGCCGCGCCGCCGCGCTGCTGCTCAGCGTGCCGCGCGGCGAGATCCGGACCCGCGGCGCGCTGCTTTCCGAGGCGCAGCGCTATCTCGGCTGATCAAGGTGCAATTGACCGTTCAATGCCAACACACCGAGACAATGCGCCATGATCCGCCTCCCTTTAGCCATCGCCCAGAAGTATCTGGAACCCGGCGAAAGCCTCGCCGAGGTTCTCTTCGGACTCATCATGACGCTGACCTTCACGCTGGGCGCCGGGCTGCTGGTCGAGCAGGGCGAACCGGCGGCCGTCCAGGAATTGCTGATCGCGACGGTAGGCTGCAACATCGCCTGGGGGATCATCGACGGCATGCTGTACGTCAGCGGCCAGATCTTCGAGCGGGCGCGCATGAAGCGGCTGGGACAGCTGATCCGGTCTGCCGACACGGAAGAGTCCGCCGCCGCCGTGGTCGAGCAGGAACTCGAGGATCTCGTGGGCATCACCGTCGACGAGGGCGAACGCGCCGATCTCTACCGGCGGATGGCGCGTCACGTGCGCGCCTCCGAACCCAGACCGGTGACCGTCGGACGCGCGGACATGTACGGCGCCATCGCGAGCTTCTGGCTGGTTTTCTGCGCCAGTATTCCCGCCGCCCTGCCGTTCCTCTTCATCGACGATGCGAAGATCGCGTTGCGGACTTCGAACGCGATCCTGATCTGCCTGCTGTTCGTGGCCGGCTACAAGTGGGCGCATTACACGGCGCTGCGCCCGTGGCGCGCGGGGCTGGTCTTCATGACCGTCGGGTTCGCGCTCGTCGCCATGGCGATCGCGCTGGGCGGCTGATCGCGACGTGGAGTGAGCCCGTTACGGGGAGGCAGCCACACCCAAACGTGGTCGGACCGGCGGGTCGAAGACACGAACGTCCGTATATCGGGGCAGGCGCGGACAGGCGACGGAAATGAAACCAGAGACCGACGGGTCGATGCCCCGGCCAGGGACCGGGTGGCTGCGCGAGTACTCGCGGGACTGGCTGCGCGCGGACGTGATCGCCGGCCTGACGGCCGCGGCCGTCGTGATCCCCAAGGCGATGGCCTACGCGACCATCGCCGGTCTGCCGGTGCAGGTGGGTCTGTACACCGCATTCGTTCCGATGGTCGTCTACGCGCTGCTCGGCACCTCGCGGCCGCTCAGCGTCAGCACCACCACGACGATCGCCATACTGGCCGCCACCGAACTGGGCCGTGCCGTCCCCGGCGGAGGAACTTCGGAACTGATGGCGGCCGGGGCGACTTTGGCATTGCTGGTCGGCGCCATGCTGCTGCTGGCTGCCGTGCTCCGTCTCGGCTTCGTCGCGAACTTCATCTCCGAACCGGTGCTGACGGGTTTCAAGTCCGGTATCGGATTGGTGATCGTCGTCGACCAGATCCCGAAGCTGCTCGGGATACACATCGACAAGACGGGGTTCTTCAGGGACATCCTCAGCATCGTTCAGCACCTGCCGACTACCTCGGTCGCCACGCTGTCGCTCGCGCTGCTCCTGCTGATCCTCATCTACCTCCTGGAGCGCTACGCGCCGCGCGCGCCGGTGCCGCTCATCGCGATCGCCGTGGCGATCGCCGGGACCGCCCTGCTGGGACTGCCCCGGTTCGGCGTGGCCACCATCGGCGAGATCCCGCGCGGGCTGCCTGCTTTGGTGTGGCCGCAGCTCGATCTCGTGATGGAGATGTGGCCGGCGGCGGCCGGCATCGCCCTGATGAGCTTCACGGAGAGTATCGCCGCCGCGCGCGCCTTCGGCAGCCCGGCGGAGCCGCGACCGGTGCCGAACCGCGAGCTGTGGGCGATCGGCGCGGCGAACGTCGCCGGCGGCCTGCTCGGCGCGATGCCCGCGGGCGGCGGCACCACGCAGACGGCGGTGAACCGCAAGGCCGGCGCGCGCAGCCAGGCGGCGGAACTCGTCACCGCCGTGGCGGCAATCGCGACACTGCTCGTGCTGGCGCCGGTCATCAGTCTCATGCCGCAGGCCGCGCTTGCGGCGGTGGTGGTCGCGTATTCCGTGGACCTGATCAGGCCGGGCGAATTCCTCGACATCCGCCGCGTGCGCCGCATCGAGTTCCGGTGGGCGCTGATCGCCTTCGCCGGCGTCGTCCTGCTCGGAACCCTGAAGGGGATACTGGTGGCCGTGATCGCCTCGCTGCTGGCGCTCGCGCAGCAGGCCTACGATCCGCCGGTGTATGTGCTGAGCCGCAAGCGCGGCACGGGTGTGTTTCGGGCGCGTTCCGCGGAACATCCGGACGACGAGACCTGGCCCGGGCTGCTGATCGTGCGCGTCGAGGGACGCGCCTTCTTCCTCAACGCGCAGCACATCGGCGACAAGATCTGGAGACTGCTCGCCGCGGAGCAGCCGCGAGTCCTGATGATCGACTGCAGCTCCCTGCTGGATGTCGAGTACACGGCGCTGAAGATGCTGACCGAGGCGGAGGCGACGCTGCGGCGTGACGGCATCGAGCTGTGGCTGGGGGCGCTCAACCCCGAGGTCATGCGGGTGGTGCAGAATTCCGACCTGGGCAGGACGCTCGGACGGGAGCGGATGTTCATGAATCGCGCCAGCGCCGTCGAGCGCTACGAGCGGCTGCGGTCGTGAGCGGCCCCATCCCCGAACCGCTGCTGACGTTGTGCGTGGTGGTCACCGTGTTCACGGTCATGTTCGCCCTGGGCCTCGGCATCGTGCCAGGCCAGTTGCTGCGATGGACCGCGCAGCGGCCGGGGCTGATGGCACGCGGACTGTTCTCGGTGCTGGTCGCCGTGCCGGCCATGGCACTCCTGGTGACGCGTGCCATCGAGCTGCCCAGGGCGGCACAGATCGGCATCGTGCTGATGTCGATCTCGCCGGCCGCGCCGGTGGCGCTGCGCCGATCGCTCGGCGCGGGCGGGCACCAGGCATTCGCCCCGAGCCTGCAGATCTGCGTGGTGACGCTCGCGGTACTGTCCATGCCGCTGTCGATCATGCTGCTCAATCATGTCTATGCGGGGCAGGCCAGTATCGCTCCCTCGCAGGTGGCGCGGCAGGTCTTCATCGTGCAGCTTCTGCCGCTGGGGCTGGGCATGATGCTCCGGCACCTGCGTGCCGGGCTTGCGCAGCGGCTGGAACCCAGGCTGGGCCGAATCGGGACCTTCATGCTCTTTGCCGTCGTGGTCCTCATCCTGATCGACGTCTGGGAGGTCACGATCAACGCGGGGTTGCGAGGGGCGGCGGCGATTGTGCTCACCACCGGCGGGGCGCTCGCCGTCGGACATCTGCTGGGAGGTCCCGATCCCGCGACGCGCACGGCAGTGGCCATTATCAGTGCTGCGCGCAACCCGGGCCTTGCGCTGCTCGTAGCCACGCTCAACCGCGCCTCGCCCGAAATCACGGCAACGGTGCTGGCCTACCTTCTGATCTCCGTGCTCACTATCGCCCCATACGTTATTTGGCGCCGGCGTGCCGGTCAGCATGGTCTCCCGCTTGCGGACTGAAAATATTTCCGTCCCGACTTCGTTTGCCCCCGGAGAGATTGCATTGAGACGGTAAGCCTCTGTGTGACCATCGTTGCATGCAGGGTTGAGCCAACTAGGACTATGGTCCAATGTTCTCCCGAAGGTTACAAACTTATGATTTGCACAAGTCGGCCAAGCACAGCCGGGGGGATTGCCCACATTCCCCGCTGCAATCCCGACAAGTCGATTGGGCAGGGAAGCGGCAGCTCCGGATATAACGCAGCCGGTTGATCGCAATCAGTGCAGTCGCTGGCGCTGCGGGTAGATTTGAACGAGTTTCCCGAGGAGGCGCGGGTCATGAAGATGCAGCCATGGTCGTTGGTAGGTTTCGCATTCATCGCGATGGTGCTGTCGGTTAGCGCGGTTTTGGCGGGAGGGCAGGCGGATGCCGAATCCGGCGCGCAGACGACGGGCGGCGCGGAGTCGGCGCAGCCAGCGGATACGCAGGCCGAGGCCATGGGCAGGCTCATGGACATGGCGAAGTTCCTCTCACAGACGCAGCGCTTCAGCGTCAACATCCGCGCCGGCTATGACGTGCTGCAGGAGTCCGGCCAGAAGATCGAATTCGGCGAGAAGCGTACCGTTACGGTCAGCAGGCCGGATCGCGTGCGCATCGATGCCGAGCAGAGCGACGGCGACAGGCATACGGTCCTGCTCGACGGCAAGGACATCACCGTGTTCAACGCCACGCAAAACGTCTACGCCACGACACCCAAGCCTGGCACCATCGATGAGGCGATCGCCTATTTCCGCAGGGACCTTCACATGCGGCTGCCGCTCGCCGCACTGATTGTCAATCAGCTGCCGGGCGAATTCGAACGCAGGGTCCAGTCCATCGACTACGTCGAGCAGACCGACATCCTCGGCGTGCCTGCGCATCATCTTGCCGCGCGCACCGCAGCCGTCGATTTCCAGGTATGGGTTGCCGACGGCGATCAGCCGCTGCCGCTGCGCGTGGTCCTGACCTACAGGAACGAGGAAGGTCAGCCGCAGTTCTGGGCGCAGTTATCCGACTGGAATGTGTCGCCCGTTATCACCGATGCAACATTTGCGTTCACGCCGCCAGACGGCGCCAGGAAGATCGCATTCCTCGCCCAAATGCCAAGGGTTGCGGCCCCGGAGACGCAGGGTGCCGAGCCGACAGGAGCACAGCAATGAAAATGAAATCATCACTGAGGACTGCGGCGCTTGCGAGCATGTTTGTCTTCGTTCTTGGCGTCGTGGATGAGGCGAACGCAGCGCGCCGCGGAGGGGGCGGTGCCGGCGGCGGCAATTTCTCCCGCAGCGGCGCCGCCTCGAGCGGCAGCTTGTCGTCGCGCTCAGGTGGCCAGGCGTCCGCTCAACGTTCGCAGATGAGCCAGCAGCGCTCTGCGGAGGCCGGGCAGCGACAGCAACAGGCATCCGGGCAGGCGGCGCAGAGACAGCAGCAGGCGTCCACCCAGGCCACACAAAGGCAACAACAGGCGTCGCAACAGCAGCAGAGCCGGCAAGAGCAACAGCAGCAGAGTCAGCAGAGCCGGCAGCAGCAGCAGCAGGAAAGTCAGCAGAGCCGACAACAGCAGCAGGACCAGGCCAGCCAGGAGCGCCAGCAGGCGCAGCAGGATCGGCAGTCACAGCAGGACCAGAACCGTGAGGACTGGCAGCAGCATTCGGATCAGGCGCGCGAGGATCGGCAGGACTTCTACGAGGATGAGGTGGACGGCGACTGGGACTGCTGCGACGGTGACAATTGGGAGGAAGCGGTGGTCGCCGGGGCGGTGGTCGCCGGTACCGCCGCGGTCGTCGGTGCGGCAGCGTCTTCCTCGACCACCGTGGTCTACCAGACGGCGCCGGTGGCAGTGCTTCCCTGCGTGGCCACGCCGGTGGATGTCGGCGGCGTCACCTACTTCGCCTGCGGCAGCAGCTGGTACACGCAGGCATACGCCAGCAGCGGCGTTACCTACGTGCAGGTGGCACCGCCGCCCGGATACTGAATAAAGATGTTCGCTGGAGGAGATCGAGAATGAGAACGATGATGCTGAATGCTTCGGTACTTGCCCTTTTCATGACGGCGCTGAGCGTCGGCGCACGCGCAAGCGAAGGGCTCGATCGGACGGTGCTGCCGATCGCGGAGCCGAAGCGGCCAGTTTACACCGACCTCGACGCGCGCAACGTGAAGACGCCGCCGCACTTCGAGGTGAAGGCTCCGGAGGGAGCCCCCAACGTCGTGATCATCCTGATCGACGACCTGGGCTTTGGCGCCACAAGCCCGTTCGGCGGCCCGATTGCCACCCCGACACTCGACAGCCTGGCGCAGAACGGACTGCGCTACACCAACTTCCATACCACCGCCCTGTGCTCGCCGACCCGGGCAGCGCTCAAGGCGGGCCGCAATCACCATACGGTGAACATGGGCTTCATCACCGAGATGGCGACCGGGTTGCCGGGCAACACCGGCCAGATCCCGAACGCGACGGCGCCGGTTGCCGAGATGCTCCGCCTGAATGGCTACAGCACGGCCGCTTTCGGGAAATGGCACGAAACGGCCGCGTGGGAGGCCAGTGTCTCCGGGCCTTTCGATCGCTGGCCAACACGCCAGGGCTTCGACAAGTTCTACGGCTTCATCGGCGGCGAGACCAACCAGTGGGCGCCGTACCTCTATGATGGCGTCGCCCCGGTCGAACTGCCGCACGATCCGAACTACCACTTCATGACCGATATGACGGACAAGGCGGTGGCCTGGATCGAGTACCAAAAGGCGCTGACTCCGGACAAGCCGTTCTTCGTGTACTTCGCGCCGGGCGCCACGCATGCACCGCACCACGTGCCCAAGGAATGGATCGACAAGTGGAAGGGCAAATTCGACCAGGGCTGGGACAAGCTCCGCGAGGAAACGCTGGCCCGGCAGATCCAGATGGGCATCGTTCCGCCCGGGACCAAGCTGGCGCCGAAGCCGCCGGCCATCAAGGACTGGGACACGCTGTCGGCCGACGAAAAACGGCTCTATACCCGCCAGGTCGAGGTCTTCGCCGCCTATCTCGACTACACGGATCACGAGATCGGCCGCGTGCTAAAGGCAATCGACGCGACCGGCGAGGCCGACAACACGCTCGTGTTCTACATCGCCGGCGACAACGGGACCAGCGGCGAGGGCGGCGAGAACGGTATGTTCAACGAGTACACCTACTTCAATGGCGTGCACGAGAAGGTGCCCGACCTGCTGAAGGTGATCGACAAGTGGGGCGGCCCTGAGACCTACCCGCACATGGCCGCCGGCTGGTCGGTTGCGCTGGATGCGCCGTTCGGCTGGATGAAGCAGGTAGCCTCGGACTTCGGCGGCACACGCAATGGAATGGTGGTGCAGTGGCCCAAGGGCATCAAGGCGAAGAACGGCATCCGGACGCAGTTCGGACACGTAATCGACATCGCGCCGACCATCCTCGAGGCGGCGGGCCTGCCGGAGCCGAAGGTGGTGAACGGCACGCCGCAGATCCCGATCGAGGGCGTTAGCATGGTCGACACGTTCGACGACGCCAACGCCAAGGATCGTCACACGACGCAGTACTTCGAGATCGCCGGCAACCGCGCGATCTACCACGAGGGCTGGCTCGCGCGCACCATCCACAAAGCGCCGTGGGAACCGAAGCCGCGCAACGCGCTGGAAAGCGACGTCTGGGAACTGTATGACATGCGCTCCGACTTCAGTCTTGCGACTGACCTCGCTGCACAGAATCCCGGGAAACTCGCCGAGCTGCAGGCGGCCTTCATGAAGGAAGCCGAGAAGCACCATGTGCTGCCGCTCGACGACCGGGTATTCGAGCGCGCCCTGGCTGCGGAGGTGGGCCGCCCGGACCTGATGGCCGGGCGCACGTCGCTCACCCTGGCCGAGGGCATGACCGGGATGATGGAGAACGTCTTCATCAACGTGAAGAACAAGTCCAAGACCATCACGGCCGAGGTCGAAGTGCCGCAGGGCGGCGGCAACGGAACGATCATTGCGCAGGGCGGACGCTTCGGCGGGTGGTCGCTGTACGTGAAGGACGGTGT
The DNA here is from genome assembly GCA_022071965.1 of Gammaproteobacteria bacterium. Classification (GTDB taxonomy): domain Bacteria; phylum Pseudomonadota; class Gammaproteobacteria; order JAJPIJ01; family JAJPIJ01; genus JAJVHZ01. The sequence continues at coordinate 17,896 of JAJVIQ010000004.1, forward strand.
GCCGGCCTACGACTACAACTTCCTCGGCCTGCAGCGCAGCTCGGTCGCCGCCGCCAAGCCGCTGCCGGCCGGCAAGGCGACGATTCGCTTCGACTTCGCCTATGACGGCGGGATGGGCAAGGGCGGCACCGGCACCCTCTACGTGAACGACGAGCAGGTCGCGCAGGGGCGGATCGACATTACGCAGGCCATGATCTTCTCAGCCGACGAGACGGCCGACGTGGGCGTCGATCTCGGCACGCCCGTGGTGGAGTCTATCGGGGCCGAGGCCGGATCGCGTTTCACCGGGCATATACCCAGGGTGACGGTCGAGGTTCGGGACACGAACGCCAAGGCCGAAGCCGCCGTAAAGGCTGCGCACGAGGAGGTTGCGCACCGGACCGAGTGACGAGCCGCGGGAAGTGTGACGGCGCCTGCCAGCGTCCCGTTGCCGGCAGGCGCCACGGTTTCGATGGGGCGACGAAGCGGGCATCGGCGATCGTCGATTCCGAACAAGATTCATCGGCCTGCTCGGTTCCACGCGTCGCCGCTGTGCCGGCCGGCGGCGGCCATGCGCATCTGGAGACGCGCATGGCCCCGCGCGCGGACGCAACGGCCGAGGAGTTCGAGATTCGGTTCGCACAGAACGTGAACGGCTTCAATGGGAAATAAGAAGAAACGTGCCGGTGAAGGCCGCTCGCCGGGTCCGCCACCGCCGCCCGAAGCCGGTACGACGGAACTGTCATCCGGCGCTGGCCGGATCATGGGATGGGGCAGGTGGCTCGCAGCGGGCGTGGTCGCATTGGTTGTGGTCGGCGGTATCGTGCTCTATCACTACCCGCGGGAGCGAACGCCGAGCGCGGTGGCGTCAGCCGCCGGCGGCGAGCCCGCGGCGCACCACGTCGGTGGCCAGGCGTGCGCCCAGTGCCACGCCGGGGAATACGGGGCATGGCAGGGTTCGCACCATGATCTCGCGATGCAGGAGGCCAACGAACAGACTGTCTTGGGAGACTTTGCCGACGCAACGTTTTCCTACGCCGGCACCACATCGACCTTCTTCAGGCGCGACGGAAAGTTCCTCGTCAACACCGACGGTCCCGACGGCACACTCGCCGACTACGAGATCAAGTACACCTTCGGCGTGACGCCCCTGCAGCAGTACCTCATCGAATTTCCCGGCGGCCGGCTGCAGGCGCTGTCCATCGCCTGGGATACGCGTTCGAAAGAGCAGGGTGGGCAGCGCTGGTTTCACCTCTACCCCGACGAGCGGATTACCCACGACGATGAGTTGCACTGGACCGGCGCGCAGCAGAACTGGAACACCATGTGCGCCGATTGCCACTCGACCGACCTGAAGAGGAACTACGACGAGGCGACCCGCTCGTTCAAGACCAGCTGGTCGGAGGTGAACGTCTCCTGCGAGGCCTGCCACGGTCCGGGTTCGCGCCACGTCGACTGGGCGCGACAGAGCGTGTCGGCATCGGGTTCGGGTAGCACCGATCCGGCGAAGGGATTGACGGTGTCGTTCGGCGAGCGCCGGGCGATGGTCTGGACGATGGATCCGCAGCGCGGGATCGCCCGTCCGTCGCAGGCGCATCCCCTGCACGCGGAGCTGGAAGTCTGCGCGCCCTGCCACTCACGCCGTACGCCCATCGCCGAGAATTTCGCCGCGGGCAAGCCGTTCCTGGACCACTACCTGCCGGCCCTGCTTACCGCACCGCTTTATCACGCCGACGGTCAGCAGCGCGACGAGGTCTATATCTGGGGCTCGTTCGTGCAGAGCAAGATGTATCACCAGGGGGTGACCTGCAGCGACTGCCATGAACCGCATGGATTGAAGCTCCGCGCGCAGGGCAACGAGGTCTGCGCGCAGTGCCATCTGCCCGCCAGGTACGACGCGGCCTCCCATCATTTTCATAAAGAGGGTGGAGCTGGCGCTCAATGCACCGCGTGCCACATGCCGACGACGACGTACATCGTGATCGACCCGCGCCACGATCACAGCTTGCGCGTGCCACGACCCGATCTCTCCGTGAAGCTCGGCGTGCCGAACGCGTGCACCCCGTGCCATGGCGACAAACCAGCGCAGTGGGCGGCCGATCGGATCGAGGATTGGTATGGCCGTCCTTACGAGGGCTTCCAGCGCTACAACCTGGCCGCTGACGGCGCCGAGGCGACGAAGCAGTTCCTTTCTCTGCTGGAGGATCATGGCCAACCCGACATTGCCCGCGCCACGGCGGCGGAGGCGCTGGCGCAGATGCCTGATCCGGCAACCCTGGCGGCGGCACGTGAGGCGCTTGCCGATGACAGCCCGCTGGTGCGGCACGCCGCCCTGGCGACGATCGAGCTGTTGCCGCCCGAGGAGCGCGTGCAGTTGGTCGCGCCGCTGCTCGCCGACGCAGTGCGGATGGTGCGCATGGAGGCGGCCCGTGTGCTGGCATCGGTGCCGGCATCGGCGCTCACGCCAGGGCAGAAGGCGTCGTTCGATCGTGCGGCGGAGGAGTATGTTGCGGCGCAACGGCTGCTCGCCGAGCGGCCCGAACATCGCACCAACCTCGGCAGTTTCTACGCGCAGCGTGGACGCTACGAGGAGGCCGAAGCGGAGTTCCGCGCGGCGCTGACCCTGCCGCCCACGCACGTGCCGGCGTGGGTGAACTTCGCGGACATGCGCCGCACCCAGGGGCGCGATCAGGATGCGGAGGCGATCCTGCGCGACGGGTTGAAGACGGCGCCGGACAGCGCGCCGCTGCATCACGCGCTCGGCCTGACGCTGGTGCGGCTGCAGCGCTCGGGGGACGCCGTGGCGGAGCTTGCCGAGGCGGCCCGTCTGGCGCCGGAGGATCCACGCTACGCCTACGTTTATGCCGTGGCCCTCAACTCGACCGGACAATTACGCGAAGCACTCGATGTCCTGGCGCAGGCGCTAACCCGGCACCCCGATGACCGCGAGATGCTGCTTGCAGCGGCGACCTTCAATCGCGACTATGGCGATCAGACCGCGGCTATCGGTTACGCGGAGCGCCTGCGCAGGGCTGCGCCTGGGGATCCGGCGGCGGCGAAGTTGCTTCAGGAGCTGCGCGCGGACGCCGGCGTGTCGGAATGAGCAGTGACTGCGTGGTGACCCGTATGCCGGCAACAGCCAGTACGAGGGGTCGCCATCGACTTCAGTGTTCGTGACCAGTGCTAATGTGTGAGCATGAAGGATTGGGAGGCAGGAAGATGAAGAATGTTTTCGTAGGACCAGCACTGATGTTCGGGCTGCTGTGCGGTACGAGCGCCGTCCCGGCCGGGGAACTGGGCCATTACTCGCCCGCGCTCCCCAACATCCGGGATCTGCTGGTGCCGCCGGACCCCGGCGTCTACTACCTTCAATACAACTATCTGTACAGCACGGAGACACTGAAGAATCGAAACGGAGACGAGGTGGGCTCTCTAACCGTCAACGGCCCATTGGGTACCACCACCCTGAACGTGGAGCCGGACATTGAGGCTTTCGCGGTCGCTCCGGCCCTCGTCTGGGTGAGTCCTTGGCACGTCCTGGGCGCCCGGTATGCGGCGTACGTGCTGCCGAGCTTCGTGAGCGCCAGCCCGCAGGTGTCGCTGAGCCTCGCCCGCACGGGGCGGTTTCTCGATCGGACCGGGACCGTCGACCGCACCCTCGAGGCGGACGTGGGCGGCATGGCCGACACCTATTTTCAGCCGGTCTGGCTGGGCTGGAGCGGCCAGCACTACGAGGTGTCGGCGGCATACGGGTTCTATGCGCCGACCGGCAGCGACGGGGTGAGCCTGGAATTCTGGGAGCACCAGTTCCAGGCTGCCGTTGCCTGGTATCCGTGGGCGGACAGGCGCATGGCGGTGACCGCAGCGGGCACGTACGGGCTGCCGATGCAGAAGGACAACGAGGACCTGACGCCCGGCGACCGGTTCACGCTGAACTGGGGCATCAGTCAGTACCTGCCTCTGCGGAAAGACCTGACTATCCTGGCCGAGCTGGGTATACGCGGTTACAGCCAGTGGCAGATCCAGGAGGATTCCGGCGCCGACGTGCCGCAGATCCGGAACGTGCAACTCAATGCCGAGGACCAGATCCACTCGGTGGGCTTGCAGGCCGGGCTGACATTCCCGCCGTTCGATGCGAGCCTGAACTTCGCCTACATGTGGGAGTTCGGCGCCGAGGCGCGCTTCGAGGGTCAGTGGGTCGGCGTGAGCTTCGCCAAAGGCTTCTGAAGATGTTCCCGAGCGATTCGGGATACTTGAACCGGTCAGCGCACTCGCTCGACCGGCAAGCGGATGCGACCAAAGGTCCATTGGCGGGGGCGAGCCGGTTGCGTATGATTTGACCTGGTGTCGGGGGGATCGAAATGCTGCGACCGTTGGCGCTGGTACTAGCCGTGTTGTTCATCGCAGCGTGCACGCGTGTCGGTCCGGACACTGTGCGCCACGACCGCTTCGACTACAACGCGGCGCTTGCCGACTCGTGGCAGGAGCAGATCCTTCTCAACATCGTCAAGCTGCGTTACCTCGACACGCCCGTGTTCCTCGATGTCGCCTCGATCGTGAGCGGCTACACGATAGAGAGCACGATTTCGGCGTCGGGAAGTATCTTCCCCGACCTCCCCGGCGAGCAGGTCAATCTTGGCGCGCAGGGCAAGTACACGGATCGGCCGACGATCACCTACGCGCCGCTGACCGGTCCGGAGTTCGTCAAGAGCCTGATGACGCCGCTGCCGCCGCCGGCAGTCCTGTTCCTGCTGCAGTCCGGCTATGCGGCCGATTTCGTGCTCGGTATCGCAGTGGACTCCGTGAACGGTCTGCAGAACCGCCGCGGACAGGGCGCGGACCCGCGTCCCGCCGATCCCCAGTTCTATGCCGTGCTCGAGCTGCTGCGGGAGATACAGCTCTCGGGCGCGGTCGAGGTCAACATCAAGCCGATGGAGGACAAGCAGGAGGCAGTGTTCATGGTGTTCCAGCCGCGGGCAGAGATCGGGGAGAACGGCCGGGCCCTCCGCGAGCTGCTGGGCCTGGACCCGGATGCCACGGAGTTCCGGGTCTTCTACGGCGGTGCTGCACGCGGCGGCAGGCAGATTGCGATGCTGACCCGCTCCATGCTGCACATCATGATCGAGCTGGCGTCGTACGTGGAGGTACCCGAGCGGCACGTGGCCGAACAGCGCGCGGTGCCGACCGCAGTCGACCCGGGCGACGACAAGCACCGGCTCATCCGCATACACAGCACGGCAGAGCAGCCCGCCGACGCGTTCGTGGCCGTGCCGTATCACGGTCACTGGTTCTGGATCGACGACCGCGACCTGATTTCCAAGCGCACTTTCACGTTCCTGATGCTGCTCTTCACGCTGGCGAACCAGGGCCCGACGCAAAACCTGCCATTGGTGACGATCCCTGCAGGCTGATTGCAAGGAGAAGGTCGCAGCATGTCCGAGAGCAAGCATTCCGCAGCCGACGCGACCGCGCCGGCCATCGCCTGGCGCGAGTTGGAAGACTTCTCGCTCGTACTTGGCGGACCGCTCTACCAGTTGTTCCGCAAGGCACGCCTCGGGGAGCGGGTCGAAGATCATGTCCTGCGGCGTATCGTGGTCATCTGCGGCATCATCTGGCTGCCGTTGCTGCTGCTCTGCCTGGTCGAGGGAACCCTGTTCGGCGGCGTGCCGATCCCCTTCATCGGCGACATCGAGACGCACGTGCGGCTACTGCTCGTCGTTCCACTGTTGCTCGTCGCGGAGCTCGTGGTCCATCTGCGGATGCGCGCGGTCGTCGCTCAGTTCGTGGAACGGAAGCTGGTGCCCGAGGCGGCGCTCGAGCGATTCGGCGCCGCAATCCACTCGGCGATCAGGCTGCGCAATTCGGTATGGGCGGAACTGCTGCTCATCGCGATCATCTTTCCGCTGGCCTATTACATTCGCGCCAATCTTCTCGCGCTGGAGTCTCTGACCTGGTACGCGCGGGTCGAGAGCGGCCGCTCCACGGCGACGCTCGCGGGACTGTGGTTCGTGTGGATCAGCAACCCCATCTTCCAGTTTCTCCTGGTCCGCTGGTACTTCCGTCTTTTTATCTGGGGACGATTCTTGTGGCAGGTCTCTCGCATCGAGCTGGCGCTGATCCCGACTCACCCCGATCGCAATGGCGGTCTCGGTTTCCTGGGCGCGAGCGCATATGCCCTGTCGCCGCTGCTCGCCGCTCATGGCGCGTCCGTCGCGGGATTGTTCGCCAACCGCATCTTCTACGATGGCGCGTCGCTGGCGAACTTCAAGCTCGAGATCGTGCTGCTCGTCGGGCTGCTGATGTTCGTCGTGCTGGGGCCGTTATGCGTCTTCGCGCCGCAGATCCTCGCCGCCAAGCGCAAGGGATTGCGCGAATATGGACACCTTGCCGCCGAGTACATGCGCGAGTTCGACCGGCGGTGGCTGCGCACTGTCGATCGCGACGGCGAGGCGATGCTCGGGTCTGGCGACATCCAGTCGCTCGCCGACCTCGGCAATGCATTCGGCGTCATCCGGGAGATGAAGGCGGTGCCGTTCGGGCGGGATACGTTTGTACAGCTCACCATGGCGACCGTGATCCCGTTCTTCCCGCTGCTGTTCACGATGTTCCCTCTCGAGGAGATGCTCAATCGCATCATCGGGGCCGTCTTCTGACGACAGGCAGACGCCGGAACCATACCTTTCATACTATCCATGGAACCCGAAGACCTATGAGCGCCGAATTCAAAGTCGAGGCCGGTGGCATACTGACCGCCAGAGTCACCGGCAAGATGGCCCACTCCGAACTGGTTGCGTTGCAGAAATCCGCTGCGGAAATCATCCGTGAACGAGGCAAGGTGCGCATCCTCGTCATCGCCGAGAATTTTCAGGGATGGGAAAAGGATGGCAAGTGGGACGACGACTCGTTCCAGATGGAGAACGATCAGCACATCGAGAAGATGGCCATCGTCGGCGAGGAGAAGTGGGAGGATCTGACGCTGATGTTTGTCGCCAAGGGCCTGAGGTCGTTTCCGATCGAGTATTTCCAGCCCGTGGATCTGGCGAAGGCGCGGGCATGGCTGGCGGAAGGCTGACCGGCCGGATGTCGCACAGCGGACCGGAGCAGCGTTGCCGCACAGACCAGCATCAGGTCCATGGCTAACGTACCGGCTACGGATCTGAGTGCGGACGAAGCGCTGCAGCGCCTGATCGAGGGTAACGAGCGGTTCATGCGCGGCGAAGGGCGATCGCCCTTTCTGGGCAGGAGGGCGCTGACCGATCTCCTCGAGGGTCAGCAGCCGTTCGCGACCATCCTCGGCTGCAGCGATTCGCGCGTGCCTCCGGAGATCATCTTCGATGCGGACTTCGGTGATCTCTTCATCGTGCGTGTTGCCGGCAACATCATGTCGCCCGAGATCATGGGGACACTGCAATACGCCGGCACCTACCTGCACACGCCGCTGTTCGTGGTGCTCGGCCATGAGCATTGCGGCGCGGTGCGCGCTGCGCTGGAGACCAAATTCCACGGCACGGAGAAACGCGAGCGCGTGCAGTCGCTGCTGCAGATGATCCTCCCGGGTCTGGCGGGAGTCGGGCCAGGCCTCTTGCCTGAAGGGGCGCTGCGGCGCGCGGTGGATGCCAATGTACGCTGGTCGATGGATCAGGTCCTGGAGACGCCGGAGGCACAGGCGCGGGTGGCCGAGGGGAGATACCGACTCGTTGGTGCCGTCTACGAGCTGGCGACCGGCCGCGTGCGCTTCCTTGAAGACTGAGTCCGGGAAGGAAGATGTGCGCCCGCGCGCGCCGCTTGTCACGTGCCGCGATGTCCACGTCGCTCACGGGCCTTGCTGGTGCGCGTGAGTTCGGTGATGCGTGAAGCGACCCGCAGACGCAGGACGGTGCCCGCAGTGCAATCTCCGCTGATCGCACTACTCAAGATGGTGCCTGCAGCGCAATCTCCGATGAGCCCAATACTCATGGTGGCTCGAACGCGTTATGTGCTGGCATTTCTGGGCGTGGCAACGCTTGCCGGTCTGCCGCGAGACTCCGACAGCGCGGCCAATGCCAGCGGAGTGCCGGTCGAATTCGCCATCAGCGCCGAGGACGTCGTGACGCCGGGTGGGCGAACGATCCAGGGGCTGCCGCCGCTGCTGATCAAGGCGACACTTGTCGGAACGGACACCCGCTATACCCTGCGTAACCTCGACATGCGTATCGGCGGGGTCGAGCTCGCGGGCGAGATCACGGTTGATTCCACGGCCGCGATACCGAATGTGACCGGTAGCCTGACATCGCGCCGCGTTGATCTGGCGGCATTGCTGCCTGCCAAGCCCGCGGAGACCGGAACCGCGCGTGACCGCCTGTTTTCGACCGCGGGCGTGCGCCTGGATGTCCCGATGGCTTTCAATGCGCGGATCGATCTGCACGCATCCGAGTTCAAGTTGTCCCCGCTCGAGTTGCACGACGTCGAGGCGAAACTCACCCTGGCGAACGGCACGCTGTCGGTTGAATCATTGCGCGGGCAGGTGGCGGGCGGCACCGTCGAGGGCAGTATGACGGTGTTTGCGCCGACTGATCCGCCCGTGGTCGAGCTGCGTGCGAGACTCACCGGCGTAAGCCCGGAGCGGCTGCCGCAGGTGGCTGCCAGTGGCACGGTCCGCGGCGCGCCGACCGATCTGTCGCTGGACTTGCGCGGCCGGGGGCGTTCGGTCGCGGACGTCCTCGGCAGCAGCAACGGGAATATCCTGGTCAGCGTCGGTCCGGGGGAATTTGGCGAAGCGGCAACCGGCGCATCCTTCTTCGACGCGCTGTTCGGCATCCTGGGCGACCTCAACCCGCTGTCGGTGAAGCAGAAGGTAACCCGGCTCCAGTGCGCAGTGCTGAACTTCAGGGTGCAGGAGGGCGTCGCGGCGAACCCGACGGGTGTGGCGGTGCAGACCGACTCGTTCAACATACTCGGAGGTGGCATCGTCGACCTCGGAAGCGAGCGCATCGACCTGGCAGGCAAGCCCAAGCGACGCAGCAAAGGCGTGCTCGGCCTTCTGGGTGTCGAGGCCAATGTCAGCGTCGGCGGCACGCTGCTCAAACCGGAGGTAACGACCGGCGCCTCCGTGGGTGCCGGAACGGTCGGTCGGGTGGGTGCCGCCTGGATGACGGGCGGCCTGACGCTGATCGCGGAGGGAATGTTCGATCAATTGAAGTTTGGAGACGACGTGTGCACGGTGGCGCGCGCCCCCGCGCCTGCAAGGTGATCTGTTGCTTGCCACCCGTGCACGACGCCGCCTGACACCGGCGCGCAAGTCAAGTAGAATCGCCGCCGAGGAAAACAAGATAACAATCTCATCGGATGCAAATCCCTTGTCTCCGGCGCGCCTTCCGCGTCCGTGCCCACCAAGAATGCAATCCCGGCAGTCTGCGAGGAGGTAACGCGATGCGATCGATTTGCACGGCAATCTGCTTTGTTCCGGTGTTCCTGGCCGGCTGCCTGGGATGGGTTTCGCCCGCAGCAGCCCAGCAGTCGGCGCCGCGGCCCAACATCGTTTACATACTGGCGGATGACCTCGGATGGAAGGACGTCGGCTTCCATGGTTCCGATATCAGGACGCCGCACCTCGACGAGCTTGCCGGCGGCGGGGCGCGGCTCGAGCAGTTCTATGCCCAGCCCATGTGCACACCGTCGCGGGCCGCGCTCATGACCGGCCGTTACCCGTTTCGCTATGGTTTGCAGACTGCGGTGATCCCGTCGGCCGGCAAGTACGGCTTGGCCACCGACGAGTGGCTCTTGCCACAAGTCCTTAAGGAGGCAGGATACAGGACAGCCATTGTCGGCAAGTGGCACCTCGGGCACGCCGATCGCAAGTACTGGCCTCGTCAGCGCGGCTTCGATTACCAATACGGACCGGTTCTTGGCGAGATTGACTACTATACCCACGAGGCACACGGCGTAACCGATTGGTACCGTGACAACGAAATGGTCAAGGAGGATGGCTATGCAACCACACTCCTGGGCAACGACGCGGTCAGACTGATTGAAAGCCACGATCCGAAGACCCAGCTCTTCCTGTACCTGACCTTCACCGCGCCGCATGCGCCGTACCAGGCGCCGCAAGCGTACCTCGACGGATACGATCACATTGCCGATCCCAGCCGGCGCGCCTACGCCGCGATGATCACGGCAATGGACGATGAAATCGGCCGCGTGGTGGCCGCGCTGGACAAGCGCGGGATGCGCGAGAATACGCTCATCGTCTTTCAGAGCGACAACGGCGGCCCGCGATCGGCGCAGTTCACGGGTGAGATCGACATGTCGAAGAGCACCATCCCCGCCGACAACGGTCCCTTCCGCGACGGCAAGGGCACGCTGTACGAGGGCGGTACGCGAGTGGTCGCGCTCGCCAACTGGCCGGATCATATAAAACCCGGGGCTATCGTCGATCAGCCGATCCACATCGTGGACATGTATCCGACATTGGCCAGCCTCGCCGGCGCGTCGCTCGGCAAGAACAAGCCGCTCGACGGTATCGATATCTGGCAGACCATCCGCGAGGGTCGCCCCTCACCGCGGCAGGAAGTCGTCTACCACGTCGGCCCGTTCCTCGCGGCCGTGCGCGAGAAGGAATGGAAGCTGGTGTGGAAGACGACCCTGCCGTCCCGGATCGAGCTTTTCAACCTGGCGCAGGATCCCTCGGAGAAGTCGAACGTCGCCGAACAGAATACCGGGGCGGTCACCCGCCTTCAGCAACGCATCGAGGCGCTGGCGCGTGAGGCCGTTCCGCCCTTGCTGCTGCAGGAAGCATTCGGCGTGACCAAGCACGTCCTTTTCGGGTCGGTCTCCACGCCGCAAGAGGAGAAGGATCTGGAGATGCAGCCGTGAACAGTGTACGTGTCAGAACGGGTCGAGGCGGTGATGGACCTGAAGCACCTCCTCGAGCTGCTGGTCCATGTAGTCCGTCAATTGCTGCTGCTCGGCCCGGATCTTTTCGCGTTCCGCGCTGCGGATGCGATCGATGAGCTGATCGAGGCGCTGGCGGCGCTCCGCCCGCGTGATCTCGCCGCGATCGAGCTGGTCGGTCAGCGTGCGGTCCTCGCCGATGAGCTGCAGGTACACATCGGGGATCGTACTGTTCGGGATCAGGTGCTTCTTCACGCCCTCGTACGCGCACTCGCGCCAGGCGCGCTCCCCCGGGGCCAGCGCCCGTTCGGGCAGGTCCCTCGCACCCGGGTCGAAACCGAATCGCTGGGTGCATTGCGCGAGCTCCGCATCGAGCTTCGCGCGCGCCTCCTCGGGCGTCAGGGTGGCTGCTGCCGGCGACAGCAGCACGATAGTCAGAGCGACCAGTGCGTCGCGGCAATCCCGCCGCCGCGTATCCCGGCGGGCCGGCGGGACGTGATCGCGCACGCGTGATGCTCCCACGTCATGCATGGCAGGGGGCGCCGTCCTAGTGCAGCTCGCCGAAGATGTAGTTCTGCCAGCTCACCATCCGCAGGAGGATCTTGCGGAGCAGGGCGACGTGGTGGGCGTGCTCGGTGTAGATCGCCCCCTTGCCGACGACGCCGGCCGGCAGATGATAGGGCGTCAGGTCTTCCTCCAGATCGATCACCACGGGCACCTTGCCGGGCGCGGGCACGGATTCCACGGCGATCAGCGTGCCGCTGGTCTGCGTCTGGCCCTGCGCCAGTACCGGCAGGACGCGGTCGACCTTGCCCTTGAATACATGCCCGGGGACGGCCGTGTAGATGACCTCGGCCTCGTCTCCGGGCTTGATCCTCTGCAGGGAGTTCTGCCAGAAGGCGCCCACGGTCGCGCGGTCCCCCGGGCCGGTGTGGATGAAGGTCATCACCGGCCGGAACGGCATCGGCACGGCGAATGCCCCGGGCCGGAGGAGCAGCTGGGTGACCATGCCGTCGGTGGGCGCGCGCACCGTGGTCTGCTCGAGATCCCAGCGGGCCTTCTCGAGCTGGGCGGTAATCTCGCGGACCTGCGGATTGACGCCGCCGCTCTCGGCCTCGAAGGCCAGCCGCGCCTCGTGTTCCTGTGCCTCGGTCACCCGCAACTGCTCCCGCGCCGACTGCAGCTTGTCCCCGCCACCGGCGACCTTCTCGGCCGCCTGCCGCTCGGCGGCCTGTGCCTGGTTGAGCTGCGCCATCAGGCTGTCGGCCTGCCGTTTCGCCCGATCGTAATCGACCTGCGCGACGGTCCCTTTCGATACCAGCTCCCGGTACCGCTCTTCCTGCGTCTTCGCGAGCTCGTACTGGGACTGCATCTGGCGGACGGCGGCCTGCGCCTGATCGAGCGCATCCCTCGCCTGGCGATCGAATTCCGACTCCGACGCCAGCACGTCGGACCTGGCCTGCGCGGTCGCCGCCTCCGCGGCCCGCAGCTGCTGTTCGAGTTGCGCCACATTGGAGCTCGCCTCGGCGAGCGCCGCCTCGAGCCGGTCGACCTCGTACCGATAGGGCGCCGGATCGATCCTGAACAGCACGTCGCCCTGTTTCAGCGGAACGTTTGCCGTTACCGGCACCTCGGTCACCCGCCCCTGGACGTTGGGGATGATGGCGGTCGTCACGTAGATGTCGCGCACCATCGTGCTGTAGGGATGGTTGTAGTTCATGACCAGCAGCATGGCGGCGATCATGACGACGCCGCCGAGCGCGGCGGTCGGAACCGACCACTTGTTCAGGGGGATCCGGAAGATCTTGAATATCGCCCAGCAGAACGACGTGTAGATCATCAGCAGCAGGAGTTCCATGACTTGGTCCCTTATCCTTGCGCCGGTGGCGTTTCGTCGAGCAGTTTGACCTCTACGGCAAGCGGTGCGCTGACCTTGGTTCCGTCGAGCGCGGCGAGCCGCGCCTCCACGGCGGCGAGACGTGTGCTGAGCTCCGTCTTCCACTTGCCGTTGTCAGAAGAACCAAAACCGTAACCGCGTTCGGGTCGATAGATGGTCGCCCAGATCCACAGGAACGGCCAGATCACATGCAGCGTGAGCAGGCTCACCCAGCCGGCCACGTGGATGGCATCCTGGTGCGGGTGTCCGCGCTTCTTGGCGATCTCGTAAGGGATGTCATGTATGGCGATGATCAGATAGAAACAGACCAGGGCCGCGAAGATCATGATGCCGAGCGCGATGTAATTGAGAACCATGATGTCGTTGTCCTCCGGTGAGTCGTCTGGTGCGGGTGCCGGCCAGCCCGTGCCGCAGCCGACGGTAGTCGGCAGGCCGTGGCCTCATGTGCGTTGACACCACATGAAGCCAATCATACACATCCGCTGTCCCGCGCATGAGGCCCCGGGGCCTTTCGGCCGGGGGCGATGTCCCGCGTGGCACAGTCTAGCGTCATGCCGGGTCTGGGCCCATTGGACCTTGGTCTGATGCGGTGCACCCGAGCCTGGATGGCGTCCCCGAGGCCAAGCCGGTCGAGCCTCCCGGTTCCAACGGACGGCCAAAATTGGACCATGGTCCAATTTACGCTCAGGTCAGGAGGGGCCAAGAATGAACCGGCGGTCGGAGGCCCGGGAAGGGGGGCGCGCTCCAAGGGGCGCAGTGGCCGGCGCCCGGCGGGGTGGTCCTGCGAGCCGTGCGTGACCACGACGGTGCAAGCGTGCATGATCCGCATGCGGAGTCATCCGCAACCGCCAAACTCAACCATCGAACAGGGAACTCCATGAAAACCTCGCATCCTTCCAGCCTGCGGACCGTCGCGGTGCTGGTCGCCGCATCCTTCCTACCTGCCGGTCAGGCAGGCGCTGCCGGAGAATACGAACAGCCGGGGACCATGATGGCCTCCCAACTGCTGCCGGCCGAGACGCTCAAGGGCCCCAATCACCAGGTGCAGGAGGAGGTCCAGAGCGACGGCTTCCTCAACATCTACGCCATCGACACCAGCTCCGGCGTGCTGAAGGCCGTCTCCACGGCGCAGGCGAGACAGTACGCCGCGGAGGTCGAGGCGGCGGCGCGGATGGCGACGCTGAAGAGCGATGAGCAGTTCGCCAGCGGCCTGCAGTCCACGGCCAGCACCGTCGTCACCGGCACCACGGCGCTCCTGAATGATCCGGGCGGGGCGCTGTCCGGCGCCGTCACGGGGGTGGGCGCCATGTTCGGGCGTGCCCAGGAGGCGCTGGCGAGCAGCGGCGCCAAGGGCGCGGGCGAGGACAGCGCCATGGCGGGTCTCTCCGGGTTCTCCAAGACCAAGCGCGAATACGCCTACGAGTTCGGCGTCGACGTGTACTCCCGCAACCCGGTCCTTCAGAAGCAGCTCGACGAGGTGGCCCAGGCCGCGTTCGCCGGAAACATCGCCGCCAAGGCCGCGATGATGATGATCCCCGGCGGCGCGGGGGTCGCGCTTTCGGTCACCAGCAGCACGGCGACGCTCAACGAGGCGTTCCGTGATCTGCCGCCGGTGGAGCTGCGCAAGCGCAATCGCGAGAAGCTCACCGCCATGGGCGTGAATGCCGACGTCACCGATCTCTATCTCGAGAACGCCGTGTTCACCCCGCGCGAACAGACCCTGATCGTCGAGGCGCTCGCCGCGATGGCCGACACCGGGGACCGCGGGGCCTACATCCGGCACGCGGTGCTCACCGACAACGCCGATCTCGCCTACTTCCGCCAGCGCCAGGCCGGGATGTACCTGGGCTATCACCGGTCCGTCGAGCCCCTGGCGCGCTTCGTCACCGTCGGCAAGGTGGCGGTGGGGCAGAAAAAGGACGGCACGATCGTCTTCTGCGCGCCGCTCGATCACCTCTACTGGACGCCGGCCATCGGCGCGTTCGTGGAGCTGTTCGAGTCGGATCTGCCGTCGGTGCCGGACGTGAAGGGCAAGGAGCTCTGGCTCGGCGGCACGCTGAGCGAGACAGCCAGGAAGGAACTGGAGGCACGCGGCTGGACGGTCAAGGAGGGTAGCGAGGCGAAGTTGCTCGCCTTGCGCTGAGCAGCTGGCGGTTGATGCCGCGTCCCGCCCGGGCTACTGGGAACGGCGGCGGCAATCCGGACGGGGCGACTATCGGCAGCGTATGCCGATAGTCGCTTGATAATTTGAATGGTCGGCGCGATTGCATCCGACTTTATCTGGATCCTTATGACAGCACCGCTCCGCCAGGAGTTGACCGCATTGTGTTGGCTTTGCCTCGTCTTCGGCAATCAGCCCGCATGGTCCGGGGTGCTTTCCTCAGCCGGCAACAAGGAGGTCCGACAGGATGCCTCCGCCGCGCAGAGCGACACCTCGGCGGAACCGACCCTCGAGGAGCGCATCGCAAATGTCCGGACGAAGCTCGAGGAGGCGCGCCGGGAGGTCAGCACCGCGGAGGCAATGAGCGCGGCCGCACTGCCGCCGGGTATCGGCACGGAGGACCTGCAAGAGCATCAGGACATGCTCCGGTGGCTGGTCTCCTGGTACGCCGGGCAACTCAACGGTCTCGAGGGATTGAAGGACCTGCGCCGGTCCCGTGCGCAGCTCGAAACCGAGACGCAATCCTGGCAGGGATACGCCGATCGGACCGATCTTTCTGCCGACTTTCTGGAGCAGCTCTGGAGTGAGCTGTACGCGAAGACACGTGAGCTCGAGGCGATCGCGGTGAAGCGGCGCGCGCTGGCAACCCTGACCGAAGAGTCGCGCAAGCAGTTGAAGGATTCCGAACAGCAACTGCGACAGGCCAGTGAACGTGCCGAGCAGGCGCAGGACCCCGACGAGAAGTCACGCCAGATATGGCATCGCGGTCAGGCGGCACTGCGCGATCGCGTCAACCAGGCCAAAGTACTCGGCGCCGAGGCACAACTCTCCGCGAGCGATGAAACCGCGGCGTACGTGCAAACGGAGCTGGCCTTCCTGCAACGCAAGGTGCGGCAGGCATCGGAACTGTCGTCGTTCTCACAGGAGGACCTCGACGCAAGGCTCGCGCAGGTCGCGAAGCAGCGCGCCGACACCGTAGCGAAACTCGCGGACGCGGAGCGCCGGGAATTCAAAGCGGGTGAGAATCTCGCCCAGGTACGGGATCAGATGCAGGAGGCGCGCAACCGCGCAGTTGCCGCCGTGGAACCCGGCGCTGCGCCGGCAGCCGAGATCGCCACGCTGGAATCCGTCTTCCAGACCCGCAAGGCCGAGGCGGAGACTGCAACCGCGCAGACCAGTCTGTTGCAGCTGTCTATCGTGATGCTCGACAGGGAAAAGTCGATCTGGGAACAGCGCTATGCGCTTGCGCGCAGCCGTGACGGTACGAGTATCACCCGGACTCTCAGGGAGATCCAGTCTCTGCAGGAACGCTTGACGACATGGAAGAGCACTGTGTTCTCCGGGCTGGATGCCGATCTGACCGCGCTCGCGGCGCAGCGGAGGCGCCTGGAGGACTGGAAATCCGAATACGGCGACGCGGTGCTGGGGCGCGAGGCGCTGGCGGCGATTCAGGAACGCGTCGCGCTTCGCCAGTCGCTGCTGGACCATTTCGAGCATAACGAGACGGTATTGCTCGGCTGGTCGACGGAGTTGCAGCAGCAGCGGGATACGCTGTCGTTGATGGAACGTGGGATGTCTCTCGGCAAGGCCCTGGCCGGATTCGGGACCCGGCTCTGGAACGCCGAACTCTTCACCGTCGCGGACAGCATCGTCATCGACGGCGAGACCGTGAGCGGCAAGCGCAGCGTGACCGCGGGCAAGATCGCGCTGATACTCCTCGTCATAATCGTCGGGTATTGGATCATCCGGCGCCTCGCGGGTCTGCTGCAGCGCATCGCCGCCGCGGGCGCGCATGGCGATGTGATCCGCGGGCTGCTCGTCTACCGGCTGTCCTACCTGGTGCTGCTGGTCGGGCTCATCATCCTCGCGCTGACCATGGTGAACATCCCGCTGACCGCGTTCGCCTTCCTCGGCGGCTCGGTGGCGCTCGCGGTGGGTTTCGGCGGCCAGAACCTGGCCAACAACTTCATCAGCGGCCTGATCCTGATGATGGAGCGCCCGATACGGATCGGCGATATCGTGGAGATCGAGGGTGTGCGCGGCAAGGTGATCAACATCGGCGCCCGCAGCTGCCAGATCCGCCGCTTCGACGGCGTCGAGATCCTGGTCCCCAACAGCGCGCTGCTGGAGAAGAGCGTGACGAACGTGACCCTCTCCGATCCACGGACGCGCCTGAACGTGAGGGTCGGCGTCGCGTACGGTTCGCCGACGCGGGAGACCGAACGACTGATCGCCGATGTGATAAAGGAGCATCCGCATGTCCTGAAGGACCCCGCGCCGCGTGTCCTGTTCGAGGATTTCGGTGACGATGCGCTGGTCTTCAATGCGTATTTCTGGGTCGAGCTCAGGGAGGACAGGGATTCCGGCGTCATCGTCAGCGACATCCGGCACCGCATCGACGAGCGTTGCAGGGAATCGGGAATCGAGATCGCCTTCCCGCAGCGGGATGTGCACCTGGACACGAGCGGTCCCATCCAGATCGAGATCGCCTCACCCAAGGATCTGGCGCGCCAGCCGTCCGAGGCGGGCACGCCGCCGGGTGATCGGATGGCGAGGTCGCGATGAGGCGGATCGTCAGGGTGCTGCTGCTCCTGCTGCTCGCGCTGGTCCTTGCCGGCGCGGCGGCGTGGGGTGCGCTGGCGATCCACTACTCCGGCATCCGCAGCCCGGGCGTCCGCAATGCACTGGCGAGCGCGTTCGCCATCGTCGGTCTGCTGACCGTGGTCGCGCTGGCGCTGCCGCGATGGCGATGGCGAGTGTTCGGTACATTCCTGGTGGTGTTCGCCGTTCTCGTCGCCTGGTGGAACACGATCGCCCCTTCGAACGAGCGGCAGTGGCAGCCGGAGGTCGCGAAGCTCGCCTACGCGACCATCGACGGTGATCTCGTCACCGTGCACGACATCCGCAACTTCGACTATCGGACCGAGAGCGACTTCACCCCCGCCTACTACGACAGGACCTTCGACGTGCGCAGGCTCGAGTCCGTGGACCTCATCGCGGTCTACTGGATGGGCCCGGCCATCGCGCACACCTTTGTCAGCTTCGGCTTCGAGGGCGGTGACCACCTCGCGGTGTCCATCGAGACGCGCAAGGAGGTCGGCGAGGGCTACTCGACCATCAAGGGGTTCTTCAGACAATACGAGCTGTACTACGTCGTCGCCGACGAGCGCGACGTGATCCGCGTGCGCACCAACTATCGCAAGGACCCCCCGGAGGATGTCTACGTCTACCGGGTCCAGGGGCCCATTAAAAACGGACGTCGGCTGTTCCTCGAGTACATGCGCAAGATCAATGCGCTGAAGGAGCGGCCGAAGTTCTACAATACCTTGATCCACAATTGCACGACGACCATCTGGCTCAATACGCGGATCAATCCCGGCCACTTGCCGTTCTCGTGGAAGCTGCTGGCCAGCGGCTACGTGCCAGAGTACCTCTACGAGACGGGACGTCTCGACACCAGCCTGCCGTTCGCGGAATTGCAGAGGCGCAGCCTCGTCAACGCACGCGCGCAGGCGGCCGACCAGGATCCGGATTTCTCGCGGAAGATCCGGGAAGGGTTGCCCGGGGTGGCGCCATGAGGAAAGTGACGGGAAGCAGGAGAATTCAATCGCCAATGGTGTGCCGGCGAGGGTCCGGGGTCTGCGCACACTCATGAACCGTCGCAAAGAAGTGCGGCGAAATGCGGGAATTTGCCAGGGGGGATTCATGTCACGCGGAAAAATGCTTTCGGTCCTTGTGCCAGCCACGTTCGCCTTGATGGCGTTTTGGTCGAGCTCGAGCCGGGCCCTGCCCTGCGACAAGTCCGGAGCGAAGGATCAGGGCCGTCCCCGTATCGGCCTGGTGCTCGGGGGCGGCGGCGCGCGCGGCGCGGCGCATGTCGGGGTGCTGAAGGTGCTCGAGGAGATGAAGATCCCGGTCGATTGCATCGCGGGCAACAGCATGGGCGCCATCGTCGGCGGACTGTACGCCGCCGGCCTGAGTCCCGAGGACATCGAGCGGGAGATGGTGGGGATGGACTGGGACGACGTGCTCGACGACAAGCCGCGGCGCCCGGACCAGCAGTTCCGCCGCAAGCGCGACGACGACAACTATCTCGTCAAGAAGTACGTGGGCCTGCAGGACGGCAGGATAGAGCTGCCGCTCGGCTATATCCAGGGCCAGAAGTTCGACATGGAGCTCGCCCGGCTGACCCATCACGTGTCGGGTCTCAAGAGCTTCGATGACCTGCCCGTTCCCTTCCGCGCCGTTGCGACCGACATCGAGACCGGCAAGGCCGTGGTGTTGAGCAAGGGCAACCTGGCCCGGGTCATACGCGCCAGCATGGCGGTGCCGGGCGCATTCGACCCGGTGGAGATCGACGGCAGGCTTCTGGTCGACGGCCTGGTGTCCAACAACGTGCCGGTGGATGTCGGCCGCGCCATGGGCGCGGACGTTCTCATCGTCGTCAATGTCGGCACGCCGCTGATGAAACGCGGCGAGATCACCACCGCACTTGCCGTGATCGGCCAGATGTCCAACATCCTGAGCCAGCGTAACGTGGAGGAGCAGCTCAAGACGCTGCAGAAGCAGGATGTCTATCTCAGTCCTGATCTCGGCGATCTCTCGACCTCCGACTTCAAGCGCGCCGCCGATGCGATTGCCATCGGCGAGAAGGCCGCGAATGAAAACCGCGCGCTCCTGGCCGAGCTGACGAATCCGGCCAGCGCCCAGCGACAGGAGATCGCGGAGCGCAAGGCAGCGCTGGGTACGAAGCCGGTCGTTGCCTTCGTGAAGATCGACAATCAGTCCAGGATAGGCGAGGCGGTGCTGATGCATCCGTTCAAGCCGCTGATCGGCAAGCCGCTCGACTACAAGACGCTCAGAAGGAGCGTCGAGGATGTATACGGCTGGAATATCTTCGAGAGCGTGCGCTACGAGGTGATCGAGGAGGACGGCAAGGACGGTCTGCTCGTGCACGTCAAGGAGAAGAGCTGGGGCCCGAACTACGTGCAGCTCGGCATTGCGCTCGCCACCGATCTGAACGGGGAGAGCTCCTGGAATCTCGGTGCCAGCGTGCTGAAGACCGCGCTCAACCGCTACGCCGGCGAGGCGCGGCTGGCCGCGCAGATCGGCGATTCGCCGGCGGCCATCGCCGAATTCTATCAGCCGCTGGACCCCGGGCTGCGCTACTTCGTGAATCCCCAGGTCTTCTATGATGCGCGCAGCTTCAGCCGTTTCGAGGGTGACGACCAGATCGACGAGTTCCGCGTTTCCCGCTATGGCGGCGGGATCGCGGCCGGGCGAGTGCTGGGGCACTGGGGCGAGTTCAGGGTCGGGTTGCGGCGTTACAGCGGCGAGGCAGAGCAACGCGTCGGCGATCCGGCCACACCCGACTTCGATTTCGACAGCGCCGAGGCGTACCTGCGCCTGACCTACGACACGCTCGACAACCGCAACTGGCCGCGCTCGGGCGCTCTCGCGCAATGGGATTGGCTGGAGTCGGTCGAGGCCCTGGGCGCCGACAAGGACTTCTCGCAGTCACTGTTCAACGGTGGCGTCGCGCACTCCTGGGGCAGGAACACCGTGCTGGGGCGCGCCCAGTTCAACTACACCGCCGACGGCGAGGCGCCCGTGCAGAACCGCTTCCGCACCGGCGGCTTTTTCAATCTCTCCGGCTTCGTGCAGGACCAGTTGAGCGGTCAGCAGCAGGTGTTGCTGGGCGCGGCCTACTATCGGCGACTCGGCAATATCCAATGGCTGCCGGCCTATGCCGGCGTGACGCTGGAGTACGGCAACGTATTCGACGATCGTGACGACATCAGCCTGTCGCCCGACGACTCGCTGCTTGCAGGCAGCGTCTTTCTCGGGCTGGACACGATACTCGGGCCGGTCTACCTGGGCTATGGACACGCGGAGCAGGGCCACGACAGCGTCTACCTGTACCTCGGCCGGCTGTTCTGAACGCAAGGAGTGCCGCGGATCTGCCGTGGCCGCGGTGCGGGTATTTTCCGCGGATGCGGGCGTTTGCCCACGACGGCAGGACGTGGGATGCCCGAGTCAGAACGTCGAGAGGCCCGTCGCCTCCATGATCCGGTAGCGCCAGTAGCGGAAACGTGAAGGGTCCTCGTAGGCCGCGAAGTCCGCGGTGTACTCGAGTCCGTCACCGATGTCGTTGCGCCACAGGGTGTCGAACCAGCGCCGCACCGCATGGGCCAGCGCGCCCTGTGCGGGGGCGGTGACGGCGAGGTTCGCCTCCAGGTTGTAGTCGGCGATGTTGCGCCGGGTCAGGTTCGCGGAGCCCAGCGTCAGCCACAGCCGCTCGCCGCTGCGCACGGCGAGCAGCTTGACGTGGAACTGCTCGCCGTGGGTACGGTACCAGCGCACCTGCGCGCGGTTCTCGCTCAGGCGTAGCAGCTCGACGGCGACCGGGCGATTGGGCACGCCGTCCTTGACGTGCCCGAAGGCGTCCTTGTTGGGGTCGAGAATGATCCGCACGTCGACGCCGCGTCTCGCCGCCGCCGCCAGCGCGGTGACATGCGGGCGATCCGAAAGGTAGAACATCGCGACATCGATCCCATCGCCGGCCGCGGTGCGCTCGATGGCCGCGAGGGTCGCCTCCGCGATGGCGCCCTCGGTCAGGTACTGCACCTGGAGTTCGCCCGCACCGGTGTCCCGAACCATCCTAGGTGGACGCAATGCGCCTTCCCAGCCGGAGAATCTCGCGATCGCCAACTCGCTGTCGTCGATCTCGTCGACGATCGGACCCCGCACCTCCAGTGCGACGTTGGAATGCGCGCTGCTGGCGTCGTGCGGGTTGCCGGAGGTGACGATGGCGACGCGGCCTCCCTCGCCGTCGTCCGCCGCGATCACCTTGCGATGGTTGGCCTTGAAGTTGAGCAGGGCGAGCCAGGAGCGCAGCGTCACCCGCTCCGGGCCGTCGTCCAGGGGGTTCGGCAGCCAGCCGTAGCCATTGCCGTCGCCGGCCCACCAGCCGACGAACAGCCGATAGAAGCCGGAGTACAGCGGATTGGAGTCGCGCAGGGCGCCGAGCCGCGTCACCGCCACGTCGATGCCAGCCTCGCGCAGCCGATGCAGGCCGTCCGCCGGCGCGCCTCCGTAGGCATCGTTGATGGGATCGGTGACCAGCAGCACCCGGAGGCCTGGTACCGCCCGTTTGCGCGCAAGCAGGCGATCGAAGAGCTCGGAGGAGAGCGCCCGGTGCGGTGCGACCCTGGCGCCGAGCGCGCCGCGATCGTCGTTGATCAGGAAGAAATCGAGCACGATGAAGTCGCGGGCGTGGTCGATGACGGTGAACACGGCATCGAAGATCTGCTGCTCGATGCGGCGCGGCCCGGGACCGTCGCCGGCGGTGATGTCGTAGAGAAAGCGCACCTCGTCGTCCGCCACGTTGAACGTGGGCGATGCGATGCGGGTGCCCGGAGGCATCGGCTTCAGGGTGTGGTAGGCGGCCGTGACGGCCCAGGCGGCGGCAAGGACGGGCAACAGCCAGCGCACGCGGCGGCCGCGTGAGCGCGATCGTGCGTCGCGTGCGGCAGCATCGGATCCAGGAGGCGGAGGCGGTCCGATCATCCGGGCCATTCTACCAAAGGCGCTGCGGCCTATAATCTCGCCCGGGGGCTGACGTTCCGCACCAGATGAAACGGCGATTGCTGCCGGACGAGGAGACGCGATGTCGTCGACGATTGCGGTCACTCTGCATCACGCCGAAGACGGCTCTCTCCCGCCGCTGCAGCGGGAATGGAGGCAGTGCCTTGCCGGCATGGCCGAGGAACAGCGGTTTCTCACCTATGACTGGTACGGTGCATGGATGGCCGTGTACACGGCGCCGCGGCAGCGCGAGGATCCGCGCTGGACCGGGTGTTGCCGCGTCCTGGTCGCGACCGATGCGGACGGAAGAACAGTCGGGATCCTGCCGTTGGCGTTGCGACTCGAGCAGGGCGTGCGGTGGTGGTCGCTCGCGGGCTGCCAGTCGCCGCTGCGCGGCTTTCTCTGCGACGTACGGCACGTGGACCCGGTCTGCAGTGCCTTCGCCGCTGCGCTGGTGCGCATGCTCGGCTGGCGCGAGATACTTCGCCTTGGTCCCTACGGCGCCAACACGCCCGAGCGTGCCGCGCTGGTGCGCGAGCTCGAGCGGCGCAGCGGCACGGTGCTGAAGTTCGATCTCTACCGTCGCGTCGTCGTCAACAACATCGCGCGGACCCCCGAGGATCTGCGCAGACACATACGCGCGCACTCGTCCTTTCAGCGCGTGGCCGGCTACGAGCGCCGGATGAATCGCGAGGGCAACGCGCGCTTCGTGCACCATCGCAACCCGACCGGACCGAGGCTGCGCAAGCTCATCGACGAGTGCCGCGCCATCGAGGAGGCCTCGTGGCTGATGAAGTCCTCGTGGCCGAACTTCACCTTCGCGCGCGGGCCCGAGGCGCGGTTCTGGCCCCTGGTCAGCGCGACCAGTCTGATCCCCAACGGCCAGTTCGACTGCTGGATCGCCTATTTCGACGGCGCACCGGTCGCGCTGCGCTTCGCGGTCACCTGCGGCAGCATGCGCTATGCGATCGCCAATCAATACGACGAGAGATATGCCCAGTACGGCCTCGGATGGGTGCTCTATCTGAAGGACCTGGAGGACTGCGTCGCCCGCGGCGTGCACCGCATCGACATGGCGATGGGCAACGCCGCGTACAAGCGCCGCTGGGGAGCCGAGGATGACGTCACGGAGATGGAGGTGCTGATGCTGCCGCCGCGATGGCACGGACGGGTCGCGGCTCGGCTCGCCTCGCTGCCGGCCGTCTACCGGCAGCTCGCCAGGAGGATGCCGAGGCTCTGACGCCGCGGCGGCCGCGGGAATTCCACGCCGGGTTCCCCGGCGGGTATCATTGCCCGGTTGCGGTCCTTCGGATCGAAGGCCGCTCGCGTTCGGGGAGATCATGAAGAAACTGCGATGCGCCGTCGTCGGCGTCGGCTACCTCGGGAAGTTTCACGCGGAGAAATACGCCGCGCTGCCGGATTGCGAGCTGCTGGCGGTGGTGGACAGCGATGCGGGCACCGCGGCGGCCGTCGCGGCGAAGAACGGCACGCGGGCCCTGACCGATTACCGCGATCTGCTGGGGGAGGTGGAGGCCGTCAGCATCGTGGTGCCCACGACGCTGCATTTCGAGGTGGCGCGTGATTTTCTCGCGGCCGGGGCGCACGTGCTGGTGGAGAAGCCCGTCACCGTCACGATCGAGGATGCCGACGAGCTCATCCGCGTCGCGGCGGCGAAGGATCGGCGGCTGATGGTGGGTCACCTGGAGCGCTTCAATGCCGCGCTGCTCGGCCTGGACCTCGCCCATTACAAGCCGCTGTTCATCGAGTGCCATCGGCTGGCGCCGTTCAATCCGCGCGCCAACGACGTCAGCGTGGTGCTGGACCTGATGATCCACGACATCGACATCATCCTGGACATCGTCGACTCCGACATCGAGCGCATCGACGCCAAGGGCGTGACCGTGTTGACCAGCGACACCGACATCGCCAATGCGCGGATCCAGTTCAAGAACGGCTGCGTGGCGAACGTCACGGCCAGCCGCGTGAGCCTGAAGGTGGAGCGCAAGATGCGCCTGTTCATGCCCAACGCCTATGTCGCCGTGGATTTCCAGAACAGGGTGCTGGCGCGCCATCGCAAGGGCAGCAGGGAGATGTTCCCGGGCGTGCCGGAGATCCTGAGCGAGGAGTCGGTCTACGAGAGCGGCGACGCCCTGATGGAGGAGATCCGGCATTTCATCGCCTGCATCCGCGAGGGCCGCGAACCGCTGGTGTCGGGCCACGCGGGACGCCGCGCGCTGGCCGCCGCCATTCAGATCACGCAGTTGCTCAAACCCGCCTGAAGGAGTATCACCCGGCACGATTCCCACGGTCGGGCAGGGCGGGAATGGCGCGCGCTCAGTGGTGCTCCCGGCGGAGCGCCAAGAGCCGGCCCCGGATCGGCGATGTCGCGGTCGCGACGATCGCGGATGGGAGGTCTCCGCGCCCTCCCTCAGGCGACGGCGCCGGCGGTGACGCCGTCGCGGGGACGCCCGAAAAACAACGCCTCGATGAGCAGAATGAGTTGCACCGGCAGATCGCGCATGGAGACGACGCCGTCCAGGGCGCTGGCGGCGATGGAGGCGGCGAGGCGGCTGTTCGTCTCGGCAGTGAGGAGGACGATCTTGACTTCCGGGCAGTGCTGCTTGGTCAGTTGCGCGAAGATCTGCGGGCCGGTCTTCGCCGTCGTCGTGGCGGAGTCGGGTGGCGACTCGACCAGCACCAGGTCGGGCTTCTCGACGACGGCCTCGGCGAACGCCTTGGCCCCCGTTCCCGCCTGGCCTGCCAGGGCGAGGCCCGGACAGATGTCGATGAACTCCGCCACAGCCGCTCGGATCGTCGGCGTGTCGATCGCCAACACGATACGTATCGTTTGCATCGCGGGACCCCCTGGGGCGCTTGTAGTCTTACTCAGGACTCTCACGGTCCTTGATGATGGAGCCTAGGGGCAGACAGGCATCCTGTCCAGACATTGGGAATCCATTTCCGCGCAAATGTCCTGGAACGGGATGTGATTCGCAAAATGTCCTTTCACGAACGCCCGGGTCGTCGGTTGACCATTCATCACTGCGACGGAATGCCGCGGAGCACGCGCACCAGGTTGATGACTTCGCGCATGAAGACCGGCAGGTCCGCCGGCACTCTCGAGGTGATGAGATTCCCGTCGACCACCACGTCGCGGTCCTCGTAGTGCGCGCCGGCCGCACGCAGCCGGTCGGCCAAGGAACGATGGCCGGTCACGGTTCGGCCGGCGATCATGTGCGGTTGCGCAAGCAGGAGCGGGCCGTGGCAGATGGCGGCGACCGGCTTGTGTCGCGTGAAGAACGCATCGATGATGCGAGCCGCGGCGGGATGGCGGCACAATTCTTCCGGTGCCCGTCCCCCGGGGATGATGAGGAGATCGTAGTCGTCGGGGTTCACGTCGTCGGCCGCTACGCCCGCGTCTACTTCATGGCCGTGCTTGCCGCGGATACGCCCCGCGGCTGCCGCGACGATGTCGACGTCGAGACCTTCCTGCCTGAGTCCCTCGTACGGCACGAGCAGCTCGGAATCCTCGAACTGATCGGCGGTGAGCACCATCGCTCTCGTGGCGGCCTGCCGTGCTGAATTGGGGCGGCGGCGACCATCGCATCGTAGGGCGTGCCGACACCGCGAACCTGTTGGCGGTCAAGCACTGCCGTGCGGGGAATCGGCGCTCGGCGGTGTCTGCCAAGTTCGGGGCAGCTCAGATGCAGCTCCGGCGTCGACGTCCGCGCCTATTCGTGCGCGGCGCACTCGCCGCTTCCTCATTGCGCTGGCTTTTGTCCCGTCAGAATCCGCGCCG
This sequence comes from Gammaproteobacteria bacterium, assembly GCA_022071965.1. Taxonomy (GTDB): domain Bacteria; phylum Pseudomonadota; class Gammaproteobacteria; order JAJPIJ01; family JAJPIJ01; genus JAJVHZ01. The sequence continues at coordinate 44,188 of JAJVIQ010000004.1, forward strand.
CCTCCGCCACCGTGTACGCCGGCTCGGAAAGACTTGCGATCAACCTCTGCGCCTGCACTGCGCCGTCTGCCATGAGTCTGTGGATGTGCTCGGGAGCCCGGGACAGCTTGCTGGCATAGTCGAGACTGTCCAGCAGCGGCTTGGACATCTGGATAAGGCGCAGCTTTATCCACTGCTCCGTGTCGAACCCCAATCCCTTCCATGCGTCCAACGCCAGTCCCCCTCCCTCAAAGGCCCTTTCAAACGCTGCGAGCATGATCAGATCCTGCAACAGGGACACATTGCCGGTCATTTCATTGCGTCGATCCACGATGTCGTGAGGCTTCGTCGGGACGTGGTCGCAGGTGATGGAATTGATAAAGATAATCCAGATTTCCTGCGCGATATTTCCCTTGCCCACGAATCGCGGCTGCACCAGCGGGTTGACGGGAGGATTGGCGGAAAACAGGCCGTCCCAATAGAAGTCGTCCCCAATCTGCACCGCCGGGAAGATCGTGGGAATGCAGGCGGAGGCGAGGATGGCCTCGACGGTGATCTCGCCGGCGCGCGACGAGAATATCTTCAGGGTCCCATGCTTGACGTTGGCGGCCCCGACGAGCAGAACCGGGCTGGTGGGTTCGATCAGACTCTCGATCTCGTCGAACTTGATGTGGTCTTCGAGCAGTCCCCGGAAATCCGTGAATTTTTTCCGGGGCAGGTAGGCGGTCAGCATCGCCTGCATCCATTTCATGACGGGAGACGAGGGGCTGATCTCGTATTCCGGCAGCATCCCTTCGGCGACGCCGCGAAGGCCGGCCATCGTCATCTCGTCCAACAGGAGTTCCACCGGTTCCTTTGCCGCCAGATCCTCCCAGAAATCCGCGATCCGCCTGCCTATCGGCGTCTTGTCGCCTTTCGCGGTCTTCAGCAGGCCATACCATGCCAGGGCCGCGTTCAGGGCGCCTCCCGATGTTCCCGACAGGCCGACTATATCCCGCTGATGGTGGATGTCGTTGTCGAATAGGGTCTTCAACACCCCGGCGGTAAAGGCGGTCTGGCTTCCTCCCCCCTGGCAGGCAATGGCGATCTTCGGCTTCGTCACGATATCGTCTCTTCCAATTTTCTATCAAACGGCTTCAGCTAGAACCTCCCCCGCGGCCAGGCCTGGTGGCGTACTGGCCGTGGCGCCTTTCTTGCCGGGGATCCCACGACAATTTAACACGCGTCGGTGGCGTGCGGCTGCGACTGATGTCGGTCAGCCGTAGATGCTGCGATGCGCTATGGTCTGCTCAGCAACCTGGGCGATCTGGAAAATAGGCTTGACGCACCCGGGCGCGCCGATGCTGATATTGATCAGTCGAACTCGCAGACGTTCGTCATCGAGAGGCATCATGAGCGTCGGCGCGTTGCTACGTCGCCCGCCGCGGCTCACCTGGCTTGCGCCGCAGGGTATCCGACGGCAACTCGCCGAAGCACTCCTTGTAGGCGCGCGAGAATTCACCGAAGTGCCAGAACCCCCAGTTGAGCGCCTCGGCCGAAACCGTGGTCGTTCCCTGGGTCGCCGCCAGGAGCGCCTGGCGCACCCGGTGGAGCCTGAGCCGGATGAGATAGGTCACGGGCGTCAATCCCAACACCTCCTTGAAAGCGTATTCCAATGTCCGCTCGCTCACCGCGGCGGCTCTGCAAAGATCGCTCACGTAGAGATGTTCCTCGGCATGCGATAGGACGAAGTCCTCGGCGATCTTGACGATGAGACTGTGGGCCTGCCGCGTCCGGTCGCTGCGGTCGACCTCCAAATCGCCGGCCACGCGCAAGGTCGCCAAGAGGGTCTCGAGCAACTCGACGTGAGCGGCGACCCGCTCATTATTCCTCTCGTTGAACAGAGCGGGCTGGCGCGCGGCGATGTCCACCAGCCGCTTCCCCCAGTCGAAAAGCCCCCGAGCCTTGTCCGCGCTCACCTGCAGCATCTCCACGCCGTGCGGCAAACGATATTCCTTCTCACGTTGGCGGGCAGCGAGATGAGCGCTGATGTCCGGCGGCGGAAGCAGAAACGTAATGCTTTCCCAGCCGGCGTCGGCAACGAACCTGGCCTCCGATTCGGGCTCCGCGACGAGCATCAGATCGGGGCGGGCCGGCAACCCGTTCACCGTCCCCTTCGCCTGCGCACCAAACGTGACGTAGGCGAGGAGGTCATTGCGGACCGTCGTACGGGTCCGCACGCGGAGGTTGGTCGAATGGAACACGACTGCGGCGGACTCGAGCCGGACGATCACTCGTCGTGCTCGAAGCGGCATCGACTGAAGCTGCACCACATCCTGATCGAGCAGTTCGATGCCTGCGCCAGCAGCCGTGGGGTCGCTGATCTCCACAACGGTGACCGCAGGATCGGCAGTGGTGATGGGTAGACGCATCGTCTTTGTTTTCTGCGGAATTCCGATAGACCGTCCCGAGGAGCCGACGGATCATGCGGTCACGCGCGGCTGGTTACCGTAACAGGGATGAACCGAACCTTCCAGAGGGGGGACAGTGCGTATCAGCCGCGTGCGTCACCGGCGGGACCCGACCACCGGGCTGAACGGGAAGATCACCGCCGATGCAGTGACCGACGCCGAAACGTACGCGAGGCACGACCCGAAACCTTAGACCTGGCGCATCCCGATGAAGCTGCAGCAAGTGAGCGACAACTGCTTCGCGGTCCTGAACGAGAAGAACCGCGTGTGCGATGCAAACTCGGGCCTCATCAATCGCGGCGGCGGCGTGGTCATTGACACGCAGTCTGACCTGTTCCACGCGCGCCGGATGATCGAACTGTTCGGAACAGTCTGGCGGGGTATGCCGAAGCGCGTGGTCAACACGCACGAGGACGGCGATCACGTGTGGGGGAACCAGCTGTTCGAGGGCGCCGAGATCATCGCGCACCGGACGGTCAAGGAACGCATGCCGAAGGTTGCCGACCCGCGGGAGACCCAGCAGCTGATCAAGGCTGCCGATCGCTTCCTGGCGCGAATGCTGCTCAAGGCGCTGCACCCGGGCGCACTTGCCATCGCCAGGCAGCTGCGTGAGGACTTCGAATTCGACGGCATCAAGCTGGTTCTGCCGACGACGGTGTTCGAGGAGCGGCACGTGCTGGATCTCGACGGCACGGAAGTCCACCTCATCTACGTGGGGCCGTGCCACCAGGTAGGCGACACGATCATTCACGTGCCGAAGGAAAGGGTCGTGTTCGCCGGCGACATAATATTCCGCGAGTGCACCCCCATGGGCTGGAACGGCTCCTACGAGAAATGGCTCGAGGTCCTCGACCTCATCATCTGGCTCGACCCGGAAGTGATCGTCCCCGGGCACGGACCGGTGTGCGGGATCGAGGGGGCGATGGAGATGAAGGCCTACCTCGAGTACGTACGCGAGGAATCGATGCGCTGCTTCGGGCAAGGGCTGAGCGCCCTGGATGCATCCACGAAGATCGATTTCGGCCCGTACGGAAGGTGGCACAGCCCGGCGCGCCTGTACATGAACGTCGAACGGGCCTACCGGGAGTTCCGCAACGAGGCGGCAGACGCGCCGTGGGACCACGCGAAGACCTTCGACGCGATCCTCGCCGTGGCGAAGGCCAAGGGCATCGAGGTCGAGTTCTGATCCGGCCGACAATGTCACGGAACATCACGATGAAGCTGATTCGTTTTTCCCAAGGCGACGCGAAGCCCCGCTTCGGCGTCGTCATTGGCGACCACGCCGTCGCATTCGCCACCCTGCAGCAGCGCAGCGGGATCACCCGCCCCGACCTGGGCGACAGCCACGCCTACCTGACCGGCCTGCCGGAGACCGAGCGCGCGGCGCGCGAACTTGCCGCCTGGGGCGCCGCGCATCTGGGCGACCTGCTCGAAGACGAGCGACCCAGCCTCCGGGACGTGCGCCTGCACGAGCCGATCGAAGTCGTGGCGCTGTTCGACTTCGGGCTGACGCCGCGGCATCTCCGGAACTCGGCGGAAACCCTGATGAAGTACGAGAAGGACAATCCGCAGACGGCTCCGATCCTGCAGGCGTTCGCGAAGGCCCTGCTGACCAAGCCTGCCGCGGCGCCGCCGGGCGTGCCGGAACGCCTGTCCTACTACAAGTGCAACATGAACTCGATCGTCGGTGACGGGGAGACCATTCCCTGGCCGCTCTACACCTCGCGCCTGGACGTCGAGCCCGAGCTGGCCGTCGTGTGCGGCAACCCGCAGCAACCGGTGGCGGGCTTCTGCATCTTCAACGACGTCTCGGCCCGTGACGTCCAGGCGCAGGAGTTCATCGGCGGCTTCTGCCTCACGAAGGACATGTACAAGGGCAATCAGCTTGGTCCCTACCTGGTCACCACGGATGAGGTCGGCGATCCGTACGCGCTCGAGGTCGTCGTCAAGGTCGACGGGCAGGTCCGCTACCAGGGATCGACTGCCGAGATCGATCACAAGGCGGAGGAGGTCTTCGCCTGGCTCGGATTCATCACGTCCATCAAGCCCGGAACGGTCATCGGGTTCGGAACCATCCCGGATTGCACCGGCCTCGACCACGACGACTTCATTGATCCGGGCGCCGAGATCGAGATCCGCTTCGAGCGGCTCGGCACGTTGCGCTGCCGCTTCGCCGAACCGGCGCGCAAGCTCCTGCCCAGCCGCTGGCCGCTGCGGCCGGTGCTGCAGAAGTACCACGCCCTGTAGGCACCGAGTCGGCGGACGCCTGGCAGAAAAACGTACCGTCACATCACGAGAGTGTCGATCATGAAATTCCCGCGCATCTACACCGACGAACAGGGCGAGACGCATATCGGCGTCCGTGACGTTACGGCGCACGAGGCCCGCGTCGGCCCGCCGCCGAACCCGTTGGGGCAGATGACCGAGACCGAGGCGGTCAGCACCTTTGTCGTCTTTTGCGCTCCGGCCGGGACCGAGGTGCCGTCGCACAACGCCCCGCAGCCCTACATCTGCATCGTCCTTTCCGGCGAGGGCGAGGTGGAGACCAGCGACGGGGAGACCGTGCGCCTGCGCGCCGGCGAGTTGATCTACTGCGACGACACCAGCGGCAAGGGCCACGTGACCCGGTCACTCTCCGATGTTCGCCTCGCCTTCATCAACCGGGCCAAAGCGTGAGTGAGCAGCACGCGAACAGACCTAGTTCGTGGCAAAGGAAGATCGATGAAGACGTACACCAGCAAGATATTGATCGATAACACCCGCGGCTTGAAGTTCACCGAGAGCCCGCGCTGGCACGGCGGCAAGCTGTGGTTCCTGGATATCCACGACAGGCGGATCAAGGCCGCGGATCTCGACGGCCGGCTCGAGACGGCGGTGGAATTGCCGTTCATCCCGAACGCCTTCGGATTCCGGCGCGACGGCAGCATCGTCGTCGGCGACGCGATGCAGCGGACGATTCACCGCAGGGACGGTACGACGCTGCAGCCCCTGGTCGACCTCGGCGGCATGACCACCTTCTGCCTGAGCGACGGCATCGTCGATGCGCAGGACCGGATGTACGTGGGGGACATCGGCTACAACTTCTTCGATCCCGCGAACAAGCCCGTGGACACCTGCGTGATCGCCTGCGTCGATCTCGATGGCCGCGCCCGGATCGTCGCGAAGGACTTGAGCTTCCCGAACGGGATCGTGATCACGCCCGACGGCAGGACATTGATCGTCGGCGAGACCATGGGTCACCGCCTGACTGCGTTCGACGTCCAGGCCGACGGATCGCTCGGCCATCGGCGTATCTACGCGCAGTTGCCCGAGGACGTGACTCCCGACGGCATCGCGCTCGACGCCGAGGGCGCCGTGTGGCTCGCCAACCCCGAAGGCAAGTACGGTGCGTTGCGTGTGCGCGAAGGCGGCGAGATCGTCGAGCGGGTCGAACTGGACACGGAGTGCTATGCGGTGATGCTGGGCGGGCCGGAACGCCGGCACCTGTTCATCTGCGGCTCGGACTCCCACGATCCGGCACAGATCGCCAAGGCTCCGAGCGCGACCCTGCGGGTGGTCGAGGTCGAGGTGCCGGGGGCGGGCGTTCCCTGACGTGCGGAAGGCGCGGGGCATCGAGGTGGAATTTTGATGAAACGAGGGCTGCTGATGAAGACCATGTTGCCGTGCTCGCTCCGATCCATCGTCGGGAAAGCGGGCGCCCTGATCTGGGTGATTGGGATTTTCGGCCTGACGGCGGCTCTTGCCGCGCCCGACATCGCCACCGCCGCAGAAGCACCTCGCCGGCCGAACATCGTCATCATCCTCGGCGATGACCTGGGGTACGCCGACATGGGCTCGTTCGGCGGCGAGATAAAGACGCCGAACCTCGATGCGCTGGCGAACAACGGCGTGCGCTTCACGAACTTCTACACGCACGCGAGCTGTTCGCCCACGCGATCCATGCTGCTGAGCGGCGTCGATACCCACGTGAACGGCCTCGGCAACATGGACGAGTGGACGGCGCCGAACCAGACCGGTGTGCCCGGTTACGAGGGCTACCTGAACAACCAGGTCGTCACCCTGCCGCAGTTGCTGAAGGCGGCCGGCTACCACACCTACATGGCCGGCAAGTGGCACCTGGGCAAGGCCCCGGACCAGATCCCTGCGGCGCGCGGCTTCGAGCGCGACTTCACGCTGCTCGACGGCGGGGGCAGCTACTGGGACATGAGCAACGTCACCGCGGCGTCCCCGCGGTTGGTCTTCACGGAGGACGGGCGCTATCTGACGCGGCTGCCCAAGGACTACTACGCGACGAAGACCTACACCGACAAGGTGATCAGCTTCATCGACGCCAACCACGGCGACGGCAAGCCGTTCTTCGCCTACGTGTCGCACCAGGCGCCGCACGATCCGTACCATCTTCCGAAGGAGTGGCGCAACCGGCACGTCGGCGAGTACGACAAGGGCTGGGACGCCGTGCGCCAGGAGCGGCTGAAGCGGCAGATCGAGCTGGGCATTCAGCCCGCCGGCACCCAGCTCGCCGAGCGCATGTGGTTCATCCCCGATCCCATCGTGCTCGCGCCGGCCAGCCGGGCCATCCTCGGCAAGAAGATGGAACTCTACGCCGGGATGGTCGAGAACATTGACTTCCACGTCGGCCGGTTGATCGATCACCTGAAGAAGATCGGCGAGTACGACAACACGATCTTCATCGTGTTCGGCGACAACGGCGCCGAGGGCACCGACCTCTTCAAGATGATCGCGGGCACGCCGGGTACGCGCGACTTCCTCTACGCGGCGATCAACTGGTCGCAGACCGACCCGAACGCATGGGGCGATCCGGGCTCGTTCGTCGGCTACGGTCCGATGTGGGCGCAGGTGTCGATGACGCCGTTCAGCCAGTACAAGGGCTGGCTGGCTGAAGGTGGCATCCGCAACGCGCTGATCGTCAGCGGCCCGGTGGTCAAGCGCCCGCAAGGGAGCCTCAACCACGGTGTCATGCACGTGGCCGACCTGATGCCGACGCTGCTCGAGGTCGCCGGCGCCAGCTATCCGAAGACCAATCAGGGGCGCGAACTGCCTCCGCTGATCGGCAAGTCGTGGATGCCCATGCTGTCCGGGAAGGTGGACTCCATCCGGACCGACAAGGACTATCTCGCGTGGGAAGTCTTCGGCAACCGCGCAGTGCGGCAGGGCGACTGGAAGCTGCGCTGGCAGTTCAAGCCGTACGGCAAGGGTGAGTGGGAACTGTTCAACGTCGCGAAGGATCCGGCCGAGCGGAAGGACGTCGCCGCGCAGAATCCAGACAAGGTCAAGGCGCTGGTGGCGCTGTGGAACGACTACGTCAAGGCCAACAACGTGATCCTGCCGAGCCGGGGGCCGTTCGAGACCCTGGAAGACCAGCTGCCGATGCGCGTGCCGGTCGACACGGGCTTCCCGCCGCTGATCTACAAGCGACAGTTCGTGCCGCCCAAGGACATGGTGGCCGATCCCAAGCAATGAGCCTTGCCGATCCGAGAATCAATGACTGATCAAGAAGGATGGAGATCTCATGTACACGAACAAAGGTCCGATGAAAAAGGTTGCCTGGTCGCGGTTGGCCGTCATGACGATGCTCGCCATCGGCGCGCCATGCCCGCGCGAGGCTCTCGCCCAAACCCCGGCGCGTTTCTACCTGGACACGCTGTCGGATTCGAATGCGGTGCCGCTCATCTTCGAATCGATAAATGGCAACACGAACCCCTTCGATCCTGCCCATACCGTGACGGCGGGGGCGGACTTCGACGCCACCCTGGCCCTGGCCGGTTACACGCGCACGTTCTCATTGTTCGACCGCGCGGCCCTGGCTGCGATCATCCTGCCCATGGGGCGCATCGAGGGCGACGCCAGCGTGGCCGGCAGTACGTTCAGCCAGTCGGCCACCGGATTTGGCGACCCGATGCTCGAGTTCAACATCAATGTCATCGGCCCGCCGGCGCAGAAGAATATCCCCGACGTCCTGCGCTATGAGCCGGGGTTCTCCGTCGACCTGCTCGCCGATCTGGCGCTGCCGATCGGCGAATACGACGGCGATCAAGCCCTGAACATTGGGCAGAACCGCTGGTATGGGCGCCTGGGCATGCCCATCATCTGGCAGCTCGGCCCGTGGGTGCCGGGCCGGCGCACGACCCTGGAAGTCCTGCCCGCCGTGTGGATCTTCGGCGACAACGACGACTATGTCGGGCAGACCATGGAGACCGATCCGGTATTCCAGCTGGACGCACACCTGTCGCGCGACCTCACCGAGCACCTGTGGGGTTCGCTGGACCTCACCTGGTTCACCGGAGGCGAGGCGACCGTCAATGGCGTCGAGGGGGAGAAGGTCGACAACCTCGGCGTCGGGCTCACGCTCGGGTATGTCATCAACGACAACCTGAATCTTACCGTCGGCTACAAGTCGACCATCAACGACGACGACCCCGATGACCTGAGCATGGACGGCTTCATGGCAACGCTGGTGTTCGGCTGGCACCCGCTCCTCGAAGGCTCGCGACGGCTGCAGAGCGAGAAGTAGGGCGATCTCGCGGAGAGTGGGTTGGCGTTCGAACCGGGCTCCGCGCGCTAACGCCGCGATCTCCGTCAAGAGATGTGGGAGACGCCGACGCGGCGAGACACCTTTCGAAAGCCGACGCCCGTGCATATCCGTCTTGGATCGCGAACGGGCCATCACCCGGGCACGTTGAGCCACTTCCAATTCAGGCCGTCATCGCCGGGCAGCTGGAGGGGGCGCCGCCGGCCGCCGCGATGCTGCTCTTGGCGGCGCTGAACCAGATGATCGACATCACCACGACCCGGACCATGGCGCTCAAAATGCATCCGCCTGCGGTCATATTCGCGGTGCTGATCGGGCCGGCGCTGGCCAGCGCGCTCGCGGCAGGCTACGCGATGGGTGGGGGCAGGACGCGCGAGTGGCTTCATATGCTCGCCTTCGCGGCGGTGGTGGCGATTACGGTGTACGTCATTTTCGACCTCGAGTCCCCGCGGCTCGGTCTGATCCGGATCGGTGCCTTCGACCAGGTCCTCGTGGATGTCAGGGAGAGCCTGAACTGAACGCGGATTCATTGAGGATCAACGTGGAGTGCGCGGTGCGGTGCAGCAAAATCGGGGCGGCTTTTGCGTTGCGGCCGAGATCGAGGACTGTTTGATGGCAATCAATGTGGTGGCGACGAAACTGGCCAATAAGTGTCTTGTTACGCCCCGATCACCATCAGATGGAGGGCATCGCCATGACCCAACGGGCCAACGAGGTGAAACCCGCGGCCACGCAGGCCGCGGAGAATGCGGTCATTCCCATGGAAGGCGCAGCATCCGTTACCGCGCGTGACCTGCCGGGCGGCGCGGCGACGCTGGGCGCCGGAGAACGCGAGCAGCTCATCGCCCGGACGGCCTATCAGATCGCCGAGCTGCGCGGATTCGGCAGCGGGCATGAGCTCGACGACTGGCTGGAGGCGGAGAAAGAGGTGGATGCAATGCTGGCCGCCGCCACCGTACGCGGCGAAGCCGTTACATTGCGCAAGGCGTCCTAGGAGTGGGCAGCCGGCCTCGCGGCCGGGTCACGGTCCCCGTCGATGCATCGCCGACGCGCGCCCTGCGGGAGGAAAGACGGCGTTGAGCGGGGGCGCGGGCAGGGGCGGACGGCTGATTCCGTCGGGCTCGTGGCGCCCAGCGCGTCCGCGAGAGGGCGCGGCGCCGACGCGCCGGGAGGCGGGCTGCGCGTGGGAGATACATTGACAGCCGGTGTTGCATGAACGTTGCCGCGGTTCGACCCGCCGTCATCGCCAAGACCCCGGCCGATCAGCGCGTCGTGCCGAACCTGCGTGACGCCGAGCGCCGATCTTTCTCCTGGCCGGCGATGCGCGCGGAGCTCGACGGGCTGCCCGGCGGCGGCATCAACATCGCGTGGGAGACCGTTGAGCGTCACGCCCGCGGCGCGCGCCGCGAGCGCGTGGCATTGCGCTGGCTCGGCCGAACCGGCGGCAGGCGCGACATCACCTACGCGGAGCTCTCGCGCGCCAGCAACCGCTTCGCCAACGCCCTGCGCGGACTCGGAATCGGCAAGGGCGATCGCGTCTTCGTCCTTTCCGAGCGGGTCCCCGAGCTGTACTTCACTGCACTGGGCACGCTGAAGAACGGCAGCGTGCTGTCGCCCCTGTTCTCGGCCTTCGGCCCGGAGCCGATCCGCACACGCTTGACGCTCGGCGACGCGAAGGTCCTCGTCACCACGGAGGGCTTGTACCGGAAAAAGGTCGCCTCGATCGCCGCCGGCGTGCCGACGCTGCAACACGTCGTGCTGATCGGCACCGGCCAGGGCACTGGCGCCATCGAGGGGACGCTGGGCTTCGATGCTCTCCTGGCCGGCGCAGGCGAGGAGTTCGAGATCGAGCGCACCGTCGAGGAGGATCCGGCGCTGCTGCACTTCACCAGCGGCACGACCGGAACGCCGAAAGGGGCCTTGCACGTGCATGGCGCCGCGCTCATGCACTACATGACCGGCAAGTACGCGCTGGACCTGCACGCCGAGGACGTCTTCTGGTGCACGGCCGACCCGGGCTGGGTGACGGGCACCTCCTACGGGATCATCGCGCCGCTCCTGCACGGGGTGACCAGCATCATCGACGAGGCCGATTTCGACGCCCAGCGCTGGTACGAGATCCTCGCCACGCAGGCCGTGAGCGTGTGGTACACGGCGCCGACGGCGATCCGCATGCTCATGAAGGCCGGCGTGGAGCTGGCCCGCGCGCGCCGCTACCCGGCGCTGCGGTTCATCGCCAGCGTCGGCGAGCCCCTGAACCCCGAGGCGGTGTGGTGGGGACAGGAGGCCTTCGGCATGCCCATCCACGACAACTGGTGGCAGACCGAGACCGGCGGGATCATGATCGCGAACACCCCGGACATGGACATCAAGCCCGGCTCGATGGGCCGGCCGCTGCCCGGCGTGCAGGCCTGCATCGTGCATCGCGATGCCGCCGGCGGTATTGCGGTCGTCGATGAAAGCAATGTGGAGGGGGAACTGGCGCTGAAAGCGGGCTGGCCGTCGATGTTCCGCGGTTACCTGCACCAGGAGGAGCGCTATCGCAAGTGCTTCCTCGGCGATCTGTACCTGACGGGCGACCTCGCGAAGCGCGACCGGGACGGCTACTACTGGTTCGTCGGCAGGGCCGACGACGTGATCAAGTCCGCCGGCCACCTCATCGGCCCGTTCGAGGTGGAGAGCGCGCTGATGGAGCACCCGGCCGTCGCCGAGGCCGGGGTCATCGGCAAGCCCGATCCGGTCAGCGGCGAGACCGTCAAGGCGTTCGTCTCGCTGCACGCCGGTCACGAGCCCAGCGAGGAGCTGAAACTCACGCTGCTAGGGTTCGCGCGCAAGCGCCTGGGCGCCGCCGTGGCGCCCAAGGAGATCGACTTCCTCGCCACGCTGCCGCGCACGCGCAGCGGCAAGATCATGCGGCGGCTGCTGAAGGCGCGCGAGCTTGGCCTGCCGGAGGGCGATACCTCCACGCTGGAGGCCTCGGCGTGAGCCACACCGGCGTCTACCCCGTGCCCTGCGATCGCGCCGTGGCGTTCGAGCTGCTGCGACAGATGCTGCGGATACGCCGCTTCGAGGAGAAGTGCGCGGAACTCTACGGCGCCGGCAGGATCCGCGGCTTCCTGCATCTGTACATCGGCGAGGAGGCGGTGGCCGCCGGCGTCATCGGCGCGCTCAAGCCCGAGGATGCCGTCATCGCAACCTACCGCGAGCACGGCCACGCGCTGGTACGCGGCATTCCCGCCGACGTCCTGATGGCCGAGATGTACGGCAAGCGCACCGGCTGCTGCCGCGGCCGCGGCGGGTCCATGCACCTGTTCGACGCCGCGACACGCTTCTACGGCGGCAACGCCATCGTCGGCGGCGGCCTGCCGCTGGCCGTCGGGCTGGCGCTCGCCGACAGGATGCAGGGGCTGGCGCGCGTGACCTGCTGCTTCTTCGGCGAGGGCGCGATCGCCGAGGGCGCCTTCCACGAGTCGATGAATCTCGCCGCGCTGTGGAATCTGCCGGTGCTGTTCTGTTGCGAGAACAACCTCTATGCGATGGGCACGGCGCTCGGCCGCTCGCAGTCGCAGGTCGACCTGTGCGCGAAGGCGGCCAGCTACCGCATCCCGGCGCGCAGGGTGGACGGCATGGATGTCATCGCCGTGAGCGAGGCGGCGCATTCCGTCGCCGAGCACGTGCGCTCGGGCATCGGTCCGTACTTCCTCGAGATGCAGACCTATCGTTTCCGCGCCCACTCGATGTTCGACCCCGAGTTGTACCGCGACAAGGCCGAGGTCGAGGAGTGGAAGAAGCGCGGACCGCTGCACACCTTCACCGACAGGCTGAAGGGCCAGGGGCTGTTGAGCGAGGAGGAGTTCCAGGCGCTCGACGCCGAGGTGACCCGCGAGGTGCAGGCGGCGGTGGACTTCGCCGAGGCGGCGGAGTGGGAGCCGCTCGAGAGCCTGGCGAGCGAGGTCGGGGCGGTCTCATCGTGAGCGCCGGCGCCACGATCTCGTATCGCGAGGCGCTGCGCCAGGCACTGCGCGAGGCCATGCAGCGGGATCCGCGCGTGTTCCTCATGGGCGAGGACGTCGGCCGCTACGGCGGGACTTACGCCGTGAGCAAGGGCCTGCTGGAGGAGTTCGGTCCGGATCGGGTCCGCGACACGCCGCTCTCCGAGCTGGCGTTCGTCGGCGCGGGCATCGGCGCGGCCCTCGGGGGCATGCGGCCGATCGTGGAGATCATGACCGTGAACTTCAGCCTGCTCGCGCTCGATCAGATCATCAACAACGCCGCCACGCTGCGGCACATGTCGGGCGGCCAGTTCAGCGTGCCGCTGGTGATCCGCATGGCCACCGGCGCCGGCCGGCAGCTCGCCGCACAGCATTCCCACAGCCTGGAGGGCTGGTATGCGCACATCCCGGGTCTGCGGATCCTCGCCCCGGCCACGATCGACGATGCGCGCGGCATGCTGGCGCCGGCGCTCGCCGATCCTGACCCGGTGCTGATCTTCGAGCACGTGCAGCTCTACAACACCGAGGGCGCACTGTCGGATGCCTGGCAGGCGACCGACATCCGCCGCGCCCGCGTGCACCGCGCCGGCAGGGACGTGAGCCTCGTCACCTACGGCGGCTCGCTCGGCAAGGCGCTGCTGGCGGCCGAGCGGCTTGCAGGCGAGGGCATCGAGGCGGAGGTGATCGATCTGCGGGTGCTGCGGCCACTGGACGCGGAGACCGTGTTCGAATCGGTGCGCAGGACGCACCGGGCGGTGATCATCGACGAGGGCTGGCGCAGCGGCAGCCTCTCGGCCGAGGTGAGCGCGCGCATCGCCGAGAGCATCTTCTACAGCCTGGATGCCCCGGTGCTGCGCGTCTGCAGCGAGGAGGTGCCGGTACCATATCCCAAGCACCTGGAGGACGCGGTGCTGCCGCAGGTGCCGGACATCGTGGCGGCGGTGAAGGAGATCGTGAGCGGCCATGATTGAGTTCAAGCTGCCGTCGCTGGGCGCGGACATGGAGAAGGGCACCCTGCTCGAGTGGCGCGTGCGGCCCGGCGAGGCGGTGACCAAGGGCCAGGTCGTCGGCGTGGTCGACACCACCAAGGCCGCCGTCGACGTGGAGTCCTGGCAGGAGGGCATTGTGCACGAGCTGCTCGTCGAGCCGGGCGCGACCGTGGCCGTCGGCACGACCCTGGCCGTATTGCGCGAACCCGGCGATACCCCCGAGCAGCTCGCCAGTGCCAGGGCGCGCATCGCGGCCGCGGCCGCCGCGGCTGCTGCGCCGGCGGTGGCGGCGACCACGGAGCGGCGCGTGTCTCCTGCAGCCCGCAAGCGCGCGCAGGAGTTGGGCGTTGACATCGACGCCGTGCAGGGCGCCGGTCCGCAGGGCGCGGTGACCATCGCCGATGTCGAGCGCGGCGCGGCGGCGAAGACTCCCGCGCCCGCCGATCGCGCCCGGGCATTGCGACAGACCATCGCCATGGCCATGGCGCGCTCGAAGCGCGAGATCCCGCACTACTACCTCGCCGAGGAGATCAATCTCGCCTCGGCGCTCGACTGGCTGCGCCGGGAGAACGAACGCCGCCCCGTGACCGAGCGTCTGCTCGTCGCCTGTCTTTACCTCAAGGCCGTGGCCCTGGCCGCGCGCAAGCATCCGGCGGTCAACGGTTTCTTTCTCGACGGCCAGTTTCGTCCAAGCGCGGCCGTGCACCTCGGCGTGGCGATCTCGCTGCGCGGTGGCGGCCTCATCGCGCCGGCGATCCACGACGTCGACCGGTTGAGCCTCGCTGGGCTGATGCGCGGGATGTCGGACCTCGTCACGCGCGCCCGCGCCGGCTCGCTGCGCAGCTCCGAGATGTCCGATCCGACGCTGACGGTGACCAATCTCGGCGAGCAGAGCGTGGATTCGGTCTTCGGCGTCATCTATCCGCCGCAGGTGGCGCTGGTGGGATTCGGACAGGTCCGCGATCGTCCGATAGTCGTCCAGGGTGAGGTGAGACCCGCGCCGACGGTGACGGCGAGCCTGTCGGCCGATCATCGGGCGAGCGACGGCCACGATGGCGCGCTGTTCCTCGCCACGGTGCGCGAACTGCTGCAGCACCCGGAGAGCCTTTGATCATGACCGAGATGGATGCGGACTCCTTGCGGCAGGCGCTGTTCGCGGCCCTGCGGCCCATTGCCCCGGAGGCCACCCCAGAGGAGGTGCGCGGGGATCTGCCCCTGCGCGACCAGATCGATCTGGACTCCATGGATTTCCTGCATTTCGTCCTGGCCCTGCACGAGCGGCTCGGTATCGACATCCCCGAGAGCGACTATCCGCATCTGACCACGATCGAGGCAATCGTGGCGTACCTGCAGCAGCGCCAGCGCGGGACTGTTCCACCTCCCGCGGCGTAGCGGGAGCGTCACACCCGAATGAGGATGGGACCGCACGCCGCGGTTCCCGCAGGCCGCGACAGTGGCGCCGTCCCGTGAGATGGCCTACCGTATTCGGCGGTTGCTTCGGCGGCTGCGCGGGCGCGACAGTGCGAGCGGTGGTGGCCTACCCGGCGACGCCGTGTGCGCAATACCTTACCTGGGGCGCCGAAGTCCATGTGGGGGCCGGCAGCGGCAGGATGGCGGATCTCGGGGGAGTACCATGTCCGACAGACAGGTGAGATTCACGCCGTGGTGGTGGGAGGCGGCGGCGCCGGAGGCCGGCGAGCCGCCGCCGTTGCCGCGCTCGATCGACGTGGCGGTGATCGGTTCGGGATATACGGGGCTCTCGGCCGCGCTCACGCTCGCGCGCGCGGGCCGCAGCGTCGCGGTGCTGGAGGCGCAGGCACTCGGGCACGGCGCAAGCACGCGCAACGGCGGGCAGGTCGGCAGCGGCAACCAGAAGTTCACGGTGCGCCAGCTCGTCGAACTCCACGGCGAGGACAGGGCGCGCGCACTGGTCAACGAGGGCACCGCCATGCTGCGTTACATCGCCGATCTCATCGAGCGCGAGCAGATCGCCTGCGAGTTTCGTCGCGTGGGGCGATTTCGCGGCTGCATGCATCCCGAGCACTACGAGTCCATGGCGCGCGGCATGGAGGATCTGAAGCGATTCGCGGCGGTCGAGTTCTTCATGGTGCCGAGGAACGAGCAAGACAGCGAGATCGGATCGGATCGCTACTTCGGCGGCTCGGTGCTGCCCAACGACGCCGCGCTGCATCCCGGCCTCTATCACAAGGGACTGGCCGAACGCGCGCGCGGCGCCGGCGCGGTGCTGCTCCCGTTCACGCCGGTCGCGGGGATGGCGCGCGAGGGCGGGCGGATGCGCGTGCATACCTCACGCGGCGCGATCGAGGCGCGCGACGTCGTCATCGCCACCAATGGCTATACGACCAACGCGCTGCCGTGGGTGCGCCGGCGCGTGATACCGATCGGCTCGGCGATCATCGCCACGGAGGAGCTGTCGCCCGAGCGCATCGCGCGGCTGATGCCCAGGGGCAGGGTGTACGGCAACAGCGCGCGGGTGTTTCACTATTTCCGGCCGTCCCCCGACGGGCGCAGGATGCTGTGGGGCGGGCGCGTCGGACGGATGGCCCCGCAGGCCTCGAGCGCCGCCTTCGAGCATCTGCGCAGGGACATGGTCGCGGTGTTCCCGGACCTCTCGGACATACGTGTCACGCACTGCTGGAGCGGCAACATCGCCTACACCCACGACACGATGCCGCACATCGGAAGCCACGACGGCATCCACCATGCACTCGGTTATTGCGGCACGGGCGTTTCCCGCTCCACGTACTTCGGCCACAAGGTGGCGCTGAAGGTGTTGGGCGATCCCGCGGGCCGGACGGCCTTCGACGATCTCGAGTTCCGCACCCACCCCTTCCATTGGTTGACGCCGTTCGCCGTGCCGGTGGTCGAGACCTGGCACCGGATACGCGACGCAATGGGGCCCTGAATCACGGGGCAGGCGCCGCTGGGGTCTCCCCTGGCGCGGGTGCGCCGGGCGCGGTGCCGAGCTGCCGGGAGTCCGCCCGTGCCGGGATACGCCGCCTGCCCTGCACGCAGTGGGGGCCGTTGCAGCCGGCCGCGCCCGGCGCACCCGCGCCAGCACCGAATGCGCCCTTTCCCCATCGGATATGGATACACTACGATGACCGTAACGAGAGGCGGAGGGCGGCGATGAGCGGCATCAGAAGGAACATCTCCTCGGGCGGAGCCTACGAATCGATCTTCGGCTATTCCCGCGCCGTGCGGGTGGGCAGCCATGTCCACGTCTCGGGGACCTGTGCGCCGCCGGGCAACGAGAACAACGACGCCTACGTGCAGGCGCGCGCGGCGCTGGAGATCATCGGCCGCGCGCTCACCGAGGCCGGCGCGACCTTCAACGACGTGGTGCGCACCGTGGTCTACATCATGGACATCAAGGATGCCGAGCTGGTGGCGAAGGCGCACCTGGAGACCTTCGGAGCGATACGCCCGGCCAGCACGCTGGTGCAGATCACCTCCGCCCTGCGCCCGTGGCAGCGTGTGGAGATCGAGGCCTACGCGATCTGCGGGGACGCCTAGCGGGATCGGCGCGCCGTCATGTGCTCGCCGTGATCGCCCATCGGCCCGGACACCGGCGCCGGCCCCGCCGGGGGAGTGTGTCGATGGCGGAAACCGGGCCTTTCCGCGTCTGCCGATGATGCCCGCCGGCCGGACGCCTTCTGTCGCTGCACTGCGACACGCTCAGCGTCAACAGTGTTCGACGCCCACCCGCGCGGATCCGACCGCAGCCGCAGGCTGTCCGGCTCTTCGAATTTTCCTTCACGTGCCTGCCGTTTCGGAACATTACTGTCGGCCTGCCCCTGCCAGGTCGCGGGCATGCCCTGCGATGGCCGCGAAGCTGTGATGCAGTTCACTCGATACCCCGATGTGGGTGCGGATCTTGCCTCCATGCATGGCATCGCGTGACAGGCATCCGGGTCCGGCCCCGTCGCCGGGCCGCGGAACTGCAGCGGTGAACAGCGCCAACGAAGGGATGATCCTGATGAGCACCGAAGTGAACGGACTGTATTATCTGCCCGAGGCATCGGGCGCGGCGCGCGCCACGGACACGAATCGGGGGACGCCGACGACCAGCACGAGCGGCGGGGTGACGGTGGCGGTACTGGAGGGGCGCAACGGCGCACTGCCGGACATCCGTGATCCCTGGCAGCAGTGCCTCGCGGCGGCGCCGGATCACCAGCAACTCTTCAGCTTCGAATATTTCAGCGCGTGGCTGCGGTACGACGCCCGCGGCGGACGCTGGTCCGGGGAGACCCGGCTGCTGCTCGCGCACGACTGCGACGGCGAGCTCGTGGGCATCCTGCCACTGGCATGCAGGCGCTATGGCCTCCTGCGCGTGTGGATGCTGGCGGGACCCTACGAACCACTGCGCGGATTCGTGTGTCACCGGCGACTGGCGGCCGAGGTGGCCGAGGGCTTCGCGCGTCAGCTGGTGTCGATGCACGGCTGGCTGCAGGCGGTTCGGCTGGGGCCGATCGACACGAGCTTCCCGGAGGTCGCCCTGCTGATGGAACATATCCAGCGGCTGACCGGGCGGCTGGCCTCCTTCGTGACGCCCGCCGCGGTGTACGTCGCGAACGTGCCCACGACCGTGGCGCAGTTGCAGGAGCGGACGCGGGCCTCCAGGAGCCTGAGCCGCATCGCCTCGCGGCAGCGGCGGCTGGAACGGGAGGAGGGGATGCGCATCGGGCGCTACACCAATCCGACCGGTGAGCGGCTGCGCGGGGTCCTCGAGGAATGCCGGCTCGTGGAGTCGCGTTCCTGGCTCGCGTCGGCTCCGGACGGCCGCCTGCGATTCGACACGGACGAGCAGCTGAATTTCTGGCGGCACATCTGCGATCGGGATCCCTCGGCGCGCCGTGACATCGACTTCTGGGTGGTGTATCTCGGGCAGAAGCCCGTTGCGTTCGACGTCGTGATCACCCTCGGCACGGTTCGCCACCTCTACGCCGGACAGTATGACGATGATTACGCGAAGTACGGGCTCGGCTGGATGCTCTGGATGGCCTATACCCAGGACGGCGTCGAGCGCGGCGTGCGCACGATCGACATGGGTACCGGCAGCGTGGAGTACAAACAGCAGGCAGGCGGTGCGGTGTTCGACGTGCGCCGCGATGCATGCCTGCTTCCGGGCGGCGTGTTCGGCACGCTTGTCGCAAAGATGCTCTCGTCCGGGCGGTGGCGCAGGCTGTGGGGCCGTGTGCGGCAGTGGAGGCGCACGGGCCTGACCGGCATCCTGACAGTGGCCGCGAGCCCGCAGACCGGGATGGTCGTGGTCAACGCGAGTGACGATCTCGTCGCGACCCCCGTGCTGTTCGTGATGCTGCAGGCGCTCGTCGCCGTGGTCTAGGGGGTTTCCGCCACGGCGGCGGGACGACCACGAGGCTTGTGGCCGGGGTGCGTTGTGGTCCGCGAAGGATCGTGTGGGCCACCGTGGCGTATGCCCGGGTGCCGCGCCTCCGCGCTTCGAGCGCCTCCCGGCGTTCCAGCTTCTCCAAATTCCGGCTTCTCCATCATGATCGTCTCGAGCTCCGCACCCGGTGCGGGCCCGGATCCCGTCGCGATCGCCGGCCGCCGGATGCCGCTACATCCGCTCGTCGTGATGCGCGCCGCCGCGCAGATCCGCCATCTCGGGCGTGACCTCCTCGAACCGCAGCACCTTGCCGCCGTGCTTCTGCGCGAAGGCCTCGGCGTCCTCGCGGCGGCTGAAGGCCGCGAAGGTGGGGCCCATGGAACCCATCATGCCGCTGCCCCGGACATAGAACGCCCGGAGCGCATCGATCCATTGCCCTCGAGGCTCGTTCCAGTCCGCCCTGGCCATGTCCTGGGTGTAGGCGGCGACGACGCGCCGGGCTTGCTCGGGCCTCAACAGCATGGAGAACATCTCGACCGTATCGCAGTAGAACTCCGGCTCGCTCTCCGCGTACTGCAACTGCGCCTTCGGCCCCGGATAGTCGCGCAACAGCATGCCGTCCAGCGCACAGGCCGTCTCATCGCCGGCCTCGACCGGTTTCGGGGACGGTGGCGCCTCGCCGCAGGCGGCAAGCGCCAGCATGAGCGCCAGCGAAAACGCGCGAAGCGGGCGGAGCGCGGCGGTCCTGAAGGTCATGGCATCTCCTAGGGTGTCCGAAACGATCGATAGGCGAGCGCGAGCGGGACGACGATCCAGGCGAGCATCACCGTGCCCAGCACCCACGGGCTCGCCAGCGTGCCCGGCACCGCGGTGGCCAGACCGAACAGCGCGCGCATCTCTTCCATCGCGTAGACGTTGAGGATGCGGAAGACGTCGGCGGGATTCAGCAGCAGCAGCGCGGGAAACACGTCCGCGTAGCGCTGACCCGAGGCGACCACCATCAGCCCCAGCAGGACCAGATCGTAGACCAGCACCAGCAGGAACCACGAGGCGATCGCCATGCCGCTCGCGGTCACGCGGTCGGCGGCCTTTACGGACAGCAGCACGGCCAGGCTCAGGAATGCGCAGCCGAGGGCCAGCGTGCTGAGCACGAAACCGCCGTAGCGCGCGAGCGCCGGCAGGCCGACGCCATGGGACAGCACGATGCCCACCAGGCCGAATCCGGCCACGGTGGAGATTGCGAGCGCCGCGGCCAGGCCGAGATACTTCCCGAGCAGCAGTTCCAGGCGCGAGATGGGTTGCGAGAGCAGCAGATCGAGGGAGCCGCGCTCGCGCTCCCCGACGACCGCGTCGTAGCCGAGCATCAGCGCGATGAGCGGCACCAGGTAGATGACCAGGCTCACGAGGCTGGTGATGGTGACGTCCATGCCGTGGAAGCCCACGGCGCCGGCCTGCGCGGCGCCGAAATAGGCGATGACCAGCGCGAACACCGTGAAGATGCCCGCGACCGCGATCACCCATCTGTTGCGCAGGCGATCCCGGAACTCCTTGCGCGCCAGCACCAGTATCACCCGCGGATCAAACCGGCGCATTGTCGTTCTCCTCCGGTGCGGTGGAGTAGCCGAGGAAGACGTCCTCCAGCGAGGGCTCCTGCACCCTCAGATCGCCCGGCGCGTGATCCGCGGCCAGCAATGCGGAGAGCACGCCGACCTTGTCCCGCTGCGGGCAGCTGATCGTGCACTCGCCATCCCGGCTCATGTCGATCGTGCAGCCGGGGAATCCGCCCAGGAGGTCCTTGGGGCTGCCGTCGATGCGTGAATGCCAGGCCGCGTGGATCCTCACCGGCAGGTTCAGCGCCTCGCGCAGCTCATGGATGGTCCCGGCGGCCTGCAGCCGGCCGCCGCGGATGAGGGCAAGGCCGTCGACGCGATCCTGGAGCTGGGCGAGGTTGTGCGAGGAGAGCAGCACGGTGACGCCCTGCTGCTTCAAATTCTGGAGCATGCGGTAGAACTCGCGGATGCCTTCGGGGTCCAGGCCGCTGGTGGGTTCGTCCAGGAACAGCACGCGCGGATCGCCGAGCAGCGCCTGGGCGAACCCGAGCCGCTGCCGCATCCCCTTGGAATAGGTGCGCACCGGGCGATGCGCAGCGTGAGTCAGCTGCAGCCGCTCCAGCAGCGGGGCGCACGCGCGCGGGTCGACGGACTTCATGTCGGCGTAGAAGCGCAGCGTCTCGGACCCGGTCAGATTGTCGTAGAGGCTCACGTTCTCCGGCAGATAGCCGATCCGCCGGCGCACCTCGCGAAAGCGCGGCCCCAGCACCGATTCGCCCAGTATCCTTATCGAGCCGGCGTCGGGCGCGAGCAGGCCGAGCATCAGCCTGATGAGCGTGCTCTTGCCGGCGCCATTGTGGCCGATGAGACCGTAGAGCCGGCCGGCGGATACGCCGAAGCTGACGTCCTCGACGGCGAACACCTCGCCGTAGCGTTTGTGCACGCCCCGGACGTCAATGACCGATGCGCTCAATCCACTTCCTCCAGTCCGCGTGCAACGGCCGCATGCGCGGCCGCTCGTCGACGATGCTTGGCGCGCGCAGCAGCGGGAACTGCTGAGCGATCAGCCGCAGCGAAAAGACAGCCGGGCTGTGCAGCAGCAACTGGACGTAAGGATAGCGCCAGACGAGCCGATCGACGATGTCGTTGGCGGTGTACCGCACGTCGCCCCGGCCGTCGCCGTCACGGTCCCAGCCGCTGTAGTTGCTCCAGTAGTTGCCGCCTTCGATCCCCCAGCGCTCATCGCGCGTGGCCACGTATCGGATCTGTTCCTCGTTGCCGATGAAGTCGTTGTCGTCCACCTGGTTGCGGTAGGAGCCCGCCCAGAGATGCACGCCGGTGCGGTTCTCCGCGACCAGGTTGTTGCGCAGGATGTTGTACTCCGCGTCGTAGACGAAGAAGCCCTTGCCGTTGCCGATGACGATATTTCCCTCGATGACGGAATCCTGGATCGTCCGCAGCATGATGCCGTGGTCGGTGTTGCCCCAGGTGACATTGTTGCGCACGGTCTGGTCGCGCACCTCCATGAGCGCCAGCCCGCCGCGGTTGAGGTAGGACCAGTTGCCCTCCCAGAGGTTGTGGTGCGAGTTCATGTAGTGCGTGCCGTAGCGCACGTGGTGGATGCGGTTGCCGCGGAACACCGCGTTGTCGGAGACGTCGACGTAGATGCCGTCGCGCACGAAGCTGATGTGGTTGTCGAGGATGCGCGCGCCGCGGGTGTTGTAGATCTGGATGCCGTTGCCGCGCTGCGCCGACTGCAGGTCGCGCTTGCCGGTGACGACGTTGCCGGCGACCTCGATGTCCCCGGCGCCCTCGACGCGGATGCCGAAGAGGTTGTAGCTCAGGTAGCAGTTGCGCACCCTGGCGCGCGTGCCGTTCTTGCCGATGTACACGCCGGCGTCGGCATGGTTCAGGTCGGAGCCGCTGTCGCGGATGATCAGGCCCTCGACCAGCACGTCGGGGCCGAGGATGCGGATGACGTCGCCCCGGCCTCCCGCGGTGAGCGTCGGCCGGTTCACGCCGCGCAGGGTCAGCGGCTTCCCGATGCGGAGATGCGCCGCGTAGTGGCCGCGCTCGATGAGGATCGTGTCCCCGGGCGCCGCGTCGGCCACCACCTGTTCGAGCGCCGCGCCGGGCTGCACGCGCCAATCGCGCCCGTCGGCGGCGGGACTGATGAGCGGCAGCAGCCCGAGCAAGGCGAGTCGTCGCCGCGCCATCATTTCAGCCAGGGAAGGGTCGACAGTATATCGAACGCACCGGTGGCCTGCAGCGCGAGGAACAGCCCTGCGGCGATGAGGAGATTCTTGGTGGCCACGTAGAACGTGACGTCCATCCACGTGCCGGGCCGGTAGTTGCGGCCCCACCAGGGGCCATCTTTCACCAGCGGCTTGTAGTGCATCCGGGTCATGATCTCGTAGACGCTCCATCCGATCCACCACGCCAGCATGACCGCCGGGCCGATCTGCTGTGTCGCGCTCAGGATCCAGGCGGTCGTCACGGCCACGGCGAGGAACGCCGCAATCGCGCGAATGGCGAAGATCTCCCGTGCGAAGTCCGCGGTCCACGGGAAGAGATGGAACCACAGTTCCTCGCTCAGGCGCCCGGAGGGCGCGGCAGCGGGCCGCACGCCCCCGGGCGCGAACACCATGGCCGGGGCGGGGCGCGGCGCGGACGGCAGTGGCTCGAAATAGCCCTCGGGGTTGATGCGGGTGAGCGGCAGGCCCTGCTTCTCACGGGCCTTGCGTTCCTTCACCAGGGGCGGGCAGCTGTGCGCGTCGTAATACAGGACCATGCAGTCCAGGCACAGCAGGCATTCGCGCTGATCGATGCGGCCCTTCCTGTCGATGGCGAGCTGGGTGCAGCCCTTGGCGCAGGCGGCGCAGGTCGTGCACTCCGACTTGCGCCTCAGGCCGAAGAACCGGAACGTGGAGGGCACTGCGAGCGCCGCCCCGAGCGGGCAGAGATACTTGCAGAATGGCCGCTCGATGAACAGCGAGAGGAAGGCGAGGACCAGCCAATAGGCGACGAACGGCCAGGAGCGGTTCCACACGCCGACCAGGAAGGTGGTCTTGAACGGCTCCACCTCCGCGTAGCGCTCGGCCAGCGGCATGGAGTAGAAGGACAGCCCGAGCAGGCCCGCGAAGATGAGGTACTTGGTCCACTTGAGCCGATCGTGCCAGCGCTTCGGCAGGCTGAACTGGTATTTCTTCAGCCCGGCGTGGCCGGCGATCTTGTGGAGTATCTCGCTGCCCGCCCCATAGGGACACAGCCACCCGCAGAACAGGCCGCGCCCCCAGATGAAGACGGTGACGATGATGAACCACCAGAAGATGAAGATGAAGGGGTCCGAGAGGAACAGCTCCCACCGCCATTCGTAGACGATGGAGTGGAACCAGGTGAGGACCTGCGTGATCGAGGGCTGCGCCATGGCGTAGACGCCGAGCAGCAGGACGCTGACGGTCCAGATGAGGTATTTCGGACCCTCCAGCGGCGTCTTGTCGCGGCGCCGGCTGGCCCGCACCAGCTTGTCGCGGTTGGCGTACATCAGCGCCGTGAGCAGCAGGATGAGCGCGAAGCCGCCGAGCTCCCAGGCGCGGGCCTTCCAGGCCTTCAGCCATGGCGGTTCGGGGCGCCTGTATTCCGGCCGGCCGCCCTCCATGTAACTGGCGGGCAGCCAGTACTCGGCCGAGAAGTTCGCGAAGGAACGCTCGCCGGTCTGCGGGTCGACGCGGTTGGCCAGGAACACCAGGCTCCAGGGATAGGCGGGCGAGAAGCCCTCGCGCCGGATGATGAAGATGCCGGATTCGGTGAAGCGCGGCGCGCCCCGCACCTTCACCGAGTAGAGATTCCGGTAGTCGAGATCGCGGAAGGTGAAGGTGTCCAACTCCTGCGCCACCTGTATGCGGTCGAAGATGCCGCCGCGCACGAACCCCGAGCCCTTGAACGAGCCCGTGCCGTTGGCAATGATGAAGATGGCGTGCTCGGTCGGCGTCAGCTCCGCCATCAGCCGCCGGTAGTTCTCCTCTCCGAGGACGGCGCGACCGGCGGGCGGGGCGTTGAGATAGCCGAAATACATGTCGATGTAGGGCTGGTCGCTCTTCGCCAGCCCCAGATCCGCGGCCTGCACCGTCAGGCGCTGAACGCTGCCTTCCTTCAGCATCTCCGCCCAGGTGGCGGGCGGATCGCGCGCCGCGAACACCGGCTGCGGGCGCACCCTGGCCTGGATGATGCCGACCTGCTTGGCGATCTCGTAGCCGCTGCGCAGGATGACCTGGTTCTCGGCGATGACGGTGACGGTCGCGCCGCTGATGGCGTCGACGCCGATCGCGCCCTCCCCGGGCTTCACGCTGCCGACCTCGATCTTGTCCCCGACGAACTTGCCGACGTACTGCCTGGTGAACCTGGTGAGCTCCTCCTCGGGTATGCCCACCAGGAGGATCGGTTCGCTGTGCCTGAGGATCTTCACGCCGGTGATGATCCCGGCGGTGTCCATCCCGATGAGCGTCACCACCGGCTTGCCCGAGTAGGCGGGTATGTCGACGATATCGGTGGAGAGGAATACGTATCCGATCAGGCGGCGCCCGTCGGAGCTCCCCTCGTGCGCCGGCCTCGTCTCCTCCTTCACCCCCTCGCCGTCGTGATCGTCCTCCGCTGCGGAGCTCTCGTCCCGATCGTTGCCGTCCCTCCCCTCGTGGTCCGCGGTGCGGCCATACGCCTCCACGTATGCCGGTCGCCCCTTGCGCAGCGAGAACGTCTCGGCACCCGGCAGCACCTCCTTGCAGGGCAGGTAGGCGCAGAGGTCCGGGTCGGTGGACAGCTTCGCCGGCAGCGGCGCCTCGTACGCCGCGGCGCGTGCGGCGGCCGGCAGCATGCACGGCAGCAGGGCGAGCAGCGCGGCGACGAGCAGGCGTCCCGGCGCGCCGCCGCGCGCACTGCAGAGGGCGCGTTCGATCATCACGGCAGGATAAGGGGGAAAGGCCCCGGCGGACAGTCGCTGTCCGTCCGCCGGGGCCCGCCCGTTACGCGGAGCGCTCCACCACCAGCCGCGAGCGCATCTCCAGGTGCAGGGCGTGGCAGAAGTGCGTGCAGTACGCCCAGTAGACCCCCGGCTTCTCGGCGATGAAGGTCACCGACTTCGCCTCCTGCGGGTTGACGATGAAGTTGATGTTGTATTTCGGGATCGCGAAGCCGTGGCTCAGGTCCTCCACCTTGTCGAGGTTGGTGACGATGAGGGTGACCTCGTCGCCCTGCCTGACGCGGATCTCCGGCAGTCCGAAGGCCGGCGCGATCGCCGTGAGGTGCACGGTGACCTTGCTGCCGTCGCGCTCGATGCGCGAGCCGCCCATGTCCTTGGTCGCGAGCGGGAAGTCATCGATGTTGCGGACCTGCGTGGTCTTGACGGCGTCGCGCTTGACGATGATGAAGTCGTGCGGCTCGGGGTAGACCGGCGCCTCGTGCAGGGTCACCATCTTCTCGCCGGAGATGTCGATGAGCACCTCGTTCTCCGGGTGCAGCGGTCCCACGGGCAGATACCGGTCCTTGGAGAACTTGCAGCCGATGGCCAGGTACACGCCGTCACACTCCCTGGTCTCGCTCATCGAGGCATTGAGGTGCCCGGGCTGGTAGTGCACGTCGATGCGGTCGACGACCACCTTGGCGTTCTTGTCGCCCTTGAAGGCCGCGATCGCGGCCTCGATGTTCCACTTGACGACCTGGCTGTCGAGGAACAGGGTCGTGAACGCATGGCCGCGCCCGTCGAACGCGGTGTGCAGGGGACCCAGGCCGATCTCCGGCTCGGCCACGACGGCGTCGCGCGGATCCTTGAGGTTGCCCTCGAACCACTCGAGCACCTTCGCCAGCTCGATGACCGAGGCAGTCGGCGACAGCTTGCCGGAGCAGATGAAGTACTTGCCGTCCGGGCTGGCGTTGACGCCGTGCGGATTCTTCGGGATGGGCACGTAGGCCACCAGCGCGGTCTTCGGATCGGCGTTCGAGGCCCTGGTGCCGTCGACCACCGGCGTGTCCGAGCCGGGGATCGTGAAGACCTTTCCGTCCTTCACCGCCTGCTCGATGCGCGCGATGTCGAAGAAGATGCAGGCATCGCGCTCCGCCGACATCATCTCGCCGTAGACCATCCCGTTCTCGGTGTTGTACTGGTTGGAGGCCGCGAGCTTCCCGTCATAGGAGGTCGCGACGAGGTCCATGTTGCCGTCGATCTTGCACTGCCAGCGCACTTCCATGGTCTCGGCGTCCACGCACGTGAACATGGAATAGTATTGCGTGGTGTCGTCCATGTTGCCGCCGTCGTTCGGCAGCGGCAGGGTGAACTCCCCACCGCAGAACACGCGTGTGGTGCGGTTGATTGCCGGATCCACCGGGTCGCGCTTGTCGGGGAAGATGCCGTGGAAGCCCTGGATGTTCGGCAGCTCCGTGATCCTGTCGCATTCCAGCAGGTCGCCGCGTATCCGGCCGAGGCGTCCGTGGATCTTGTCGTTGACCCAGAAGTACCTGCCGTCGTAGGTGCCGTCGCTGTAGGAGCCGTGCACGTGATGGGTGTCGCCGGTCGTGTACTTCAGCCGGCCGTCGGGCAGGGTGCCGATGACCGCCCTGGACTCGTTGGTGATGCCCCAGCCGCTCATGGGGTCGATGTTGAAGACGGGAATTCGCTTGATCTCGCGGCTGGAGGGGATGCCGAGTACGCGCACCTCGCCGGAGTGGCCGCCGCTCCAGACGCCGTAATACTCGTCGAGCTGTCCGGGCTTGATCTCCGCGCTGTGCGCCGCGCCGGCGTCAGCGGCGGCGGGCGCGGCCGTGCCCGGGCCGGGGGGCTGCTTGCCGCAGGAGGCCAGTCCGGCCGCCACGCCGGCGCCGGTCAGCCCGACCCATGCCGCGGTGGAGAGGAATTGGCGGCGATGGACGCCGTCGTGTTGCGTGGGCTCGGTGCCATCGGGGATCTCTGAACTGTCGGTCGCCTTGGTCATTTTGACCTCCGGTGTGATGCGTCAAGTGTGTCCGGCGGGCGGCGCTCCGGGCAGGTGCCGTCCGTCACCCAGGAAGCTTTTTCCTGCGGCAAAATGTCGCACCGGCAGGCTGCGGCGAACTTGATGGCTGTCAACTCGGGAGGGGCCCGTCCGGCCTTCGCGCGCCGCCCTTGACGCCGATCACCTTCCCCGCGCGGCCCCGGGGCGGGGCGGCGCTTGACGGATGTCAAGGGTTGTCGCGACGCGGGCCGGTGAGAATGGCCGCGTCCACGGCATGGAGGGAGGAAGGATGAGAACCGAGATCGACGCGCGCGAGATGCTGCCTCCCGAGCCCTTCGAGCGGGTGGTGGCGGCGCTGGAGACGTTCGCGCCAGGCGATGAAATCGTGCTGCTGCTCTATCGGGAGCCTTATCCCCTCTACGACATGCTGGCGCGCAACGGCTACCGCTACAGCACGGAGCACGACGAGGACGGCACCGTGCGCGTGCGCATCGGCTGAGCCGCGCTCCGTCCGTTACCGGGAGCACGCACGCGG
Source organism: Gammaproteobacteria bacterium (assembly GCA_022071965.1). Classification (GTDB taxonomy): domain Bacteria; phylum Pseudomonadota; class Gammaproteobacteria; order JAJPIJ01; family JAJPIJ01; genus JAJVHZ01. The sequence goes on from JAJVIQ010000004.1 coordinate 72,584, forward strand.
GCCGATATCTCTCTGCGCCCGGCCGGGCGGCATGGGTGCTCTTGCCTGCAACGCCGCTGCGGGGCCGGCCGCGCCCGGGGCCGTGCGGTGCGAGCTTGTTCGCGCAGGCCGGATCAGCCGGCGAATTCCCGCAGGCGCCGCAGGTCGTGTATGACGATGTGCCGGCCGTTGACGGAGATGAGGCCTTCCTCGACCAGCCGGTGCTGGACCCGCGAATAGGACTCGGGCGTGAGATTCAGGCGTGAGGCGATCACGTGCTTGGAGGTCGGCAGATCGATCTCCACCCGCCCGTGCGATCCCGGATCGCTCTCGCCCACCGCCTGCAGCAGGAAACCGATCACGCGCTCCAGGCCCGAGCGCAGCGAGTAGGACTCCACGTCCTGCACCAGGGTATGCAGCCGCATCGACAGCCCGGCGAGCATGCGCCGCGCGAACATCGGGTCCCTTTCCAGCAGCAGGAACACCGGTTCGCGCGGGATGCGCAGTACGAGGGAATCCACCAGTGCCGCGGCGAACACCGGATAGGGGCGATCCATGAACATGACCGCCTCGCCGAAGCTCTGGTTCGGCCCGAGGATGTCCACCACCTTCTCGTCGCCCTGCGCCGAGGAGAAGCCGAGCTTGATCTGTCCCCTCACCACGACGTAGAAGCCGGTCGCGGGGTCGCCCTTGTTGAACAGGAAATCGCCGCGCTGGAGCGCTCTCTCGCGCGTGCCCGCGGCGACGGTTGCGATCGCGTCCGGATGGACGTTGGCGAAGATCGGCAGTCGCAGCAGGGTTGCGTGGATGTCCGAGTTGGCTGGCTGCATGCGTACCCCGTTCCGATCACTCCTACCGCGGGCCTTCCGCAGGCCTTGCGCGGACGCGCCGCACGGGCGCGCGTCGCAGTGATGGTTGAACTGGCCCGCGATTATAGCGAGGCGCGCGGCCTCTCGCCGCCGCCGTCAGCGCAGCGGGGCGTACACGCGCCCCAGTATGGCGGCGGTGAACCGCGGGCGTAGGTAGAAACCGAGGGGCAGGGCGGCGGCGCGGACACCGTCGCCGTCGCTGACCGGGGTGCGGGAGCCGCCGCTCGCCGCCTTCGGGCGCACCTGAAGGACGGCGCCCATCTCGCCGCGGATCTGGTCGCTGCGTCCCAGTGCGATGAGCTCCATGTGCTCCTCCCAGTCCCGGCGCAGCAGGGCCTCTTCGCGGGTGTCGGGGCTCCACAGGATCGCCTGACCTATGTGCCGCATCGGAAGGGCGATCGCTGCCGCCGCTTCCACCGGCACCCACAACACGCGCGCGAGCTTGGCGCGGGCGACGGAGGTCTCCCAGTGCGCGCCCGCCGCCTCGCGCATGGAGATCGCGCAGACGTGGGTGGATTCCTTCGGGGCCCCCTGGGCGTCCACCGGCAGGGTCTTCACCTCGATCCCGAGCTCGGGAAAGTCCGGTTCCGGTCTCGAACCGGCGCTGGCGCCGAGCGCGAGCTCGACGAGCTCGCCGACCCAGCCCTTGGCACGGCGCAGGTCCGACGGTACCGGTCGCCGCAGCGAGGCGGCCACCTCGCCGAGCCTCGCGCCGGCGAGCGCGCGTGCGCGACCCAGCAGCTCCTCCTCCGTGCGCGGCCGCGGTGCGGCTGCCGCCACGCGGCCGCCTAGTCCTGCGCCAGCGTCTCGGTGATCGAGCGGCGCAGGCACTCGAACGTCACCTCGTCGCGCAGGGGCCTGCCCTCCATGTCGGTGAGGAAGAACAGGTCCTCGACCCGCTCCCCGAAGGTGGCGATGCGGGCGTTCTGAAGCCGGACGCGGCAGAAGCGCATACCCTGCGCGATGCGGGCCAGGACGCCCGGACGATCCGTCGTGATCACCTCCATGATCGTGCGTTTGCTCGCCTTGTCGTCGCTGAAGGTGATCCGCGTCGGCACCGAGAAGCTGCGCAGCTTGCGCGACGGGCGTCTGAACTGCGTGGCAGGCAGCGTGCGGGCGCTGATGTTGCGCTCGATCGTCGAGACGATCTCATCGGCGCGATAGCCGCGCTCGATGGGCTTGCCGCTGTCGGCGTCGAGCACGATGTAGGTGTCGAGCGTGTAGCCGTTCTCCGAGGTGATGATGCGCGCGTCATGCACGGTGAGGCCGAGCTGATCGAGCGTGTGGGTCGAGACCGCGAACAGGAAATCCTGGTCGCGCGCGTACACGAAGATCTCGGTGCCGCCGCGTCGCGGGTTGGGGCGCAGCAGCACCAGCGGCGCGGGGTTCTCGCCGTGGCCGAGTATCACCTCGGTGTGCCACGCGATCTCCTCCGGCGTGTGGCGCAGAAAGTAGTCCTCGCCGAGCGCGTTCCACTGCCCGAGGACGGCGTCCTTCGTGAGCGACTTGCGGCAGAGCATGGCCAACGCCTCGCCCTGCGCTTCCATGACACGTTCGCGCCGCTGTATCGGGTTCTCCAGGCCACGGCGCAGCGCGCCGAGCGTTCCGCGGTAGAGCTCGCGCAGCAGTGCGTCCTTCCAGCTCGTCCACAACGTGATGTTGGTGCCGCGGATGTCGGCGACCGTGAGCAGGTAGAGGTAATCGAGATGCGTCCTGTCGCCGAGGATGCCGGCGAAGTTGTTGACGACGTCCGGGTCCGAGACGTCCATGCGCGTTGCCGTGCGCGACATGAGCAGGTGATTGCGCACCAGCCAGCCGACCAGCCTGGTGTCGTACTGGCTGAGCCCGTGCTGCTCGCAGAAGGTGACGGCCTCCTGCTCGCCCAGCTCGGAATGATCGCCGTTGCGCCCCTTGGCGATGTCATGGAACAGGCCGGCGAGATACAGCAGCTCGGGTTTGGGCAGCTGCGACATGATCTCGCGGCACAGCGGCAGATCATCGTCGCGCTCCGGCGTCAGGAACTGCCGCAGGTTGCGCACCACCGTCAGCGTGTGCTCGTCGACCGTATAGACGTGGAAGAGGTCGAACTGCATGAGGCCGACAATCTTCCCGAACACGGGCAGATAGGCCTCGAGTACGCCATAACGGTGCATGCGCGCCAGCTCATGGCCGATGCGCCGCGGCTGGCGGATGATCTCCATGAACAGGCTGCGGTTGCGCAGATCGGCGCGGAAGTTCTCGTCGATGAGGTGGCGGTGATCGCGGATGAGGCGGATCGTGCTGGCGCGCACGCCCTGGATCGACGGATTCCTCTGCAGCAGCAGGAAGATCTCGAGCATGGCGAACCGGTAGCGGCTGAAGACCTGCCTGGAGGTGGCCTCGATGTAGCCGTTGCGAACCTGGAAGCGGGAGTTCAGCGCGATCACCTCGGCGGGCCTGTCGCTCTCGAGGATGGCCTCCGCGAACAACTCCAGCAGCATCTCGTTCAGGCGCTGCAGTTCGAGCGCGGTGCGGTAGTACATCTTCATGAACTGTTCGACACCGCGATTGTTCGCGCCGTCGCGGAAGCCGAACTGCTCGGCGATCGCCCGCTGGTAGTCGAACAGCAGCCGATCCTCGCGCCGGCCGGCGAGCAGGTGCAGGCCGAAGCGTATGCGCCAGAGGAGGTTCTGGCCGGCATCGAGGGTCTTGAACTCCTCCTCGGTCAGAAAGCCGTGCCGGACCAGCTCGCGCAGCGTCTCGGCGCCGAAGTGCCGCTTCGCCACCCAGCCGATCACCTGTATGTCGCGCAGGCCGCCGGGGGCCTCCTTGATGTGCGGCTCCAGCCGCTGGGCGGAATCGTGGTGGCGATGGTGGCGGGCGATCTGCTCGGCGAGCTTGGCCTCGAAGAACGCGGCCGTCGGCCAGATGCTCTGCGGACCGGTCACCCGGCGCATCTCCTCGAACAGATCCGGATCGCCCGCGAGCAGGCGGGCCTCCATGAGATTGGTGACCACGGTGACGTCGCGCTCGGCCTCGTCGCGGCACTCGGCCACCGTGCGGACGCTGTGGCCGACCTCCAGCCCGATATCCCAGAGGAAGGTGACGAACTGCTCGAGGCGCTGGCTCATGCCGCGATCGGCGCCCTCGGCTAGCACGACGGCGATGTCGACGTCGGAGCCCGGGTGCAGCTCACCGCGTCCGTAGCCGCCGACGGCCGCCAGCGCGAGTCCGGTCTCCGGCAGGCCGTTGGCCCGCCAGGCCTCGACCAGCACCTCATCGACCAGGCCTGCCATCTGCCGCACCAGGGATTCCACCGGCGCCCCCGCCTCGAAGTCCTGCCGCAGCCGCCCCCGGCCCTCGGTCAGGCGGCGCTTGAACAGGGCGATGGATTCGGTGGTGACGGCGGTCCGCTGGTCGACAGGTTCGGCGACCGGGGTGGCGCTCACGGGAACGGCTCGTCCGGGCGGCGGGTCAGGACCTCGAATCCCTCCCCGGTGACCAGCACGGTATGCTCCCACTGCGCCGAGAGGCTGCGGTCCTTGGTGACCACGGTCCAGCCGTCCGGCAGCAGGGTGACGAAGCGCTTGCCGGCATTGATCATCGGCTCGATCGTGAAGGTCATACCGGGCTCCAGCGGCAGTCCGGTGCCGGGCGTGCCGTAATGCAGCACCTGCGGCTCCTCGTGAAACTGCCGTCCGATGCCGTGGCCGCAGTACTCCCGCACCACGGAGAAATTGTGGCTCTCGGCGTAATGCTGGATGGCCGCGCCGATGTCGCCAAGCCGCACCCCCGGCCTTACCATCCGGATGCCCACGCACATGCTCTCGTAGCTCACCTCCGCGAGCCGGCGGGCGCGGATGCCGGGCTCCCCGACCAGGAACATCTTGCTGGTGTCGCCGTGATAGCCGTCCTTGATGACGGTGATGTCGATGTTGAGGATGTCGCCGTCCTTCAGCGGCCGGTCGTTCGGTATCCCATGGCAGACGACGTGATTGATCGAGGTGCAGATGGATTTCGGGTAGCCGCGGTAGTTCAGCGGCGCCGGGACGGCCCGCTGCACCCCGACGATGTATTCGTGGCAGATCCGGTCCAGCTCGTTGCTGGTGACGCCGGGCCGGACGTGGGGCGCGATCATCTCGAGCACCCCGGCGGCAAGGCGGCCGGCGACCCGCATCCGCTCGATCTCCTCGGCGGTCTTGATGTTGACGGTAGTGGTCTTCTGCAACATGGGTCTCTGCAACCTTCCTGCCGGCGGCAACGCGTCGGCGCGGCCGCCCCGCGAGCTGCCATCACCCCGGGATGGGACAACGGCCTGAGCCGTTTGTTGCCGTCCGGCTTGTATGGTATAAAGCGCCCGCTTTCGAAGCAAACCAAACCGGGCGCAACAGACACTTGCGCGTCCGGAATTCCGCACACGCGCCGCAACCCGCATCCGGGTGCCCCGCCGAGCAGGCTCGCCGGGGTTCGATGCCGGGGGTGCGTGGAGGCCCAACCCCATATTTGAGGAGTAGATCGCGATGGCGGAAGTCACCATGCGCCAGATGCTGGAGGCCGGCGTGCATTTCGGCCACCAGACCCGCTACTGGCATCCCAAGATGGCCCCCTACATCTTCGGGGAGCGCAACAAGGTCCACATCATCAATCTCGAGAAGACGATGCCGTTGTTCGGCGACGCCGTCAATTTCATCGGCCGGCTGGCCGCGCGCAAGGGTACCATCCTGTTCGTCGGCACCAAGAAGGCCGCGCAGGAGGTGGTGCGCACCGAGGCGGCGCGCTGCGGCATGCCCTGGGTAGACCGCCGCTGGACGGGCGGCATGCTCACCAATTTCAAGACGGTCAAGCAGTCCATCAAGCGCCTGCGCGACCTCGAGCAGATGCAGTTGGACGGCACCTTCGAGCGGCTGGTCAAGCGCGAACAGTTGACGCTGACCCGCGAACTGGAGAAGCTCAACAAGAGCCTGGCCGGCATCAAGGACATGCCGGGGCTGCCCGACGCCCTGTTCGTCATCGACATCGGCCACGAGAAGATCGCGATCGCCGAGGCCAGGACCCTGGGCATACCGGTCGTCGGCATCGTCGACACCAACAATAACCCGCTGGTCGTCGACTACCCGATCCCGGGCAACGATGACGCGATCCGGGCCATCCAGCTCTACGCCAAGGCCGCTGCGGACGCGGTGCTCGACTCGCGGCTGGCGATCGTCGAGGCGGCCGCCGAAAGGCGCGATGAGTTCGTCGAGCTGAACGAGGCCGGCGAGCCGGTCAACCTCCTCGCCCCGGAGGAGGAGAAGAAGGCCGCCCGCAAGAAGGTCGCCGCGCGCCGCCCGGCGGCGGCCCCGAAGAAGAAGGCCACGGTCAAGAAGAAGAGTATCCCCGGCCGCGCCGAGGAGGCTGGCGAGGCGGAGTAATTCCGCGCTCCGGGGCCGGCCCGACGACCGGGCACGCGACGCGCTCGCATCTGCGTTCCGGCGGCGGCAGGCGATGGGGCACCGCCCACCGCCTGCCGGTGAATCCAAAGCGATCTGGAGACTGGACGATGGAAATCACGGCATCGATGGTGAAGGAGCTGCGCGAGCGTTCCGGCGCCGGCATGATGGAGTGCAAGAAGGCGCTCGTGGAGAGCAGCGGCGACATGGAGGCCGCCGCGGAGTGGTTGCGCAAGAGCGGTATCGCCAAGGCGGTGAAGAAGTCCGCCCGGGTGGCGGCCGAGGGTGCCGTGGTCCTGAAACAGGCCGGCAGCAGGGCCGTCATCGTCGAGATCAACAGCGAGACGGACTTCGTCGCCAAGGACGAGAACTTCCGCCGCTTCGCCGAGGCGGTGGGCGATACGGTTCTGAACGCCCGGCCCGCGAATGTCGAGGCGCTGATGTCCGCCACCATCGCCGGCGGCGGCGAGACGGTCGAGATCGCGCGCACCGCGCTGGTGGCGAAGATCGGGGAGAACGTCTCGGTGCGGCGCTTCGTCAGCGTCGAGACCGCCGGCGGCACGCTCGGCAGCTATCTGCACGGCACGAAGATCGGCGTGCTGGTGGACCTGAGGAACGGCGACGACGCGCTCGCCAGGGACATCGCCATGCATATCGCGGCCAGCAGGCCCATGTGCGTCGACGAGTCAGGAGTGCCCGCCGCGGTCATCGCCAAGGAGAGGGAGATCTATACCGCGCAGGTCCTCGAGGAAGGCAAACCCGCCAACATGGTCGGAAAGATCGTCGAGGGCAAGGTCAAGAAATACCTGGGCGAGGTCACGCTGCTGGGACAGCCCTTCGTGAAGGACGACAAGACCACCGTTGGCAAGCTGCTGCAGTCCAGGGGCGCGAGCGTCGCGTCCTTCGTGCGCATGGAGGTGGGCGAGGGTATCGAGAAGAAGGTCGAGGACTTCGCCGCCGAGGTCATGAAGCAGGCCCAGGGAGGCTGAGCGCGCATGACACCATCCCCGGGCACCGCGCCGCGCTACCGGCGCGTGCTGATCAAGCTGAGCGGCGAGGCTTTGATGGGGGCGGGCGAGTTCGGCATCGACCCGGCCGTGCTCGAACGTATCGCGGATGAGGTGGCGCAGATGGTCGCCGCCGGCGTCCAGGTCTCGATGGTCATCGGCGGCGGCAACATCTGCCGCGGCACCGGCCTCGCGGCGGCCGGCATGGATCGGGTCACCGGCGATCACATGGGCATGCTGGCCACCGTCATCAACGCGCTGGCCCTGCAGGATGCCCTGGAGCGCCATGGCCTGTACGCGCGCGTCATGTCGGCCATCAAGATCAACCAGATCTGCGAGGACTACATCCGGCGGCGGGCGATACGCCACCTCGAGAAGGGGCGGGTGGTGGTCTTTGCCGCCGGCACCGGCAATCCGTTCTTCACCACCGATTCCGCCGCCAGCCTGCGCGCCGTCGAGGTGAGCGCCGATCTCCTCGTCAAGGCCACCATGGTCGATGGCGTGTACACCGCCGACCCGAAGCGCGACCCCGGCGCGCGCCGCTACGATCACCTCAATTACGACGAGGTTCTGGCCCGCAGGCTCGCGGTGATGGACGCGACCGCCGTGGTATTATGCCGCGACAATCGCATGCCGCTGCGCGTGCTCGACATGACCAGCCCCGGCTCGATGTTGCGTGCCGTCATGGGGGAAAACGAAGGCACGCTGGTGGACTGCGCGACCTGACGCCAAGCCCGGGAGGACCTTCGATGACAGACACCATCATCCGCGATGCCGATGCGCGCATGAACAGGGCGCTGGAGGCGCTCAAGCAGGAGTTCAGCCGCCTGCGCACCGGCCGCGCGAGCACGTCGCTGCTCGATCACATCCAGGTGGAGTGCTACGGCTCGAAGATGCCGCTCAACCAGACGGCGAACATCGCGGTGCAGGACGCGCGCACGCTGGCCGTCACCCCCTGGGACAAGAACATGGTCACGCCGGTGGAAAAGGCGATCCGCGAGGCGGGGCTGGGACTGAATCCCGTCACCGCCGGCACGGTCATACGGATCCCGCTGCCGCCGCTGACCGAGGAGCGCCGCAAGGAACTCACGAAGCTCGTACGCCACGAGACCGAGAATGCGCGCGTGGCGATGCGCAACGTCCGCCGCGACGCCTTGCAGCAGTTCAAGGACATGGTCAGGGACAAGAGGATCACGGAGGACGAGGAGAAGCGCGCCCACGATCGGGTGCAGAAGCTTATCGACGAGCACATCGCCAAGGCCGAAGAGCTCACCGCCAGGAAGGAAAAGGAGATCATGGAGGTCTGACGGGCATGGCGCGCCGCGCCCGCCCTCGCCCCTGCGCCCGGCTATGGTCAGGCCCTGATGGAGATCCCCCCGTTGCCCAGACACATCGCCATCATCATGGACGGCAATGGCCGCTGGGCCAAGAAGCGCGGACTGCCGCGGATCGCAGGGCATCGCGCCGGGGTCGAGGCCGTCCGCCGCACCGTGCGGGAGTGCACCAGCCGCGGCATCGAGGTGCTGACGCTGTTCGCCTTCAGCAGCGAGAACTGGCGGCGCCCGAAGGCCGAGGTGCGGCTGCTGATGGAGCTCTTCGTCAGCGCGCTGCAACAGGAGATCCGCCGCATGCGCGAGAACAACGTGCAGCTGCGCGTGATCGGAGATCGCACGGCGTTCAACGAGAAGCTGCAGCGCTGCATCGCCGAGGCCGAGGCGACGACGCGCGAGAATACCGGGCTGACGCTGGTGATCGCGGCGAACTACGGCGGGCAGTGGGATATCACGCGGGCGGCGAGGGCGCTTTCCCGCAAGGTGGCCGCGGGCGCCATGAGCCCCGAGTCGGTAACCGCGGAGGCCCTGAGGGCGGAGATGTGCCTGAGCGATCTGCCGGAGCCCGACCTGTTCATCCGCTCGGGCGGCGAACAGCGCATCAGCAACTTCCTGCTCTGGCAGCTCGCCTACACCGAGATGTACTTTACCGAATGCCTGTGGCCGGATTTCGACGAGAACGAATTCCGGGAGGCGCTCGGCAGTTATGCCCGTCGCCAGCGGCGCTTCGGGCGCACCGGGGACCAGGTCGACTCGGCCGACGAGGTCCTTCCGGTCGGCATCTGAATCGGGCCGCGCGGCGGCCGGCGCGCGGGATCGGGCATCGCCGCGCGGCGGCAGGTTCGCGTCATGGGGAGCAATGGTGAGGATGGGCGGGCCGGGCACACGCTACGCGGAGTTGGTGACTCGCGTACTGACGGCGGCGGTGCTCATGGCCGCGAGCGCCGCGGCCCTGATGCTCTGCCCGACATCGCTCGTCGCAGCATTGTTCGGAGCCGTCGTCCTGCTCGGCGCCTGGGAGTGGTCCGCGCTGGCCGGGGTCACCGGCAGCGTCGCGCGCGCCGGTTACCTGGCCATCACCGCCGTGCTGCTTGCCGCCGTTTATGCATGGATCGGGGCGGGCGCCGCCGTGCTCATCGCGCTGCCCGCCCTCGCCTGGTGGGCCCTGGCCGCTTGCCTCGCCCTGCGCTACCAGCTCTCCGGCAGGCCTCCGCCGCGCGGGCTGTGGTGGCGCTTGCCGGCCGGATGGGTGATCATGCTGCCGGCCTGGGCGACGCTGATCTTCCTGCACCGCACGCACGGACCGGCCGGTGTCTTCGCCCTGCTGGCGCTCATCTGGGTGGCCGACAGCGCCGCCTATCTCTTCGGGCGCCGCTATGGGCGCCGACGGCTGGCGAGCCGCGTGAGTCCGGGGAAGAGCTGGGAGGGGCTCGTGGCTGCGGTCGTGGCCGCCGCGCTGTTCGCGGCGTGGAGCGCGGCGTGGGTGGCGGTGCCGGCGGGGTTGCGCTGGCATTACGCGCTGCTCGCCGTCGGCGTGGTACTGGTGTCCGTGGTCGGCGACCTTACCGAAAGTCTGTTCAAGCGCGCTGCCGGCCTGAAGGACAGCGGTTCGCTGCTCCCCGGGCATGGAGGTGTGCTCGACCGTGTGGACAGCCTGACCGCGGCCGCGCCGGCGTTCTTGTTGGGTTTGCACTGGTTGGAGGGTTCGGCGTGAAAGGCGTGACCATACTGGGTTCGACCGGCAGCATAGGCGTCAACACGCTCGACGTCCTCGGCCGCCATCCCGGGCAGTATCGCGTCGTCGCCCTGTCCGGCAACTCCAATGTCGATGCGATGTGGGAGCAGTGCCGCCGGTTTGTCCCGGCCTGCGCCGTCATGGCGGACCCGGGCACGGCCCGCGAGCTGAGGCAGCGCTGTGCGCAGGCGGGACTTCGCACGGAGGTGCTCGAGGGGGTTGCCGGGCTCGAGACGGTGGCGAGCCTGCCGGAGACGGATTACGTCATGGCGGCCATCGTCGGGGCCTCCGGCCTGCTTCCCACGCTGGCCGCGGCGCGCGCCGGCAAGCGGGTGATGCTCGCCAACAAGGAGGCGCTGGTGATGTCCGGCCGCCTGTTCATGGAGGCGGTGCGCGACCACGGCGCCGAGCTGCTGCCGATCGACAGCGAGCACAACGCGGTATTCCAGTGCATGCCGCCCGGCTTCGAGCGCGGCCTGCCCGCGGTGGGGGTGCGGCGCATCCTGCTCACCGCGTCGGGCGGCCCGTTTCGCCGCACCCCGCTCAAGGAGCTCGCGGCGGTCACGCCGGACCAGGCGTGTGCGCATCCCAACTGGGTCATGGGGCGGAAGATCTCCGTGGACTCCGCGACGATGATGAACAAGGGCCTGGAGGTGGTGGAGGCCTGCTGGCTGTTCAATACGACGCAGGACAAGGTTGACGTGGTGCTGCACCCGCAGAGCGTCATCCACTCGATGGTCGAATACGTCGATGGCTCGGTGCTGGCGCAGCTGGGCAATCCCGACATGCGCACGCCCATCGCGCACGCGCTTGCCTGGCCGCACCGCATGGATTCCGGAGTGGCCGCACTCGATCTCCTCGACGTGGCCCGGCTGGATTTCGAGCGCCCCGATGCCCAGCGTTTCCCGTGTCTGCAGCTCGCCAGGCAGGCGATGATCGCCGGCGGCACCTCCACGGCGATCCTCAACGCGGCCAACGAGGTTGCGGTCGCGGCGTTCCTCGAGGGCAGGGCGGCGTTCCTCGACATCCCGCAGCTCATCGCGGCCGCACTCGACGGCATTGCCGCCGAACCGGCCGACAGTCTCGATGCGGTGCTGGCCGCCGACGCCACCGCGCGCGACTTCGTGCACAAGCGCGTGGAGAGGAAGGCGGCGTGAGCATTCTGCACTCGATCGCGGCGTTCATCGTCGCCGTTGGCTTGCTGGTCACCATTCACGAGTTCGGACACTTCTGGGTGGCGAGGAAGCTCGGCGTGAAGATCCTGCGCTTTTCGATCGGGTTCGGCCGGCCGCTCTGGCGGCGGCGGTTCGGGCCCGACGGCACCGAGCTCGTGCTCGCCGCCCTGCCGTTCGGCGGTTACGTGAAGATGCTCGACGAGCGCGAGGGCAACGTGCCGGCTGCCGAACTCGGGCGCGCCTTCAATCGCCAGGCGCTTTGGAGGCGCGGCGCCATAGTGCTGGCCGGGCCGATGGCGAACTTTCTCTTCGCGATCGTGGCCTACGCGGCCACCTACATGCTGGGGATCGAGGGCATCCGTCCGATCATCGGCGAGGTGGAGGTCGGGTCGATCGCGGAGAGCGCGGGCCTGCGCAAGGGACAGGAGATCCTCGCGCTGGGCGATGAACCCACGCCGACGTGGGGCAATTTCACCGAGGCGAGTTTCCACTACCTCCTCGAGGACGAGCCGCTGCCGCTCGAGGTCCGCAACCCCGACGGCACGATCGCCCGCGTCGCGCTGCCCGTCGGCAGCGGAGCGATCGACGACATGGCCGCCGGCCGCCTCTTTCGCAAGCTCGGATTCAGCGAATATTTCCCCGAACATGCGCCGGTCGTGAACCGGGTCATCGGCGGCGGCGCGGCCGAGCGCGCCGGACTGCGCGCGGGCGACGTGCTCGCGCGCGTGGATGGCACGCGGGTCACGAGCCTCTCGCAGTTCATCAGCTACATCGAGGCACATCCCGGGCAGAGGATCGCGCTCGAGATCACGCGCGGCGGATCGACGATGAACGTGGAGGTCGTTCCGGATGCCGAAACGAAGGACGGCAGGACCGTAGGGCGCATCAAGGCCGAGCTCAAGGTACCGGAATACGTCGGCGAGGAGCTGCGCAAGCTGGTGGCCACGGAACGATACGATCCACCTACCGCGATCGCGAAGGGCTGGCGCAAGACGATCGACACCTCGGTGCTGACGCTGCGCCTGCTCGGCAAGATGCTCGTGCGCGAGGCCTCGATCGAGAACATCAGTGGTCCCATCAGCATCGCGAAGTTCGCCGGCGAGACCGCCTCGCTCGGACTTTCGGCGTTCGTCGGCTTTCTCGCGGTGGTGAGCGTGAGTCTGTTCGTGCTGAACATGCTTCCGATTCCGCTACTGGATGGCGGACACTTAATGTATTACCTTATGGAGCTTGTCATGCGCCGGCCTGTGCCTGAGTCCGTGCAGGCCATCGGCCAGCAGGTGGGGATCGCATTGCTGCTGGCGTTGATGGGTCTGGCGTTCTACAACGATTTGACGAGGGTACTGTGAGGAGCGCGACGGGAAGGCAAATAGGAGAACTTGCACACGTCACTCGGTGGTTTCCGCGCCAAGCTAGAAAGTACTTTAAGAAAACACTCTACCTGGCTCTCATCACAATACTTGCAGCGCCTGCCTTTGCAGCATCATTCGTCGTCCAGGATATACGCCTGAAGGGCCTCTCGCGCATCTCCCCGGGTACGGTCTTCAATTATCTGCCCGTGAAGGTCGGCGATACCTTCGATGATCGGCGCTCCGCGGACGCCATCAAGGCGCTGTTCAAGACCGGGCTGTTCGAGGACGTGCAGCTCGAACGCGAGGGCGACGTGCTGGTGGTGATCGTCAAGGAGCGCGAGGCGATCTCGCAGATCACCTTCAGCGGCAACGACAACATGAAGACGGAGGATCTCACCAAGGCGCTGAAGGAGATCGGATTCGCCGAGGGCGAGGTCTACGACAAGTCCAGGCTCGACAAGGTCACCCAGGAGCTGAAGCGCCAGTACTTCGCGCAGGGCAAGTACGGCGTCAGGATCGACACGAAGGTGAGCAGGCTCGAGGGCAACCGGGTTGCCATCGCCATCGACGTCTCCGAGGGCAAGACCGCCCGCATCCGGCAGATCAACATCGTGGGCAACAAGGCGTTCGAGGACAAGACGCTGCTCAAGCAGTTCAAGCTGTCGACACCGACGATGTTCTCGTTCTTCACCAAGAACGATCAGTATTCCAAGCAGAAGCTCGCCGCCGATCTCGAGTCGCTGCGCTCGTACTATCTCGATCGCGGCTATGTGAACTTCAACGTCGATTCCACGCAGGTTTCGATCACTCCGGACAAGAGCGACGTGTACGTCACCGTGAACATCTCCGAGGGCGACCTGTTCACGGTCTCCGACGTGAAGCTCTCCGGCCAGCTCATCGTGCCGCAGGAGGATCTCTTCAAGGTCGTCAGCATCCGCAAGGGCATGATCTTTTCGCGCAAGCTGGTGACCGAGAGCAGCAAGGGCATCACCGAGCGCCTCGGCGACGACGGCTATGCCTTCGCCAACGTCAATGCGGTGCCCGACATCAGGAACGAGGAGAAGACCGTCGCCATCACCTATTTCATCGACCCGGGCAAGCGCACGTACGTCCGACGCATCAACTTCTTCGGCAACACCCGCACGCGCGACGAGGTGCTGAGGCGCGAGATGCGCCAGCTCGAGGGCGCGTGGATATCCACCAGCAAGATAAACCGCTCCAAGGTGCGGCTGCAGCGCCTGGGCTACTTCGAGTCGGTCAACGTCGAGACGCCCGCGGTCCCCGGCACCACCGACCAGGTCGACGTGAACTTCACGGTCGTCGAGCGCGCCTCCGGGAACCTGCTGCTGGGCCTCGGCTTCTCCCAGTCCCAGGGCGTCATCTTCAACAGCCAGGTCACCCAGGACAACTTCCTCGGATCGGGCAAGCGCCTGGACTTCGCGTTCAACAACAGCGACGTCAACCGGACGTATCGCCTCGGGTACCTGAACCCGTACTGGACCGTGGACGGGGTGAGCCGGGGCATACACGCCGGTTACCGCGAGACCGACGCCGCGAGCGCCAACGTCACCGAGTATGATTCCGCAGTCCTCAATGCCGGAGCGGAATTCGGCATCCCGCTGACGGAGTTCAATACCCTGAACGTGGGCGTGGATTTCGAGAATACCCAGCTCGACATCAACGAGTTCGCCTCCGAGCAGGTGCGCGACTTCGTGGATCGCGAGGGCGATGAATTCAATACCGTGCGATTTTCGGGAAGCTTCGCCTATGACACGCGCAACAAGGCGATACTCCCCGATCGCGGCACCCTGCACCGCATCCGCTCGGAGATCGCGGTCCCGGGCGGGGATCTCGAGTACTACAAGGTCGACTACGATGCGCGCTGGTTCTATCCGATCACCAGCCGATACACGCTGGCGCTGCAGGGCCGCGTCGGTTACGGTGACAGCTACGGCGACACCGAGGTGTTCCCGTTCTTCGAGAATTTCTACGCGGGCGGCCCGCGCTCGGTGCGCGGCTACGAGGACAACACGCTGGGACCCAAGGACAGCCGCGGCGACGCGCTGGGAGGCAACCTCCTCGTAGTCGGCAACGCCGAGGTGATCCTGCCAGTCCCCTTCCTGCAGGACATCGAATCGCTGCGCATCAGCGGATTCGTCGACGCCGGCAACGTCTATGGCGTCGACGAGGATTTCGACGCCGGCACCATTCGTTATTCCGCGGGGCTTTCCGGGCTCTGGCTGTCGCCGTTCGGCGTGTTGACAGTCAGCGTGGCGCAGCCCTTCAATACGCAGGACGGTGATAGCGAACAGCCGTTCCAGTTCACGTTCGGCACGAGTTTCTGAGAAGGGCGACCGGCGCGTGGGGCCGAGGGCGCCCCGCAATGATTTCACATCTGGAGTAGCAAACCTTGAAGGCCAAATTGATCTTTTCATTCATGACGTTGTTGGCGGTCATGGCGTTGCCTGGCACCGCCAGCGCCGAACTCAAGATCGGCGTGGTGAACGCCATCAAGATACTCGAAGGGGCTCCGCAGGCCGAGGCCGCGCGCAAGCAGCTGGAGAAGGAGTTCGCCTCCCGCGATCGCGACCTCGTCGCGCGCCAGAAGACCATCAAGGAGATGGAGGACCGGCTCGCGCGCGACGGCGCCACGCTGAGCGAGGCCGACGCGCGCAAGCTGGAGCGCGACATCGTGTCGAAGCGGCGCGATCTCAAGCGCGATCAGGACGAATTCCGCGAAGACGTGAACCTGCGCCGCAACGAGGAGTTCGGCAAGATCCAGAAGGAGATCGTGCAGTCGATCCAGGACGTGGCCAAGTCGGAGGGTTACGATCTCGTCCTGGGCGAGGGCGTGATCTACGCCAGCGACAAGACGGACATCACCAACGCCGTGCTGGAACGTCTGCGCAAGGGCAGCAGCTCGCCGTAGTCGCCGGGCAGCAGCGGGCACACGTGCTGCAGATGTCCCGATGAAGGTGACGCTGAAGGAGCTGGCCGAACGCACGGGTGCGGCTCTGCGCGGCGACGCGGATATCGCCATCACCGGCATCGCCACCCTCGATCGGGCGCAGGCCGGCGATCTCGCCTTCCTGTACAACCGCCGCTATCGCAAGTTTCTCTCGGTGACGGGCGCGTCGGCTGTGCTGCTGGCGCCGGCCGACGCCGCCGACTGCCCGGTGCCTGCCCTGGTCATGGACAACCCGTACCTCGGTTATGCGAGGGCCGCGGCCCTGCTGGCGCCGAAGCTGCCGGTCAGCCCCGGCATACACCCGAGCGCGCACGTGGACGCCGCGGCCCGCGTCGACGCCTCCGCCAGCATCGGGCCGCACGCGATCCTCGAGGCGGGCGTGGAGATCGGCGAGCAGGTCGTGATCGGCGGCAGCTCCGTCATCGGGCGCGACTCGCGCATCGGCGACCACACGATCGTGAGGCCGGGGGCGTGTCTCTACCACGGCGTGACCGTGGGCAGGCGCTGCCTGATACACTCCGGCGCGGTGATCGGCGCCGACGGATTCGGCTTCGCGCGTGACGGGACCCAATGGGTCAAGATCCCGCAGGTCGGCGGGGTGCACATCGGCGATGACGTGGAGATCGGCGCCAACAGCACGATCGATCGCGGCGCGCTGAAGGACACCGTCATCGAGGACGGCGTGAAGATCGACAACCTCGTGCAGATCGGCCACAACGTGCGCATCGGCGCGCAGAGCGCCATCGCCGGCTGCACGGGCATCGCGGGCAGCACCACGTTGGGCAGGCGCTGCCTCATCGGCGGGGCGGTGGGTATCGCCGGCCACATCGAGATCTGCGACGATGTGACCGTGCTGGCCAAGAGCGGCGTGCACAAGTCGATACGGAAGCCGGGCGTGTACTCCTCCGGCTGGCCGGTACAGGAGGCACGCACCTGGCATCGATACCTGGCGGCCATCGCGCGACTGGCGCGCGGGCGCGGCAAGACCGGGGAAGCTTCGGAGTAACGGAAAAACAATGTCGAACACCGGCTCATCCGAACCCGTGCAGATGGATATCCACCGGATCCTCCACCTGCTGCCGCACCGTTATCCGTTTCTGCTGGTGGATCGCGTGATCGAATGCCGCGCGTGGGAGTCGATCCGCGCACTGAAGAACGTTTCCATCAACGAGCCTTTCTTCCCCGGGCACTTCCCCTACCGCCCGATCATGCCCGGCGTGCTCATCCTGGAGGCCATGGCGCAGGCCACCGGGCTGCTTGCCTTCCACTCGCTGGGCGAGAACGCCGAGGACGGCATCATGTATCTGCTGGTCGGTGTGGACAAGGCGCGGTTCAAGCGCCCCGTGGAGGCGGGCGATCAGCTCGTCATGGAGATCCGGCTGAAGCGCGAGCTGAAGGGGATCTATCGTTTCGAGGGCACCGCGACCGTGGCGGACCGCGTCGTCTGCACGGCGGAGTTCATGACCACCAAGAGTCATATCGAGAAGTAGCGGCCGCCATTGCCGGCGGCCATCGGGGAGGCGACGTGATCGATACGCGTGCAGTCATCTCGCCGCAGGCGCGCATCGGGGAGAGCGTATCCATCGGGCCGTGGTGTCTCGTCGAGGGCGAGGTGAGCATCGCCACGGGGACCACCGTCGCCCCGCATGTCGTCATCCGCGGCCCGACCCGTATCGGGCGGGACAACCGCATTCATTCCTTCTGCGTGATCGGCGGGGATCCGCAGGACAAGAAATACGGCGGCGAGGTCACGCGGCTGGAGATTGGCGACCGCAACACCATCCGTGAACATTGCACCATCAATCGCGGCACCATCCAGGGCGGCGGCGTCACCAGACTCGGCAACGAGAACTGGATCATGGCCAACGTCCACGTCGCTCACGACTGCCTGATCGGCAACGGCGTGGTGATGGCGAACAACACGGCGGTCGCCGGGCACGTGGTCATCGACGACCATGCCACCCTCGGCGGCTTCACCGCGGTGCATCAGTTCTGCCGCATCGGCGCCTACAGCTTCACCGCGATCGCCTCGGCGGTCACCCGCGACGTGCCGCCGTACGTGATGATGGCCGGCAACTCCGCATCCGTGCACGGCCTCAATCGGGAAGGCCTGAAGCGACACGGCTTCAGCTCGGAAGCCGTCGAGACCCTGAAGCGGGCCTACAAGATCCTCTACCGCTCCGGCCTCGCGCTCAGCGAGGCGCTGGCGCAACTGGAGGAGATGGCCGCCTCCTCTCCGGAGGTGCGCCGGCTGGCGGATTTCGTCGCGGCCTCCACGCGCGGCATCGCGCGGTGAGGTGGGCGGGGCCGCCATGCTGCGCGTCGCCATCGTAGCCGGCGAACCCTCCGGCGACCTGTTGGCGGCAGGCCTGCTGCGCGCGCTGAAGGCGAAATCGCAGGGGCTTGCCGCCGCGGGCATCGCCGGGCCACGGATGCGCGCGCAGGGGTGCGAGGCCTGGGAGAGCATCGATCGCCTCGCGGTCATGGGCCTGCCGGAGATCATCCGACGCTATCCGGAGCTCCGGGCGCTGCAGCGCGAGACGGTGAGGCGCATCATCGCCATGCGTCCGGACGTCTACATCGGCGTCGACGCGCCGGAATTCAACCTCGGCATCGAGGTGGAGGTGCGCGCGGCGGGCATCCCCACCGTTCACTATGTCAGCCCGAGCGTGTGGGCCTGGCGGGAGGGCCGGATCCGGACCATCCTGCGCGGCGTCGACCTGATGCTGACGCTGTTCCCCTTCGAGGCTCGCCATTTCGAACGGTACTCGCTGCCGGTGGTGTGCGTCGGGCATCCCCTGGTCGAGGAGCTGGCGTCCGCGGCCGCTCGCCCCCGGGCCCGCGCGGCGCTCGAGGTGCCCGCCGACACGCCCCTGCTCGCGCTGCTGCCCGGCAGCCGCATGAGCGAGTTGCGGCACCACGCCGCGCCGTTCCTGCTGGCGGCCGCCGGCTGCAGACGGGCGATGCCCGCGCTGAAGGTGATGGTGCCCCTGCTGACGCGTGAGGCAGCGGCCAGCGTGCAGGCGGTGCAGGCGAGGGTGGCGCCGGGCCTCGCCGTCGATTACGTCATCGGACGCTCGCGCGAGGTTCTCGCGGCGGCCGACGCGGCGCTGATCGTCTCCGGCACGGCAACCCTGGAGGCCCTGCTGCTCGACTGCCCGATGGTGGTCGCCTACCGCGCGCACTGGCTGAGCTATGCGCTCATCCGGCCGCTCATCCGCACCCGGCGTTTCGCCCTGCCCAATCTGCTGGCGGAGGCGGACGTGGTGCCCGAGTGCATACAGCGCGACGCCAAGCCCGCCACGATGTCCGCGCGCCTGCTCGGGCTGCTCGGCGACGCGGGGTCCGCGCGCCGCCAGCGCGTCGGGTTCGCGGCGATCCGCGCCGCGCTCCCGGCCGGGGCGAGCGGGCGGGCGGCGGACGCCGTCCTCGCCCTGCGCGAACGCGTGCGGGAAAATAGCGGGCAATGAGCGGGCTACTCGCGTACGTCGCCGGTGTGGACGAGGTCGGTCGTGGGCCGCTGGCCGGGCCGGTGGTGGCGGCCGCCGTCATCCTCGATCCCGCACGTCCCATCGCGGGTCTGGCCGACTCGAAATCGCTGGGCGCGCGCCGGCGCGAGCGCCTGCGCATGGAGATCGAGGACAGGGCCCTGAGCTTCGCGCTCGGCCGGGCCGAGGTCGAGGAGATCGATCGCGTCAATATCCTGCAGGCGAGCCTGCTCGCCATGCAGCGCGCCATCGCCGGTCTGCACCTGCGGCCGCAGCGCGTGGAGGTCGATGGCAACCGGTGTCCGGAGATCGACTGCGAGTGCGTGGCGATCATCGGCGGCGATGCGACCGTCGCGGCGATCAGCGCCGCCTCGATCCTGGCGAAGGTCGCGCGTGATGCCGAGATGGACCGTCTCGACGCGACCTACCCGGACTACGGCTTCGTGCGGCACAAGGGCTACCCGACGCCGGCGCATCTGCGGGCGCTCGGACAGTTCGGTCCGTGCGCCATCCATCGCCGTTCCTTCGCGCCGGTGCGCGCGCTGCTGCGACCGGAGCGTGAGGAGCCACGGCCGTGAGCATGCCCTTCGTCCATCTGCACCTGCACACCGAGTATTCGATCGTCGACGGGCTCGTGCGCGTGGAGCCGTTGCTCGAGGCCGTGGTGCAGGCGCGCATGCCCGCGGTCGCAGTCACCGATCAGTGCAACCTGTTCGCGATGGTGAAGTTCTGCAAGGCGGCGGAAGGCGCCGGTGTGAAGCCCGTCGTCGGCGTCGAGGTCTGGGTGCGGGCCCGGCAGCGTCCCGCGCAGCGCGCTCGCCTGGTGCTGCTGGCGAAGGACGCGGCCGGCTACCGCAATCTCTCCGAGCTGTTGACGCGCGCGTACATCGAGGGACAGGAAGGCGGCGTGCCGCACCTGGAGCGGGAGTGGCTCGACGAGGCCAACGGCGGGTTGATCGCGCTGTCCGGCGCCCAGGAGGGCGACGTGGGCCAGGCCCTGCTGGCCGGCAACGAGGCGCTGGCCGCGGAGCTCGCCGGCCAGTGGCAGCTGTGGTTCGGCGATCGCTATTACATCGAGCTGCAGCGGACGGGGCGCGCACAGGAGACCGAATACCTGCCCGCGGCGCTCCACCTCGCCGCCCACGCCGGGATCCCGGTGGTGGCGACCAACGACGTGCGCTTCCTGGCCGCGCAGGACTACGAGGCGCACGAGGCGCGGGTATGCATACACGAGGGCCGGACGCTGGCCGATCCGCGGCGCCCGCGGCGCTATTCCCCGCAGCAGTATCTGCGCACCGGCGAGGAGATGGCGGTCCTGTTCGCGGACATCCCCGAGGCCCTGAGCAACGCCGTCCACATCGCCGAGCGCTGCAACCTGGAGCTGACTCTCGGCAAGTACCATCTGCCGGCCTTCCCGGTGCCGAATGGCAGCGACGTCAGCGACTGGCTGCGCGCGGAGGCGCAGAAGGGCCTCGAGGCGCGCCTGCCGGCGCTGCTGGACGTCGATGCCCCCGGCTTCGTCGAACGCCGCCGGCCCTACGAGGAACGCCTGCGGCGCGAGGTGGAGGTCATCAACCGCATGGGCTTCGCCGGGTACTTCCTGATCGTGGCCGACTTCATCCGCTGGGCCAAGAACAACCGCATTCCGGTCGGTCCCGGCCGCGGTTCCGGCGCCGGCTCGCTGGTGGCCTACGCACTCGGGATCACGGAGCTCGATCCGCTGCGCTATGACCTGCTGTTCGAGCGCTTCCTCAATCCGGAGCGCATCTCCATGCCGGACTTCGACGTCGACTTCTGCATGGATCGGCGCGACGAGGTCATCCGCTACGTGTCCGGGCGCTACGGTCGCGATCACGTCAGCCAGATCATCACCCATGGCACGATGGCGGCCAAGGCGGTGGTGCGCGACGTCGGCCGTGTCCTCGGACTGCCCTACGGCTTCGTCGATCAGGTCGCCAAGCTCATCCCGTTCGCGCTCGACATGACCCTGGAGCGGGCGCTGGAGGAGGAGCCGCAGCTGAAGGAGCGCTACGAGCACGAGGAGGAGATCCGCGCCCTCGTCGATCTGGCGATGAAACTCGAGGGCATCACCCGCAATGCCGGCAAGCACGCCGGAGGCGTGGTGATCGCGCCCTCGGCGCTCACCGATTTCATGCCCCTTTATTGCGAACAGGGCGGCGGCACGCCGGTGACGCAACTGGACATGGGCGACGTCGAGGCGATGGGCCTGGTGAAGTTCGACTTCCTCGGCCTGCGTACCCTGACCATCATCGACTGGGCGACGCAGGACGTGAACCGCGCCCGCCAGGCGCGCGGCGAACCCGCGCTCGACATCAATCTGCTCCCGCTCGACGATGCCGCGACCTACGCGCTGTTCGCGCAGGCCAACACCACGGCCATCTTCCAGTTCGAATCGCGCGGCATGCGCGACATGCTCAAGCGCTCCAGGCCCGACCGCTTCGAGGACATCATCGCGCTGGTCGCGCTCTATCGCCCGGGGCCGATGGATCTCATTCCCGATTTCATCGAGCGCAAGCACGGCCGGCAGAAGGTCGTGTACCTGGACCCGAGGCTGCAGCCGATCCTGGGTCCGACCTACGGGATCATGGTCTATCAGGAACAGGTCATGCAGATCGCGCAGGCGATAGGCGGCTACACCCTGGGCGGCGCCGATCTGCTGCGCCGTGCCATGGGCAAGAAGAAGCCCGAGGAGATGGCGCAGCACCGCGGCATCTTCGTCGCGGGCGCGAAGGCGAACGGCGTCGAGGGACACACCGCCCACGAGCTCTTCGACCTGATGGAGAAATTCGCGGGGTACGGCTTCAACAAGTCGCACGCCGCCGCCTATGCGCTGGTGGCCTACCAGACCGCGTGGCTGAAGGCGCACTACGGCGCGGAATTCATGGCCGCGGTGCTTTCCTCCGACATGGACGACACCGACAAGGTGCGCGAGCTCATCAAGGACTGCCGGCGCATGGGCGTCACCGTGCTGCCGCCCTCGGTCAACAGTTGCCGCTACCGCTTCACGGTCGCCGATGCGAACACCATCCGCTACGGCCTCGGCGCGGTGAAGGGAGCCGGCGAGGCGGCCACCGAGGCGATCGTGAAGGAACGCGAGCAGGGCGGGGCCTACGCCGATCTCTTCGATCTCTGCCGCAGGGTGGACAAACGGGTCAACCGGCGCGTGCTGGAGGCCCTGACGCGCGCGGGCGCGCTCGACGGCCTGGGTCCGGGCCGCGGGAGCATACTGGCGAGCCTCGACCTCGCGCTGCAGCTCTCGCAGCAGGAGGACAGGGCGCGCGACGCCGGCATGGCCGATCTCTTTGGCGCCGCGACGGCGGCGCAGGGTGAACTGGCGCCGGCGGTGAACTTCGTGCAGGCCCCGGAGCCGCCTGTGCGCGAACGACTGCTCGCGGAGAAGGCCGTGCTCGGCTGGTCCCCCGGCGGCCACCTCGTCGACGAGTTCGCCGAGGAGGTGGCGCGCCTGAATGTCTGCCCGCTTGCCGGCCTCAAGGCGGGGCGGCGGCGCGTGGCGGGGATCGTCGATGAGCTGCGTGTGCGCCCGAGCCGGCGCGGCCGCATGGCTACCGTCGTGCTCGATGACGGCACGGCCAGCATCGAGGTGACGGTCTATTCCGAGCTGCTGCAATCCGCCGGTGAGACGCTGAGCAGGAACGAGCTGGTGGTGATGGAGGGCGAGTACGGCGAGGACCGCTTCAGCGGCGAACCCGGCCTCGTCGCGGAGAAGATCTGGAGCCTCGAGCAGGCACGCAGCGAGTTCGCGCGCGCGGTGATGCTGCGGCTGGAGCCCGCCGATTTCCGCAACGGCCTGGTTCGCGAGTTGCAGGAGATCTTCGACGGCGCCACGCGCGGGCGCTGCCCCGTGCTGGTGGAGTACCGTCACGGGGTGGCGGATGCGCAATTGCGTCTGGGGGGAATAGCCATCGTGCCCAGCGCCGCCACCCTCGGGCGGCTGCAGTCGCGCCTCGGGCACGCCAACGTCTGGGTGGAATACTGAGGCGGGACGGCGGCCCGGCCCGCGGGGCGAGAGGCCCCGCGGCGCAGGGGCCGCCGGCATGGCGTCCTCGCGCCGGCGGGGACCGGGGGCGGTGCAGCCGGCGGGCTCGTGCATCAAAAACTGTCGTTTGTCCAACGGGTTGCAGACGTCTTGTGCAGATCGTTGGCAGCCAGTACCTTATGCACCCCACCACATCCGAACCGGTGCCGGATGAATCTTAACTTCCTGGATTTTGAACAGCCGATCGCCGAACTTGAGGCCAAGATCGAGGAGTTGCGCTACATCGGCAACGACGCCGAGCTCAACATCACTGATGAGATCACCCGGCTGCGCGCGCGCTCGCAGGAGCTCACGCGCAACATCTTCTCCAACCTGACCGCCCACCAGATCTCACGGCTGGCGCGGCATCCGCAGCGTCCCTATACGCTCGATTACGTGCAGCGGATCTTCACGGACTTCGAGGAGTTGCATGGCGACCGCGCCTTCGGCGACGACCCCGCGATCGTCTGCGGTCTGGCGCGCATCGGAGGCATGCCGGTGGTGGTCATCGGGCATCAGAAGGGCCGCAATACGCAGGAGACCATCCTGCGCAATTACGGCATGGCAAAGCCCGAGGGATATCGCAAGGCGTTGCGCGTGATGAAGCTCGCCGAGCGCTTCGGGCTGCCGCTCGTGACGCTCATCGACACCCCGGGCGCGTATCCCGGTATCGACGCCGAGGAGCGGGGGCAAAGCGAGGCCATCGCCCGCAATCTCTATGAGATGTCGGGCCTGCAAATCCCGATCCTCGCCTGCGTGATCGGCGAGGGCGGCTCCGGCGGCGCGCTGGCCATCGGCGTCGCCGATCGCATCATCATGCTGGAGTACAGCACCTATTCGGTGATCTCGCCGGAGGGCTGCGCCGCCATCCTCTGGAAGAGCGCGGAGGGGGCCGGCGAGGCCGCCGACGCCCTCGGCCTGACGTCTTCCCGGCTGCTCGAGCTGCGGCTGGTCGACCAGGTGATCCCCGAGCCGCTCGGCGGCGCGCATCGGGATGTCGGGGAGACCGCGTCGCGGCTGAGGGCCGCCCTGCTCGAGAACCTCTCCACGCTGAAGAGGATCCCCGTGCAGCAGCTCGTCGAGCAGCGCCACGAGCGCCTGATGCGTTACGGGCAGTTCGGGCGCGGCTAAGGTCCGGGGACGTGCCCGCGCGGGACGCGAGCGTGTCGCTGCATCGCCTGGTTCGCGAGGCGCTCGCCGGCCTGCCGCCGTCCCACGCCTCCGCGCTGGCCGTGGCCTACAGCGGCGGGCGCGACTCCACCGTGCTGCTGCACGTCCTGCGCGAGATCGCCCCGCCGCTCCCAGTACGCGCGATCCACGTCCATCACAACCTGCATCGCCAGGCGGAGCGCTGGGCGGATCTCTGCGCCCGGCAGTGCGCGGCGTGGAACATTCCACTGGAGCTGCTGCGCGTCGATGCACGCCCACCGCGCGGCGAGAGCCCCGAGGCGTGGGCGCGCCACGCCCGCTACGAGGCACTGCGCGCGGCGCTGAGGGAAGGCGAGGCGCTGCTCACCGCCCATCACCAGCGGGACCAGGCCGAGACATTGTTACTGCAACTCGTGCGCGGGTCCGGCCCCGCGGGCCTGGCCGCGATGCCGCGACTGGCGAGGCTGGGCGCGCATCCCCACCTGCGGCCGCTCATCGACGTTCCGGCGAGCCTGATCGCCGAGTACGCCGGCGAGCGGCGCCTCGCCTGGGCCGAGGATCCGAGCAACGCAGAGGTGCGCTATGACCGCAATTTCCTGCGGCACCGGGTGCTGGCGGTCGTGGAGGAACGGTGGCCGCGCGCGGCGACGACGGTGGCGCGCGCCGCGGCCTGGCAGGCGGAAGCGGCGGAACTGCTGTCCGCGCTCGCGCGATCCGACCTCGCGGCCGCCGCCGGGGCGACGCCGCACCGGTTGCGGCTGGATGCCCTGGCGGCCCTGCCGGTCTCCCGGCGCCACAATCTGCTGCGTGGCTGGCTGAAGGGGCTGGGGCTGGCACCGCCGACGGCGGCGCAGTTGCGCGAGGTCGACCGCGCCCTGGCCGCACGCCACGATGGCGCCAGCTGCGTGTGCTGGCGCGGTGTGGAGTTGCGGCGCTTCCGCGACGAACTCATCGCGATGCACCCCCTGCCGATCTTCACTCCGGCCCGCCCCGTCTCGTGGCGGCCGGGCGGGGAGGCCCTGCGGCTTCCCGCCGGCAGCCTGGCCGCCAGCCGGTGTCTCGGCGAAGGGCTGGCGCAATCGGCGCTGGCGGGCCGGCGAATCTCGCTGCGCTACCGTGCCGGTGGCGAGACGCTGCGCCTGCGCGCCGGCGGGCCGGCACGTCCGCTGAAGCTGCTGCTGCAGGAGTGGCGGATCCCGCCATGGTTGCGCGATCGGCTGCCGCTGCTGTACGTCGAACATGCGCTGGCGGCGGTGGCCGACAGGGCGATCGCGGCGGAATTCCGGGCCGCGCCCGGCGCGGAGGGTTGGGTGTTGCAGTGGACGTGGGACGCGGCGCACGTGCCGCCATGATGCGCGGTCATTCGCCGCGGGTGGTGAATCTGAAGGTCAGGTCGCCGACGTCGATGAGGTCGCCGTCGGCGAGCGGTGCGTTCTTGACCTTGCGGTCATTGACGAACACGCCGTTCAGCGACTCCATGTCCGTGATCTCATAGACGCCGTCCTTGCGCAGGGTGATCTGCGCGTGCCGGCGGGAGATTGACGGGTGCTTCAGGACGACCTCGTTGCGCTCGGTGCCGCGCCCGATGCGGCAGGGCGTGTGCAGGATCTCGTGACGCATCCCCTCGCCGCCCTGTTGCAGCAGGTAGACGTGGCTCGCGGTGGTCGTCGCGCCGGGTATCGCCACGGCTGCCGCGGGTTTCAACGACGCGGAGCCGCGGTGGCGGCGCTGCAGCCGGCTGTAGATGATCAGCGCCGCCAGCACCCCCAGCAGGAAGGCGGCCGGGATGGCGTACCAGACCCCCTCGCCGGACCCGGTGACCGGGGCCGCGCTCATGTCCCCGGCCCGTGCCACGGTCGCGAGCGTCACCGCGGCCAGTGCGGCGGCGGGCGCGAACTGCCGGATCAGGCTGTAATGCGTTGATATCATCGCTGAAAACTCCGACGCCAAGCATAACAGAGACGTCGCGCCGCGCGACGGCGTATGCCGCGCGGCCGGACACGCAGTCCTTCCAGCACCCGCTACTTCTCCGGGAACAGCGGGTCAGGCATGTCGAAAAACTGCAGATCGACCTCGAGCCTGCCCGTTACCGCGTTGCGCACGAGTTCCATCTCCCCGAGCTGCGGCAGGTTCTTGCGCAGCTTCTTGCTCGCCTCGTTGAGCTTGTTGTGCAGCGCCGGGGTGTAGGGGATCTTGTACGCGCGGGGGATGTTCTTGCCTATCTGCTGCTCCATGTCGGTCAGCCAGAGATATATGGTGCCCTTGGCCTGCGTGTTCTTGTTGGGCTCGTCGACGTGAATGCCGATCAGGTTGAAGCGCTTCGGCAGCTTGATGCCGGTCGGCCAGCCGATGAGCGGCGAGTAGGAGACGACGGTTGAATACATGAGCAGCCCGACGCCCACGATCGCCAGCCCCTTGATTGTCCAGCTCCAGCGCGTGCGCGTCAGCAGCACGAACAGCAGCAGTGCGAGCATGAGGTAGGCGAAGATTATGCCGATCATTCCCCAGTTCATGGCGTAGTGTCTTCCCGTCGGGTGGTTGCGGGCAGGCGGCAGGCCGTCTCGCCGGTTTCCGGCCGGCCCTAGGGGGGCGGCGGCGCGGCGCCGTCGTCCGTGGGCGCCGGCATCTCGGCGGTCTTCGATGGCGGCGCCTCGGGCGCGGCGTCGAAGAACTTCACCGTGTACTTGTGCGATTTCGCGCCCTGGCGCTCCTCGCCCGGCTTGCCCATCTTGGCGAGATCCAGCTCGTCGCCCGAGACCGCCTCGCCGACCTGCGGCACGTTCTTCTGCAGCTTGGCGCGCGCCTCCCTGGCTCGCGCGTGCAGCTCGGGATCGTAATCGAGCAGGTAGGCCCGCGGCACGTTGGTGCTGCTGGACTTGTCCGTCACCCAGAAGAACACGCTGCCCTTGGCACCGGTTATCCTGTCGGGCTCCTGCACATAGACCGCGATGAGGCCGAAGCGCTTCGGCAGGTCCTCGCCGGAGGGCCATCCGAGCAGCGGCGGAAAGGAGAAGTAGAGCACGAGGTAGGCCGCGGACGTGGCGATGAGGAGCAGGGCCTTCGCCAGCCAGGACAGCGTGGAGAATATGTTCAGCCCTGCGAGCAGCGCCGCCAGCACGACGTAGGCGGCTATCAGTTGCGCAATACCCAGAGTCATGCCGGCCTCAGCTCCTGTGGAAGATGCGGGCGGTGAGCGACTTCTCGATGCGGTTGATGTTCGAAAGCCTTCCGTCCTGATCGATGGTGAAGCGCACGGCGGTCTTCTCGTCGCCGGGCTTCTGGAGCTTGATGGTGCCGTAGTAGATCACCTCGAGCTGCGGGTTCACCTTGTCGACGCGGACGTTGACGTCCACGGGCTTGTTGTCCTCGGAACCGTAGTAAAAGATGTTGACGACGTATTCCCCCACGACGGTTCCGCGTATGGTCACCACCTCCTGGTTCAGCGGATTCTGCACCGTCTGGCCGTTGATGGTCAGCGTGTCGTTGACGTTGCCGCGATCGTCGCGATCCAGGTGGATCAGCCCGGCCTCCTTGTTCTGGAACCATACAAGGTTGCCGTCGGGCTCCTCCACCCAGGTGTCGATGTCGTTCGGATTGTTGTCCGGCCACTGCACCGTGATGATGTACTCGGCCTTCGGGTCGATGATGCCCTTCTTCGCCACCGGATTCATGAAGATGACCGAGAGGATGAAGAAGAAGGTCAGCGCCTGGATGATCTTGAACAGTACCGCCGTGATCGGGTCGAACGGCTGCTGAAACTTCGACTTGGAGCTGAGGCGGAGCGGCATATCGCAGGGCGACGCAGGGTTTACGTGTCTGCTTTCAGCCGTGGCCAGAGGCGCACTTCAGTCAGGTCGATGGTATTTTCGAGGAGTTCGTCGAGCCCGCGGCCGAGGAGGTAGTACGGTATCGACAGCAGTATGCCGCACACCAGGCTGACCAGTGTCGTGTTCAGCGCCGTGCTCATGCCGTGGCTCATCTGCTTCAGCACCCGCTGCATCATGCTGGCGTCGAGCAGTTCCTGCTGCGACACCGAGCCCAGCATCCAGATGAAGCCGATCAGGGTGCCCAGGAATCCGACCTTCAGATTGAAATCGATCAGGAACCAGCCGAACTCGTTGGCACTGCGGATCTTCGAGGCATAGGCCTCGAGGATGTCGTTGCGCGACTCGGCAGGCTTGCCGGCCTCCGCGCGCCGTTGCTTGGTGCGCACCAGATCGAGCAGGTAACGAGATATGAAACCGTCGGGCAGGGCGCCGCCGCCGACCTGCACGCGTCCGTGCGAGACGCTGACCGGAGTCTCGGCACTCTGGCTGTCCAGCACCTGGCGCGAACGCGCGACCAGATTGAGCTCGCCCGACAGGACCCAGGTGCGCCACATGGAATGGATCACGCCGACCGCGTAGATGGCGATGACCGCCACGCAGATGCGGCTGTGGTCGCTCTCGACCATCTCCTGTATCAGGCCGTTGTCCCAGCAGACGACCAGACCGAAGGCGATGAGGCCGGTCGTCAGCAGCCACACGAGAAACAGGAAATGTTCGGTCTTGTACATGGTGCGTCCGGCTCTTCGGGATTGTTCGACGTCGCCAGCGCATCGGGGCTGGACTTGCGGGTCGCGATGGGGTCGGCTGGGGAGTATACACGCACAATGACGGTACGCCGCAAGTCGGGCTCCGGCGCCCTCCACGGTCCGGGCCGCCCCGCGACGGCCCGCTAGGGCGTGGACGGGACGACCGACACCCGGCTCACGGGGGCGTCCTTCTCCAGCGCGAAGGCGGCGATCTCCCGCAGTGTCGAGTTCATGCGTCGCGCGAAGGCGACCACCCGTGCATCCGGATGATGTTCGGGCAGAAGGATGACACTGATGACGGTCTGCCCGCCAGCCACGTGGACGGTGATGCGGCAGGGCATCATGGCGATGTAGCCGGGGTCGTACTCGAGCACTTCGCGCGCCACCTCGAGACTGCAGAAGTGGATGACCTCCATATCCGGAAAGTTCCGGTAGCCGCGCTCACGCATCGCGGAGCCGACCTTGTTGTAGCCGGTGATGCGGAAGTTGCGCTCGGTGATCGCGAACTCCAGCTCCTCGATCACGTCGGCGAAGGGCTTGTCGGTGACATAGCGGGCCACCGGGCCGGTGCCTTCCCCGACGCCCGCCGGCGGAGCCTTGGAGCAGGCCGTCCCCAGCAGGAGCGGCAGCACGAGCAGCGCGAGGCGCATGGCCGCCGGTGCGTATTACTCGCTGATGACGACCTTGGTGCCCACGTCCACGTACCGCATGATCTCCTCGATCTGTTCGTTGGTGAGCGCGATGCAGCCCTCCGTCCAGTCGTTGCCGAGGTGCAGGTAGACCCGATCGCCGCTCTCATCGCCCAGGCCGTGGATGCCGATGGCCCCGCCCAGGGGGGTGTCCTGCGGCGGGATCCGGCCGCTGTGGGCCGCCGCCACGATCGCGTCGAACTCCGCGCGCGTGATGATCTTGTTCTTCAGGCCGTAAAAGGCGTCCTTGACGTTGGGATAGCTCAGCCGCAGGAAGCGGTGGAACTTCTCGCTGTCCTTCAACTCCACAATCCGGTAGATTCCCACCGGGGTCTTGCGGTCGCCCATCATTTTCTTGTCGCCCTTGCCGCCCTTGCCGGAGGCGACGCGATACTGCTTCTCGACCTTGCCGTCGTGCTTGATGAGCAGCAGGCGCTGTGACTTGATGACCTGGATCTCGTAATCATCGCGCGGGGCGGCGGCGGCGGCCTCGATCGCAGCGGGCGACAGGACCTCCAGCGCGATGGCCAGCAGCGCGGCGGTGAGGTGTGTGAAGGTCCTGCGCGGCATGCAATTCTGATGATTTGAATTCTTAAAATGCAGCGTTAACTGTGTGCCTGACAGCATATTATCGCAAAAAGAGAACACGACGAAACCTTCTCGTGCACCGGCCCAGACTCGCGATCCCTTCCCCAGGCAAGCGGAGAACCAGAGATGCAGACCCGGACTGATCTCGGGGTTCCCGGCGGCGGCGACGCGGCCGTTCTGACCCGCTACACCGCCCCGGCGATGCTGCTGCACTGGCTGACGGCCGCGCTGGTCCTGTTTCTCTTCGGGCTGGGGTGGTACATGGTCGATCTGCCGAAAGGCCCGGCGCGGAGCGCGGATTTTGCATTGCACAAGTCGGTGGGGATCCTGGTGTTCCTCCTGACCATCGCCCGCCTGAACTGGTGCCTGCGCCATCCCGCGCCCTCGCTGCCGTCCCTGATGCCCGCCTGGCAGCAGCGCCTGGTGCACATCGTCCACCGAGGTTTCTACGTGATGCTCTTCGTACATCCCTTCTTCGGGTACCTCTCGGCCGAGTTCGCCGGCTACGGCACCAGGTTCTTCGGCCTGCCGCTGTACAACTGGGGCTGGAAGGATCAGAGGATCAACGAGTTCTTCACCGAATGCCACGAGGTGACCGGCGTCGTGCTCCTCATCCTCATCATCTGCCACCTCGCCGGAGCCATCTCGCACATGCTGAAGAAGGGCGACCGTACGCTGGCGCGCATGCTGCCCTGGTGAGGGGCAGCATGCGCGCCCAATCCCGCTGAATTGCCCCCGGCGCGCCGCTAGGGCCGGGGTAAACGCAGAAGCTCCGCCACCTCCGGGTGCGTCGTGTCGGTGGCGATGTCTGCGGCGGTCTTGCCGCGATCATCACGCAACGACGGATCCGCACCGCGACTGAGCAGCAGCTCGACGGTCCCGGCGTGCCCCTGGCCGGCGGCCCACATCAGCGCCGTCAGCTCGTGCCGGCCGCGGGCGTTCACCTCGACACCGTGATCGAGCAGCGAACGCACGCACTCCGCGCATCCCTCGCCGGCGGCGTACACCATCGCGGTCTTCTCGAGCTGATCCCTCGCCGCCGGCTCCGCGCCGTGGACGAGCAGGTATTCGACGATGCCCGACCTGCCCTCGTAGCAGGCCGCCATGAGCGGCGTGGTCTTGTCGAGCGCGGCGAGATTCACGTCCGCACCTTTCCCGACCAGGAACTCGACCACCGGGGCGTTGCCGGCCGCGGCGAACATGTGCAGCGGGGTCTTCCCGACGCGGTTGCGCGAGTTCGGATTGGCGCCGCTGTTCACCAGCAGCCTGACCCGCTCGGCATCGCCCTGGCGGGCGTAGTCCAGCAGTTGCGCATTCAGCGTCTTCTCGGAAGCCTGTGCCCGGCAGACGAACGGCAGGATCGCCAGCAAAAGCACCCCCACCAGATGCCTCGTCTCAGGTCGCTTCATGGTTGTTCACGATGCGTTGCAACATAGTGTCAGGAGCCTCCAGAGCATTGCGATAGGTACCACTTTGTAAGTATGCCGGTATCTTTCCCTAGGAGTAGTATGACAAAGACGCCATCGGACCGGGAAATTTTCACGGCTTTCGCGGAGGGTGGCGCTGCAGATCAAAAGCAATCAGACGCGATCCTACCAACAAGAGCGGAGGGCATATGCAAATCAAGAAAATGCGATTGGCGATCCTGGCGGCGCTGCTGACCGGAGGCACGGGAACGGCCTGGGCCGGCGGCGCGGAAACCGAGGCCGCCACGCGTGTGATGCAGCCGGTACCCACGGACATCAACGTCTCCCAGGACATGCTCGACAAGGCGGAAGGAGATTCCAGCAACTGGATCCACTCGAACATGTCCTACAGCAACAGCCGCTACTATCCCGCCGATCAGATCAACGCCGGCAACGTCGCGCAGCTGAAGCCCGCATTCGTCTTCCAGACGGCGGTCCTGGAGTCCATGGAGACCTCTCCTATCGTCGTTGACGGGGTCATGTTCCTGACCACCTCGTTCAACCACGTCTACGCGATCAACGCGACGACGGGCGAGGAGTACTGGCACTACAAGCACAAGATGGGTCCGGTCACCACCTACTGCTGCGGCCCGAACAACCGTGGCGTGGCCGTCGCCGGCGGCACGCTGTTCATGGGCACCCTGGATGCGAAGCTGGTGGCGCTCGATGCCAAGACCGGCAAGCCGCTGTGGGAGACCCAGATCGCCGATCCCGAGCTCGGGTATTCCGAGACCATGGCCCCCGTGGTGGTCGACGGCAAGGTGCTCATCGGCACGAACGGTGGCGAGTATGGCATACGCGGCTTCGTGAAGGCCTTCAACGCCGCCGACGGCAAGGAGCTGTGGACCTTCTACACGATCCCCGAGAAGGGCCAGGAAGGCGTGTGGGCAACGCATGACGCCACCGGGCGCGACATGCTGCGCAACATCGAGAAGGAGAAGGCGGATCTCGCGGCCAAGGGCGGCGATTTCTACAAGACCCTGGGCGGCGGCGTCTGGATGACCCCGGCGGTGGATCGCGCCACCAAGACGGTGTACTTCGTGGCCGGCAATCCCTCGCCCGATCTCTACGGCGAGATCCGTCCAGGCGACAACCTCTACACCGATTCCATCGTCGCGGTCGACCTGGAGACCGGCGCCTACAAGGCCCACTACCAGTACATCGCGCACGACGTCTGGGACCTCGACGCGGTGAGCCCCGTCATACTCACCGAGGCGGCGGACAAGGACGGCAAGATGGTCCCAGTCGCCATCCATGGCGGCAAGACGGGCCACATCTACGTGCACAACCGCAATGATCTGAGCCTGGTGCGATTCTCCGAGGCGATGGTGCCGCAGGAGAACATGTGGGTGCTGCCGACGCCGGACGGCGCGCGCATGCTGCCCGGCGCCAACGGCGGCGTGGAATGGAACCCGCTGGCGGTCAATCCCAAGCTGCGGATGGCCTACGCGGCCAACCTGCATCAGCCGATGACCTACCATGTGGAGCCCTCCGAGTATCCGGGCGGCAAGCTGTGGCTCGGCGGCGCCTTCAAGGTCATCCCGGGCGAGGAGCAGGCCGGATTCCTCGTCGGCGTGAACCTCGACACCGGCAAGGTGGCGTGGAAAGTCAAGACGCCTCAGCCGCTGATGGGCGGCGTACTGGCCACGGGCGGCAACCTGGTGTTCAACGGCGAGGGCAACGGCTGGTTCAAGGCCTTCGACGCGGGCAACGGGAACGAGCTGTGGAAGTTCCAGTGCGGCGCGGGCGTGAACGCCCCGGCGGTGTCCTACACGGTGGGCGGCAAGCAGTACGTTGCGGTCGCCGCGGGCGGCAACACCCAGCTCGACTTCAAGCGCGGCAACAGCGTGTTCGTGTTCGCCCTGCCGTAAAGGCCGTACGTCCGTTTCGGAACCACGCCACGCCGGGTGGGTCTCACCCGGCGTGGCTTTTCTGTGTCGAGGGGAGGGTCTTCGTGTTGATGCGACTCACCATGCTGGCGGCGTGCGGCCTGAACCTGCTGCCCCTGAACGCGCGTGCGGAAGCCCCCGCCGGGCAGGAGAAGGCCGCCGTTTGCGCCGCGTGCCACGGGGTGGACGGGAATTCCACGGATCCTCAGTATCCCAAGCTCGCGGGGCAGACCGCCCGCTACCTGTACCTGCAGCTGAAGGATTTCAAGGAAGGCCGGCGCAGCGATCCGCAGATGTCACCGATGGCGGCCAGCCTCTCCAGGGAGGACATGCACGCGCTTGCCGACTACTTCGCCGCGCAGAAGCAGGCGCCCAGCACCTACAGCGTGGATCCGACGAAGGTCAACGAGGGCAGGACGATTGCGGACGCGGCGCTGTGCACCATGTGCCACCTCGGCGGCTTCTCCGGACAGAACGAGGTCCCGCGCGTGGCGGGCCAGCACTATGCGTACATCGTCAAGCAGCTCACGGACTTTCGCGAGAAGCGGCGCACCAACGATGCGGGCAACATGACCAGCGTTTCGCGCGGGCTGAGCGACGGGGACATCGACAAACTCGCGCAGTACATCACCAACCTCAATTGATGTGCAGGAACGCCGGGATGGCGTGACGGCCGATGGGCCGCGTCGGACTGGCGGTCCCGCGGCGGCCTCTCCAGGGGCTGCCGATGCACGCCGTCACTTCGCGGCCGCAACGTACCTCGTCGCAGGCAGGAGCTCCCGGGTCAATCAGGCGGCCTCACGGTCGGGTCGAAGGGATATGCGCACCGCGATGACTTCAGCCGCCAGGCCTGGGTCCGGTCGGCCGGCCGGAATGCCATCGAAACAAATAGTTGCTGGCCAGACCTCGCCATCTGCCGATCTTCACGGAGAGCGCCGGGCAGCGTCACCGGCTCATGCCGATCGGCCGGCGGGTTAGGGTCAGCTCCCCGGCGTGCCGGGCCTGCCCTGGTGCAATCGCTTGCGAAACGCGGGTTTATACTGGCAGGCATGCCGCTCGCCCGATTGCGTTCCCTGCGCAGCCTGCTTCTCGCCCATGAGCTCGCCTTCCTGTTCCTGGTCATCGTGACCGGGGCGCTGGGCGGTGTGTGGGCCTATTTCTGGCAGAAGACCTCGGCGGAGTCGGTGCGCATCAACCAGCTCACCTATTCCTCGCTGCAGATCCGCAGCGATCTGTTCCGCCAGATCAAGGAGGTGACCTACGCGCGCCTGTCCGGCAATGCCGACGCGCTGAGCCTGTACGGGGAGTACTCCCGCCGGATCGACAAGCACTTCAACACCCTGCGGCAACTCTCGCAGTCCGCGGAGGAGGACGCGGCGGTCCAGGACATGCAGCGCAGCTATCGCGTGCTGCAGAACGATATGAACAACATCTTCTCCGACCCCTACTTCATCAGCCGCGTGGTGCCGCTGAAGATCCTGGATCTGCAGTACGAGCAGATCATGGTGGGTGACTTCGAGAAGACGCAGAGCCGGTTCGAGCAGCTCCTGCGCGACAAGCAGCAGAACCTGGACGCCACGCTGGCGACCTGGACGCGCTTCGCGCCGTTCATCCTGCCGTTGCCCATCATCGTGGCGTTCGGACTCATCGCGATGGCGCGACGCTGGCTCAAGCGCGGGTTCGTCGAGCCGGTGAAGGAGATCACGCAGGGGGCGCGGCTCATCAGTATCGGCGACGTCGGCTACGTCATTCCCCAGAGCGGCGTGACGGAGATGACGGAGCTGTCGCGCGCGATCAACCAGATGGCCGCCGATCTCTCGCGCTCGCGCGACGCGCTGGTGGAGAGCGAGAAGAGCGGGGCGCTCGGCGCCCTGGTGCCGGTGGTCGCGCACAACATCCGCAACCCGCTCGCGAGCATCCGCGCCAGCGCGCAACTGCTCGATCATGCCGACGACAGGGCCGAGATCCTGGAGATCAAGAACGCCATCATCGAGACCGTCGACCGGCTCGGGCGCTGGGTCAGCGCCCTGGTCTCCTACCTGCATCCGCTGAAACCTCACCCCGTACCGCGCAGTCCAACGATGGTCGTCGAGGCGGCCCTCAAGCTGCTCGACAACCGCCTGCGGGAGCGGGAGATCACCGTCGTGCGCCGGCGGTGGGACGCCGACACCGTGGCGCTGGTCGACCCGGACCTGATGGAGCAGGCCGTCTATGGTCTGCTGTCGAACGCCGTGGATGCCTCGCCGCCCGGCGCCACCCTCACGCTTGCCGCGGCGCAGGAAGGCGGGGAGTTGCGCATCACCATCGATGACGAGGGTCCCGGCATGCCGTTCGAACCCCAGCCCTCCTCGGGACTCACCCCCGGGCCGACGACGAAGCGCTTCGGCACGGGCCTGGGCATACCGGTGGCGTTCAAGGTGTGCAAGGCGCACGGTTGGAAACTGCAGTTCGACGGGACGGAAAGTGGCGGCACGCGGGTGATCATCGCCGCGCCGCTATGCACAGAGGTCGAGGAAAGCGAGAAGACCGATGCCTGAGAGCAGCACGATCTCCGGCGGCGAGGCCGCCGCACCCAAGCGCACGCCGATGGTACTCATCGTCGAGGACGAGGAACTGTTCGGCAAGGCGGTGGCCAAGCGCCTCGGCAAGTCGGGCTACCACTGCCAGCACGCGACCACGCTCGCCAGGGCGGAGCAGTCGCTGCGCGAGCTGACGCCCGATCTCATCCTGCTCGACATGCGGCTGCCGGACGGCTCGGGCCTGGATTTCCTCGCCAGACTGCGCGGCGGCGCCGGGGCCGACATCCCGGTACTGGTCATGTCGGCCTACGGCGAACTCGAGGACGCCGTGTCCGCGATGAAGCTCAATGCGGCCGAGTACCTGAAAAAGCCCTTCGATCTCGAGGAGCTGCTGGTCAACGTCGAGAAGGTCCTGGCCAAGGCGGAGATGGCGCGCAGCCTGGCGTATTCGCGCAAGCGCGAGCAGCGCAGCGCGAAGGTCGAATCGGTGCAGATGCTCGGCGAGTGCGAGCCGGTGCGCGCGATACGCGAGCAGGCCGAGCGCATCGGCCGTCTGGTGGCCGCGCCCGACGTGGTGCCGCCAACGGTGCTTATCCTCGGCGAGACCGGCACCGGCAAGGACGTGACCGCGCGCCTGATGCACGGCGTCAGCGCCCGCCGGGAACGCCCGTTCGTGCACGTGGATTGCGCCGCGCTGCCGAAGGACCTGATCGAGGCCGAGTTGTTCGGCCACGAGAAGGGCGCGTTCACCAGCGCCCACGTCGAGCGCACCGGCCTCATCGAGGCCGCCGAGGACGGCACGCTGTTCCTGGACGAGATCGGCGAGCTGCCCCTGGAGCTGCAGGCGAAGCTCCTGGCCGTGCTCGAGCGACGCACGCTGCGGCGGATCGGCAGCAGCCAGGAACGGCCCGTGCGCTGCTGGTTCATCGCCGCGACCAATCGCGACATGGAGCAGATGGTCAGGGGAGGCCGGCTGCGTTCGGATCTTTTCTTCCGGTTGAACGTGCTCACGGTGCGTACCCCGCCGCTGCGCGAACGCGGCGAGGACATCGTGCTGCTGGCGAGGGAATTCGCGCGGCAGGTGGCGAACCGCTATGGGCAGAGGCCGCCCCAGTTCGACAGCGGCGCGATCGCGGCGCTGCGCCGCTACCACTGGCCGGGCAACGTGCGCGAGCTGCGCCACGTCATCGAGCGGGTGGTGCTGCTCTCCGGCGGCGGCGCGATCACGGCCGATGCGCTGATGCTGACCGCGCCACAGTCCCCCTCGGCCGGCGGTGACGACGCGGCCTCGCTCGACGAACTGACGCTGGATCAGGTCGAGAAGCTGCTGATCGAGCGGGCGCTGAAGCGCACCGACAACAACGTCTCGGAGGCCGCGCGCCAGCTCGGCGTGACGCGCATGGTCATGCGTTATCGCATGAAGAAGTACAACCTCGGCGGCTGATTTCAGTGCAGTTTCAGGCGCGGCTTGATGCCGCGCGTGAGCAGGTTCGCCAGGGTGGTCAGCGCCACGCGCCACCAGCCCTGGATGGCGAGCAGGTGCATCTTGTACAGGGACAGGTAGGCCATGCGCGCGAAAAACCCCTCCATGAACACCATGCCGGTCTGCCGGCCCATGAGGTTGCCCA
This sequence comes from Gammaproteobacteria bacterium, assembly GCA_022071965.1. Lineage (GTDB taxonomy): Bacteria > Pseudomonadota > Gammaproteobacteria > JAJPIJ01 > JAJPIJ01 > JAJVHZ01. Next base: position 110,454 of record JAJVIQ010000004.1, read on the forward strand.
TCAGGTTGCCGATGGTGCTTTGGTGGCTCAGGTTGATGAGCGACCCGAAGTCCTTGTAGACGTACAGCGGCAGGTTCGCGTTGCCGCGCACGCGCTTCTCGATGGCGGTCGCCAGCAGGTCGGCCTGCTGGTGCGCGGCCTGGGCGCGCGGCGGCACGATGGTCCTGCCGTCCGGCATCGGGCAGGCGGCGCAGTCGCCGAAGGCGAAGATGTCGTCGTCGACGGTGCTCTGCAACGTCGGCCGCACCAGCAGCTGGTTGGCGCCGTTTACCTCCAGCCCGTCGAGGTCGCGCAGCAGATCCGGGGCCTTGATGCCGGCCGCCCACACCTTGGTCTCCGCCGGGATGACGCGCCCGGTCTGGGTCAGGAAGGCGGCCGGCGTGGCCTCCGTGATGCGCTCGCCGGTGATGATCTGCACGTCGATGCGCGCGAGCACGCGCGCCGTGCGCTCGGAGATCTCCGGCAGCAGGCCGGGCAGGATGCGATCGGCGCTGTCGATGAGGTAGATCTTCACGTCGCGCTCCGGATCCACCTTGTCCAGACCGTAGGCCTTCATGGTGAAAAGCGCCGCGTGCAGCTCGGCCGCCAGCTCGACGCCGGTGGCGCCGGCGCCGGCGATCGCGATGTGCAACTGTCCCTCCCGCAACGGCCCGGTCTGGACGTTGGCCGCGTACATGTCCCTCAGCAGATCGCGATGGAACTGGTCGGCCTGATCGCGGGTGTCGAGAAACGCGCAATGCTCGCGCACGCCCGGCACGCCGAAATCGTTGGCGATGCTGCCGATGCAGACGACGAGCGTGTCGTAGGCAAAGGTGCGGCGCGGTATGAACTCCACGCCCCGGTCATCGAGCGAAGGCGAGACCGTCAGCGTCTTGTTCCTGCGATCGATCGACTCGAGCGCCCCGAGGCGGAACTTGAAATGGTTCTCGGAGGCGTAATAGAGGTAATTGAGCTCGTCCTCGTGCGCGTTCATCGTGCCCGCCGCGATCTCGTGCAGCAGCGGTTTCCAGATGTGCGAGGGCTTCATGTCGACGAGCACCACCTCGGCCAGTCCGCGCCCGCCCAGCCGCCTGCCGAGCTTGGTGACGAGTTCGAAGCCGCCGGCGCCGCCGCCGATGACGAAGATGCGGTGGGCCTGGGATGCTGCGTTCATGCCGTGATGGTCCTTGTCTTGTTCGTGGAAGTGGGGGCGGATGCGGGCAATAATGATACCCAACCCCGGACCGCCAACCCATCTTGACAGGAACGAATATGGACGAGAAGACGCGCATCGAACTGGAGGCCGCCGCTTTCCGAGCCCTGGTGGATCACCTGCGCGCGCGGACCGACGTGCAGAACATCGACCTGATGAATCTCGCCGGCTTCTGCCGCAATTGCCTCTCGAAGTGGTACCAGGCCGCCGCCGAGGAGCGCGGCATCGCGATGACGGCGGAGGTGGCAAAGGAGACGATCTACGGCATGCCCTACGCGGAGTGGAAGGCGAGGTTTCAGAAGGAGGCCACCGAGGAACAGAAGGCCGCGTACGCGCACAGCCACCCCGCCGGCCATTAACGTCTGCGCGTCGCCGGGCTCACCGCGCGTCCGCCCTGATCTGGGTCGGCGTGCAGCGGTCTGCCCGGTCTTGCGCGGCTACCGGTGCGCGGTACATCCATGTACCGCTTCCTACCGCGGCGTCGTGCTCGCTGTCCTGCTGCGCGCGCCGCCGAGGCGCGCCGCGCAAGACCGGGCAGACCGCCCGAAACTGCGTGCCAATGCGACGCAAGAAAGGCGTCTCGACTGAGCGCGCCGATGCGCCTGCTGGATCGCTGACGTGGCGAACGCGCGCTCGGACCGAATCCGACGCCGCCGGGAAGAGGCAACCACGAAATCAGAACACGCGAGTGATGGTGTAGCCGCGTTTCTCTAGCAGCCGCAGGATCCCGCGCTCGCCGGGCAGGTGCAGCGCGCCGACGGCGATCAGCGCGCCACCGGCCCGCAGATGCTCGCGCATCCGCGCCACCATCTGTTCGCTGCGCGCGTAAAGCATGCGCTCGTTCATTCGCTGGAACAGCGGGTCGCTCTCATGGCCGATCTCGTTCTGGTGCACGATGGCCGCCAGGTCGCCGCGTCCGTACAGCTCGATGAGCCACACGGTGTCCGCCATGATGCGGGCGTGGTTGCAGACGGTGTCCACGAGCACCGTCACCTGCTCCTCGACGGGCTGTTCCTCCTGCGCCGCGATCAGCTCCTCGATGGTCTCCAGGCCGTACACCGGCCGGCCCATCCGCAGCGCGGTCTCACGCAGCACGTCCTCCATCGTCCGGCCGCTGGCCGGGCGCGGGCGGCCGACCAGGCCCGTGGCCGCCCAGGCCTTCAGGGCGAGGGCCTGCTCCACGGGCACCGCGTAGTGCCTTGCCAGGCGCTCGTAGCGGGCGAGGACCTCGCCGCCCATCCAATCGGCCAGTGACCGGTCCGCGGGGAGATTCATCCGGCGCGTGTAGGCCGCCTGCGCGGGCCCGTCGATGAGGGTCTCGAGGACCAGCCGGCTGCCCTGCAGCAGCGCCAGGTTCACCGGCGTGGGCGGGCGATGCAGGCGCGGGTCGTCCAGGTGTATGGTGCCGAACACGTGGCTGGGGGCCTCTCCGGGCCGCTCGACGCGGAACAGCAGCCCCTCGCCGTACGGGATGGCCGGGACGACGGCCTCGCGCGCGCTCGTAGGGCTGTCCACGACGGGCGGGCATCGGTCCACGACGGCCGCACCGGCCCGGGCCGCCGCGTGGTGCCAGAACAGCAGCACCGGCAGCAGGCATGATGCCAGTGCGCGGGCGTGGCGGGGATGGTTCATTGCCGCGAGTATACCGGCTGCCGACATGTCCTCGGGGCTGACGCGGCCTCCATATGCCCGTAAGATCACGCACTTCCCGCCCGCGATCGACGGGTGCGGGACCGCATCCCCAACGGAGTCGCTCCCCAGTGTCCACAGATACGGTCGTGGTCCATGTGTCCGCCGATGGCCGGTCGATCCGGGGGCGCACGCGGCCGGGGGCGAGGCTCCGGCGGCGTCACTGATCCATGCGAGCCCTCGCATCGCTCTGGCAGAGTTCCTGGCTGTTGCCGGCCGTGCTGCTGGGCGGCTGCATGTTCCAGCAGTACAAGCCGCGGCCCATCGAGCCGCGGGCCTTCGTCAGTGCCTACGAGCGGCGGGATCTGGCGGCGCCGGGCCTGCGCGATTTCATGGGGCAGTGCGGGCTGCCGGGTGAACCCTGGCCGCGCCGGCGCTGGGCGGTGGTGGGGCTGGAGTGCGCCGCACTTTATTTCAACCCGGCGCTTGCCGAGGCGCGGGCGCGGATCGAGGTCGCGAAGTCCGCGGAGATCACCGCCGGACAGCGCCCGAATCCACAGGCCAGCGCCAATCTCGAGCACCACAGCGACACCTCCGATGACCGCACGCCGTGGAGCATCGGGCCGAGATTCGACCTCACGATCGAGCAGCCGTCACGGCGCAGCGCCCGCATCGAGGGTGCCATTGCACGCACGGCCGCCGCGGAGATCGACCTGGATGCAGCGATCTGGGCGGTGCGGCGGGCCGCGCGCGACCGGGCGCTCGACTTCCTGGCGGCGCAGCGGCAGCGGGAGCTGCTGATCGCGCAGTCCGCGCCGCTGGAGGAAGGCGTACGGCTCCTCGAGCGCCGGGAGGAGGTGGGACTCACCAGCAGCTTCGAGGTGAGCGCGATGCGCATCGACGCGCAGCGCGCCCAACTCGCGCGCAGCACGGCCGAGGCAAAGCTCAGGACGGCCGAGGCGGCCCTGGCCGCCGCCGTCGGCCTGCCGGTCGCGGCGATGCGGAACGCGAACATCGAAGCCGCGGGATCGCCCGGAGACGCGCTGCCCGTCGAGGCGCCGCCCGTGGACGTGCTGCAGCGGCAGGCCCTCACCGGACGCGCCGACATCCGGCGGGCCTTGCAGGATTACGCGATCGCGGAGGCGGGGCTGCGCGAGCAGATCGCACGGCAGTATCCGGACCTCACGCTCTCGCCGGGGTATTTCTTCGACCAGGGCGACAACATCTGGAGCCTCGGCGCGGCGCTCGTGCTGCCGCTGCTCAACCGCAACGAGGGGCCGATCGCCGAGGCCGTCGCCGCCCGCGAGCTCGCCGCGCGCGCCGTGGAGGCGACGCAGGCTACCATCATCGGCGAGGTCGCCACCGCCCATGCAGGCTACACGGCGCTCCGGCAGGCCGCGCTCGAGTCGGCCATGGTGATCGAGGGCCTGGAGCAGCAGGAGGCGCGGCTGCAGGAGCAGTTCGAGGCCGGGGAGATCGACCGGCTGGCGGTGGTCCGTGCCCACATTGAAACCACCAACGCGCGCGTGCTGCGCGAGGATCTGCTCACGGAGACCTGGCGCGGAATGTTCAGGCTCGAGGACGCCGTGCAGAGCTCGCTGCGCGCCGACCGACCAGGCAGCAGCGAGGAGCATGCGCCGTGAGATCGATGTTCAGGTTAGGGCTGACCCTGGCCGTGCTGGCGGTACTGGCCGCGATCGCGCTCGGCGTCCCGCCGGGGACCTGGCGCGCGTGGACGGGCGAGTTGCGCGAGCGCATCGCCGGCATGCGCGATGGCGGGCAGGCCGCGGCAACGGGCGAGGCCGGGCCGGCGGAGGACGAGGCGCAGGCACCGGGCGAGGGCGCGGAGGAGGACGACATCGCCGTCCCCTCGCGGGTCGTGAAGGTCGAGGGGTTGAGTGCGGTGCGCATGGCCGCCGAGGAGCAGCAGCAGACCGGCGTGCGGGTACTGGCGCTCACCGCGACGACCCATCAGTCCGAGACCCTGGCCTCCGGACGGGTCCTGGACATCCAGCCACTGGTGGATCTGCGGGCGGAATTCAATGCCGCGCGCGGCGAGCAGGAGGTGGCGCGTGCCGCGGTCGCGGCCTCCTCGCGCGCCGCCGAGCGCATGCGCGTGCTGAATCGCGAGGGCGGCAACGTCTCCACCCGGCAGCTGCAGGAGGCCACGTCGCAGGCCGCCTCGGACAACGCCCGGCTCGTGGCCGCCGGGCGCCGGCTGCAGGACATCCGCAACCAGGCCATCGTGCAATGGGGCCCGACCCTGGTCGATATCGCGCTGGCCGAGACCTCGACGCTGTTCGAGCAACTGATCACGCATCAGGACGTGCTGGTGCTCGCGACCCTGCGACCCGGGCAGGAATTGCCGGATGCGACCAGTTTCATCTACGTCGGACCCACCGGGGAGCGCACGCGCGCCCGGAAGGCCTACCTGGTCTCGCCGGCCTCCCGCACCGATCCGGTGGCGCAGGGCGAGACCTATTTCTTCCGCACCCACGGAAGCAAGCTGCGCGTCGGTATGCACATGGACGCGTGGATCCCGCGCCCGGGGCCGGCGCGCGAGGGTGTGGAGGTGCCCGGCACCGCCGTCATCTGGTACGCCAACAAGCTGTGGGTCTACGTGCGCAAGGGGGAGGATTTGTTCGTGCGGCGGCCGCTGCAGGAGTACGAGGAGACGCGCGACGGTTGGTTCGTCACCAATGGCGTGGCCGCCGGGGAGGAGGTGGTGGTGAGCGGGGCGCAGATGCTGTTCTCGGAGGAGTTCCGCTCGGCCATCCCCAGCGAAGACGAAGCACGCGAATGAGCGCCGCGCGCGCGTCGACAGGCAGCCGTGGGATGGAACGCGCCAACACGCGAGCGCGGTCGTTCGCCACTGCAGTGGATCACAAGGATTTCTGAGCCATGCTTGCCGCGCTGGTTAGATTTTCGGTGCGCTTCCGCGGCGTGGTGCTGAGTCTCGCCGTGCTGCTCATGGCCTACGGCGTCTACGACCTCTCGCGCGCCGGTCTCGACATCTTCCCGGAGTTCTCGCCGAAGCTCGTCATCATCCAGACCGAGGCGCCGGGCATGTCCGCCGAGCAGGTGGAGATCCTGGTGACGCAGCCGGTGGAGAACGCCGCCAGCGGTCTGATCGGCCTCGACTACGTGCGCTCGGAATCCATCCAGGGCCTCTCCGTCGTCACGGCGATCTTCGACGACGACACCGACCGCTACCTCAACCGCCAGCAGGTGACCGAGCGCCTCGCCGCGGTCGCCGGGAAGCTGCCGCCGGGCGCGGGCCCACCGGCAGTGGTGCCGCTCGCCTCCTCCTCGGCGACCATCCTGACCATGGGCGTGACCTCGCCCAGCCGGGATCTCATGGATCTGCGCGCCATCGTCGACTACACCATCGTGCCGCGGGTGATGAGCGTGCGGGGCGTGGCCGACGTCAACGTCTTCGGCGGCGAGGAGAAGGAACTGCAGATCCAGGTGCTTCCCGAGGAGCTGCGCCGTTACGGCCTGGGGCTCGATGACGTGGCACAGGCCGCGCAGCAGGCCACCGGTATCGGCGGCGGCGGTTTCATCGAGAACGAGAACCAGCGCCTGATCCTGCGCACCGTCGGCCAGCCGAGGACGGTCGCGGAGCTGCGCAAGGTGGTGCTGCGGCGGCAGGCCGGCTACAACGTCACCCTCGGCGACGTGGCCACCGTGCAGTACGGCCCGGCGCCCCCCATCGGCATGGCGGCGGTCAACGGCGAGCCCGGCATCGTGATGATGGTCATCGGCCAGTTCGGCGCCAACACGCTCACCGTGTCACGGCGCGTGGAGGAGGCGCTGAAGGAGATCGGGCACACGCTGGCGCAGGACGACGTGCAGCTCTACCCGACGATGTTCCGGCCGGCGAACTATATCGAGGTCTCGGTGCACAACCTCGCCCGCCATCTGCTGGTCGGCGGCGCCTTCGTCGTCATCGTGCTGTTCCTGTTCCTCTTCAACCTGCGCACCGCCTTCATCTCCACGGTGGCGATCCCGCTCTCGCTGCTGGCGGCGGTGATCATCCTGCGCCGCTACGGGGTGAACCTGAACATCATGGTGCTCGGCGGGCTCGCCATCGCGCTCGGCGAGGTGGTGGACGACGCCATCATCGACACCGAGAACATCTTCCGGCGCCTGCGCGAGAACCGCGCATCGCCCGCGCCGCGCCCGATCGGCGAGGTGGTCTACGAGGCCTCCATGGAGGTGCGCGGTTCGGTGGTCTACGCGAGCTTCATCGTCGCGCTGGTGTTCGTGCCGCTGCTGACGCTGGGCGGCGTCGCCGGACGCCTGTTCGCGCCGCTCGGCATCTCCTACATCCTCGCCATCCTCGCCTCGCTCGCCACCGCGCTCACCGTGACGCCGGCGCTCTGCTACGTCCTGCTCGGCCGCGCGCACCTGCACAGCGCGGACCCGCCGCTCATTCGATGGCTGAAGCCCGCCTACGGGTGGATCCTGCGCGTGCTGGCGAAGATACCGTTGCTGACCCTGCTGGCGAGCATCGGCGTGTGCGTGCTCGGCGTGACGATGCTGCCGGCACTGGGTGGACGCTTCCTGCCGGAGCTGCGCGAGGGCCACTACATCGTGCACACCACCAGCATGCCCGGCACCTCGCTGCACGAGACCATAAGGCTGGGGGACGAGCTGCAGCGCCGTTTCCGCGAGGTCGAGGGGGTGATCTCGGTGTCGCAGTTCGCGGGGCGCGCGGAGCGCAGCGCCGACACCTTCGGCAGCCATTACGCGGAGTACGAGGTCGACCTGAGGCCTTTGTCCGGCAAGCAGCAGCAGCGCGTGCTCGATCGATTGCGTGCGATCCTCGCCTCCTTCCCGGGCATCCTGTTCGAGGTGAACACCTTCCTGACCGAACGCGTCGACGAGACCGTCTCCGGCTACACCTCGCCGGTGGTCGTGAACCTGTTCGGCAAGGATCTCGACGTGCTCGACGGCAAGGCCGAGGAGGTGGCCGCGATCATGCGCGGGATCCCGGGAGCCGCCGACGTGCAGATCCGCTCGCCCGCGGGCATGCCGGCGCTGCAGGCGCGGCTGCGCCTGGACGAGCTCGCCAAGTGGGGTCTGCGGCCGCTGCAGGTGATTGAGGCCATGCAGACGGCCTTCGAGGGCCGCGTCGTCGGCCGCGTCTACGAGGGCAACCGCTCCTTCGAGATCGTGGTGATCCTCGATCGCGAGGCGCGCGACGATCCGGAGGATATCGCGCACATGCCGCTGCGCACGCCCGACGGCATGGTGGTGACGCTGGAACAGGTGGCCGAGATCCAGCAGACCGGCGGCCGCTACAACATCCTGCACCGCAATGCGCAGCGCCTGCAGACGGTGACCTGCAGCGTGGCGGGGCGCGACTTCGAGGGCTTCATGGACGCGCTGCGCGCGCGTGTGCTGGCGGAGGTGAAGTTCGACGCGGAGACCTACCCGGAATTCACCGGTTCGGCCGTGGAGCAGGCGGTGGCGCGCGAGGAGCTCATCCTGCACTCGCTGTTCGCCGGCGTGGGCGTGCTGGTGCTGGTGTACGTGGCGATCGCGAGCTTCCGGCACCTGCTGATCATCCTCCTGAACCTGCCCTTCTCGCTGCTGGGCGGCGTGGCCGCGGCCGTCATGGGCGGCGCGTCACTGTCGGTGGGATCGATGGTGGGCTTCGTGACGCTGTTCGGCATCACCGTGCGCAACTCCATCATGCTGGTGTCGCACTACCGCCATCTGGTGGAGGTGGAGGGGGAGACCTGGGGCCTGCAGACCGCCATCCGCGGCGCCCAGGAGCGGCTGCCTTCGATCCTCATGACCGCACTGGTGACCGCGCTCGCCATGCTGCCCATCGCCTTCGACAGCGACAACCCGGGCCGCGAGATCATGGGCCCCATGGCCGCGATCATCATCGGCGGCCTGGCGTCCTCCACGATACTGAACCTGCTCATCCTGCCTACCGTGCTGCTGCGGTGGGGGCGGTTCGTGCGCGACACGGATTGATCGCTGTCCGGATGCGATCGCCGTTCGCCCGGCCCGTGATCGCAGGATAACCGTGAGCAATGCGCCATTCGGATACGGCGATGAACGGCATCCATGCCCGCCGGGAACCTTTCGGGGCCGCCGAGTGTCGCAAGTTTCAGGGTTGCCGAGCGGCGCCGACGAACCATTCGGAAGAGGAGGCGGTCATGGGCACCAAGAGCTTCGACGTGTTTCCCGGCGGCGCGGACGGGCTCTGCGCGGCACATCAACTGCGGATGGTCTATCCGGTCGATGCCCGCCCCGTGACCGGGGTGCGGCGCGACACTCGCCTCCTCGAGCGCGTCGAGGCCGGCTACGGCGACGCCATCACGGTCTTCAATCTCCCCATGGGGGAAAACCGCGTGGCGCTGAACCATCTGCTGCGACTGGGCGCGACGATCCGGTATTTCGACCATCACTACGTCGGGGTGGAGAGCAAGCAGCCTGGCCTCAAGGCCATGGTCAACGGCGATCCGAGCACCTGCACCAGCGCCCTCGTCGATCGCTACCTGGGCGGGCAGCACCGTGCGTGGGCGGTCGTCGGTGCCTTCGGTGTCGGCCGCGACGAACTGGCCACGCAGTTGGCCGGCCCGCTCGCTCTGAAGGACGCGGCGCTCGAGAAGATGCGCGAGCTGGGCCTGTGCCTGAGCTATAACGCCTACGGCGAGCGGGAGGAGGACACGGTCGTCCACCCCGCGGAGTTGTACGGCCTGCTCCATGATTACGCGGACCCCCTGCGTTTCGTCGCACGCGAACCGGCGTGCGGGCAGATTCGGGACGCGCGCGAGGCCGACGCTCGCGCGGTGGCCGACGTCGCGCCTCAGGCGGTCACGGATGAGGCGGCGGTGTACGTGCTGCCGGATGTGCCCGGCAGCCGGCGGGTACGCGGCGAAATGGCCCGCAGGCTCGCAAGCGAGCATCCGCATCGGGCGCACGCGGTGCTGGCGCCGAATTGCCGCGGTGGATACGCGGTGAGCGTGCACGCGCCAATGGCCCGGCCGCGCCACACGAGTGCCGATGCCTTCTGCCGCCGATACGGCGGTAGCGGGGCGGAGGCCGCCGCAGGCATCGGCGACCTGCCGGCCGCGGATCTCTCGCGGTTCACCGGCGCGTTCATGGTGGAGTACTCGCACTGAGCGTCGGCAGGGGGATGAGGTAATGGAGGTAGTCTTCGCCGCCGAAAAAGCGGGCGCCCCGATTGTTGCCGCGTTGGACGAGATGGGCAGGTACGCCCGGCAGTTCCATCCGTGGCCTGCGTGGCACGGCAGTTCCCTTGCCTTCGAAAATGCATCGCTCCGGCGATCCCAGCCAGAGCGTGCACTATAAAGAAATCACTGCGACCCTTATCAGATGTCCTTGAGGATATCCTGGCGGCGGGATTCGTATTCCTCCGGCGATATCAGTCCCTTCTTCTTCAGATCGTCCAGCGTGGCCAGTCGATCTTCGACGGATGCGCCCGAGGCGCCGCCCCCGGTCTCCAATTCCTTGCGCATGCGCGCCATCTCCTCGCGCATCTGGCGGCGCTCGGCGGCGGCGCGTGCCGCCTCGAGCTTCGCCGCGCGGCGCTCCTTCTCCAGCGCCGGCGGCAGACGGTTCTTCTGCCTCTCGACGTTGGCGATGATTGTCGGCACGTCGAGGACCAGCCAGTCACCACGAACCTTGTTGCCCTGCTTCTTGAAGTCCACGCCCGCGATAGTGGAGATGGGCTCCGGCAGTTTGCCGACTTTGTTGCGGGACGCGGGCCGGAAATAGATCACGCGCTCGTCGATGGGGCAGTCACCGCAGCCGGCGGCCAGCGCCCGTTCCTTCTGGTTCTTGTCCATCAGAGGCTTGTGGACCTCGCCCAGGATCAGGTTGAGCTTTCCTTCGGAGTAAAAAACGCGCCCGGTGGAACCCATGACCTCCTTGGTGATCGCCCCTGGATGCCGGCCCGCAACCATGAAGATGATCTCCTCGTCGGGCTGCGCGCGGGCCAGTCCACGCGAGATGTGGGGCGCGAGCGTCTGAATCTCCCGCTCGCTGAACACCGGCAGTGCCTCGGTTTTCTCGACGATGACGCCGCCGGTGTGCTGCATGGTGATCATTCCGAGGACGGTCGCGACCTGGTCGGCGCCAAGCTCCGCCGGGTGATCGTTGACGGCGTCCCTGGCGGCGCCATCCTCCTGCTCGCGCTTGACGAGCTTCACGTACTGCTTGCCGCCCTGGAACAGGTAGGTGCCCTCGGGTTCCTTGCCCCCGAACAGGTCGGGCAGCAGATCGATCCCGTAGCCTGGCGCCGGGTGGGCGAGGAAGGCGGCAAACAATGCCATGGCGGCGAGGGGTCGGCAGCACCACGCACGAACGCTGGAAACTCGGGTCATTAATTTACGGATCCCCGGAGGTGGACATTTATGGGTTGCGGATTATAAACCTCAAATCCCCCGAGGGGTTAGTGTGGCATCGGCCCGTCAAGTTCCCGGATTCCCGAGAACTTTCGTGCGGATCCGGGCGGCCATGGGTACGCGTACGAGTATCGGTGGAGGGCCTGCCGTGCGCAGCGCGCGGCGCAACGACGCAGGCCGCGGCGACTACTCGAGCCCGAGGGCCTCCTTCAGCGGCCCCAGGTGCTGTTCGTAGTTCCGCCACCGCTGCGCCGAGCGGGTGTAGATGGGCTGGCGTACCTGCGCGATGCTGGCGGTCCGCACGTCGCGCTTCTGCTCGTGGAAGGCCAGGCAGCGCTCCTCCCAGGGGAGCCCGCAGGCGGCGACGAGCGCGCGCGCCCTCGCCTCGGGATTCGCCACCAGCTCCTCGTAGCTGCTGGTGTGGATCCTGCCCGGGAGTACCAGCTCCCAGTGCCGCATCATGCGCGCGTAGCGGTTGTACGTCTCGCCGATCTCCCGAAGCTCGTAGGAGTACTCGTGGCCCTTCTGGAACGACTGGAAGTAGATCGACAGGCAGGTGTCCATGGCGTCGCGCGTGCAATGGATGATCGCCGCCTTCGGAAACAGCGTGGCGATGAGGCCGAGATAGCGATAGTTGGTCGGCATCTTGTCGGTGATGCGCGGCGCCGTCGCCGAATGCCAGCGCAGCAGCTTCAGATACGGGTCCACGAGCGTGGCGGCGTTGGCGTTGTCGATGGCCGCGCAGCAGAATGGAAATCGCTCCGGAGTCCTGAGCAGCGCGTGCAGACCGTGGGCAAGGCGGGCGAAGTAGGCGAGCTCGCCGGCGCCGTGCACCGAGGGATGACTGGAGATGATCTGCTCGGTCAGCGTGGTGCCCGAGCGCGGCATGCCGACGATGAAGATGGGTACGTCGGAGTCCGAGCCGATGCCGCGGTGGCCGGCGAAATAGCGCTCGTCGAAGAAGCCGATGATCTCTTCCGTCAGCGCCGCCAGATCGGGCACGCTGCCGGTCAGCGCACGCCGGCGGATCGTGTTGCCGAGATGGTAGTGGCGGAACGCCTCGTCATATCGGCGGCAGTCGTCATGGGCCTTCCCCAGGGCGAAATGCAGCGCGGAACGGGCCGCATCGTCGAGACCTTCGCTCGCGACCAGGCGCTCCATGGCGGCGATGTCCCCGGTATCGTCCTCGCGGAATTTCTTCGCGGAGCTCAGGCCGTACCACGCGCCCGCGGAGTCCGGGTCGCACTTCAATACCGTCCGGTAGGCCGCCTCGGCATCCTGGAGTCGGCCTGCCACCTCGAGCGCCCGCCCGAGGACCAGGTGCGCGGTTCGGCGGTGGGCGGGGTTCGTCGTCAACTGGCGCAGCAGCGGTATGGCCTTCTCGATCTGCCAGGTGTCCACGAGTGCCGTGGCCAGCCCCAGCTTGGCGTCCGGGTATTCCGGTGCAAGCTCGAGAGCGCGGCGAAAGCTGGCGACGGCCGCCTCGTTGCGCTCCAGCGCCATCTGCACCTGGCCCAGCATGACGTGGCCGATCGCCAGATCGGGTCGGATGCGCAGGGCGTTCTCGAAGGCGATGGATGCCTGCTCCTGCACGCCCACGGCGCGCAGCACGATGCCGAGATTGTAATGGGCATCGGCGAAGTCGGGCTCGAGCCGCACGGCCTCCCGAAGGGCGTTCAGCGCCTCCTCGGACTTCCCCATCCGGAACAGGGTCTGTCCGAGATTGGCCCACGCCTGCGCGTACGCTGGCGCCAGCGCCAGCGCCTTGCGGAAGCAATGCTCCGCGGCGGCGAGGTTGCCGGTCGCCAGGTGGATGCTGCCGAGATCGTTCTGATAGTCGGCGTTGGCCGGCGCGAGATCGGCGGCCATGGCGAAGTATCGCTGGGCGGAGACGAGATCGTCCAGTTGCAGATGTACCCCGGCGACAGTGTGCGAGGTCTGCGCATCGGCGGGGTGCGCCTTCAGATGCTCGAGGTAGGCCTTCAGTGCGGGCTGCAGCGCGCCCTGCTGGTGCGCCCGCAGCGCGCGCCCCAGGGCGGAAGCGCCTGCCGCGGCCATCGGGCCGGAGGCCGGGGATGCCGAAGGGGTCGGGCTGTTTCGATTCCGCGTCTTCTTGGGCATGTATCGAGCGAGGCCTTGCAGGCGCTGCGCGCGCGCATGCCTCAATGATACCTCAGCACGTGTCCCGCGGATTGATGTCAGCGTGCGCGCGCAGCGCAGGCAAAAAGAAAGGCGCATCCGAAGATGCGCCTTTCGATACTACTGCCCGTTTCAGCCCTTGCGGGCCGTTGCGAACTTACCAGGTCATGAACGCGCCAACGCTGAACGCATCGGCCTCGATCTCGGTGGAGGTCTGATCGCCAGCCACCGCGCTGTTCACTTCCTTGTCGATGTTGTTGTACTCGGCCACCAGCTTCAGCCAGGAGGTGAGGTCGTGGTACACACCGACGGTCCACATCTCGTTGGTGACGTCGTTGAACACCAGTGCTCCGGTGGAGTCCGTGTCGCCGTCCTGGCTGGATTCGCCATACGACATGGCGACCTTGGTGCCCTGGCCGAAGTTGTAGGCGCCCTGGACATAGAAGCCGTCGTTATCGGCCGCGTTACAGGTGCCGGTAGCGATGACGCAATTGACGCCCTGAGACAGGATGCCGCCTGCGCTACGGCCGTCACCGAGGTTCTTCAGGCCGATGCCGAGCGCCTCGCCGGTGTAGTAATAGCCGGTCAGCGCGAAGCCCATGTAGCCGACCTCGCCGCCGACGTCCACGCCCCAGCTCGTCACGGAGTCGTTGGTGACGGTGTCGTCCATCTCCTGCCAGGTGCCGCCGCCCCACAGCAACAGGTTGCCGTTGGTGAAGCTGGTGGCATAGGAGACCTCACCCTCGAACTTCGGGACGCTGGTCTCGAAGTCGGCGCTGCCGGTCGGCTCCTGAGGATCGAACAGGCCGACCTCCGCCTTGAAGCCGTTGATGCTCGGCGTGGCGTAGGAGAAGCGCGTACGGAACTCGGGATAGACGTAGCCGATGCCGATGCGGCCCAGGGTCGTGCCGCCGTTGTCGACGCCCAGCGGGTCACCGACGCCGAACAGGGTCTGGTCGTGCAGGATCGCCTGACGGCCGAAGAGGCCCAGCGTACGGCCGAAGCTCACGGTACCGAAGCTGCCCGCGACGTTGGCGACGACTTCACGCATGTCGATCGCGCTGCCGCCCTTGTCGTTGAAGGTGTGCTTGTCGCTGGAGGAGTCCGGCGCGAAGCTGATACGCGCGGTACCGGTCAGGCCATTGACCGTCGGGCTCTTGATGTTGGTCGAGAAGAACGCCGGCAGCAGGCCTTCCTGCAAGTGCGAGGAGGTGCCATTCGTGCCGTTGTCGGGCACCGTGGTGCTGACGCCACCAGCGGTCGTGGTGGTGGTCTCGAAATCGTAATAGTTGTAGAAGAGGTTGATGTTACCGTCGAAGCTCACTTCCCAGCCGTTGTCACCACCCACAACGACGACGGCCCCGGCCGAGGACGCCATCGTTGCAGCGGCGATGGCGGCTGCAATCTTGCTCATGCGAAATTTCATTGTTGTTCCTCCTAACGGAAGTTAACCCAGTAACGTTAAAGCTTAAGCTTTAAGCGCTTCCCCCTAACCTGCCCTGTGGGCTTCCCCGGAGCCGCTAGAGGTTCAAACGCGTATCCCTTGCGAGGACATCCGCGAATTTAGTGCATCGGCTGGACGAAAGCAAGCTTTAGCGCAACATATATTGGGTCGAGGTGGGGCCAAAAGTTGCGGCGATGCCACATACCGTACGGACATGTCGACCCTGCCTGGTGCGCGAGCAGTGGGTCAGCGGGGGGCGCGGGGACGGAGTTGCCCGGTCTTCGGCGAGCGGACCGGCGCGAGCGATGCGGCCGTGGCGACGGTCCGGACGGGGCCGAGGATCGACGAGGAGGCGCCGGTCCGGGGAAATCGCCCTGAACGGTCGTGGCCATATGGCCTCTAATGGCCATGCCGGGGGATGGAAAAGCTCGCGGGAAAAACTCCCGAGCTGCCCCGTCGATCTTATATGTGTGCCGCGTGATCCATTAAAGTCCCTGCCGTGGCGGGTGGCAGGGGCCACGACAGCGTGAGCGAGAGAGGAGGGCACGATGAAGCAAGAGAGTCGGGCAGTGTGTGCGCTGCTGTCGGTGTGGCTGACCGCCGGGATGGCCTTGACGTCCGCCGTTCGCGCGGCGGATGCCGACGAGGTCGAGATCCTGTTCGTCGGCGACCAGGGCCGCTCCGCGTGGGAGGGCGCCTCCCAGGGCCTGATCGAGGCCAACCTGCAGGGCAAGTTCCTCGGCAAGACCTTCAGGCTCACCCAGCTCCCGGGGGCCGGGGAGATCCTCAAGGAGTCGAAGCCCGCCGCCGTGGTGGTGGCCGGCGATGCCACCACGCTGCGCCAGGTGGCCGACACGCTGCCCGGGGTCCCCGTGTTCAACGTCGGCCTCGATGACGACGCGATACGCCAGCAGTGCGGCGGCAACATCCTGCACGTCCTGCCCAGCCAGGCGATGAAGCGCGACGCGCTCTCGCAGTGGAAGACCAAGAACCCCGAGTCCGATGCGCGCGCGCTCGCGTGGCACAGCAGCGCGAAGAAGTACTCCGGCACGCAGCTCAACGACCGCTACATGAAGTCCTTCGGCAAGCCGATGGATGACGAGGCCTGGGCGGGCTGGGCCGCGGTGAAGATGCTCGCGGATACCGTTGTCCGAACCCAGAGCAGCGATCCTGGCAAGCTGCTGGATTTCCTGCGCAACGATCTCGAGTTCGACGGCCAGAAGGGCGCGGACATGAGCTACCGCAAGAACGGCCAGCTTCGACAGCCCATCCTGATCGTGGAGGGCGGCAAGGTGGTCGGCGAGGCGCCGGTCGTGGGCGTCGCGCAGAGCATCGAGGACCTCGACAGCCTCGGCAATGTCGAGTGCAAATAGACGCGGCGCCGCTTTCGAACAAGAAATCCAATCAACGAGGAGTAGAACAGTGATGAAGAGACTCACCCTGGCAGTGCTGATGCTCGCCGCGCTTTCGGCGTGCTCGGAGAAGAAGCAACCGGAATCGGCGGCCACCGGGCCGGCCGAGACCCAGCAGGCCGCGCCCGCGGCGACGGAGGCCCCGGCCTCGGCACCGGAGGCATCCGCGGCCACAGCGCCGGCGACCTCTGCCGCAGAGACACAGGCATCCGCGGCCGCGGCGCCGGAGACGTCCGCGGCAGAGACCCAGGCCGCCGCTGCTCCGGCTGCCGCCGGCGGGCCTACTGGCCGCGTCTTCGTGACCAATGAGAAGGGCAATTCCGTCTCCGTCATCGATCCGGCGACCAATGCGGTCATCGGCACCATCGACGTCGGCATCCAGCCGCGCGGCATCGGCAAGTCACCCGACGGCAGCGAGATCTACGTGGCGCTCGGCGAGGAGGGGAAGATCGCGGTCATCGATCCGAAGGAGATGAAGCTGGTGCGCAAGTTCGATTCGGGCCCGGATCCGGAGGCCTTCGGCGTGCACCCCGATGGCAACATCTACATCTCGATGGAGAACGACGCCAAGGCGGCGGTGTACAACCCGAAGACCGGCGAGCAGATTGCGCTCGTGGACGTCGGCCTGGAACCGGAGGGCGTGGCGGTGTCGCCGGACGGCAGCAAGGTCATCGTCACCAGCGAATCCACCAACATGCTGCACGTGATCTCCGTGCCCGATCACAAGCTCGTCGCCAACATCCTGGTCGGCTCGCGGCCGCGCGCCGCGACCTTCTCCAAGGATGGCAAGTGGGCCTATGCCTCGGCGGAGATTGGCGGTGAGGTCAAGCGCGTGGACATGACGACCTACAAGGTCGACAAGGTCACCTCGATCGGCGAGGAGGATGCCAAGCCGAAGGACGTAATGCTGAGCAACGATCAGAAGACGCTGTACGTGGCCGGTGGACGCGCCAACAAGATCTTCATCTTCGATGCGGAGAGCATGGCGCTCAAGGGCAGCATTCCGGTCGGCAACCGTGTATGGGGTCTGGCGCTGAGCAAGGACGGCAGCCGCCTCTACACCACCGACGGCGGCAGCGATCAGATCTCGGTGATCGATACGGCGAAGAACGAGGTCATCGCGACCATCCCGGTCGGCAAGGCCCCCTGGGGCGTGGTCGTCGACGATTAGCTGGCTGCCATTGCACCCCCTTCTTCGACGGGAGGCGCGGTTTCCCCCTTGGAGAAGGAGCATGAGTGATCTCGCTCGCACTGCCCGAGACCAGATGGCGGTGCGGGCGGGCGGTGAACAGGCAGGCAACTCGAGGGCGCCACCGGCGCCCTCTACATTCGAGAAAGAACTTCAACTCCTGCGAAGAATCGATGATCGTTCAGGCGATTACATCGCCATCTTGATGCCGAATCAGCCGCCGATCTGCGCGCCGGCGCCGAAGAAGCGGTTGTCGGTGCAGTCCGCATTGGTGACGAAGAGCCCGAATGGTCCGCCGCGGACCTCGCCGAATCGAGCGCTGCGGCGGTCGCGATTGCACGTTGACGGGGTTATTCTCCGCCGCCGCGCCCACGTCGATGACGTCGGTTTGCCCGAGACTTTCCGCCTCACTGGCGCCTGCCGTGTCCGGCACGACGGCGAATGCCGGGGCGAGGCCGCCCACAGCGTGTGCGGCAGGGCATGGTTGAGTGCCGAAACCCAATGAATCCTCCTGCCGTTGTTGCGGTTCCTGATACCGGCAGCGTGTTGTTCTCGAGCCTGAATCCGGAAGGAAAAAAAGGGAAATTGAGGGCAGGAAGAGGTCCCGGCACGCCTGGGATGTAACAGCCCGGCGAACCGATGAACCCACGGCGCACCATCGCCACGTCGCGAGGGTGCAATGTGATTAGTCCGGTCTGGAAAGTGGACCGAATCAGGACAATCCGGAAGTGCATGGGAGGAAAAAAGCCTGTACACGATCGGGAAAACATCCCCCTGTGCCCTGTGCATATTGAATAGCCTTCGCGTCTGAATTCTCATAGGCACTCCCGGCCGCGATGGCAGAAAAATTACGAATACTCCGGCCCGGGGGTGACCACGAGGGCAGGAATCGCGAAAGCGCATGAGGTCATCAAGCGGAGGAGTCTTACACCGTGGCGCACCTTCGTCCCGTATGTCCGCTTTCATTCCGGCGCGAACTTTACGTGTCTGCCTTCCAGGCCGTGCCGCGGTGTTCGAATGACGATCGAGGCGCCCTCATCCTGGGGTGCGGGGTTTTCCCTTCGTGTCTCGCTGGTCTCCGGGGCGCTTGGGGTCGGCAACGGCAGCGAGATCAATCCAGGTTAACTGTTAACCGTGTCTATGTACGAATAATCAAAGGAGGAGGTCATGCCAAGACTTAAGAGCAAATGGGTATTCGCGGCCCTCTCGTTGGCGGTACCGAGTGTGGTATTCGCGAACGAAAGCGTCGAGAAGCTCATGAAGAACCCGAACTACTGGGCCTTCCCGGGGTTGAACTACTGGAACTGGCGCTACTCCTCGCTGGACCAGATCAACACCTCGAACGTGGACAAGCTGCAGGTGGCGTGGACGTTCTCCACGGGCCGTCTGCAGGGTCACGAGGGCGGCCCGCTGGTGCTGCCGGCAGAGGCCACGGGCCGTAGCAACGACACGCTGTACATCCACTCCGCGTTCCCGAACGACGTGTTCGCCATCGATCTGGATACCCTGGAGATCGTGTGGGAATACGATCCGATCCAGGAGGAGAGCGTGCAGGGCGTGCTGTGCTGCGACAACGTCAACCGTGGTCTGGGCTACGGCGACGGGATGATCTTCCTGCAGCAGAACGACACCACGCTGGTGGCGCTGAAGGCGGGCACGGGCGAGAAGGTGTGGGAGATCAAGAACGGGGATCCGAAGCTGGGTCAGACCAACACCAACGCCCCGCACGTGATGAAGGACAAGGTGATCACCGGCATGTCGGGCGCGGAGTTCGGGGTGCGTTGCTGGCTGAACGCCTACAACATCAAGGACGGCTCGCTGGTCTGGCGCGCCTACTCGATGGGCCCGGACGGCGACATCCTGATGGATCCGGAGAAGACCACCTCGATGCTCAAGCCGGTGGGCAAGGACTCTTCGCTGAAGACCTGGAAGGGCGATCAGTGGAAGATCGGCGGCGGCTCGACCTGGGGCTGGTGGCCGTACGACAAGGAGGAGAACCTGCTGTACTACGGCACGGGCAACCCCTCGACCTGGAACCCGACGGTTCGTCCGGGCGACAACAAGTGGTCCATGTCCATCATCGCGCGTGACGTCGACACCGGCATGGCCCGCTGGGCCTACCAGATGACCCCGCACGATGAGTGGGACTACGACGGCATCAACGAGATGATCCTCGTGGACATGAAGGTCAAGGGCAAGGACCGCAAGGTCCTGGTGCACTTCGACCGCAACGGCTTCGGCTACACGCTGGACCGTGTCACCGGCGAGCTGCTGGTGGCGGAGAAGTTCGACCCGGCGGTGAACTGGGCCACGCACGTGGACATGAAGACCGGCCGTCCGCTGGTGGTGGAGTCGAAGTCGACGCACTCCGGCGGCGAGGATACCGTCTCCAAGGACATCTGCCCGGCGGCGTTGGGCACCAAGGATCAGCAGCCGGCTGCCTACAGCCCGCTGACGGGTCTGTTCTATGTGCCGACCAATCACGTTTGCATGACGTATGAGCCTGTCTCCAACCCGCTGTACGAGGCCGGCAAGCCGTACGTGTTTGCGAACCTGACGATGTTCCCGGCCGGCAAGGTGTGTACCGCGGCAGGTCCCGCAACCGGCACGCCCGTCACCGCCAACGAATGTGCCAACAACGATACGGCGGACAACATGGGCAACTTCATCGCGTGGGATGCCGACGCAGGCAAGATCGTCTGGTCGATCCCGGAGCGGTGGTCGGTGTGGTCGGGCGTTCTGACGACCGCCGGCGGCATCGCGTTCTACGGCACGCTGGAAGGCTGGGAGAAGGCGGTGGACCAGAAGAGCGGCAAGCTGCTGTGGAAGCACAAGGCGCCCTCGGGCATCATCGGCAACACCCACACCTGGGTGCACGGCGGCAGGCAGTACATCGGCGTGCTGTCCGGTATCGGTGGCTGGGCCGGTGCGGTGGTCGCGTTCCGCAAGGAGAGTACCGCTCCGGATGAGTGGGCGCTCGGCGCGGCCGGCGGTTATCGCGCTCTGAGGAGCGTCTCGAAGAACGGCGGCGTGCTGATGGTCTATGCGCTGCCGTAAGGTGGCGACGCCGTTTATCTAGTCAGAGGTGCAGGGAATGGAGCCCGGTGGCTGCAACGGCCACCGGGCTCTTTGTTGTCATGATGCCAGGCGACCGACCATGCGATGCGGTTGAATCGGCGGCTCGACCGGGTGAAGGCCTGGATTTCGGCATCGCCCGCCGATGCCTGCTCCAATCGGGGTTGACATCACTTTCAATCGATCACGGCGCGCGGGCACCCTCCATTTTTCCTGAAAACGTATAGGAAAATGTCCCGACGACCCGAAAAAGGGTACCTCGTCCGTCCAGGTCCGGTAACATCCTGCCCTGCAGTCACAACACTGGTTTCTCAAAAGCATTCGGGGGGAGTCATGATCGCGCCATCCAAAGAGATTCAAATGCTTGCCGCTGTCGGGGTCGCCACGTGCCTTACGGCCGGCGCCCACGCGCAGGAGGTCGAAGGTCCGTCGCCCACCAAGGAGGTCTCCGCCCTCGAACTGCCAAGCGTCGACGTGATCGGCTTCACACCGCTGCCCTCCGTGGGCATGCCGATCGAGAAGTTCGCCGGCAACGTGCAGTCGATAACGTCGGAGGAGATCGAGAACCAGAACCCGGTCGACCTTTCAGAGGCGCTGTACCGCAATCTCGGCAGCGTCAACATCAATTCTGCCCAGAACAATCCCTGGCAGAACGACGTGACCTATCGCGGCTTCCTTGCCTCGCCGCTGACAGGCAGCCCGATCGGGCTGTCGGTCTATGTCGACGGCATGCGGTTCAACGACGGCTTCGGGGACACGCTGAGCTGGGACCTGATCCCGCAGTCCGCGATCTCCAGCATCGACGTGATCCCCGGCTCCAACCCGCTGTTCGGTCTGAATACGCTGGGCGGTGCGCTGGCGGTACGTACCAAGAGCGGCTTCGCCTACCAGGGCACCGAGGTCGAGCTGCAGGGCGGCTCCTTCGGGCGCTGGGGACTGGAGGCCGAGCACGGCGGCTACAAGGGGCCGATCGATTACTACATGACCTTCAACGGAATGCAGGAGGACGGCTGGCGCGATGCCTCCGGTTCCGAGCTGCGCCAGTTCTTCGGCAAGGCCGGGTGGGAAAACGATCGCACGGACGTGGACCTGAGCTACATCTACGCCAACAACGACCTGACTGGCAATGGCTATGCGCCCGAGAGTCTCCTGGCGCTCGACCGCAGCGCGGTGCACACGTTCCCCGACAACACGCTCAATGAGCAGCACCTCGTCAACCTCAGCGCCAGCCACGAGCTGACGAAGGATCTGTTGCTCGCCGGAAATGCGTATTACCGCGACTACCAGCGCGACACGCTCAATGGCGATGCCGAGGTGACATGCGTGAACGACCTGACGGACGAGGAGGTGTTCACGGATGCAGGTGGCGAGGATGCCCTGCCGGTGAGCCTGTGCTCGGGCTCCGCGGCCGGCTTCTTCGATGCGGACGGCAACGCGCTGCTCGGCGCTCTGGAGCGCGACACCGAGGGCGAGGACCGCACCACCAGCACGGAGTCCGAGACCTGGGGCGGCACGCTGCAGCTTTCCCGCCAGGGTCAACTGTTCGGCCACGGCAATTCCGCGACGATCGGGTTCGCCTATGACCAGACCGACAGCCGCTTCACGCAGAGCGAACGCGAGGGCGACATCGTCGATGTCGGCAACTCGCGCACCATCATCGGGGAGGGTGCGTTCGAGACAGAGGTCGATGTCGATACCTCGCAGGAGGACATCGGTTTCTATCTCACCGACACCTTCGACATCACCGAGCGACTGGCGCTGACGCTGTCCGGCCGCTATCAGCACGTCAATGTCGAGATCAGCGATAACACCGGCGATCCGGAGAACGCCGATGTCAACGGCGACCACAGCTTCGATCGCTTCAATCCGGCGGCCGGCCTGACCTTCCAGCTGATGCCGAAGATGACCGTGTTCGGCTCCTACAGCGAGGGCTTCCGCGCCCCGACCGCCGCGGAGCTGACCTGCGCGGATCCGGACGATCCCTGCAACCTGCCCAACGCCTTCGTGGCCGATCCTCCGCTCGATCCGGTGGTCGCGAAGACCTACGAATTCGGCGCCCGCGGGCATCTGCCGGTCGGCGATGCGCTGCGCTGGAACGCCGCGTTCTTCCGCACTGATCTCTCCGACGACATCCTGTTCACCGTGGTCGAGACCGGCGGCGCCGGCTTCTTCCAGAATGTCGGCGAGACGCGGCGTCAGGGCGTCGAGGTCGGTGCGATCGGCAGCGTGAAGAAGCTCAACTATTTCCTGAGCTATGCCTTCGTGGACGCCACCTACGAGTCGGCGGAGACGCTGGCGAGCTTCGTCGATGCCGCCGGCGTGCCGGTGGAGGAGGGCGACAGCATCCCCGGCATTCCGCAGCACAACTTCAGGGTCGGGGCCGAGTACGAGGTGTACACGAATTTCTGGCTCGGCGGCGACGTGATCGCCGCCTCGAGCACCTACCTGCGCGGCGACGACGGCAACAACCTGCCCGAGGTGGACGGCTATGCCATCCTCAACCTGCAGGCCCGCTACGCGCCGAGCAAACATTTCGAGTTGTGGGGACGCATCGACAACGTGACCGATGCCGACTACGAGACCGCGGGCATCCGCAACTTCAACGCCTTCGCCGACCCGATTGCCGAGGAGCGCTTCCTCGCGCCTGGAGCGCCGCTCGCGGGCTGGTTCGGGGTCAAGGCGCGTTTCTGAACGCGCGTGCACCGGGCCGGGAACGAGGCCCGCACGCCGCGCACCACCGCCCGAACGATACAGGCAAATTATAGGTTCGACGTCGAGAAAATCTCCCTATGGGCGCCGATGCGGGATTGGTATTCTTTGCCTGCCGATCGTCGCTGCACTGTTGCTGTCGTGGCGGGGGTCGGATCCTGGTTTGATTGGGCATGAAAATGAAACCAGCCGGAGCCGTCGTGTGGCGATGCCCTGGGATGGCATCGCAGACCAACGCCGACAGCTTCAGTTCCTCCTCCTGGTTAAAGGGCCCTGCGGGGCCCTGATTTTTTTCCGAGCCTGCGGCATCCGCTCGCCTCGTGCGCGGCCTCCGCCCATGGCGGGGGGGGGGGGGCGATCCTTGCCGCGGCGCCGGCAGTCGTTGCATCGTCGGCGTTGCCTCGGCGCACGCGCCTCAGGCGTTGGAGTGCGTGTGTCGTTCGTAGGAGCGGCTTCAGCCGCGAACGGGCCTCGGCGGTGCGTCATTCGCGGCTGAAGCCGCTCGCACGAAAAAGGCCGGCGCGATCACCGTCTGGGGAGACTTGCCCGTTGCGTTCCCGCCGGGTTGCGAGCGGGCTCGCGGCTGTGCTACTGCTGCGCCGTCTGCCGCGGCGCCGGGCAGTGCGCGCGTCCGAGGCTGTCGAGATCCTCGGCGGTGGTTACGCCGCGCACCGGCGCCTCGCCGACGATCTCTTCTCCCTTCACCAACAGCAGGACCTGACGCAATTGACCGTTCGCGCGGAAGTTCATCGTCACGCCCTTCTGTCCGTCGAACTCGAGATCGGACTTGAGATACTTCAGAAGGGCGCCGGCGTCGGCAGTGCCGGTGCGCGCGACCGAATCGGTGAGCATCTTCGTGGCGGCCCATCCTGCCCAGGCGTAGTCGTCCATGCCTTGGTCGAAGGCCCTGGTGAAGCGGTCGTTGAGCTGTCGGCCGGCGTATTTCTCGAACTCCGGGTGCCAGGCGCGGGCCTCGACCGCATCGCCGGGGTTCTTCGTCTGCCACTGCACGATCGCATCGCTGCGCATCTTCTCGTCGGGGATGACGTGCAGCAGGTTGGCGAGGCACAGTGCGCGCAGATCTTCCGTCTCCTCGACGAGGTTGAACACCGGCACGCCCGGGTTGAGCTCGCTCAGAAGGCGCAGACTCCCGGCATCGACGGCGGCAAAGATCGCGCTCGGCGCCGGATCCTTGATGGTGACGATGTGCTCGTCGGGCAGGACCTCCAGCAGATATCTCTGGCCGAGAAATTGTCCTTGCTGGTTGCCTTCCGCGACACCTTGCGATACGCCAAGCAGCGCCGAATGCTCGTCGTCGCCGATGTATGCGAGGTGGACCTCGAGCGCAGCAGGCGTCTCCGTGGCATGCGTGGAGCGGACGGCGGCATTCAGGGACAGTACGGCAGCGGCGCACAACAGCAGGCGGATTAGGATCATGGCGCGACTCCCCGGTGGCGCGGGACGCAAGGGCCCGGCAATGGCGGGATGCTAGCAACGATGGCGGCCCGGACCCTACGGAAACCGGACTGATCTTGCGCGTGATAATTGACCGTAATGTACCGGGAGCTTGTCGCGTGGCAGCGGGAGATTATCCTGTGCCGGCGCCGGCGCCGATGGGAGCGACTACAGCCGCGAAAGGCGGGCGGGAGGGGAGCCGACATCCGCGGGGACGACTTCGGCCGCGAGAGGCACATGGTACGAAGGTCGATCGCGGCAGCAGCCGTTCCTGCGGTCGCTGCAGAACAGTCGCGCCTTCCTGCCGCGCGGCGGCGCATGCCGAACAGGATCCACGCCAACGCAGCGATCAGCAGCCACGCGCACGACCGACTCCGGCTTGCAGTGGCGTACGGACACGCCGGGCACCGGCGCGCTGGGCGGCATCCTTATGCCGGGCATCGAGGCGGGTGACGTCCAGGATCTGACGAGCGAGCCCGCGCAGCTCGGCTCGGGGCTGAGCCTTGGGTTCCTCGATGCGGGCACGCCTCACGGGCCGCGGCGGTCGCTGGCGAGGCGACCATCGACCTGCGAAGAGGGGCCAGGGTTCGGACTCGCCCGTGCCACTGCTGCCGGGCGTCTCCACGCCCGCGATTCCGTCAATGCCGCCGCGTT
The DNA here is from genome assembly GCA_022071965.1 of Gammaproteobacteria bacterium. Lineage (GTDB taxonomy): Bacteria > Pseudomonadota > Gammaproteobacteria > JAJPIJ01 > JAJPIJ01 > JAJVHZ01. The sequence continues at coordinate 135,742 of JAJVIQ010000004.1, forward strand.
AGTCCCCGGCATGCGAAAGCGCACGGGACGAGGCCCGAAGTCGGGGGCGACGGCCCGTCCTGCGAGCCCGAAATCGCGAGGACTATTCGAAGCCCACCTGCCAGAGCTCGTGATCGGCCTCGATGATCTCGCCCGTGGCAGCATCGATCTCGACCTTGGTTTGTGTGCCGTCGCCGGCGGCAATGTCGAATTCGTAGGACGCGCTGCCGCTTTCCTCGATCTCGTATTCGACTTCTTCGATCTCGCCGGGGTATTGCTGGGTCAGGATCCGGCGCGCCTGCGATTCGCTGATCTTCGCCTGCGCGGCGAAGAGCGGATCGGCGACGCTGTCGACCTCACGCTCGACGCTGACGATCGTCGCCGCGTCGGCGTCGCATTCCACGTCCCAGGCCTTGCCGTCGCTGTCCATGATGTCGAACTCGTAGGCCTTGCGCGCGTCGACGGTCTTGAATTCGACCTTTATCACGCGTCCGGCCTTGTGCTCCAGGGCGACGCCGAGGCAGTCCTCGAACGGGCGGGCGCCGCGTTCGACGGTCGCCGCGACGGCGAGAGACGTCACGAACATGGTTGCTACGACAACAATTGGTCTTGCCAATTCAAATTCTCCTTCTCGAAACATCAGGGGTCGCATCGCGCCAGGCGGCCGGGCAGAAACACCGGCGGTCGCGAGCGCCGCGTGCGAGCGGCTTCAGCCGCGAAGAACGGGGCGCGCGCTGCGGCTCAGACCTTGACGACGCCATGACGGATGGCGATGCGCGCCAGCTCGGCAACGGTGTCGACGTCGAGCTTGTTCTTGATCTGCGTGCTGTAGTTGGCGACGGTCTTGTAGCTGAGGCTCAAGCGCTTGGAGATGTCGTTGACGTTCAGGCCCTCGGCGAGCAGGCAGAAGATCTCGAACTCGCGCGTCGACAGCGACTCGAACGGCGTGTTGCGTCCGCGCGTCTTCTGGAACGCGAGCCGCTGCGCGATCTCGGCATCGAGGAAGATGTCGCCCTGGGCGATACGGCGCACGGCGTCGACGAGCACCTCCGGGGCGCTGCTCTTGGTGATGTAGCCACGCGCGCCCGCCTGCAGCGCCTGCTCCACGAATACCGTGTCCTCGTGCATGCTGAACACGAGGATCCTGGCATCCGGATCGCGGGCGATGATGCGCCGGATCGCCTCGAGCCCGCCGATGCCGGGCAACGAGAGATCCATGATGACGACGTCGGGCCGCCTGTCGATGTACTCGCGCAGCGCGGCCTGGCCGTTGTCGGCCTCGGCGATCACCTCGAGGTTGGCGGCATTCTGCAGCAGCGTGCTGTAACCCGTGCGCACCACCGCGTGATCGTCGACCAGCAGGATACGGATCGGTCGTGCGCGTTCCTCAACCTTGTCGGACATGTCTGGATTCTCCGGAGATTGGCAAGCTGATTTGAATGGTGACGCCCTTGCCCGGCGTGCTGGTGAGCTCGAAGTGGCCGTTCAGCGCCTCGGCGCGTTCGCGCATGCCGAGCAGGCCGAGCCCGGAGGGCGTTTGCAGCGGATCGAAGCCGCCGCCGTTGTCGCTGATGGCGATGCGCAGCCATGGCGCCGGCGTCGGGTCGGCGGGCGTCGTGCGCGTGAGGCTGATGGAGACATCGGTCGCGTGCGCGTGCTTGCTGATGTTGGTCAGCGCCTCCTGGACGATCCGAAACACGTTGATGCGCGCCTCGTCGTTGAGATCGGAGAATTCGCCCTCGCTGTCGAAGCGGCAGAAGGCCTCACCGTGGCGGTCGTTCCATTCGTCGATGATGTTCTGCAGCGCCGGCACGAGTCCGAGTTCATCCAGGATCACCGGCCGCAGCCGCCGCATCATGCCGCGCACGACATCGTAGATGCGCTGCGAGGTGTTGCTGATGGTCTGCGTGCTTTGCAGGATCTCGGGCTCGTTGGCGGCACGCTGGCCGATGGTGACCGCGAGCGCCTTGATGGCGCTGATCGACTGGCCAAGCTCGTCGTGCAGCTCGTGGGCGAGGTAGCGCCGTTCCTGCTCCTGGATCGCGAGCGATCGCTGCGCGAGCGCGCGGTTCTGCGCCCGGCTGCGCTCGAGCACCTCGGCCATGTGGTTGAACTTTTCGACGATGACGTTCAGCTCGGGCAACGTGATGTGCGGCAGGCGCGAGCGGTAGTCGCCGCGCTCGATGTTGTCGAGCGCCATCAGGATGCTGCTGATCGGTTTCAGCGATCGACCTATCGTCACGTAGACGAGGCAGTTCGCGAGCAGGCAGAAGACCACGAGCAGACCGAGCATGTTGCGCGCCTCGCTCCATGCTTCAGTGATCTCGTCGGCCGGATCGGCCTCGATCACGACCAGCAGGCCGTAGTTGTCCTGAGTCGGTGCGATGTTTCGGGTCAGCTTCAGCGGCGGCGGCTCGACGAGCTGCACGAACCAGCCCGGCGCAGCGGGGCTGCGCGAGATCGATGTCTCCGGAAAACCCGACTCGCGCGTGCCGTCGGGCCGCAGCAGATCAATGTGCAGATGACGGGTTTCCTCGAAGCGGGCAAGGTGCGCGAGGATGGCCGGCAGCGCGCTCGCCTCGGGACCACTGCGCCCGAGGGCCACCTCGAGCAGATTGAGGGTCAGGTTCGCCGTCGAGCGCGTCTCCTCCTCGACGGCGCCCCGCGCATGGTGAATCACGAGCAGTGCCCCCGCTCCGAGGATGAGCAGGAACATAATCGTGATCAGCAGGTTCAAACGGAAACGTAGGCTCATGATCAGGTCTCGCGCCGCGGCGCTTGAACGACGAGAACACTATGAATACCATGCTCCGTCTTTCCTTGCCGGGGCAGGAGATTATGTCTTTCATTCTAAATGGTATTTTCAGCTGCTGTATCCGGGATAAAGTTCCCGTCGCCGGCATGAAATATTCCTCCCTGCACGGGTGGGTGTTGGCGGGATGCTGGCTGCTCGCGCCGCTCGCCCTGGCGCAGGACAAGGTTGAAACCACTCTCGAAGCCGCCGCCGCCGCCAATCAGGAGGCCGCCGCCGCGCAGCAGCGGATCGACACGCTCGCGACCGACACCAGATCGATGCTCGAGGAATACCGCCAGGTCGTGGCCCGTAGCGAGGACCTCAAGGCCTACAACGACCAGGTCGAACGAATGCTCGAGACCCAGAGCGGCGAGCTGGCGGCGCTCGCCGAGCAGACCCGTCCGAACGCCGTCACCAAGGAGAAGCTGCTGCCGCTGCTGCAGAAGATGGTCGACACGCTCGGCCAGTTCGTGAAGATGGACACGCCGTTCCTCGCGGAGGAACGCGCCACGCGCGTCAAGGAACTCGAGCATCTCATCGACATGCCCGACGTCGGTCTGTCCGAGAAATACCGCCGGGTCATGGAGGCCTACCAGGTCGAGGCCGAGTACGGCCGCACGATCGAGGCATACAGCGGCTCGCTGCCCGGCGCCGGTGCCGAGGGCGCCAGGGGCCGCACCGTGAATTTCCTGCGCGTCGGACGCATGGGGCTGTACTACGCCACTCTCGACGGCGGCGAAAGTGGCTACTGGGACGGCGCGGCAAAGGCCTTCAAGCCGTTGCCGCCGGCGTTCAATCGCGAGATCGATCATGGCCTGAAGATCGCCCGCAAGGAGTCGGCGCCCGATCTGCTCAAGGTGCCGCTGCCGGCCCCGGAGGTCGTCCAATGAGCCAGGCGGGTACGCAGTGCCGTGCCGCATCAGCAGGTGGGAGCGGCTCCGGCCGCGAACGGACGCCAGCGCCGTTCCTCCGATTCCCGGCGGCAGACGCCCCCACCGGGCACCGGGCAGCGACGGCGCGGTGGCCGCGTGCCGCCTTGGCGGCGTTCGCGATGGCCCTTGGCTTGAGCGGCAGCGCCCAGGCCGGCGCGGCCGCCAAGTCGCTCGACGACCTGCTCTCGACGATCATCGCCGATCAGCAGGCCGCGCGGCAGCGTGATGCCGAGCGCGAGAAGGAATTCGTTGCGGCGCGCGATCAGCAGGCGGCCCTGCTCGAGCAGGCCAAGGCCCAGCTCGCCGCCGAACAGGCGCGCGCGGATCAGCTCAAGGCGCAGTTCGAGAGCAACGAAAGCACAATCGTCAGCCAGAGCGCCGCCACCGACGCCGCCGACGGCGAGCTCGCGGACTTCGACGCCGTGGTTCGCCAGGTGGCCACCGACATGAAGAGCATGCTCGACGCCTCGCTGGTCTCGGCGCAGATCCCCCAGCGCCTCGCCTTCGTCGACAGGCTCGTCAGGAGCGAGGACAAGCCGACGATCGACGACGTGCAGCAGCTCTGGCAGATCCTGTTCGAGGAGATCATCCAGTCCGGCAAGGTGGCGCAGTTCAAGACCAACGTCATCTCGGCCCAGGGCAAGGACGAGGCGCGCGTGGTCACGCGCCTGGGCGTGTTCACGGCCACCTCCAATGGCGATTTCCTGCGCTATGCGCCGGAGGTTCATCGGCTCGTCGAGCAGGCGCGCCAACCACCCGGGCAGTACCGCCGCATGGCCAGGGCGCTCGAGCAGGCCAAGGAGGGCATGACGATGGTGGCCTTCGATCCCACCCGCGGCTCGATGCTCGCCATACTTTCGCAGGAGCCGACGATCTGGGAGCGCATCAAGCAGGCCAAGCTCGTCGGCTTCGTGACGCTCGGCCTCGGCGGCATCGCGATCGTGATCGCGCTGTGGCGCTTTTTCAGGCTCACGGTGATCGAGCGCGCGGTGGCGCGCCAGCGCCAGAGCACCGAACCCGACACCGGCAATCCTCTCGGCCGGGTCATGAAGGCATTCACCGACAACCGCAGCGTCGATTCCGAGACGCTCGAGCGCAAGCTCGACGACGCCATCCTGCGCGAGTTGCCGCCGATCCAGCGCGGCCTCGGCGCGCTGCTCGTGATCGCCGAGGCGGCGCCGCTGCTCGGCCTGCTCGGCACGGTCAGCGGCATGGTCGCGACCTTCCAGGCCCTGAGCATGTTCGGCGCCGGCGATGCCAAGGTGGTGGCCGGCGGCATCTCCGAGGCGCTCGTGGCGACGATCATCGGCCTGTGCGTCGCGATCCCGGCGCTGGTCGTGCACAGCTTCCTCAAGAGCAAGAGCGACCGCATCGTGCAGGTGCTCGACGAGCAGGCCGCGGGCATGGTCGCGCGCATGGCCGAGGCGCACCTGCGCGTCCGGCAGAAGCTCGCGGGGCAGAATGCCGCGAACCGCGCGGCAGTCGCCAACTAGACCGCGGAGCGCGCAGCCGTGGAATTCCTGGCCGACTATCACGAGCATTTCCTGAACTTTCTGGATCGCGGCGGGCCGGTGATCATCACGATTATCTGCACTTCGGTGCTGATGTGGTTGCTCATCATCGAACGCTACTGGTTCTTCTACCGCGAGTTCCCGCTCAGGGCGCGCGCGGCGCTGGCGGCCTGGCAGGCGCGCGAGGACCGCCGCTCGTGGTACGCGCGGCGTGTCCGCGAGGAACTGGTCGGCCATGCCTCGGAGGAGCTGCAGAAGAACCTGCCGCTCATCAGGGCTCTGGTGACGGTGCTGCCGTTCCTGGGCCTGCTCGGGACCGTCAGCGGCATGATCACGACCTTCGAGGTGTTGCGCGTCTTCGGCACCGACAATGCCCGCGGCGTGACCGCCGGCATCGCCGAGGCCCTGTTCACGACCCTGGCGGGCCTGTTGACGGCGCTGTCGGGGCTGTATTTCAGCGTGCATCTCAACCGGCACGCGGAGTACGAGCGGCAGACGCTGCTCGATGAGCTCGTCATCGACGACCCGGCGCACGTGCCGACGGTCCGCAGTCACGTTTGACAGGAGGCGCGTTCAATGCGTCGCAGGCATTCCTCGGGCAGTGAATCGATGGCGCGCATCAACGTCGTGCCGCTGGTCGATGTCATGGTGTTCCTGCTGATCTTCTTCGTCTCGACGGCGTCGTTCCTGAAGGAAGCCGGCATCGAGGTCAATCGCCCGATCGCGCAGACGGTCGCCAAGCAGGAGAAGGGCAACATCATCATCGCCATCAGCAAGGACGGGGAGATCTGGCTCGACAAGCGCCAGCTCGACATCCGCATGGTCCGGCCGACGGTTGAGCGAATGCACGCCGAGAATCCCGAGGGCTCGGTGATCATCGTCGCCGACCGAGAGGCGGCGACGGGCACCACGGTACAGGTCATGGACCAGGTGCGCCTGGCCGGTATCGCCAATGTCTCGATCGCCGCCAGCCGGGAGGGTGGTGGCGCGAACTGAAAGGCCCCGGGGCGATGTCACGCACATTGAGCATGCTGCGCTACCCCTCGAGCCTCGCGCTCGCGATCGTCGTCAACGTGCTGCTGATGATGTTCGTGATCCGGCTGGTGACCGGAGAGCGCGAGAAGCTCGGCGCCCCGCCCGAGGACGTCACCGTCATCGACTTCGTGCGCCTGCTGCGCGACAGCGCCCCCGTGCAGAGCAACCGCCGCCAGGAACTGCCGGAACTCATCGAGACCATCCGGCCGCCGACCCCCGAGCAGCCGCCCGAGGAGGTCGAGCCGCCACCCGAACCCGAGGTGCGCATGATCACGCCCGAGCTCGCGCCGCCGCTGAATCTCACGAACGCGCCGCAGCTGCCCGCCGTGACGCCGCCCAGGGAGGCGCCGAAGGCCGTCGACGCGCCCGTGGCCGTGCAGCAGGCGCCGGCCCTTCCGGTCAAACCCGCGCCCGCGCCGAGCGGTGGCGGCAAGCCCGGCCCGGAGGCGGCCGGCAGCGACGAGCCGGTCTTCGATCGCGCCCTCGTGGCGATCTCCAAGCCCGATCCGAAATACCCGCCGCGGGCATTGCGCGCCGGCATCGAGGGCGTGGTCACGATCGAGTTCATCGTCACGCCCGATGGCAAGGTCCGCGACCCGAGGATCATCAGGGCCAACCCGCCCGACATCTTCGACGATGCGGCGAAGGAGGGCGTGCTGCGCTGGAAGTTCAAGCCAAAGGTGGTCGACGGCAAGGCGATCACGCGCCGCGCCCGCCTCGACATCAATTTCAAGCTCAGGAAGGGGTGATGCCGTGCGCGTCCGTCGCCTGACGTTGTGGTTGACAGTGGTGCTGGCGCTCGCGGCGCCGGCTATCCCGGGCGCCGAGACCGTCTCGAAGCCGACCTACGATGCCCTCGCCGCGGCCCGCAAGGCGATCGACCGCGGCAGGCCCGGCGAGGCGATCAAGTCCCTGCCGGCTCTCGTCGAGGCCACCAGGGGCAATGCCTATGAACACGCGCTCGCGCAGCAGATGCTCGGCTATGCATACGCGGGCGCCAGGGAACTCGAATCGGCCGCGGCGGCGTTCCGCGCCGCGCTCGGCAGCGGCAAGCTGCCGGCCGGCGATGCCGCCAACCTGCGCTACAACCTCGCGCAGATCCTGATCAACGACGGCCAGTACGAAGAGGGTTTGCAGTATCTCGAGGCGACCGGTCGTACGACGCGCGATGCCCATGCACTGGCCGCGGTCGCCTATCAGCGCATGGGCAATTGCCGGGCCGCCATTCCGCACCTGCAGATCCTCGCTAAGGAGGAAGGCAGGGATGCGGCGAAATGGTCGCAGGCGCTGGTGGCCTGTCAGGCGAAGGCCGGCCAGTACGGCGCCGTGGCGGAGTCCCTCGAGGCCGCGGTGCGCGCCAATCCGGGCAATACCGAGGCGTGGTTGCAGCTCGCAGCCGCCTATCAGCGTGCTCACAAGGACGATCGCGCGATCGCGGCGATGGAGGTACCGCTGGCGCGCGGCGCCCTCGACGGTTCACAGCGCATGACGCTCGCGAGGCTCTACCTGGCCGCAAAAGTCCCGCTGAAGGCCGCGCACCTGCTGGAGGACTCGATGCAGAACGGCGCGCTGCCGCGCGATCGCAGGCACCAGCAGTTGCTGGTCGATGCCCTGCTCCGGGCGCAGGAGCGCGAGCAGGCCGCGGTGGTGCTCGAAGACATGTTGAGACAGAACGACGATGGCGAGCTCTGGTACCAGCTGGGTCGCATCCAGTTCGAGCGGCAGCAATGGGCCGAGGCCAGCGATTCGCTGCAGAAGGCGGTCGCCTCGCGCGCGATCGAGGACGTCAGCGGTGCCAACCTGCTGCTCGGCATCGCAGCGATGCAGATCAACCAGCCGCAGGTCGCCGAACAATCCCTGCGCATCGCCACCGGCGGCAATATGACCCGCGAACAGGCCGAATGGTGGCTGCAGCGCCTGCGCCGCCGGCAGCAGCCCGCGATCGAGCCGCCGCCACCGCCGATGTCGGAAGGTTAGCGCCGGCGACCCGCGCCGCGCGGCACCTCGCGCGATCGGACCTGCCGGCAGCCCGGCGGCGCACCGTGACGCGCGCACGAGGCTTGCGCAACGGCGCGATGCGCCCCGGCGGTTGACCGCCGCGAACGCATCGGACACGATTGTCCTCAACACCAACCTTGAACCGGGTACCTCGATGAGTGAACATCGACCCGCCAGCACCGAGGCGCGCGCGCTGCTCGACAGCGAGAGCCATGGCGTGCTGTCCACGCTGTCCGTGGACGTGGCGGGATATCCGTTCGGCTCGGTGGTGCCCTACTGCCTGGATCGCCAGGGCCGTCCGATCATCCTCATCAGCCGCATCGCCCAGCACCACAAGAACCTCGTCGCGGATCCGCGGGCATCGCTGATCGTCCTGGATCGCGGCAGCGACGACGTGCAGTTCAATGGCCGGCTCACCTGTATCGCCGATGCACGCCGGGTGGCGGACGCGGAGATCGACCCGGCCGCGGATCGCTACTACCGGTTCTTCCCGCAATCCATCGACTTCCACAAGGTCCACGATTTCGATTTCTTCGTCCTGCAGCCGGTGAAATTTCGCTACATCGGCGGCTTCGGCCGCATCCACTGGATCGACCCCGCCCGGTTGTTGCGTCCCAATCCGTTCTCCATCGAGGACGAGCGGGGCATGGCTGCGCACATGAACGCCGACCACCCCGACATCATGCGCGAGTACTGCCGCTACGCGGGCGTGGCCGTCGCCGAGAACGAGCAGCCGGCTTTTGCCGGCGCCGATGCCGAGGGTTTCCACCTGCGCATCGGCGCCCGCATCGTGCGATTCGCCTTCGAGCAGCCCGTGGCGACCGGCGAGGAGGTCAGGCGCGAGCTCGTCGCCCTGGCCAGCCGCGCCCGCGGGGCCTGAGGCGCGCACGATCGGGACTGCGATGGCGGCGCGATGGGGCGTTGCTCAGACGTCCGCTGCGGGCCGCAACGCCTGCCTCATCTCCGCGCAGGCGAAGGTCTCCACGTAATGCACGCCGCGCGCGGCGAGCCCGCGCGCAAGCTCCGGGTCGGCAACCTCGTAAACCACCAGCGTCGCCTCATGGGGCGCGATCAGCGCACCGCCGGGCGGCAGGCCATGAAGATCGCAGAACACGTATTCGGCGCGCAGCGCCTGTGCCGCCGGCTGGCCCAGCTCCTGCCATCGGTCGACCACCAGCGCAATCGGCATATCCGGCTGGCGCGCGCGCGCATGCGCGAGGAACTCGAGCGAGAAAGAGATGAGCACGCACTGCCGGCGCTGCGCCCGGATGGCCTTCCAGACCGCGGTGTACACCGCGTCGACGTCGTATGCATCGATGGCATCGCGCTTGACCTCGATGAATGCGGTCACGCCGGGGTGGCGTGCGAGCACGCCCAGGAATCCTGCCAGCGTGGCGATCGGTTCCGCCGGGCCGTGGTCGCCGTGGCGCTCGCGATCGGAGACGCGCAGCGACCGAAGCTGGCGCATGGTGAGCTCATGAACGTGCCGGCCGACGCCGCAGAGCCGCTCGAGCCGCCGATCGTGAAACAGCACCGGCACCCGGTCGGCCGTCAGCTGCACGTCGACCTCGACGTGATGAACGCCGGAATCGATCGCCGCACACACGGCGGCCAGGGTGTTCTCGGGATATTTCAGGCTGTGGCCGCGGTGAGCGACGATGCCGGGGACGGGCGCAGCTGACATGCACGCATGGTAATACGTAACGGGACGGCGGGCAGCGGGCCCCGCGCCCGTGCCGCACAATCGAATGCCGGTATAATCGTCGGCTTGCGAATCGACGAGGCCGGGAGATCGATGCGAGCATTGTTCCCTCCGCTGGAACCGGTGTCCACCTGGCGCCTGGAGACCGGAGGCCGCCACCGCCTCCATGTGGAGGATTGCGGCTGCCGCGACGGCATCCCGATCATATTCCTGCACGGCGGACCGGGCTCCGGCTGCAAGCCCTATCACCGGCAGTTCTTCGATCCGGCGCGCTACCGGATCATCCTCTTCGATCAGCGCGGCTGCGGACGCTCCGCGCCCGCCGGGGAGACGGCGGAGAACACCACCGCGGACCTGATTGCCGACATCGAGGCCATCCGCGAGCGCCTGGGGATAGAGCGCTGGGTGCTCTTCGGCGGGTCCTGGGGCGCAACGCTGGCGCTGCTCTACGCGCAACGGCACCCTCGAAGGGTGCGTGCAATGATCCTCCGCGGCACCTTCCTCGCGCGGCGGCAGGACGTCGACTGGTTCTTTCGCGACGGCGTCCGGCGCATCTTTCCGGACGCCTGGGAGGCGTTCACCGCCGCCTTCCCGTCGGTCGTCGACGGCGATTACGTCGCGGCCGCCTACGAGGAAATGCGCTCCGGAGACGCGGCGCGACGAACGGCATGCGCGCGCGCGTGGTCGGACTGGACCGGCAGGGTGGTCTCCTATCTGCTGTCCGGGTCGCCGGCGGCGGACCCGACAGCCGAGCAGGCCGAGCGAATTCGCAACGAGGTGACCGTCGAGACACATTACGCGCGGCATCGCTACTTCATCGAGGAGAACCAGATCCTGCGCGACGTGCCGCGGCTGCCGCAGGTGCCGACCGTGATCGTCCACGGCAGGCGCGATCTCACCTGCACGCTCGAGGCGTCATGGATGCTGCACCGGGCGTTGCCGCATTCCCGGCTCGTCATCCTGAGCGAGGCCGGTCACCTCGCCAGCGAGCCGGCGATGATCGATGCACTGGTGTCGGCCGCCGGTCAATTGCACGAAGGCCTGAAATGACCCTGGTCCCGAGACTGCGCGGGCGCGCGCCGCTCATCATGGGGGTCCTCAACGTCACGCCCGACAGCTTCTCCGACGGCGGACTGTTCACCCACCCGGAGGACGCGGTGGCGCATGCGTTGCGGATGGTCGAAGAGGGCGCGGACATCCTGGACATAGGCGGCGAATCGACACGCCCCGGTTCCAGGCGCGTCGATGCGGAGGAGCAGATCCGGCGCACCGGCGGGGTCATCCGCGCGCTGCGCGCCCACGTCCCGGCGCAGATCGCGATCAGCATCGATACCACGCTGCCGGCGGTTGCGCGGGAGGCGCTGAATGCCGGCGCAGACCTCATCAACGATATCCACGGCGGCGGCGAGCCTGGCATGCTCGAGCTGGCGGCCGAGCGGCAGGCACCGATCGTCATCATGCACATGCAGGGCAGCCCGGAGACCATGCAGGTCAATCCCACCTACAAGGACGTGGTGGCCGAGGTGCACGAGTTCCTGATGCTCCGCGCCGCGCAGGCCGAAAAGCTCGGCCTGCCGCGCGATCACATCGTCATCGACCCGGGGATCGGTTTCGGCAAGACGCGCGAGCACAATCTCGCGCTCATTCAGTCCCTGTCACACTTCGCCGCCAGCGGGTACCCGGTGCTGCTGGGGACCAGCCGCAAGCGGTTCATGGGCTCGATCTGCAACGAGACGGACCCGCGCGCGTTGATCGGTGCCACCTGTGCGACCACCGCGCTCGGCGTGGTGGCGGGCGTGCGCATATTCCGCGTTCATGACGTGAAGCCCAACCGCCAGGCCGCGGACGTTGCCCACGCCCTGCGGGGCGGCGGTTGACGGCCGGCCGCGGGCGGTGTCAGTCTTCCGTTCAGCGCCGATTCATCGCCCCGGCATGGTCATGAACGATAATCGCGAGTAGGAGTCCCAACGTTGTCATGATGAAGATCCGCCTTTCCCGAGTGCTCCTTGCCGCGGCAGCGCTTGCCGCGGCCCCGACGGCGCCGGCCGACGTCTCGCCAGTCGGGCGCTGGAAGGTGATGAGCGATCGGACCAACAGACCGGTGGCCATCATGCAGGTCTTCGAGCGGGATGGTGAGTACGGCGGGTTCATCGAGCGGATCCTGGAACAGCCCGAGGACGCCGCGGTGTCGATCTGCGAGCGATGCCCGGGCGAGCTCAGGGGACAACCGATCGAGGGGCTGGTCATCATGCACGGGCTGAGGCGCAGCGCCGGGGGGTTCAGCGGGGGCCACATACTCGACCCGGACTCCGGGCACTATTACCGGGTCAGGATGAGCGTCGACCCGGAAGGCCAGACGCTTAAGGTGCGCGGCTATCTGGGCATCTCGCTGCTGGGGCGCACGCAGACCTGGTACCGCCTGGACTGAATGCAGTCCAACAAGACCGTGCCGCGGATGCCCCGGCGCCCTCTGTCGGGAGCGCACGACAATCCCTGTTGCCGTCCTCGTACGCCCACGACTCCAGGGCGCGGGCGTCGCCGGACGCAACGGCATAGTTCGCTGAAAACCAATCGTATTTCCGCTGAACTCGAAGACACCATGGAGGCTTCTTCCACGCCCGTGACGTGGCAGGGGGATTGCTAAAGTACGCTTTGCGTACACGCCAGCAGCGGGGGCATGCAAGGAACCCGGGTCACGAGGTCAGGGCTTGAGCAGCCCAGAGGCTGGCTGAAGCAGACGGGGCGGGACCGGGCACGGAAATCCGGTTCGGCCCGGCCGTCTCCGCCGCCACACGGGAAGGTGGCAAACGCCCGCTGCCCGCGGGCGTTTTTTTGCCAGTGCCGCACGCCGCCTAGGCCGGCAGCGAGGCCTCCGGCTTCGTCGTCCCGACGTCGAGCAGCGCCCTGGAGTTCCTGGGATTGCGGAACAGGATCGGTTTGGCGGCCGATTCCTTGCCCGCGGCGATCCGGGCGGCGCGATCGATCGCATCCGTGATCACGTGGTGGTGGGGGGACTTGTCGCAGACGGGATCGGCGTTGGCGGCATCGCCCGTCAGCATGTAGGCCTGGCAGCGGCAGCCGCCGAAGTCCTTCTCCTTCTCCGGGCACGAACGGCAAGGCTCCTTCATCCACTCGAAGCCGCGGAAGCGGTTGAAGTCCGGCGACTGGTTCCAGATCCACTCCACGCTGTGCTGGCGGACGTTCGGGAGCTCCATGCCCGGGAGCTGGCGCGCCGCATGGCAGGGCAGGGCCGTGCCGTCCGGCGCAATCGTCAGGAACACGGCGCCCCAGCCGTTCATGCAGGCCTTCGGCCTCACCTCGTAGTAATCGGGCACGACGTAGAAGATGCGCATCTTGCCCTTGAGACGCTCCTGGAACTCGTGCGCGACCGGTTCGGCCCGCTGCAACTGCTCGCGCGTCGGCAGCAGGTGCTCGCGGTTGTGATATGCCCAGCCGTAGTACTGGGTCGTCGCCAGCTCGACGTAATCGGCATCGAGCCTGACGCACAGTTCCAGCACGTCGCGGATCTGGTCGATGCTCTGACGGTGCAGCACGAAGCACAGCACCATCTCGTAACCGTACTTCTTGACCAGGCGCGCCATCTCCAGTTTGTGCCGGAAGGCATCGGTGCCGGCGATGAGATTGTTCAGCTCCTCGCTCGCGGCCTGGAAGCTCACCTGGATGTGATCCAGGCCGGCGTCCTTGAAGGCCTTGATGCGCTTCTCGTCCATGCCCAGCCCCGAGGTGATGAGGTTGGTGTAGAAGCCGAGCTGTCGCGCCTCGGCGATCAGCTCCTCGAGATCCTGGCGCACCAGCGGCTCCCCGCCCGAGAAGCCGAGCTGGGCGGCGCCCATCTTGCGCGCCTCGCGCAGCACGCGCTTCCAGTCATCCGTGGAGAGCTCGTTCTTGTACTTCGCGAATTCCAGCGGGTTCGAGCAGTACGCACACTGCAGCGGGCAGGCGTAGGTCAGCTCGGCGAGCAGCCAGAGCGGCTTATTGGGCAGGTTTGGGACGTATCCACTGTTGCTCATGGGCAATCTCCACGAAGGCGTATACGTCGTTGTCGAGCTCGACGCCGGGATACGCCCGTTTCAGGTCGGAAATGATCTCGGCAACGCTGCGCGTGCCGTCGATGCGCTTCATGATCTCCGCGGAACTGCTGTTCAGCTTGATCATGCCTTCCGGATAGAGGATGACCCAGCAGTTCTGCGCCTCTTCCCACTGCAGGCGCTTGCCGGGCACGACTTGCGGGACACTGTCCGCGCCGTACACTTTCCCCGATGGTTTGATCTCTTTCGCTTCAGCCATGTCGGTCCGCCTGTGCGGGGTTCACTCCGGGATGTTGTGGTAGGGGGCCTTCTTGTCGATATAGGCCACCCACATGCAATCGAGCATGGTCCACAGGATGTCTAGTTTCAACTGCAGGATATTGAGGGCGCGCTCCTGCAGCTCGCGCGTGTTGAAGTGATCCAGCGTGATCTGCAGTCCGTGCTCCACGTCGCGGCGCGCCTCCGCGAGGCGCTTGCGAAAGTAGGCATAGCCCCTGGGCTCGATCCACGGGTAGTACTCCGGCCACTTGTCCAGGCGTTTCTGGTGGATCTTCGGCGCGAACATCTCGGTGAGCGACGAGCAGGCCGCCTCCTGCCAGGAGGCGCTGCGGGCGAAGTTGACGTAAGCGTCGATGGCGAAGCGCACGCCCGGCAGCACCATCTCCTGCGAGTACATCTGCTCGCGCGTGAGGCCCACGGCCTCGGCGAGCTGCAGCCACGCCTCGATGCCGCCTTCGTCGCCCTGGGTGCCGTCGTGATCGATGATGCGCTGGATCCATTGCCGGCGCACCTCGCGGTGCGGGCAGTTGGCCATGATCGCCGCGTCCTTGACCGGAATGATCACCTGGTAATAGAAGCGATTCGCCACCCAGCCCTGGATCGCCGGCCTGTCGAGCTTGCCCGAGTTCATCAGCAGGTGGAACTCGTGGTTGATGTGGTAGAACTTCTCCTTCCCGCGCAGCCTGGCCTCGAACTCGGCGCGCGACCACGCCGGCTGCGGCGCGGGCCTGGGGAAGTCCAGGGGAAGCTCGTAGAGTCGGTGGGTCCTCATATCGTGATCTCCATGCCGTCGTAGGAAACCTCCCAGCCCGCCGCCGCACAGGCCGCGCGTTCGGGGCTGTCCTCCAGCAGGATCGGATTCGTGGTGTTGATGTGGATGAAGATCTTGCGCCCGACGCCGAGATCCCGAAACGCCGCGATCGAGCCGATGGCGGGGTCCGGCTCGTTGACGCTCATGTGCCCCATGCGCTGGCCGGTCTTCACGCCCACGCCGCCTTTGACGATCTCGTCATCGGTCCACAGCGTGCCGTCGAAGAGCACGAGCGGTGCGTTGCGCAGGTGCTCCCGGAGCGGCGCGGGCATCGAGGCGCAGCCCGGGATGTAGTAGAAGCGCGTCCTGCCTTCGCCGTCGCGCACCTCCAGCGCCACCGTGTCCTCCTCGACGGAACCGAAGCTGGCGCCCTTGGTCGCGTCTTCCAGCCACAGCGCCACCTTCCCGGGAACGGAGAAGGGCACCACGACGATGCCGGAGGCGCTGCCGTCGGCGTGGCGGAGCCCGGTCGGCCGATCCAGCGTCAGCACCTCGCGCTTCACGAACTGCGGGTTCAGCACGTTGAAGATCCTGTTGTCGGCGAGCACGCCCTGCACGCGACGCGTGCCGTAGACGGTCAGCGGCTGCGACTCCCGCAGCGTGAGCAGGCCGGTGACGTGATCGACGTCGGCGTTGGTGAGCACCGCGCCCTGTATGGGACTGTGACGCAGCCCATGCTTCGGATGCAGGATCGGGTTGTCGTTGATCTGCTGGCGCAGGTCCGGGGAGGCATTGAACAGGAACCAGCGCTCGCCGTCGTTGCTGACGGCGATCGAGGACTGCGTGCGCGGGCGCGCGTTCGCGGCGTTCTCGCGCGCGCGGCGGCTGTTGGGATGATTGCAGTTCCACTGCGGGAAACCACCTCCTGCGGCGGAGCCCAGTACCTGTATCCTCATCGCGTCCCCTCAGGGTGCCTGCTTGTCGGATCTGGATCGAGTCCACATCCTTCAGATACGACTCAGCCCTGCATTGATGGCCTGGGGAGTATCGCCATCCGCGCAGGGCTGTGCCGGTGAAGCTCGAGGGGGAACTCGCGGTTCCCCCCGCACCGCGCCGTTCGATTAACGGTTGCTGATATACATCGTCACTTCGAAGCCGAAGCGGACATCGGCAAAGGCAGGGGTTTCCCAGCTCATGACGTTTCCTCCAAGTCATTGTTGAAAATTCGCAGGCCAACTTGCATTGACCGTCGCCCTTGGCCCGCGCACCGCGCTCTAGGATGCGGCGCATGGCCGATTATTCCCGAGCACCCGGCGTGCCAGGCTTAGACGTCTTCTAATCGAATGAGCCCATGCCTGCCGCATCATGAATAAAAACAATAAATTATGTTTCCACCGGGTGTGACGCGATTCGGAATACCCTGCGGGTTCCGTGCGAGCGGACTCCGCAATCCTGGTTGGTGGCAAACACCGGGGTGGTTCATATTCTGCACCGGCCTGCGGGGTCGCGGGGGGCGCGCGGACGATCCGGCGCCCACCGTCATGCGCCGGCGGCGCGGCGCCGGACGGAGGCATGGCAGGTCTCGCGCAGCCGCCGCGCACAGGTCACCAGCCGGCGCAGCGGCGCCTCGATGTCCTCCCAGCGCCGCGTCTTCAGGCCGCAGTCCGGATTCAGCCACAGCTGGCCGGCCGGCAGGACCTCGAGCAACTGCCGCGCTCGTCGCATGATCTCCTCCTCCGACGGCTGCCGCGGCGTGTGGATGTCGTAGACGCCCGGACCGATGTCGTTCGGATAGCCGGCCGCGCGCAGTGCCTGCAGCAGTCCGGTGCCCGAGCGCGCCGCCTCGATGGTGACCACGTCGGCATCCATCTCCCGTATGGTCGCGAGGATGTCCCGGAACTCGCTGTAGCACATGTGGGTGTGGATCTGCGTGCCGGCACCGACGCCGCCCGTGCACAGGCCGAACGCGCGCGCCGCGATCTGCAGATACGGGGCCCGATCACGCCGGCGCAGGGGCAGCCCCTCGCGCAACGCCGGCTCGTCGATCTGGATGATTGCCGTGCCGGCGGCCTCCAGGTCCATCACCTCGTCGCGCACGGCGAGCGCGAGCTGCATGCAGATCGACTCCGCCGGCAGATCATCGCGCGCGTAGGACCATTGCAGCAGCGTCACCGGCCCGGTCAGCATGCCCTTCACGGGCTTCGGGGTCAGCGACTGCGCGTAGCGCGTCCAGTCCACGGTGATCGGACGGGGGCGACGCACGTCGCCGAAGATGATCGGCGGCCGCACGCAGCGCGAACCGTAGCTCTGCACCCAGCCGCTGGCGGTCAGCGCCACGCCCTCCAGATTTTCCCCGAAGTACTCCACCATGTCGCCGCGCTCCGGCTCGCCGTGCACCAGCACGTCCAGGCCGTAGTCCTCCTGCGCGCGGATGACCTGCGCGATCTCCGCGCGCAGGCGCTCACGGTAGGCCGCCTCGTCGATGCGGCCCTCGCGGTGGTCACGGCGCGCGCGCCGCAGCTCCGCGGTCTGCGGGAAGGACCCTATGGTCGTGGTCGGCAGCAGCGGCAGTTGCAGCCGCGCCTGCTGGAGCTGTCTGCGTATCGGATGCGGCTGGCCACGCGTGCACATCGCCTGCGTGATGCCGCGTTCCCGCTCTCGCACCCCGGCGTTGACGGTGGCGGGTGAGGTGAGGCGCTGCCGGCGCCGGGCCCGGGCCTCGGCGAGCGGTTCGCCGACGCCCGCGTCGCCCGCCGTGAGCGCGGACCGGAGGATCGTGAGCTCGTGGAGTTTCTGCGTGGCGAACGCCAGCCATCCGCGCAGCTCCGGGTGCAGCGCCTGCTCGGCGGCGACGTCGATCGGCACGTGCAGCAGCGAGCAGCTCGGCGCGATCCAGATGCGATCGCCGAGCCGCGCGCGGGCGCGGCGGGCGAGCTCCAGCGCTCGATCGAGGTCGGCGCGCCAGACGTTGCGGCCGTCGATGAGCCCGAGGGAGAGCACCCTGGTGTCGTTGATGCGGTCCAGCACCGCGTCGAGCTGTGACGGTGCGCGCACCAGGTCCACGTGGATGCCGTCGATCGGCAGCGTCAACGCGGCGCCGGTGTTCTCCGCCAGCGCCCCGAAGTAGGTGGCGACCATCACCTTCAGCGGGTGTGGCCGCAGCCGGTGATAGGCACTCTCGAAGGCATCGAGCCACGCCGACGGCAGCTCGAGCGCCAGGATGGGCTCGTCGAGCTGCACCCACTCGGCGCCGGCGGCAGCCACGCCCCGCAGGATGTCGCGGTACGCGAGGACCAGCTCCGGCAGCAGGGCGAGCGGCTCGCCGTCGTGGACCCGGCTCAGCCACAGGTAGGTGAGCGGGCCGACCAGGGTGGCCTTCACCCGGTGCCCCTGGCTCACGGCGTCGGCCACCTCCTCGAAGATCTCCCCGCGCGCCAGCCTGAACCGCTGCCCGGCGTGCAACTCGGGGACGATGTAGTGATAGTTGGTGTCGAACCACTTGGTCATGGCGCAGGCCGGCGCGTCGCGCCCGCGTGGTGCCCGCCCGCGCGCCATGCGGAAGTAGGTGTCCAGATCGATCAACCCGTCGGCGGCACCGAAACGCGCGGGCACCGCGCCCACCAGCGTGGTCACGTCCAGCACGTGGTCGTAGAGGGAGAAGTCGCCGGCGGTGACCAGATCCAGGCCGGCGTGCCGCTGCAGATCCCAGTGCCGGCGACGCAGATCGCGCGCGGCCGTCTGCAGGGCCCCGGCGTCCATCTTTCCCGACCAGTAGTCCTCCAGCGCCCACTTCAGCTCGCGCCGGGCGCCGATGCGCGGGAAACCCAGGGTATGTGCGATGACCATGTGCGTACTCCTTTCCGGGGGTGACGCGCAAGAGTGTCGGGCCACCACGTGCATGAATCAAACGATAATATTTCCGCATCAACATGAATCATATTCATGCACATGGCGGCTATAATCGCGGCCATGTTCCTGGACGTGAGACACCTGCGGACGCTGGTGATGCTGCGTGATTGCGAGGGCGTTGCGGCCGCCGCGCAGCGCCTGCACCTGACGCAATCGGCCCTGTCGCATCAGCTCAAGACGCTGGAGGAGCGCTGCGGCGGCGAGCTTTTCCTGCGCAAGTCCAGGCCGGTGACCTTTACGCCGCTCGGCCGCCACCTGCTGGCGCTGGCCGAGCGCATCCTGCCCGAGATCGAGAGCGCGGAGCGGGAATGCGGCCGGCTGGCGCGCGGGCAGGCCGGGCGCCTGTACCTGGCGATCGACTGCCACAGCTGCGTCGACTGGATCATGCCGTCGCTCGATGCCTACCGGGAGAAGTGGCCGCAAGTGGAACTCGACCTCTCGCTCGGGCACAGCTTCGATCCGGTTCCGGCACTGCTCGCCGGCGCGGTCGATGCGGTGATTACCTCGGATCGCGAGCAGGAGGGCCGCGTGGCCTTTGCGCCGCTGTTCCGCTACGAGTCGGTGCTGATCGCCGCCAACGGGCATGCGCTCGGCGCGCGCCGGCGCATCCTGCCGCCGGACCTGCGCGGGGAGTGCCTGATCACCTACCCGGTGTCGGAGCGCCGGCTCGACGTCTACCGCGCGTTCCTCGATCCGGCGCGGGTGAGACCGGCGTCGCGGCGCACCGCCGAGCTGACCTCGATCATCGTGCAGCTGGTGGCGAGCGGACGCGGGGTGGCCGCATTGCCGAACTGGGCCGTGGCCAAGTATGTGGAGCATGGTCACGTACAGTCCCGCCGGCTGGGCCGGGCGGGCCTGTGGGCGACGCTCTATGCGGGCATGCGCCGCGAGGAGGCGCGGCTGCCCTATCTGCAGGCGTTCATCGCCACGGCGCGCGAGGTCTCGGCCCGCAATCTCGCGGGAATACGCCCGCTGTCGCGGTGATCCCGCCGTGCAGGCCTCCCGTGCCGGGCTGTGGTAACGTGTGCGGACTGCCATGACCGATCACATACTCCTGCTGACGGGCAAGCTCGCCGAGAAGAGTCTGCGGCGGGTGATGGAGTCCATTGCCGCACGCGAGTTCACCTACGAGATCGCAAATATCGGTGTCTCGGTGGCGGCATTGATGACCACCGACATGATCGTGCGCCGGCTCACCGATACGCGCGGCGCCACCCGCATACTGGTGCCGGGGCTGTGCAGCGGAGATTTCGAGTCCGCCAGCGAACGCCTGGGCATGCCGCTGGAGCGTGGCCCGATCGATCTGAAGGATCTGCCGGCGTACTTCGGACGCGGCGCGCGCAGGCGCGATCTCAGCCAGTACGACATGCAGATCTTCGCGGAGATCACCGACGCCCCGCGGATCGGCGTCGAGGAGATCCTGGCGCGGGCCGCCGGGCATCGGCGTGACGGCGCCGACGTGATCGATCTGGGCTGCCTGCCGAGCACGCCGTTTCCGCATCTCGAGGAGGCGGTGCAGGCGCTGATCGCCGCCGGGTACACCGTGAGCGTGGATTCCATCGAGCCGGAGGAACTGCGCCGCGGCGGCAGGGCCGGC
Organism: Gammaproteobacteria bacterium; assembly: GCA_022071965.1. GTDB lineage: Bacteria > Pseudomonadota > Gammaproteobacteria > JAJPIJ01 > JAJPIJ01 > JAJVHZ01. The sequence goes on from JAJVIQ010000004.1 coordinate 156,278, forward strand.
GCGCACTACCTGTTGAGCCTCAAGGAGAGCACGCTCGCGATCGCCGAGGAGGTCGCCGCCACGCCGATCCTCATCCCGGAGTCCGCGGGCGACATGGAATCGCTGCACCGTGCGATGGATCGCCTCGCGGCGCGCGGCCGCCGCTTCATCGCCGACAGCATTCTCGATCCCATCCACTTCGGCTTCACGGAATCCATCGTCCGCTATCACGCGCTGAGGCAGCGCTATCCGCAGGCCGGGATCATGATGGGCGTCGGCAATCTCACCGAGCTCACCGAGGCCGATACCACGGGGCTGAACATGCTGCTGCTCGGCGTGATGTCGGAGCTGCGCATCACGCACCTGCTGACCACGCAGGTGAGCCCGCACGCGGCGGCCTGCGTGCGCGAGATCGACCGCGCGCGCCGCATCATGCACGCCGCGCGCGAGGACAACAGCCTGCCCAAGGGCTACGACTCCGGTCTCATCATCGGGCACGAGCGCAAACCGTTCCCGTACACGGCGGAGGAGATCCGCGAGATGGCCGCGATGGTGCGCGATCCGAGCTATCGGGTGCAGGTCAGCGCCGAGGGGATCCACGTCTACAATCGCGAGGAACGCGTGCTGGGCGGCGACCCGTTCAAGATCTTTCCCGAGCTCGGCCTGCTGCAGAACGACGCCCCGCATGCGTTCTACATGGGGGTGGAGCTGGCGCGCGCGCAGATTGCCTGGCAGCTGGGCAAGCGCTACGTGCAGGATGAGGAACTGAACTGGGGCGTGGCCGTGCCGCCGGAGCGGCAGGGCGAGAAGGGCGACGTGCACGCCTACAAGGGCGAGGGCTCGACCCTGCAGGCGCGACGGCGCAAGGAACCGAACCAATGATCTACGAGACCGTGGTCGTGACGCACGATCGCGACGGCAATCCGAACGTCGCGCCGCTCGGCATCCGCGAGCAGGACGGCATGATCGTGCTGGCGCCGTTCCGGCCCTCCGTCACCCTGCAGAATCTCGCCGTCACCGGCGAGGCGGTGGTGAACATGACCGACGACGTCGCGGTGATCGCCGGCTGTCTCACCGGGCGCAAGGACTGGCCGCTGGTGCCGGTCGAGCACGTGCGCGGGGCACGGCTCGCGCAGGCGCTCGCGCACGTGGAGTGCCGGGTCGAGCGGGTCGAGGAGGACGAGAAGCGGCCGCGGTTCTTCTGCCGCCGCGTGCACGAGCAGACGCACGCGCCGTTCAAGGGCTTCAATCGCGCGCAGGCCGCCGTCCTGGAGCTGGCGATCCTGGTCAGCCGCCTGCACATGCTGCCGATGGAGAAGATCGACCGGGAGATCGAGTATCTGAAGATCGCGCTGGAGAAGACTGCCGGGGAGCGCGAGCGCCTGGGGTGGAGCTGGCTGATGGAGCGCGTCGAGGCGCACCGGCGCGCCACGCACGCCGGCGAGGGGAGCATTGCATGATTCCGGCCGTGAATACACGCAAGACACCCGGATTGCTGGCGAGCGTGCGCTCGCTGCCGGAGGCGGAGGTCGCGCTTGCCGCCGGGGTGGACATCATCGATCTCAAGGAACCGGCGCTGGGCGCACTGGGCGCGGTCAGTCATGCGGTCGCGCGGGATGTGGTGCAGATGATAGACGGTGCCGTGCGCGTGAGCGCGACCATCGGCGATCTGCGTGGCGATCCGCGACGCACGGTCGAAGCCGTGCGCGCGATGGCCGAGACCGGCGTCGACATCGTCAAGGTCGGCCTGTTCGACGAGGCCGAACGCGCCGAACTGCTGTCGGCGTTGGCGCCGCTCGCGGCGTCCGGTATCCGCATCGTCGTCGTGCTGCTCGTGGATCGCGGTCTGCGGCTGGAGGTCGAGGACGTGGCGGCCGCCGGACTGTACGGCGCGATGCTGGATACCGGCGACAAGCACTCGGGATCGCTGACGCAGTTGCTGAGCCGCGATCAGGCCCGCGCGTTTCCCGAGGCCTGCCGGCGCGCGCCGAGGCGCCTGCTCTGCGGTATGGCGGGCAGCCTGCGGCTGGAGGACATCGCGGTCGTCAGCCGCGGCGAACCGGATTACCTCGGTTTCCGCGGCGCGCTCTGTCATGACGGCGCGCGCGCGGGCCAGTTGAGCGGGCAGCGGGTCGCGGTGGTGCGCGCCGCGCTGCGTGAGCATGCAGTGTCGATCGATGGCGAGTCGCCGCCGGTGACGGCGGCAGGAGGGGTGTGAAATGGCACAATGGCGCAAGAAGACCAGCAACGAGGTCTACACGCAGGAAGAGATCGAGGCGCGGCTGAAGGACGAGCTGCCGAAGTGGTACTACGAGGACGGCTGGATCCGCCGCAAGTACAAGACCAGCGGCTGGAAGGGCACGCTCATGGTGGTGAACACCGTCGGCCATCTGGCCGAGGCCGCGTGGCATCACCCGGATCTGACGGTGTCCTACGCATTCGTGATCGTCAAGCTCGTCAATCACGAGGCCAAGGGCGTCACCGACAAGGACTTCCAGCTCGCGACGAAGATCGAAGAAGTGATCATGTGGCAGCCGGGCAAGGAGGAGGGCAGCGTGCTGCCCGGCACGCCCGACGATCCGCGCTTCAAGTACGTGAAGTACGACTAGCTGCCGGTTCGCCTGCCTGAGGATCGCGCAGAGCGGACGCGTCGCTTCGCTCTTTTCGCTCTCCCTTGATGGGAAAGGGTGGTAGGTTGTGCTTTGTCCGCATGAATGTGTGCTACTGAAAGCGGTGGGACGTCGCCGTCTTTTCAGCACCCGGATTTCGAGTGCCTGGCCGGAAACGACTTCCAGCGGCGTATTGGCCTCACGGTGCAGCTACAGAATGGTGCAACTATACGCACAGTCATATTGTCCCCCTACGCCAAGCTCTTTCAGTTCCGCTTGGACCTTGCAGCTAATGCCCATTTCCTGAGCGACCCCCTCAAAGAAAGGTGTTAGCTCGGGCCACGTCAGGTGTTGCTCAATACCGAGCTTCTTTGCAATGCGATTGTATCTTGAGAAACCGAAGACCCTGATCACCGTTCTATCCGGAAGGTATTCAAAAACTTCAAAATTGTACTCGGGCGAAGCTGAATGCACGGCGGTGATGAACACCAATGCAGGAGCCCTTGAATCCTTGGGTAGCTCTACACCTTCTTCAAGAGCTTCTCTGGTCTTCAGTTGGCCGAGTTCCCTGAACACGCTCTTGGAAATGTTATCTGCTTCGATCCAACCGAATTGTTCACCGATGTGCTTCAACATCAAGCCATAGAAGGCGGCTGAGACATTGGATAGCCGCAGGGTTAGTTCCTCCGCTGTCTTGGGAAAGGTCTTGTCCACCAAGTACGCTTTCACCTCTTCATCGGGATAGGCATCCTTGGCGCGAATGTCCTGCATTTCTCCGTACACGCGACGCCCTGTGATTGCCATGATTGCGGCGCTGAACTCGTACACGCGCATCGAGAGGCGACGGACGCTCGCCACCTGCTGCCGCAGCAGCGCCTGCGTAACTATCGGTTCGGCGAGCAATAGGTCACGGAAGGCTGCGGCCGGCATTGATGCAATGAGGCAGCTGGACTTGGCCTCGACTCTGGCCGACCGCGGACCTCCGTCGATTGCCGGGAGTTCGCCAAACGTTTCGCCGGGGCCCAAGTCGCGAAAGCTCACCATCTTGCCCGCGAGCGAATAGATGATTACGCGAACATCGCCCGTGATGATGAAAAATACATCGTCAGATCGATCAAGGTAATCGACGATCAGATCATTGGGCTCGCAGAACCGCCAGCTGCAGCTTTGTTCGATGCGCCGCAGAGCCTCCGGAGAAAGGCCAGTAAATATCGTGATGCCCTCGAGCGAGTGCTGAGGTTGTGTGATTTGGGAGCTGGCCATCGCTGTCCTCCCCGATGTCACTATCTAATTGAATAATAATAGCACACGCCAAACTGTTCTGGCATGCAAAATGCCGCTGCGGATGCATTTCGTCTGCAAGGAGCGGCTATAGAAATCGCTCCTCAATGGACGTTGATGATTCCTTGCCTATCTTGTCGAAATGCTCGCGAATGAAAGCATCTCCACGCTTGCGACCCAGCCCGAAAAGCCATGCGAGAAAATCCGCGCCAGCGTTCAGTTTGCTCGACACCGCAAGCTGGCGCATCTCATCTTCCGAGTCGATACAGTGGATAAGCATCTTTCTGAGTCGCCCGCCCTCATCAAAACCGCGATCAACGAGTCGATTGACGAAGTTGATCGCGCGCATTTCGCGCATCAAGCTCGAGTTGAAACTGAGCGTATTGATGCGGTCGAGGATCGCTTGCGCACTCTTCGGCACCTGCTCGATCTGGATCGGGTTGATCATGATTAGAACCACATCACGGGAGGTGCAGTTGTAAATGATAGGAAAAAGCGGCGGATTGCCCATGTAGCCACCGTCCCAGAAATGCTCGCCATGTATTTCAACCGCATGAAACATGAATGGCAGGCAGGCCGAGGCTAGCACAGCGTCGATGGATATCTCGCCTTGCTCGAACACGCGCAGGCGGTTGGTCCTGACATTGCTCGCGCCAACGAAGAGCTTCACCTTGTCAGAGTTGCGTAACGTTTCGAAATCGATCTGCTCGCTGAGGATGTCGCGTAAAGGGTGGTAGTTCATGGGGTTAAGCTGGTACGGGGACAACATGCGTGACAGGTTGTCCATCATGAGCCAGCCAGGCGAATAATCGAGACTGCCAGGGCTCATCAGCCGATCAATCCATGAAGGCTGCATGACGGAGGAGGCGCCCCTTTCAGCCACGGTGTCCCAGAAGCGGCGCAGCGCGCTTCGTGCTCCCTCATTTCCGCCGAGCGTCAGCCCATAGGCGGTGACGGTGGCGTTCATCGCACCAGCGCTGGTACCGACGATTCCCTCGATGGCGATGCGATCGTCCTCCAGTATCCTGTCGAGAACACCCCACGCGAAAGCGCCGTGCGATCCGCCACCCTGCAGGGCCAGGTTGATGGGCTTGCGATCGGCATTCGTGTGATGACCCGTTTCCTGCACCATGCTGACCACCTTTCGGAACTCTCCTGTGTAGACGCTTTAGCACCAACTCAAGGTCGCTTCATCTGTGACGATGATGCTCCAATACCGCACGGGTGCCAAACGATGGGCACGCGCCGGGCCGGACTGTGAGGAATTGTGGCGGCTACATCCTGTGACAAAATGCATCTATCACGACAGCACTCCTGCGGCGCGCATCAACCGCGCGACCCGCTAGCAACCGATATGGATGTCGTGGTCGTCGGTCAGCTTGGTATGGATCGATGCGGCTCCATGGGCGCCTTTGGAGCGGCAATGAACGCCATGGCTAAGCGCGGTCAGCCCGATATCCGCTTGCGAACGCGCCGCCGACCGCCGGTCTTCCCACGCGTGAAACCCGCTCTTGGACACCTTGAGCAATCGGCACAGGACGGATTCCGGAAAGCGGGTCTGGTTTGCCTTCACTTTGCGCCTTTTGGCTGCTCCTCTGCACTGCTGCAATGCAACGTATCGTTTTGATATATACTCTGTTTATCTGCTTATAGGCGGATCGTTTGAACCTGTGAGTTTCATTGGCTGCGGCGCCAGCGAGAGCCTTGTTGCTATCTCTGGCGGCTTGCAGGCGCCTGCCACATAGCTTTTTCTTCCCGCCGACGACACCGGTCACTGCCGCCGGTGCCGCGATTTTTGGCCTTGGTGACCTGGTGAGACCGTGCGATCGAGTAAGTTCCGATCGCAGTTCACTTTTTCAAGGAGTCCCCCCGCAATGGCGCATGGCGGAAAGCACACTGTCCTGATTGTCGATGACACGCAGGAGAACATTCTGCTGCTGAGCGAGGTACTCGAATCTGATTACCTGACCAAAGCGGCGAGCGACGGAGAACGGGCCCTGAGGATCGCCTTCGGCGCCGAGCCCCCTGACCTCGTTCTGCTCGACGTCATGATGCCCGGCATGAGCGGCTACGAGGTGTGCAGGCGCCTGAAGGAGAACGCGGTGACTCGGCCTATCCCGGTCATTTTCGTCACCGCCATGAACGAGGTGGAGGACGAGACGAAAGGATTGGAGCTTGGCGCGGTGGACTACCTTACCAAGCCGATCAGCCCGCCGATCGTGAAGGCGCGCGTGAAGACGCATCTGGAGCTGTACGATCAAAGGCGTGAACTCGCGGCCTGGAACCAGACGCTGGAACAGCGCGTTGCTGAAGGTGTGGCACAACTGGATCGGCTTGGGCGCATGAAGCGGTTCTTCTCTCCGGCCGTGGCTGACCTGATCCTCTCGGGCAATGCGGACGATCCGCTCAAGACGCATCGCCGGGAAATCGTCGTGGTGTTTCTCGATCTGAGGGGGTTCACCACCTTCAGCGAGAGCGCCGATCCGGAAGAGGTAATGGGCGTTCTGGCGGAATACCACGCCGCTATGGGCGATTTGATTGTCAAGTACGCCGGCACGCTGGAGCGTTTCGCTGGCGACGGGATCATGATCTTCTTCAATGACCCTGTACCGATCCCGAACCCGGCGGCGCAGGCTGTCTCGATGGCGCTCGAGATGCAGCAGCGCTTCAAGGCGCTTGCGGCGGCGTGGGCACGGCGCGGCTACGACCTGTCCATGGGCATCGGCATCGCGCAGGGTTATGCCACGATCGGGGCCATCGGCTTCGAGGGCAGGCGCGACTATGGGGCCATCGGCAACGTCACCAATCTCGCTGCCCGCCTCTGCGGCGAGGCGAAAGGAGGACAGATTCTCGTCTCACAACGGGTGGAAGGGGCGCTCGGAGAGGTTGCGAAATCAGAGCCCATTGGCGACCTCTCACTGAAAGGGCTCCACAGGCCCGTCAAGACCTTCGAGATTTGCTGGAACGTATAGCCCGCCTGCGGCAATGAAAAGTCCTCGATGAAAACTCGTTCGGCCAAGAATACTGCGGGTACGTTGACAGAGCAGGCGCGTATCAACCATATCCTTGCCTTATCACCTGTCGTGCTCTACAGCTTCAAGGCCTCAGGTGATTACGCGCCCACGTTCATCAGCCAGAACGTGCGGGAGATATTTGGTTATGAGCCGAGGGAGTATCTTGAGGACCGGAATTTTGTGCAGAGCCGGATTCACCCGGAGGATACCCCGGGTCTCGAGAGAGAGTTCTCACGCCTGTTCAAGGAAGGTCATCTGGTCAATGAATACCGGTTGCGCCATAAAAACGGCAATTACCACTGGGTAAGTGACGAATTAAGAGTCATTTTCAATGAGGCCGGCCTGCCGGTGGAGGTCGTGGGCTCGTGGAGTGACATCACCGCGCGCAAGAGAGCTGAAGCAGCAATCGCCGAGGCCAGTCAGCAAAAGAGTGTACTACTGAACGAACTCAATACGATTCTCGACGCCATTGACTTCGGCGTGATGTTCATGGGCCCGGATCTGCGGGGGAGGGTCATCAATCGCGCGTTCCGCAATATGTGGGGCGTGCCCGACGAGTTCGTCGATACGCGCCCGACGATAGCCGACGTCATCAACTACAACCGGCACAACCGCATCTATGACGTGCCGGAGTCGGAATTCGACGCCTACGTGGCGGCAAGGGTCGAGGATATCCGCAGGGGAGATATCCCCCCCTTTGAGCGACAACTCGCAGATGGCCGCATCATCCGCTACCAGTGTACCGCTTTACCCGACGGCGGCCGCATGCTCTCCTACTTCGACATCACCGCGTTGAAGCAACGGGAACGGGCGGCCAAGGAAGCTCAGGCCACCGCCCAGACGAAACTCATCGAACTCAATGCGATTCTCGACGCCATTGACTTCGGCGTGATGTTCATGGGCCCGGATCTGCGGGGGAGGGTCATCAATCGCGCGTTCCGCAATATGTGGGGCGTGCCCGACGAGTTCGTCGATACGCGCCCGACGATAGCCGACGTCATCAACTACAACCGGCACAACCGCATCTATGACGTGCCGGAGTCGGAATTCGACGCCTACGTGGCGGCAAGGGTTGAGGAGATCCACAGGGGAGACTTCCCTCCCTATGAGCGACAACTCGCGGATGGCCGCATCATCCGCTACCAGTGTACCGCTTTACCCGACGGCGGCCGCATGCTCTCCTACTTCGACATCACCGAGTTGAAGCAACGGGAGCGGGAGGCCAGGGAGGCTGAAGCCGCCATTGCCACCGCCCACGCACGTATCAACCATATTCTTGCCTCGTCGACCGCCGTGCTCTACTGCTTCAAGGCAACAGGCGACTATGCCCCCACCTTCGTCAGTGAGAACCTGCAGGACTTGCTAGGTTATGAATGCAGCGATTACCTTGAAGACCGCAACTTTGTGCCGGATCGGATCCATCCGGACGATGCGGCGCGTGTCAAAGACCGTTTGTCTCAGCTGTTCGAAAAAGGCTACCTCAACAATGAGTACCGGTTTCGTCGCAAGGATGGCCGGTACTTTTGGGTGAGAGATGAATTAAAAGTCACTTACGATGAGGCCGGCAAGCCAGATGAAGTCGTGGGGGCATGGACCGACATAACCGAACGCAAGGAAGCTGAGGCAGCACTGCATAAACATAATATCTACCTTCAGTTATTAAATAAGATTGCGTTCGCTGCCAACGAAGCTGTGGCTATTGAGGATGTGCTGCGAATCTGTCTTGATGAAGTGTGCTTCAACACAGGATGGCAGGTGGGTCATGCATACATCATGGCCGCTGATGGCAGCGGTGAGCTCGTTTCGACCAGACTTTGGCACATCGAAGAGCCCGAAAAATTAAAGACCTTTCAACAGGCCACTGAAGAGTTACGTTTCGCACCAGGGATCGGCTTGCCTGGCAGGGTTTTGCAGAGTGGCAAACCGGCGTGGGTCATTGACGTTACCAAGGATGCTAATTTTCCAAGGGCAAGGTTATTGGAAAATATTGATGTCAGGAATGCGTTCTGTTTCCCGATATGGGTGGGAGACAAAGTTGCTGCAGTCCTGGAGTTCTTCACTTCAAGGCTCATAGAACCTGACGAGCAGTTTCTGATAATCATGAAGCAGGTCAGTAACCAACTTGGCCAAGTTATCGGGCGAAAGCTGGCTGAGAAGGCAATCGTCGAGGCCAACGCCAGGCTCCAGGAGCAGGATCTGGCCTTGCGTCAGGCGAAAGAAGTCGCCGAGCAGGCCACGAAAATGAAGTCGGAGTTCCTGGCAAATATGAGTCATGAGATCCGCACTCCGATGAATGCCGTCATCGGGATGACGCACCTCGCGCTCCAGACCGAGTTGACCGAAAAACAGCGTAACTACATGACCAAGGTCGACGCGGCGGCCAAGGGGTTATTGGGCGTCATTAACGATATCCTCGATTTCTCCAAGATTGAAGCCGGCAAGATACAGCTCGAACGGGTCGAATTCTCTCTCGACGCCGTCCTGGAACAGGTGGTCGACGTTTCAATCTTCAAGGCCCAGGACAAGGGGCTGGAGCTGCTGTTCGATGTGGGCGCGGACGTACCCACGGCCCTCATCGGGGATCCCATGCGTCTGCGGCAGGTGCTGCTAAACCTCGTCGGTAACGCAATCAAGTTTACCGATAAAGGCGAGATCACTATTGGCATCCAGCTTCTCGCGACGCAGGATAGCTCGGCCCACTTGCGGATTTGCGTGAAGGACTCAGGGATCGGTCTGACGGCGGATCAGCGCGCCCGGCTTTTCAGCGCTTTCACGCAGGCCGACGCATCCACAACGCGCAAGTATGGCGGCACCGGCCTCGGTCTCAGTATCAGCAAGAGCCTGGTTGAGGCGATGGGGGGGGAGATCGGAGTCGATAGCGAGGTGGGGGCGGGAAGCACGTTTCATTTCACGGCCAGGTTCGGGCTGCAGGCGCAGCAGCACTCAGTGATTCCGCTGACACCATACTTGCGGGGCATGCGTGTGCTGGTCGTCGATGACAATGCATCGGCCCGCGAGATCTTCGTAGCCATGCTGCACGCCCTCAAGTTCGAGCCATGTGCCGTACCGAGCGGCGCGGCAGCCGTTGAGGCACTGAGGCAGGCACAATTTGAAGGCAGGCCGTATGGCTTGGTGTTGATGGACTGGCGCATGCCGGGGATGGATGGTGTCGAGGCCATCAGGCGTATTCAGACCGATGCCAGCCTGGAGCAGGTGCCAACTCTAATGATGGCAACCGCATTCAGTCGCGAGGAATTGCTGGAGCAAGCACGGGACATAGCATTCGCTGGCCTGTTGGCCAAGCCGGCGAGTCCTTCGACCCTGCTCAATGGCATCATGACGGCGTTCGGGGAGAAAGTCGTGCTGACGCCGCGCCAGATGGGCCGCCACGGCGACTTCAGGGAGTCGGCCAAACTGGTACGGGGCGCGCATCTTCTGCTTGTCGAGGACAACACCATGAATCAGGAGATCGCGGCGGAGATCCTGTCCAACGCCGGATTGCGTGTCGACGTAGCCAACAACGGCGTCGAGGCGCTGGACAAGGTGCGGCAGACCAATTACGAGGGCGTCCTGATGGACTGCGAGATGCCGCTGATGGATGGATTTGAAGCAACCCGCCGCATCCGCACCGACGCGCGCTTCCGCACGCTCCCCATCATCGCGATGACGGCCAACGTCATGGCCGGCGATCGTGAACGCTGCATTGACGCCGGCATGAATGACCATGTGGGCAAGCCCATCGATGTGAATGAACTGTTCTCGACACTAGCGCGCTGGCTCAAACACGCCAGTGGCGAAGCGGTGGCGAGTGCTGATGAAGCAAGTCCAGAGCCAGAGGATGCCCCTATTTACATTCCCGGGGTTGACGTCGCGAAGGCATTGCAGCGAGTGGGCGGCAGCATCAAGTTTTACAGGACACTACTTTCCCAGTTCCGCGAAACGCAGACAGATTCAGTGCAGCGCATCAGGGAGGCCATCGGCCGCGGCGATACTGAGACAGCGCGGCGCGAAGCACATACCCTCAAGGGACTGGCCGGAAGTGTTGGGGCAGCGGGTTTGACCGAGTGCGCAAAAACGGCCGAGAACCTGTTGAAGACGAAGGAGACCGCTGGCCTGGACCGGGCGCTGGTGAGCCTGGAGAAATCGCTGTCTGACTTCGTGGCAAGCCTGCCGGAGGGCGCGCTCGACGGGGGCAGCGCTCATGCGTTGCAGACTACTGCCCGGCGACCCGCTGATCCGGCTGCCTTGGCTGCGGCCCTGAGTGGCCTGGAGAAGCTGATTGCGCAGGACGATACGCGTGCGGCAAAGGCCTTTGAGGCAATCTCCGGCGACCTGCGTACAGCAGGCCAGGGCGAACAAGGCAAGCAACTTCGGAATCTGCTTGCTCGATATGATTTCGAGAGTGCCGCTGCCGTTCTCGAGAAGATAGCGCAGGAGTTGGGTGTGGTCCTGCAACGCTGACTATCCTTTCCGATACATCGGATTCAAGCCTTCGATTCACGACGGACACGACCGACATCGTCGGGGCATCCCGGGTGTCGTGGTCAGACATCCATGCACGTGAGAGATGACGGAGACTACAGGCTGGTGATGTCGGATTTCCTCAGCCGCTGCGCTCACGACCAGCCACCATCCACTCCGTGGTCAAATCAATACTGGATGGCGAGGGCGGCCAGGGCGATGCCGGAGATCGCCAGCTCCATGGCGCGCCCGTTGATGCCGGCCTGGGGCGGGATGCGCTCCATGGCCTCCGCGGTGATCAGGATCTCGCCGGCCTCGGCGACGTCCTCGCCCAGCTTCGAGGCGCGGTTGACCGCGTGACCGAACAGGTCGTCGTCGCCGAGCAGCAGCACGCGGCCGTGGTCGATGCCGCAGGCGACGCGGATGTCGAGCGCATCCTCGGTCAGTATGTTCGATGCTGTGAAGGCGAGATTCAGCGCGATCGCCGCGCGCGCCGCCTGTGCGGCGTCCGGGAACACGGCATAGCAGTTGTCGGCCTCGAACTTCACGACCCGCCCCTGGTGGCTTTCCACGATCGGCAGCGCAGTGAGCTGCATGCGCCGGATCATCGACAGGTAGTGCACGATGCCGTGTCGCTGCGCCAGCATCGAGAAGCCTGACATGTCCACCACCAGCACGCTCAGCTCGGCGCCGAAGCGCTGCCAGATCTCCATTTCGATCCGCTGCCTCGGCCCGGACTCGCCCTGGCGCGAGTAGGCGATGAGCAAATCCTCGAAGCGCTTGTCGATGCCGGCCTTCATGGTCGTCTCCCGGGTGGATCGGTGCGGGGATGCGCCGCGAGGACCGCAGCGCGGGCGGCGGGATCCGCCTGCGCGAGGCCCGCCTGCGGGTCCGTCCATCATCGTTCTTGCCGGCGCACGTCTTGTCAAGCTGCCGGGAACTTCCAACGCCCAAGGTTTTGCCGTAAGGTCTGGCGATGCGCGTGTACGAGAAACTGACCAGCACGATCGCCCGCGATCTGGAGCGGTTCGTCGACACCGTCATGGCCTTCCTGCCGGGGTTCTTCACGGCGCTGCTGCTGCTGGTGGTCGGCTGGGTGCTGGCGCGGCTCCTCAGGTTCATCATCAGGCGGCTGGGAACCGGCCTCGATCACCTGGCCACGACGCTCGGCATCGCCGATCGCATGCCGTGGCTGCGGACGAAATGGTCGATATCGCGGGTCCTGAGCGGCGTGGTTTACTGGCTCACGTTGCTGTTCTTCATCGTTGCGGCCGCCGAAAGCATCGGTCTGCCGGGCGTGGCGCACTGGATCACACAGGGCATCGGCTACACGCCGCGGCTGTTCGCGGCGGCGCTGATCATGCTGGTGGCCTACGCGCTGTCGGCAGTGATGCGCGACATGCTGGTGAGCAGTGCGCTGCGGCTGCGGCGCGAGCAGTCGCTGCTGCTCGCGCGCATCTCCCACCCGCTGATTCTTGTCGTCGCCGGCCTCGTCGCCGCGGATCAGCTCGGTCTGGATGTCGGCCTTCTGGCCAGTCTCGTCACCATCGTCGCCGCCGCGGGCTTCGGCGGCCTGGCATTCGCGTTCGGCATGGGCGCCGGCAGCACCGTCGAGAACATCTTCGCGATACGCGAGTTGCGACGCATTTACCGGCCCGGTGAGCGGGTGCGGGTGGGCGAGGTGGAGGGCGTGATCGTCGAGTTCAGCAGCACCGCGGTGATCGTCGACAGCCAGTCCGGGCGCGTGATGGTCCCCGGCCAGGTGTTCGGCAGGCAGGCCTCCATCCTGCTCGATCGCAGCGAGGTCGAACGTGGTTGACCCGCTGGCGCAGCGGTTGCTCCTGCACCATCCGCTTGCGGCCGCGCGCATGCTGGAGCGCTATCCGGCCGAGGAGGTGGCGCCGATGTTCGACGGGCTCTCCGCGGATTCGGCTGCCGCTCTGCTTGCACACATCTCGCCGCAGGCCGCGGCGCGGGTCCTCCAGCGTCTGCCGGAGCGGCAGCGGGCCGATATCTTCCGCCGGATCCGCACGGGACTGGCGGCGCAGATCGCCGCGCGCATGCCGCAGCCGGAGGCCGACACGATCCTGCAGGACATCCCTCTGATGCACTCGACCACCATACGCAACGCCATGCGGCAGCCGCCGGGCACGGCCGGTTCGATCATGCGCACCGACGTGCTCACGCTGGGCGCGGCGCTGAGCGTCGCGGATGCGAGGGATCTCGCGCGCGCATCGACGCATGCACTGCAGCCGGTCCTGTTCGTGGTCGACGCCATGCGTCACCCGACCGGGGTGGTGGACGTGGCCGATCTCTGGGTCGCCGAGGAGGCGACGCCGCTGGCGCGACTGACTCGACCATGTCCGCGGCCGGTGGCCGCGCGCATGAAGCTGAGCCTGGTGCTGCGCGAGTCGGCATGGACGACGGCGATCGGCCTGCCGGTGATCGACACCGGCGGCAGGATGATCGGCATCCTCGCGCAGGCCGATCTCCTGCGCATGGCCTTCGATCGCCGTGGCGCCGCCACCTCTGGCAGCGCGACGCTGGCGGACGCGGCCATGGCGTTTGGCGAACTGGTCTGGAGCGCGGGTGCCGCGGCCATCGAGCAGGCCGGTGGGGATCGGCGATGAGCACGATGCCGGATCTCGCTGCGGCGCTGCGGGAGAAACTGTGCATCGAATTTCCGGGTGAGGCGGCCGATGTGCTCGAGCGGCTGCCGATCGAGGCGGCCACCGCGGCCCTGGTCGCGTTGCCGGTGGCGATCGCACGGCCGGTCTGGGAGCGCCTGTCGCCGGAGGTCGCCGTGCTCATGATGCGCGCCGCGCCGGGTGAGGACCGCGTGGCGACACTCGCGGCGATGGACGTGACCCGGGCAGCGCTGCTGTTCGCGCACCTGGATCCGCAGACGCAGACGGCGTGGCTCGCAGCGCTGCCGGCCACGGTGCAGGCCAACCTGCGGCATCTGTTGAGCTACCCGGAGGACAGCGCGGGGCGGTTGATGAATCCGCGCTTCACCAACATCAGCCGCGATTGCACGGTGCACGAGGCGCTGGATCGGCTGCGGCGTTTCGGCGGCATGGGCACCCGCACGGTGTACCTCGTGGACGTGGAAGGCCGCCTGGACAGTTGCGCGGAGCTTCAGGACCTCGCGCTCGCCGGGCCGCACGAGCCGATCGCGCGCTACGCGCACCCGGTGAAGGCGGTGGCCGAGGCCGTCGCCGACAGCGGGGCGATCCTTCAGCTCATCGAGCAACAGCGCGTGGACTCCGTTGCCGTGGTGGACATCAACCGCAGGCTCATCGGCATCGTCCGCCAGGACGCCATCATCGACGCGGCGCGCGAGGACGCCGCGGACGACATGCTCTCCATGGTCGGTGCCAGTCCCGACGAACGGGTGCTGTCCTCGCCGCTCGCCGCCGTGGCGAAGCGTCTGCCCTGGCTGCAGATCAATCTCCTCACCGCCTTTCTCGCCGCGGCGGTGGTCGGGGTCTTCGAGCCTATCATCGCGAAGTTCACGGCGCTGGCCGTGCTGCTGCCGGTGGTCGCCGGCCAGTCGGGCAACACCGGCGCGCAGGCGATGGCCGTGACCATGCGCGGGCTGTGGCTGCACGAGGTGAACCTGAGCCACTGGCCGAGGATCATGTTCAAGGAGTTCTCGACCGGCGGCTGCAACGGGCTCGCGGTGGCGCTGACGACCGCGGTCGGCGTTTACCTGTGGAGCCGGTCGATCGGACTGGTGCTGATCGTGGCGATCTCCATGATCGTGTCCATGATCATCGCCGGGATCGCCGGCGCCGGGGTGCCGCTGATCCTGACCCGCCTCGGGCAGGATCCGGCCACAGCCTCCTCGATCATCCTGACGACGATCACCGACGTGATGGGATTCTTCAGCTTCCTCGGCACCGCCACCCTGCTCTCACGGCTGTTGTGAGGCGGCAGGCTCCCGGCGGCGACGCGAGGCACCGCCGCGCGCTGCCTGGCGGGGGGTCCGCGCCGCACCCGCCCGCCGCCACTCCCCCGAGCGCCCGCCGGACTTCGCGAGCAGCCGCACGTCCCCGATCACCATGCCGCGATCGACGGCCTTGCACATGTCGTAGATGGTCAGCAGCGCGACCTGCACCGCGGTCAGCGCCTCCATCTCCACACCGGTCCTGTCGTCAGTCTCCGCCGTCGCCGTGCAGAGCACGGCGCGCCGGCGCGGCTCCGGCGCGAGTTCCACCGCCACGCGCGTCAGGGCGATGGGATGGCAGAGGGGGACGAGCTCGGCCGTCTTCTTGGCGGCCATGATGCCCGCCACCCGTGCGACGGCGAGCACGTCGCCCTTCTTGTGCCCGCCGGCGGCAAGCAGCCGCAGCGTCCCGGCCCGCATGGTGATACGGCCCTCGGCCACGGCCACCCGGTGGGTGACCTCCTTGCTCCCGACGTCGACCATGTGGGCCTCGCCGCGGGCGTCGAGGTGGGTGAGTTTTTTTCCCGATTTCATGAGGTTGGATTCCAGGGTTGCGCGGCAGGCGCCAGTGGCCGGCATTGTCCGTATAATTGATGTCCCTGTAAATTTCGGTGTCCGCCATGAGCGTCAAAGTCAAATTGCTGGCCAGCCTGGCCGATCGCTTCGGCAGCAGCGAAGTGGAACTCCGATTTGCCGACGGCATGACCGTCAGGGATGCCTGGGACGGCGCCACGCACGGCGCGCCGCTGGTCCTCAACACCCTCTCGGCAGTGAACTACGAGTACTGCGCATTGCCGACGATCCTGAAGCCGGGCGACGAGGTGGCGTTCTTCCCGCCGGTCACGGGCGGGTGAGCGGCTTGCGGATGAGTATCCTCGTCACCGATCGGCCCTTCGATCCCTGGGGGGAGATCCAGGCCCGCCAGGCGGGGCGCTTCGCGCGCCCCGGGGAGTACGGCGCCACCGCGGTCTTCGTCGGCACCATGCGCGACTACAACGAAGGCGACGCGGTGCGGGCGATGTCGCTCACGCATTACCAGGGGATGACGGAGCGTCACCTGCAGCGCATCGCGTCGGAGGCGGCGGCGCGCTGGCCAATCGACGACGTCCTCGTCATCCACCGGGTCGGCGCGCTGGCGCCGGGCGATCCGATCGTGGTGGTGGCCACCTGGTCGGCGCATCGCGCCGCGGCGTTCGACGCCTGCCGCTATATCATGGAGGATCTGAAATCCCGCGCTCCCTTCTGGAAGAGGGAGACCCTGCCCGATGGCGAGCGATGGGTGGAGCGCAACACGCCCGGCTGAAGCCTCTCCGCTGTCCGCATCGCTCCTCGCCCCGGCTGACCGGTCGTCGGCGGGATCTGTAGCGCCACACTCCCTGATTCGATGATCCCTCGCGTCGCGACGACGGCGCGGCCCGATCCTCACCTCCGCCTTCGCCGCCACGCGCAATCCGCGGCGCGTCTGCCCGTGCCAAGTTCCGCCGTGACCGGCCCTGGACAGAAATCCGTCGTGGCGAGATGCGAACGGATAGGCATTTCCCGGGCGACTCCCAAGCGAATGCTAGGAGAGTCAGTCATGTCCCAACGAGGAGCACGACCATGAAAAACAGAATTCTCCGCTTCGTGCCGATGCTGTTGATGACCACGCTGTGTCAGTACGCCCTCGCCGACACCGTCAACGCGCGTTTCCCCAAGCGGCCGCGCAGCCCCGATGACGTCTTCACGCGCATGTTTCCTGACCTGTCGCCGTTCGCGGCGCAGACCGACGGCGCGCGCGATCGCGCCAGGGACCTCGGTGCCAAGGACGGCCTGCTGGACGCCGGCGACAATCTGACCGACCCCGTCCGGTCGCTCACCAACCCGGCGGTGTTCAGTCCGAACAATCCCGACAACCCGAACATGACGGCCGGCATGACCTTTCTCGGTCAGTTCCTGGATCACGACGTCACACTCGACCTGAAGTCGCAGTTGATGGCCAACGCCGAGCCGGCGCAAACCACGAACTTCCGCACTGCCGCCTTCGACCTCGATTCCGTCTACGGCGACGGGCCGGACAAGTCCCCCGAGCTGTATGACACCGGCACCGGGGACATCAAGCTGCTGGTGCAGCCGATCCGCGGCTCGGAGGCCGTCTCGCGCAAGGGCGCACTGCGCTACGACCTGCCGCGCTATACGAATGGGGACGCGATCGTCGGCGACAGCCGCAATGACGAGAATGTCATCCTCTCCCAGTTCCACGTGGCGATGCTGCGCTTTCACAACGTGGTCACGGACCGGCTGCGCGCCGATCCGCGCAATCGCTGGAAGTCCCCGCGGCGGATCTTCGAGGAAGCGCGCCGTCTCGTACAATGGCACTACCAGTGGTGCATCATGCACGAGTTCCTGCCGCGGACCATCGGCCAGGATCGCGTCAACCGGATCATGCGGGAGGGCCTGAGGTACTATCGCGTCAACGACACCCGCGTGTCTCGACGATTCCGCAATCGTCGTGATGCGCCGCTCATCCCCGTGGAGTTCTCCGTGGCTGCCTACCGCTTCGGGCACTCACAGGTGCGCCCCAGTTACCGGTTGAATTTCGGTCCGGACGGCGGGCAGCCGTTCGTCGCCTTCGTATTCGACGACAGCCAGGATCCCGCGTCGGGCGACCCGGACGATCTGCGCGGTGGCAGGCGCGCGCCGCGGAGGTTCGTCGACTGGCAGACATTCTTCGATCTCGGGGACGGCAACGCGAAATCCAACAAGCGCATCGACACGCACATCTCCAGTCCCCTCATGCACCTGCCCGGGTCGCGCGGCCCGGCGCCGGGCATGCCCAACGACGGTGTGCAGTCGCTCGCCTCGCGCAACCTGATGCGGCACGTGAACTTCGGCCTGCCCTCCGGCCAGGCGATCGCGGCGAAGATGGGCGTGCCGGCGTTGACGCCCGCGCAGTTGAGCGAGCTCGCGCCCTACGACATGGATGAGAACACGCCGCTCTGGTATTACGTGCTCAAGGAGGCGGAGGTGATGGAGGACGGCCTGCGCCTCGGTCCGGTCGGCGCCCGCATCGTCGGCGAGGTGTTCATCGGCCTGCTGCTGGCCGATCGGTCCTCCTACCTCTCGGCGTGGCCGCGCTGGCGGCCGACGCTGGATTCCGCGAGCGGGCGCGGCCAGTACCGGATCGCCGACATATTGAGGACGGCCGGCGTCGTTCCGCCCCTTTGAGCGCATCGGTGGGGCTCGGTCCCGCGGCGGGAAGGCCGCGGGATGCCCCGGGCCCGGGCGCGCGCGGGCCGGCACGGGCTGCCGGACTATACTTCGGTGTGAAGGGAACGACACCGGTGAGAAGACGGATCAGATGTGTCGTGGCGCTCAGCGTCCTGCTGCCGTGGGGTTGCGCGCGGGTGGCGTTCGTCTCCGAGCGCGACGGGCGCGCGCAGATCTACAGGTTGAGCGCCGGTGGTGCGCTACAGACGAATATTTCGGACAACGGCTTCGTCGATCATTATCCCGACGTCTCGCCGGACGCCACGCGCGTCGTGTTCTCATCGCTGCGCAACGGGCCGGGCGAGAACATATACGTGATGGCGACCGACGGTACCGGGGTGACGGCCCTCACCAGCGGCAGCGGCCAGCGCGTGATGCCACGGTGGGGTGCGAACGATCGGATCGCGTTTCAATATCCCGCCTTCCACGGCAACGCGCGGATCTGGTCGATGAACGGCGATGGCTCGGATCCGCGGCAGCTGACCAGCCCCGGAACCCACGAATCCGACGACGGCGGACACGACTTCTACGGGGCCGGCGCGATGCTGGTGTTCTCGCGCTACGACAAGACGACGCAACGCCGTGTCCTGTACACGCTGCCCGCCGACGGCGGCATCACGCCCGCGCGCATCACCACGACGCAGAACGTGAGCGAGACGCTGCCCGTCGTCTCGCACGACGGTGCGCGCCTCGCGTACCGCGAGTTCAATCACACGAGCCTGGTGGATCGCATCCGGGTGTTGAATGTCGCAGACTGGTCCCTGGCCGGCGAGATCGCGCCGCCGCCGCCCGTTGACCGCAACATCTCCGGCCTGGATTTCGCGGCCGGTGACGAGCGCCTGTATTTTTCGGTGCAGACGGCCGACGTCACCGCCAATCCGGTGAACATCCGGCAGGAGGTGTTCTCCATCGCGCTCGACGGCAGTGATCTGCGCCGGTTGACCGACAACACCGCGGGCGATACCTGGCCGGTGGCGATCTCCGCCCTCACGCAGCAGCCTGCCGTCGCCGCGCGCATTCCGGTGCTGTTCGTGCACGGGCACAGCGGCGATGCCGCCGGAGCGTGGCAGCAGCCGGCCGGAACCGGCACCACGTCCTTCGCCGCGGCGCTGCAGGCCAATCCGTCGCTGGCGATCGATCCGTTCTATCTCCAGCTCCCCGTGCACGGCGAGGGGCATCCCGAGAGCGCGGCGCGCGGCATCGCCGAGGATGCGACCGATATCCTCGCGGCCATCGAGGGAGGTGCGGATTCCGCCGGCACTGCTCGGACCGGCATCCTCGAGATGCCCGCCTACCAGGGCGTGGATCGGGTCGCGATCGTCGGCTACAGTCAGGGGGCGATCAGCAGCCGCTACTATCTGAAGAACCTCATGGGCGCGCGGCGCGACGGTGCCGTCACCGTGTCGGAGTTCATTGCGCTGGCGGCGCCGAATCACGGCGCGGGCGGCGCGTTCACCTGCGGCACGGAGGATCAGCCGGACCGCTCCTCGCGCGAGCTGTGCGCAGGCAGGACCGCGACGATTGCCAGTCAGCTCGCCGACTGCGGAAGTTGCGGATTCTTCGAGCCGGACGAGTTCAGCACCAATCTCGCCGGCGACAATACGTTCCTGACGGCGCTGAACGGTCACGGCAACTTCCAGACCACGCCGGACGGGGACGGATTCGCGGAGAACTGCCCGGGCGGCACCGTCGCCGATCCCGCGGCGGAGGCGCCACACAGCCGTCCGACGCAGCCCGATGGCGTCCTTTACGTCAATCTCTACGCCGCGGGCAACGCCGACCTCATCGTCGGCGGCGGCACGCAGTCCGGCGACTGCCTGGGGCGCCGGTTGGCGCGCAATCACGCACCGGACGCGGCCAACGTCGAGGTCACCGGCGTGCCCGCCGAGGTCCACTCGAATTTCCCGCATCACTGGCCGACCATCTGCATGGCCCTTTACGCGATCGGCAATCACGCACCACCAGCGGATCAGGCGGCCGCCTGCGACGCCCTCAACGCGCCCTGATCCGCGGGAGCCACGGGCGAGCTTCCTCCCGGCCGCGACGGGCCGCGCATTTGCCGGGTGTCCGATCGCGACGGGAGCGCGACGGGAGCGCGACAGGAGCCACGCTTGCATGAGTGAAGGTCGGCGGCCCCGCCCTCGTTGCCCGTCCGGCGCAGCCCGGCCACCTTGCCGGCCGTCAGCGCGCCGCGCGCCGTCCGCGGTCGACCTCGGCGATGGCCGCCTCGAGGATGTCCAGCCCCTGTACGAACAGGTCGCGCGGGATGTTGATCGGCGGCTGTATCCGCACGAACCACGAGATCTGATCGTGGATGTAATAGAGGCCGTTGCGGATGGCCAGCGCATGAACATCCGCGGCGGCCTTGTGGTCCTTGCCGCGGGTGCCCCGGTCGGTGACGAACTCCACCGCCAGCCAGAGCCCCTTGCCGCGCACGTCGCCGATGATGCCGTACTTCTCCTTCATCGCGCGCAGCCGATCGAGCGCATGGGCGCCGAGCTCGTTGGCGTAGTCGAAGAGGTGATCGCGCTGCAGGATCTCGATGGTCTTGATGGCCGCGGCGCAGGCCGCCGGCTGGCCGGAGTAGGTGCTGCTCACGAAGGCATCGGCCCGCTCGGTGATGTCGGAGCGCGCGACCACGGCGGCGATCGGCATGACGCCGCCGGAGATGCCCTTGCCGACGACGATGAGGTCGGGCTCGACGTCCCAGTTCTCGTAGGCCCACATCCTGCCGCAGCGGCCGAAGCCGGAGAGGACCTCGTCGATGCACAGATACCAGCCGTGCCGATCGCAGAGCTCGCGCAGGCCGGGGAGGAAGTCGTCCGGCGGCACCGCGATGCCGCCCTCGCCAATCACCGGCTCGACCATGACGCCGGCCACCAGCTCGGCCGGGACCTCGTGCGCGAGCAGGACCTCCTCGATGTACTCGATGGTCGCGCGACCCGCGCCGCCGCCGCTGCTCGACTTCAACGGTGAACGGTAGGGGTTCGGGTAGGGCGCATAGACATAGCCGCCCACCAGCGGCATCACGTCGGCGCGCATCTTCGCCTCCAGCGTGCCCACGGCCTGGCCGGTGTAGGACAACCCGTGGTACTGGCCGTAGAAGGTGAGCACGATCGGTCGCCCGGAGGCACGGCGCATGATGCGCAGCGCCGCCTCGTCGGCCTCCGTGCCGGTGGTGAGGAACACCACCCGGTCCGTGCGGCGCGGGCAGACCGACAACAGTTTTTCCGCCGCCGCGATGCGCTGAGGACTGTTGCCGGCGGCGGTCCAGCAGACCACCCCCTGTTCCCTCAGCGTCGCGTTGACGACCTCGAGGATCTCGGGATGGCAGTTGCCGATGTTGTTGGTGCCCCAGCCGGCGCCGAAGTCGATGTAACGGTTGCCGTCCACGTCCTCGATGAGAGAGCCCTCGGTGCGGGCGGCGATGAAATAGCGATCCGCCAGATCGCCATAGGCGCCGTGCGCCAGGACCTTCGTTTCCAGCTCCGCGAGGCGTCGGCTCTCGGGCCCGGGCGGGGTGGTGCGGATGAGTTCGACGCTCTTGCAGAATGCCATGATGCGTGTTCCCTCGTCGCTATTGTCGGAGCGGCCAGTATAGCCCGTGATCCGCGGCCGACGGCCCGCCGTCAATCGCGATTACAATTGGCGGGGACCTCCGGCATGCCCGTGCGGTGATGGCCAGTCCGGGCCCGCATGCCGGGCAGGGAACGGCGCGGAGGCGTGCCAGGATCATATGAGTCCGGAACTTCGAGATCCATGCTGGAACTGCTGCTGCTGATCGTCGTGGCCAACAGCGCACCCGTCGTTGCCGGGGATCTGTTGGGAAACCGTTGGGAGCAGTCCATCGACGCCGGTCTGCGCCTGCAGGACGGGCGCCCGCTGCTGGGACGCTCGAAGACCTGGAGGGGCCTCGCGGCGGCACTGGTCGCGACCACGGTGGCGGCGCCGGTGCTCGGTCTGCATTGGAGCACGGGTCTCACGGCCGGTGCGCTGTCGATGGCCGGCGACCTGATTGCCAGCTTCAGCAAGCGTCGGCTCGGCTATGCGCCGAGCGCGCGCGCCCCGCTCCTCGACAGCATTCCGGAATCGCTGCTGCCCGCCGTGGGGCTGCGCGCGGTGTTCGCGCTGGACTGGCTCGGGGTGGCCGCCGTCGTCGCACTGTTCGCGATCATGGTGCGGCTGCTCTCCCCGTTGCTGTACCGCCTGCACATCCGCCGCCGACCGTGGTAGCGCCGTCGCGGCCCCGGACGAGATCATCGGAAAGCGCATGAGCACGAGCGAATTCAGCATCGTCACCTACAACATGCACAAGGGCTTCAGCGGCGACGGCCGGCGTCTGTTCGTGCTGCGGCACATGCGCGCGGCGCTCGCCGCCGTCGGCGCCGACATCGTCTTCCTGCAGGAGGCGCAGGGCGAGCATCGCCGGCACGCCGAGCGCGTGGAGCAGTGGCCAGAGAACTCGCAGTTCGAGTACATCGCCGATACCCTGTGGCCGCACTATGCATACGGCAAGAACGCGATCTACGACCACGGCCATCACGGCAATGCGATCCTGAGCAGGTATCCGTTGCTGGCCTGGGAGAACATCGACGTCTCGCCATACCCGTTCGCCGCCAGCCGCAGCCTGTTGCACGGGCGCATACAGTTCCCGGAGACGGGCGTGAACCTGCATCTGGTGTGCATCCATTTCGGTTTCATCGGCCTGGAGCGGCGCCCGCAGATCCGCCGGCTGTGCCGCCACGTCGAGGAGCGCATCCCGCACGCCGAGCCGCTGATCCTCGCCGGTGATTTCAACGACTGGTCGGCGCGCGCCGAGCGGGAGATCAACGCCGAGCTGGGATTGTTCGAGGTCTTCCGCCGTTTGCACGGCCGGTACGCCAGGTCCTACCCGGCGTGGGCACCGGCATTGCCGATGGACCGGATCTACTGCCGCGGCGTCACACCCGTGGCCGCCGAGTGCCTGGCGTCGGAGCCATGGCAGGTGCTCTCGGACCACACGCCGCTGCAGGCATGGTTCCGCCTGTGAGACGCGCCATGCGCGGCGACACATGGCGCTGGTCGCTGGCCAACGCATTGACCGCATTCCGCCTCATGGTCGCCGCGCCGCTGATGGTCGTCTTCGCGATTGTCGGCCAGCGCGAGCTCTTTCTCTGGATGCTCGTGGCCTCGTTCTTCACCGACTTCGTCGACGGCACGGTCGCGCGGCTGAGCGGCCGGCCGAACCGCTTTGGCGCCGTGCTCGATTCCTGGGCGGACGTGACGGCATACGTGTCGATCGCGATCTCGGTCTGGCTGCTGTGGCCGCAGCTGGTGCGGCGCGAATGGATCCCGTTCGGGACGATCGTCGCGAGCTTCGTGGTGCCGAGCCTCGTCGGATTCGCGAAGTTCGGGCGTTTCACGAGCTATCACACGCTGCTGGTCAAGGCGGCGGTGGCCGCGACGGCGGCCGGTCTGCTGCTGTTGCTGTGGGGTGGTTCGGCGTGGCCGTTCCGGCTTGCCGCGGCCCTGGCACTGCTCGCGGCGATCGAGGAGCTCGCGCTCACGACCGTCCTCGACGAGCCGCGATCGGACGTACGCGGGCTGATCACGGTATGGCGTGCGCGGCGAGACGGCGCCGGCTCCACGGACAGATGAGGCCGGGCCGGTAGCGGCGTTCATACGGCCACCGCTCCGCGCTATGCTTTCCGCGTGCCCCTTTCGCCACCGAGGAGTGTGTCTTGGCCGAACGCAGCACATTCCGCTACCGGGCGTTCCTGAGCTACAGCCATCGCGATGGCGAGCTGGGCGATCGGCTTCACCGGGAGCTCGAGGGCTACCGGATCCCGCGTGCGCTCGTCGGCAAGATGACGCCCAACGGGCGTGTGCCGGCCAGGCTGCGGCCCATCTTTCGTGACCGCTATGACCTGGAGGCAGGCCACTCGTTGGGCGAACAGCTCGTCGATGCGCTGGCGGCCTCGGAGACCCTGATCGTCGTGTGCTCGCCGGCCGCGGCCGTCAGTCGGTACGTCAACGAGGAGATCCGGCTGTTCAAGTCGATGGGAAGGAGCCACCGCGTCTATCCGGCCATCGTGGCCGGCGAACCCGGCGACCCGCAACGCGAATGTTTCCCGCGGAACCTCCTGCGTCGGATCGGCGCCGATGGAGTCGTCACCGAGGAGCGTGAAGAGCCGATCGCCGCCGATCTGCGGTATCAGGGCGACGGTGCGGAGCTGGGCCGCCTGAAGCTCATCGCGGGAGTGCTCGGCGTCGATCTCGACGAGCTGCGGCAACGCGAGGAAGCCGAACGCCGCCGCCGGCAGCGCCGGCTTGCGGCTGTCGCGGGCGCGATGTCGCTGCTTGCCGTGCTTGCCGCCGGCTTCGCCGTCCACTCGCAGGTGCTCAACCAGCGGCTCGAAGCGGCGCTGGCGAGGGAGACGGCGGCAAGGCAGGAGGCGCAGCGGCGTTACGAGCAGGCCGTGGACTCGACGTTGCGCCTGGTGACCATCGCGGCGACGTATCGCAGCCTGAGCGACGGCACGCCGTTCCACACCTCGCAGGTCGCCGAGAAGGGCGCCAGCGACGAGTTCCAGACGTTTCTGGCGACTTCCGCGGATCCGGAGGAGATCTGGCTGCGGCTGGTGCGCGTTCTCACGCGCTTCCATGACCAGCTTCCGCCGGAGCTGCGAGGTTACCGCCGGCAGTTGGAGGAGCGAAACATGAGGCTGCAGTGGGCCGAACATGCCGGGGTGATCATGGGCAATCTACTCCGGAGCAGGCCCGGCCGCGCCGATTACAGGGCTCAGTACGAGAGGGTGAAAGAGCAGATTGCGCGCCTGGGCGGGCAGTCACCCGGCGCGGAAATTCCGGGAGGCGAGGGCCGCGGCGCCGATCCCGTTCCGAATATCGGGCCCTGAACGCTGACGCCGGGTTCACGGCGTGGCCGGGATGCGGGGTATTGCGTCCCGCAATAATATCGAACCGCCACGCTGCTGCCCGTGCCGCCGGGTTGCCGGATCCGCGCGCCGCGGCACCGGTGCGGGTGTGGTCAGTTGGCCGACCTCCGCGAGATCTCCCGCAGAGCCTGCCAGCGGCAGATCGCCAGCTCGATCGCCGCGAACAGGATCAGCAGGAACCCCAGCCATTCGCCGGTCTCCTCGGCGTAGCGCTTGACGTCATGAAGGTGCTGTTCCGGCAGGAACAGGCGCAGGAACGGCCGGTGTCCGGTCAGCTGCGCGAATGGACCGGCGACCACCGCGCCGGCCCAGAGCATGATCAGCACGTAGTGGCCGAGCAGCCAGTGGAGCCCCAGCCTGAAGCTGTCGCGGTAGCGCACGGCCAGGATGATGCCGAGCAGCAGTAACGGAAGCGTGACCGTCTGCCAGCCGCCGCGCAGGATGAGATCATCCAGCAGACCATCCAGCTCGCGCGCGGCGGCCCCCGCCGCCAGTGCGAACAGGGCGATGTGCAGACCCCGCATCTGCAGATCCGCGTAGCTCAGCGCCAGAAGGATGAGCGCGCTCAGCGTCAGTTCGGCGAACTGGCACCATTCGACGATGCCGTTTTCGCCCAGCGCGGCGATGCCGCCGCGCCCGATCAGGACGCCCAGCGAGCCGACGCCGATCCAGACCATGCCGAGATACAGGCACAGGCGCGCGACGAGCCAGCGCCTGCCGCAGCCGGGTGTCGTGTCGCGAATCTCCCTCATGCCTCTCGATCCCGGATCGTCAGGGGAACCATTGCCGATCGTTACGCTCCCGCCGCGCCGGGATCACGGCGTCGCCGCTGCGGGGGCGGCCGGCTCGACAGCCGGCGGCGGCTCCGGGAGCCAGCCCAGACGGCGGAATGCCGCGTCCACGACCAACGCCGTGGCGTAGACGGCGAAGAACGCGAAGATCACGTCGCTGAGGAAGTGCGCCCCCTGCACCATGCGCATCAACCCGGCGTAGCTCCCTGCCAGCATGCCGGCCGCCATCCACCAGCGCCGGCGACGGGGATCGATGAAACCGAAGCTCAGCAGATAGAAACCCATCGAGGCATGGCCGCTGACGAAAGAACAGTTGGACTCGCAGGCCTCGGAGATGACGAACGGGGGGGTGAACGGCGAGGCGCCGCCGAACTCGGTCACCTTGTCGGGTCGGGCGCGGCCGAATTGATCCTTGAACAGGCCGTTGACGACCAGCCCCGGTCCCAGCGCCAGCACCACCAGCAGGTACGCCGCGCGGGGCAGCAGGGGCGCCAGGCCGCGGCGGAAGAAAACGAGACTGAGCGCGATCAGGATGCCGAGCGACCCGAGAAGAACGTCGCGAAATATCTTGACGCCTTCGTACGCCCAGAGTGCCGGCGCCGCCTTTCTCCAGAAGAACCCGCTGCCCGGCTCGAAGAACAGATCGCTGACGGCGAGGTCGATGCCGGGGAAGAGTAGAAACACCACGGCGAGGAGCACGCCGGCCAGAGTCCAGGGGTGTCGACGCAGAAAATGCATGAAATCGCGCGGCCGTGCCGTGGTCAGGATGAGAGGCAGACGTAGTGTATGCGGGTTCGGCCGGACACTTCAAATCCGCCGGTCAATCAGCAAGTTGCCATCATGGCGCGGTTGCAGGGGGACGGGGTGAATGCCGATCGGCACCCGCCGCGCAGTGGCAGCGCGCACGCAGACCCGCGACATGGGGCCCGCGGCCAGAGCCGGTCGGAATGCCTACAGGTGGGATGCGGTGTCGACGCTGGCGGTCGGACGGTCAGTCTGCAACAGCCGGCCCACGGCATGCGCAGCCTGATCGCAGGCGGCGATGGTGCGGGTGAGGTCCCGTTTGAGGGCGAGGCCGGGGTCGCGGTCCTCGGCGCGCGCGATCACCACGGCGTTGAGGGCCTGACAACTGCGGACCATGTGCTCCTCGGCCTCCACGAGCGCGGGCGGCACCTTCTCGTCAAAGCCCGCGCGGGCGATGAGATCGTTGCCGACGAGATTCTGGTAGCGGAATACCTGCTCGACGTAGCGCTCGAACTCCGCGCGCGTCCTGACCGTGCGCTCGCCCTGCGGCGAGGTCGTCGCGATCGTACTGCACGCCCCCATCAGTGCGAGCCCCGCCGCCGCCAGCAGCCTGCCGCTGCCCGTGTCCGGAAGGGCGAACCGTCCGACCCGTATGTCCATATGTCCGCTTCAATCCAACAAGCGTGCCAACGACGGCGCTCCGCATACTGTAGCAATCGCCTCGCGCAGCGTTTGCGACGGTGTGTTCAGTCCTGGAGTCCGCAGGGGCTTCGCGCGGCCGATCCGGCCGGGTTGACCTTCCCGGTCCCGGATCGAAAGGCGGTCGCAGCGGGCGAGGCCTCTCGGCGAGCCGCCACGGTGCGGTGGAGAGTTGCCGTGTGCGACGCAGCATCGACCGGCGCGCGCCTATCGCGCGACCTTGTCGTGCAGTAGCTCGTAGAGGCCGTTGTCGCCTTCCTCGACGGCGTTGATCAGATCGTCCGCATCGGCCGTGTAGACGGCCTTGTCGTCGGTATTGACGACGGCCGCACCCGGCAGGCCCTCGCGCAGCGGATCGTCGTAGGCCTTTACCAGGTCCATGTTCCTGTCGAACTGCCCGACGTCGACCTTGACCACGACGTAGTCCTGTTGCAGCCGCCGGCCCGCCTCGGCGTCGAGCGCCTTGGCCAGGGATCGGCAGTAGGGGCACCAGTTGGCGCCAAAGACCACCAGCACGTTCCTGCCCGTGCTTCGCGCCGTCTCCCGGGCCTGCTTCAGATCCGCGACGGCATTGGCCGTCTCGTCATACGCCTGCCCGGCGTTCACCGGCTGGGTGAACATCAACGCGCCGAGCAGCAGCACCGCAAATGTCTTCATGTCCAGGTTTCCCGTGTGGAGTGATAACGGGGATTCTGATGCGCAATCCCCGGGATCGGTTGCGGGCGAATGGAATTTTTGTGATGCAGCGGTCGCTTTCCGGAGGGCAGGCGGGGAACTCGCGGTGGCGCGCATCGGGGCGATCGGCGAGGCGCCGAACCCGGCCAGCAGTGCCTGTCTCGGCCTGGAGTACTGCAGGCCGCTGGTCCCCAACGGCGAGGTCACGCTGCCCGGCTCCGCCTGCCCCACTTGCAGCAATCCGAATCTCAATGCGATCGACACCTGGCTGCCGCTCGCGTTGGCCGAGCGGCTCGAGGGAGTAGGCGGCGGCATCCTGGCGCGGCACTCGCAATCGACGTCCTCCGTGTTTCACACGGCCAGGGTCATGAAAGGGCGCGGCGAGCTGCACCTGATCAAGGGCATCATCGTCCCGGAGGGCGCGGGTACCAAACTCGCCGCCGCCGGGCTGGTCGGCTCGGACTTCGACACGATCCCGTTCCTGATACTGAACGGTGAGTATCGCCCGCTGGCCACGCGGCAGGTGAATTACGCGGCGGTCGACGCGATGAATGCGAGCCCGACGTGCAAGGTGGGGCCGGCGCTCTCGCTCAACGCCGAGGATCCGATCTTCAGGGGTACGCTGCAGGGGCACACCCACATCCAAGCGCGCACGGATCTTCAAGAACGCGTAGACCAACGAGGAGGTGACATGGCGGACACAAGCCGACTTGTGTGGATGCCGGCCGTTGCTTTGCTGCTGTTGACGATGAACGCAACCCATGCGGCGCAAGGGCGTGCCCGCGATCCCGGCGTTCGCGCCGGGCCGCCGGCCGCCGGCGGCCCGTTGCCCGGCCTCACGGCCGCGGAGCTCGCCACCTTTCAGGCGGGCCGCGAGGATTTCGAGGAGGTGGAGGGCGTGGGAGACGGCCTCGGGCCCCGCGTCAACCTCGACAGTTGCCTCGGCTGCCACGCACAACCCGCGGTCGGCGGCACCAGCCCGGCGGTGAATCCACAGTTCACCCTCGCGAATGCCTACGGCGCGCGCAATCGCGTGCCGTACTTCGTCACGGCCGACGGCCCCGTGCGGGAGGCGCGCTACAAGTACAAGCCCGATGGAACGAGGGACGGGGGGTGCGCGCCGTCTTCGTCATAAGCGGTCGCAGCGACGGCGCGGGCAACGCGGCCGGTTGCGGCATCCGGCAGGAGGACTTCGAAGCCCAGAGGCGGCGCGGCAGCGTCGTCTTCCGGATCCCCACGCCCATATTCGGGGCCGGACTCATTGAGCAGATACCCGACGACGCCCCGGCGGCGTCCGAACAGCAGGACCTGGAGATCCACGACAATCGCGTCGGTGCCCTGCCGCCCGGCGTGGTGCGGCCGCTGTCCACGCGCAGCGATCCTCGACCCGCGCCGTCGGCGAATCCTCCGAAGCCGCCGGCGGCGTCCGACCAGCAGCACTGCCGCCTCGCCGATGAGCCGGTCTCATTACTGATGCCCTGAAGGCGTCCGGGAGTTCAGGGCACCACGTTCAGCACCGGGCCGCGGTGGCTGGCGATCTGAGCCGCGGGGGGCAGCAGCAGCACCCGGCTGTGCAGCTCGTAGCGACCCACGGCCGGCAGTGTGAACGTGTGGTGATCGGTGTACTCGTAGACCCGGGGCTCGAGGTGACCCTCCTTGGCGGCGAGCAGGGCGGGTTCGCGTTTTTCGAGATCGACGGCGTAGGTCTCGATGCGGTAGGGCACTCGCTGTCGGGCCAGCGCCCCCGCCTGCGCGCCCGTCAGCCGGAAGCGGACCTCGGCCCTCGGCGGATGATCGGGCGTCGTCTCCGCAAACCGAACCTGCAGCACCTCGATCCGCGGCGCCCGCGTCACCTCGTGCACGGCATCCCGGGCGGTGGCGCCGATCGTGAGTCGGACGGCTGCAGGCAGCTTCACCCTGGCCATGATCCAGTCCGCCCAGCGCTCGCGTTCCGGCGGCGCGAGCACCGTCTCCTCGCCGGAGTCGGCGTCATAGATGCGCACCAACCAGTCGGATCGGCCCCGGCGATCGGTGCAGCCGTCGAAGAAGACGATGAACTCGCCCAGCGTCTGCGCCTCCGGTACCCGATCGGGCCGGGCATGCGATATCGGTGCGTCCGGTCGCGGCGGGGTCTTGTCAGGCGCCGCGGCCCGGGACGGGCCTTGTTCCGTGCTGTGGGGGATGCGTGTCATGCCGTACGAGCCCGAAAGCGGTCTCTTGCGCGGTAGGCGCCTCACTCGGGACGGTAATCCGCGGCAACGACGATCACGGGCACGCCGTTCACGCGATCGGGAAAGGCCGCGCGCGCGGAGGGTGGCGCATGCGGGTCCACGTGGATGCGCACCGCGATCACCCCGCCCGCCTTGCCGAGATCGATCAATTTCACCGCGGGATCGCCCAGGTACCGTGCCGCGAGCGCCTCCCGGGCCTTCCGCGCCCGCTGCATCGGAGTGGTCGTGATCGGCATCATGGCGCGTGGCGTCGACGTGGGCGTTCGCATGCCTGCCCGGGCCGGCTCAGACGACGACGGCGACTTTCAATGCGTTCAGCACCGCTGGCATGTCCATGGCGAGGGCCGTCTCCGGCGCGTCGCTGCCGGCGAAGTGCAGTCCGACGGCTCGCCGGCTCCCCACATCCAGCCACCAGGATCCGGAATCTCCGCCGGCGCTGACCTCGCTGCCCGCGGCCGGCGGCTCGATGGTGACGACCCGTTTGATGACGCGCTGAATGCCGCCGTAGGTCAGCTTCGCCTCGCCCTCGATGCCCACCACCGCACCGTGGGTGACGGCCGTGCGTCGACCGGATTTCACGGTGCGCATGTCCAGGTCCGCGCTTCCCACGCCGCGCACCGGGCCCAGCTGCAGCTGATCGTTGAGGAGCTCGCGCCTGCCCGTCAGTGCCGCCACGGCCGCGTCGAGATTGGCGGCCATGGCGTCGCGGGTCAGGGCGGCGACGGCGTCGGCCGCGGTGCCGCCGTCCAGCCGGCCGGGTTGAACGATGCGCTGGCCCGCGCGCGCGCGCCACGCCGCGACGAGCACGTGCCAGTTGCTCAGGATCATTTCCGCGCCGCTCGCACGATCGGCCACCAGGCCGCCGAGGGTCGCATAGGCATTGTGATATTCGTCCGAGATGCTGATCCCGCCGCGCAAAGGGTCTGCGCGGCGGGCGCGCGCGTTCCTCGACGTGGGTCGCCACGCATACGCCCACGGCCAGAGATGGGTCCGGTAAGTGGCCTCGATCACGTCGGTAGGGAATCCTTCGATCGCGCGCGGTATGCTGGCGGTGGTCGTTCCCCGCAGCAACGCCGATTCGAGCGCGTACCCCGCCAGCTTGCGGCGTACGTGCACGCGGACCGCCAGTTCCTCGCACATGATTCGTCCGCCGCGCCTCGGGCGACCGAAGTCGATCAGGGTCACGTTGGGGTCGTAGAGGTGATCTCCCGTCGCCTTGCGCAGCGCACGCCGCGCGCAACCCATGGTCACGGCATCTGGTTGCATGGTCCTGCCTCCCTGACGCCATCCCGGGCGAAGGGTCCGGCCGGATGGCCGGACCCGGTTGGCGCTCCCGGCCGCCCGCGGTCGCTACGGATAGACCTGGAAGCGTATCGGGACGTCGAACTGCAGGCCCGGCGGGCCGCTGATGAACAGGTCGGGATCGATGTCGTCGACCGCGCGCGCGTAGCCTGCGAACTGCGGCGCATTGACGAATGGCGGCGCCGCGCCAAGGATGCGTGCGGAGATGTTCATCTCGTACAGACCGGGCGTCAGGCCGGTGAAGGCCAGCACGTCGACATAGGCGAACGTGCCGGGAACGAGGCCCGGGGCGTTGTGCGGATGGACGACGTTCATGTCGGCCTGGCCGATGCTCCAGGACGTCACGTTGCCGGTCTGGTAGCGCACCTCGTAGGGCAGGGCAAAGTTCGCGAGAACCTGCGCGGCGCTCATGCCGGGCGCGACGAGGAGGAACGGATTCAGGAACAGGATGGTCCCGACGAACGCCGTTTCCCCGACCTTGATCACCTGGTGCGGCAGCAGCGGTCCGTTCACGGCGATCGGCTGGATCGGCCCGATGCCAAACAGATTCCACCAGCCCGCGGGTTCCGCGATCTCAGGCGCCGCGCGCGCCATCGCCTCGTCCAGGGCGCTCTTGACGCGTGCCTCCAGCTCCGCCTGGATGTCCTGCGCCGTCAACGCCGTGGGGGGCGCGGCTTCCGCTACCTGTGCCGTCGCGCCGCCCATGCCCTTGTGCATCGTAAGTTCAGGTTTGCGTACTGCAGCCATATGAACCTCCTCTTGGTCTGATTCCCGTCCGCGCGCACGCAGACTCATACGTCGGTCGACACGCATGCCTGCGGCCGAGGAGTGGAGTCTGGACCGCTCTGCTCAAGCCGCGGTCATTGGCGGCTCAATCGGCGACGGTGCGGGAATTGACCGGCGGCGCGCCGCGATGGGCGGAAGTCCGCCGTGGAGGCCGAATGGGGGCGGACGCGGAGTCCTGGCGGGATCTCAGCTCGAGTGGGCGATGCGCCGATACAGCGCGACGGTCTCCTGGGATGGCGTGAGGCCGGATCGCGAGCGCAGGGCGCCGTCGCAGAGATGGAACTGGCGCACGGCGAGATAGCGCTGGCCCTGCGCGAGATAGCACTGCATCAACTGCCGGTGCGCGTTCTCGTAGCACGGATCGACATTGAGCACCTTCTGGCAGAGGGTGACGGCGGCGGTCGGCGCGCCTCGCTCGAAGTACAGCGTGCTCAGGCGGCTGGCGGCCTCCAGGTATGCCTGCTCCAGGTACTGGCGCTGCGATTCCGCCCAGTCCGCGTAGAGATCGTCTTCCATGAAGCGCCCCTGGTAGAGGCTCTCCGCCACGCCGTACTCCTGCATCGCTTCCTCGAGTCGAGCCGCGCCCTCGCATCGGCGCGCGTTGCGCAGGTGGGCCTCGAACTCCTCGGCGTCCACCCACAACGCGAGCGCCGAATTGAACTCGTAACAGTTCTCGTGCGACAGGATGTATCGATGGTTGCCGTCATGCTCGCGCAGCGACTTGCGCAGCGAGTAGATCGCCTGATGCAGGTTACGGCGCGCGGCGACGGCGTCCGCCTCGGGCCAGAACACGTCCATGAGCGTCTCGCGGCTTACCTTCCGGCCGTGATGGGCCACCAGGTACTTGAGGACTGCGAGGCCTTTCAGGCCGGACCATTCCTCGATGAGGACGCCGTTGTGGAAGACGCGGAAGGAACCGAGGCAATAGACCTCCAGCGCCGGGGCGCCGGCGCGGGCCGTGCCCGGATTGCACGCGGCGGCGCGCGACACCGTCAGAGCGCAGCGTTCGGGCGCGGACTGAACGCGGTACGTATCCATTCCCGGCGGCTCCGGGCGGGCCTCCCGGACCTGCGCCGGCCGATACGACGCGGGACCCGGCGCGAGGGGGGCGGGTGCCGCATGACCCAGGGCGTACGTCCTGCGCGGGGCGTCCAGGTGCCACTCCGCGATCTGCAGCAGATCGAGCAGCTCTGCGAGCAGTTCGCCCTCACGCGCGCTGGCGAGATCGTGGGCCCGCCGGTGCCAATGCGCCTCGTGGCGACACAGACGGCAGGCGCTGGCGATGTCGCAGGCGATCTCGATGAGGCACGCGCAATCCGGGGTGCCGCTGCGCTCGCTGGCAACGAGCGCCTGGCGCAGGGCCTCCGCGCCGTGTCGATAATCGCCGGCCTTGAGGAAACGCGTGGCCGAGTAGCACAGAAACTCGACCCGGGAGGTCTGGCTCTCCCTGTCTTCCATGGAAACATCCTCCGTCCCCCACCTGCGCGGCGGAAGCGAGGCATTCGGGGGAGGCCTATTTGCCAATAGCTTCTGGAATCCTAGTCATCCCGATCGGACAACTCAATGAAGGAGATCGGAACTGGTGTACAGAAGCCGCGGCTGCTCCTCGCGCGCAAGGCGGCGAGGCGCGCCGGCGGATGGTCCCGTACGCCCCGGGGACCGGCTCCGGCGCCTGCCCGTCGGGAGCCCCTCGACGGCGGAGGGTGCCGGCTGGCGGTTCGCAGGTGGCGGAAGCTCATGACTTCGATCAACTTGAAAAGCGCGCGGGCGGCCATATTTGTTTCGACGTGTTCCACTGACGAGGAGGTGTGGCATGGCAGACGAGAAAAAGTCGGAAGAGAAAAAGGAGGCGGAGGGCAGGGAGCTCGCCCGCCGGGGCGGATGGATGAGCCCGTTCGAGGAGTTTGAGCGATTCTTCGAGGACGCCTGGCCCGATCGCTGGCCGAGCCTGTTCCGGGGCAACTGGCCGCAACTGGGCCGCCTGCGCCCGCCGTTCGAAGGCCGCTGGCCCAAGGTCGACGTGATCGATCGCGACGAGGAGGTCCTCGTGCGCGCCGAGTTGCCCGGCGTGAAGAAAGAGGACCTGGACGTGACGATGACCGACACGACGGTGACCATCAAGGCGAGCACCAAGGCCGAGGAGAAGGAGGAGAAGGGGCAGTATTACCGCCGCGAGCTGAGCCAGGGCGAATTCCAGCGTGTCATCACCCTGCCGCATGAGGTCAATGGTGACGAGGCCAGGGCGACGTTCAAGGATGGCGTGCTGGAACTCAGCATCCCGAAGGTGAAGCGCACGCCGCGCAAGTCCGTGAAGGTCGAGTAATCACGCAGCGCCCGCGCGCGACGCATGCCCGGGCGCGCGCGGGGTTCACGAGGGTTCCCCGACCGGCTGCCCGGACACGGGGCGCGGCAGGCCCTGTTCGCGCAGTCGCAACACGACGAGCGTGAGGTCGTCGGTCTGCGGGGTGCCGCCGCGAAACTCCTGCAGCGCCTCGGTGATCGCGCCGCAGATCTCCGCGGCGGGGAGCCCCGCGTGCGTCCGCAACAGCCGCTTCAGCCGCTCCTTGCCGAAGGCCTCGTCCGCGGCGTTGTGCGTGTCCCAGACGCCGTCGGTTCCCATCAGCACGACGTCGCCGGCGGCGCCGTGGAAGGGCGTGCATTCCCGATAGTGCCAGCCGGCGTCCACGCCGAGCGGAATGTCGTCGCCGGCAAGCTCGTGCATGGAGCCGTCGGCGGGGCGATACAGCAGGGCGGGGTCGTGCCCGGCGCTGCTCCAGCGCAGGGTAGAGGTCGCGGGGTCCACGACGAGGTAGAAGAGCGTCATGAATCGGCCCGCGTGCACGTCGTCGGCGAGCCGCTCGTTGATGGCCGCCATGACCTCCGAGAGCGTGCGTGACTGCGGCGCGAAGGCGTGCAGCAGCGCCCTGGCCGTGGCCATCAGCAGGGCCGAGGCGATGCCGTGGCCGGAGACATCGCCGATGGCGATCCCCACCGGATCGGAGTCGGCATGGCCCAGCGCCAGGAAGTCGTAGTAGTCACCGCCGGTCTCCTCGCAGTAGATGGTCACGCCGGCCATGTCCAGTCGCGATCGCGACGGCGGCCGTACGGGAATGAGGTTCTGCTGCACCTCGCGCGCCAGCCGTATGCCCTCGACGTGACGAAAACGTTCCTTCAGATGCGGGACCATGTGATTGAAGGCATTGCCGAGCATCTCCAGCTCGTCGCCGGTGGTGATGCGCGCACGCGCGTCGAAGTCGCCGGAGGTCACCCGGTGCGTGGCCTGGACCAGCTGCTGCAGGGGGCGGTTGATGGCCCGGGCGGCAAGGAGGGCGGCGATCACGGCGGCGGCGATGAGCGGTATGCCGAGCGCGAGTACGGTGCGCAGCTGCATCCCGGTGTGCTCCAGCGCCTCGACCCGCGCCATCTCCGCCAGCGCCACCGCGCGGGCGTAGGGCAGCACGATCACCAGCCAGGTGTCCGACTTGCCGATCGGTCGATACGCCCACAGCGCGTCGCCGTCACGGGATCGCGCCCGCACCATGCCCGGCCTGCGCGCCTGCAGGTCGGCGGCCAGGTTTCGCGCCTGCTCCAGGCTGCCGGGCTCGAGCCATTCGGGCGCGAACTCCGTCTTCCAGTCACGATGCCGCGTGTCGTAGGTCTGCCGCGCCAGGATGCGCAGCGGACCCCTGCCGGTGCCGCGATCGGTCTCCGGTGAGGCCAGGAACACGGCGCTGTCGGAGGTCCAGCCGGAGGGCAGCGGCAGGCCCGCGAGGTAGGCGTCCACGGGAAGATCGATGGCGGTGACGCCGAGGAGGCGGTGGTCGCCGTCGTGCAGCGGCATCGACACGGTGACGATGACCTGGCGCGTGGAGGCGTCGACCTGCGGCGGGTGCCAGAGCAGCTGCCTGGACTGGCCTTGGGTGCGATACCAGGAGCGTGTGCGGGGGTCGTAGTCCGCGGGGTATCCGCCGTGGGCGGGATACACCGAATGCAGGCCCGATTCCAGGGTCGTGTATTGCCAGAGGATGCGATCCCTGTAAGGCGCGTTCAGCGTGCGGTAGACGTCGGTCATGCCGGCGAGCCTGGCGAGCACCGTGGAGAACGCGCCGGCGTCGCTGCCGACCGGCAGGCGAAAGGCCTGCGTATCGTAGGAGACGGGTACGGCCGTCCCCGCGCCGGCGTCGCCCTCGCGCAGATGCTTGCGCGAGGGCATCAGCGTCACGCGCGGATCGGCGCGATCGATGTCGGTGTCGAAGATCGGAGCGAGGAACGGTGTTGAGGGGCGGGGCGCGGTCAGCAGCAGCTCCGCCTCGCGTGCCTGGCGCGCGACCAGCAGTTCCAGCACCTCGTTCTGGCGCTGGATGAGCAGCGCGTAGTTGTCCGCCGTCAGCGCGAGCTGCTCGCGGGCCTGCTCCGCCAGGCCTCTGTGCGCCTGCGCCGCCAGCGTGATCCCGAGATCGCGCAGCGTGCGGTAATCGATCCAGGTGATGAAGAGCAGCGGCGGCAACGTGATGCCCAACAGGAGCGCCAGCAGCTTGGTCCGTATGCGCCACCGGACGGGCTGCGTTGCGATGGGAGGGATGGACCTGGCCATCGGCCCATTCTAAAGAAAACGGTGCGGTGGCTGATCGACGCGGCGGGCGGGCCGGTGGATCGGCGCCCACTCGGGGCGCGCGCCGCCGCCCGCCGCGCAGGGTCCGTCAGTCGAAGGTGCCCGGGGGCAGTTGCACGTAGTGCTGGCTGTACCTGCCCTCGACCTGCGAGCGCACCCACGGCAGCGCCGATTGCAGCACGTAGGGCATCTGCACCAGCTGCGGCAGGGCAAGCTTGACGAAGTCCCCGTTCGGATTGATGCGCAGCACCTGGGTGGCGGGGTCCGCGGTATCGGGCCGCACCGCGATGGCGTTCCAGTCCACGGGCTGCTTCTGCCACAGCAGGTTCTTGATCGCGTTGACGATGCTGGCGAGCTCGGTGGCGATCGCCGAGCAGGCCGCCTCCTTGGCTGGCAGATTGGTGGCGTCCTCGAACAGAAAGTTCAGGCCGTTGGTCGTCGCGTATACCGGCGACTGGGTGTCGGTATGGCTCCAGCGCCCGCCCACGGCGGGGGTATGGCTCATGTCGAAGGTGGCCGTCGCCAGCGTGTCGCACGAGGGGTCCAGGCACACCCGATCGATGATGCGATTCTCGAGTATCTCGGGATTGGCGATGTTCGGGCCGCTCACGATCACGGTGTTGTCACCGACGATCAGCAGCACGGTGCCCTCCTGCTCGATGCGCACCTCGACCATGGCGCCGGCCATGACCGATTCGCTCAGGCCGAAGAGACGGCTGGCATAACCCTCGGTCGCCGCTGCCCATCTCCTGGGATCCTTCTCCTCGTGGCCGGGTTTGCCGGGCCCGGGCCTGTCCTCGAAGGCCCTTTCCGCCTCCGCGTGAAACGCCCCGCCCATCTCCTCCAGCGAGATGCGCGCGAACTCGGCCTTCTCGGCCTCGGTGCCGCCGGCCACGCGCCGTGCCAGGCCGATGAACGCGGGCGTCGAGCCGCCGAGCAGATTGCGCACGGCGCGCGGCCTGGCGGCGCCTCCCGGGGCGTCGGTTGCCTGCGCGGCGGCATCGTGCATGGCGGAGAGGGCGAGGATCGCGGACAGGGGCACGACGACCGCGAGACACCGGGCAGGGCGCTTCCTGTTCATCCGGCAGTTGCGACTGCTGCGAATGCGGCGTGTGGGTATGGGCACGATGACATCCGGCGTTGCGCGGCGTCCGCATTCTCGTTGGTTGATCCATGCATGGCAAGGGGACGTGCGGACGTCAGGCACCCGGTGGGGACGGCGCCTGCACGTCGGCGTCGACGCTACGCCTCGCCCGCGCCGCGCGCGTCCATTCCGAGATGAGCGCGTAACCGACGGCCAGCAGCGTGGGGCCCAGGAACACGCCGATGATGCCGAAACGCAGCACGCCGCCGACCACGCCGAGCAGCACCAGCAGG
The DNA here is from genome assembly GCA_022071965.1 of Gammaproteobacteria bacterium. Lineage (GTDB taxonomy): Bacteria > Pseudomonadota > Gammaproteobacteria > JAJPIJ01 > JAJPIJ01 > JAJVHZ01. The sequence continues at coordinate 194,969 of JAJVIQ010000004.1, forward strand.
AACGGAAGGCGGCTGCCGAGGCTGATGAGATACGGCCGGAGGATGTTGTCGATGCTGCTGATCGCGGTGATGCCCCACAGGAACATGAATATCGCCCAGCCGGTGTGGCCGGCGTGATAGAGCCAGACCGACGCCGTCACCCAGATGAGCGGCGGTCCCCACGGTATGAGCGCGAGGAAGCAGGTGAGCAGACCGAGCAGAAACGGCCCGGGAACCCCGGCGATCCAGTATCCGAGCCCGGCCATCACCCCCTGCGCGAGCGCCGCGAAGATGATCCCGTAGACCACACCCTTGATGGTGTTGCCGGCCACCGCCAGCAACTGATGCGCACGCGCCCCGGCGATGCGTTCCATCCCCGCGCGCAGGTGGGCCGCGACATCCAGTCCGTCACGATAGAGGAAAAAGGTGATGAGCACGCCGAGGGCGAGCCAGAGCACGCCCTGGCCGAGGGCGAGTCCGGTTCCCAGTGCGAAACGGCTGAGCGGGGCGGCGAGATCGCGCAGGTACGCCACGAGCTTGCCCATGTCGAAGGCGATCCAGTAGGCGTGCAGGGTCTCGCCGATCACCGGCACGCGCGCCAGCCATTCCGGCGGCCCGGCGGCCGCCCAACCCTGGATCGCCCGCGCGAGGTGGGTGGTGTTTTCACCGAGGCTGGCGGCGACGATGGCGAGCGGACCGAGCACCAGCACCGCCAGCAGGCAGGTCATGAGCAGGGCGGCGAGCGACTCGCGACCGCGCACGAGCGCGAGCAGGCGCTCGTAGATCCCCCAGGTGCTGAAGCAGATGACCACCGCCCACAGTATCGCCGACAGGAAAGGCGCGAGCACCAGCAGACATCCGACGATGACGGCGGCGAGCGCGGTCAGGGCGAGGATGTCTTCGTTGCGCTTTACCATGGAGACCTTGCCCTCGTGGCGGGTTCCGCCGGTGGCACCGCTATACTGCGGGCAATCCGCCCGCGGCTCAACGGCGAGCCTGCCGCCGCACATCGGACCGGCCATGCCGATGCCTGCAGGCGGATTTCTCTCCCCGGTGACCCTGGCGCTAGACTGATCCGCGCGATCTCACGGTAATCGCCGGCACGGAGTGGCCGGCGGCGGAGCCGGCCGGTTTGAGGGATCCCCATCGAAGACAACGAGGAGCAGGAATCATGACGACGAATGTGGAGGCCCGCCCGCCGCTCCCGCCATACGCTCGCGAAACGGCCATCCTGAAGGTGCGGATGGCGGAGGACGCGTGGAACACGCGCGAACCCGAGCGGGTGGCGCTCGCCTACACGCCGGACAGCCGCTGGCGCAACCGGGCCGAGTTCATCGAGGGACGCACGGGCATCATCGAGTTCCTGAGACGCAAGTGGGCGCGCGAACTCGATTACCGCCTCATCAAGGAGCTATGGGCCTGCGAGGAGGCGCGCATCGCCGTGCGCTTCGCCTACGAGTGGCACGACGACAGCGGCAACTGGTTTCGCGCCTACGGCAACGAGAACTGGGAGTTCGACGAGCATGGCCTCATGCGGCGGCGCTACGCCTCGATCAACGATCTGCCGATCCGCCCCGAGGAACGCAAATACCACTGGCCGCTCGGGCGGCGCCCCGACGATCACCCGGGCCTGAGCGACCTGGGTCTTTAGGGGAAGGAGGGCGCAGTACCGTCGTCAGTCCAGGAAGCGCCGGGTGATTCCGCCGTAGGCGTCGATGCGACGATCGCGCAGAAACGGCCAGTGGGTGCGCGAGAACTCGATGCGATCCATGTCCAGGGCGATCACCTTGACCGTCTCCTCCCCGGCCGGGGCGCGGTATATGACGGAACCGTCGGGTGCCGCCACGAAGCTCTGGCCCCAGAATTCGATCCCCTGGCCGTCCAGTGCGGGGTCCGGCTCGAAGCCGATGCGGTTCACCGCCGCGACGTAACAGCCGTTGGCGATGGCGTGCGCACGCTGGGCGGTCTCCCAGGAGTCGTGCTGGGCCTGGCCGTACTGCGCCTTTTCGTGGGGCTGCCAGCCGATCGCGGTGGGATAGAACAGGATCTCCGCGCCGGTCAGCGCCGTCAGCCGCGCGGCCTCCGGGTACCACTGGTCCCAGCAGATGAGCACGCCGAGGTCGACGTGGCGCGACTGGAACTTCCTGAAACCCAGATCGCCGGGCGTGAAGTAGAACTTCTCGTAGAAGCGGGGATCGTCGGGTATGTGCATCTTGCGGTACAGTCCCAGGCTGCCGCGGGCGCCGTCGACGACGAAGGCGGAGTTGTGGTACAGGCCCTGCGCCCGGCGCTCGAAGATCGGCACGACGATCGTGAGATCGAGTTCGGCGCCCAGCCGCGCGAAGGTCTGCATCGACGGACCGTCCAGCGGCTCGGCGAGTCCGAAGTGGGCGTGATCCTCCGTCTGGCAAAAGTACCGCGAGCGGTACATCTCCGGCAGGCAGACCACCTCGGCGCCCTGCGCGCCGGCCTCGCGGACGAGGCGGGCGGCCCTGGCGACGTTCGCTTCCGGATCGACCTGGCAGCTCATCTGCACCAGGCCGACGTGCACGGTGCGCGGGCGGCTCACGGGGCGTCTTCCTTGCCCGCCGCCGGGTCGTCCGGATCGTAGTACGTGCTCTGCGCGAAGCACTGCATGTACTGCTCCAGCAGCTCCACACCCGCCTTCGGGCGGATGCGCCCCTGGTCGATCTTCTGGCGAATGATGTCGTTCATGCGGCGGTGCAGATCGTTGGGGAAGTACTGCACCTGCGCGAGCATCTCCTGTACCGAGGTCCCGGGGATGATCTTCTCGATGTAGTAGTCGCCCGGCTCGTCCGGGTCGGCATAGATGTGCGCCTCGGCGACGCGACCGAACAGGTTGTGCGAGTCGCCCATGATGTCCTGGTAGGCGCCCATCAGGAAGAATCCGAGATGATAGGGCTCCCCGGCGGGCAGGTCGTGCACCTCCAGGTAGTCGGTGTCCGAGTTGGCGGAGACGTAGTTCGACACCTTGCCGTCGGAGTCGCAGGTGAGATCCACCAGCACCGCGCGCCGCGTCGGGCGCAGGTGCAGATTCTTGATCGGCACGATCGGAAACCGCTGGCCGATTCCCCAGTGGTCGATGATCGACTGAAACACGGAGAAGTCGCACAGGTATTGATCGACCAGGTGATCGTCCAGCGTGCGCAGCTCCTTCGGCACGAGTTCCGGCCGCGGCACGCGCTTGATCTGCTCGTCGATGGTCTTGCACACGGACCAGTAGAGGCGTTCGGCCAGGCCCTTCTCCTCGATCGGGAGGTAGCCGAGGGCGAACATCGTATCGGCCTCCTGCCGCTTTTCGACGGCGTCGTGATAGGCCTCCATGAGATCGGAGATCGGCGGAGTCTTGCGCCGCTTGCCGCCGGCGGGCAGCGCGCGCACGCGCGCGAGGATCTCGAACAGCTCCCGGGTGACCGTGTTGTGTTCCTCCCCGGGCGCGAATTCCGCCTCGATGGTGTCCTTGCGGTAGGAGCCCAGCACCTCGACGATCAGCACCGAGTGATGCGCGGTGATCGCGCGCCCGCTCTCCGAGATGAGCACCGGGTGCGGCACCTTCTCCTCGTCGCACACCTCCTTGACCGAATAGACCACGGCGTTCGCGTACTCGCGCAGCGTGTAGTTTATGCTGGAGTCCTCCTCGCTGCCGTAGCCGGCCTCGTAATTGACCCCCAGGCCGCCGCCGACGTCGAGATAGCGTACCGGGATGCCGCGCTCCACGAGTTGGGCGTAGACCTGGGTGATCTCCTTGACGGCCTTCTTGAGGATCTGCACGTCGGCTATCTGGCTGCCGAGGTGAAAATGCAGCAGCACCAGTGCATCGTTCAGATCCTGCTCCTTCAGCCGCCGGATCAGATTCACCAGCTCCGGGATCGAGATGCCGAACTTGGACTGGTCGCCTCCGGATTCCGCCCATTTGCCGGCGCCGCTCGTGGTCAGGCGCACGCGCACGCCGAGCCGCGGCCGCTGTCCGCTCTCCTGCGCGAGCTTCAGGAAATGCTCGAACTCGCCGTACTTCTCCATCACCGGCACGACGTTCTTGCCGATCTGCTGGGCGGCGAGCATGAGACGCAGCATCACGGAGTCCTTGTAGCCGTTGCAGATGAGCAGCGAGTCGTCTTCCTCCATGTGAGGCAGGGCGGCGATGAGCTCCGCCTTGGAGCCGCACTCCAGTCCCATCTTGAACGGCTTGCCGGCCTCGACGACCTCCTGCACGACCTCGTGCAGCTGGTTCACCTTGATCGGGTATACGCCCTGGTACGGTGCCTGATAGCCGGACTCCGCGATGGCGTCCGCGAACGCTGTGTTCAGCCGCACCACGCGCGCGCGCAGCACGTCCTGGAAGCGCAGCAGCACCGGCAGGCGGACGTTGCGCTTGCGCAGATCGCGGATGATGTCGTCGATGACGATGACCGTGTCCTCGTCCCGCAGCGGGCGCACGGCCATCTGACCTTCGTCGTCGACGAAGAAGAAGGAGTCGCTCCACTGCCTGATGCGGTAGAGCTCCTCGGCGTCCTGGGTTGTCCAGCCGTTGGTCTCGGCGACGGGCGGGGCGAGCGGCTGCGGCGTGCTCATCGTAGTGCGGTCGTCGCCGTCAACGGACGTCGGGTGCGAGCACGCACGCGAAGATGAGCGGCGCGACGATGGTGGCGTCGGACTCGATGATGTAGGACGGCGTGTCTCTGGACAGCTTGCCCCAGGTGATCTTCTCGTTGGGAACGGCGCCTGAGTAGGAACCGAAGCTGGTGGTGGAGTCGCTGATCTGGCAGAAATAGCCCCAGCGCGGGATGTCGTGGATCCGCAGGTCCTGCTCCAGCATCGGCACGACGCAGATCGGGAAGTCACCGGCGATGCCGCCCCCGATCTGGAAGAAGCCGATGGAGTGATCGCGGCAGGTGGCCTTGTACCAGTCCGCCAGCATCATCATGTACTCGATCCCGGTGCGCACGGTGTGCACGTTCCTCACGTCGCCGCTGATGCAGTGGCCGGTGTAGATGTTGCCGAGGGTGGAATCCTCCCAGCCGGGGACGATGATCGGCAGGTCGGCCTCGCAGGCGGCGACCAGCCAGCTGTCCTTCGGGTCTATCTGGCAGTACTGCCTGAGCTTGCCGCTGCGGATGACGCGGTACATGAACTCGTGGGGAAAGCAGCGCTCGCCGTTGCGATCGGCGGCCGTCCATTCCTCCAGGATCGCCTTCTCGAGGCGGCGGATGGCCTCCTCCTCGGGGATGCAGGTGTCGGTCACGCGGTTCAGATGCCGCGACAGCAGCTCTTCCTCGTCGGCAGGCGTGAGGTCGCGGTAGCGCGGGATGCGCACGTAGTGATCGTGCGCGACGAGGTTGAAGAGATCCTCCTCGAGATTGGCACCGGTGCAGGTGATGGCGTGCACCTTGTTGCGGCGGATCATCTCGGCGAGGGACAGCCCGAGCTCGGCCGTGCTCATGGCGCCGGCCATCGTCAGGAACATCCTGCCGTTGCTCTCGAGATGCCGGATGTAGCCGTCGGCCGCGTCGATCAGCGCGGCGGCGTTGAAGTGGCGATAATGATGCCGGACGTACCTGGCAACGGCTTCCACATCTCTCATCGGAGTTCTCCGGGCCGAACGGGCGCGCCGCGGCGCGCTCTGGAAAAATCTGCGCGAAATGTAGGGTAAACGCGCCGTCGCAGCAAGCGTTTCGTGCGGGACGCCGCGGCGCTCGCGAGGAAGGCGCGGCCCATCTGATCTTGCCTGGCTACCGCCGCGCGGTACATCCATGTACCGCTTGCTACCGCGGCGTCGTGCTCGCGTTTCATCGCTAAGCATTCCTGCTTCGCTCGAAAGTCCAGCCCGGTCCATCCGTGGACCGGGCGTTCGCCTGGCGAGCAGTCCACTGGACTGCTCGCACTCTCCGGCTCACCCTGCTGCGCGCGCCGCCGAGGCGCGCCACGCAAGATCAGACGGCCCGCGCCCAACCTCCGGAACTGCGGCGCGCAGCGGTAGCCACGCGAGTGGAGGGGGATCTCGGGCACGATCGCGATTTGGGCACCGCCGAGGCGCGCCACGCATGATCCGGCAGACCGCGCCGATACTCCGGCGTCGCCTGAGACGCCCGAGGGAGTGCACGGCGGAATCGCGGTCAGACCGCCGGCACCTGCTGGCTCAGGCAGTGAAAGGTGCCGAGTCCCCAGACGAGATCGGTGCAGTCGATGCCGACGACACGCCGCGTCGGGAAGCAGCGTTGTATGGTTTCCACGGCAGTGCGGTCGCGGGCGCAGTTGAACGTCGGCTGCAGGATGACGGTGTTGCCGATGTAGAAATTGGCGTAGCTCGCCGGCAGCCGCTGGCCCTCGTGGATGACGGGTTCGGGCATCGGCAGCGTGACGATCCGTGGCGGCCGGCCGCCGGGCATCCGGAGCGACCGCAGGCGCCCGAGATTCTCCTGCAGCATCGGGTAGTTCGCGTCGCCCGGATCGTCCTCGACGACGGTGACCACGACGTCCTCGGCAACGAAGCGGGTGAGATCGTCGACGTGGCCGTCGGTATCGTCGCCGGCGATCCCGTCGCCGAGCCACCAGATGGTGTGCACGCCGAGGAAGGCGCGCAGGTTCGCCTCGATCTGCGCCCGGTTCAGATGTGGATTGCGATTGGGATTGAGCAGGCACTGCTCGGTCGTAATCAGCACGCCGGCGCCGTTGACATCGATCGATCCGCCCTCCAGCACCATGTCGGCGACGTAACGTGGCACGCCGAGCGCCGCGGCCATCCGCCGCGGGATCTCCACGTCGCGATCGAAGGGGGGATACTTGCCGCCCCAGGCGTTGTAGTCCCAGTCGGTGGCGGCGAGCTCGCGGTGGCCGCCGTGCTCGCGCACCACGAAGATCGCGCCATGATCGCGGCACCATGCGTCGTTCGTCGGGAAGCGATGGAAACGCACGCCGGCGAGATCGACGCCGCGGGCCTCGAGCAGGCGGGTCACGTGCGCCTCGTGTCCGCCGTCCAGCACATTGATGCGTACGAGCTCGCTGCCTGCCAGTGCCGCGACCGCTTCCGCCACGATCGGCTCGACGGTCTCGAACTTCCCGGGCCACGATTCCCGCTTGTGCGGCCACGACAGCCACACGGCCTGATGCGGTTCCCACTCCGCGGGCATGCGGTAGCCCATCTGCGCGGGTGTCTCGTTCATGGTGTCCGGTCCTCTCCCAGGGCGCTCGATGACGGCGGCACCCCGCGGGCGGCGCGCCGCGAGCATGATGCCGGTGTGATGCAAAGATTCAAGTCGCGTTCGCAACGCCTTCTGACCGGCGTTCCGCCCGCCGATGGCGATCGAACGACCCGCGGTCGCGTCGTGTTCGCGGAGGTCGAAAAAAAACGGCCCGGGGTCACCGGGCCGTTGCGTGCCGTACGGGCGTCGAGGCTTTACGTGTGCCGGCCGTCAGCGCGGCAGCACGCGCAGCGTGGACGGCTGCCTCGAGTAGAAGGTCGCCACGTCGAGGATGTCCTGCTCCGAGAGATTCTGCGCCTGGGGCGCCATGATGGCGTTCTTGCGCTGGCCGCTCTTGTACTGGTGCAGCGCGGCCTCGATGTAGGACTCCCACTGGCCGGCCAGTGTCGGAAATGCGCCGGTCGGGCTGTTGCCGTCGGCACCGTGGCAGGCCCCGCAGACTTCCTTGGCCTTCTTCTCGCCGGCCGTGTAGTCGCCGCCGGCCTGCACGGTCGTGGACGCCAGTGCCAGCAGGGCCGCGCCGGCGATCGTCAGGTTCTTGTTCATCGGAATTGTCTCCCGTGGCTCGTTTACTTCGCCGCCGCGGCGGCGGCGCCCGGCGCGACCGAGGCGAAGTAGGCCGCGATGTCGGCCATGTCCTCGTCGCTGAGATTGATGGCGTTGGCGTGCATCGTCTGGTGCGCGCGCTCGCCGCTCTTGTAGGCCTTGAGCGCCGCGACGATGTACTCGGCGTGCTGGCCGGCCACCTTCGGCACGTTGTACGTCGGGTAGACGTTCTGGTAGGACGCCACGGCATGACAACCCGTGCAGGTCTCCGCCTTGACCTTGCCCTTCGCCGCGTCCGCCGCGAGGGCGGGAAGGGCGAGCAGGCACCCCAAGCTCAGGCCTGCGATCGCAAGCCGTTTTTTTATGGTCATTCGATATCTCCTCCGTGCCGGTGCCTTGCGCACGGCACCGAATCGCTGTTGTATTCACCCCGGCCCCGGACAGGGCATCCGCCGGTCTGTGCGAGAAGTGACATATCGACGAACATCGTGCGACGGCACGTGGTTCCCCCCCGGACGGTCGCAAATGCTACCACGATTTCGGCGAAACGAAACGCGCGCCTCCCGTACTTGAACAGACTTCCATCAAATTCTTGCATACATATGGCAACACATTGATAATATGGTTGTAACCCGCATCAAAAACAGGGGAGGAAAAGCGTGCAGCATTTTCGGCGTTGGGGCCGTATGTGCGCCGCCGTTGCCATGTTGAAGTTCGCCGTCGCCGCGCATGCGGTGGATGGGGCGGCGATGGAGCTTGGCGCCGGCGATGAGGATTCCCTGCGCGGCGGCCTGGCCGTGCAATGGGACTGGCCGCGGGAGCTCCTCGGTCTGGGGAGCTGGTTTCTCGGGGGCTACTGGGAGGTGAGCGCGAGCTTCTGGGACGGCGACGAGGGGCGGTCGGGCAACGGCACGCTGGCCGAGATCGGCGTGGCCCCGGTCTTCCGGATCCAGCCGCGTGCGCCCATCGGCGCCATCACTCCCTACCTGGAAGGCGGCATCGGGCTGCACCTGTTCAGCGAGACCGAGTTCGGCGATCGCGACTTCGACATCCCCTTCAGCTTCGGAGATCACCTCGGCGCCGGATTGAGATTCGGGCCCCGGGGCGAGGTCGACGTCGGCTACCGTTTCCAGCACCTGTCGAACGCCTCGATCGGCGACTCCAACCCGGGCATCAACTTCCACCTGCTGCGCCTCGGTTATCACTTCTAGGCTCGGTTATCACTTCTAGGCGATGATCGGCTATCGCGCCGGGGCCCTGCCCGGATGATCGCCGTCAAGCGGCAACTCCGGGTTGCGTGTAGGATTTCCGCAATGTTCCCATGAGCCTGCACGCGCGCGACGACTCATGACATCCTTTGGTGCCGCCAAGACAGTCATAGCCCAGGCCATCGAGAACGCTGAAGGGCCGTTGCCGCCGCCGTTTCTGGTTGAATTCCTGCTCGGTCCGTGGCGCTGCTTCCTCGCGGCCATACACCACGACGAGGGTCCCGGCAGCCGGGATTGGGAGCTCGCGCGGCATGCGACCGAGCTGCTCCTCTGGAGCATCGCGCCGAAGAGCACGGAGGCGGAGAAGGCGGCCCTGGGCAACGCGCTGAAGGCGCTGGTGGAGGCGGTGCGCCGCTCCATGGAGGTCGCCGCGTGGGACCGTGCGGCGCAGACCATGTTCCTGCGCCAGCTGCGGGAGTGGCACCTGCAGCTCATCAAGCGGGAGACCCCGGCGCCGCCGGCGGATGCGAAACTGTCGCCGCTCGGGGAGGTCTCGCCGACGCCGGCCGGCCCGCATGCGCCGGTCGATCTTGCCGATACCGTGCACCTGGACGTCACCGATCCGCACTATCGCGCCTACCTGGACATGCTGAACCACGCGATCATGGAGAAGATCGAGCTCTGATCCGCCGCGGCGCCTGAGGGCTGCGCCGCGTGTGGCACGATGTTTCGTGCGGTTGGCCACCAATCTGCGAGTCCGAAGGTCGAAGGCAGTCTATGCCGCGGCCTCGCTTCCCGCCGGGCAGAGTATCACCGCGGCGAGTGGCGGCATGACCAGCCTGAGCGAGCAGGGCATGCCCATGGCCGGGATGTCCTCCGTGCGCAGCCAGCCGAGATTGCCGAGGTTGCCGCCGCCGTACATGGCGGAATCCGAATTCAGCGCCTCGCGGTAGACGCCGCCGGCCGGCACGCCGACGCGATACTCCATGCGCGGCACGGGCGTGGCATTCATGGCGACGATGGCGTGCGTCGACTCGTCCCGCCGCATGTAGATCAGGCAGGAATGCAGCGCGTCGTTGCAGTCCAGCCACTGGAATCCGCGCTGTTCGAAGTCGTAGCGGTGCAGGGCGGGCAGTTCACGGTACAGGCGGTTGAGATCCGTCACCAGCCGCAGGATGCCTGCATGAGCCGGCCGCTGCAGAAGTTGCCAGGGCAGCCCGGTGCGGAAATCCCACTCGCTGTCCTGGCCGAACTCGCAGCCCATGAACATCAGCTTCTTGCCCGGATGCGTGTATTGGTATGCGAGCAGCAGGCGCAGGTTGGCGAAGCGCTGCCAGGGGTCGCCGGGCATGCGCGCGAGCAGAGATCCCTTCATATGCACCACCTCGTCGTGCGAGAAGGGCAGGACGAAGTTCTCGCTGTAGGCGTACAACTGGCCGAAGGTCAGCCTGTCGTGGTGGTAGCGGCGGTGCACGGGATCGAGCCTGAAGTAGTCGAGCGTGTCGTGCATCCATCCCATGTTCCACTTCATGCTGAATCCCAGCCCGCCGCCGTCGGCCGGCCGCGACACCAGCGGCCACGCCGTGGATTCCTCGGCGATGACCAGGGCGCCGGGAAACCGATCGTGCACGACGGCGTTCAGCTCGCGCAGGAAGGCGATCGCCTCGAGGTTCTCGCGGCCGCCCTCGAAGTTGGGAAGCCATTCGCCCGCCGGGCGCGAGTAGTCGCGATAGAGCATGGAGGCCACGGCATCCACGCGCAGGCCGTCGACATGAAACTCCTCCAGCCAGTACAGGGCGCTCGCGAGCAGGAAGTTGCGCACCTCAGGCCGTCCGTAGTCGAAGACGAAGGTGCCCCAGTCGCGATGCTCACCGATCCTCGGATCGGCGTACTCGTACAGCGGCTGGCCGTCGAAGCCGGCGAGGGCGTGGTCGTCGCGCGGGAAGTGCCCGGGCGCCCAGTCGAGGATGACGCCGATGCCGTGATCGTGGCAGTGATCGACCAGCCAGCGAAGATCATCCGGCGTGCCGTAGCGGCTCGTCGGCGCGTAGTAGCCGGTGCTCTGGTAGCCCCAGGAGTCGTCGAGCGGATGCTCGGTGAGCGGCAGCAATTCGATGTGGGTGTAGCCCGCGGCAGCCACGTGCGCCACGAGGGCGCGCGCCAGTTCGCGGTAATTCATGAAGCTGCCGTCTTCGCGCCGCCGCCACGATCCGGCGTGAACCTCGTAGACGGACAGCGGCGCGTGCAGCCAGTCCCGCTCGCGGCGCCGCGCCATCCACTCCCCGTCCTTCCAGCTATGCGCCGATGCGCCTGCGATCACGGCTGCCGTCGCCGGGCGCTGCTCGAAGCATCGGCCGTATGGATCGGTCTTCAGGAACGGTGCCGGCGCGGCGGGATGCCGCAGCTCGAACTTGTAGCGGCAGTCGTCGGCGAGCCCGGGTACGAACCGCTCCCAGACGCCGCCCTCGCGGCGTGCCATGGGATGCGATCGGCCATCCCAGTCGTTGAACTCACCCACCACGCTCACGGCCCGCGCATTGGGCGCCCAGGTGGCGAACAGCACGCCGTCGCTGCCGTCGACATGCCGCCGGTTCGCGCCCAGGTACCGGTAGATGTGCCAGTGGTGCCCCTGGTGGAACAGGTGCAGGTCGTATTCGGGGATCAACCCGCCCGGCATCGCGCCGGCGGTCATTCGCGTTCCGCCTCCGCGACCGTGCCGGATGGCCGTGTCCGCAACAGGAGGAAGACGGCGAGGCTCGCGGCCATGATGACCGCGAGCCGCTGGTAGACGGCGATCGGGAACTGCGTGAGCAGCAGTACGCACAGGCCCACGCCGAGATGAGGCACGATGCGCGGCGCCGTGAACCGGCCGGGCGGCGCCGGCTGCCGGCGGCGCGTGAGGATCGCGCTCAGGTGCACGAACATGAAGACGAGCATCAGTATCGCCCCCGTCGTCTGCGCCAGCACCGTCACGCTGCCGCTCGCGACGAGCAGCAGCGAAAGGACCCCGGTCAGCACGACTGTCACCCACGGCGTGCGCCGGGTGTCGTGCAGGCGCGCGAGCGCGGCCGGCAGCAGGCGCTGGCGCGCCATTCCGTAGAGCAGGCGCGAGGCCATGATGCTGTTGGCGAGCGCGGTGTTGCTGATCGCCACGATCGCCACCGCCGCGAACAGCGGCCTCGGCACGGCGTGGCCCGCCCGCACGAGCACCTCCAGCAGGGGGCGATCGGAAGCGGCGGCCTCCGCCGGCGTCATCGTCCACAGCACGACCGCGACGACCAGCAGATAGAGCGCGGTGCTGACGAGGATGGCGATGAGGAGCGCGCGCGGGATGTCCCGGGTGGGATCCCTGGCCTCCTCGGCGAGGTTGACCAGATCCTCGAAGCCGACGAAGGCATAGAAGGCGAGCGTGACGCCGGCCAGCAGCGCGGCGGTATCGAGATCCGGTTCCAGCGCGCGCGCCAGCTGCACGGGCTCGTGCGTGGTCAGGGCGTAGCGCATGCCGACGACGATGACCACCAGCAACCCGGTCAGTTCGATCGCCGTCAGCACGTTGTTGGTGCGCGCGGATTGCTTGATGCCGTAGAAGTTGAGCGCCGTCAGCGCCGCGATCAGCAGCAGCGCGGCGAGCAGGCCAGGCAGCTGCACGAAGACCTCGAGGTAGCCGTGGAACGCCGATGCCGCGGTGGCCGCGGAGGTGATGCCGCTGGTCAGGACCAGCATGCCCACGAGAAAGGGCACGAACGGGTGCCTGAAGGCGTTTGCCGTGTAGGCCGACGCGCCGGCGCTGTGGGGGATGCGCGCCGCGAGCTCCGCGTAGCTCAAACCGGTGATGAGCGCCAGCACGCCGGAGACGACGAAGGCGAGCGTGGTATCGGTGCCGGCGCTGCCGGCGACCTTGCCGACCAGCGCGTAGATGCCCGCGCCGAGGATGTCGCCGATACCGTAGGCGACCAGCACGCCGAAGCCGAGGTGCCGGGCCAGGGTATTGCCGTTCATCGGCCTGATCGCGCGGATGCGGGCATGCGTTGCGACTCCTCCGTCTGGCCCGGGATGTTAACATGCGCTACGCATCGACATGTCTGGGAGTGGGGCCATGCCGGAACGCACCGGCCAGCGCTTTGTCAGCCGACTGACCCGCGACACCGTCGCCCTCGTGCTCGCAGGGGGCCGCGGCGATCGCCTCAAGGACCTCACGCGCTGGCGCGCCAAGCCGGCGGTGCCCTTCGGGGGCAAGTTCCGGATCATCGATTTCCCGCTCTCCAACTGCGTCAATTCCGGCATACGCCGCATCGCCGTGCTGACCCAGTACAAGGCCCACTCGCTCATCCGCCATCTCCAGCACGGCTGGGGATTCCTGAAGCACGAGCTCAACGAGTTCGTGGAGATCCTGCCGGCCTCGCAGCGCATCGACAACGAGTGGTATGCCGGCACCGCCGACGCGATCTACCAGAACCTCGACATCCTGCGGACGTTCAAGGCGGCGCACGTGCTCGTGCTCGCCGGCGATCACGTCTACAAGATGGACTACGGACCGATGCTCGCGTTTCACGTCGAGCACAAGGCGGACCTCACCGTGGGCTGCGTGGAGGTGCCGATTGCCGAGGCGCGCGATTTCGGCGTCATGGCCGTCGACGAGGGCTGGCGCGTCACGGAATTTCAGGAGAAGCCGGAGCGGCCCAGGGCGACGCCGGGGCGCGACGACGCCGCGCTGGCCTCGATGGGCATCTACGTGTTCAACACCGACTTCCTGTTCGAGCAGCTCATCCACGACGCCGATATGGCGAAGTCCACTCACGACTTCGGCAGGGACCTCATCCCCGCGGTCATCGGTCGCTACGCGGTGCACGCGTATCCCTTCAAGCGTGGCCCGCACGGCGAGCCGGCGTACTGGCGTGACGTCGGCACCGTGGACGCGTACTGGCACGCCAACATCGAGATGGTGTCGGTGACGCCGGTGCTCAATCTCTATGACAGCGACTGGCCGATCCTCACCTATCAGGAGCAGCTGCCGCCCGGGAAGTTCGTGTTCGACGACGAGAACCGGCGCGGCATGGCGGTGGACTCCATGATCTCCGGCGGCTGCATCATCTCCGGCGCGCTGGTGCGCCGATCGCTGCTGTTCTCCAGCGTGCACGTGGAGTCCTACTCGGAGCTGCAGGACTGCGTGGTGCTGCCGACGGTGACGATCGGCCCCCACTGCCGGTTGAACCGCTGCGTCGTGGACAAGGGCTGCGTGATCCCGCCGAACACGGTGATCGGTCACGATCCCGCCGACGACGCCGGGCGTTTCCACGTCTCCCCGTCCGGGGTCGTGCTGGTCGCGCCCGAGATGCTCGGGCAGAACCTGCACCACGTACGATGAGATAACGCATGTCCGCGCCGCGTCTGCGAGTCGTGCTGTGCTGGCACATGCACCAGCCCTGGTATTGGGATCCGTTCACGGAGCGCTACGAACTGCCGTGGACCTACCTGCACGCCATCAAGGACTACGTGGACATGGCGGCTCACCTGGAGGCCGTCCCGGCGGCGCGCGCGGTGTTCAATTTCACCCCGACGCTGCTGGAGCAGCTCAACGACTACGAGAGCCGGATCGGCGCGGCGCTCGCGCATGGCACGGACATCCGCGACCCCCTGCTCGACTGCCTGCGCGCGCAACGCCTGCCGGAGGAGGTGGAGGCACGCCTGTCGCTCATCCGCGCCTGCCTGCGCGCCAACGAACAGAACCTGATCCTGCGTTTCCCGACCTTTGCGCGTCTCGCGGAGCTCGCCCGCCGCTGCCTCGGCGCGCCGGTGCTGTGCACGTATCTCAACGAGCAGTTCATGGCCGATCTCCTCGTCTGGTATCACCTGGCGTGGATGGGCGAGACCGTGCGCTCGGACGTGCGCCTGCGGCGGCTGATCGAGCGCGACAGCGGCTACACCCATGCCGACCGCATGGAGCTGCTGACGGTGATCGGAGAGCTGATCGCCGGGATCATCCCGCGATACCGGCGCCTGGTGGCGAGCGGCCAGGCGGAGCTGTCGGTGACGCCCTATGCCCATCCCATAGCCCCGCTGCTCATCGATCTCACCTCGGCGCGCGACGCACTGCCGGAGATCCAGCTCCCGGCGTCGGCGGCCTATCCGGGCGGCGTGGAGCGGGCACGCTGGCACATCGACAAGGCGCTGCTGGTGTTCGAGCACGTGTTCGGCTACCGGCCGCAGGGTTGCTGGCCGGCGGAGGGCGGCGTCAGTGCGCCGCTGCTGGCGATCCTCGAGGAGTTCGGGTTCAAATGGGCGGCGACCGGCCAGGGCGTGATGGGACACTCGGTCGCGCGCGCCGGGGGCGAGAGCCTGCAGCAGTGCGCCTATCGTGTGCCGGGCTCCTCGGTGGCGTGCTTTCACCGTGACGACGGTCTTTCCGATCGCATCGGCTTCACCTATGCAAAGTGGCATGCCGACGACGCCGTCAATGATCTCGTCGCCCACCTGCACAACATCAGGCGCAACCTGCACGACCCGTCGACATCGGTGCTGCCCATCGTCCTGGACGGCGAGAACGCCTGGGACACCTATCCGCAGAACGCCACCTATTTCCTGAGTGCGCTATACCGGCGCCTCGGCGCGGACCCGGAGCTCGAGCTGTCCACGTTTTCCGACGTCCTGCGTTTCGGAGTCTCGGTGCAGCCGTTGCCGTCGCTCGTTGCCGGAAGCTGGATCTACGGGACGTTTTCGACCTGGATCGGCGAGGCCGACAAGAACCGCGCGTGGGACTGGCTGGTGCAGGCCAAGCAGGCCGTCGACGAGGTGTTCGCGGTGGGCGCGCTCGCCACGGACGTGCGTCGCGAGGTGGAGCAGCAACTGGCCATCTGCGAGGGATCCGACTGGTTCTGGTGGTTCGGCCCGCTGCATGCCCGCGAGACGGTGCTGGAGTTCGACCGGCTGTTCCGGCACCAGCTGCTGAGGTTGTACCAGCTGATCGGCGTGCGTGCGCCCGACTACCTGCACCAGCCGCTCGCCACGGGCGACAGCGCCGCGGGCGCCGCCGTGATGCTGCCCGCCAACTAGACAATGAGCACGCCGGCAGGCGACACGCGCGAGGCACTCGGGCGACGCCGGGCCGGGGTACTGTTGCATCCGACGTCCCTGCCGTACGCCGAGGGAGAGAGTGCGCTCGGACGGCACGCCTATCATTTCGTCGACTTTCTCCACGGCGCCGGGCAGCGGCTCTGGCAGGTGCTGCCGCTGCATCCGCCGCACCTCGATCGCAGTCCCTATAACGCCTGTTCGGCATTCGCCGGGGACCCGGCCCTGATCAGCGCCGAGCTGTCCGCGGCATGGGGATGGGTCGCCACGGTGCCGGCCGGGGAGGAACTGAGGGCGGCGCCGGCGCAGTGGCAGACGGAGCTCGGCGACGCCTTCGCGCGCCGCGCGCACGATGAGGACCTGCAGCGCTACGAGTCGTTCTGCCGGGAGAACGCCGACTGGCTCGATGACTACGCGCTGTACGCCACGCTGCGCGCGGAGTACGCGCGGCCGTGGATCGAGTGGCCGGAGCGCCTGCGGGATCGCGAGTCCGGCGCGCTCGCCGATGCCCGCCGCCGGCATGCCGGGGAGACACGGCGGCAGCGCGTCGTACAGTTCGCGTTCTTCCGCCAATGGGAGGCGCTGCGCGACTACGCCACGAGCCGCGATGTCGCGCTGTTCGGCGACATACCGATCTTCGTCGCCCCGGACAGTGCCGACGTCTGGGCGCACCGCGAACTGTTCAGGCTCGATGCCGCGGGCGTGCCGCTGGCGGTGGCCGGCTGTCCGCCGGATTATTACTCCGCGACCGGCCAGCACTGGGGCAATCCACTGTACGACTGGGCCCGCCTGCAGGCCGACGGCTATCGCTGGTGGGAGCGGCGGCTGGCGTTGCAGCTGCGCATGTTCGACCTGGTGCGCATCGATCATTTCCGCGGCTTCGACGCCTGCTGGGAGATCCCGGCGGGCGCGGCCACCGCGGCGGAAGGCCGATGGACGCCGGGACCGGGCGCGCTCTTCTTCGATGCGATGCGCGCGGCGCTGCACACGCTGCCGATCGTCGCGGAGGACCTGGGCGTCATCACCGATTCGGTGCGCGCGCTGCGCGATCGCTATGCCTTCCCCGGCATGCGCGTGCTGCAGTTCGGCTTCGACGGCAACCCGAACAATCCGCACCTGCCGCACGAGCACCTCGCCAATGCGGTGGTCTACACCGGCACGCACGACAACGATACGACGCTCGGCTGGTATCGCGCGCTGCCCACGGATCTGCAGGAGCGCGTTCAGGACTATTTCGGCTGCGGCGCCGGCGACATGCCCTGGGCGATGATCCGCGCCGCCCTCGCCTCGCCCTGCCGACTGGCGGTCGTGCCGATGCAGGATGTCCTCGGCCTGGACAGCGCCCACCGCATGAACACCCCCGGCACGACCACCGGCAACTGGACCTGGCGTTTCCGGTGGGAGCAGCTCACCGCGGAGGTCGTCGAACGCCTGCGGCGGCTGACCGCCCTTTACGGCCGCGCCTGAGGACCGACGCCGGGCAGCGGCTCGCCGGCTTGCGGCTGTCCCCCATTGCGGCTATCGTTCCGCGCGGCGCGGGGAGGCGTCGCGTGGCCCGCCCGGGGAGGCTCGTCCCCACGAACGGACCGATGATTCCAAGGGCAGGTGACGCATGTCGATCTCCATATTCAGAACCTGCGGCCGGGACCTGCTGGCCTCGGTCGTGGTCTTTCTCGTGGCCCTGCCGCTATGCATGGGCATCGCGATCGCCTCCGGCCTGCCGCCGACCGCCGGCATCATCACCGGCATCGTCGGCGGCGTCGTTGTCGGGTCCCTGTCCGGCTCGCCCCTGCAGGTGAGCGGTCCCGCGGCCGGCCTCACCGTGCTGGTGCTGCAACTGGTGCAGCAGCATGGCGTGGAAATGCTGGGCGTCATCGTGCTGTTCGCCGGCCTGCTGCAGTTTGCGGCCGGCGTCTTCAGGATGGGGCAGTGGTTCCGGGCGGTCTCCCCGGCCGTGATCCATGGAATGCTTGCCGGCATCGGTGTCCTCATCTTCGCCTCACAATTCCACGTGATGCTGGACAGGAAGCCGCTCGGCACCGGCATCCAGAACCTGCTCGGTGTGCCCGTGGCGCTGCTCGACGTGCTGCAGACCGGCAGTCCGCACCTGATGGCCGGCGGCATCGGTCTGCTGACCATCGTGACGATCGTGCTCTGGGGATCGTTCACGCCGAAATCCTGGCGCGTGGTTCCGGCGCCGCTGGTCGGGGTGCTGGTGGCCGTCGCCGCCGCCGCACTGCTGCGGCTCGACGACATCCGCTACGTCGAGGTTCCCGCCAACATCTGGGACGTGGCCATCTTCCCGACGACCGAGCGGCTCGTGCGCATCGTCGAGGTCCCGATCCTGATCGGCGCCATCTCGATCGCATTCATCGCCAGCGCCGAGACGCTGCTCTGCGCCACGGCCGTCGATCAGATGCATCGCGGCCCGCGCACGAAGTACGACAAGGAGCTCACGGCGCAAGGCGTGGGCAACACCCTCTGCGGCCTGCTCGGCGTGCTGCCGATGACCGGGGTCATCGTGCGCTCGGGCGCGAACGTCGAGTCCGGCGCGCAGACCCGGATGTCGGCGATCGTGCACGGCGTCTGGCTGCTGCTCTTCGTCAGCGTGCTGCCGTTCACGCTGCGTTACATCCCGGTATCGGCGCTGGCCGCGGTGCTGGTGTACACCGGCTACAAGCTCGCCTATCCGAAGGCCGTCCCGACCCTGCTCAGTTTCGGCAAGACCGAGGTGGCAATCTATGGGGCCACCATCGTGACCATCCTCACGACCAACCTGCTGGCGGGCGTGTTGGTCGGGCTGGGCCTGTCCCTGCTCAAGCTGCTGTACGCCTTCTCGCACCTGGTGATCCGCAGGCAGGACGACGAAGACGGCAGACGCACGGACGTACATCTGTCGGGGGCCGCCACGCTGATACGCCTGCCGAAGCTGGCGGCGGCACTGGAAGAGCTCAAACCCGGCGCCGAGGTGCACGTGCACATCCAGGAGCTCGACTACATCGATCACGCCTGCCTGGACCTGCTCACCAACTGGGATCGGCAGCACAGGGCGACCGGCGGATCGCTGAACATCGAGTGGGAGGAGCTCTCCGAGAAGTATCACCAGCGGCGCACGGCCAACGTGCGCGCGGCGCAGCAGGACGCGGCGGCGGTGACGTGAGCAGGATCGCGCGCACGATAGCCCCGGCGATCCTGTTCGTCGGGCTCCTGGCGCCGCCACCGGCGCGCGCCGAGGTCGGGACGGCGCGCGCGGCGATGAGCGAGAGTGATTACGCGACGGCCTTCCGGGAGTTCGAGGCCTCGGCGCTGGACGGCGACCTGATGGCGCAGAACAACCTTGGCGTGCTGTACAGCCGCGGCCTCGGCACCGCGAAGGACCCCAAGGAGGCGGTCCGGTGGTGGCGGCAGGCCGCGGAGAAGGGTTACGCCGCCTCCCAGTACAATCTGGGCATGGCGTACCTGCGGGGGCAGGGCGCGGACAGGAGCCCCGAGCTGGCGATGCAGTGGCTCGCGAAGGCCGCCGCCCAGGGGGATCGGGATGCGCAATTCCAGACCGGCGTCGGCTACGCCG
The DNA here is from genome assembly GCA_022071965.1 of Gammaproteobacteria bacterium. GTDB lineage: Bacteria > Pseudomonadota > Gammaproteobacteria > JAJPIJ01 > JAJPIJ01 > JAJVHZ01. The sequence goes on from JAJVIQ010000004.1 coordinate 214,561, forward strand.
AGGGGCGCGGGGTGGCGCGGGATTTCAAGGCGGCGGCGGCGTGGTTCGAAAAGGCCGCCGCGCAGGGGATGAGCTCGGCGCAGTACAACCTCGGGACATTTCATGCGCAGGGGCTCGGCATGGACAAGGACCCGGTGGCCGCGCTGACGTGGTACCTGAAGGCGGCCGACCAGGGACATCCGGAGGCGCAGTTCATGCTCGGGCAGCGCTACCTGCTCGGCGACGGCGCCGCGCGGGATTTCACCCAGGCCGAGCAGTGGTTCCGCAGGGCCGCCGAGCAGGGCGTGGCGCCGGCGCAATTGAACCTCGGCACGATGCTGATCTCCGGCCAGGGCGTCGCGATGAACCAGCAGGAAGGCGCGGCCTGGGTGCAGAAGGCCGCCGAGCAGGGGCTGGAGGGTGCGCAGTACAGCCTCGCCGCGCTTTACAGGGAAGGCAAGGGTGTGGCGAAGGACCCGGTGCTCGCCTATGCGTGGTTCGACACCAGCGGCGCCAACGGCTACAAGGAGGCGTACAAGGAACGCGATGCGCTCGCCAGGGAGATGAACGCGGCGATGCTGGAACAGGCCAGGAAGACGGCCGCGGAGTACCTGCTCCGGTACCCCGCCCCGGCGCGCTGAGGCTCGCATGCGGGCGGCAGCCGCCCCGCTGCGTCGCCGGCGGCGAGGTCCTCGGCAGACGCCAACAACCCGGAACGATACCCATCCACGCCCGTCATGGCGGAGGCAAACCCGAGGCACAGCCGCAAGGCTCGACGCAGACTGACGCGCTGGGTGCTGGTCGCGTTCATCCTGACCTTCATCCTTGCGCGGGCGCTGGTGCTGCTCATCATGGCGCGGGTGCTGCCGGATCTGTATCTCTACATCGGCGGCACGCACGTCCATCACCTGAACATGGGCATCTTCGCGCTGGCCGCCGTCGCAGGGATACTGCTGTTCATGCCTCCCCGAGGCCGTCTGCTGACCCTGGTCGCCGTCGGATACGGGATCGGACTGGCGCTGACCTTCGATGAATTCGGCATGTGGCTGCATCTCGGCGGCGGCTACTGGCAACGCGCGAGCTTCGATGCGGTCACCGTGATCGGCGGCGCGCTGCTGCTGCTGGCTTACACGCCGCCCTTCTGGCAATGGTCACAGCGCCGCTGGCTCGGCGGCGGCGCCATGCTCCTGGTCGTCGCGCTGTTCTTCTGGCTGCTGCTGACCAGCACTCACCACTTCGAACAGGAGATGGCGCCGCGGCTGGAGAGGCTGGAGGAATCGGCCCCTCGATAGCCCCTCCGCCGCGGCTCGCCCCCGCCCGGGGCGGGCAGGGGCCTCAGGGGTACCGCGCCGTCAGCCGATGGCCACGGGGACGTAGATCTCGGCGTCGTCGCGCTTCACCAGCAGCGCGACGTGGCCGTGCGCGTTCTCGACCATGCGGCGGAGATCGGCGGGATCCTGTACCGTTTCCTGGTTCACCGCGAGGATCACATCACCGGGACGTATGCCGGCCTTGGCCGCCGCGCCGGCGACGTCCTCGACGAGCACGCCACCGCTCTCGCCGATACGCTCCCGTTCCGCTTCGCTGAGGGAACGAACGGCCACGCCCAGTCGTCCCGTGGCCGCCTTGCCGCTCCCGGCACCGGCGTCGGCGATCGTGCTGTCGGGCGACTCACCTATCGTCGCCGTGAGCATCTGTTCCCTTTTCTCGCGGCGAATGCGCAAGGTGGCGCGATCGCCTGGCCGCATGTCGGCGACGATCCGCGACAGGGTGATCGAATCATCCACGGCCGTGCCGTCGATGCCGAGTATGATATCGCCGGGCTTCAGGCCCGCCTTTTCCGCCGGGCTGCCGTCTTCCACGTTGCTCACCAGCGCCCCCTCGGGCTTCTGCATGCCGAAGGACTGGGCGAGATCCTGCGTCATGGACTGCACGCTCACGCCGAGGCGGCCGTGCTCGACCTTTCCGTCGTGGCGCAGCTCGTCGCCGACCTTCATGGCCACGTCGATGGGGATGGCGAACGACAGCCCCATGTAGCCGCCGCTGCGGCTGTAGATCTGCGAGTTGATGCCGACGACCTCACCGTTCATGTTGAGCAGGGGGCCGCCGGAGTTGCCTGGATTGACGGCGACGTCGGTCTGGATGAAGGGTACGTAGCTGTCGTCCGGCAGCGCGCGCGCCTTGGCGCTCACCACGCCCGCGGTGACCGTGTTCTCCAGACCGAAGGGCGAACCGATGGCCGCCACCCATTCGCCCACCCTCAATGCCTGCGGGTTGCCGATGCGCAGCGTGGGAAGATGACTGGCCTCGATCTTGATGACGGCCACGTCGCTCTTCAGGTCCGCCCCGACGACCTTCGCCTTGAACTCGCGCTTGTCGGCGAGCTTGACGGTGACCTCGTCGGCGTCCTTGACGACGTGCGCGTTGGTGAAGATGTAGCCGTCGGGCGTGATGATGAAGCCGCTGCCTATCCCTTCCGAGGGCATGGCCTCGCCGCCGCCGCCGGGGATGCCGAAGCGGCGCAGGAAATCGTACAGCGGCGAATTGGGATCGATGCCTGGCGGGAGGCCCTGCAGCGCCGTGTCATGCAGTGTGGTCGTGACGCGTACCGCCACCACGGCCGGGCTCGCCTGTGTCACCAGCGAGGCGATGTCCGGAAGCGCGACGGTCGGCGCGGCCGCGGCTGGCGGCGTGGCCGGCGCGCTCGCGGCGACGGGGGAGCGGGCGAGCAGATACCCCGCTGCCATGGCGGGAACGAGAGTGGCGGCGATGGCCGCGGATAGTGCCTTGTTGCGACTCATATCTACCTCCTGAACGTGACTGCCGGCACCATGCCGGTTTCGCATGCAGGAGAATGTAGCGTCGCGGACTTAAGGGCGGCTTAAGACCCCGGTTCGGCCACCGGCACCGCATTGCCAGGGCCCGTTTCGGCCGCCGGGGCCGCATCGCCGCGCCGGGGGGAGGGGAAGGTCACGCGCACGCAAAGGCCGCGGTGCCCGGACGGATCGGCCAATTCCAGGCGCGCACCGTGCAGCGTTGCGGCCCGCCCGGCGATCGCCAGGCCCAGTCCGCTGCCGTGGCCCGGGCTGCCGGCGCAGCGGTAGAAGCGATCGAGCACGCGCTCGCGCTCCGCGGCCGGGATGCCGGGGCCGTTGTCGGTCACGGTCAGGCGTGCATGGCCTCCGTGAGAGTCGACGCCGATCTCCACGCGGCCGCCGGCCTGGGTGTAGCACACCGCGTTCTCCACCAGGTTCCGCAGCAGTGCGTCCAGCGCCGGTCGATCGCCGGTGACGATGGCCTGTCCGGTCGCGCGGATCGACAAACCGATCGCTCTGGCCGCCGCGACCGGTTGCAGGTCCTGCGCGACGCGCGCCGCCAGCGCGGCGAGATCGACGGGCGCGAAGGGCTGCGTCATCGCCTCCGGTTCCAGCCGTGCCAGCAGCAGCAGCCGATCGACGAGATGGGCGGCGCGCTCCACGCCGGCGTGCAGCGCCGAGATCGCCGACTCGCGCTCCTCGACGGAGCTCGCGCGCTCGAGCAGCTGCGCCTGCAGCCTGACGGCGGTCAACGGGGTGCGCAGCTCGTGCGCCGCATCGGCGGCGAATTCGCGCTGGCGCCGCAGCGCGGCCTCGAGGCGCGCGAGCAGATCGTTCAGGGCGCCCACGATCGGAAGGGTTTCGGAAGGCTGGCCGGCGACCGGCAGGGGGCTGAGCGAGGAAGGCGCGCGCTGCGCGATGGAGGCCGCCAGCCTGTTCAGCGGCACCAGGCCACGCCCGACGATCCACCAGATGATCATGCCGAACAGGGGCAGGGCCGCGAGTACGGGCAGCAGCAGGCGCAGGGCGGCGTCAGCCGCCATCTTCTGCCGGATGCTGAGCGGCTGGCCGACCTGTATCAGCTCCGAACCGACGCTGACGGCGTACACGCGCCAGCGCTCGCCGTCCTGCGTGACGTCGGCGTATCCCAGCTCGCCCAGGCGCGGCAGCGGGCGGCGGCGGTGGGAGAGATACAGCTGCGCGCCGTAGCGATCCCACACCTGCACGACGACATCCTGCTCCGGATCGGGATCCAGGCCGGCGCGGAAATGGTTGTCGCGCAGCGCGAGCGCCTGCTGGCGCAACTGGTAATCGAGTATGCGGTCGATCTCCGCCCGGGCCTGCAGGTAGGTCGCGGCACTCGCGGCGACGCCCGTGAGCAGCAGCGCCGCGAGCAGGGCGAGCAGCAGGCGCGAGCGCAGCGACCTCATGCCGCCTCGCCCAGGCGATAGCCCTGGCCGCGTATGTTCTCGATGATCGCCGCGCCCAGCTTGCGCCGCAGGTGATGGATGTGGACCTCCACGGCATTGCTGCCGACGCTGTCGTCCCAGCCATAGAGACGTTCCTCCAGGGCCTGCCGGGAGTAGACCGCGCGCGGTCGCTGCATCAGCGTGTGCAGCAGCTCGAACTCGCGCGCGGTCAGCGCCACCGGTGCGCCATCCCGTGTCAGCGTGCGCGCCACCGGATCGAGCGTGAGCGGGCCATGGCGTATGCGGGGGGCGCTGCGTCCCGCGTGGCGCCGGGTCACGGCGCGGATCCGGGCGGCGAGTTCGTCGAGATCGAAGGGTTTGACGACATAATCGTCGGCGCCGAGGTCCAGCCCGCGGATGCGGTCCTCACGACCGTCGCGAGCGGTGACGATGATGACGGGGGTGTCGCAACGGCGCTCGCGCATGCTCGCCAGCACCCTGGTGCCGTCCCTGCCGGGCAGGCCGAGGTCGAGCACGACCACCGAATACGGTTCGCTCGCAGCGGCGGCGTCGGCCGCGGGACCGTCGCGTACCCAGTCCACCGCGTATCCCTCCCTGGCGAGGCCGCGCTGCAGCGCGGCGCCAATCATCTGATCGTCTTCAACGAGGAGTACGCGCATCGGGACACGGCGGCGGTAGTGACGACAGCCAGTATTTTTTGACCGCGCGCCGGGGAAACGTTCCCGCGCCCGGCGCGCGCCGCATCGATGCGGCGCACGGCGGGCGGCTGCCGGCCGATCATCTATTTCGGCGGCGACAGTGTGAGGTCCAGCCGCAGCGGGGTCATGGCGGAGGGCGTGAATCCATGCCGGCGATAGAAGGCCTGCGCCTGGATGTTGTTGCGATCCACGAGCAGGGTGATGCGCAGGCAGCCGCATTCACGGGCGGTCCTCACCGCCTGCTGCAGCAGGTCCGCCCCGGTGCCGAGGCCGCGCTCCTCGGGCGTGACGATCATGTCCTCGAGTATGGCGGCACGCCCTCCCATGGCGGTGCTCACCGTGAACAGCAGGTTCACCATGCCGACGATCCGGGAGTCGCGTCGCGCCACCAGGATGCGCCCGACCTCCGGCTGGGTGATGATGAGGCGCAGGCCCTCCTGTTGCCTGGCGAGATCGGGCGAGAAGTCCGGCTCCTGCGCGAACAGCAGGGTCAGAAGCTCCGCGAGCGTGGGGATGTCTTCGATGGTAGCGTCGGTGAAGTTCATGCGGCGAGCGCCGTCGTCGCGGGCCCCGGCAAGGGTGTTGAGCTCAGTCTTCCCATCGGTTGGCCTCCTCGGCGAACGACGACCCTTGCGCCTGCACGACACAGAAGCGGTGGCCGGTGGGCGCCTCCATCACCCACCAGTCGTGCACCTGCCGTACGCGCCTGGCGCCCAGGGCCTCGAGCCGGCGCAGCTCCGCCTCGATATCGTCGGTCTCGATGTCGAGGTGGACGCGACTGGGATGATCGACCTTTTGCACCTCGATATGCAACTCGTTCGCGCCGGTGTCGAGGACCACGTAACCGCGGTCGATCGGGTCCGGCGACGGCCTGACGCGGCGACCGAGCGCTCGCCTCCAGAACTCGGCGGCAGCGGCCAGATCCTCGGTCTGACAATCGATGATGAGCCCCCCAAGCTGACTGCGGTGCATGGCATCCCTCCGCGGATTCTGAGTCAGGGTTTGCGCAGGTGTTCGAGCTCGACCTCGAGCGTACCGCCCGGCAACGCCGAACTGGACGTCGTTTCCCTGCGCTCGGACTTCACCAGGCCGACCCCGGGGGCGTACCAGTCCACCTGATCGACCTTGATCTCCGCCAGCCCCACCTGCTTGCGGACCTCCGCCAGGGTGCCGCCGCCCGCATGGACGCGCAGGCAGCCGCGGAACTCGCCGGCCGGCACGCGCACCACATCATCGACGCTCTCCACCGTGTAGAGCAGCGGCACGTCGGTCTCGATCCGGTAGAGCGCGCCGGCGGCATGGCTGGTGACCTCGAGCACGCGCGTGCGCGTGTCTCCCTTCCAGGTCGCACCGGCGGCGATGCCGGCAGGCAGCACCGTCTGCGGCATGGAAAAACGGCGGGGTTCCTCGCCTTCAGCCGCCTCGCCCACGCGCAGCACACCCTGCGCGCCCCGCGCATAGAGCATGGTCGTGCCGTCCGGACTGCGGCGCGGCACCGTGCTCACGCCGGCGAGCTCGTAGGCCGGGAGGTTGGTGACCAGGTGTTTGCCCTGACGCGGGCCGTCGGCGGTCACGATCCGCATCGCATACTGCCACTCCCACCCGGGATGGAGCGGGAAATAGTCCTGCGCCGGCGGCGCGCAGCCGGCGAGCAGCGCGAGGGCGAGCAGCACCCGCGCGCCGATGGCCGCGCCGTGTTCGCCGCGGCAGGTGATCAACGGCCACCCGCGCTCAGACCCATAGCATCTGCCCGGTCTCGAAGCGGTGAGTGATGAGCGGATGGCAGGGGAAGGCACGTATGCGGTAGCTGCGCAGCCCCGATTCACGCGGTTTCAGCCGCGTGCGGTAGAGGGTTTCGCCGTGCTCGTCGGTGCCCTCCGGCATCAACAGCACCGAGGTCGCCGGGCGGAATTCTCCCTGCGCGTCCTCGCTGCCCAGTTGCAGTTCCACCCACACGTCCCCGGCGGCGAGCTCGCCCAGCCGGACCGCAACGGTGACGCGGGTCTCCTCGCCCAGGGTGAGCCGCAGGCGAGCCTGCTCGACGAGGCGCACGCCGACCTGCGGCCAGTGGGCGGCGATGCGGCCCTTCCATTCCGCCAGCTCGCGTGCCGCGGCATGATCCTCGGCGGCAAACAGCGCCTGCTGCCGCGCGGCCGGCGCGTAGAACTTGCCCACGTACTCCAGGAACATGCGCTCGGAGTTGTAGCGCGGGAGTATCGAGCGCATGGACGTCTTTGCCATCTGCACCCAGTCGGCGGGAAAGCCGTGACTGTCGCGGCGGTGGAACAGCGGCAGCACCTCGTTCTGCATCAGATCGAGCAGGTCCTGCGCCTCCAGGCGATCGCGATGCTCCCTTGCGGTCTCCGGGCTGTGCGGCGCGATTGCCCAGCCGTTGCCGCCGTCGTAGCCCTCGCCCCACCAGCCGTCCAGGATGCTCAGGTTGAGCACGCCGTTGATGCCGGCCTTCATGCCGGAGGTTCCGCTCGCCTCGAGGGGATACTCCGGCACGTTGAGCCATACGTCCACGCCGGTCACCAGCCGCCGCGCCAGTCCGATGTCATAGCCCTCCACCAGGACGATGCGCCCCTCGAACTCCGCGCGCTGCGTGTACTCGTGGACAGTGCGGATCAGGGCCTGGCCGGCGCCGTCATGCGGGTGCGCCTTGCCGGCGAAGACGATGATCGCGGGCCGCTGCGGATCGTTGAGGATGCGCGCCAGCCGCCCGGGATCCTGGAACAGCAGCGAGGCGCGCTTGTAGGTCGCGAAGCGGCGCGCGAACCCCATGATGCACACGTCCTGCTCCGGGTCGAGAAAGCGGGTCCGTCGCGCGATCTCCGACTGGCTGCAGCCGTTGCGCAGCAGCGGCGGCAGGAGGCGCTGGCGCAGATCCCGGATGAGGTCGTAGCGCAGCAGCTGTCGGGTGCTCCAGAACGTGGCGTCCGGCAGGTCGTCGATGCGCTCCCAGAACTTGGGGTTGCGCAGCTCGTTGCGCCACTGGCTGCCCCAGCGCAGGTCGAACAGGTTGCTCCACGCGGGCGCCAGGAACGTCGGCACGTGTATGCCGTTGGTGACGTAGTCGAGCGGATTCTCCGCCGGATCGATGCCGGGCCAGATGTAGCTCTCCGTGCGCGAGGCCACGGCGCCGTGGATGCGGCTCACGCCGTTGTGAAAGCGGGAGCCGCGCAGCGCCAGGGCGGTCATGTTGAAGCCGCCGTTATTGGCCGGACTCGCCCCCAGGGCCAGGAACTGCTCCTCGGTGGTGCGCAGCAGCGGTATGAACGCGCCGAAGTACTCGAGCATCATCGCACGTTCGAAGATGTCGTGGCCGGCGGCGACCGCCGTGTGGGTGGTGAACACGGTGCCGGCGGCGACCTGCTCCAGCGCGGCGTCGAATTTCATGCCCGCCTGCACGAGCTCGCGCAGCCGCTCGAGGACCTGGAAGGCGGCATGGCCCTCGTTGATGTGCCAGACCGTGGGGTTCAGCCCGATGCTGCGCAACGCGCGCACCCCCCCTATCCCCAGTGCGATCTCCTGCTGTATGCGGGTGTTCCGATCGCCGCCGTACAGGGCCTCGGTGATGCGGCGATCCTCCGCCAGGTTCGCATCGACGTCGGCGTCGAGCAGCAGCAGGCGGATGTGGCCGATGCGGGCCTGCCAGAGATTCAGGTGCAGTGCGCGCTGCGGCAGATCCACGCGCACGCGCCGCTGTGCGCCGGCATCGTCGAGGACCGGCGCCACCGGCAGATCGGCGAAATCGATGGGCCGGTTGCGCAGCTGCTGGTTGCCGTGGCCGTCGATCAACTGATCGACGTATCCGCTGCGGTACAGCAGGCCGACGGCGATGAACGGTGCGCCGAGATCGGTGGCGGCCTTGCAGTGATCGCCCGCCAAGATGCCCAGCCCGCCGGAATAGATGGGCGCGCTCTCGTGAAATCCGAACTCGGCGCAGAAGTAGGCGATGAGGTCGCGCCCGGGGTCGAGATCCCCGGTGATCCCGGCGTCCGGCTCCTTGGCCATGTAGGTGTCGTACTCCGACAGCACGCCCTTGTAGTCCTGGAGGAAGACCAGGCTCGCGGCCGCCTCGTCGAGCGTCTCCTGCGACACCCGGCGCAGGAATACACGCGGGTTGTGCCCGCACTCGTGCCACAGCGCGCGATCGAGATTCGCGAACAGCAGCCGCGCGCGGCGGTTCCAGCTGTAGGCGAGATTGCCGGCGAGTTCCGGAAGTCGCGCGAGGGCAGCCGGGATCACGGGTTGAACCTCGAGCGCGAAGCGCGAACCGGAACTCATCTCACTGGCTCCCCTGGCCGATCATGGTTGCGTATCCGCGCGCCGGCGCGCGCGGCCCTGGCGCCTTGCCCCCGGCACGGCGCGGCGGGTCGACGGACGAAAACCCGGGGCCTCGCCGCACCGGGCAGTTGCGGCGCGTCAACGGGTTTCGGCATTATAAGCCGCGCGCGGACGGCGATGCGCGCGTCCGCCGCCCCGCCATCGAGGAACGTACGCCCGCATGAAAAAGGTATTGTTCGCCGCCAGCGAGGCCCACCCGCTGGCGAAGACGGGCGGTCTCGGTGAGGTGTGCGGCGCGCTGCCTTTGGCGCTGCAGCAGTGCGGTCACGACGTGCGCGTGGCCCTCCCCGGCTACCGCACGGTGCTGGAGCAATGCGGCAACGTGCGGGTTCTCGCGCAGCTCACCGTCCCCGGCAGCCTGGAGCCGGTGCGGATCCTCGAGACCACCCTCGGCCGATCGACGGTGCCGGCGCTGATCGTCGATGCGCCGGGCATGTTCGACAGGGCGGGCGGCCTGTACGTCGACGTCGACGGCAGGGATTACACCGACAACGCCAACCGCTTCACGGTGTACTGCCGTGCGGTGGTCGAGCTGGCGATGGATCGGGGTGCACTTTACTGGCAGCCCGACGTCGTGCACTGCCACGACTGGCAGACCGGCCTCGTGCCGGCGCTGCTCGCCCGCGCGCCCGTGCGCCCGGGCACGGTGTTCACCATCCACAACATCGCCTATGCGGGCAGCTTCGATCGCGAGCGTTTCGATTCCCTGCATCTGCCCGCGGATCTGTACACGCCCGAGAGCATGGAGTTCTACGGCCGGTTCGCCTTCATCAAGGGCGGCCTGGTCTACTCCGACCTGATCACGACCGTCAGCCCGACCTACGCGCGCGAGATCCGGACGCCGGAGAAGGGTTGCGGCCTGGAGGGTCTGCTGCAGCATCGAAGCCAGGATCTCGTCGGCATCATCAACGGCGTGAACTACGCGCTGTGGGATCCCGCCGTCGACCCCGTGATCGCCGAGCGTTACGATGCCGGGACACTGGAGAACAAGCGCTGGAACCGGAGGGCTCTCCAGCAGGACCTGGGTCTGCGCGAGGATGAGGACGCGTTGCTGATCGGCGTGGTCTCGCGGCTGGCATACCAGAAGGGGATGGACCTGCTGCCCGCTGCCCTGGCGCCGTTGTGGACGCAGGGCGTGCAGCTCGCCCTGCTCGGCAGCGGCGATCCGCGGCTGCAGTCGGAGATCGAGCAGACCTGCCGTGAGCATCCCGGCCGGTGCGCCGCCTATTTCGGCTACAACGACACCCTCGCGCACCGCATCCTGGCGGGGGCGGACGTCTTCCTCATGCCCTCGCGCTACGAACCGTGCGGTCTCGGTCAGCTCTATGCCCAGCGCTATGGCACGGTGCCGGTCGTGCGCCGGACCGGCGGCCTGGCCGACACCGTGGTGCCCGTGAACGCCTCGACGCTCGCCGCCGGCACGGCTACCGGCGTGATGTACGAGGACGACAGCGTCGAGGCCCTCTCGGCGGCGGTCCTGGCGGCGATGTACCTGCGGCGCGCACCGGCGCAGTGGCGCCAGTTGCAGATCGCGGGCATGCGGCGGGACTTCAGCTGGGGCGAGAGCGCACGCGCCTATGCCGAGGTCTACCGTCAGGCGCGGGAGCGGCGCCGCTGACCGCGTCGATCCGGCCGCCGGGTTGCGGGTCGTGGAAGGACTCGGATCCGGGCGCCGGGGCCTGAGCTAGAATAGCTCACGCACCGGGGCCGAGACCCGGAGTGGTCCGCTCATTCCATCGCGAATCAGGCTGGCGCGGAAACCCCATGGACGAACCCGAAACCGGTACCGAGGATCTGTTGCGGGCACTCGCGGAGGGCACGGCGGGCGTCACGGAAGACGATTACCTGCGCGCCCTGATGCGCACCGCGGTGCGCGTGCTCGGCGTGCGCTTCGCGTTCATGGGCGAGCTGAACGAGGCATTCCCCCTCGGCGCGAAGTTCGTCGACTTCTGGGACGGCGAGAAATTCACCGGCCCCGCTGATTTCCAGTTTGCCGGCACCCCCTGCGAGGACGTCTTCCGCACCGGCGAGGTGCGCTGCTATCCGCGCGGCGTTGCCGGCCGCTTTCCCGACGCGCCGATACTCGCCGAGCTGGGCGTGGAGAGCTTTCTTGCCGTGCCGGTGACGAACAAGGACGGCGCGGTGATCGGGCATTTCGCCATCATGGACGGCAAGGAGATGGCGGGCGACGCCCGTACCGTGAATGTGCTCAGGCTGTTCGCGGCGCGCGCCGGCGCGGAGATGGAGCGCCGGCGCTACAGGGACGCCCTGCACGCCAGCCGCCAGCGCATGGCCTCGGTGCTGGCCTCGGCCATGGACGCCATCGTCGCGGTCGGGCCCGACCGCCGCATCCGGGTATTCAACTCCGCCGCCGAGCGGATCTTCGCCTGCAGCGCCGACTGGGCGACGGGCATGCCACTGGATCGCCTCATCGCCGCGCCGTTTCGCGCCGCGATTGCCGAGCGCCTGGGCGCCGCGGCGGCGAGCGGGACCGGCCGTCAGTCGATCGGGATCGCCGAGGGATTCCGCGCCGTCCGCGCCAATCACGAGGAATTCCCCTTCGAGGCGACGATCTCCCGCAGCGACGGGGCGGGCGAGCCGCTCTACATCGTCATCCTGCGCGACGTGAACGATCGCCAGCGCACGCAGGCCGAGCTCGAACGGCTGCAGTCCCAGAACGGCATGCTGGTCGAGGAGATGCTGCGGCAGTCCGGCTTCGAGGGCGTGATCGGCCAGTCGTCCGCCATGCAGGACGTGCTGCAGGCGGTCGCCACGGTCGCCTCCGCGGACGCCACGGTGATCGTTCACGGCGAGACCGGGACCGGCAAGGAGATGGTGGCGCATGCCATCCATCATCTGAGCGAGCGGCGCGAGCGCCAGCTCGTGAAGATGAATTGCGCGGCGCTGCCGGCGGACCTGGTCGAGAGCGAGCTGTTCGGCCACGAGAAGGGCGCCTTCACCGGCGCCGTCAACGACCGCAAGGGCCGGTTCGAACTCGCCAATGGCGGCACGCTGTTCCTCGACGAGATCGGCGAGCTCACGCCGCCGGCGCAGGCGAAGCTGCTGCGCGTGCTGCAGGAGCGGGAGTTCGAGCGCGTCGGCGGATCCAGGACCATACGCGTCGACGTGCGGGTGATCGCCGCTACCAATCGCGACCTCGCGGAGATGGTGCAGCAGGGCACCTTCCGACCCGATCTCTACTATCGCCTGAACGTGTTTCCGATCACGCTGCCGCCGCTGCGCGCGCGCGCCGGCGACATCCCGCTGCTGGCCCAGCACTTCCTGGAGCGCTTCGCCCGCAAGCTCGGCAAGAAGCTCAAGTCGATAGAACAGGAATCCCTGCAGCGGCTGCTGCGCTACGACTGGCCCGGCAACGTGCGCGAGCTGCAGAACGTGATGGAGCGGGCCGCGCTGCTGTCCGCGGGCCCGGAGGTCGTCGTGCGGGATCCCCTGCGCGCCGGCACCGTGAGCGCGGGCGGCGGCGAGGTCCGGCCCAGGCCGCTCGAGGAGGTCGAGGCCGAGCACATCCGCAGGGTGCTGCAGAGCACGGACTGGAAGATCGAGGGCAGACGCGGCGCCGCCGCCGTGTTGCATCTGGAGCCGAGCACGCTGCGATACCGGATGCAGAAGCTCGGGATCCGGCGTCCGCCGCCACCGCCGGCCGCGTCCCCGGCGATGCGGAAACGATAGAGGAATCGCGGCGAGGAACGGGGGCATCATGAGACCGTGGATCACGTTATCCCTGGCGACGCTGCTGTGCTGGGGCCTGTGGGGATTTCTCGGCAAGCTCGGCGGCCGCACGCTGGCCCCGGGGCACCTGCTGCTGGTCACCTACACGGGCATGGTGATCGTCTATCCCCTCGTGATGCTGCTGTTCGGCAAGGACTTCCGGATCGACGGCGGCGCCCGGGATCAATGGTACGCCTTGGCCGCGGGGCTGGTCTGCGGCCTGGGTTTCCCGCTGTTCTATCTCGCCCTGAGCGGCGGCCAGGTCTCCAAGGTGGTGGTGATCACCGCCACCTATCCGGTGGTGACCGTGCTGCTCGCGGCGTGGCTGCTCTCCGAGCCGCTCACCGTGAAGACGGCGCTGGGCACGGCGCTGGCCGTGATCGGGATAGTGCTGCTGTCGACATAGCACGGGCGCGGGGAGCTGCAGGCATGCCGGGACGGATCGCGAACAGGGAGGAGGGCGAACTGCTGCAGATTCTGACGAGCGGCACGGAGGCGCTGACCGGGCAGGAGTTCCTGCAGCACACCACGCGCAGCCTGGCCACCATCATGAACGCGCGCTACGCGTTCATCTGCGAATACATGCCGGAGTCGCGGCGCGTGCGCGATCTCGCCTTCTGGCTCGACGGCTCCTTCCAGGAGCCCGGCGAGTACGACATCGACGGCACACCGTGCGAGCTCGTCCTGGCCGGCGAGGTCAAATGCTATCCGCGGCACGTGGCCACGCTCTTCCCGCGCTACGAGTGGCTCTCGCAGGTCGGCGCCGAGAGTTATCTCGCCATCCCGCTCAGGAACACCAGCGGCGAGGTGCTGGGCCACATGGGAGTGATGGACACCCGCCCGCTGGAGCACTCACCCGCCGACCTCTCGGTGTTCCAGATCCTCGGCGCGCGCGTGTGCGCCGAGATGGAGCGCAAGCGTTACGAAGAGGCGCTGCTCACCAGCGAGGCGACGATGTCGCGGGTGCTGGGGTCGGCGATGGACGCGATCATCAGGACGGACGCGGAGCGCCGGATCACCTTTTTCAACCCGGCCGCCGAGCGCATCTTCGCCTGCTCCGCGGCGTGGGCGCTCGGTCAGCCCTTCGATCGCTTCCTGTCCAGGCCCTTGCGGGGCCTGCTGGAGGGATTCCTGCGCGCCGCCGGGGAGTGCCCGGGCGAGCAGCGGCAGCTCTGGGCGCCGGAGGGTCTGAGGGCCCTGCGCGCCAACCGCGAGGAGTTCCCGGTGGAGATCACGATCGCCTCCAGCCGCGACGGCGAGGAGGTTCACTACACGCTGGTCCTGCGCGACGTCAACGAACGGGTGCAGGACCAGGCGGAGCTCGGACGCCTGGCCGATCAGAACAGGCTGCTGCGGCAGGCGGTGCACGAGCAGTACGGGCTGGAGGAGATGGTGGGGGACTCCGCGCCGATGCGCGCGCTGTACCGGACGGTGGAGACCGTCGCCAGGGCGGATACGACGGTGTTGATCAACGGCGAGACCGGCACCGGCAAGGAGCTGGTCGCGCACGCCATACACCGGCTCGGGCCGCGCGCCGACCGTCTGCTCATCAAGATGAACTGTGCGGCGCTGCCGCCGGAGCTCATCGAGAGCGAACTGTTCGGTCATGAGAAGGGCGCCTTCACCGGCGCCACGTCGCAGCGCAAGGGACGTTTCGAGCTCGCCGACGAGGGCAGCATATTCCTCGACGAGGTCGGCGAGCTGTCGCTGACGGCGCAGGCGAAGCTGCTGCGCGCGCTGCAGGAGCAGGAATTCGAGCGCGTCGGCGGTTCGCAGACCATCCGGGTGAACGTGCGGGTCATCGCCGCCACCAACCGCGATCTCGCCGAGATGGTGCGCGCGAAGACCTTCAGGGCCGATCTCTACTACCGCCTGAACGTGTTCCCGGTGGTCGTGCCGCCGCTGCGCGAGCGCGGCGCGGACATCACGACCATCGCGCGCCACATGCTGCGCACGGTCGCGCGCAAGCTCGGCAGGGAGGTGGCCGACTTCGACGCCGCCTCGCTGCAGCGGCTGCGGTCCTACGACTGGCCGGGCAACGTGCGCGAGCTGCAGAACGTCGTCGAACGGGCGGTGATTCTCGCGAGCGGGGCGCACGCGTCCGTGCCCGAGCTGGGTCAGCGCGAGGACACGGGCGAGTGCGCCGCGAGCGTCGATCGGCGCCCGCTCGAGGAGGTGGAGGCCGAGCACATCGCCGGTGTGCTGGCGCTGGCCAACTGGGTCATCGAAGGCAGGCGGGGCGCGGCCGCCATACTCGGGCTGGAACCGAGCACCCTGCGTTACCGGATGCGGCGGCTCGGCATCCAACGGCCGAAGCGCGACGAACAGGCCTGACGTGCCGCGGGACGTCGTGGGAGATCATCTCGTGTGACCCTGAATACGAACGATCCGGATGCGGACGCCGTCATACGCCACGTCGTGGCGGGCACGGCCGCGTTGACGGGCGCGGATTTCCTGCACGCGCTGCTGCCCGGCGTCGCGCAGGCGCTGAACGTGAAGTACGTCTTCGTGGCCGAGTTCAGCCCTGACCAACAGACCGCCTCCACGCTGGCGTTCTGGGACGGCGGGAAGGTCGTGCTCGACGCGGGCGACTATGCGCTGCCCGGTTCGCCGTGCGAGCAGGTGCTGGGCGGCGACGTGGTGTGCTATCCGCGGGACGTGCAGTCGGCCTTCCCCGACCATCACGAGCTCGGCGAGATGGGCGTGAGCAGCTATGTCGCCGTCCCGATGAAGGCGATCGACGGCAAGGTGATGGGTCATCTGGCGATCATGCACACCGAACCGCTCCATCCCTCGCCGGCGTATATCGACATCTTCCGGATCT
This sequence comes from Gammaproteobacteria bacterium, assembly GCA_022071965.1. Lineage (GTDB taxonomy): Bacteria > Pseudomonadota > Gammaproteobacteria > JAJPIJ01 > JAJPIJ01 > JAJVHZ01. The sequence continues at coordinate 230,387 of JAJVIQ010000004.1, forward strand.
TCGGTGCGCGCGCCTGCGCGGAGATGCAGCGCAAGTGCTTCGAGGAGGCCCTGGCGGCGAGTGAGGAGCGGCTTTCGCAGATCCTCTCCTCGGCGATGGACGCCATCATCGCCTTCGATACCGATCGGCGCATCCGCCTGTTCAACCCCGCGGCCGAGCGCATCTTCGGGTGCGCGGCCGGCTGGGCCATGGACCAGCCGTTCGATCGCTTCCTGTCCAGGCCTTTTCGGGCGCTGCTGGATCGGTACGTCGGCGCGCTCGGCGATGGCGGCAAGCCGGGCGCAGAGCTGTGGGCGCCAGAGGGTGTCAGCGCGCTGCGCGCCAACCGCGAGGAGTTCCCGGTGGAGGTGACCGTGTCCTCCTTCGAGTCGCGCGGGCAGCGCCTCTACACCGTCATCCTGCGCGACGTGAACGAGCGCATGCGCGCCCGCGCGCAACTGGCGAGGCTCGAGGAGCAGAACGTGTTCCTGCGCAAGGAGATGACCGGCCCGCGGCAGTTCCGGCGTCTCATCGGCGAGTCGCCGCAGCTCCGCGAGCTGCACGCGCTCATCGGGACCGTCGCCCGATCCGACACCAGCGTGCTCATCACCGGCGAGACCGGCACCGGCAAGGAGCTCATCGCGCACGCCATCCACGCCGCCAGCGATCGCTGCGACCGGATGCTGGTGAAGATGAATTGCGCGGCGCTGCCGAGCGAGCTCGTCGAAAGCGAGCTGTTCGGGCACGAGAAGGGCGCGTTCACCGGCGCGCTGCAGCAGCGTAAGGGCCGCTTCGAGATGGCCGACGGCGGCTCGCTGTTTCTCGACGAGGTCGGCGAGCTCACGCCGCCGGCTCAGGCCAAGCTGTTGCGCGTGCTGCAAGAGCAGGAATTCGAGCGGGTGGGCGGCAGCCGCGTCATCAAGGTCGACGTGCGGGTCATCGCCGCCACCAATCGCAATCTTGGCGAGATGGTCAAGGCCGGCACCTTCCGCTCGGATCTCTACTATCGCCTGAACGTGTTCCCGATCGACGTCCCGCCACTGCGAGCGCGGCGCGAGGACATCCCGGCACTGGTGGATCACTTCCTCGGCGCGCTCGCGCGCAAGCTCGGACGGCGCTTCATTGGCGTCGATGCGATGTCGCTGAAGCGGCTGCGGGCCTACCACTGGCCGGGCAACATCCGCGAGCTGCAGAACATCATCGAGCGCGCCGCGGTGATCGCTGCCGGCGAGGTGGTGGAGGTGCCCGCGCTCGAGTCATCGGCGATCCCGCCGCCTGAGGGGAACGGGGTCCGGCCGCTGCGCACCCTGGAGGATGTCGAGACGGAGCACATACGCGAGGTGCTGCAGCTCACCGAGTGGATCATCGAAGGCAAGCGCGGTGCAGCCGGCATACTCGGGATGGAGCCGAGCACGCTGCGATACCGGATGCAGAAGCTCGGCATCCGACGCCCGCGCCCCGCCGCCGAGGCCTCCACCTCCGCCAGCTGATCGAAGCCGATAGGTCTACGCCTTCGCAGAGTCGGTGGTGCCGGAAGGGGAAATGGCGCGCCTCGGCAAGGCAGCGCCCCGGAACCCCGCGAATCCTTCCATTCATTCCTGGCCGACCGGGGCGATCACCTCGCGGTGCTGTCGCAGCGCGATCAGCGTCAGAATGAGCAGCGCCGCGGCGATCAGCACCAGCCCGGCGAGCTCCACCGTATTCGGCTGCTCGCCGAGTTGCAGCCATGAGGCGAGCATGGCGATCACCGGGATCGCGAAGGTGCTCATGCCGGCGGTGCCGATGGGCAGCACCCTGAGCACGTAGAGCCACAGCCACCAGCCGATCGCGGTGGTGGCGATGGCATTGAAGGCCAGCGCGAGAGAAAAGGACATCGTCCACTGCACGTGCATGCCGGGGTTGAGCGCGGCGATGGCCGCCAGCGGCACGGAGCCGAACAGCATCTGCCAGGCCGTCATGGACAGCAGGTCCATGGGCGCGCGCGCCTGCATGCGCTTGACCATCACGGCGCTCACCGCCCAGACGAATCCCGAGGCCACCGCCAGCATCTTGCCCTGCGTGTGGCCGGTGACGGTCCATGGCTGCAGCACCAGCAGGAGTCCGGCGCCGGCGATGAGCGCGGTCACCCACTGGTACCGCTGGACAGACTCCTTCAGGTACAGCCACGCGAGGAGCATGGCCCAGAAAGGCATGGTGAAGACCAGCACGGCGGTTCTTCCCGGCGCGCCTCCGGCGGCGGCCCACATGCTCAGCCCCACGAAGCCGCCGGTCTGCATCACGCCGAGAGCCATGAGCTCCGGCACACGCAGGGGCTTCAGGCTGCGGCCGCTCAGCGGCAGCACCACGAACAGGCACAGAGCGCCGAATGCCACGCGCAGCGCGCTGAAGGAAAACGGGTCGGCGTAATCGAGTGCGATCTTGATGATGACCCAGCTGTAGCCCCAGATCAGCGACAACAGGATCAGGGCGAGGAAGCGGTGGCAAGGCGTCGGCATGAAGGCATGGGCGGGAGACGGGAGCAGTGGCCGTGCGCGGCGTCGATGACGCGCAATGACAGGGAGTCTACCGGATCGCGCGCCTCCATGCCCGGGCGGGCGCCGCCGGCGCCCATCCGCAAGCCGCGTGAACTCCCGTATACTGCCCCGGTTTGATCACAGGGTGCCGCGATGGCCGAGACCGAACACATCATTGAGGTGACCGATCGCAGCTTCGAGCAGGAGGTATTGCTGCGCTCGATGCAGACGCCGGTGCTGGTGGATTTCTGGGCCGCGTGGTGCGCGCCGTGCAAGGCGCTCATGCCGGTTCTCGCCAAGCTTGCAGCCGACTTCGGCGGCGCATTCGCGCTCGCGAAGGTCAACACCGACGAGAACCAGCAGATAGCCATGCAATGTGGCATCCGCAGCCTGCCCACGGTGGTGCTCATCAAGGACGGGCAGATCATCGACGGGTTCGTCGGCGTGCAGCCGGAGAACGCCATCCGCGCATTGCTGGAGAAGCACCAGATCGCGCCGCGCGTGGCGCAGCCGGAGATCCCGCCGCCGATGCCGGCGGTGCCGCCCGAGGACCGGGCGCGCGCGATCGCCGAACTGCGCGCCATGCTCACGAGCACGCCAGGCGACGCGGCGATCGTCCTGCAGCTCACCGAGCTGCTGGTGGCCGAGGGCGATTATGCGGCCGCCGAGACGGTACTGAAGGATCTGTCCGAGGACCGGCTCAAGGAGGCCGATGCCGGCCGGCTGCTGGCCGCCATACGCCTCGGCAGCCTCGTAGCCGGCGCGCCGGACACCGCGACACTGCTGACGCGCCTGGAGGGCAATCCGAAGGACAGCGAGGCGGAGTATCTGCTCGGCATCCGCAGCGCGCTGGAAGGCGCGCACGAAATGGCGCTGGAATACCTGCTGGGCGTGGTGCGCCGCGATCGAAAGTTCGGCGACGATGCGGCGCGCAAGGCGATGGTGGAGGTCTTCGCTCTGCTGGGTGGCGTCGGTCCGCTCGTCAAGCAATTCCGCAGCCGCCTGTACTCGGCGCTGAACTGAGCCGCTACGGCGATTCGCCGCGCGCATCGCCGTGCGGGACCCTAGATGCTGAATCGCCGGCGTGCCGCCTCGCTGATGGCGAGCACGGCGGGGTGCTTGATGCGACGCTCGGCGGACACGGCGTAGTATTGCTCACGCAGCTCTTCGGTGCGGCCGACCACCTGTACTTCGTGCTGCCGCATCACTTCCTTTTCGATCGCGGTGGGCGCCACGAAGGCGCCGACCCCGGCCTCGCCGAAGACCTTCATGAGCGCGGGGTCCTCGAACTCCGCGGCGATCTGCGGGCGTATCTCCTCCTGCTCCAGCCACTGCTGCAGCATGCGCCGCAGGTTGGAGTTCGTGCCGGGCATGAGTATCGGCACGCCGTTCAGCGATTGCGGAAACCTGCCTTTCAGCCGCTGCACGATCTTGCGGGCGGCAAAGAACGAGATGCCGCTGTCACCCAGGGCGTGGTTGTAGACCTTCAGATGCAGGCCCTGGGACACGGGCGCGTCGGCGATGATGAGGTCCAGCTTGTGCACCGAGAGCTGCGCCAGGAGCTCGTCGAATCGCCCCTCGTGACAGACCACGCGCAGCTTGTTCTCCAGGTGCAGCGCCGGCTCGAGCAGCCGGTAGGCGAGGATCTTGGGCACGGCATCCGAGACGCCCACCGTGAATGCCTGCACGCCGCCGGGCAGCCGGCCGGAGAGCACGTCCTTCAGCTCCGTGCCGAGCCGGAACATCTCGTCGGCGTACTGGAAGATCAGTCGCCCGACGTCGGTCAGATGCAGGCGCCGGCCGTGGCGCGCGAACAGCTTCTCACCGACCTGCTCCTCGAGCGCGCTCAGCTGGCCGCTGATCGTCTGCGGCGTGAGGAACAGGACCTTCGACGCGTTGGCGATGCCACCTTCCTTGGCGACCACCCAGAAGTAGTGCAGATGCTTGTAGTTGAGGTGTCTCACCGTCTTCTCCCTGCCTGTGCGCGGCCTCGCCGATGCGGCAATTGTCCGCATTATGACCGCAATGAGACGGAGTATGCGAAGTGCGAGACATCGTAAAAGACGAAGGTGCGACGATGGATGTCAGTTTCTGTGGAGCCTCCCGGTCGTCGATGCCCGGCCGCGGTCCTGCTGCAGGGAACCGACCGGCCAGCAACCGCACGCCTGCCCGCCGCCGTTGCGGGCCGTAGCGGGACCCCGGGGATGCGCCGCGGGATCGGGCCCGCGATATCCTGCGGAGGCCGCCGGATGCTGCGGCACTCGGCCACTGCGCGCGGCGTCCATGCGTTGCATAACTCATTGGCCCGGCAACGCCTTTCCGATCATCCTCGCGAGTGGCACAGCGGTTGCCATCCCTCCGCCAAGCGCGCTCAACGCGGTGCGCGACCAACAGACTGCAAGATCCAGGAGAAAGCAACCATGAAGAGCAATCGTGTAGTGCAGACCGCAGTGCTGTCGCTGCTGGCGTTGGGTGTCGGCAACGCCGCCGTGGCCGCCGACAAGGCCTCCGAGAAGTGCTACGGCGTGATCAAGGCCGGCAAGAACGACTGTCAGACGGCCAGCAATGCCTGCTCGGGCCACAGCACGACCGACGGTCAGGTCGACGCGTGGATCTATCTGCCGACTGGCACCTGCGAGCGCATCGTGGGCGCCTCGCTGACGCCGAAGCCCTGAGCGGAGATGGCAGCGATGCCGGATTCCTCCAAACGATCCGCATCGGCACGGCCGATCCCGCCGGCGAGCGGGATCGGCCTGCGCGCCGAGCATTACGACGCCATGCTGGCGCGGCGTCCGCCGGTCGGCTTTCTCGAGGTGCACAGCGAGAACCATTTCGGCGCCGGCGGCCGGCCGCGGGCGGTGCTCGATGCGCTCGCCGGCGACTACCCGGTGAGCCTGCACGGCGTGGGCCTGTCTCTCGGCTCGACCGACCCTCTGAACATGGCGCACCTGGAGAGTCTGCGGGCCCTGGTCAATCGCTATTCCCCGAGGCTGGTCTCCGAACACCTGAGCTGGAGCTCGGTGGACGGCCGATACTTCCACGATCTCCTGCCGTTGCCGTACACGGAGGAGGCGGTGCGGCACGTCGCGGAGCGCATCGAGCGCGTGCAGGACTATCTCGGCCGGCGCATTCTGATCGAAAACCTCTCCAGCTATGTCGAGTATTCGCACTCGACGATGCCCGAGTGGGAGTTCCTCGCCGCGGTGGCGGCGCACAGCGGCTGCGGCATTCTGCTCGACGTCAACAATGTCTACGTCTCCTCCTGCAATCACGCCTTCGATGCCGCGTATTACGTGCAGGGCATCCCGTCGCAGTTCGTCGGCGAGATGCACCTGGCGGGGCACACCGCCAGAAACACCCCGGACGGCATGATCCTCATCGATACGCATGATCGGCCGGTGAGCGCGCCGGTCTGGCAGCTCTTCGAGCTGTCTGCGCGGCGATTCGCCGATGCGCCCGCGCTCATCGAATGGGATACCGCTCTGCCCGCGCTGGAGGTGCTGCTCGAAGAGGCCGCGCGCGCCGACCGCGCCAGGGAGGATCGTCATGCTCTCGCTGCGTAATCTGCAACGGACCATGGCTGTGGCCATCCTGCAGGCCGGCGAGGTCGAGCGGCTCGATTGCCTGCGGACGCGTACGGCACCGGCGGCGCGGCGGCTGCGCGTCTACCGCAACAATGTCAGGGCGACGCTGACGGGCGCGCTCGAGAGCGGCTATCCGGTCGTGGTGCGGCTGCTGGGCGCGGAGTATTTCCAGGCGCTGGCGCTGCGCTACGTGCGCGACTATCCGTCGCGCACCGGCAACCTGATCGACTACGGCGCGGAGTTTCCTTCATTCCTGGAGACGATCGCCGAGCTGGAGGCGCTTCCGTATCTGCCCGATGTCGCGCGCCTGGAGCGGCTGATGCGCGAGGCCCAGCTCGCCGCGGAGCCTCGCCGCATGAACCTGGAGGCCCTCGCCGGGGTCCCGCGCTGCCGCTACGAGGAGCTGCGATTCGCGCTCCACCCGAGCGCGCGCCTGATCGCCTCCTCGTATCCGGCATTGCGGATCTGGCAGACCAATCAGCCCGGCTACGCCGGCGACCCGCAGGTGTCGCTGGCGGAGGGCGGCGATCTGCTGCTCGTCATCCGGCGCGATACGGAGATCGAGATCGAGCGGCTGAGCCCTGGCGAGTTCACGCTGCTGTACCAGCTCGGGCAGGGCCGGAACATGCGCTACGCCTGCGAGAGCGCGCTCGCCACCGAACCGGGGCTGTGCGTCACCACCGCGCTGCGCAGTCACGTCGCGCGCCACACGATTTGCGGTTTCCACTATTGAACGAGGACTGAAGAGAGGAGCGCACATGATGACATCCATGGCAACACCGATGATGACCCCGGTCGGAGCGCGGCGATCACTGGCGGCTCGGGTCGCGGAGCTGTACGCGAAGGCGGCGGACCTGCTGCAGGCGGCATCGCCGCTGGCCGATCTCGCGCTGCGAGTGTACGTGGCCAACGTGTTCTGGGCATCGGGCCTCGCCAAGGCGCAGTCCTGGCAGACGACGCTGCAGCTGTTCGAGTACGAATACAGGGTGCCGCTGCTCCCCCCGGCCCCGGCGGCCTATGCCGGCACCTTCACCGAGCTGTTCTTCCCGGCGCTGCTGGCACTCGGGCTCGGTGGCAGGCTGGCCGCCGCGGTGCTGTTCGTCTTCAACATCATCGCCGTGGTCTCCTATCCCGATCTGAACGCCGCCGGAATTGCCCAGCACAAGGTCTGGGGACTGATGCTCCTGGTGCTCGTGCTGCACGGACCAGGCGCCCTGTCATGCGATCGGCTGCTGCGCAATCGTTTCGGGACGCGCACGTGAGCACCCAGAGATATGTCCTGCCTGAGGAGTTCCGATATGAATGTCGCGTTGAAGGTCACGGCTGAAACCGGCGGACGGCGGGTGCTCGAGGGACAGCGGGCGCTGGTGACCGGTGCCAATTCCGGCATCGGCGCCGGGATTGTCGAGGGGCTGGCGTCCGCGGGCGCGCGCGTGGTGATCAACTACGTGAGCCGACCCGATGAGGCGCAGCGCCTGGTGCGGAAGATCAAGGACAGCGGTGGCGAGGCGATCGCCATCCAGGCCGACGTGAGCCAGGAGCACCAGGTCCGGGCCATGTTCGAGCAGACCATCGAGGAGCTCGGGGGTCTGGAGATCCTGGTCAACAACGCCGGCCTGCAGAAGGACTCGGCGCTCGTGGACATGTCCCTGCAGGACTGGGACACGGTCATACGCGTGAATCTCACCGGTCAGTTCCTCTGCGCGCGCGAGGCGGCACGCGAGTTCATCCGCCGCGGGGTGACGTCGTCGCTGTCGAGCTCGGCCGGGAAGATCGTCTGCGTCTCCTCGGTCCACGACGTGATCCCCTGGGCGGGGCACGCCAACTACGCGGCCTCCAAGGGCGGGGTGATGATGCTGATGAAGACCATGGCGCAGGAGCTCGCGGCCCACAAGATCCGCGTCAACAGCATCTCGCCCGGGGCGATCAAGACCCCGATCAATCACAGCGCCTGGAGCACGGCGGAGAAGGAGGCGGAGCTGCTGCAGCTCATCCCGTACGGGCGCGTCGGCGTCACGCACGACATCGCCAGGGCCGCCGTGTGGCTCGCCTCCGACGAGTCCGACTACGTCACCGGCGCGACGCTCTATGTCGATGGCGGCATGACGCTGTATCCCGGTTTCGAAAACGGCGGTTGAGCCGGATCGGCCGCATCGGACGTGACCATGATCGAACGCACCGGCCGCCTGCGTCGCCGCGCCGCCCGCGGGTCCCCAACCTCCCGCCGCGGCGTGCTGCTGCGTGCGTGCGTGCTCGCGGCGATGCTGCACGCGCCCGCTGCGCGCGCAGTCGACATGGAGAGCCCGCAGTTCGTCGCCTCCGACTCGCGCAGCGATCATAGCGGCCTGCCCGACGGCGTGCGGCCGTGGTGGCCCAGCCGCTACGGGGCGGACGATCAGATCGGCACGCTCAACGAGATCACCCCGGCGGTGATCGCGGCGGCGGTGCGGCTCGTAAGACGTGGCATCACCGTGGACCTCGGACGCATTCTCGATGACCACACGCCGAAGTTCCCCGGCCGGTACTGGCACCAGACGGTCGATGCCTCGGCGCCGTACACCAATCTGCGCCGCGCCGACGCCGATGCCGGTGGCTGGGGCAGGAACCGGATCAACTGGATCACCGAGATCCAGGCGGGTACCTTCCAGGTGGGCACGCAGCTGGATTCCATCGGCCACATCCAGACCGGCGATCGCTTCTACAACGGCTGGCGCGCGCGCGACATCGTCGAGGCGTACGGGCTGAACCGGTTCGGCATGGAGACGGTGCCGCCAATCATCACGCGCGGGGTGCTGGTCGATGTCGCCGCGTCCAGCGGCGTGGTGCGCCTGGATCCCGGTTACGTCATCACCGTCGCCGACGTGGAGGCGGCGCTCGCGGCGCAGGGCGTGCAGATCCAGGCCGGCGACGCCGTGCTGTTGCACACCGGCTGGGGCGGACTTTGGAACGTCGACGCCGCCGCGTTCCTGGCCGGCGAGCCCGGCCCCGGGATGGATCTCATCGAATGGCTGTACGCGCGGCGCATCGCGGTGCTGGGTGCGGACACCTGGAGCATCGGACCGGTGCCCGGCGAGGATCCGGAGCGGCCATTTCTCGTGCCGCAGACCATGTACGTGAACTGCGGACTGTTCGGCCTGGAGAACGTCGCGACCGAGAAGATCGCCGCGCGCAAGGTCTACGAGTTCCTGTTCGTCGTCACCCATGCGCGCACGCGCGGTTCGACGGCGGCCGTCATCTCGCCGGCGGCGATCTACTGATGATGGTGATTGGTGATTGGTGATTGGGGGAGCCTCACCCACGAATCACGAATCACGAATCACGAGACGCGAAACGCGAGCAAAACGCACATGACCGACTTCGACGACATCATCGTGGGTTCCGGCGCCGGCGGCAGCGCCGCCGCATACGTGCTGGCGCGCGCGGGGCGGCGCGTGGCGCTGGTGGAGAAGGGCAGGGCCCTGCCCACGGACGGCTCGACGCTGGACATGGAGCGAGTCATCCGGCGCGGCGAATTCAGGAGCGCGGAGACCTGGCTCGACAGGGACGATCGGCACTTCGAGCCCGAGGAATACTTCAATCTCGGCGGCAAGACCAAGTGGTACGGCGCGGCGCTGCTGCGCCATGACCGCAGCGAGTTCGAGGGCGAGGCGGCGTTTCAGTGCCTGCCGTGGCCGATCGGTTACGAGGATCTGGCGCCGTACTACGAGGAGGTCGAGCGCCTGCTCGGCGTGCGCGCGTTTGCCGCCGAGCCGGACATTGCCGAGGTCAGCCGCCGGATGAACGGCTCGGCGTGGCGGCCCGCGCCGCTGCCGCTCGGGCTGGCTCCCCAGATCCTGGAGGATCGTCACGAGGCCACGCACTTCGACGGCTTCGCGTCCGCGCGCGGTCTGAAGGCCGACGCGCAGACGGCGCTGCTCGATCGCATTCCGGCGCAGGCCCGCTTGACGGTCATCACCGGCCAGCCCGCGGAGCACTTGATCGCGGACCGCTCATCGCCCCGGCGCGTACGCGGCGCGCAGTGCGCCGACGGGCGGAGGATCTCCGCGGAGCGCGTGCTGCTCGCCGCGGGTGCGCTGCATTCCCCGCGCCTGCTGCAGCGTTACCTGCGCGGCACCGATCTCGCGTATCGGCTGCCCTGCGCGCCGTGGGTGGGGCGCTACTTCAAGCGGCACCTGCTCACCGCCGTGCTCGCCTTCTCGCCCTCGCGCAAGACCGACGCGATCCGCAAGACGGTGTTCTGGTTGAGCGAGCGTTTTCCGCACAGCAGCGTGCAACCGCTCGGCTTCGGCAGCGACGTCATCGCCTCGCTGTTGCCCTCGGGCCTGCCGCGACGGGCAGCACGCCCGCTCGCCGAGCACGCCTACGGGTTCTTCCTGCAGACCGAGGACGGTTCGCACCCGGACAACCGTGTGATCGCGGAGGGCGCAGGCGCGCGCCTGCCGCGGCTGGACTACGACCCGCGGCGCACGCCGGAGGCGCTGCGCGAGCACGCGCACGTGGTCGCGAGCTTCCGGCGCGCACTGCTCAAGGCGGGCCTGCTCGGCGTGGGGCGGCGGATCGGCCTCGCCGGCACCGCCCACGCCTGCGGGACGCTGGTCGCGGGGCGCGATCCGCGCCGTTCCGTGGTCGATGCGAACGGCCGCGTGCACGGCATGGAGAATCTCTACGTGGTCGACGGCAGCGTGCTGCCGCGATCCAGTCGCGTGAATCCGTCGCTGACCATTTATGCCTGGGCCATGCGCGTGGCCGATAGGCTGAGCGAACACAGGAGGCTCTCATGAGCGCGGTGGCGTGGACGAATCACGTGCGGCTGGGGCGCGGGGTCTGCGACGACCTCGCGCAGGCCGAGCGGCGCGAGTGGTGGCTGGCGAACGGGCGCGGCGCGTATGCCGCCGGGACCGTGGCCGGCACGCTGACCCGGCGCTATCACGGTCTGCTGATCGCGCCGCTCAGCCCGCCGCTGGGGCGCAGGCTCCTGCTCACGAAGATCGACGCCACCGTCGTCGACGGGGAGCGCCAATGGCCGCTGTACGCCAATCGCTGGGCGGGAGGTGCCGTCGATCCGAGGGGCTACCTGCACCTGGAATCGATTCATCTCGAAGGCCGCATGCCGGTGTGGCGATACGGCATCGGCTGCGCCGAGGTCGAGATGCGCGTGTGGCTGGAGCACGGCGCGGACACCGTATACGTTGCCTATCGGCTGCACGACGCGGCGCGCCATTTCCAGGCGCGGCCGCTGCGACTCTCGGCCCGGTTGCTGGCGAACGCGCGCGACCATCACCACCTCACCGGCGCGCATGCCCTGCGTCCGGAGATCCTCGCCGATGGCGCGCCGGCGCGCAGCCTGCGCGTGTGCATGCCCGAGACGCACGACACGCCGGCATTCACGCTGCACGTGCAGACCCGCGGCGGCACGCTGGCCCCGGACCGCACCTGGTACGAGCACTTCGAGCTGCCGATCGAGCGCGAGCGCGGTCTGCCGGCGGACGACAATCACCTCTGCGTCGCGCACGCCGCGCTCGATCTGCACCCGGGCGAGTGGGTGGGGCTGGTCGCGAGCCTGAGTGCCGATGCCTCGCCGTACCTGGAAGAGGCGATGCGGCGCTTCCAGGGTCACGACGCCAGCGTGCTGAAGCGCGCGCGGGTGCAGCTGCCGGAGCTGCACGATGCGCCGTCGTGGGTGCGGCAGCTGGTGCTCGCGGCCGACAGCTTTCTCGTCGCCCGGCCGCTGCCTGACCTTCCGGACGGGGAGTCCGTGATCGCGGGCTATCCCTGGTTCGGAGACTGGGGCCGCGACACGATGATCGCCCTGCCGGGCTTGTGCCTGGCGACCGGGCGCTACGACAGTGCGCGACGGATACTCGGGACCTTCGCGCGGTTCGTGGACCGCGGCATGCTGCCGAACGTCTTCCCCGGCAGCGGCGCGGTGGCGGAATACAACACCGTCGACGCGGCGCTCTGGTACATCGAGGCCTGGTGCGCCTACGTCGAGGCGAGCGGCGATCGCGCGGCGCTGGCGCGGGCCTGGCCGGTGCTGCAGGGGATCATCGACGCCCATTGCCGGGGGACGCGATACGGCATCGGCATGGACGAGGCCGACGCACTGTTGCGCGCGGGCGAACCCGGCGTGCAGCTGACCTGGATGGACGCCAAGCTCGGCGACTGGGTGGTCACCCCGCGCACCGGCAAGCCCGTTGAGATCAATGCCCTCTGGTACAACGCCCTGCGCGCAATGGCGGACTTCGGCGATGAGCTCAAGCAGTCCGCGCTGCCGTACCGCCAACTGGCCGAGCGGGTGCGCGCGGGGTTCCGGCGCTACGCCAAGGAGGACGAGAGCGGTTTGTTCGACGTGATAGACGGGCCGGACGGCGACGACGGCCGCGTCCGCCCGAACCAGATCCTCGCGGTGAGCCTGCCGCACAGTCCGCTGGACGCCTTCATGCAGGGCCAGATCGTCAAGCAGTGCTACAGCGAGCTGCTATGCGGTCTCGGCCTGCGATCGTTGGCCGCGGGCGAGGCGGACTTCCAGCCGCGCTACGAGGGCGGGCCGTGGGAGCGCGACAGCCGCTATCACCAGGGCCCGGTGTGGGCGTGGCTGCTCGGTCACTATGCGCTTGCCGAGTTCCGCGTGCACGGCAATGCCGGGGCCGCGCAGGCGCGGCTGGAAGGCATGCGCGCGCACCTGCTCGACGCCGGGTTGGGGACCGTCAGCGAGATCTTCGACGGCGAGGCGCCGTTCGCGCCGCGCGGCGCCCCGACGCAGGCGTGGTCGGTGGCCTGCGTGCTGGAGGCGTGGTGGCGGCTGGAGCGCGCGCGCCAGCAACGCACGCGGCGGCAAGACGTCGCGTTGGCGGCGGGCGCCTGAGGCGCGGCGGCGTTCGAGATCAAGACAACCGGGCAAGTGGAGGACGGCAACGTGAAGACGACAGGCGCGGTCAGCGTGGTGGCGGAACGGCAGCGACTCGAGGCGCAGCGGCAGGGCTCGGAGAACTGGAGGCTGTGGGGACCGTATCTGGCCGAGCGCGCGTGGGGCACCGTGCGCGAGGACTACAGTCCGCATGGCAATGCCTGGGAGTCCTTCGATCACGACCGGGCGCGATCGCGGACGTATCGCTGGAACGAGGACGGCATGGCCGGGATCTGTGACGAGGAACAGCGTCTCTGCCTGGCGCTGGCGTTCTGGAACGGCCGCGATCCGATGCTCAAGGAGCGCGCCTTCGGACTGACCGGCAACCAGGGCAATCACGGCGAAGACGTCAAGGAGTACTACTTCTATCTCGACGCCACTCCGTCGCACAGCTACCTGCGATACCTCTACAAGTATCCGCAGGCCGAATATCCGTACGCACGGCTGGTGAGCGAGAACCGCAGGCGCTCGCGGCACGAGCCGCCGTACGGCCTGCTCGATGCGGGCGTGTTCGACGAGGATCGTTACTGGGATATCGAGGTGGAGTACGCGAAGGCCACGCCGGATTGCGTGCACGCGCGCATCACGGCTCACAATCGCGGCGCCGACGGCGCCACGCTGCACCTGCTGCCGACGCTGTGGTTCCGCAACACCTGGGGCTGGGGCGAACCCGCCGGCGAGCGACCGGTGCTCCAGGCGCTCCCCGCGCCGCGGGGCGCGCAGTGGGCGGTGGCGGCCGTGCACGCGACGCTGGGCGGCTACTACCTCTACGGACGCGAGACCGCCGAGTCGCTGTTCACCGACAACGAGAGCAACGCCGAGCGCCTGTGGTCGGCGCCGAACGCAGGCCCATTCGTCAAGGATGCCTTCCACCGGCGCGTCGTCGACAACGATCGCGGGGCGGTGAACCCGGCCGGCCAGGGCACCAAGTTCGCCGCCTGGCACCGCCTCGGCGTGGAGGGCGGCGGTTCCCGCACGGTGGAGCTCATCCTCAGCGCCCGTTCGCTGCCCTCGCCGTTTGCGCGCAACTGCAACGTCGTCAGCGTGCGGCGCGAGGAGGCCGATGCGTTCTACGCCGATCTGCTGCCGGGTGCCCCCGGCGAGGATGCCCGCATCGTACGCCAGGCCCTCGCCGGCATGATCTGGTCCAAGCAGTTCTTCCACTACGACGTGAGCCGCTGGCTGCAGGGCGATCGCATCACGCCGCCGTCCGAGCGCCGGCGTGGCCGTAACCGCGCCTGGCAGCACCTGCGGGCGCACGACGTGATCTCGATGCCCGACAAGTGGGAATACCCCTGGTTCGCCGCCTGGGACCTGGCCTACCACTGCGCCGCGCTGGCGCTGGTGGACATCGATTTCGCCAAGGAGCAGATCGAGCTCGTGCTGCGGGAGACCTACCTGCACCCGAACGGACAGATCCCCGCGTACGAGTGGGCCTTCGGCGACGCCAATCCGCCGGTGCACGCGATGGGGGCGCTGAAGGTGTTCCGCGCCGAGCGCATCCAGCGCGGCAAGGGCGATCGCAATTTCCTGCAACGCGTCTTCCACAAGCTGCTGCTGAACTACGCCTGGTGGATCAATCGCAAGGACCGCGACGGTCACAACGTCTTCGAGGGCGGCTTCCTCGGCCTGGACAACATCTCGGTGTTCGATCGTTCGCAGCCGCTCCCGCCGGGGCACTCGCTGAAGCAGGCGGACGCGACCGGCTGGATGGCGATGTTCGCGCTCAATGTCACGGTCATGGCGCTGGAGCTGGCCACCGAGGACTCCGACTGCGAGGATGTGGCGATCCAGACCTTCGAGCAGTTCCTGGCGATCGCCAACGCCATCGCCGGCTACAGCGGCGGGGCGCTTTCGCTCTGGGACGAGGAGAAGGGCTTTTTCCAGGACCTGCTGGTCACGCCGGATGACCGTTGCCACCACATCGACGTCTATTCCTGGGTCGGTCTCATTCCACTGTTCGCCGTGGAGGTCATCGACGAGCGCCTGCTCGCGAACGTGCCGCGATTCCGGCGGCTGCTCGAGTCGCACGCCGGCGGGCGCTTCCGCGGGCATTGCGTGTCGGCCTGTCCGCACACCGTCAACGCCCGCCAGGAACACATCTTCTCGCTGGTGACGGCGCCGCAGCTGCGGCGGATCCTCGCCCGGCTGTTGAGCGAGGAGGAGTTCCTCTCGCCCTACGGCGTACGCAGCGTCAGCCGCCTGCACGCCACGCATCGCGATCTCGGCGAGCTGCCCGGCGTCGGCCAGGCCCTCATCGAGTACATACCGGGTGAATCCACGAGCGGACTGTTCGGCGGCAATTCCAACTGGCGCGGCCCGGTGTGGATGCCGACCAACTACACACTGGTGCAGGCGCTGGAGAAGTTCCACCGCTACCACGGCGAGGACTTCCGCGTGCCGGTGCCGGCGCTGGGCGGCAGGGAGCTGAACCTCCAGGAGATCGCCAGCCTCATCTGCGACCGCCTGGTGAATCTCTACCGCCGCGACGCGTCCGGCCGGATCGCCGCCTACACGGCCGACAGTCCGTTCCAGGATCGCTCTCACTGGAAGGGCCTGCTGCTGATGTTCGAGTATTTTCACGGCGACACCGGCCAGGGGGTCGGCGCCGCGCACCAGACCGGCTGGACCGGGCTCATCGCCAATCTCGTTCTGCGCCAGCATCGCCGCGACATCCCGCTGTTCTGGCGCGAGCACGATCGGCACCTGCTGAGCGCGGCGTGATCATGCCGCGCGCAATGCAGGCCGGGGCGGGAAGGGTGTCGGGTGCGGTGACCCTGCTCATCTACGCAGCCGGGCTGCTGCAGGGCCTGATGCTGGTGTCGGTGCCGGCGCTCAGCACCGCGCTCAAGCACTCGCTGATGCTCACCGATGGCGGGTACGGCTCGCTGTTCCTGCCGCAGGTGCTGTGCACGACGGTGGCCGCGCTCGCCGGCGGCGAACTCGCCAAGCGGATGCCGTTGAAAAGGCTCCTGCTTGCTGCGCTGCTCGCCAACGCGGCGGCGCAGCTCGCGCTGACAGCGAGCGCAGTGGTCCCGGCGCAGTGGGCCTACCCCGTGCTGCTCGCGGCGACCGCGCTGCTGGGGTGGGGCTTCGGGCTGTCGAGCGCGCCGCTCAACACCTATCCGGTGCTGCTGTTTCCGCGGCGGCGCGACGCGGCGGTGGTCGCACTGCACACGGCGCTCGGCATCGGACTGGCGATCGGGCCGCTCATCGCGGCGCCGTTCCTCATGCGCGCCGGCTGGTGGCAGTTCCCGCTGCTGCTGGGCGCGGCCACGGCGGCCCTCACCCTGGCGATCGCGGTGGCGCGCCTCGAGGAGCCGCGGACGCATGCATCGAGCACGTCGAGGCCTTCATTGCCGGTGGGCAGACGCTCCCGGATCGCGGCACCGTTCATCCTGATCGCGGTGCTCTATGCCTTCGCCGAGGGAACGTTCAGCAACTGGGCGGTCATCTATCTGCAGGAGGATCGCGCACTGCCGGCGTCGGTGGCGACGGCGGCGCTGTCGGTGTTCTGGGCGGCACTCGCCGCCGGCCGGCTGCTGATCGCCGCCGTGGTGCTGCGCATGCCGCCGCACGGCGTCTGGCTGGTGCTGCCGCTCATGATGATCGCCGTTCTCCTCGCCCTGCCGCAGGTGCGCGGGAGCGCCGGCGCGCATGGCGCCTACGCGATGGCAGGCCTGGCGTGCTCGGCCTTCTTCCCGCTCACCATCAGCCAGGCCGTGCAGCGTCTGCCCTCGGACACGGCGTGGATATCCTCGGTGCTGGTGGCGGCGTTGATGACCGGGGTGGGCCTCGGCACCTTTCTCATCGCGCCGCTACGCGAGGTGTTCAGCCTGGCGCTGCTGTTCCGTTACTCGGCCATCTACCCGCTGCTGGCGGCGGTGCTGATGATCGGGGTGATCGTCACCGGCAGACGGCGGTGCGGGGGATCCGTGGCGGCGCCGCACTGCGTGAGTGTGTCGGTCTGAGGGAAGCGCGGGCGGGTTGCCGCCGCACCAGGCGCCGGGAACGGCGATGCGATCAGCTGCGCCGGCGCATGTGGTTGAGCAGGTCCGCGCTCGGGCGGCCGTCGACCAGGAGGCCGTTTTTCTGCTGGTAGGAGCGTATCGCGCTGGCGGTCTTGGGACCGGCGATACCGTCGACCGGACCGCTGTAGTAGCCCAGGCTCTTCAGCGTGCTCTGGATCTCGCGCACGGTGGAGGGCGCCGAGTAGGCATACTGCGATGGCGCCGCCGCCGGTGCGGGAGCGCCCGCCTGACCCTGCTTCCATGCGGGGCGGCCGAGATTGATCTGGTCCTCGCGGGTCAGCGCGCCGGTCAGCCCGCCGGCGGTCGCGCCGATCACCGCGCCCTGCAGCACGGTCATGCCGGTCACGGCGCCGAGCACCGCACCCGCGCTCGCGCCTATGCCTGCGCCGCTCACGCCGCGTTCCGTCGGCGTGGATCCGCAGCCGCTCACGACCAGGCTGGCGGCGGCGATCGTCACGATCCTCTTGTACATGCCTGTCTCCTCGAAGAAATTGGAATGGCGGTTCGAACCGGGGCACAGTCTACGCCAACGCGCGCCGCGGGCTGTGCGAAGTCGCCCGCACAACCGGGCGTTGCCCGGCTGACGCGGCGCGGGGTGTCGGGATCGGGCCGGCGGCGGTTACCATTGCCTCCATGCAGATCCTGGACATGCTGGCCGAGCAGCGCATCCTCGAGGCGATCGAGCGCGGCGAATTCGACGGCCTGCCGGGCAGCGGTCGCCCGCTCGATCTCGATGAGGACATGACCGTGCCGGAGGAGCTGCGGGTCGCGTACCGCATCCTGAAGAACGCCGGCCTCCTGCCGCGTGAGGTCGAATTGCGGCGGGAGATACACGACACGCGCGAGCTGATTCGGGTCGCGACGGGCGCGGCGAGCGGCGCGGCCGGGCGGCGGCTGCAGTACCTGCTGATGTGCCTCGAGATGCAGCGCGGCGGCGAGGGTCTGGCCGCGGCCGCGGAGACGTACCTGACACAGGTCGGCGAACGCATGGATCGCGCCGGCTCGGCCTGCTGACGCGCAGCGGCTGGCGTGGCCCGGGACGCGTTGGCCGCAGGAGGGCCTGCGCGCGTTCTACGGCAAGTGCGTGCGCGGCCCGGTGAACGTCGAGCCGGCGCGCCGAGGCCTCACACCGCGCCTGTCTTCGGTCCTGTCAAGACGGGGCGCCGCACCTTGCGACAGGTCAGTCGCGAGGCCATCCGTATTCATCTATACTGCGCCGCGTCATGAAGGGGCGCTCCCTCCGGGGCGCTGTTCGCCGTACGGGCAACATCTGCCGGGATGCGCGTTACGAAAACAAGAACCCACTGCGCGGGCGGCCGGTCGTGAACAGCGGCAGCCGTCACGACCACAAGGCCAGCCTGTCGGCGCTCATGCTGGGCGCACTGGGCGTCGTCTACGGCGACATCGGTACCAGCCCCCTGTACGCCCTGCGCGAGTGCTTCCTCGCCACCCACCACGCGCTGGCCGTCGACGAGGCCAACGTCCTCGGGGTGCTGTCGGTGATCTTCTGGGTGCTCATCCTCGTCATCTCCATCGAGTACGTGGCCTTCATCCTGCGCGCCGACAACCGGGGCGAGGGCGGCATACTGGCCCTGACGGCGCTGGTGGTCGGACGGACCCGCAAGGAATCCGTCACCAAGCCGCTGTTCATCTTCCTCGGCCTCGTCGGCGCCGCGCTGCTGTTCGCCGACGCCATGATCACACCGGCCATCTCGGTGTTGAGCGCGGTCGAGGGGCTGGAGGTCGAGACCGCGCTGTTCAAGCCGTTCGTGGTCCCGATCGCCGTCACCATCCTCGTGGTGCTCTACCTCTCGCAGCGCTACGGTTCGGCGCGGATCGGCGCGGTGTTCGGCCCGGTGATGATGCTGTGGTTCACGACGCTCGGCATCGTCGGCATCGCTCAGATCATCCAGGAACCGCACGTGCTGCGCGCGCTCAATCCGGCCCACGCCGTGTCGTTTTTCATGGCAAACCATTGGGTGGCGTTCAAGGTCATGGGCTCCGTGTTCCTGGTCGTCACCGGCGGCGAGGCCCTTTACGCCGACATGGGGCATTTCGGCCGCAGGCCGATCCAGTATGCCTGGTTCGGCCTCGTGCTGCCGGGACTCGTCCTGAACTACTTCGGCCAGGGCGCGCTGCTGCTGCGTTCCCCGGGGGTGCTGGAGAGCCTGTTCTATCAGGCCGTGCCGCCCTGGGGTCTGCTGCCGATGGTGGCGCTGGCCACCGTCGCCACCGTGATCGCCTCGCAGGCGGTGATCTCCGGGGCATTCTCGGTCGCCAATCAGGGCATACAACTCGGTTTCGTTCCGCGTCTGACCATCATGCAGACCTCGGCAAAGGCGATCGGCCAGATCTACGTGCCGGCGATCAACTGGGTCTTCATGCTCGGTACGCTCGGCCTGGTGCTCAGCTTCGGCGAATCGGGGAGACTGGCCGCCGCCTACGGCGTGGCGGTGTCGACGACCATGCTGGCCACCACGCTGTTCCTTTTCTTCGTCGCGCGCCGGGTCTGGAAGTGGTCGGTGCCGGCGTCGATCCTCCTGGCCATCCCGTTCCTGTGCATCGATCTCACCTTTTTCACCTCCAATCTGTTGAAGATCCCCGCCGGCGGCTGGCTGCCGGTCGTCTTCGCGGTGCTCATATACTTCGCGATGGATACCTGGAAGACGGGCCGTGATCTCCTGCAGACCAAGCTCGCCGAGGAGCACTTCGCCGTCGATCTGTTCCTGGCCAGCATCGCCGGGGGCGGGCCGACGCGGGTCGGAGGAACGGCGGTGTTCCTCACCGCCGACTCCGGCGGCGTGCCGCGCTCACTGCTGCACAACCTCAAGCACAACAAGGTGCTGCACGAGACGGTGGTGCTGCTGACGGTGGAGACGGAGCGCATACCCCTTGTGCCGGCAAGCGAGCGCATGGAGTTCGAAACGCTGGGCATGGGCCTGCACAGAATGCGGCTGAACTACGGCTTCCTCGAGCGGCCCGACGTCCCCGCGGCGCTGGAGGCCGTGGATCCGGCCATGTTCAGGTACGACCTGATGGACACCACGTTCTTCCTCGGCCGCGAGACGATCATCGTCGCCACGGATGGGGCGCGCATGATGCGATGGCGCCGCAGGCTGTTCGCGGTGATGGCGCGCAACGCCCTGAGCGCGACGAGCTTCTTCCGGTTGCCGGTCAACCGGGTGGTGGAGGTCGGCTACCAGATCGAGTTGTAGGAGCCACGCTGCCTGGACCGCCACCCTGATACGCGGTCAGCCCTTCGGCTCAGGCATCGGTGTTCCCGGCGTTCTTCGTGCGCGTGGCGCTCGCAGCGGATGGCTTCGTGGTCTTTTTCTTCGTCTCATCCGCGGCCGGCCTCTTCGCCGCGCCCGGCGCCGGCGTGTTGTTCGCCTCGGGTACGGCGGCGCCTTCACCTTCGGAGACGGCCTTCTCGGTGTCCTTGTTCATGACCACGATGCTGATCCGACGATTGATCGGGTTGTAGGGGTTCTTCCTGTCGAACAGCACCGAGTCGCTCAGTCCGACGACGCGGCCGATCTTCGCCTCGCCCAATCCGGCCTCCACCAGCGTGCGGCGCGCGGCATTGGCGCGATCGGCGGACAGCTCCCAGTTGCTGTAGCCGTCGGTGCTCGCGAACGGCGTGCGATCGGTGTGACCGGAGATGCTGATCCGGTTGCCCGACTTGTTGATGACGCGCGAGATCTCCCTGAGGATGGTCTGGGTGTAGCTCTTCAGGTTGGCGCTTCCGCTGTCGAACATGGGCCGGTTCTCCTTGTCGACGATCTGGATGCGCAACCCTTCGCTGGTGATGTCCAGCAGCAGCTGGTCCTTGTAGGGGGCCAGCGCCTGGCCCGCCTCGATGCTCTTCTTCAGATCCTCGAGGAGGGATTCCATCTCGTCGCGTTCCTTCCTGCGGGCCATCTCCTCGAGCTCCTCGGCGGTGATGTCCTCCAGGGTGGCCTTGCCGGCGCTGGCGTCGTCGCTTTCGGTCTCGATCTCGCCGGGCTTGTTGTGCTGCATAGGGTTCATGCCTTCGCCGGTGGGGATGTCCATCTCCCCGCCGTGCTCGATCATGCTGTTGCTCGCGCCGCCGGGGCCGGGCACTGCGCTGGGGTTGTTGAAATAGTCCGAGATGGCGGCCTTCTGCTCGGGGGTGGTCGAGCCGAGCAGCCACATCAGCATGAAGAAGGCCATCATGGCCGTCACGAAGTCCGCGAACGCGACCTTCCACGAGCCGCCGTGATGGCCGTGCCCGCCCTTCTTGATCCGCTTGATGATGATCGGCTGGTTGTCGTTCGCCATGGCGTCTCCCCGTTACCGCCTGCTCGCCGGCGCGATCTACTTCTTCTGCTTTACGTGCGCTTCCAGTTCCCTGAAGCTCGGCCGTTCGTTGGAGTAGATGGCCTTGCGCCCGAATTCCACCGCGACCTGCGGCGCGTAGCCCTGCAGGGAGGCGACGATCGTGGTCTTCAGGCACTTGTAGAACTGGGATTCATCGCGGCCGATGTGATCCATCAGCGAGGAGAACGGACCGAAGAAGCCGTAGGCGAACAGGATGCCGAGCAGCGTGCCGACCAGCGCCACGGCGACGTGGTGACCGAGCTCCTCCGGCGGCCCGCCGAGGTGGCTCATGGTGATGACGATGCCGAGCACGGCGGCAACGATACCAAAGCCGGGCAGACCGTCGGCGATGCGCGACACGGCGGCGGGAACCTGATGGGCCTCCTCGTGGTGCGTCTCCAGCTCCACCTCCATCAGATTCTCCAGCTCGATGGCATTCATGTTGCCGCCCACCATCATCCGCAGATAATCGGTGATGAAGTCCACGACATGATGATCCTTCTGGATCGTCGGGTATTTCTTGAAGATGGCGCTTTTCTCGGGCTCCTCG
Source organism: Gammaproteobacteria bacterium (assembly GCA_022071965.1). Classification (GTDB taxonomy): domain Bacteria; phylum Pseudomonadota; class Gammaproteobacteria; order JAJPIJ01; family JAJPIJ01; genus JAJVHZ01. The sequence goes on from JAJVIQ010000004.1 coordinate 252,292, forward strand.
ACGTCCGTCTCCAGCGCCATCAGACCCTCCTTGCGGGCCTTGGTCAGCAGGTCGTACATGAGCGCGAGCGCGTCCATGTACAGCGGCTTCCTGTACCTGGAGCCCCGGAACAGCGCCCCGAAACCCCTGAGCACCGATTTGATGATCTTGAAGGGGTTGGAGATGATGAAGGCGCCGATGGCCGCGCCGAGGATGACCAGCAGCTCCAGCGGCTGGATGATGGCGCCGATGTGCCCGCCCGACAGGACGAAGCCTGACAGGATGCAGCCCATCATCACGATGATCCCGCCGATAACGTTCATATTCCCCTGTCCCCACGTCTCGCTGACAGATAACCGTTGAATATATCGGCGCTATCGGCCGTTTCTTGACACGTGGATTGGGCGCGCCGGGGGCATCTTGCGCCCGGGACGGCGCGGGCATCCTCCGGCGGCGCCTCCGCCCCGCGGAGCGACGGCGGCCCGCCCGGCGCCCAGCCCCTTCAGCTTCCTTGTGCGCGGGCGTTCGCGTTACACTCGCCAAGGGGTGTTTCAGCGGGGGGGAATCCATAACGTGAACAAGATCTTCCGTACCAAGCATCTGACACCGGACACCCATGGCCACAGCGGGTTGCGGCAGTGCCTGACGGCCTTCGATCTGACCTTGCTGGGCGTGGGCGCCATCATCGGTACCGGCATCTTCGTGCTGACCGGCATCGCCGCGGCAACCCAGTCCGGCCCGGCGGTGGTCCTCTCGTTCATCGTCTCGGGCATCGCCTGCACCTTCGCGGCGCTGTCCTACGCCGAGCTGTCATCGAGCGTGGGCGGCTGCGGCAGCGCCTATGGCTACAGCTACGCCGCATTTGGCGAGATCTTCGCCTGGATCATCGGCTGGGACCTGATACTCGAATACGGCGTGGCGGTCGCGGCGGTGGCCAACGGCTGGTCGGGTTACTTCGGCAAGGTGCTGGGGCTGATGGGTTTCGCGATCCCGGAGATGTGGACCAAGGCGCCGTCCACGGGCGGCTACGTGAACCTGCCGGCGGTGGGTATCGTCTTCCTGCTGATGGTGCTGCTCATCATCGGGGTGAAGGAGAGCGCGCGCACCAATGCGATAGCCGTGGTCATCAAGCTGGCGACCATCGCCGTTTTCCTCGCGGTGGCCGTGTTCAACATTCATCCGGAGAACTGGTCGCCGTTCATGCCGTTCGGCTGGTTCGGCCACGGCGAGGACGGCAGACCCATCGGCGTGCTCGCGGGCGCCTCGCTGGTGTTTTTCGCCTATGTCGGCTTCGACGCCGTGTCCACGGCCGCGGAGGAGGCGAGCAATCCGAAGCGCGATCTGCCGATCGGCATCATCGGCTCGCTGCTGTTCTGCACGATCATCTATATCGTGGTCTCGGGCCTCCTGACCGGCATGGTGTCCTACACCTCGCTCAACGTCTCCTATCCGGTGGCCTACGCGCTGGAGCAGGTCGGCGTGCGCTGGGCCTCTGCGCTGGTAGCGACGGGCGCCTTCATGGGCCTGACCACCGTGATGCTGGTGCTCTATTATGGACTGACGCGCATCCTGTTCGCGATGGGACGCGACGGGCTGCTGCCGCCATACCTGGGGCACGTCAACCCGCGCACCCGGACGCCGGTGCGTGTGATCGCCATCTGCGGCGTGATCATCATGGTGATCGCCGGCTTCATCCCGCTGGGCGAGCTGGCCGAGCTGGTGAACATCGGCACGCTGGCGGCCTTCGTGATGGTCTGCATCGGCGTGATCGTGCTGCGCCGGACCCGGCCCGACATGCATCGCCCGTTCGTCACACCGTGGAGCCCGCTCTTCCCGCTGCTGGGGGCGCTGTCGTGCGGCGCGCTGATGGCCTTTCTGCCCGTGCACACCTGGGAGCGGTTCGTCATCTGGCTGGTGATCGGCATGGTGATCTATTTCGGCTACTCGGTTCGTCACAGCCGGCTCGCGGCCGCCTGAGCGGCGGTGCCCGCGCCTAGAGCTCATCGAGATAGGCCACGCCGCCCAATTGCCGCATCTGGCGCATGATCCAGGCGCGTCGATCCAGTACGTAGCGCGACGGGGCCTGGACGCGCAGGCGCCGCGGATTCGGAAGCACGGCCGCCAGCAGCGCGGCGTCGCCGGCGCTGAGCGAGCCTGGCGGGCGGTGCAGCAGGTAGGTCGAGGCCGCCGGCACGCCGTAGACCCCGTCGTCGAACTGGGCGATGTTCAGATAGACCTCCAGCGTGCGGCGCTTGCTCCAGGTCATTTCGATCAGCGCCGTGAACCACGCCTCGAGCCCCTTGCGAACCATGCTCTTGCCCGGCCAGAGGAACAGGTTCTTCGCGACCTGCTGGGAGATGGTGCTGGCGCCGCGCATGGTGCCGTCGCGCTGATTGCGCTTCCACGCCCTGCGTATGGCCTGCAGATCGAAGCCGGCGTGATGGGGGAAGAGCTGATCCTCCGCGGCGATCACCGCCAGCGCGGCGTTCGGCGAGATCTTCTCCCAGTCGAGCCAGACGTAGCGGGTGCGGTAATCCTCGCGGCCGCCGCGGAGCGCCTGCCATTTCGCCCGCAGCATGAATGCGCTCGTGGGCGGGTCGAGGTGGCGCAATACCAGCACCGGGCCGGCCGTCATGACCAGGAATACGCACAGCGCCACGGCGATCCATCGCCAGGGGCGAAATCGTCTCGGGCTTCTTCGGCGCGCCATCGCGCGCCGGCGTGTTCGATCCGGGTCCGGGTGCATCGGGCGAAACGGGAGGTGGCCGGCGTACGCGTGCTGATTCGGGGTCCATGCAAGTGCGCGGGGCGCACGCAACCGCTTAGCGCCCGCGGGTACCGCCGCCATTCTATCGCCCCATGAGGAGGATTGTGTGCTCCTGCCGCGCCGGATTCGAGCGCGACTGTCGCGAGGAATTCGGGCAACGGGCGCTGGCGCGCGGCATGACGTCGCTGCCGGGGGCGTCGACACCCGGGGCCGGATTCATCGTCATCGGCGCGGCCGACTCCGAGACCGATGAGAAGCTGTTGCGCGTGCTGCGCGAGCCGTGGCCGGTGTTCGCCCGGCAGTCGATGCTCGCGCACGCGTGGTTGCCGGGGCTCCCCGCCCATGATCGGGTGAGCGCGATCCTGGCCACGGCCGCCGAAATGCGTCAGTGCGTGAGCGAGGTGTGGGTGGAGACCGCCGATGCGGAGGCGACCCGCCCGCTCATGCCGCTGTGCCGCGGCCTGGAATATCATCTGCGAACCGCGCTCGCGAAAGGCGGACTGTTGCGGCACGATGCCGCGCTGCCCCGCCTGCACGTCTTTCTCGCCACCTCGACGAGCGCCTACCTGGGCCACGCGGATCCGCGCCACAGCTCGCCCTGGCCGATGGGGATCCCGCGCCTGCGCATGCCGCGCGCGGCCCCGAGCCGTTCGGTGCTGAAGCTCGAGGAGGCGCTGCGGGTGTTCCTGACGGAGGAGGAGCGCCACCGCAGCCTCCGGCCGGGCATGCTCGCCGTCGACCTCGGCGCGGCGCCGGGCGGATGGAGCTGGCTGCTCGCGCGCCACGGCATGCGGGTGATCGCCGTCGACAATGGCCGACTCGCGGAGGCCGTCCTCGCGACCGGACAGGTCGAGCACCGGCGCGAGGACGGCTTCGCGTTCCGCCCGCGCAGGAGGGTCGACTGGATGGTCTGCGACATCGTCGAGCAGCCCTCGCGCGTGGCGCAGCGCGTGAGCCGGTGGTTCGCGCGGTCCTGGTGCCGGCAGGCGATCTTCAATCTCAAGCTGCCGATGAAGCGGCGCTACGAGGCGGTGATGCAGGCGCGCGCCGTCATCGAGCGGGCGATGTCCGGGCGAAAGTTCGAGCTGCAGTTCCGCCAGCTCTATCACGATCGCGAGGAGGTCACCGGTTTCTACCGCGACCTGCAAGGCTGATGCGGGCAAGAACGCTGTACGTCGCGATCACCTACCACGGCTACGGGCACATCGCCCAGACCGCGCCCGTGGTCAACGCGCTGTGCGCGCGCCGGCCCGATGTGCGCGTTGTCGTGGAATCCGCGGCGCCGCGGGCGGTGCTCTCGAATCATTTCCACGCGCCGTTCGAGCACGTGGAATGCGGCACGGATTTCGGCATGGTCATGCACGACTCGCTGGATGTGAACGCGCCCGCGAGTCACGCGCGCTACCTCGCACAGCTCGCCCGCTGGGAGGAGGAGATCGAGGCGTCGCTGGATCGGCTGCGCCGGCACCGTCCGTCTCTGCTGCTCGGCAACGTGCCGTACATCCCGTTGCTCGCAGCCCGTCGATACGGCTGCCCGGCGATCGCGCTGTGCTCGCTCAACTGGGCGGAGATCTATCTGCCGTATTGCGCGCCCTCCCCGGGCGCTGCGGAGGTGCATGCACGTCTGCTCGAGGCCTATGCCTCGGCACGTGCATTCATCCGCCCGGCACCGAGCATGCCGATGCCGACGCTGGCCAACACCCTCGCTGTCGGGCCGGTCGCACGCATCGGCCGGCGCGATCCGGCACGCCTGAAGGCACGCCTCGGACTCGCCGCCGGCACGCGGACCGTGGCCGTGTTCATGGGTGGAGTCCCGACGCCGCTGCCGCTGGCGCGCTGGCCCCGGCATGCGGGCGTGCACTGGCTGGTAGGCGGCAGCGACTGCCCGGAGCGGCCTGACATGTCGCCGCTCGATCGAACCGGCATGCCCTACATCGATGTCGTGACGAGTTGCGATGCGCTGATCACGAAGCCCGGATACGGCGGCTTCGCCGAGGCTGCGTGCAATGCCATACCCGTGCTCTACGTCGAACGCGAGGGATGGCCGGAGTCGCCGTACCTCGTGACCTGGCTGGCGCGGCATGCGCGCTGCCTGGTGCTCGATCGGGCGGCGCTCGCGACCGGTGCGGTGATGGCGCGGCTCCGGCGGCTGTGGGCCATGCCGGCCCCGCCGGCGGTGCCGCCCGGCGGCATCGCGGAGGCCGTCGGGCACCTGGAGGCGGCGCTCGGCGGATGAGGGGGTGGGGGGTATGGGCGGCGACGGCCCGCCAGGGCCGCCGCCGCGATGGTGTGCGAAATCAGCTCGCTGCGACCTTCTTCAGCCTCATCTGCCCCTTGGCCTGCTCGTCGTGAGCCGGGTCCATCCCGGATTTCAGCGCCGTCGTGCCGACCTTCACGATCGGATTGTCGAGCGACAGGAAGCTCATTTTCCAACACGCGTCCATCATCGATAGCTGGATCTCCATCCAGTTCTTCCAGGCGTCGAAACCCATCCGGTACAGGGTGCCGACGCTGCCGGCATCGCCCCACGCCCCCCACTGAGTCTCGGCCAGACGCATGGTGCGTTCCATGAACTGGGTCATCTCGGCCATGGATTTCGACGTGTCAGTCGTCGTCATGATATGGACCTCCTCGTTTTGCATTGCTTGGCGTCCGAGCCGGTGGGAATACCACCCCCGTCCCAGGGGGCGGAAGGAAGCCGGGGCCGTTCGGCGACCGCGACGGACACCCGGTGCCTCGAATCATTCGCTCGTCGCCCTCAGATGAGTGCTGATGGCCGTCGGATCCAGGCGCACGAGGTCCTGATTGAGCGTCCTGACGATCCGATCGATCGAGTTGGCGCTCAGTCTCTTGCGAAGCTCGCCGAGAAAGCGCGGCGCGGCGACGATGATCAGTTGTTCGAACTGTCCCTGCGCACGCGCCTCGTCGATGCGCTCGGCGACCTCGTGGGCGAACATCTGCATCTGATGCTCATCCGGGTCATTGCGCGTCTCGTAGGAGTGATGCACCGAGCCGCTCGCCGAGCTGAACGTGCGGCCGGGGCGATCCTGCGTGAGCTCGCGCGTGGGTGTCCTGCCTTCCGGGTTGACGAGATCGGCGATCTCCTGCAGCTGGCCATCGGCGCCCATGCGGGAGAAGAAGCGCGCTCGCGCGGAATCGGCAACCACGACCCACTGACGCATGCAATACTCCCCTCCAACGTAGAAGTAGAATGAGTACGGGAAGCTGCCAATCCGGGCGGCCCGGTCCCTGGTCCGGATCGCCCGCGCGGCCCCGTTCGACAGCGGCAGCCGCTTTCAGGATAATGTCGCCTTTTTTCAGCGGGATGACAACACATATGGCCGACTCGCCACGCGTAGGCGTCATCATGGGCAGCCGGTCCGACTGGGAGATCATGCGGCCGGCCGCTGACATCCTCTCAGAGTTCAGTGTAGACCACGAGTGCCGCATCGTCTCCGCGCACCGCACCCCCGCGCTGCTCGCGGAGTACGCGCGCGATGCGGAGAACCGTGGCCTGCAGGTCATCATTGCCGGCGCCGGCGGCGCGGCGCACCTGCCGGGCATGGTGGCCGCGCATACGTTGCTGCCGGTCATCGGCGTGCCGGTGGAGAGCAAGGCTTTGAGGGGCCTGGATTCCCTGCTCTCCATCGTGCAGATGCCGGCGGGCGTCCCGGTGGCGACGGTGGCCATCGGCGAGGCGGGCGCGCGCAACGCCGGATTGCTGGCCGTGGCCATGCTCGGCCAATCCGACGCCCGGCTTCGGGAAAAACTCCGGGAATTCCGCGCGGCCCAGACCCGGCGGGTGCTCGAGGAGAAGCTGCCTTGAACGGGCGGGACGCGATCCCGCCCGGCGCCACGCTCGGCGTGCTCGGCAGCGGCCAGCTCGGGCGCATGTTCGCGATCGCCGCCCGCAGGCTCGGCTACCGCGTGCACGTGCTCTCACCGGAGTACGACACGCCCACCGGACAGGTCGCGGATCTCGAGATCTCGGCGGACTACCAGGATCTCGACGCCATCGCGAGGTTCGCGCAGGGCGTCGCGGCGATCACCTTCGAGTTCGAGAACGTGCCGGCGATCACCGCCGAGACCGCGGCGAGGCATGCGCCGGTGCGGCCGGCAGGGCGGGTGCTGCACATTGCCCAGAACCGCGCGCGCGAGAAGGGCTGGTTGCGCGACAACGCCATGCCGGTGACGCCGTTTCGAAACGTCGGCACGCAGGAGGAGCTGCTGGCCGCGGTCGTGGAACTCGGCACGCCGGCGGTGCTCAAGACCGCGGCGTTCGGCTATGACGGCAAGGGCCAGGTCACCATCCGCAAGGCCGCCGAGGCGGAAGCCGCGTGGCAGACGCTCATGCGCCAGGAGTGCATCCTCGAGGCCTTCGTGGAATTCGAGAAGGAGATCTCCGTCGTCACCGCGCGCGGACTGGATGGCAACCTCGTGTGCTACGGCCCGATGGTCAACACTCACGTCAATCACATCCTCGACACCTCGGTGACGTCTTGCGACCTGCCGGCGCGCGCCGTGAAGGATTCCCTGGACATCGCCTGCAGCGTGATGGAAGGACTGGATGTGACGGGCGTCCTGTGTGTGGAGTTCTTCATGGAGAGCGACGGGCGCGTGATGGTCAACGAGCTTGCCCCGCGGCCCCACAACTCCGGACATCTCACCATCGATGGCCACGTCACCTGCCAGTTCGAGCAGCAGGTGCGTGCCGTGTGCGGACTGCCGCTCGGCTCGCCCGCGATGGTGCGTCCCGCTGCCGCGATGGCCAATCTGCTGGGTGATCTCTGGGAGGGCGGCGAGCCGCAGTGGCACAGGGCGCTTGCGATCCCGGAGGTGAAGCTGCATCTCTACGGCAAGGTCGAGTCGCGTGCCGGGCGCAAGATGGGCCACATCAATGCCGCCGCCGACACACCGGAGGAGGCACTGCGCCTCGTCACGGCCGCGCGCGCCGCGCTCACGCGGCGTTAGCATCGAAGGGTCGTGGTGGCCGATGGATTGACACATTCGCGGATCCTCGCGCGCGGCGCCGCGGCCGATAGCGACCAGGCGCGGGCCGGCAGCCGACGCGGTCCGGGATCGTTCCAGGGTCGCGCGCCGCAGGCGCGCAGCCGTGGTCGATGGAATGCAGGTGCGCGATGCCGTGGGCGGCGCGCTCCGCTTCGACATTGGATGTCATCGCGTCTGATGAATTCGTGATGACGATGATATGAGAGGGCAGAGATGCATACGAAACCGAAGGTGGTAATCTCGGCGTTGGACGCCGAACGGCTCGAGAAGCTGATCCAGTCATTGCCGCGCAACGCCTTCCCGGGCAGGGACGACCTCGAAGCCGAGTTGGTGCGCGCGGAGATCGTGGAACCAATAGATGTCCCGCCCACCGTGGTGACGATGAATTCCACCGTGCGGTTCGAGGTCGTATCCTCGTCCGAGGAGTTCTGCCTGACGCTGGTATATCCGAAGGATGTCGACGCGTCGGGCGGGAGGATCTCCATACTCGCGCCGGTCGGCAGCGCCCTGCTGGGGCTGTCTCAGGGCGACGAGATCGAATGGCCGAAGCCCGGTGGCGGGACCTTGCGGGTGCGCATCAAGGAAGTCACCTACCAGCCCGAACGCTCGGGCGAATACCATCGGTGAGCGGCGGCGTGCCCCGGATTGCGGCGGGGCACAAGCCGGGGATATCCGCGCTCGCGGTGCAACACCGGGCCCATGCCGGGAATATTGATCCGGTGCCCAAAATCGAGGAAGCCTTGACCAAGGGTTTCCGGCTACCATTCATGTAAGGCTGGCCGGAAATGGAGATCAAGGCGGCATGGCGCACGATAGGCTCTCTGCGCACCACGACCTGCCCGTCAAGGGCTCCTCGAATCGAAGCTTCGGTCTGATCTTCGCGGCGTTCTTCTGCGTCATCGCGTTGCTGCCCCTATTCTCCCGTGGCGAGGTGCGACCCTGGGCGCTGGTGGTGGCCGCCGTCTTCGCGGTGATCGCGATGACCATGCCCTCGATGCTCGCGCCGCTCAACAAGGCGTGGATGCGGCTTGGCCTGCTCCTGCACAGGGTCGTGAATCCGATCGTGCTCGGACTGATGTACCTGGTCGCGATCGTGCCGGTCGGCCTGCTGATGAGGTTTTTGGGCAAGGATCTCCTGCGGCTGAAATTCTCCAGGGGGGCGCCGAGTTACTGGATTGTCCGCGAGCCCAAGGGGCCGGATCCGCGCAGCCTCAATCGGCAGTTCTGATCCTTACGGAGGTGGCGATATGTCATTCGTCAGGGAATTGTGGGAGTTCATGCGGGAGCGCAAGAAGTTCTGGCTGCTGCCGATCGTGATCGTCATGTTCCTGGTCGGCGGCCTCATGATCGCCGTCAAGGGCACCGCGGTGGCGCCGTTCATCTACACGCTATTCTGAGCCGCATCGTGCGGATACTCGGGATCTCCGCCCTCTATCACGACAGCGCCGCGGCCCTCGTCGACGACGGCGACATCGTGGCGGCGGCCCAGGAGGAGCGCTTCACGCGCAGGAAGCACGACTCCGGTTTCCCGGGCAATGCGGTGAACTACTGCCTGCGGGAAGCCGGGATAGGGCTGGCGGACGTCGACTACGTCGTCTTCTACGACAAGCCGTTCCTGAAATTCGAGCGCCTGCTCGAGACCTACCTGGCCTTCGCCCCGCGCGGATTCAGGTCCTTCCGCATGGCGGTGCCTGTCTGGCTGCAGGAAAAGCTGTTCCTGAAGTCGCTGCTCAAGGAGGAGTTGAGCAAGTGGGCGCCGGATTACGACTGGGAGAACCGCCTGCTGTTCTCCGAGCACCATCTCTCGCATGCGGCCAGTGCGTTCTTCCCTTCGCCGTTCGACGAGGCCGTCGTGCTCACGATGGACGGCGTCGGGGAGTGGACGACGACCTCCCTGGCGGTCGGGCGCGGCAACGAGCTGAAGATCCACAAGGAGATCCACTTTCCGCACTCGCTCGGACTGCTGTACTCGGCATTCACCTATTACACCGGGTTCAAGGTCAACTCCGGCGAGTACAAGGTCATGGGACTGGCGCCCTATGGCGAGCCGCGCTTCGTGAGGCAGATCTACGACCATCTCATCGACGTCAAGGACGACGGCTCGTTCCGTCTCGACATGAGGTATTTCGACTACTGCACCGGCCTGCGCATGACCAGCCGCCGGTTCGAGGAGCTGTTCGGCGGGCCGCCGCGCAAGCCCGAGGAGGCGCTCACCCAGCGGGAAATGGACCTCGCGGCGTCGATACAGAGCGTGACGGAGGACGTCGTGCGCAGGCTCGTGGGCTCGATCGTCGCGGAGACCGGGATCCCCAATGTCTGTCTGGCCGGCGGCGTGGCCCTGAACTGCGTGGCCAACGGCAAGGTGCTGCGCGACGGCCTCGCGAAAGGCCTGTGGATCCAGCCCGCGGCCGGTGATGCCGGCGGCGCGCTCGGCGCCGCGCTCAACGGCTACCACCTCTACAACGGCGGGGCGCGCAAGATCGATCGGCAGGACAGCATGAAGGGCGCGTTCCTCGGGCCGTCCTTCGCCCAGCGAGACATCGAAGAGAGGCTCGAGGCGGCGGGCGCGAACTTCGAGGTGCTGGACGAGGACGCTCTGCTGGACGTGTGCGCGCGCGCGCTCGCGGAGGAGAAGGCCCTCGGCTGGTTTCAGGGGCGCATGGAGTTCGGACCGCGGGCATTGGGCGGCCGCTCGATACTGGGCGACCCGCGCTCGCCCACGATGCAGTCGGTGCTGAATCTGAAGGTCAAGTACCGCGAATCGTTCCGGCCGTTCGCGCCGTCGGTGTTGCGCGAGCACGTGGCCGAGTGGTTCGAGCTCGACGGCGACAGTCCCTACATGCTGCTGGTCGCGGACGTGGTCGAGCGCAGGCGCAGGGCCATGACCGAGGCGCAGCGGAGCCTCTTCGGGATCGCCAGGCTCAACGTGCCGCGTTCCGACATCCCGGCGGTCACGCACGTCGACTATTCGGCGCGCATCCAGACCGTCCATGCGCATACCAATCCCCGCTACCACGCGCTCATCTCGAGATTCAACGAGCTCACGGGCTGCCCGGTGGTCGTGAACACGAGCTTCAATGTCCGCGGCGAGCCCATCGTGGGGTCGCCGGAGGACGCCTTCCGATGCTTCATGGGCACGGAGATCGAGCTGCTGGCCGTCGGGAACTGCCTTTTGCGAAAGGAGAACCAGGACCGGGCGCTCAAGCGGCGGTACGAAGGCAGGTTCGAACTGGACTGAACATGAACGGAAGGCGACGGCAAAGGAAATGGAGCATCGTCCTCGCCGCCATGGTGATCGTCGGCATGATCTGCTACGCCCTGGGCGAGATCATGGTGCGGCTGCTGGAGCCGGGCGCGTCACGATACCCCAACCAGCACTTCTCCCTGGATTACGGGCCCGTCGAGTACCCCAATCGGCGTATCGTGCACGTCCTGCCGGGACAATGGCGATTCGAGTACACGACCAACCGCTTCGGGCACCGGGGCGGGGAGCCCGAGGTCTCGAGCAGCTATCCGGTGCCGAACGTCCTCCTGCTGGGCGACTCCTACACGTTCGGCATCGGACTGAGCGACGAGGACGAGCTCGGCGCCGTGCTGCGGCGGACGTTCGCGGGACGCGCGGGGGTCATCAACCTGGCGACGCAGAACTGGGGACTGGCGCAGCAGATCCGCCGCTACTACGAGCTCGGACAGGTCTTCCAGCCGAAGGTCGTGATACTGGTCTTCTGCTCCAACGACCCTTCCGAGAACCTCGAGTACCCGGTGACGAAGTTCGTGGACGGGCGGTTCGTGTTCCAGTCCGCACCGCATGACTTCGGCATGATCGAGAGATTCGTCAAGAGGTACTTCCCGGATTCCTGGCTGATCCAGAAGAGTCAGCTCTATGTGTTCGCCCGCTACGTGGCGTACAAGATCTCCCGGCGGGAAGAGGAGGTGGCCGCGGCGATGGAGAACCGGGAAGGCGCCAGCGGCAAGGTGTCGAAGGCGGAGAGGAATCACGCGGAGTTGCTCGAGGCATTCGCGAATGATCTCGAGAGCAGGGGTGTGGGGCTGGTGATGATCTCCGTCCCTGGCCAGTTGCAGAAGTTCCGTTACATCACCGGCAAGGTGGAGGAATTCAACCGGTCCGGCCTGCTTCGTTACGTCGAGGTCCGGGACTGGGTCGGCGAAAATGGGCTCGACGAGTCCCCCGAGGGTCACTGGGGACCGGAGACGCTGCGGTCGATGGCCGAACATCTCGTCCCCTTGCTCGAGCAGGACTACCTCGCGCGCAAATGACAGTCCGTCCGCGCCTCGGCACGCGCGGGCGTGGCCACCGCTCGACGTCAGTCCATATGGCCGGTGGCCCGTCGCCCGAACGTCTATGCCTCGGGTCCGATCGGGCCCGGGAACGGGGGATACCGCACCAGGACGGGGGACCGGCCGCCGGGACCGGCCCTGCTCATTGCGGCGCGCCGGGCGGCGGGGGCGGAGGCGAGCCGGCGGGCGGCGGCGGAGGCGAGCCGGCAGGCGGGGGAGGAGGCGTGTAGGTGCTCTCCGGCGCCTGCGGCAATTCGTAATTTCCGTAGCCGGACATCGGCACCTGGTTGCCCTTGGCGTACATGCACTGCATGTAGGCGATGTCGTAGCGATCCTGCACGGTCGTCCCGGATCGACCGTAGGTGTCGTAGCCGTAGGCGCTGCCGACGATCAGGCCGCCGCCTGCCCCGATGGCCGCGCCCGCGCCCGGATCACCGGTCGCCGCCCCGATGAGCGCACCGGCGGCGGCCCCGAGCGCCGTGCCCACCGCCGCGCTCGAGATGGCACTGTCCGATGCCGAGGCCTGCGCGCTCTTGCCGATGGACTGGTCCGCGTACATGCGGCAGACGGCATCGTCCTCGCGGAATTGCTCGAAGCTCTTGGTGGTTCCCGGCATCACCGCGACGCTCGGTCCCTCCGGAATGGTCGCGCAGCCGGCCAATGCAGCCAGCGCGGCCAGCGGGAAGATCTTGGAAGTTCGAATCATCAACTTGCCTCCATGTGGCGTACGGGTCCGGTGCCGGTCGTCACGGGGTCTGCGGCAGTACCTTCATCCAGGGCGTCGGGCAGCTCTGTACGTAGGGGTAATAGCCGGCCGGGTCCTGGCAGTAGTACCAATAGCCGGTCGGCTGCTGCACGTAGACCGGTGGTTGCCGCTGAATGTAGATCGGCGGGGATTCGACGATGTACGCGTGCCGCCGGTAGTAAGGATAGTAGTCGTAGGGATACCCCCCCCAGTACAGAGGCATCCCGAAATAAAAACCGAAACGGGTGCCGCCGTGGACGTGGCGATGGCCGGAATAGTGCCCATGACCGTATCCGTGCGATCGGCCATGCCCGCGCCCGTCGGCCCACGCCGGAGCGCTCGATCCTGCCGCAAACATGACCGCCGCCACCACCGCCAGGACTTTCAACGTCGCCATCGCGTACTCCTTGCGTCGCCCGGAAAACTACCGCTGTATGAGACTCGCGCGCGACCGGGAGGTTCACGAGGGAAAAGGCACGCGTTCACCACGGCCACGTTCATGGCCGAAGCTGAACGGCACCTATCCGGCCTGAATGATGCGATGGCCGATCGCCGAGACCCGAGGAGATCGGCGGAGCCGGCGGTTTGCCCGGACATCGACCCCGTTTGACCGCCCGGCCACCGGCGGCGTTGTCAGGGTGCGGGTGCCGCGGACTCCTTGATCTGAGCGGCGTACTTGGCCTGGACCTCGCCGACCTTCTGAAGGATCTCCGCCTGCATCATCAGTTGCAGCTTCTCGTTGCCCGGCGGGAGCATGGGAATGTGGATCATGCGGTCCATCATGCCGCCGTGCATCATCCCGCCACCCATCATGCCTCCGCACCTGCCGCCGCCCATCATCCCGCCACCCATCATCCCGCCACCCATCATGCCTCCACACCTGCCGCTGCCCGCCATCCCTGAACCCCTCGTGCCGCCCATCATGCCGCCGCCCATGCCCCGCTGCATCATTCGGCAGGGCTTCATGGCGCCTCCCGTCATGTCCCGCATCGCGCCAGGCCCCATCATGCCGCCGCCCGCGACATCGTCGGTGCCAGGGTCGCCCGGGTTTTCCTGCGCCTCCGGATGATGGATCTGATGCTCTTCCTCCTCCTGCGCGATGACGTAGCTGCCTGCGACCAGGAGGCTCGCTGCGATGCCGATCAGTATGCCCCGTGAGTAATCCATGATCTCTCCTCGATGCTCTGGACCGCCGAATCCGGAAAGGCCGCCGGCGATACCGCCGGCGGATGCCGGGTTCATTAGACGCCTGTTCCTGCGCGGGCTGCAATCCCCGCGACCATGCCCGGGGAAGCGGCCCCTGGCGCCGGCGGATGCTCCGCGGAGGCGCCCACGCGATGTGGTTAATCTGCTGCCGCTGCGCACGGTTGCCGTCCGCGAATCGCAATGCCAGCGAGAGGAAGATTGCGTCATGAACATCAGCACCCAGCCAAGCACCGCGTGCGCGTAGGGGAGGTGGTCGTCGAGCTCCACCGCGCGGCGTGCATGCAGGTGGGCCTTCTGCAGAATCGCCGGGATCTCCGGCCCCGGAACCAGGCAGCAGAGGAAGATGCATGCGCGCGCCAGCCACGCGTGCGCGACGGAATACAACGGATCCATCTGCCTCACTGTCGATGAGTCGTACAGCGATGCGCAGGCGCTGCGCCGACCGCTGCATGCTGCCGAGGACCAGGTATCGAATCGTGAACCGCTGTGCAATCTCCGCAAGTGGCAACTCGCTGTCGCGATACGCGAAGGAGGAATGCCGGCAGACGACGGTCAGTCCGGAGATCTTCGAGAGATCGGTGATCAACGTGTCGGTGAGGCCGTCGGCGAAGTAGTCCTGGGTGCGATCATTGCTGACGTTGCGGAAGGGCAACACCGCGAGGCTCGGCTTGACGGCCGCGGGAGCGGAGCCGGTGTGAGCCGCCGCGAAGTACGGTCGGGTGAGCGACACCGTCGCCGCGGCTGGGCGGAACTCGAATTCCGGCATGTACGATTTCGAGGGCAACTACGAAATGCCTTAGCCTTGCCGCAGGGATCTCCTACTCGGTGTCGTAGCCCAGTACGGGCGAGAGCCAGCGCTCGACGGTCTTCACGTCCATGCCCTTGCGCCTTGCGTAATCCTGCACCTGGTCGACGTTGATCCTGCCCAATCCGAAATAGCGGGATTGCGGGTGGGCGAGATACCAGCCGCTCACCGCGGCGGCCGGGTACATGGCGAAGGTCTCGGTGATCCGGATGCCGGCGTTGCGCTCCGGATCAACGAGCTTCCAGAGCAGACCCTTCTCGGTGTGATCCGGGCAGGCGGGATAGCCGGGCGCCGGTCGTATGCCCTGGTACTTCTCGTCGATCAGCGCGTCGTTGTCGAGTCCCTCGTCGGAGCCGTAACCCCAGAACTCCTTGCGTACGCGTTCGTGCATGCGCTCGGCGAAGGCCTCGGCGAGCCGATCCGCGAGCGCCTTCAGCATGATGGCGCTGTAGTCGTCGTGGGCATTCTGAAAACGGGCGATGTGCTCCTCGATGCCTATGCCGGTAGTGACGGCGAAGGCGCCGATGTAGTCGGGGATGCCGGACTCCTTCGGCGCGATGAAATCCGCGAGCGCGAAGTTGGGCTGGTTCCCGGGCTTCTTCTGCTGCTGCCGCAGGGAGTGCAGGACCATCAACTCGCCGCGGCGGGCGTCGTCGGTGTACAGCTCGATGTCGTCATCGCCGACGGTGTTCGCCGGGAACAGGCCGATCACCGCACGGGCGGTCAGCCATTTCTCGGCGACGAGCTGCTTCAGCATTGCCTGTGCGTCGGCGAAGAGCTTGCGCGCCTCCTGGCCGACGACCTCGTCGTCGAGTATGCGCGGGTACCTGCCGGCGAGCTCCCAGGCCACGAAAAAAGGGGTCCAGTCGATGTAGGCGAGCAGTTCCTCGAGTGGGTAATCCCGGAAGACGTGTATGCCCGGCCGCCTCGGCTTCGGGGACCGATAGGCGGACCAGTCGATGCGGGGTTTGTTGGCGCGCGCCTCCTCGATGCTGAGCCACTCCACGCGGCTCTGCTTGTTGCGATGGCGCTCGCGCATCGCCTCGTACTCCTCGCGTATCCTGGCGACGAAGCCGGTCCTCAGATCGGCGCTGATGAGGCTGGTGGCCACGCCGACTGCACGCGAGGCGTCGAGCACGTGCACGACGGGCTCGCGATACTGCGGTTCGATCTTGACCGCGGTGTGCGCCTTGGAGGTCGTGGCCCCGCCGATGAGCAGCGGTAGTCCGCACTCCACGCGCTGCATCTCCCTGGCCACGTGCGCCATCTCGTCGAGCGAGGGTGTGATGAGACCGGACAGGCCGATGAGATCGGCGTTGAAGTCCCTGGCCGCCTGCAGGATCCTCTCGCAGGCCACCATGACGCCGAGGTCCATGATCTCGAAGTTGTTGCACTGGAGCACCACGCCGACGATGTTCTTGCCGATGTCGTGCACGTCGCCCTTGACGGTCGCGAGCACGATGCGCCCGGCACTGCGGCTGCCGGGGTTGGCGGCCTTCTCGGCCTCGAGGAACGGGATGAGATAGGCCACCGCCTTCTTCATCACCCGCGCGCTCTTCACCACCTGCGGCAGGAACATCTTGCCGGCGCCGAACAGATCGCCGACGACGTTCATGCCGGCCATCAGCGGCCCCTCGATCACCGCGAGCGGACGGCCGAGTTGCGCGCGGGCCTCCTCGGTGTCCTCGTCGATATGGTCGGTGATGCCCTTGATGAGAGCGTGCTTCAGGCGCTCGGCGACCGGCGCGTCGCGCCACGCCATGTCCTCGCTCCTGGCCCTGGCCGCGCCCTTGAAGGTCTCGGCGAACTCCACCAGCCGTTCGGTGGCATCGGGGCGGCGATTGAGCAGCACGTCCTCGATCCGCTCGAGCAGATCCTTCGGGATCTCTTCGTATATGCCGAGCTGTCCGGCGTTGACGATGCCCATGTCCATGCCGGCGCTGATGCCGTGATACAGGAAGGCGGCGTGCATCGCCTCGCGCACCGGGTTGTTGCCGCGGAACGAGAAGGAGACATTGCTCAGGCCACCCGAGACCAGGGCATGCGGCAGACGATGCTTGATCTCGCGCGTGGCCTCGAAGTAGGACAGCGCGTAGTTGTTGTGCTCCTCCATGCCGGTGGCGACGGTCAGCACGTTGGGGTCGAAGATGATGTCCTCGGGCGGGAAGCCGACTTTCTGCGTCAGGATCTCGTAGGAGCGCCGGCACACGGCGACGCGACGCTCGGTCGAGTCCGCCTGGCCGTTCTCGTCGAAGGCCATGACCACGGCCGCGGCGCCGTAGCGGCGCAGCAGCCGCGCGTGCTGGATGAACTGCTCCTCGCCCTCCTTCAGGCTGATGGAATTGACGATGCCCTTGCCCTGCAGGCATTGCAGGCCGATCTCGAGCACCGACCACTTCGAGGAATCGATCATCATCGGCACGCGGGCGATGTCCGGCTCGGCCGCGACGAGATTGAGGAACCGGCTCATGCATTCCTCGGAGTCGAGCATGCCCTCGTCCATGCACACGTCGATGACCTGCGCACCGTTCTCCACCTGCTGCTTGGCGATCTCCACCGCTGCTTCGAAGTTGCCGCCCCTGATCAGCTCGGCGAATTTCGGCGAACCGGCGACGTTGGTGCGCTCGCCGATGTTGACGAAGTTGGTCTCGCGCGTGATGGTCAGCGCCTCCAGGCCGCTCAGGCGGCAGTGGCGCTCGATCCGCGGCACGGTGCGCGGAGCGACGTCGCTCACCGCCTTCGCGATGGCGGCGATGTGCTCGGGTGTCGTGCCGCAGCAGCCGCCGACGATGTTGAGGAAGCCGGCCCGGGCCCATTCGCCGATCTGCGGCGCCAGGGTCTCGGGCGTCTCGGGAAAGCCCGTCGGCAACAGCGGATCCGGCAGGCCGGCGTTGGGGTAGGCGCACAGCCAGGTGTCGGCCTTGGTGGCCAGCTCCTCGATGAACGGCCGCATCAGGTCCGGGCCGAGCGCGCAGTTCAGGCCGATGGTGAGCGGGCGCGTGTGCCGCACCGAGTTCCAGAAGGCCTCCACGGTCTGGCCGCTCAGCGTACGCCCGGCGCGATCCGTGATGGTGCCGGAGATCATGATCGGCAACCGCACGCCGAGTTCCTCGAAGACCTCGTCGATGGCGAACAGCGCCGCCTTGGCATTGAGGGTGTCGAAGATCGTCTCCACCAGCATCAGATCGACACCGCCCTCGATGAGCGCGCGCGCCTGCGCCGCGTAGGCGTGGCGAAGCTGCCGGAAGCTGATGGGCCGGAAGCCCGGGTCGTTGACATCGACGACGGTGCAGGCGCTCACCGTGGTCGGCCCGATCGCCCCGGCAACGTAGCGCGGCCGGCCGGTCTCGGCGGCGGCGCGGTCGGCGGCCCGGCGCGCCAGGCGTGCGGCCTCGAGATTGAGCTGCCGGACGATCTCCGCGAGCTTGGCATCGGCCAGCACATCGTCGAAGAACGACTGGGACTTGCGCCCCTCGTGCGGGATGAAGAAGTCCTGCTGCGCGAGCGCCGTGGCCCCGAAGGTGTTGGTCTCGACGATATCGGCGCCGGCCTGCAGGTAGTGAGCGTGGATCTCCTCGATGACCTCCGGCCGCGTAAGCACCAGCAGCTCGTTGTCGCCCTTCAGCGCGTGGGGGTGGTCGTGCAGGCCGCAGGCCGGACAGGCGTGCGATTTTTCCCCGTGCGTGCCGCGGTAGTCCTCCTCGTCGAGCCTGTACCGCTGGATCACGGTGCCCATGGCGCCGTCGAGGATGAGGATGCGTTCCTCGAGCAGGGACGGCAGCCGCGCGAGGCGCTGCCGTCTGGCTTCGTTCAAGTTTGTCGACATGATGAGCTGTCAGTTGGCGCCCGAGCGCAGCGGCGCGATGGCGCCCATGGGGCCGGCCGGCCATTCTACATGCGCGGCCTGCACGACAGAAGGGTGGAATGGCTGGGCGCGCGGGCCGAAGGACGCCCGGTCAGGCCTCGCGACGGCTCTCGCGCGCGATGAGCTGCAGGTTGCGAAGATAGATGAAGCAGCCGAGCATCTGGCCGACGATGAATACCGGGTCGGCGCGGTGGAGTGCGTAGGCGAGCAGTATGAGGCTGCCGCCGATGCTGAAGTACCAGAAGGCGGTCGGGATGACGCTGCGCCGCGCCTTTTCGCTCGCCAGCCATTGCAGGAGGAATCGGCAGAAGAACAACGTCTGGCCGATGAAGCCGATGGCGATCCAGGTGATCTCGTGCCCGGTGAGCAGGTTCCCGCACTTGTCGTACAGCAGTCCCAGCACACCCAGGAGGTCGTTGATGTTCATCGGTTCTCCATCTCGTCGCTGACTACCACCTTGCCGCGGCGCTGCAGCCACATCACGCCGATCATATCCACGATGCCCACCCACAGGCGGTTGTGCACGCCGTACTTCGACCTGCCGCGTGTGCGCGGGCGATGGCGGACGTCCATGCTGACGACCCTTGCGCCTTCGCGGCGCGCCAGCGCAGGCAGAAAGCGGTGCATGTGATCGAACCAGGGCAGGCGCTGGAACAAATCGCGCCGGAAGACCTTCAGCCCGCAGCCGGTGTCGAGGGTGTCGTCACGCAGCAGGCGCCGGCGCACGCCGTTGGCGATGCGCGAGGAGGTGCGCTTCAGCCAGTTGTCCCGGCGGCGCCTGCGGTGTCCGCAGACCATGGCGACCTCGTGGTTGGTCGACTGCTGCAGCGCCGCCAGGAGCGGCGGGATGTCGGCCGGGTCGTTCTGGCCGTCGCCGTCCAGGGTCGCGATCCAGGGGTAGGTGGCCGCCGCGATGCCGGTGCGCATGGCCGCGCTCTGCCCGGAGCGGACCCGATGCCGCAGCACGCGCAGTCTTTCCCCGTGCTGCCGCCGTGCCTGGGCGAGGACGGCCGGCGTGTCGTCCGCGCTGCCGTCGTCGACGACGACGACCTCGAAATCCCGCATCGGGGCGAGCGCGGCGAAGGTCTCGGTCAGCAGCTCACCGATGGCCTCCTCCTCGTCGTACACCGGGATGACGACGGTGACGCCGCTCGCCGGGGCGGTCACGACCGGGGCAGTGGCGTTCATTCGGGGTGATGTCTCGGTCAGGAGAAGCGGCGGGTGGCACGCGCCATTCTAGCCGCAAACGCGACTTCCCGCCCGCCGCGATCGAGCGTTGCCAGCGGATCGCGGAAGGATGTAGTGTACCGGACGGGCCGGGCCCCGTCGTGCAGCCAACGTGATACTCCGACGCTACCTTTTCCGTGAGATAGGCATCACCTTCGCCGGTGTGTTCATGCTGGTGGTGATGATCTTCATCAGCCTGAGGATGGTGGATTACCTCGCCCAGGCCGCGGCCGGCCGCCTGCCCGTGGGCGCCGTGCTGAGCCTCGTCGGACTGGTGATCGTCAGTTACCTCGCCGGACTCATCCCCATCTGCCTGCTTCCGGCCATCATGCTGTCGGTGGGGCGCATGCAGCGCGACAACGAGGTCACCGCGATGGCCGGCGCCGGCATCGGCGGCCGGTTCCTGCACCGGAACGTGGCCGCGTTCACCAGTGTTTTCGTCCTGGCCGTGGCGTCCTGCTCGCTGTTCCTCGGGCCGTGGGCCACGCGGGAGATGCGCAGCCTGAAGGAGCGAGCGGAGCAGGAATCCGACATCACGGGCGTGACACCGGGACGCTTCAAGGAGTTCAGCGAGGGCGATCGCGTGCTGTTCGTCCGCGATCTGACGCCGGACAAGCAGCGCATGGAGGAGGTGTTCCTGCAGGAGCGGGACCAGGATGCGATGAGCGTCCTGGCCGCCGACAGCGCGGTGCTGGCCGTCGAGGAAGGGACCGGCCATCGATTCGCGCTGTTCCACAACGGCAGCCGCTACAAGGGCGTGCCAGGGCAGGCGGATTTCGAGATCACGCACTACGAGACCCTGGGATGGCGCATCGACCAGGGTGCGCAGGGCGGGGTGACGGAGAACACCAAGAGCATGCCGACGCTGCGGCTGCTTGCCGCCGGCGATCCGGTCAGCGTTGCCGAGCTGCAATGGCGCGTGTCGGTGCCCATACTCACGTTTCTGCTGTCGGTGTTCGCGGTCTCGCTGCTGAGACTGTCGGGCAGGCACAACCGCTACGGGGCCTTGCTCATCGCCGTGCTGGTGTATTTCACCTACAGCAATCTGCTGGGCGTGGCGCGTACGCTGGTGAAGAAGGAGGAGATACCAGGCGCGATCGGGCTGTGGTGGGTGCACCTGCTCATGATCGGCGTGATACTGCTGATGGAATTCCAGCCGCAGTTGGCGCGCTGGCTGCGAACCCCGCGGCAGCCGCCGGCGGTGTCCCCCGCGTGAGACCGTGAAGGCGTTGCCCAACCCGTGGCGCGGCGCCGGCCTGGCAGGCATGGCTTGCCATGGCGGTGGCGTGCCGGCTGGTGGTCCAGCGCGCCACAGCCGGCGGATCGCCTGGGGGGCTTCGAGGGTGCTGCCGGCATTCGCCTGCTATTCGGGCACGAGCCAGCGGACATCGGTGCGGCCCTGATCGCCCACGGCGAGCCGCCGGTGCAGCCAGGGGAGCACCTGCCGCAGTTCGATGTCGAGCCGGTACGGCGGATGGACGATTATCATGCCGGCCCCGTTCATGCCGAGCGGGCTGTCATCGGGCAGCACGCACAGCTCGGCGCACAGCATCTTGGGCAGCCCGGCGGCGATGACGCGGCGATGCAGGGCGGCCGCGGGCACCTTGGGCATCACCGGATACCAGATGGCATAGGTCCCCGTCGCCCAGCGCCGGTGACCCTCGCGCAGGCCGGCCGCGACGTGACCGATCTCCTCGCGGCGCTCGTAGGAGGGATCGATGAGCACCATTCCACGCCGCTCCACCGGCGGCAGGTGCGATTTCAGCAGATGGTAGCCGTCGCCGCGCACCACCTGCACGCAGCGCTCGCCGGCGAACTCGCGCTGCAACAGCGGCACCTCGCTGCTGTGCAGTTCACCGAGTACCATGCGATCTCCGCGGCGGAGCAGATGGCGCGCGATGCGCGGCGAGCCCGGATACCAGCGCGGCGCGGCGCCCCGCGTGGCCGTGCGTGCGGCCCCGCCGTTCAGCGCCGCAACCGCGTCGAGGTAGGCGGCCACGGGGGCCGGCGCCCCGCGCTCCCCCCACACGCGGGCGATGCCGGACATGAACTCGCGGTGCTTGCGGGCAGCCTCGGAGTGCAGGTCGTAGCGCCCGGCGCCGGCGTGCGTGTCGACGTAGACGTACGGCCTTTCCTTGCGCGCCAGCGCCTGCAACAGCATGGTCAGCACGACGTGCTTGAAGACGTCGGCGAAGTTGCCGGCATGAAAGCCGTGGCGGTAGCTGAGCATGATGGCCGGCGGGAAGGTCGGGGAGCGAGTTGTGAGTGGCGATTCGTGAGTCGTGATTGGTGACTGGGGTCCGAATCACGAATCACGGATCACGGATCACTGTCACGACGGCAGCTCGCTCAGGAGTATGTCGGCGCGGGTCATCATCTCGCCGTCCCCGGCCTCGGCGGCCAGGTGCAGGCCGCGCCTCAGCAGCTCGCGCGCCTCCTCGTGGCGTTCGAGCGCCGCCTGCCGCTCTCCCATGCCGATGAGGATCGACTGGATCGGCAGCTCGTCGTGCTCGGCCACCCGCAGCGCCTGATCGTAGTATTCCAGCGCCTGCTCGTTGTCGGGGGCGAAGTCGCCCAGGGTCTCCCACAGCAGCGCGTGCTCGCGGCCCTCCTCGACGAGGGCGAGACAGTACTCGCGCATCTCCTCGAACAGCTCCTCGAGGAGCTCCGGCGATCCCGCCTCGTGCGCGTCCTTCATCGCCACGGCCAGATCGTAGAGGCGGGCATGCACGTACTCGGGCAGGTCCTCACGCATGGCTCGTTCTCCCGTTGGCCGCCTTGCAGGCGCTCGAGGCCCCGGAGGTCATGTCTTCAGCGGCCGGTAGCGGATGCGATGCGGATTGTCGGCATCCTCACCCTTGCGGCGGCGCAGGTCCCCGATGTACTCGCCGTAGTTGCCCTCGAACCACACCGCCTGCGAATCGCCCTCGAAGGCGAGGATGTGGGTGGCGATGCGGTCGAGGAACCAGCGATCATGGGAGATGACCACGACGCAGCCCGGGAAATCGAGCACCGCCTGCTCCAGGGCGCGCAGCGTCTCGACGTCCAGATCGTTGGTCGGCTCGTCCAGCAGCAGCACGTTGCCGCCCGCCTTCAGCAGCTTGGCGAGATGCACGCGGTTACGCTCGCCGCCGGAGAGCTGACCGATGATCTTCTGCTGATCCGTGCCCTTGAAATTGAAGCGGCCGACGTAGGAGCGCGACGGCGTCTCGTAGTTGCCGACCTTGATGATGTCCAGTCCGTCCGAGAGTTCCTGCCAGACCGTCTTCGTGTCGTCCAGCGCGTCGCGCGACTGATCCACGCAGGCGAGCTTTACCGACTCGCCGATGCGCAGCGTGCCGCCGTCGGGCTGCTCCTGCCCCATGATCATGCGGAACAGCGTCGTCTTGCCGGCGCCGTTCGGGCCGATGACGCCGACGATGCCGCCCGGCGGCAGCTTGAAGGTGAGCCCGTCGAACAGCAGGCGATCGCCGTAGGACTTGCGCAGGCCCTCGGCCTCGATGACGAGGTCGCCCAGGCGCGGACCGGGCGGGATGTAGATCTCGTTGGTCTCGTTGCGCTTCTGGTAATCCGTCGACGACAGCTCCTCGAAGCGCGCGAGGCGCGCCTTGCTCTTGGCGTGACGGCCCCTGGGGTTGGTCCGCACCCACTCCAGCTCCTGCTTCATGGCCTTGATGCGGGCGGCCTCGGTCTTCTCCTCCTGCTCCAGGCGTGCCTCCTTCTGTTCGAGCCAGGAGGAGTAGTTGCCCTGCCAGGGGATGCCGTGGCCGCGGTCGAGCTCGAGGATCCAGCCGGCGACGTTGTCGAGGAAGTAGCGATCGTGGGTGACGGCGACCACGGTGCCGGGGAAGCGCTCGAGATATTTCTCCAGCCAGGCGATCGACAGCGCGTCGAGGTGATTGGTGGGCTCGTCCAGCAGCAGCATGTCCGGCTCCGACAGCAGCAGCCGGCAGAGCGCCACGCGGCGGCGCTCGCCGCCGGAGATCCTGGTCACGTCGGCGTCCCACGGCGGCAGCCGCAGCGCGTCGCCGGCGATCTCGAGCTTGTGATCGAGGTTGTGGCCGCCGCCGGCCTGCAGCACCGCCTCCCACCTGGCCTGCTCGGCGGCGAGCCTGTCGAAGTCGGCGTCGGGCTCCGCGTAGGCGGCGTAGATCTTCTCCAGCTCCGCCTGCGCGTTGACGATCTCGCCCAGGCCCTCCATCACGTTGCCGCGCACGTCTTTGGCGGGATCGAGGTGGGGCTCCTGCTCGAGGAAGCCGATGCGGATGTTGGGCATGGGCACCGCTTCGCCGTCGATGTCCCTGTCGATCCCCGCCATGATGCGCAGCAGGGTGGACTTGCCGGAGCCGTTCAGACCGAGCACGCCGATCTTGGCGCCCGGGAAGAAGCACAGGGAGATGTCGCGCAGGATGTGCCGCTTCGGCGGCACGACCTTGGAGACGCGATTCATTGTGTAGACGTACTGGGCCATGAAGAGTGTTGCCTGCTGATCGTGAAAAACCGCCATTATCCTTGAGCTTTCGCCGCGCCGAAAGCCCCGCTTGCTCGAGCATTCCGCCCGGGCGGCAGCCAGGGTCCCTCGGACAGATTACAGCGGGTTGCCGTGCAAGCGAGTCGGGTACGGTAGTGCGCGGCGGGTTGCCGGGTCCGGTGCGGCTACCGCTCGCTACCGCGGCGTCGTGCTCGCTGTCCCTGCTGCGCGCGCCGCCGAGGCGCGCCTCACCGGACCCGGCAACCCGCTCATACCGCGTGCAGAACCTCGAAGTGCTGCCACTGCGCTGTCTGATGGCCACGAGCCCGGAACACGGTGAATCGCAGAGAGCCCGATCCTGGCCGCCACTGCGAGTAGCTTGCTCGGGGGAGTTGTTCCCGTGTCGCTATAGCTAAGGGTGCTTCTTCCAGTGGTAGGCGTAGTAGACCACGGGGATGACCAACAGCGTCAGCAGCGTCGAGACGAGCAGCCCGAAGATGAGGGAGACGGCCAGGCCGCCGAAGATCGGATCGTCGATGATGAACAGACCGCCCAGCATCGCCGCCACGGCGGTAAGCGCGATCGGACGCGCCCGCACCGCGGCCGCGCGGATGACCGCCTCCTGCAGCGGCGTGCCGGCGGCCACCTCGAGCTGCACGAAATCCACCAGCAGGATCGAGTTGCGCACGATGATGCCGGCGAGCGCGATCATGCCGATCATCGACGGCGCCGTGAACTGCTGGCCGAGCAGGGCATGTCCCGGCATGATGCCGATCATCGTGAGCGGTATCGGCGCCATGATGATGAGCGGCACCGAGTACGATCTGAATTCCGCCACGACCAGCAGGTAGATGAGGATCAGCCCCACCGAGTACGCGATCCCCATGTCGCGGAAGGTCTCGAAGGTCACCTGCCACTCCCCATCCCATTTCATGCTCCACTCGTAGGGATTTTCCGGCTGCCGGGTGTAGTACTGGCGTATGGGCCCGCCGCCGTCGATGGGCGTCTGCGCGAGCATGGAGGAGAGCTTGAACATGCCGTAGAGCGGGCTGTCGGCCGCGCCGGCCACGTCGCCGAGCACGTAGACGACCGGCAGCAGGTCCTTGTGATGGATCGTCTGGTCGCGCGCGACCTCGCGGATCTCCACGACTTCCGACAGCGGCACCAGGACGCCGTTCTCGGCGCGCACGCGCAGGCCGCGCAGCATCTCGATGTCCGCCTTGTCGCCGGCGGACAGCTCCAGACGTATGGGGATCGGCGACTTGGTGTTCTCGCTGTGCAGGAAGGAGGCGTCCTCGCCGCGCACGGCGGCGTTGATGGCGGCGGCGATCGCCTGCTGGCCGACGCCGAGGCGCGCGGCGCGGGCGCGGTCCACCGCGAACACGAGCTTCTCCTGCGGCGCCTCGATCGTGTCGTCGACGTCCACCAGATCGGGCGTGGCCTCGAACAGGCCGCGGACCTGCGTGGCGACCTGCATCTGGCGCGCGTAGTCCAGGCCGTAGATCTCGGCCACCAGCGGCGCCAGCACCGGCGGCCCGGGCGGCACCTCGACGATCTTGACGTTGGCGCCGTAGTCCCGGCCGATCCCGGCCAGCGCGGGCCGCACGCCGGCGGCGATCTCGTGACTCCTGCGATCGCGCAGGTGCTTGTCCACCAGGTTGACCTGGATGTCGCCCTGGTGCGGCGCGCGGCGCAGGTAGTACTGGCGCACCAGGCCGTTGAAGTTGATCGGGGCGGAGGCGCCGGCGTACATCTGCAGATCGGTGACCTCGGGCAGCGTCCTCAGGTGCTCGCCGAGCGCCTGCAGGACACGCTGCGTCTGCTCCACCGGCGTGCCCTCGGGCATGTCCACCAGCACCTGGAACTCGCTCTTGTTGTCGAACGGCAGCATCTTCATGACCACCGAGCGGGTGGCGACCAGCGCCATCGAGCCGCCGATCAACGCGAGGATGACGAGGAGCAGCAGCACGCGCGCGCCGCGGCCGTCGCGGCCGCGCAGGAACGGTCTCATCACCGCGGTGAAGAATCGCTGCAGGCGCGAGGCGGCCGGTGCCTCATGCGTCGTTACGCCATGCTGCGCGTGCAGGAACAGGCGCCGGTACAGCCACGGCGTGAACACGAAGGCCACCGCCAGCGAGATGAGCATGCCGGTGCTGGCGTTGATCGGGATCGGGCGCATGTACGGCCCCATCAGCCCGGTGACGAAGGCCATGGGCAGCAGCGCGGCGATGACGGTGAAGGTCGCCAGGATGGTCGGCCCGCCGACCTCGTCGACCGCGGGCGGGATCGCCTCGGTCAGCGACTTGCCGCCGAGCTGCATGTGGCGATGGATGTTCTCCACCACCACGATGGCGTCGTCGACCAGGATGCCGATGGAGAAGATGAGCGCGAACAGCGAGACACGGTTGAGCGTGAAGCCCCAGGCCCAGGAGGCGAAGAGGGTGATGGTGAGCGTCACCGCGACGGCGGCGCCGACGACCAGCGCCTCGCGCCGCCCCAGCGTGAGCAGCACCAGCACCACGACCGAGATCGTCGCGAAGGCCAGCTTCCTGATCAGTGTCTGCGCCTTGTCCTCGGCGGTCGCACCGTAATTGCGCGAGATCGTCACCTCGATGCCGTCGGGAAAGAACGTCCCCTTGAGCTGCCCGAAGCGCCGGATCACGGCCTCGGCGACCTCCACGGCGTTCTCGCCGGGCTTCTTCGAGACCGCGACGGTCACGGCCGGCACGACGGTGTCGCTGCCGGCCGTCCCCGGGCCGGAGGATGCCTTCGCGGGGCCGGCGCCGTAGCTCACGTAGCGCTCGGGTTGATCCGGTCCGTAGCGGACGGCGGCGACATCCCGCAGGAATACCGGCGCGCCGTTGCGGACACCGACCACGAGCTCGGCGACCTCCTCGGGCGTGGTGAGAAAAGTCCCCGCCTGCACCAGGACCTCGCGGTTGTCGGCGACGATGCCGCCGGCATCGTGCGAGGTATTGGCGGCGCCGAGCGCGCGCCGCAGATCGTCGATCGCGATCCCGAAGCCGGCAAGCCTCGCCGGGTCGAGCAGCACGTGCACGACGCGGTCCGGCCCCCCCAGCGTCTCGATGTCGCGCGTCCCGGGCA
Organism: Gammaproteobacteria bacterium; assembly: GCA_022071965.1. Classification (GTDB taxonomy): domain Bacteria; phylum Pseudomonadota; class Gammaproteobacteria; order JAJPIJ01; family JAJPIJ01; genus JAJVHZ01. The sequence continues at coordinate 279,771 of JAJVIQ010000004.1, forward strand.
CACGCTGCAGCTCCGCCTCCAGGGCGTGCGCCACCCGCCTCAGGTCGTAGGCGCCCAACTGCGCGTCTTCGCTCCAGAGCGTGGCGGCGACGATCGGCACGTCGTCGATGCCCTTCGGCTGGATGAGGGGCGCGCCGACACCGGCGTTCGGCGGCATCCAGTCCTGGTTCGAATACAGCGCGTTGTAGAGCCTGACGATGGCGTCGGTGCGCGGCTGTCCCACCTCGAACCGGACCGTGAGCACGGACATGCCGACGCTGGAGGAGGAGTAGATGTGCTCCACGCCCTCGATCTCCGAGAGGATCTGCTCCGCGGGCGTGGTGAGCAGCAGCTCGACCTCGCGCGCCGAGGCGCCCGGGAACGGGATGAAGACGTTGGCGAAGGTGACATTGATCTGCGGCTCTTCCTCGCGCGGCGTGACCAGCACCGCGAACAGGCCCATCAGCAGGCCGACCAGCGCCAGCAGGGGAGTGATCTCGCTCGTCAGAAATTTCGCTGCGATCCGTCCCGCGATGCCGATCCTCGCGTTCTCCGTCATGGTACGGGCGCCGTTTCCGGCATCGCCTGCTGCTTGTACCGGATCCCCGCGGCGATCGGATCGACGGCCACCCGTTCGCCGGCGGCGATTCCCGCGAGCACCGGGATCCGCGCATCCGCGGTCGGCGTTCCGATTCGCACGTAGCGGAAGCTCACCCGATCCTGCTCATCGAACACGTAGACGCCGGTCACCTCGCTGCGCTGGACCACGGCCGAGGCCGGCACCAGCACGCGCTCCTCCTCGCCACTGGCGAAGGCCACCTTGACCAGCGTTCCCGGGAATACGCCATGGTCGCCGGCCGGCAGCGTCACCAGCACCCGGAAGGTGTGCGTGGCCGGATCGGCATTCGGCGGCAGACGCATGTCGGTCGCCTCCAGCGCCTTGCCGCCGGGCAGCACGATGCGCGCGCGGCGATGTTCGCGCAGGGCGGAGATATAGCTCTGCGGCACCTCGACCTCTGCGCGCAGGTGCTCGAGCGACAGGCCGGTCATGAGCGGTGCGCCGACCGTGGCGGTCTCGCCGATCTCGACGTGACGCTGCACGACATAGCCGCTGTAGGGCGCGCGCACCTCGGTGTAGGTGGTCCCCTCGCGGGCCTCCTTCACGCCGGCCTCGGCGGCCGCGACGCGCGCCTGCGCGGATTCGAGATTGGCCGCCGCGGCATCGAGCGCCGACCGGGCGACCAGGCCGCGGTCGAAGATCTCCCGGGTTCGTCCGTGGTTGAGCTCGGCCTCGGCGAGGCGCGCTCGCGCCTCGGTCACCGCAGCCTGCGCGCTGGACAGGCGCGCCCGCTGCTCGGTGTCGCTCAGGCGCACGATGACCTGGCCCTGTTGCACGTGATCGCCGACGTCGAAGGCGATCTCCTCGACCCGGCCGCTGGTCTGCGCCGCCACGGTCGACTGATTGACCGCCCCCAGGACGCCGTCGAAGCTCACCTCGCGCACGACCCGCTCACGAGTGGCCGCCACGCTCTCGAGCGCCGCGGCCTCCTGCGCGGTCGCGCCGGGCCCCGGCGCGCAAAGCAGTATCGCCAGTACGATATGGCGGCCTCGAAGTGGTCCCGTCATGACAGGCTCCGTGTAGTGGTGCCTTCCCGGCTCAACGTGCCGCGGAGGATCCCCGGAAGGCGGCGCCGTAAGGGGCGCCGAGCCGCGCGAGGATCCGGGCCAGAAGGCAGAAGCCCGTGAACGACGCCTGCAGCATGTTGGCGCCGACGAAGGCGGTGAACCACAGCCACGCCGGCGAGTGAAGCTGCGACAGCGCGAGGCTCGCCAGCACGAACAGGCCGGCGAGGCGGAACACCAGTCGATCGACGGTGGACATGGTCGCCGCCGCGGCGGCGTACTCCAGGCCCGCTCCCACGGAATGGCCGTGAATAACGGCCGTGACCGCCGGTTCCAGCGCCTTCAGGCCCGCGGCGCGTCCGGCGGCGATGGCGGCAGCCGGATCGCAGCCGTCGGCGAAGAAGGCCTTGAGGGCGAACAATGCGCCGACGCGGTTGCCGCTGGCGCAATGTACGACGACGGGCCTGCTCGCGGGATCAGAGAGTATCCGGGCCAGTCGCAGCGCGTTCTCGCGCGTCAGGTCCGGCGCACCGGCGATCGGAATGTGCACATAACGCATGCCCAGGGAGGCGACCAGCGCGCCCTCGTCGAACTTCTGCTCGCGGACGGGGCAGAGGTTGACCACGGTGCGCAGCCCTCCGGCATGGGCCTCGCGAAGCTCGTCCTCGGAGGGAAGGCCGCAGGCGATGACACCCTCGATGGGTTTGCATGCGGCGGGCAGTGCCGGGTGTTGCCATTTCATGGATTTCAGGCTCCTCTTCGGGTTGCCCTAGAAGTCGCCGGCCTGGCGACGTTCCGTGGCGGGGTGCAGCAGTATCTGTCATGCAGCAGTTGCACGATTTCCATGGCCGCGCCATCCGCCACGGAGTAATGGATCGTCTGCGACTCGCGCCGGGTTCGCACCAGCCTCCCGCGCCGGAGCACGGCGAGGTGCTGCGAGAGCGCGGACTGCGACAGGGGAATGCGCCGGTTGAGCTCGCTCACGGACAGCTCACCCTCCGAGAGCACACACAACACCAGAAGGCGGTGCGGATTGGCGAGCGAGCGCATCAGGCGGGCGGCCGCCGCGGCATGCCTGCGCATGGCGCGCGCGTCGATTCCCGGCATCGCGGCGGCGGCGTCCCGGATCCGATTCATAAATGCTGAGTTGCTAAATAAGATACTCCTAATATACTTGGGATGGGGCGGACCTGCAAGAAGCGCGAACGCTTCGCACGGTCACCAGGAGTCCGCTACCCAACGGAGCACGGCAACATGTCCCACATCCTCGTTCCGGGCGCAGGCATCGACGGCATGCCTGTCGCACATGATCCGAAACGCCGTCGCGCCGAGGCACACGAGGTCACGCTCACCAGCACGCCGCGGGCGCCTTCCAGATCACTTCGTCGAACCTCCAGGTCCCGATCGGCGGACGGCCGCCGGAGAAGAGCATCGCTTCCATGCGTCCAACCACAGGAGAACAGGCATGCCCCGTAACGTCACCGGCGTCGTCCTGATGCTGATTGCGGCCATCTCGGTGCTGACGTCGGGGATCGCCGCGGGAAGGGGTGACGCGGCAGCCGAAGACGCCCGCCTGCGCGCGAGCCGCGAGCTGACGCGCCAGTTCCAGCAGCGCCTGAAGGCGGAGCTCGAGGCGGCCATCGCGCAGGGTGGACCGGTCGGTGCCATCGGCGTGTGCCGCGAGCAGGCTCCGGCCATCGCAAGGGAACTGAGCGCCGCGGGCGGCGCGCGCGTCTCCCGCACGGCGCTGCGTGTGCGAGACCCCGCCAACACGCCGCAGCCGTGGCAGCGCGACGTCCTGCTCCGGTTCCAGGAGCGCATGGCGGCGGGCGAACCGGCCGACGGGCTCGAGTACTTCGAGACGCCGGCCGGGGAGGGCGCGCGATACATGAAGGCCATTCCCACGGGCCCGCTGTGCGTGACCTGTCACGGCAACAATCTCGCCGCGGACGTGCAGGCCGCGTTGCGCGGCATGTACCCGGAGGATGCCGCGACCGGCTTCGCGGCAGGCGACCTCCGCGGCGCCTTCAGCGTCGTGTGGCCGGAGGAGAGCGAGGCGCCATGACCGCGGCGATGGTCCAGGTCGTCTGCGGGCACTGCGATGCGGCCAACCGGGTACCGTCGGCGCGGCTGACCGAGAGGCCGCGTTGCGGCGCCTGCAAACTGCCGTTGTTCAGCGGTCATCCGATCGCCCTGACCGCTGCCAGCTTCCAGAGGCACGCCGGCCGCAGCGACCTGCCGTTGATCGTGGACTTCTGGGCTCCCTGGTGCGGACCCTGCCGCACCATGGCGCCGGTGTTCGAGGCGGCCGCCGCGCGCCTGGAGCCGCACGCGCGGCTCGCGAAGGTCGATACGGATGCGGAGCCGTCGCTGGCTGCGGCGCACGGCATCCGGAGCATACCGACCCTGGCGATCTTCCGCGGTGGGCGGGAGGTCGCGCGCACGAGCGGCGCGATGCCGCTGGAAGCGCTGATCGGGTGGGTGCAGCAGAATACGCGCTGAACGGGCGTGCGGCCGAGGACTATCTTTCGGTATGCGTCGGTTCGATGAGGAGCCCGCGGGCGCGCAGACGATCCTCGTGATCCGCGATGAGACGCAGGCATTCCGTGTGGCCGAGGGCCGCCAGGCAACGTTCCTCGATCCCGTATTTCATCATGAGCAGCGCGCGCAATTCCTGCCGCTTCGGATTGTCCCCGTGGCGGCAGACGGTGTAGTCGCCCTTGATCAGCGCCACGATCGTCGGCATGTCGGCGAGCGGGACCCCGCAGGCGAGGGCCAGCCGGCCGATGCGCTCGTCGATGGCGTAAAGCTCGCTGTCGAAATGCTCGATGCCGGTGCCCATGTCAGTGCCCGTGTCCGGTATGGATGGTGCCGCCGCGACGCACGATCATGCCGCGATGGAGTGATTCGAAACCACTCGCCCGGTCAGGGATAGCGTGTAAGATCCCCGCCATCATCGTCCCGCACGGGGCAGAGCGGCCGGATGAATCTTCGCGGACCTGTTTCATGTCCAACAATTCCAGCTTGAGCGATGCGGATCGGCATCGACGCATCCGCCGCGTGCTGCTGATCGAAGGCCTGAGCGACGTCGTATTCCTGGTCGTAAAGGTGGCCGTCGGTCTGCAGACCGGCTCCACGGCCATCCTCAGCGATGCAATCCATTCTCTCACGGATCTGACCAACAACATCGTCGGTTTCCTGTTCCTGCGGGTGGCGAGCGCGCCGCCGGACCGGGAGCATCCCTACGGCCACAACAAGTTCGAGGCCCTGGCGGTCTTCGGCATCGCGGTGGCGATCGCGCTCATGGCCGTCCAGGTACTGGTGCGCGCGCTGACCAGCACGCGCGCGGAGATCGACCAGAGCCCGGTCGGCCTGGTCCTGATGGGCATGGTGCTGATCGTCAACATCGGATTCACCGCCTGGGAACACCGCCAGGCGCGCAAGCTCGATTCCGATCTGCTGCGCGCGGACGCCACGCATACGCTCTCCGACGTGGCGATCACCGTCGCGGTGATCGGCGGCTGGCAGATTGCCGTGCGCGGCCATACCTGGATCGATGCCGCGCTGGCGGTGGTGGTCGCGGCCTTCGTCCTGTGGCTGGCGTACACACTGTTCCGGCGCAGCATCCCGGTGCTGGTGGATCAGACGGTCGTGGATGCCGACGGGCTGGAGACGCTGATCGCCTCCATCGACGGCGTACACGGCGTGCGGCGCATCCGCTCGCACCAGGCCGGTTCCGAGAAGCTCGTGGAGGTGATCGTCACCGTCCACGGCGGGCTCAGCACCACCGACTCGCACGCCATTGCCGACGAGATTGAGCGCCGCGTCGGGGAGAAGGTCGACGGCGTGCGCGTGCAGGTACACATCGAGCCCACATCCTGACACGCGAACCGGGCGCAGCGCACCGGAATCGCTGCGGCCGGGCAGCCTCGGCCCGAAGGGCCCGGGGTCCTGACGGCGACACGCGCCGGCGGCCGGGTCTCCGAGAATCTGGCGTGGTGCATGGCGGACCAGTTCCCCAGCCCAGATTCACGCGGACAGGGCATCGGCAAGGGCGCGCAGCAGCGTCGCTCCGTCGCCCCGCCATGCGCTGCCGTGCATGCACGCCAGCGTGGTCGGCCCCGTGGCGGCGAGCCGCTCGAGCAGCGCGCGCGCATTCCGCGTGTGAGAGTAGTAGTCCATCTCCCGCCGGAACGCCTCGCTCGGCCCCAGGATGTCCGAGTCCGTGACGGGAGGCAGATCCGCGCCGCCTTGCGTGAACAGATCGCCGCAGAGCAGCGTGCGCGTGCTTTCCTCGATCAGAAACCCGCACTCCCATGCGTGCGGCAGGTGCGGGGCGTCGAGCCAGCGCACGGAGTGCCTGCCCAGGGAGAGGACCTCGCCGTCGGCGAGCGCGTGGGGCGCGCGGTCGGCAAGGTCGCTGATCGACACCATGGCGGCGACGGCGCCGCACAGTGGTACGGATTGCGGCGACGCGGCCAGCCACTCGTTGAGCGAACCGCACTCGTCGGCCTCCACGTGCGAGAAGGCGACATAGCGCAGCCGTTCGACCGGCAACACGCTCGCGACCGCCTCGCGCACCAGCGGTAACATTCTGCGCGTGCCGGTGTGAAAGAGCAGGGAGTCGTCGTCCGCGATGAGGTACTGGTTGAACGAGAAGCCGCCCGCGCCCGGGATCCGCACCGGCGTGTTGATGCGGTAGATCCCCTCGGCAACCTCATGCACGTTCGTCCCCGACTGGTGGTTGGTAATGGTCATCAGAGTTTCCCTTCGGCGCGACCGGAGTGAACGTTGGTGACGCCCGCACCGCCATACCTTGCCCCGATCCGGCGCCGGCACTTCGCGCGGCGCGCAGTCGGCGGCGCCCCCGCCGATCGCCCGCGGTGCGCGTCGATGATCGAACGCCTCGCGACGGACCTCTGCCCGCGGCCTTCCAAGGCCCTCGGCGATTCGTTATTCCCGCGACCGCCACCCCTGCATGGATCGCGGCAGGCCTGTCAGGCCGCGCCCCGCGCCGCGTTACTCTGGCCGCGCTCGGCCCGCACGACACCACGGTCGATGAACTTCTTCATGAACACCCACGTGCACCAGCCGATGGCGACCATCGCGAGGGCAAACAGGGAATAGGACAGCCTCCAGTCCAGATCGGCGGTCATCATGGTCCACTCGGACATCCCGCCGATGCTTGCGATGAGGTTCAGCGGCAGGAACACGATATTGATGAGCGTCAGGTTCTTCAGCAGCACGTTCATGTTGTTGTTGACGATGGTGCCACGGGCATCCATGAGACCGCTGAGCACCGAACTGAAGATGTTGGCCTGACGCCCCGCCTGCGCATTTTCATGGATGATGTCGTCCAGCGCTTCGATGTGGCGGGACTCGAATCCGTACTGCGCCGCGACTCCCCGCAACTTCGAGAGCACCGCGCCATTGCCCTCGATCGCGTCCAGATAGTAGACCAGGCTCTCGCTCAGCGAGAACATCTGGAGCAGGTGCCTGTTCTCCATGGACACCGTGACCTTCTTCTCCAGCTCCCGGCTCAACTGGCGAACGACCCTGAGGTGACCGACGAAGTGGTGGACGGTCCGGAGGAGTAGCGCGAGGAGGACATCCCTGGAATCGCGGACGTAACGGAATTCGCGGTCGGCAAAGGAGACATCCCCAGCCGCACGGATCAGTGCGAATTGGTCCTGAAGGAGGCAGAGGCCGACGACGCTGACCCCAAGCTGAACGGTATCGGTGACCGATGCGGACTCGGGGATCTTCCAGACGAGGAACAGGCGACCGCTCAAGCCCTCGAGCCGAGGGGCCTCATCGGGGTCGAGTGCCGATGCCAGGTCGAAATCGTCCAGACGAAACTTCTGCTGCAGCACCGCCCGCTGCCCCTCGTCAGGACCGATCGCAAGCGTAATCTGGCCGGTGCCCGGGTCCGATCCCACGAGCCGGGTCTCGTCTATCCGGTAGCACTTCATCGTCGTGACCTCAGTCTGCGGCATGGCATGGATCCGGGCTACGAACAAGAAACCGGTACGGGGCGCGGCGCATGGCGAGTCGCGGTGATTTTACCGCGTTCGGTGTCGTCTGCCAGAGCATGTGTGCCGTGCCCGCGATCTGCCCCTGCACAGGCCGAACGGCAGGTACGGCCAGGCACACCCTGCGTCGCAGCGTCTCCGCGGTGAAGCCGGCCTTCGCGGTGATCGACGCCATCGCCTCCGTTTGCGAGGCGTTCACCCTGGTGCGCGAGCGCCATCCGCACCGCGGGCTCCCGCACCTCCGGGACGGGCCCTGTCTGCCCGTTCATGACCCCATCTCCCAAGGCCGGGAGTCTCGGGCGATCCCCGGGCGGTTCACTTCCTGCAAGCGGTGATGTCGATATCGATGCGCAGGCGTGGGCCTGACAGGCTCGCGGAGATCATCTTCGCCACAGGACGCGCATCGCCGGAGTACCTGCGCGGCACGGGCCAGCACCCCGGGTGGTCCTTCCGGTCAGGCCGCGCACCGGTCACGCGAATCGCATGCCCGAGGCTGGAACCAGGCTGACGCCATGCGGCCTCGATGTCCTTCAGGCACTGTTGTGCCTGCCCCTGGAGTCCCACGGCGATAGTCACGTTCGGTCAGTCGAAGCCCATAGTGCCCGGGACGAAGACCCCGTCGCCCTGGATGACGGCGCTCGAGTAGCCGATCTCATGCTCGAAGGCCGATCCGGAACGGATGAGTGCGCGCTGCATGCGGGGAAGATGTCGCGATGGTTCTCGTGACGCCCGGCGTCGAGGCTCAGCGGCGCTGTCTCCGGGCATCCGCGGGAGCGCCTGGTCCGGCGCTTCTCATCTCGTCATCCAGCAGCTTCAACTGATCGATGATGCTGACCAGTTTCCGACCGTTCTGTGTCAGCAGATACTCCGTCCTGGGCGGCACTTCCGCATAGACATGCCTGGACAGCAAGCCATAGTTGGTCAGTTTCCGTAACCGCTCGGACAGAACCTTGGTTGAAATTCCCCGTATGTGACGCTCCAGTGCGCCAGGGCGCGATACGCCCTCAGCGACGGCTTGCAGAACCGAGACCGACCACTTGCAACCAACCACGTCCTCGAGTTGCGCGTAGGCAGGCCTGACCGATCGGGAGATTTTTTTGTCCTTCATTTTCCCTGATTTACACCAATAGGTTACCGTCGCACCGAAAAGTGCCTGCTAGGCGGCGATCGAGATTGTCCCTATTGTGAGTGCGCCACACGGCAAAAGCGATCCCAGGAGAACATTCATGAAAACCAAAGCGATCTTCTACCACGCAGGCTGCCCCGTATGCGTCGCCGCCGAACAGAACATAGCGAATGCACTTGATCCCGCGAGATACGATGTCGAGATCGTCCACTTCGGTAACGACAGGTCGCGTCTGGAAGAAGCGGAGTCTGCCGGCGTCAGGTCCGTGCCCGCCCTCGTCATGGATGGCGCGGTATTCCACATCAATTTCGGGGCTGGCATCGAGGCATTGAAATAGCCGCCTCATCGCGCCTGCCCCATCCAGGGCGTTTGCTTCACGGCAAATGCCCTCTTCATGCCGATCATCCCGAATCAGCGGCGCGAGCCCGAGCAGCGGGCGGGCGTCCGCCGAATCGTGCTCTCGGCCGGTCCGTGGAGTATCGCGCGTTCCAATTCCGCCGCGCGGGGCGCGCCGAGGCTCTCGCTGAAGTACCCGGCTGGCAGGGCGAAGCAGGGTCGCTTCGAAGCGCAAACGTGTTGCGGCTCTGCTCATTGGATGTTACCGGTGGCGCATCGCGGATGGCGGCCAGGCCGCGGTCGCCCACGATGTTACCACGCTACACGGCGCGCACGGCCGCCGGCTTGGCGGAAGCTCGCGGTCGGCGGCTCCAGCGTCTTGCAGGACGGCGATCTAGCGCGCCTCCTGACCGAAGCGTGCGCCACCTCCGCTCAGGTACGCGTCTTCCTCGGCTGTGGGGTCGCGACCGAGGAGCCGATTCCGGTGCGGGAAGCGGCCAAACCGCTCAATCAATGCAAGATGTTGCTTCGCGAACTGCAAATAGCGCTCGAGGATCGGCCGCCATGCTGTCGGCGCGGCTTCGGCGATCTCGGACGACAAGCGGACGGACTCACGTTGATCCTCGATCGCCTCGCTGTGCTGAAACGGAAGTATGAGAAACGCCTGCTCGACGGGAGCCAGGTTGGGAAGGTGCCCTCTTGCGACGGCCTCTCGTGCTGTCCGCAACGCCTGGGCGTCGTGCGCGAACGCCCTGGCGGTACCGCGCCACAGATTACGCGGGAATTGGTCGAGCAACACAACGAGGGCGAGCGCCGTCCGCGGCGATCGCACCCATGAATCGAATTCTCCTCGAGCCGCCGCCTCGACTGCTGACGCGAACTGCTCCCGGACCTGCGAATCAGCATCACCGGATGCGCCGAACCAGAAGAGCTCTCGTGCAGAGGCTTCGGCGGGGTGGTCGGCGGCGCGCCCGAACCAGAACTCGAGTACGGCCTGCGGATCGCATTGCATGTCTTCGTTCTCGTCGTTCAACGACCCGGATCAACGGCGGGCCGCCTGCCCCGTTGCGCAGCACGGCGCGAATTACTTCGAGAAACATATGGCCAGCCAGCACATTGGTCCGGATGCTCCGGTGTTGCCTGTAGGGCGCGACCAGGGACTCCAACTCGGAGTGGCGCCTACTCACCAAGGCTGCCTGCAATTCGGCGGGGACGGGGCCGCCGGGCGGTATGCCGATGTCTGCCGTGATTGCCGGCACGACATCGATGACCGTCAGTTCTGCCTGGTTGTTGTCCGCCAGCGACACTGCCCGCGCCATTACCGGCCCCCGCGCAATGGATGCCTCGGCGACGTAAAGGATGTTCTCGAAATGCTTCATGTCACGCACCTCCGGTTCCGGACCCGGTCAGCGCCTGCGACGCTGCGGATCACTGCCTGGCCGAGCTCCCGTCACCTTTCCGGTTCATCGTCCAGCACGGGCCGGTAGCCCCGCTCTCTTACGTCCTGCATCACTTGCTCGATGTCCTCCGTTGAAACATGCAGTATCTGCAGGGCCGTCGCGGCGAGGCGCAGGCTCGCTTCAATCGTCTCCGGATAGGCGTGGAGCGCGCCGGCTTCATGCAGCCGTGTGCTCGTTTCGAGGTCTCGCGCCCGCGCGATCACCGGCACCTGGGGACACATCCTGCGCAGACTGGAGATGGCGCTCAAAGCCGTTGTGGCCCCGTCGACCGTAATCACGACCAACGACGCACGTTCCACATGTATCGCGGACAGCAATTCCGGATCGGAGATGTCGCCGTACGATACCGAATGCCCGTCCGCTCTCCCCTGCGCAACCCGTTTCGGGTCGGTGTCGAACGCCACGAACGGAACGCCGCTCGAATGCAATAGCACGGCGACCGTGTGTCCCACGCGGCCATAACCGGCGATCACGACCTGCTTTTCCGGCATTTCCAACAGCCCCGGAATCGCGGCGGCTTCAGCGTGCGATGTGCGACCCAGCCGGAACGCAATAGGACCGTTGAAGCGAATCAGAATGGCGCCGGCGATCATCGAGAGCAATACGGACGTGATCGCGATCTGACCCAGCTGCATTTCGAGCACGTTGGAATCCAGCGCGATGGCGATGAGGGCGAGACCGAACTCGCCGCCCACGCTCAGCAACAATCCGGTGCGCCATGCGACCTGGGCGTCCACGCCGACCCTGCGAACGATCGCGGCGACTATCAGGATCTTGCTCGTCAATATGAGCAGCGCGCCCAGCACGGTCCAGTGCCATATCGGCGGTATCGAGGCCGGGTCGAAGCGCATGCCGATGCCGATAAAGAACAGGCCAAGCAGTACATCACGGAACGGACGTATGCTCGATTCCACCTGGTGACGGAACTCCGTTTCCCCCAGCATCATGCCGACAAGAAATCCCCCGAATGCCAGCGACAGCCCGAGGCTGCTGGTCGTCCACGCCGCGAGCAGGGCGACCAGCAACACGGCCAGCGTGAACATCTCGAGCGATCGGCGCTCGGAGACGAGATGAAACAGCGGGCGGAGCAGCCAGCGGCCGGCAAAGAAGACGAGCGCCAACGCCAGGATGGCATTCGCAAGCGCCCGGCCGAGCGAAGCCGCCAGCACATCCGCGGCGACCGATGTGCCCAGCACGGGGATGATCACCAGAAAGGGAACGGCGGTGACGTCCTGAAAAACGGACATCGCGACCCCGAGGCGGCCGTGCTGAGTGTTCTCCTCGCCCTGCTCGGTCAACAGGCTGGCAATTATGGTGGTCGACGACTGGGCGAAGATGGCGCCGAACACGAATGCGGCGGCGATCGGAAGCCCTGCGAGCCACGTGATGATTCCAACGAGCATCGTCGTGAATACGACCTGCCCGGTTCCCAGGCCCAGGACCTGGTGCCGCATCGCCTGCAATTGCGGCAGGGAGAAATTGAGTCCGATCGTAAACAGCAGGAAGACGACGCCGAATTCGGCGAGCGTCTCGAACTCCGGTATCGAGACCGTCGGTCCCAGCGTGTGCGGCCCGAGAATCACGCCCACCAGCAGGTACCCGAGACTTGTCGGGACGTGCAGACGCTGAAACGTAATCACGACGGCGACTGCGACCGCCAATAGCAAGAGGATTTGTGCGAGATGCTCCATCGTGGCTTCAATCGCCGTGGAAACCGAACGCGCAAGCGCGGCCGACTGCGAAAGCGGACGAACACCGCTGTAGCGGGCCGGCTGGAGCGCCTGGCTGGGCAATGAGCTGCACTTCGCGCCCCCTATGCCTGCAGACGAAGACGCGGACCATGCCTGTTCCGCGGCGCGAGGCAACGCCAAGAAAACCCGGTAGTACAGCGAGCGGCGCCTGGGTTTGAAGCGTCTTCCTTCGTATTCGGGGCGGGGCAGGGCACGGGGCCTGCCGTTTCGGTGTTGTGCCGGCGGCAGAAGCCCGGGCTGCCGGCGGCGATGTCGGGTCAGCCGCCTGCGCCCTGTGACTTCGGGAATTCCGCGATACCGGCATCACTCGTCATCACGCACCGACCGCCACCGGGTCATTTGCCCAAGCGCACGAACCGTGTCCCGATGACGCCATGATAATACGTGCCACCGTCCCTCACCACCGCTGCGGGTCGACGAAGGCGAGCGAACCGGCCTCCGCGGCGATGTGCGCGATGCTCGCGTTCATGCGGATGCGGGGGCTCAGCAGGCCCACGCTGTTCGGGCCGAGGATCCGCAGCCCGTGCGGCCGCGCCGCGTCGAGCAGGGCCTGTCGCGGGGACGTGCCGGTCTCGCCGAAACCGGCGCTGATGACGATCGCCGCCTTCGTGCCGCGGCGTCCGAGCGCGTCGATGAGCCCTGCGACGGTCGCGGCCGGCGTGCAGATGATCGCCAGGTCAGGGGCGACGGGCAGGCTGGCGACGTCGGGCCAGGCCTGCCGTCCCTGCACCCGCCCGTGCTTCGGGTTGACGGGAAAGACGGAGCCCTCGTATCCGGCGGCCAGCACGTTGCGCAGGACCACCTCGCCGACGGCGCGCGATCGATCGGTGGCGCCGATCACGGCCACCGATCGCGGAGCGAACAGCCGCTCGAGGTTCAGCGTGCTCATGACAGTGCAGTGTCCACGTCCGCGGGGTGACGGTCATCCGGGATCGCTGCCGATCCGGAGCTCGTCGTGGCAGCGGAGAATATCGCGATACGCTACGTGGGGGACCAGGCCTCGACCAGCGCGCGCAGGATGTCGGTCTCGGTCAGCAGGCCACGCAGCTTGCGGTTCTCGTCGACCACCGGCAGGCAGCCGATCCTGCGATCCAGCATCGTGCGCGCGGCATCCACCAGCGTCGCCGCCGCGGTGACGGTGACCGGATGCAGCGTCATGATCTGCTGCACGGTCAGCTTCTCGAGGAGGTGCTGCTGTTCCCAGACCTTCAGCGCGATGGCGTCCGAGGGCTCCGCCTCGAGGAGGTCCGTGCGCGTGACCACACCGATCAGCTCGCCGTCGACGAGCACCGGCAGATGGCGGATGCGCTGCTTGTTCATCAGGTAGCGCGCATCGGACAGCGACGCGTCGGGCGCCAGCGAGAAGGGGAACGGCGCCATGCAGTCGCCGACTCGCAGCGAAGTCGGATCGGTCATATCTCTTGACTTGGCCATGATGCTCAGGCGGCACAGCCGGGCTCGGCGGTCCCCGCCAGTCTCTCCTCGGCGTGTGGAACGAATGGTACACCAGGCCGGCCGGTACACAGCGGCGTGCGGTGGAAGCTGCAGAAGGTCTTGCTGCCGCCGGCCAGGGTCCTGACCTCCTGGTAGCCGGACTGCACCAGCACGCGGTGCGCGAGATAGCTGCGAAAACCGACGCGGCAGTAGAGGAATACCGGGTTCCCGGCGGGGATCTCCCGCATGCGTTCGCGAAGTTCCCCGAGGGGAATGTTGGCGGCCTCGGGGATGTGCCAGGTCCGGTACTCGATCGGGCTGCGCACGTCGATGATCGTCCCGTCCCGGGTCACCTGCGGGTAGTCCTCCGCGTACCAGAGATCGATGTCGCCGCGCAGCAGGTTGCCGCCGATGAAGCCGGCCATGTTGACGGGATCCTTGGCCGCGCCGTAGGGCGGCGCATAGGCCAGTTCCAGCTCCTCGAGATCGAAGATCGTCATGCCGGCGCGCAGCGCGGTGGCGAGCACGTCGATACGCTTGTCCACGCCGTCGAAGCCGACCACCTGCGCGCCGAGCAGCCTGCCGTCGCCGGGCGAGAACATGACCTTCATGTGCATCGGCGCCGTGCCGGGATAATAGCTGGCGTGGCCGGAGGGATGCAGATAGACCTTGCGGTAGGGCGTGCCTCGGCCCTTCAGGGTCTTCTCCGAGGCGCCGGTGCCTCCGCCCGTCATCTCGAACACCTTGACGATGGCCGTGCCCTGGGTGCCGGCGTAACGGGTGTCGCGGCCGAAGATCTGATCGGCGACGATGCGGCCCTGGCGGTTGCCGGGGCCGGCGAGCGGCACCACCGCCGGCTCGCCGCTCACCGTGTCCACCACCTCGGCGGCATCGCCAGCCGCGTAGACGTTCGGATCGGAGGTGCGCATCCGGTCATCGACCTTGATCCCCCCGTGGGCGCCGAGTTCCAGTCCCGCGGCCTGCGCCAGCTTCGAGTCCGGCCGCACGCCCGCGGCCATGATGACGATGTCCGCGTGCAGGATAGTGCCGTTGGCCAGCGTCACAGCGACGCGGCCGTTGGCATCGGCGAACCCGGCGGCGGCCGTGCCGAGATGCAGGCGGACTCCGTGGTATTCGAGGTGGTACTGGAGATCGCGCGCCATCTCCGCGTCGAGCGGCGGCATGATCTGATTCGCCATCTCCACCAGGTCGACCTCCAGTCCGCCGTGGCGCAGGTTCTCGGCCATCTCCACACCGATGTAACCGCCGCCGATGACGACCGCCCGGCGCGCCTGCGCCTGCAGATCGCGAATGATGGCATCCATATCCTCGATGTTGCGCAGGGTGTGAACGCGGGGGTGGTCGATTCCCGGCAGGGGCGGGCGGATGGGGTGGGCGCCCGGGCAGAGCACGAGGCGATCGTAGCTCTCCGCGTATCGGCGGCCGGTCTGCAGTTCGGTGATGTCGACGCTCTTGCGACCCCGATCGATCGCCGTCACCTCGTGACCGATACGCACGTCGAGATTGAGGGTCTCGGCCAGCGTCCGCGGGGTCTGCAGCAGCAGGGCCTCGCGATGCTCGATCTCCCCGCCGATGTGATAGGGCAGCCCGCAGTTGGCGAACGAGACGTGCTGCGTGCGCTCGATGACGACGATCTCGGCGGTCTCGGACAGGCGCCGCGATCTGGCCGCCGCGGACATGCCGGCAGCGACGCCGCCCACCACGACCACCTTCATGAGGTCAGGAGATCTTGGCCGTATTGATGCCCAGAATCGACCACGCCGGGCACCAGCGCATCAGTCCGGTGGCGAGCGGTAACAGGCCGATGACGCCCCACCAACTGCCGAACAGAACGCCGGCGGCGATGATGAGGGCACCGGCGACGATGCGAATGATGCGTTCGGTCTGTCCCACGTTGCATTGCATGACTGGCCCTCCGCCGCGACGATGGAGATTGCCCGCTGCGCGCCCCGCAGCCCCCGGCACTGGCGGTCTCCGCCGGGCACGGCGCGGCACGAGCGGACCGGAAAGATTATCGATGCGCCGCGGCCCCGGGGCAATAACAGGAAGCGCGCGCTGCTCCATGAATGACCCGAAGGATTATCGATGCGCCGCGGCACCGGGGTCTTGATCAGCGTCATTCCAGGCCCAGCAGGGTGCGGACGTGGGCCGTCGCGCTGCGGCCGAGCGCCGAGAGGGCGTAACCGCCTTCCAGGGTCGAGACGATGCGTCCGGCGGCGAATTCGCCCGCCAGATGCATGATTGCCTTGGTCACCCATACGTAGTCCGACTCCACGAGATTGAGGCTGGCCAGCGGGTCCTCCCGATGCGCGTCGAAGCCTGCGGAGATGAAGATCATCTGCGGCTCGAAGGCCTCGATCGCGGGCAGCCACTGCTCGCTCAGCGCGGCACGGAACTCCCGCCCGCCGGCACCCGCCGGCAGCGGTACGTTGACGCGCCGGCCGGGGATCGAGGGCCCGGCGCGGTAGGGATACAAGGGGTGCTGGAAGGAGGAGCACAGCAGGACGCGCGGGTCGCCGTTGAAGATGTCTTCGCTGCCGTTGCCGTGGTGGACGTCGAAATCGACCAGCGCGACACGCTGCAGACCGTGCGCGTCGAGGGCGTGCAGAATCCCGACGGCGACGTTGTTGAAGAAACAGAACCCCATGGCGCGGTCGCGTTCCGCGTGATGCCCCGGCGGACGCACGCTGCAGAAGGCGTTGCGTTCCCTGCCCTCGATCACCAGGTCGGCGGCCAGCACCAAGGCGCCGGCGGCGTGCAGCGAAGCATCGAGCGTGTGCGGATCCATGGCCGTGTCCGGATCGATGCGCACCAGCCCCGATCGTGGCGCGGCGGCGAAGATCTCCGCCACGTGCCGCATGGAATGCGCTCGCGCCAGTTGCTCGCGCGTGGCCTTCGGTGCCGTGTACTGGTGCAGGTAATCCATGATGCCGGCGGCCTTCAGCCGATCCTCGATGGCGTGCAGGCGGCCGGGACACTCCGGATGCTCCGGCAGCATCTCGTGCTTGAGGCAGTCGCTGTGGCTGATGAAGGCCGTCATCGGTCGGCACGGGAACCAGGTTCGGCGGAGCGACTCCAAACGGTGCAGGACCGGAGGAAGTATAATCCGCCGCGGAGGCCGACTGTGGACGGAATGCCAGGAAAATTGATCTCCCGCGTGCTGGCGGCGACGGCCTGTCCGGTGCTGATCGCGGCCGCCGCGGCGGCCGAACCCGCGCGGACCGGTCCGTCCGTGGAGGCCCTGTCGTTCAATTGCTATACCTGCCACGGACCCGATGGACGCAGCCCGGCCGCGATGCCCAGCCTGCAGGGCAAGCATGCCGACTACCTGCTGCGACGGCTGCTCGAGTTCAAGCAGGGCAAGGGGCACCCGACCATCATGGACCGCATCGCGCGCGGCTACAGCGACGAGGAGCTGGCGAGTATTGCTGCTTACATCGCCGCGCAGACCCCTGCTGCGGGTGAGCCCCGGTGAGCCGGCCGTCGATGCACCGACGGCGATTCCTGCGCGGCCTCGGCGCGCTCGCGGCGCTGCCCTCGGCCGTGCGCGCCGGCAGCGGGCAGGGCAGGGTGGTGATCGCCGGCGGCGGCTTCGCCGGGGCCACCTGCGCGCGCTATCTGCGCCGCGTCGCACCGGAGCTGCGGGTGGCGGTGGTCGACCCGGAGCAGGACTACGTGACCTGCCCGATGAGCAACTGGGTCATGGACGGCCTGCGGCGCGTGGAGGATCTGACCTTGCGGCGCGACGCACTGGCGGCCGCGGGCGTGGAGATCATCCGGGACGCGGTGGTGGAGATCGACGGCAACCGGCACCAGGCGCGGCTGCGCGGCGGGAAGGCCCTCGACTACGATCGCGCGGTGGTGGCGCCGGGCGTGCAACTCAGATGGGGCATGCCCGAGGGCTACGACGAGGCGGCGGCCCAGAGAATGCCGCATGCCTGGCTGGCGGGCCCGCAGACGGTCCTGCTGCGCCGGCAGCTCGAGGCGATGGACGACGGCGGCGTGGTCGTCATCAGCGTGCCGGCGGCGCCGTTCCGGTGCCCGCCCGGACCTTACGAGCGCGCCAGTCTCATCGCAAATTACCTCAGGCAGCACAAGTCCGCATCGAAGATCCTCATCCTCGACGGCAACGAGAAGTTCTCCAAGCAGGCATTGTTCGAGGAGGCGTGGCGGACACTCTACCCGGGGATGATCCAGTGGGTGCCGATCACGGAAGACGGGGCCGTCACGCGCGTGGATGCCGGCACGATGACGCTCCACACGAACCTCGAGGCGTACACCGCCGCGGTGGCCAACGTGATACCCGCGCAGCGGGCCGGCCAGCTCGCCATCGATGCCGGGCTGGCCGACAGCTCGGGCTGGTGCCCGGTGGACCCGCGAACTTTCGAGTCGCGGCACATGCCAGGCGTGCACGTCATCGGCGATGCCGCCATCGCCAATCCGATGCCGAAGTCCGCCTCGTCCGCCAACAGCCAGGCGAAGAACTGCGCCCTGGCCATCCGCGCCTTGCTCCGGGGCGAGGTCCCCGGCGAACCCTCGCTACACAATACCTGCTACAGCCTGGTCGCGCCGGACTATGCCATCTCGGTCAATGACATCTATCGTGTCCGGGAAGGCAGGATCGTCGCCGTCGAGGGCAGCGGCGGCGTCAGTCCGCTGGCCGCCGGCGGGGAGTTCCGTGCCAGGGAGGCCGAGTACGATCAGGGCTGGTACGAGAGCATCGTCGCCGATTCATTCGGCGTTGCCTGAAGGCGTCGGCGACTGCGGTAGTCCTCACCGCGCCGCGCGGCGCGGTGCTGACCGACATTTCCACCATCCGGGGAGACAGGCATCAATGAACGACGGTGAGAAGATGCGGCGTGCCGTCATGGGGGATGAATTCGTGGATCGCGCGCGCGCCGGCGCCGACGAGTTCACGCGACCGCTGCAGGACTACATCAACGATCACTGCTGGGGCGCGGTGTGGACTCGCGAGGGCCTCGATCGCCGTACCCGCAGTCTCGTCACGCTCGCCATGCTTGTCGCCTTGCGCGCACCGCAGGAGCTGAAAGGCCACGTGCGCGGCGCGCTGCGCAACGGCGCCACGCGCGAGGAGATCCGCGAGACGCTGCTGCACGCGGCCGCCTATGCGGGCACGCCGGCGGCCGTCGAGGCGTTCCGCGCCGCCCGCGAGGTGCTGGCGGAACCAGGCGCCTGAATCGCCATCGGGAACCGAACCACTCATACCGCGGTCCCGCTCTCGTCGTGAATGGTCACTGTGCATCGCGCGGCCGCAGTCCGCCATCTTGACCCGCGGCAATACCGCATCCGGCATGGTCGACTAGCATCCGGAGCGAAGGGCAACGGACCCGGCCAGCCCGAAGAACGGCGCGCGTTGGCGCACCAGCATGAACGATACTCAAGACCAAGCCGCGGCGGGTGAAGGCGTGGCGCCCATCGGCGCGACGTCGGAGCCGTGGCGCCGATCGAGTGCGGATCTGCTGCAGGCGCTTGCGGTCGAGGCGGATCGCGGCCTCGACGCCGAGGAGGCTCAGCGAAGGCTCGCCGTTCACGGGCCCAACCGGCTCGCGGAGGGAAAGCGGCGCAGTCCGCTGCGCATGTTCGTCGATCAGTTCGCCGATTTCATGATCCTGGTTCTCATCGCCGCGGGCGTTGTGGCCGGACTGGTGGGAGATCCGCAGGATACGATTGCCATCGTGGTCATCGTCGT
The DNA here is from genome assembly GCA_022071965.1 of Gammaproteobacteria bacterium. GTDB lineage: Bacteria > Pseudomonadota > Gammaproteobacteria > JAJPIJ01 > JAJPIJ01 > JAJVHZ01. Next base: position 299,243 of record JAJVIQ010000004.1, read on the forward strand.
CCTCAACGCGGTGATCGGATTCGTGCAGGAGTTCCGTGCCGAGCGCGCGATGGCGGCATTGAAGCTGCTGGCCGCACCTGCGGCCCGGGTTCGCCGCGACGGTTCCCAGTGTGTACTGCCGGCGGAGGATCTCGTGCCGGGCGACATCGTGGTGCTGGAAGCCGGCGGCGTGGTCCCCGCGGATCTGCGACTCGTCGAATCCATGCAACTGAAGGTCGACGAGGCGGCGTTGACCGGTGAATCGGTGGCGGCGGAAAAGATCACCGCACCCCTCGATGAACCGGACCTCCCGATCGGCGATCGTCGCTGCATGGCCTACAAGGGCACGGTGGTGACCTACGGGCACGGCAGCGGGATCGTGGTCGCCAGCGGAATGGCGACGGAGATCGGGCGCATCGCCGGCCTGCTCAGCGAGACCGAGCAGGTCAGGACGCCGCTGCAGAAGCGCCTCGCGGAGTTTGGCCAGCGGCTGGCGCTCGTCGTGATCGCGGTGTGCGCGATCATTTTCGCCGTCGGCCTGTTGCGCGGCGAGCCGCCGGTGGTGATGTTTCTGACGGCGATCAGCCTCGCCGTGGCCGCGATCCCCGAGGCCCTCCCGGCCGTGGTGACCGTGTCGCTCGCCATCGGTGCGCGCAACATGGTGCGGAAGAACGCGCTCATACGCCATCTGCCGGCGGTGGAGACGCTGGGCTCGGTCACTTACATATGCAGCGACAAGACCGGTACGCTGACGGAGAACCGCATGCGGGTGGCGGAGTTCGCGGTCGACGGCGTTACGGTGCGCGAGCGGCCGCAATCGGTTCCGCCGCTGATGCTGCGCGCCCTGGCGCTCAACAACGACGCCCGTCTTGCCGGGAATGGGGAGGCGCTCGGCGATCCGACCGAGGTTGCGCTGTATGCCGCGGCAGCCGATGCGGGAATCGATGGTGCCGCCGCGGCCAGGGAGTCTCCCCGCCTGGCGGAGATCCCGTTCGATTCCGGGCGCGCGCTGATGACGACGGTGCACCGGGAGCCCGGCGGGCTGATCGCCTACACCAAGGGAGCGCCGGAACGCCTCCTGGAACGGTGCTCGCGGCATTGGATGAGTTCCGGGCCGGTGCCCATCGACAGGAAGGGCCTTGCCGGTGTCGCCGACGCGATGGCGGCCCGGGGCCTGCGCGTGCTGGGCTTTGCCTTCCGTGACATCGACGAGCAGCAGGCCTCCCGGCCGGATGACCTGGAGAGCGAGCTGTGCTTCATCGGATTCGCCGGTCTCATCGATCCGCCGCGTCCGGAGGTCGAGGAGGCCGTGCGGCTTTGTCGCTCCGCGGGCATCACGCCGGTGATGATCACCGGCGATCATCCGGCCACGGCGCGTGCCATCGCCCTGCGGCTGGGCATAGGCGAGAACGACGGCGACGTGCTCACCGGCAGGGACGTCGCGGCCACGCCGGAGGCGGAGCTGCACAAGCGCGTCGCGGCGGCGAGGGTGTACGCGCGCGTTGCCCCGGAGCAGAAGAACAGGATCGTCAGCGCATTGCAGCGTCACGGGGAGTTCGTCGCCATGACCGGAGACGGCGTGAATGACGCGCCCGCCCTGAAACGCGCCGACATCGGCATCGCCATGGGGCGGATCGGCACCGATGTCGCCCGCGAGGCATCGGACATGGTGCTGCTCGACGACAACTTCGCCACCATCGTGGCCGCCGTGCGCGAGGGGCGCCGCATATTCGACAACATCCGCAAGTTCATACGCTATGCGATGACCGGGAACTCCGCGGAGGTCTTGACGCTGTTCCTGGCGCCGTTCCTGTTTCTGCCGTTACCGCTGTTGCCGATACACATCCTGTGGATCAATCTGGTGACCGACGGGCTGCCGGGTCTCGCCCTGGCCGTGGAGCCCGCGGAACGCAATGTGATGATGAGGCCGCCACGGCCGCCGAAGGAGAGCATCTTCGCCGGAGGAATGTGGCAGCACATGCTGTGGGTGGGTCTGCTGATGGCAGGCGTGTCGCTGGTCGCGCAGGCCTGGGCGTACCACAACGGTTCGGCGCACTGGCAAAGCATGGTGTTCACGGTCCTCACGCTGGCGCAGATGGGTCACGTGCTCGCGATACGGTCAGAACGCGATTCGCTGTTCACGCTGGGCCTGTTCAGCAACACTCCGCTGCTCGGCGCGGTGCTGCTGACGTTTGCCCTGCAGATGGCAATCCTGTACGTTCCTGCGCTGCAGGTGGTGTTCAAGACCGCGCCGCTGTCCGTGCAGGAGCTGCTGATCTGCCTCGCGCTGTCCTCCGTCGTGTTCGCGAGCGTGGAGGTCGAGAAGTGGATGTACCGGCGCGGCTGGATTTACCGGGGCGACAACCGGGTCGGGAAGACCGCATGATCCCAAAATCACGATGAGGGCAGACCATGAAGATACTCCTGACGGTGGACGGCAGCGCGTTCGGATGGAAGGCGATCGACTATCTGAAGAGGCACAAGAACGCGCTCGGAGCGGACTGCGAGCTGACGGTGCTGCACGTCGACGAGGGCCAGGCCGCGAAGGTGCTTGCCAAGGCGAAGGCGAGGATGCGCGGCGCCCGCATGGCCTACAAGGAGGCCGTCGTCAAAGGCAACGCGGGCAGGGAGATCGCGAAATTCGCGCGGCGGGGCAAGTTCGATCTGGTCATCATGGGATCGCACGGTTACAGCGTCTTCGAGCAGTTGATGCTCGGCTCCGTGGCGAGCAAGGTCATCGCATTGTGCAAGGTCCCCGTGCTGCTGGTGCGGTAGCGGTGCCGGCGGCGCGCGTCGGGAGGGCCGCGGCCGGCGCCGGGATGCGCGCAGCGGATCGTTCCGCCTGCAGGGTCGGGGGCGCGGCAGGAAGCAGGCTGCCCTCGCCGGCATCCGCCGTGGAGTGAGCCATGGGCTACGGTTCGGACATCCTCATCATTCTCGCGCTGGTGCTTCTGAACGGCTTCTTCGCGATGGCTGAGCTCGCACTGGTGTCCTCGCGGCGCACGCGGCTGCGGGCGATGGTGCACAAGCGGGTCCCCGGCGCTGCGGCAGCGCTGGCGCTGAACGAGGATCCGTCGCAATTCCTGTCTACCGTGCAGATCGGCATCACCCTGGTCGGCATCTTCGCCGGCGTGTTCGGCGGCGAGCGGCTTGCGCCACTGCTCGAGGCATATCTGCAGACGTTGCCGGGCGTCGCCGCGTACGCCGAGGGGCTGTCGACCACCATCGTCGTCTCGGCGATCACATACGCCTCCATCGTCATTGGCGAGCTCGTGCCCAAGCAGCTCGCCATCCGTCATCCCGAGCGCATCGCCGCCGTGGTCGCCCCGGTCCTCACGCTGATCGCCCGCATCGCGGTCCCGATCGTCGTCATCCTGCGGGGCTCCTCGCGCCTGGTGATGGCCGCCTTCGGCGCCCAGACGCGGCCGGTCCCGCAGGTCATCGAGGAGGAGGTGAAGGCGCTGGTCGCCGAGGGCGTGCGCGAGGGCGAGTTCGCGCCGCAGGAGCGGGAGATGATCACCGGCGTGATGCGGCTGGCGGACTGGAAGGTCCGGGCGATCAAGACGCCGGGAATACACGTGGACTGGCTCGACGCCGACGCGCCGGAGTCGCAGCACCGCGCGCTCCTCGCGCGCTCCGTGTATTCGCGGCTGGTGGTCGCACAGGGCGGATTGAACCGTCCGCTGGGGATCGTCCAGAAGACCGACCTGTTCCAGCAACTGCTCTCGGGACGGCCTCTCGACGTGCGCGCCGCGCTGCGCGACCCCCTCTATGTCGATGATCACACCTCGACCCTGCGGGTGCTGGATCAGTTCCGGCGCTCGCCGGTGCACATGGCCATCGTGCTCGACGAATACACCAATGTCAGCGGCGTGGTGACGACCTTCGACATCCTGAAGGCGATCGTCGGCGGTTTCCCGGGCGCGGAGGAGGCCATACAGGCCGTGCAGCGGCACGACGGGTCGTGGCTGATGGACGGGGAGATGCACCTTGACGCGGTGCGCGACATACTGGGGCTGCCACAGCTGTCGGCCAATCCCGACTATCACACGCTCGCCGGCTTCATGCTGGCCCGGTTCGAGACGATGCCTCTGGCGGGCGAACGGTTCGATTGGGGCGGTTACCGCTTCGAGGTCGCCGACATGGACGGCACCAAGATCGACAAGGCGCTGGTGACGCGGCTCGATGCCGCGGAGGCGGAGATCCCCTGATCGGCCGGCCACTCCCTCCGTGGCCGGCGCACGCCTGATCGGTGCCTTCCCTGTCCCGGCCTAGAGGTTGACCCCGCTCAGAAGCAGCCCCAGCAGCCCGCACGCCACGATCACCTCGATGACCGTGCGCCGGTATCGCGGCAGCGCGGCGGCGGCGGCCAGCGCGATGATCGCCGACACCCAGTCGAAGGCTCCGGCAGCCGGTGAAGGCCCACACCGGGGCGGGTTATCATGCCGATCCCGCCAATAGGCCGTTTCCTGCGCCGCCATGAACGCCGCACCCCGTGTGCCCACGCACCGTTACCAGGATCCTCTCTCGCTCATCTGGATCACCTGTGCCGAGCGCGTCGGCTACCGCGTGGCACGCACCACCGACGCCTACGCCTCCACCGATGGCCGGCGAACCCTGCTGATTGGCGTGGACGCGACGCTGGACGCGGACGACAGCCTGGCGCAGATGATCCTGCACGAATTGTGTCACGCGCTGGTGGAGGGGGAGGAGGGCGAGCGCCAGCAGGACTGGGGCCTGGACAATACCGGTGCCCGGCACCTCTGGCGGGAGCATGCCTGCCTGCGGCTGCAGGCGTATCTCGCCGGACGCTTCGGGCTGCGGGAGTTCCTGGCGCCGACGACGGACTTCCGCGCGAGGTTCTGGAACACGCTGCCGGCGGACCCGTTCGCCGCGGCGGAGCACTCGGGCGGCCGCCGCGAACGCAGCTGCGTGGCGGCGCGCCGGGCGGCGTGGCGCGCCGGGCAG
>JAJVIQ010000009.1 GCA_022071965.1 Gammaproteobacteria bacterium
CGCCTCGTCCTGCGGCGCAATCGCGCCGGTCTCCTCCTCTGCCCGCGCGCGGGTCTGCGCGGGGACGCCCGGCGCCGGCATGTCGGCCGTGCCGCCTTCGACGGCAGTCGGCGCCGCCGGTGCAGCCCTCTCCTGCGTCGCGGCCGCCCGTTTCGCTTCCTTCGCCGCCCGCGGCCCGAGCATGCCCTCCTCGCGCATGAGCAGGATGAGCGTCGCACTCGCCAATATCACGGCCGCGGTCGCGAGCGGCGCATCGATCCAGCGGAACCAGCGGTGCGTGCCGCCGCCCGGGCGGCTGCCGACGGCGCGATGGGCCGCGGCCAGGATGCGCGCGTCGAGCTCGGCCGGCGGCGTCTCGGTGGAGCGCGCGCGGTAGCCCGCGGAGATCTCACCGTCGCGACGCGGGTCGTCGTTCCGCGTTTCGCTCATAGATAATCTCCCAGCCCCTTGCGCAGCTTTTCGAAGGCGTAACGCAACCGGCTCTTGGCGGTCTCCCGGTTCACCCCGGTAGCCTCCGCGATCGCGTCGACGCCGAGATCGCCCTCATGGTGCAGGAGAAACGCCTCACGCTGCGCCGCCGGCAGGGTCTCGACCAGTTGGACGACGCGTGCGAGCTGCTGTTCGGCCCATTGCCGCGCCTCCGGCGTACGCGCGGGATCGTCGGCGAGCTGGATCGGCGGGTCTTCCCCGGCGTCGTTGCAGTCCAGCGACACAATCTCGTGATTACCCTGGCGGCGCACGTGATCGATGAGACGGTTGTGCGCGATACGGTACAGCCAGGTCGAGAACTTCGCCTGCACGGTGTAGCGATTGCGGGCATTGATGAGTTTGAGCCAGACGTCCTGCAGCAGCTCCTCGGCGAGCGCGGGTTCGCGCAGCTGGCGCAACAGGTAGCGGTAGACGCCACCCTTGTGCCGGCCGTAGAGAATGTCGAAGGCCGCGGCGTCCCCGGCACCGTAGCGCAGCATCAGCTCTTCGTCGGAGACCGATTCGTCCATGCCCGCGTGCAGTGTAGCCGATGCCGGCATGACCACAACCTGCCGCGGCGTCCCGGTGCCGGCGGCGATCGCCGCGCGCGTGCCCGGCGCGATTCCCCTCCCCGTGGCGGGGAGGGGAATGCCGCGGCGTGGCCCGGGTCTGTCGTCCGCGCCGGGCGCGGGGGCACGCGCCTCCACGAGCCTGCGCGGCGGTCTCAGGGATCGGGCACGAAGCCGCCCGGGAAGGGATGCACCGCCAGCGGCCGCACGACCTCGGCGGGAATGACGCCCTGCGCAACGAGGTTGCGGCGGCTGTCGTAGCGGATGGCGATGATCTCCGCGGGCGACTCGGTGGCGCGTTCGAACGTCGTGTAGCGTGCGTAGGAGGTCTCGCTGCGGCCATGTCCGGTGCCCAGGCGCGCGGCCTCGGCATCGCGGCGCTCACGCTTCGAGAGCTCTCCGGACCTTGCCTCCTGACGGGATTCGCCGGCGGCCCCCGCCGCCGGGGCCGCCTCGTCCGCCTGCGTCAAGGGCGCGGGATTAGGCATCGGCGTGGGCGCAGGCCGGCGCTGGAACACCGCCACGCCGATGACGCCGACGTTGTCGGGACGGCCGGTGCGCGCGGCGTAGGAATCCGGCAGGCGCGTGAAATAGAACGCGGCGGTGCGCTCGAGGCTCTTGCGCCAGCCCTTGATCTCCAGGCTGTCCCAGTCGTCGAGCACATAACCGCTCTGCCGCCAGTGCGCGGTCTCGCCGCTGACGACGTTCACGCCGTCGACGGAGACGACGGTCAGCACGTCGCCGCCGCTCTGGTTGCGGATCTGGATCTGGTACTCGTGACCGGGCTCGCCGGCGACGAAATACTGGCCGTCCTTGTAATAGACGGGCAGCGTCTGACCGGCGGTGCGGTCATGGATGTTGATGTCGGTCAGTGAGCCGACGGCGTGCGCGGCCGGGGCAAGCCCCAGCAGGGCGGTGCAGGCAAGGAGGAGGGCGGGGCGTGACATGCAGGGTTCCTTTCGTTTGGATGCCGTGCAGTCTTAAACGCGGGCGCGGGCCCGCCGGGGTCAAGCGCGACCCGGCCGTCGATCCCAGGCGCCGGGCGGCGTCGCAACCTGACGGGCGCGCCCTCGAGTCGCCCCTCAACTCATCATGCAGGAGCCCGGGGCATTGCCGCACTGGCCGCAGGTCTCCACGGCCGCGCTGTCGTGTCCCCCGGGGTTGACCGCGAAGGCCGACATCATCTTCTCGAGCCGGCGGCCGTGGCAGGCGGGGCACTCCGGGCGGCTGTCGGCGCGCACCAGTTGCTCGAACTGCCTGCCGCAGTCCTTGCAGGCGTACTCGTAGAGGGGCATGTGTCTCACTCCAGTGGTTTCGCTCCGGCCTGTGGCCGATCTTACCGGTTCGCGGGCAGGTTCGACATACATACCGCGGCGCGCCCGCCTGGCGCGCGGCCGGATCCGCACCCGGCCGCTCAGCGTGGTTTAAGGATCCTCGCCTACGCTGCACACATGCAGATCGAGCGCGGGGTGAAGCATTCATGAACAACGCTGACAAGGTAATGGTGTGGGATCCGTTCGTGCGCATCTTCCACTGGTCGCTGGTGGCCGCCTTCACGGTGGCCTATCTGAGCGCCGAGGAATGGGAGGGCGTCCACGTGATCGCCGGCTACGTGGTGCTGGGGCTGATAGCGGCGCGCATCGGCTGGGGGTTCCTCGGGACCTCCAACGCACGCTTCTCGAGTTTCGTGCGCTCGCCGATGGAGGCCGGCCGCTACGCGCTGGACGTGCTGACGGGCAGGGCCGCCCGGCACCTCGGCCACAACCCCGCCGGCGGCCTGATGATCGTGCTGATGATCCTGACCCTGGCGGCGACGACGTTGAGCGGTCTGGCGCTCTACGGTGCTGACGAGGGTGCCGGTCCGCTGGCCTTCTGGCTGGCGGGCAGCGGCGAGCACATCGAGCACACCCTCAAAGAGGTGCACGAGTTCCTCGCCAACCTCATGGTGGCATTCGTGGCCATACACGTGCTGGGCGTGATCGTGGAGAGCTTCCTGCACCGTGATGACCTCGTCGGCGCGATGTTCCATGGACGCAAGCGGGTGTAGGCTGATGCGGCGCACGGGCAGCATGCCGCGCGAAGATCGGAGGACGAGATGAGGCTTGTGATTGCCATCGCGGCGACGACGATGCTGGCGGCCCTCGCCGTCGGCATGCCTGCCGCGGAGGATCGCCCGGAGCGGGAGCACGATCGGGCCATGCGCCTGGTAAGGCAGGGCCGCGTGCTGCCCCTGGAGGAGATCGTCGCGCGCGCGAGCAAGGATGCGCCGGGTCAACTCATCGAGGCGGAGCTGGACGAGGAGAACGGACGCTACGTCTACGAGCTGGAGGTCGCGGATCGTGCGACCGGGCGGGTGACGGAGCTGCGCTATGATGCCCGCAGTGGCGAGTTGCTGGCCACGGAGATCGACGACTGAGAGGACGGAGGAGGCGTGCGACTGCTGCTGGTCGAGGATGACGACGCCCTGCGCGCGGAATTGCGCGAGGAGCTGGCCGCGGCCGGCTTCGCCGTCGACGAGACCGGCAACGGCGCGGATGCGGAGGCGCTCGGCGATACCGAGCCGTACGACGGTGTGGTGTTGGACCTGGGCCTGCCGGGCCGGGACGGCCTGAGCGTGCTGCGCAACTGGCGCGAGCGGGGCAACATGGTGCCGGTCATCGTGCTGACGGCACGCGATGCCTGGCACGAGAAGGTGGCCGGCTTTCGCGCCGGTGCCGATGACTACCTCGCCAAGCCGTTTCATGCCGCCGAGCTCCTGGCGCGGATCAACGCCGTGCTGCGGCGGGCGCAGGGGCAATCCCCGGCGCAGATCCGCAACGGCGGGCTGACGCTCGACGAAGAGCGCCAGTCGGTGACGACCGCCGACGGGACCACGATACCGCTGACCGGCTTGGAGTTCCGTCTGCTGCGCTACTTCATGATCCATCGCGGCCGCGTACTCTCCAAGGACCGGCTGGCCGAGCACGTCTACGACCGCGACTACGATCAGGAGAGCAACGTCATCGAGGTCTACGTCAACCGGCTGCGGCGCAAGCTCGGCGAAGGCAGCATACGCACGCAACGCGGACAGGGCTATGTGTTCGAGGGTGATGCGTGAGGTCGCTGCGCGGACGGCTCACGCTGGGGATGGCCGTCATCGTCACCGCGGTCTTCGCGCTGCAGTGGCTGCTGGTGACCTCCGCCATCAGCGCCGTCATCGAACGCTACGTGCAGACCCGACTGCAGCATGACAGCGACGGTCTGCTCGCGGCTCTGAGCCTTCCCTCCCCGGGTCGCATCGATCTGCCGCCGGATCGGGTGCCGCTCATCTACACGCAGCCGTTCTCGGGTCACTATTTCCGCATCGCCTCCGCCGCGGAGGTGCTGCGATCCCGTTCGCTCTGGGACGAGGACATGGAGGTGCCGGCCGCCGCGCCCGGCAGCCGCCGCACGCTCGCGCTGACGGGCCCCAACGCGCAGCCGCTGCTGGTGCTCGTGGGCGGATACGAGAAGCAGGGCGTGGCGCTGACCATTGCCATGGCCGAGGATCTCGGACCTTTGCAGGAGGACCTGCGGCGCTTCAAGGCCCGCTATCTGCTGGTCTCGGCGGCGGCCCTGCTGCTGCTGCTCCTGCTGCAGCGCGCAGGCGTTCGCTGGGGACTCAGGCCGGTCAACGCAATCAGGTTGTCACTGCAGGATCTCCGACTGGGGCGGATCCAGCGCCTGGACACAGACGCTGCCGAGGAGATCGATCCGCTGGCCAGGGAGATCAACCGCCTGCTCGAATCCCTGGGACGGCGCGTCTCGCTGTCGCGGCACGCGGTGAGCAACCTCGCTCACCGGCTGAAGACGCCGCTCAGCCTGCTGGTGAAGATCGCCGAGCAGTCCGGGCAGGCGCTGGCGCCGTCGGCGCGGGAGCAGCTGCTCGGCAGCACGGCGGAGATCCGCACGCTCATCGAGCGGGAGATGCGGCGCGCGCAGATCGCCGGCGGCGCCGTCGGCCACCGCTTTCGCCCGGCCGAGGACATCGCCGAGCTGGTGTCCGTCCTCGGGAAGATCCATGCCGAGAAGTCGCTCGGATTTCGGGTCGATGTCGGGGACGCCGGCCCCGTGCCGCTGGATCAGCAGGACATGCAGGAGTTGCTGGGCAACGTGCTGGACAATGCCTGCAAGTGGGCGAAGGCCGTCGTCGCGGTGCGCGCGTCATGCGACGAGGCGATGAGGGTGACGGTGGAGGACGATGGTCCCGGCTGCAGCGCCGGTGATCGCGATCGTCTCGCGCAGCGCGGCGTGCGGCTCGACGAATCCACCTCCGGGCACGGTCTCGGCCTTGCGATCGCCCGCGACATCGTCGAGCTCTACGGAGGGAGCATCGATTTCGACGACGGCACCACCCTCGGCGGACTGCGCGTCACCATCGTCATTCCCCTGGCCGGCGGGTAGTCGTCGCAGTTCGAAAAACACGAACTCCCGCCGCGACATCCCAGAGATCGGGGCGGGAACTCGGTGCGCCGCACCGACTCTACTCATACAAGCGTCGCGGAGGTGCGCCGGTGATCAGGCGTGCACGAAAGCGAACGCGATGGCAACGGATCCGTGTCGAAGTTCGGGACGGAACGCTGGAGTCCATGAACCGATGAGGAGAGCAAAGATGAAGAAAATGACGATGATGGGTATCGCCGCGGCGCTGGCCCTGGGTTCGGGCATGGCGATGGCGGCGCAGGGCCATGTCACCAATCCGTACGCGGTGCAGCCGGACGAGGCCCTCAATCTCAACAAGTCCCCGAGTGCCGATGACATCATGAAGATCTGCGAGCACAAGGCCAAGTACCGGAATCTGAGCGGCGCGGAGCGGGACAGCTTCCTGTCGAGCTGCAAGCGGAATGTCTGAGTCGCGGTGACCCGGGAGCCAAGGGACGGCGGTCGTCGGACCGCCGCCCCTCCGCTTGCCACTCAACTCGCAAGCGCGAGGCAGACGTTTTCGAGGTGGCGGTGATCGGTACCGCAGCAGCCACCCACGACCGACAGCCTGGGAAGGCGCTGCCTGATCGAGAGATGTTGCCGGCCGAACTCCGCCGGATTGCCCTCATCCAGTGCGGTGGCGACGTCGAGCTCCGCATGGCTTCTGCGTGAGGCGTTGGCGCGCACGCCGCGTACGCGATCGATCCAGTCCGCGCCGTCTGCCAGCACGTGCTCGAAGTGCGTGGGATGGGCGCAGTTGATCATGAAATACTCCGCATGCCCATCCGTCGCGGCATCGACGCGCCTGATGGCCGTCTCCAGCGCATCCCCCGAGGGCAGGCGGCCGTCGGTCTCCAGCGTGAAGGAGATCGCAACCGGCATGCGCATGGCGCGCGCCGCCCGTACGATGCCTACGGCCTCTTCGATGTAGTTCAGGGTGAACGCGCTCACCATGTCGGCATCGGTATCGGCAAAGGTGCGGATCTGCGCGAGGTGATAGCGCTCGGCCTCCGCCGCGGTCATGCGCGATTCGGGCCGGTAGCCGTCGCCGCGCGGTCCCAGGTTGCCGCTGATGACGACAGGCGTCTTCGCGGTCTCGAATTCGCGGCGCACCTCCACCAGCAGATCGATGGCCCTGCGGTTGATCCGCGCGAGCGATGCGGCGTCGTAGCCGAGCTGCGCTCCCCAATCGGCGCTGGCGCGCCAAGTGGCGCTCTCCAGCACGACGCCCAACTGGCGGCGGCGCGCGATGTCGGCGTAGACTCCGAAGTAGCGGCGTAACCGCTCGGTTCCCTGCTCGCTGGCGAGCAGGGTGAAGGAGGCGAAGGCGGGCAGCGCGATGCCCTCGTGATAGATGAGCGTGGTCTCGAGTCCCCCGTCGCTCAGGAACAGGGTGTCGCCGAGCTGGGGCAGTCGGCGGCGATAGCGTGTCATGGTCTGTCTCCTGTGGTGGTCGCCCGGAAGCGCTTTTCGCGGAGCGCAAAGGTAGTGCGGGAATGACCCCCGTACCAAAGCCGATTCGGCGCAAAACCGGACGAATCTGCCATGGCACCAGCGGAAGAGCCGATCAACGTCGCCATCCTCGCCTTCCCCGAGGCCACCGCCTCCACGGTCTACGGCATGTACGACCTGTTCAAGTCGGCCGGCCGCGACTGGGGGTACATCGTTGAAGGCCGGGCCGGTCGCGAGCGCATGCGCCCTCTCGTGGCGGCATCGGGCATGGAGCCGTTCGCGGCGGCCAACGGCGTCAGGATGCAGCCGGATTGCACGCTGGCCCATTGCCCCGCACCGGACGTGGTGTGCGTTCCGGAGATTCTCCTGCCGCCGGGCGAGCCGCTCGCCGGGCGCTTCGGCCCCGAGACTGAATGGCTGCGGCGAAGCTACGCGGACGGCGCGACGATCACCACGGCCTGCTCCGGGGCCATGTTGCTGGCGGAGGCGGGCCTGCTCGACGGGCACGAGGCGACCACGCACTGGGCCTACTGCGACACGATGAAGCGGCGATATCCGCAGATCAGGGTCGTCGGTCAGCGCGCGCTGGTCGCCTCCGGCGCCGGTCAACGCCTGATCATGGCGGGCGGCGGCACCTCATGGCTGGACGTCGCCCTGTTCGTCGTCGCGCGCTTCGTCGGCGTCGAGGAGGCCATGCAGCTGGCGCGTCTCTCGCTCATCGACTGGCACGACATCGGCCAGCAGCCGTTCGCGAGCCTGGCCTACGGCCGGCAGAACGAGGATGCGCTCATCGCGCGCTGCCAGGTGTGGATCGCGGAGCACTACGCGCGGCCCTCGCCGGTGGCGGGCATGACCGGGTTCAGCGGATTGCCGGAGAGATCGTTCAAACGCCGCTTTCAGCACGCCACCGGCATGTCGCCGCTCGACTACGTGCATACGCTGCGGATCGAGGAATCCAAGCACATGCTGGAAAGCACCGACATGGCCGTGGAGGCCATCGCGCAGGAGATCGGTTACGAGGATGCCGGATTTTTTGGTCGGCTGTTTCGCCGCAAGGTCGGCCTGACGCCGGCGCAATACCGCCGGCGCTTCGGCGCAATGCGACGTGCCCTGAGCGCGGCCGAACGGGCGTGGGAGCGGGGCGAGGGCTGAGCCGGAATTCGCGCGTGGTCGCCGCGGTTCGCTCGCTGCCGTGCGCTCAGCGGCGCATCTCGAGCGAGCCGCCGCCCCGGGCATCGTGGCTGCCGGAGCCGAGGCTCTGATGCGGCCGGTGGCCATGGTGGCCGGGGCGCCCGTCGTGTCCGGGCGGCGACCCGTGGCCGGGGCGGGGGTCGAAGGGCGGCGACCAGCCTCGACCCGGATGCCAGCCGGGGCGGATCGGGAACGTCGGGGCCCCGTAGTATGGCGGAAAGTACACGCCGGCCCGCCAGACTCCCAGCTCGTCCGGGTAGACCACCGCGGGCGCCGGGGTGGAGGCGGCGTAGCGCGCCTGCTCGTCGGCCTCGCGCTGCAGGCGCGCCAGGCGTTCCCGCTCCAGGCGGTCGGCCAGCTCGCGATCCCGCTGTCGCAGGTCCTCGCGCGCCTTCTCCATCGCCGCGGCATCCTCGGGCGACACCGGGAGCGGCTCGGGCACGTCCACGACCGACTCGCTGCTGCCGGCGCGGCAGGGGGCGTCCTGGTAGGTGACCGAGCCGTCGCCCGCCTTGCATTTGTATGCCTGCCCATGGGCCGCGGGGGCCACGCCGAGGATCGCGAGGACGGCAACCAGGCATTTTCGCGGCGTACCTTGCATCGGGTTCATACATTGAGCCTATTCGCTATTGACGTGATTCTCCAGTGCCAGGATCAACCTCCGCGCATCCCGCGCCACCACATGACCGGTGCCGCGAACGGCGGCGCCGTTCTTCGCGCCCTGTTCGGTGCGGGACGATCCGTGACGCCGGGTGCGCGTGTCGCGTCGATGTCATCCAAGCGGGACAATCAACCGTGACGCGCCGGGAATCCGGCGCTTGCGATATCGGCGCAAGAGGCATTTGCGCCCGGGTTTGGGCAGGAGTAGTGTTGCGCTGTCACGCCTGCCCGCCGTCCATTCCCGACGAGGCAGTGCTGTCTGGGACCGCAGAAAGACCAAAAAACTGCAAGGACGCTGGCCAGACCCGGAAGGCCCGTGACAACCGCAATCCAATCGTAGTTTGGCCAGATTCAACGATGTGGGATGTTTTCAAGGAGGGTGCATTCATGAAATCAAAATCATACGCACTGAAGTTCGCGCTGGCCGGTGGCGTCGCCTTCAGTCTGATGGCGAACGTCGCTTTCGCCGACAGCAAGGGCAAGGGCCCGCAATCGAGTGCCGCGTGCAAGGGGTTGCCAAACCATTACCAGCTCAAGAGGGCGCTGATCAACGCGCGCATCACGCCGAACGGCGGCTTCAACCTCGACATGTGGGGAACGATCGTCAATCGCGACGGTGTCGTCTGCGCGGTGGCCTTCACCGGCGCGAATCGCGGATCGCAGTGGCCGGGCAGCCGAGTCATCTCGGCCCAGAAGGCCAACACCGCCAATGCCTTCAGCCTGCCGGGCCTGGCGTTGTCGACCGCGAACCTGTTCACCGCGGTTCAGCCCGGGGGTACGCTCTACGGTCTGCAACACAGCAACCCGGTCGACACCGGCGTGGCGTACAAGGGACCGGCACAGCACTTCGGGAAGCCGCAGGATCCCATGGTGGGCAACCGGATTGGCGGCGTGAACGTATTCGGTGGCGGCGTCGGACTTTACGACGCCAACGGGACGTTGGTCGGAGGATTGGGCGTCAGCGGCGACTCTTCGTGCGCCGACCATAATATTGCGTGGAAGACGCGTTACGGCCTGAACCTGGACAATGTTCCCGCGGGCGTCGCCGCCGGCGGTACTGACAACATCATTTACGATATCGCGCCCCCGTCGGCATCCGGATTCGGACATCCGGAGTGCAGCGCCGACGCCACGAGCATCGGGAATGGTTTGCCGGCCACGCATCCGATCGGTCCCAATCCGTAGCGTGATGTATTTCTCCGTGTAATCTCCGATGTGTTATCGAGAGCCGCCGCAAGGCGGCTTTCGTTTGTTCCGCCCATGGATATCACCAGTCGGGATCGACGCGCCGGATGTTCAGAAGGTTATGCCTGTGACCAAGGTGGTTCAGGCAGTCATGGATCGACACGCACGGCATCCCAGGTCATCTGGCGCCGCTCGGGCCGCCGTGACCGGTGGTTGCGTGTGCCTGGGCCGCGGATGTATTTCGGTTACAATCGCGCCGCTGTACACACCTTGCAAGCCCACATGAAACTGATCCTGCAGATAGCGCTCGGCGTGTTCATCGGCATTTCCGCGTCACAGCTCCTGATCGATGCCTGGCGAACGCACCGGCAGGAGCAGGTCGCTCAGGCGGAGAACGCCGAGCGCGAGCAAATCGCGCGCGAACGGCGGGAGCAGTCCCAAAAGATCCGGGAGCTCGTCAGCGAGAAACTGCAGCGACAGGCGGCCGAACAAACCGCCGAGTCAATGGCCCCGGACATCATGCCGCAGGAGCCCGAAGGTGAAGAGGCACCGGCGGATGCCGAGCCCGAGCAACCGTAGAACGGCGATCCCGGGTTCGCGTCCGCACCCTGGCCCCCGTCGACCTCAACGCAACCGCCAAGTGCGGTAAAGCGCTCGCCGGCCCATGCCGGCGCCACTTGCCCACCTTGCTCGCGCGATCCTCGGTAGGCGGGACCCCGGGGTTCTGTGATTCGCTGCAGGCAAGTCCCTGGTAAATAATCCGCATCGCATTTAGTCAAGGAATCGGGTCCGGCTGCCGATGTTACTGGGGTCAGGTCCCGATTCTGCGCCGCGGACGGCCGGGCCAATCCGGCCCCGCATAGCCGACCGTCAGGGACGAAGCAACTTGGGGGAATTGTCCATGACTACGGAAGCCGTGCGTCTGTCAGCCACCGACGTGCTGATGGAGCAGATCATGAAATCCAAATCGATGTCGCGCGTCTCCAAGAGCGCGCTGCGATCGTTCATCGCGCGCGTCGAGATGCTGCAGGTCAGCGCCGGGGAGACCATCTACAGGCAGGGTGAGGGCGGTGAGACGTTCTACATCATCGGCGCCGGCAAATGCCGGCTGTTCAACTATCCATCCGGGGGCGGCGCCGTCGTGGAGCTCGGTTCCCTGGGCCCGGGCGACACCTTCGGCGAGGATTCGCTCATCCGCGGCACGGCCCGCGGTTTCTCCGTCGAGATGGTCACCGACGGCACGCTCGCATGCCTGAACAGGGAGGAATTCGACAAGCTCTTCAGGGAGCCGATGTTGAAGGCCGTGGACATCAACGAGGCGAAGAATCTCGAGGCTTACGGCGCCAGCATCATCGACGTGCGTGCGCCCACGGAGTTCAAGCGCTACGCGGTGGGCGGCAGCCGGAACGTACCGGTCAACGAGGTGCGTCGCGAACGCCGCGGGTTCGACAAGCAGCTCACCTACATCACGGTCAGCGACAACGAATCCGACAGCGCGCTCGCGGCCTTTCTGCTGACGCAGAAGGGCCTGGAGGCACGCTATCTCACCGCCACCGTCGCCGACTATATGCGGGCCTGCGCCTCGGATGATCTCGACAAGCTGCACCTCCCGGGCGCCGCCACCGAGACGGTGATCGAGATCCCGGAGGAGTATCTGAGCGCCACGGCCAGCATCGCGACGAACGTGAATCCCAGCACCCCGCCCCCCGCTGCCCACGCGGGTCCTCCGGAAGGTACGCAGGCCGCCGCCGGCGCGCCGCAACCCGAGCCGACCGGCGCGGCGGATGGGCTCAGCGCGCCGATGCGCGAGGAGTTCGCACGCATGCTCAGGGAGCATGACGACGGGCTGCAGCACGAGATGCACGTCATGCGGGTCAAGATCCGCGGGTTGCTGACCCAGTACCAGAACCGGATCCTCGAGCTCGAACGCAAGGTCGCGGAACTGCAGCAGGCCGGGCCCCTTCCCGCGGCGCGCGCGGCGGCCAACGGCTGACGGGCGGCGCCGACGATATCCTCGCGAGCGCCATGGCGAGGCACGAACGCCACGGTCGTGATGCGCACGCGCATCGCGACGAGCGGCCGCCAGGCGGCCGGCAGGGCCTGCCGCCGCTCGCTATACTTGTTGCACTCGTGAACAATGCTCCTGGAGTGGCGGGAGAGGACGACGTGAACGTGGTGCCTCGGTATCTGCCGACGGCTGCAACCGCGGCCGGACTGCTCGCGCCGCGCGTGCTGATCTTCGACTGGCATGGCACGCTGGTCGACACCCGCAAGGCGATGTACAACGCCATGGACGACATGCTCGCGCGCTTCGAGGAGCTCGGTCTGCCGCCGCAGCTCGTCAGCCGCAGCCTCTCGAAGACGGCGGAGGACGAACGCCTGGTCGAGTACGTGCGACAGCATCGCCGGCTGCCGGAGAAGATCCGCAGCGCCGGCCGCCTGTCGCGCACCGATATCTTCGAGATCCTGTTCGGGGCGAATGCGCATGCCAAGCAGGTCGCGCATGCCGCCTACAACGCGGCCTATCGCTATCATTACGGCGAGGTGCGCCACCTGCACGGCGACGAGCGGGCGGTGCTGACCGCGCTGCGCGCGCGGGGCATCCGGCTTGCCATTGTCAGCAACCGCGATCGTGAGTTCCTCGAGCACGAGCTGGCCGTACTCGACGGAGGCAGCTGGCGCGGACTTTTCGACGTCATCGTCTGCGGCGGCGACACACCGAATCGCAAGCCCGCGCCGGATCCGATCCTCCATGCCGTCCGGAGGCTGGGATGCGTTCCGGGTCGCGACGGCTGGTACGTCGGCGATGCGGCCAGCGACGTCGGGGCCGCGCGGCGTGCCGGCCTGGCAAGCGTCTTTTTCAACAGCGCCGGCTGGACCCCGGAGTGGCTCGCGTATTATTTCCCCGGCTCCGCGGAGCATCCCGACGTCCCCGATGTCGTCCTCGACGATTGCCGCGAGCTGGAGCGGCTGATCGCGCGCCTCGCGCATCGAGGTCGGGCGCATCGGCTGCCTGCGGGCGGCTGACTATAATGTGCGGGCTGCGCGAAGCCTGCGCATGCGATGCATTGCAGCACAAATAACATCATCACGAGGGAACGCGCATGCCCTGGCTGCTGGCGTTGGTCGGAGGGTTACTCGGGGCCGCATGGTTCGAGGGGGCGGGGCTGGTGCTCGGACTCCTGGGCGGCCTGCTCCTGGGCGGCTACCTGCGCCTCGCCGATCGGGTGCGCAGGCTCGAGCGCAAGGTCGCGGCGCTCACCAGCGGAGCCGCGATGGCGGCCGCAGACACCGAAACGGCGCCCGTCACGGCAGGCGTTGCGCCGGCCGTGGCCGCGGGGCCGGCGGAGCCATCCGGGGGACTGACGCCGCCGGCTGTCAGCGGGCAGGCACAGGCAGCGGCGCGCGAGCGCGCGCCGCCGGCGGCCGCCGCTCACACCGCTGCCGCCGGCACACCGTCGCAACCGCACGCGGTGCCGGCGACGCGGCCGCCGGATCGTCTCGACCGGCTGCTCATCCGTCTGCGCGAGTACTTCACCACCGGCAATGTGGTGGCGAAGATCGGTGCCATCGTCCTGTTCTTCGGCGTGGCCTTCCTGCTCAAGTATGCCGTGGAGCGCAATGCCGTGCCGGTGGAGCTGCGGCTGGCGGCGGTGGCGGCGGGCGGACTTGCCCTGCTGATCACCGGCTGGCGCAAACGATCCGCGCGTGCGGCGATCGGCCTCATCCTGCAGGGTGCCGGCGTGGGCGTCCTGTATCTCACGATGTTCGCGGCCGCCCGTCTCTACGACGCGCTGCCGCATCCGGCGGCGTTCGGGCTCATGCTGGCGGTGGTCGCTCTGTCCGGCATGCTGGCGGTCTTGCAGAATGCCCCGGCGCTCGCGGTGGCGGGCAGTATCGGCGGCTTTCTCGCACCGGTGCTGCTGTCGCGAGGCGGTGGCAGTCATGTTGCACTGTTCTCCTACTATGCGCTGCTCAATGCCGGCATCTTCGGCATCGCCTGGTTCAGGTCGTGGCGCATACTGAACTGGACCGGATTCATCTTCACCTTCCTCATCGCCACGCTGTGGGGCGCGATCCACTACCGCAGCGAGCACTTCGCGACGACCGAGCCGTTTCTCCTCCTGTTCTTCCTCTTCTATCTGGCGACCTCGATCCTGTTCGCCTACCGGCAACCGCCGCGGCTGAAGGGCTACATCGACGCATCGCTGGTTTTCGGCCTGCCCGTCATCGCGTTCGTGTTGCAATGCGTGCTGGTGGAGGACTACGAGTACGGCAGGGCCATCAGTGCACTCGTGCTCGGTGGTCTGTACCTCGGGCTGGCGTGGACGCTGTGGGGCAGACTCGGCGCCGAGATGCGGCCGCTGGCGGAGGCGTTCCTGGCGCTCGGCATCGCGTTCCTCACGCTGACGATCCCGTTCGCGCTCGATGCGCGGCTCACCGCCGCGGCCTGGGCGCTGGAGGGCGCCGGGATGGTCTGGGTCGGATTCCGTCAGCATCGCGTCCTGCCGCGCACCTTCGGATTGCTGCTGCAATTGCTGGCGGGATGCGCCTTCGCGGTGAAGTCGACGAATCTCGCCGGGGCGACGCCGGTATTCAACTCCGCGTACCTCGGCGGGGTCTTCGTCGCGCTGGCGGCGCTGTTCTCGGCGTACTGGTACGAGCGCCGATACGAGGATCTGCGGCCTGGCGAACGTGGGCTGCACGGCCTGCTGCTCATCTGGGGTCTCGTCTGGTGGTTCGCCGCCGGCGGCCAGGAGATCCAACGGCAGGTCTCCGCGGAGTATCGGCTGCACGCGATGGTGCTCTGCTCGGCGCTGAGCTTCCATGCCGCCGGCCTGCTCGCCGCGCGCTGGCACTGGCGGTCATTGGCTCAGGCCTCGATGCTGAACATGCTCGCGACGGTGGTGCTGCTGGCGCTCGCATACCTGCTCGATCACCATGCGCAGCCGTTCCGCAACCTCGGCTGGATCGCATGGCCGCTGGCATTCCATGCCTGGTACGACCTGCTCTGGGGCTATCAGCGCGCCTGGCCTCGCGGCGTGCTGCGATACGGGCATGCCGCGGCGGTCTGGAGCGCCGTGTTCCTGGGCGCCTGGGCGCTGGCGCGCGGGCTGACCGCATGGGTGGGCGATGGCAACACCTGGCCGCTCATCGCATGGGGCCTCGTGCCGGCCTTCGCAATCGCGGCGACGCTCCGCTGGGGGGAGCGGCTGCGGTGGCCGATCCGCGCTCACCCAGGTGTGTATCTCGGCGGCGCCCCGGCCGGGCTTGCCGCCTTCCTGTTGTGCTGGCTGCTCGCGTCGTGTTTCGAGGCCGGCAGTCCCGCGCCGTTGCGCTATCTGCCCGTCGTCAATCCGCTCGAGCTCACGCAGGGCCTGGCGTTGGTCAGCATCGTTCTCTGGGCGCTGCAGGCCAAACGCCATGACATTCCCGTCATCCGTGGCTGGGAGCCTTCGTGGATACCCGCGCTGCTCGGGGTGTCGGTCTTCATGCTCGCCAACGCCGTGGTGGCGCGTGCCGTGCATCATCTCGCCGGCGTGCCTTACACACTCCCGGCGCTGGTGGGATCGGCGTTGTTCGAGGCGGCGATCGCCATACTCTGGGGCGTGACGGCGCTGGCGGTCATGAGCCACGCGTCCCGCCGCGGCGTGCGGCGGCTGTGGTTCGCGGGCGCCGGTCTGCTCGGAGTGCTGATCGTGAAGCTCTTTCTCGTCGATCTGTCGGGCACCGGAACGGTCGGGCGCATCGTCTCGTTCCTGGCCACTGGCGGCCTGATGCTGTTGATCGGCTATGTCTCGCCCATGCCGCCGCGCAGCGAGGCGGTGCGCTCGTGAAAAGAGTCGCCACGTTCGCGGTACTCGCAGCCCTGTCGACGTCGGCCCAGACGGAGTCCGACCGCGCACGGCTGGAGGATTTTGCCTACGCCATGCCGATCGAGACCGGCCCCGGGAAGGCCCCTTTCTACACACTGACGCTGCCGGAGATCGTCTACCACACGGTCACGCGGCCGGACCGCGGCGACATACGCGTGTTCGACGCCGATGGCCGAGTCGTCCCGCACATGCTGCAGTCGCTTCCGGCCCCGAAGCGCCCGGCCTCCTGGTCGCGTTTGCCGGTGTTTCCGCTGCCGGCGGGGAAAACCGGGGCGACGCCGGCAAACGACGTGCATGTGCGCGTCGACGAGCGCGGCGCCGTCATCGATGTGATCGCGGCGGATGCCGCGCCGGTCGGCTCCCATTACCTGCTCGATGCCAGCGCCGTGGCGGCGCCTATCGAGGCGCTGCGGCTGGATTGGGGCGAGGGCCACCGCAGAATGCTCGCGCGCGCGCGCGTGGAGTGCAGCGAGGATCTCGACCGCTGGCGCGAGGTGGCGATCGGCAGCCTCGCGGAATTGCGGGAAGGAGATGCCCGCCTGTATCAGAACGTCATCGCCCTGCCCGGGACCCGGTGCCGCTACCTGCGGCTGGCATGGCCGTCCAGCGAGGCGCGCATCGCCGGGGTCGAGGCGCGTCTGGCGCCGCCCGAGGCCGAGGCGGCGCCATCGCCGCCCGTGCAGTGGCGTGATCTCGAGCCCGTGCGCCAATCCGACGGTGGTTACGAGTTCGACGCCGGCGGCTTTTTCCCGGTCACGCGCGTCAATGTGAACTGGCCGGGCGAGAGCACCGTCGCGCGCTTGCGCGTGGAGGCGCGAACGGATGCCGCGGCGGCGTGGCGCCCCGTCCATACGGGGCTATTCTTCGCGCTCGAGATCGACGGCGGGCCGCTGAGCGGCGAGGCCGCCGCCGTGCGGGTCACGCTGGCACGCCATTGGCGCATCCGTGTGGCGGAGCATGGCGACCCCTCGATCCCGGCCGCGCCGCGCCTCCTGCTCGGCTGGCAGCCGGATCGCCTGCTGTTCGTGGCTTCCGGGGCTCCGCCATACCGGCTCGCCTATGGCAATGCGGCGGCGCCGCCGGGCTCGAACATCGCCGCCTCGCTGTACGAGCGCCTTCAGCGCCCCGGCGGCAGCGACGAAGCCGGTCAGGCGGTGGCGGGCGTGCCGCGCGCCGTGGCCGGTGACGCCGCGCTCGTACCGCGCTCGCCGCCGCTGCCGTGGCAGAGGATCCTGCTCTGGGCCGTGCTGGTGCTCGGTGTACTGCTGCTCGGGCGCATGGCCCTCGGTCTGTACCGCGAGATGATGCGCCACGGTTGAGCAGACGGCGCGCGCCGAGCGATGAGGCCGTGACCGCGCGAGGGCGCGGTTACGCGCCGGACCCGGTTTCAGGAAGTGCCCGCGCGCTCGAGGACCGCGACGAAGAACCCGTCGGTGCCGTGGTCGGCCGGGCTCAGCAGCAGCGTCTCTTCACTGCCGTCGGCCGACGCGGGTGGATCCGTGCCGATGAGGCTCCGCCATTGCCGCCGCCATGGAACGACGGCGAATTCCGGATGTGCCGCGAGGAAGGCCCCTACCTGATCGCCGTTCTCCTCCGGCAGCAGTGAACAGGTGACGTACACCAGCCGTCCGCCGAGTCTGACGTGGGGCGCGCCGAGCTCCAGCACGGCCTGCTGGGCCCGCAACCGCTGCGCGAGCGCCTCCGGTCTCAGGCGCCATTTCGCATCGGGCCGCCGCCGCCAGGCGCCCGAGCCCGTGCAGGGCGCGTCGAGCAGCACGATGTCGAACCGGTCGCCGAGCGCCGCCAGCGCCGCGCGGTCGCCGCCGTCGAGCACTTGCACGTTGCGCACCCCCGCGCGCCGAAGCCGCTCGAAGATGGGCCGCAGCCGCGCCCGATCCTCGTCGTAGGCGTACAGTTGTCCGGTATTCCGCGCGGCCGCGGCCATGGCCAGCGTCTTGCCGCCGGCGCCGGCGCAGATGTCGAGGATCTGCATGCGCGGCCCGGCGCCCGTCAGCATGGAGGCGACCTGGGAGCCTTCGTCCTGCACCTCGTACCAGCCCTTGCCGTGCGCGGCCTCCGCCTCGACGTTGGGCTGGCGGCGGTCGCCCCCGGGCGCGGGCAATCGCACGCCCAGCGGCGACCAGCGCGTGGGCACCGCACCGAGATGCGCGAGCGCCTTGAGCACGCGCGGCCGCTCGGCCTTGAGCGTGTTGGTGCGCAGGTCCACCGGCGCGCGCTCCGCGAGCGCGGCGCATTGCACGGCCGCCTGATCGCCGAAGACCCGCGCGAGCGACGGTGTCATCCATTCCGGAAAGTCGCCGGTGACGTGCGGCGGTGCGCCGGCCATGCTGACATGCTGCAATCGCCCGAGCTCCTCCGCGCTCAACGGTTCCAGCTCGTGGTGCACGCCGGTGCACAGCCGTTGCAGATCGTCGATCGACACGCCGTGCCGGCGCACCGCGCACAGCACCAGCGCACGCACCGTCTCGCTGCCCATGACGTAGGCGGAGGATGCCTTGTGGCGGAGGGTGTCGAAGACGATATTGCCGATGGCCGCGCGGTCGCCGGAACCCGCGAAGCGATGGCTCCGGCCCCAGTCGGCCAACGCATTGCTCGCGGGGCGGTGGCGTAGGAGGATCTCCTCGAGGACTTCAACGGCTGCCTGGATGCGTGCGCCGGGGCGCATAGCGAAGCCCTTTTCGTCAGAGTGTCGATGCGATGCTGGCCCCCTGCATGAATGCACGACGGGGCCAAGTCAGCCGTCCTGGCGCCGCCGGCGCGCCGGTCATCCCGGCGATGAGCGTGGCGCGTGGATGCCGGCGGCCGCGCTCAGTCGAGGTCTACGGGGGCCACAAGGCCGCTGGCGAGATCATAGACGCCGGCGGCGACCACCAGCAGCCCGGCGCGCACGCGCTTGGCGAGCACTGGCGAAGTCTCGGCGAGAAGCTGCGCCTGGATGCGGGCGTTCTCGACGATGGATCGCTGCGGGTCCCCGCCTGCCGCGCGCACGGCGGGCTTGATGTGGTAGAAAAGCGAGCTGATGAGGCCGGGGACTTCCTCACCCTTGACGGTCGCGCTCACCGCGCCGCAGGCGGTGTGGCCGAGCACGTAGATGACCTTCACGTCGAGCACCTCGCTGGCGAACTCCAGCGACCCCACCACCTCGGCGCTGGCGATGTTGCCGGCCACCCTCGCCACGAAGATGTCGCCGAATCCCTGGTCGAAGACGATCTCCACGGGCACGCGTGAATCCGCGCAGCCGAGGAAGGCGGCGAAAGGGCGCTGCCCGCTGGCGACCCGCTGGAGCTGCTCGATGTTGCGGCGTGGCGCGAGTATGTGGCCCGCGGCGAAGCGGCGGTTGCCGGCGTAGAGCCGGGCCAGGGCGCGCTCGGGTGTGTCGGCTTCTTCCCAGTAGGACTCGATGTCGCTGTCGGTAATCATCGGATGGCTTCCGCTTTTTGGTCGGCGGCCAGGCGTGCGAGCATCCGCCGCCGGCCGTTCGCTGGATCAGACGGAAAAGTAGCAGCGGCGCAGGCCGTGGCGAATTCACTTTTTCCGATGGATTGGCGGGGCCCGTCCGGAAAGAGGAGATACGGAGAACCGGGGGGACCGTGCCTGCGCTCCTCGCCGACCACGCCGCGGCGGGCTCCGTAGCCCTGGGTCAGCTCCGGGTCTGCGGGATCGCATCCAGGACGGCGGCGGCCCTGCGCGATCCCAGCTCGATCATCTCCCGGGCGCGATGGAATTCCAGCAAGCCGCAGGCATCGCGCGGGATTTCTATCAGCACGTCGGGCGCGTGGGCGGCGAGCTTCAGTCTCGCCACGGTGCCCTGCATGATGTCCAGCGATCGGGCGACCACGTCGAGCAGACCCAGCGCCGGCGGCTCGCTCTCGCCGTCGCCGGGATGGATCTCGTTCAGGAATTTCGCCACGGCACGGCTGTACTGATCGAGCACGCCGCCGGGCGGCGGGTCGGGCTGGTCTGCGCGCGGCAGGTGCTCGGCCTTGCCGCCGAGGTTGACCGCGATGATCAGGTCGGTGAGATCCCGGAGCGTCGGCGCGATCGGCACCGGATTGGTGAGGCTGCCGTCGACGAGGACGCGGCCCTCGTACCCGTGGGGCGTGAACACCGTCGGTATCGCTATCGACGCGCGTATGGCGTCGAACAGTCGGCCGCGCGTGAACCAGACTTCCTTGCCGGTATCGAGATCGGTCGCCACGGCGGTGAAGGGGATCGGCAGATCCTCGATGTTGCAATCGCCGATGAGTTGCCGCAGCAGATCGATGATGCGTTCGCCTTTGAACAGCCCGCTCCAGACGAAGGCGAGGTCGAGCAGACGAAACACGTCGCGACGGGTCAGGGCGCAGACCCATTTTCGGTAGGCGTCCAGCTTGCCCGCCGCATAGATGCCGCCGATCAGCGCGCCCATCGAGGCTCCGGCGACCGAGCGGATCTCGTAGCTATGCTGGAGGACGCAGTCGATCACCCCGATATGCGCGAGGCCGCGCGCGCCGCCGCTGCCCAACACCAGCGATACGGTTTTGTGTCTCAGGATGCCTTCCCGCGTTCAGAAACGCAAGCCGATGCCCAGCGTCGCCGACCAGCTGCTCCAGTTCGCCTCGTTCAGGCGGGTCGTCGCGTTCGTGCCGTCGGAGAAGTACACGTCATCGGTCCCGGCGTCGGTGGACCAGTCCTGCCAGGTTCCACGCGCCTGCAGATACCAGCGTCCACCCTCGCGCGTCGTGCCGCGGCGGTTGAGCAGATCGGGAAACCAGTCGGCGCCGACGGAAACGACCCAGCCGTTGGCATCGGCGTCCTGCTCGAAGCTCCTGGGGTGTACGAACGCCTCGCGCAGATTCCAGTTTGCCTCCCCGTGGAAATCCGCCCAGTGGTATTCGCCGGTCGCGAAGAACTGCAGGTTGCTCGGGAGCTCGATGCTGGCGCGCATGCCGACCCACGGGCCGTTCCACTCCGCCTCATAGGTGCTGTCCACGCCCGGGATCGGCCCGCTGCCGCCAACGACCTGGACCGTGTCGGTGTCGCGCAGGCTCTGCACGTGATGCGAGTAGCCGGCCAGCGGGATCAGGTAGCCGCGACCCGCCGCGGGCGTGTCGTAGACGCGCAGGCGCCAGCCGACGCCGCCGCTCGCGTCGCGCACCTCGTCGTCTTCGGTCTGCGACAGCGAACGGGAGAACTCCGCGGTGCGATTGTCGCCGGCGTAGTCCGAGTCGCGATTCTCGCCGTCGAAGATCCCGCCATAGGCGAACATGCCGGTCAGGTAGAGCCCCGGGCGGAAGGCGGCGTAGGCATCGGCGCGGAACATCGCGATCTGCAGATCCTCCCAGGTCAGCTCGGAGAGGATGTTGGGCGTGGCGGTGCCGCTGGGATCGCTGGCGATGTTCCAGTCGAGGCTGTCCTCGCGGTAGCCGGCGGAGAGGCCGATCCCGAAATCCGTGCGCGCCGTGCGTCCGGACAGCGACCAGCGCCCGTCGTCGCGACTTGAACCGGTTCCGCCGCCTGCCGTCGCCGCGCCGTCGCCCGCGGGCGTGGTCAGTGTCGGCGTCTCCGTGAACGCCGGCGCGCCGGTGGTCTCGCGATCGACGGCATCCTTGCCGAATTGGTATTCGGCGGTGAGAAAGACACTGCGCCCGGGCGTCGGGAAGCCGCCGGTGAATTCCGGCTGCTCGTCGAGGAGATCGTTGACCGTGACATTGACGTACCAGTGCTTGCGCATCGGTTCCCAGGTCGCGCCGATGCCGGTGAGCCAGTATCCGTCCAGCCGCACGGTGTTGAGCGGGTCGTCCCAGCGCTCGCCGACGTATCGCGCGAACACGCTGGCACGCACGTGGCGCGGGTGCACCCAGGTGAGGCTGAGATCGGCCTGACTCTCCTGGATGAGCGGCAGATCGAGTCCGTCGGCCGGGTCCTCGCTCCACAGGCGCAGATACTGGCCGCGCAATCCCCAGCGCTCGCCCAGCCAGATGTTGGTGCCGACGCGCGCGATGTCGATGTGCCCCTCGTCATAGTCGAACCCGGAGCGGGAGAAGTCCTTCAGTTCACTGTGTCCGTAGCCGGCGAAGGTGAAGAACCGCGACGTCCACTCCGCCTCCCAGCGGACCTGGTAGTCGTCCACGCTCGGTCCGCCCTCGAAGAAGGTGAAGAACTGATCCTCGACCACGAAGCCCGCGGTGTCCACGGGGGCGAGCGTCTCGGAGGCCCGCTGCGGGAAGAGCAGCTTGCGCTGGGCCGCGGCCCGCAGCCAGTGATTGTCCGTCATCCGCCACGCGAGCCCCAGGCGCGGGTCCACCTGCTCCCGACTGGTGGTGCCGGTGAAGCGGGTGCCGAAGATATCGGGGTTCACGTCCTTGACCTCGAGACGTCGTCCGAACGCGCCCGCGTCCAGCCACAGGTCGGGATTGATCTTCCACCGTCCCCGCGCATAGAGCGTCTGGGCGCTCACGTCGCGGCTCGACAGCTCGGTGAAGATCGCCGGAGAGAACCCGGTGAAGGCCGCGGTGTCGATGTTCGTCTTGCCGTTGGCGTCGTACCACTCCGCGCCCCAGGTGAACTCCACCGGGCCGATGTCGAGCAGGTGGCGCAGCTGGAACTGGAAGTAGGTGTTGCTCGTGTCGATCTCCGAGTTGCACGGCAGGGTGCAGACGAAATTCGGATCGATGGGGAAGTCGAGATCGTTGTAGGTCCGCCCCTCGTTGTGCTCGGTGCCGCCGAACACGCGCACCATCAGCCGGTTGTTGAAGCTGAAGCGATGCTGGTAGCCGAGCGAGGCGAAGATGAACTCGTCGAGCGCGCGATCGTCGCGATCGTTGTCGGTGTCGCGCGTGCCGTTGTCGAACCGGTGCGCATCGAGGATGAACAGCAGGTTGTGCTTGCGCTCGTCCAGCGTCGAGCCCAGGCCGATGAACACGGACTCGTTGGTGAAATCGGCATTGTCGCGGTAGCCGTCGTCGTCGGTGTGCGCGCCGCTGACGTAGTAGGCGAGCGGATTCGGCGTGCGCAGGTAGCCCTGCGAGGTGGCGTAGGCGGTGTAGTTGGCCGCCCCGCCGTTTGAGCCGATCGTCGCGCCGGCGCTCAGATCGTTGCGCGGCTGGCGGAACGGCTCGTAGTAGCGCGTCGGGAAGGAGATCGCCGTGGGGTCCAGCAGCAGGCCCTGGCGGTTGGATCCGAGGCGCGCATCCTCCGAGGCGAACTGGTTGTCCTGCGAGAGATAGAAGTAGCCGTTGGCCAGGTAGGGGTCGAAGGCGAGCAGGGTGTAGTAGCCGCCCCATTCGTAGAGGCCGAGGTTGGTGTAGGCATTGCCGAGCGTGGCGCTGCCGCTGCGCGCGTTGGCCAGCGTCTCCACCGCGAACGATTCGCTGCGCAGCGTCTTCTGGAAGCCTTCGCGGGCATAGCGTATGGCCTCGCCCGCCTCGTACTGGTCGACCGCCATGATCGATCCCATCACGTCGGGGATGGGATCGTCGGGATCGAACTGGCGGGCGGTGTCGAGCTCCTTCTTGGCATCCTCGAAGCGCCCCGTCTGGTAGTAAGCGGCGGCGAGATTGCGGTTGACACCCGGCAGCTCCGGATCGATGGCGCCGGCGGCGAGAAACGCCCCGGCCGCGGAGTCCGGATCGCCCCGGAACAGATCGAGGAACCCCAGGCCCACCTGGCTGTAGGGCTGCGACGGGTCCAGGCGCGATGCCTCGCGGAACTGGGCCTCGGCATCGTCGAGGCGGTCGAGGAAGGCGAGGATGAAGCCGTAGTTGGACTTCGTTATCGGGCTGCGCGGGTCCGAGCGCAGGGCCTCCTGCATCGCGCGCTGCGTGGCCTTGTAGTCGCCGCGGTCGAGCTCGACCAGCGCGAGATTGTTCCAGCTCGCCGTTTGGTTTGGATTCACGCGCACCGCGTGCGCGTAGGCCTCGCGCGCGGCGTTCGCGTCGGGCTCGGCGTAATGGTGATACAGCCCCTTCACATACCACGCGAACGGCATCTCGGGATCGATGGCCAGGGCGCGATCGATGCCTGCCTTCATCTCGTCGGGCTGCCCGAGGAGAAAGGCGACATAGGCGTAAAGCGCGGGGAAGCGCGGGTCGTGGGTGTAGACCGCCTCGCCGTCGCGGGCGATCCTCATCGCCTCTTCATGCCGGCCAGCGAACGACGCCAGCCACGACTGGAAAAGCATCACCTCGGGGTAGCGCGCCGACTCGCCGGCGTGCCTCCGGACCTTCGCCTCCGCATCCGCGTATCGTCGCTGCTCGACATCCACGCCGGCGCTGCCCAGTTCCGCGATGACCCTGGCGCGACCGGTGAGACTTGCCGCAGCCCCGTCGAGATCGCTGCGGGCGACGTCGAGGTCGCGGCGGCGAACATCGAGCAGGCCTGTTACGAGCTGGGCGCGCGCCTGATCGGCCGTGCCTGGATTGGCGGCCGCCGCGCGCTGCAGCGCTGTGGCCGCCGCCGAATAGTCGCCCTGATCGTAGGCGACCGCCGCGAGGTCCACGAGCGATGTGGCCGTCGCCCCGGCCACGGCGCTCTGCTCCAGCTGCTCGCGGGCCCACTCGAGTTCGACGGTGCGCTGGCCGCCGACGGTCAGCATGTCGAACCATTCCAGTTCCGTCTCCATGACGATGAGCGGGCGGTTGCGCAGATCGACCACGGTGCGCTTGGTCGGCGGCTTGCCGCGTACCACCGTGCCCTGCTCGCCGCTCCCGACCTGGATGGCGCCGAGCTCGTTGGCGAGATCGACCTCGCCGGCGAGCACGATGACGTCAGTGCGGCCGTCCTCGCCCACGCTCACGTACCAGTCCGTGCCGCGGATGCCGATGGTGGCGGTGGGCGTGGACATCTCCACGGCCTGGCGGCCGATGCCCATCTCGCCGGTGACGGCGCGCAGCAGCGCCTTGGCGCGCGACCATGCCGAGCCGGTAAGCAGCCGGAACTTGCTGAGCTCGCCGCCGGCGCCACGGACCTGCCCGATCTCGAAGGTGCTCTGGCGATGGATGCGGATCTGCGTGTCGTCCCGCAGCAGGATGGCGGCCGAACCGTAGGGTCCGGTCTTTAGGACGTCGCCGGCCGCGACGCTCTGCCCGACCTGCAGCGGCCGCGCACCGGGCGCGCCGGCAGGTTGCAGCGTCTCGTCGCCCCTGGCGGCGACCACGCGCCCGACGGCCGTGCCCGGCCCTTCGGCGCCAATGGCGATAGCGGATGTAAGGCCGAGCACCGCAGCCAGCACAGCCGCCCAAGTCGTGTGCCGCATAGGATTTCCCCCCGGAAACCGTTCCCCCATCAGGGCCGATTATAGGGATTGCGACGACGGAAACAATTGACCGCCGGCGATGACCTGCGGAGGTGGCGCGCAGCCGGCGTCGACGGCCGGGACGGCCTCGGGCAGAGGCTGTCCATGCGGCGGCTGCGGGCGAATTCACCCTCGCTTCCGATGCGCGCCGCCTCCGGTTTGCGCAGGCGCTCTCCGCCCGCATGGACACGCCCGTGGCTTGTTCCCGATCAACACGGGGTTCCCCCGATCGCCCCAGCCTTGCCCCTGGGCGGCACGTGCAGGAGTGAGGTGCTTGGGCCAGGAGATCAATCGCATCGTGTTCTCGGAGGCGCACTTTCGCGATTACGAGTCGCGCCTGCGTCGCGAGACCGAGCAACTCGACGAGTGGCTGGCGTCGGATCGCATCGAACATGGTGGTCACGTGTTCGGATTCGAGGCCGAGGCCTGGCTCATCGATCACAATCACTTCCCTGCTGCGCACAACGAGGCGTTACTCGATCGCCTCGCCAATCCGCTCGTGAGGGCCGAGCTGTCGAGGTTCAACGTGGAGTTGAACGGCACGCCGCGCACGCTCGGCGGCGGGGCCTTGCGCGGCTCGGAGGATGAGCTGCAGGCGACCTGGCGTGAATGCCAGCGCGTGGCCCACGCGATGGGCGATGCCCTGATCCTGATCGGCATACTGCCCACCATACGCAACGCCGATCTGAGCCTGGCGAACATGTCGCCGCTGAATCGCTACCGCGCCCTCAATGACCAGGTGCTGCGCCGCCGCCACGGCAGATCGGTGAAGGTGGACATCGCCGGCCGGGAGAGGCTCACGGTCACCCACACCGACGTGATGCTGGAGGCCGCGACCACGTCGTTCCAGGCGCACCTGAAGGTGCCCGTGGAGGATGCCGTCCGCCACTACAATGCCGCGCTGATCGGTTCCGGACCGATACTCGCCGCCTGCGCGAATTCGCCGTTCCTGTTCGGGCGGTCGCTGTGGGAGGAGACCCGCGTGCCGCTGTTCGAGCAGTCCGTGGGGGTGGGCGGCGAGGGCGCCGGGTGTGCCCGTGTGACCTTCGGATCCGGCTACCTGAGGAACTCCGTCGGCGAGTATTTCCACGAGAACCTGGAGCGCTTTCCAATCCTCCTGCCGGTGCTCTTCGAGAGCACCGGTCGGCTCGATCACCTGCGTCTGCACAACGGCACGATCTGGCGCTGGAACCGTCTGTTGCCCGGTTTCGACGATGCCGGGCATGCGCACGTGCGCATCGAGCATCGTCCGCTGCCGGCGGGTCCGAGCATCGTCGACATGATTGCCAATGCCGCGCTCTATGTCGGGCTCACCCACTTCCTGGCGATGCTTGGCGAGCCGCCGGAGTCGGAGCTGCCCTTCGAGGACGCGCGCTCGAATTTTTACGCCGCCGCGCGACTGGGCGCCGACGCGCGGCTGCGTTGGCTGGGCGGCACCGTGACCGACGCGCGCAGCCTGCTGCTCGGCGAGATGCTGCCCATGGCTCGCCATGGGCTGAAGGCCCTGGATGTCGATGCCGCCGAGGTCGCACACTACCTGGAGGTTGTGCGCATGCGGGTGCAGACCGGCCAGACCGGCGCCGCCTGGCAGCGCGGCTTCGTTGATCGTCACGGCCGCGACCCCCTGCGCCTCACGGCCGCTTACCTGGAGAACCAGCGCAGTGGCGCGCCGGTGCACGAATGGGAGTTCTAGATATCGTGGCCGCGATGCGCGCGCGGCGTTCACCGCGGCGCCGGGCCTGCGCCGGACGCACCTCCGGGTGCCGGTGATCGCGCGTGTGCGCCAGCACCGTATCGCAGACCTCCGCGCCGGGGCCGGCGGGGCGGGGATCCGCGTCTTTCGCAGGGTGCGCGGTTCGCCCATAATCGGCCGAGGCGTGACCCTCGGGGCGGCAAATGGCGGACGGCAAGGCGGAGCCCGGCACACTTGATCGGATAGTGGCCGCAGCGCGGCGCGTCAGCGAGGAACGGGAGCAGGGGTATCGCGAACAGGCGCTCAAGCTCTATCCGTGGATCTGCGGGCGGTGCGGGCGCGAGTTCACGCGGACGAATCTGCGCGAGCTCACCGTACACCATCGCGATCACGACCACGACAACAATCCGCCGGACGGCAGCAACTGGGAGCTGCTGTGCGTGTACTGTCACGACAACGAGCACACGCGCCACGCCGACAGGGTCCGGGGCCACGGGGCGACGCTCGAAGCACCGGGTTCGTCCAATGCGACCCACCGACCGTTTGCCGACCTCGCGAGGCGTCTGAAAAGCGATCGGTGAGCCGGCGGGTGTGGCCATTGCGCCTCTGCGGGACGGTCATTTCAGGAGGCAGTCCCCGGCTCCTGCCGTTAAGCCCACATTAATCTAGCGTTTCCCCGCGGTTCCGGAGTGTTGCAGATCGACACAATCTGCGCGGCTAAGTCAATTTTTTCCGGCATAACGGTTGCTAACATCACGTAATTCCCGTACAAAGACGCCAACTTTTTGCCGTCCGACGCCAATCCTATTGCCGTGGGGTGAGTTTTATGCAACGCACGTTTTCGATCATCAAACCGGATGCCGTCCGCAAGAATGTCATCGGCGACATCCTCGGTCGCGTCGAGCGCATCGGCCTGCGCATCGTCGCCATGCGCAAGATGCGCCTGACCCGCGCCGAGGCCGAGGCCATCTACGCCGTTCACAAGGGACGACCGTTTTTCGGCGATCTGATCGACTTCATGACCTCCGGCCCGGTGGTGGTCTCCGTGTTCGAGGGCAAGAACGCGGTCGCGGCGTATCGTGAATTGATGGGCGCGACCGATCCCGCCAAGGCGGCCCCGGGCAGCATCCGCGCCGACCACGCCGAGAGCACGTCCCGGAACGCCGTGCACGGTTCGGACTCGGTCGAATCGGCCCGTTATGAAATGGGCTGCGTGTTCACGCCGGAGGATCTGGGACTCGTGGTCCCCGATCAGCACGCCGCCTGACGGCATCGGCACGCTCTGCAGTGACGAAGGGGCCCGCGCGGCTCCTCCGCCATTACCACGGCGACGGCAAACGGGGTCGCACTCAAATGCGGCGCCGTATGCGGCGATGGATCGGGCCGAAGCTGGTCAGTCTCGCGGCCAGCTCCCCGAGCGGTCCGGGAGGCCAGACGACGACCACCCGGCTCATGGTCTCTTCCGCCCCTCCCCAGCGCGACTTGTACCGAAGGTTGCCGTTGCCCATGTCCATGGCGCGCACGCCGTGCCGAGCGCAGTCCTCGAGGTCGCGCAGGTAGAGGATCCAGCCGAGCCGAAAACGCTCGTAGCGCTGATCGTACTGGTTGGCGATCATGTACCGGATGCTTCCGGTCGTGATCGTGAACCGGAATGCCACCGGCTCGCCGTCGAAGTATGCGAGCCACACGTTGAGCTGGCCCTGCGGGCCCAGCTGCCGGGAGCACACCTGCCCCCAGAAGCGACGGCTTTGCTGCGACACGAACCGTGGGCGGCCTTCCTCGGTGCTGGTCAGCCATGACCTGCTTTCGATCGTGGCGCAGTCCTCGATCATCTTTCTCAATTCATCGCCGGATGGATTGCAATGGTGACGGATCGACGCCTCACCCTCGCGCAGCAGCCGCCGTTCGTAGGAGAGCACACGCTTCATCGAGGCGCGGCCTTGAATCATCCTTTGATATTCTTCCGGCGAGGACGGGATGTTGCGGGCAACGATCGTGCGCTCCTGATCGAAGCGCACCACGCGGTGGCAATGCAGCGCCAGTTCCCTGACGAGCAGCAGTCGTTCGGTGGACGCCGTGTCATAGGGGCCGAAACGCAGGACCTCGTTCCAGCCCTGCATCTCCAGCAGGGTCTGTGCGAGCGCCGCGCATGCCGCCTCCTGCCGCTCGGGCAGGCAGACGATGCCACGATGGGGCTGGTAGTAGCCGGCCAGGGCCCAGAAGTCGATACCGTGAAATTGCCGCTTCGCCAGCGGCACGATCCCCACCACCCGGCGTTCGGCGTCCCGTGCGAGCAGGATCCTGATGTCACCCGCCCACGCGCCACCGTGACCGAGATGCTGCAGCCAACTGGCGATCCAGTAGTAGCCGAACAATTGCTCGTGTTCCGGCGCCTTTTTCAGACACTCGGTCCACTCCTGCTCGATGTCCGGCATGATGCCGCCGTGCCCTTCGAGGATCTCGACGCGGATTCCTCGACTCGGTGTTCCGTCAATTTCGCGGGCAGGCGGTCGTGGCGTTTCGTGGTGCGCTGCGAGGGCCATCGATTCCTCCGTGCATCCATGGATCCATCTTACGATGAGGGGCGGGTGCCGCCGACGGGAAATTAGCGGCGCGCCGCGCAAAACAGGAAGTTCCGCCTTGGCGGGGGGTGGGGCCTCCGAGCGGCGATCGATTGCCTTTGGGCAGATGTTAAGATTCCCGCTGCCGGACGGAGGTGGCTGATCGAACTCGACCGTCGACTCGTGCCACAGGATGATGTCACGCACGGACCACCGTTGGGCATCGCCTGCGCGTATCACGAGAGGGACAGGAGATGAAGGACTTCACGCCGCCCCCTGACATCGCGAGCCTGCTGCCGCGATCCGATTTCACCCGCCGCGACTTCATCGGCGCGACGCTTGCCGTGGGCTTTGCGCTGGCGGTGCGCCCGGTCGGGGCCGAGACCATCACCACCGACAGCGACGGTCTGGAGGCCGGCGAGGTCCGCATTCCCGTCACCGGCGGTGAGATCCCTGGCTACCGGGCCATGCCCGCGCACGGCGGTCCGTTTGCCACCGTGCTGGTCGTGCAGGAGATCTTCGGTGTGCACGAGCACATACGCGACGTCTGTCGCCGCCTGGCCAAGCGGGGGTATCTCGCCATCGCCCCGGAGCTGTTCGTGCGGCAGGGCGATGTCTCGGAACTTGGCGATGTACAGGCCATCATCTCGACCGTCGTGTCCATGGTTCCGGACTCGCAGGTGCTGTCGGATCTCGATGCCACCGCCGCCTGGGCAGGTGCGACCGGTTCAGCGGACCTCGAGCGGCTCGGTATCACCGGGTTCTGCTGGGGCGGCCGCATCGTGTGGCTGTACGCCGCGCACAACCCGGCGCTCAGGGCCGGCGTTGCCTGGTACGGTCGCCTGACGGGCGCGGCGACGGCCTTGCAGCCGCGACACCCCGTCGACGTTGCCGCGCGGATCACCGCCCCGGTGCTGGGCCTGTACGGCGCCGCGGATCAGGGCATCCCGCTGCAGACTGTCGAGCAGATGCGCAGTGCGCTGAAGGCGGCGAAGGTGGGCTGCGAGATCGTCGTTTACCCGGACACCCCGCACGGCTTCCACGCCGATTACCGGCCGAGCTACCGCCCGCAACAGGCCGCTGACGCGTGGGCGCGCCTGCTGGAATGGTTCGCGGCGCACGGAGTGGCCGCGTAGCCCCTGTCGCGATCCGGGCGGCGGTACCCGGGCCTGCGGTCGGGCGCCCCTGCATGGGTGCGACGCCGCGTA
Organism: Gammaproteobacteria bacterium; assembly: GCA_022071965.1. GTDB lineage: Bacteria > Pseudomonadota > Gammaproteobacteria > JAJPIJ01 > JAJPIJ01 > JAJVHZ01. The sequence continues at coordinate 30,599 of JAJVIQ010000009.1, forward strand.
CGGGGGCGCGCGATTTCACCACCGCCTTCAAGGGAGTACCGCCATATGGCCGCCGACCTCGTCGTTACCGCCGCAAATCTCTGCCAGATATCCATCCCGTTCATATCCCTGACGGGATATCTGCCGCAATGGGTCCGCATCCTGCGGACCCGGTCCTCGGAGGCGATCTCGCTGCGTGCGTGGGGACTGTGGACCGTGTCCGCCGCATTTGCCGTGTTCTATGCCGTCGTCCAGCTGCAGATCACCGGCAGGGGCTGGCCATTGATCATCTCCTCCACGCTGGCGCTCACGTCGGTGCTGGTGACGGTGGCGCTGGTGATGATCTACCGCACGAAGCCGCGACGGACCGCTCCACCCGCGCAATGAGCGGCGCGCGAACCGCCCCTGCGGATCGTCCTCCCGCGATGCTGCGGCGCACTGCGACCAGGCCCTGCCCGGGTGTCGAGGCATGGCACCACCCGAGTCCGTTTCAAGGTCTCGACGCGACCGCGCAGATGGCGTATCGTCCGCTCGCTGCCGACGGTGAAGTGGCACTGGCGGAAGGAATTCGAGGGGGTGGGAGTCGTCCTACCGAGTCGACTGGCATGAAGGCCCAAGCGAACGTACACGACGCCGAGGGAGTCTTTGATGTGACGACCGGAATGGGCGTCGCCGCCGCGCGTCAACTCGATCGCGAGCACATTCTGTGGATCGGCGAGCGGCTGGCCGACACCATGGACTTCTATGCGGACGAGGGCCAGCACAACGAGGAGTTGCGCGAGCTCGCCCGGGACTTGCGGGCCGCGATCACCGCCTTACGCCTGGCCGACAGGGTCTTCAATTCCGATCGACCCGCCGCCGAGCGGGCCGAATTCCATCCGGCGCGACAGCGGCACTGGTGGAGGCTCATCGTCGAGGGTTCCCGCACCATCGAGCGCAAGCTCGCCTGCCGCGAGGTCGGCCGCCCGGCGGAGCCGTCCGGCGCGAAGCGCTGAGCCCTCGCGCCGTCAGGCGCGCAGCGCGGAGGCGATCGTCGCGCGCTCCTCGTCCCCGAGCTCGAAGTCGAAGATCCCGAGGTCCTCGCGCATGTGTGCGGCCGAGGTGGTGCCGGTCAGCGGCATGATGCCTGCCTGCGTCAGGTAGCGGAGGAACACCTGCGCGGCACTCACACCGCGCACGGATGCGATGCCGGCCACTGCGGCGTGCCCGAGGACGTGGGCGTTGGCGGTCAATGTCCGGAAGCCCTGATAGACGATACCGTTGCGCTGACAGAACTCGCGGAGACCGAGGTCGTACCCGGTCGTGGCGGAGAAGCGGTTCTGTACCACGGCCGGCCTCATCCGCGCGGAACGACAAAGCCCCGCGAGGACGTCCGGGTCGTGACAATGGCTGATCCCGAGCTGTCTCGTCGTCCCGCCGCTGTACAGCGCCTCCATCGCGCCCCAGACCTCCATCAGTCTCGACATCGGGCGCAGGGGCGAGGGCAGAACCAGGCAACCGAGGTAGTCGGTTCTCGGATTGCGCAGCGACTCGGCGCAGGACTGCTGCACCTGCCCGGCGGGATCCGCTTGCGGAGTCGTTGGGAGTGCTGGCCGGGAGGATGGCGGGTTTTCGCACGCCACAGGCGGAGATCGCCGATGGTACCGGAGTCATGGTCCGGCCGTCGTTCCCATGCGGCGGGGGACTCGCGCGGCTTGCCTGTACGTGCCCAAGCCTCGTTTCACGGGAACTCGAACTCGTGCACGCAGTAGCCGTAGTTCAGGTCTCGCAGCAGGGTGCGCCGGATCAGCCGCGGCATCCAGAATGCCCCGAGCTCCACGGCACGGTCCACCAGCGGGATCTCGTCGACTTCGCGGTAGCCCTCGGACAGCACGATCTCCGCAGGTCTCGCGCACTCGAGGCGCCAGACCGCGCCGAAACGCGCGAGCGTCTCGCGCAGGGGCCTGGCGTAGCGCAGAAAGCGCTGCTGCAGCAGGTCGCAGATCAGGGTGTGCCGCGGGAAGGCCCGACGGTAGGTCCTCAAGTTGCTGCGCAGCTGGTTTTCCTCGAGGTACATCGTCACGCCCTCCATGACCACGCTCACGGGACCGCCCAGTCGGAGATCCAGAAGCCTGCCCTCCAGCGACTCGTTCGCGAAATCGACGGATATGCGGGCGAGCCGATTGCCGCACTCGGATGCAGGCAGTCTCGATTCCTTGTATTCGATGATCCCGGGCTCGTCGAACTCGAACCATCGCCCGCCGCTCAGCCGGTACGGCCGGCTGTCGAAGCCGGTGCCGATGACGACCACGGCGAGATCGGGGTTTCCCTCGAGCATGGCGCGCAGCCTGTCGTCGATCACCCTGGCGCGCGTGACGTTGGTGACGCTGCGCCGTCTCATCGATCGGCACAACTCCAGCATGTCGTGCTGATCGCCTTCCATGAATCGATGGGCGTAACGATCCCCGCAGATGGGGTTCGCGCTCTGCGCGTCCAGCATGCGGACACCACAGCAGTAGAAGGCGGTCCTCGAGACTGGCTTCATGATCGCGCTCGCGCGACGACGGAGAGGGCACCGCGGTTTGTTCTCTCGGTCGCGCCCGAACTTGTCGCCTCACGGGGCGACCGGCGCGGAAAGGCCGCTGACGGACCTGCATCGATCATCGTGGGCCCGGCGGGATCGGCTGCCCGCCGATGTCGGCGGGCATTGTCTGTTCAGGGGAAGGCAGGCACGGTCGGCTCGAGGCCGTGATCCTCGACCTGCGGGTGGCGCGAGAGAACCATGTGGCGAACGGCCTCGATCCGCTCGCGCGGCACGTCGACCATCAGCAGGATATGGCCCTCGGCCATTGTCCGCTCGAAGCGCCGCAGCACGCTGTTCGGCGTGCTGATGCCGACCATGCCGGCCACCCAGATCCCGAACAGGGCTCCGCCGAGCGCGCCGGCGAGCACCTTGGCGGGACCGGGCCCGGTGCCGAGCACCGGATCGACGAACAGGTAGAGGCCGACGAGCGCGCCGGCGATCGCTCCCGCGACCAGCCCTGTCGCCATGCCGTGGATCAGATCGGATTTCTGCGCAAGACCGGCCTCGGGCAGATCCTTCAGATCAGTGCCGCGCTTGCCCAGGAAATGCATGCGGCGGCTTTCGATGCGCGCGAGCAGCAGGTCATCTTCCACCTGCCGCGCCACGTTCACATCGGGAAGAACGAAGTAAAGACGGCGTCGCATGCGCACCTCCGATGCCGAAACAGAGGCTCGCGCCTGCGCCTTGCAGGCGTCCGGCGGAACCGGGAGCCGGCCGACTGCGCGGTCGGTTCCCGCCGTGGCCTCCGGAACCGAGGAGCCCGGAGGCTCAGACAAAGTATAGACGAAGGGCGCGCACCGATTGCGACTGCCCACCGCAGTTCGTGGTCTGCGGCCGGGCGGCAACTGCCGCGGATTGGCCAGCTGCCGTCAACCCTCTGTATCGACGAAGAATTCCTGAGGCGGACGCGGTGGCACGGCCGTTGCCATCCCCCCTGACAGCGGGGCGGCACACCGCCGCCCCGAGCAACCCGGTAAGTATGGAGGCGGCAATGGACGATTATCTCTGCGCCCTTGGTGATGTGATCGACGACGGTTCGAATTTCCGCGTTGCGGAGGTGCTGGCGCGCCTGGAGAGCCAGGACTTCGAGGCGGCATGTGCGCTGCTGGGCGGCGGGGGCGATGCGTGGGGCGGTGTCGAGGAGGACATCACGGAGTAAGACGCACGCCGCGGGCGGCGCGGCGCATGGCGGTGATGCGGCCTGCGGCAGGTGGTGGCGCGCCCAGGGCGCTCGCCGGCAGAGGTCCCCGGCGCCGGATGCGGAGTGGAGCCGCGGCTCGGGTCTGCCTCAGGTCATCTGCCCCATGAGGAGCCTGGCGGCTCGAGCATGTCGATCGTCGCGTCCATGGCCTCGGCGCCGGCCGCCTTCAGCTCATCGTAGATCGCGCGCAGCGTATTTTTCTTGTTCATGAGGATGTTCAGCGCCGTCTCGCCGACCCGGTTGGCGCGGCCCTGCTGGAGCTGGGTCTCGAGACTGTTCAATTCCGCCTTCAGGAGGTCGGCAATCTTGACCGCCATGCCGCGGCTGATTTCGATCGTGTCTGTTTCCGCCATACGACGCACCTCCCCAGAGCGCACCTGGCTTGCCCCGCGACCCCGCCGGCCCCCGGTGACCAAGTATATCCAACTATGCGGGCCCGAGGCATGCCCGTCGGACCAGGGCCGGGGAGTCGAGCCCGTTGCCTTTTCCCGCGGATGATGCCTAAATCCGCTGTTTGTCATCACCCCGCCGGGGACAACGGAGGAGCGACTTGTGGCCGGAGCGAGCCTGCTGACACTGATCGACGACATCGCCAGCGTCCTCGACGATGTCTCGGCCATGACCAAGGTGGCCGCGAAGAAGACCGCCGGCGTGCTCGGCGACGATCTCGCCCTGAATGCCCAGCAGGTCGCGGGCGTCAAGGCCGACCGGGAACTGCCGGTCGTCCTGGCGGTCGCCCTGGGCTCGATCACGAACAAGGTCATTCTCGTGCCGGCCGCGCTCGCCATCAGTGCATTCGCGCCGTCGGCGGTTCTGCCGCTGCTCATGACCGGCGGCGCGTATCTCTGCTACGAGGGCTTCGAGAAACTGGCGCACAGGCTCATGCACAGCCGGTCCGAGGACGAGGCGCATCACAGCGAGCGCGTGAAGGCGCTCGCCGACGCCTCGGTCGACATGGTCGATCTCGAAAGAAGAAAGATAAAGGGCGCGGTGAGAACCGACTTCATCCTCTCCGCGGAGATCATCACCATCACGCTGGGGACCGTGGCCGACGCGGCGTTCGGCACGCAAGTCGCGGTCCTGGCGGGCATCGCGGCCATCATGACGGTCGGCGTATACGGACTCGTGGCCGGCATCGTCAAGCTCGACGACGCCGGGTTGTACCTGAGCGGCGTGGGCGGCGCAGCCGTCTGGTCCGGCCTGCTACGGGCGCTCGGACGGGGTTTGCTGCGCGTGGCGCCGAAGATGATGAAAGGCCTTTCCATCATCGGCACGGCGGCCATGTTTCTCGTCGGCGGCGGGATCCTGACGCATGGGTTGTCGGGCGCGCACGATTTCATTCATCATCTCGCCCAGGGGACAGGCACCATCCCGGGGATCGGCGTCGTGGTCGCGGCCTTGACGCCAACCCTCGTCAACGCCCTGACCGGCATCGCCGCGGGGGGCGTGACCCTGCTTCTCGTCACCATGGCGACCCGCCTCGCGCGTGCAGTCAGGCGCTGAGCTCCCGGCGATGGCGGTGGAGTTCGCGCCAGCCGCGTCGCCCACGATACCGCTGTCCCGACACAACCACAGGAGCATCCGATGCCAACGCTGCACACGCCTTTGAAGGTCGGAGACCTCAGCCTTCCGAACCGCGTCGTCATGGCGCCGCTCACGCGTTCCCGGGCCGGCCCGACCCACGTCCCCAACGACATGATGGTCGCGTACTATTCGCAGCGCGCCACGAGCGGTCTCATGATGACGGAGTGCACGATGGTGGATGCGCATGCCTGCGCGTTCATCGGCGAGGGCGGCATCTACAGCCCGGCGCACGTGGAGGGATGGCGGCGCGTGACCGAGGCCGTACATGCCCGCGGCGGACGCATCTTCATGCAGATCTGGCATCCCGGGCGCGCGGCGCACTCGCTGCTCAACGACGGCGAACAGCCCGTCTGCAGCAGCGCGAAGCCGATCAGGAACGACACCACCTCGACGCCGCAGGGTCCCAAGCCTTACGAAGTGCCGCGCGCCCTGCGCACCGAGGAGATCCCGCGCTATGTCGGGATGTTCCGCCTCGGCGCCCGCAACGCAAAGGCCGCGGGATTCGACGGCGTGCAGCTGCACGGCGCACACGGCTATCTGATCGACACCTTCCTGCGCGACGGCGTCAACGATCGCACGGACGCCTACGGCGGCAGCATCGAGAACCGGGCGCGCTTCCTGCTGGAGGCGACCGACGCGGCGATCGACGTATGGGGCGCGGGCCGCGTCGCCGTGCGCATCTCGCCGCTGGTGGCGTTCAACGACATGGTGGACAGCCGGCCCGAGGCGCTGGTGGCGTACGTCGCCGGTGAGCTCGATCGCAGGCGCGTCGCGTTTCTCGAGGTGCGGCACGAGGATCACGCCCTGCCCGCCGAGCAGGCGCTACTGCCGGTCGCGCGCGGCAGCTTTTCCGGCGTGCTGATGAGCAACGGCAGCTACACCCGCGACAGCGGCGAGCAGGCCGTGGCGAGCGGGGCCGCGGATGCCGTCGTTTACGGGCGTCCGTACATCGCCAATCCCGACCTGGTCGAGCGCTTTGTCAGGAACGCACCGCTGAACGCGATGAACGAGGCGCGCCTCTACGGGGGCGGCAGCGACGGCTACAGCGACTACCCGGCCCTCGCGCAATAGCCGGGCGTTCGTCGCGCGGGGACGGACCGCTCCGCCTCGCCTTTCCGGGGCGCGGGCGGCCCGGTGCGGCCCTTGGCCGCGGCGCGCCGCGATCTCTGCATGACATGTCCGACTGCGGACGTGCGATCCATGCTCTCATGGACCTCGAGCCATCCGAGATGCCATGGAAAGCAGGTGGCGAAGGTCTGCTTCGAGATCACGGAGACCGCTTCGATCTCGAATCTCGGCGCGGCGGCCGCGTTCGTATCGATCCTCGAGACGCCGGGGTGCAGGTTCGCGCTCGACGGCATCGGCAGCGGGCTGTGTTCATTCGGTGATCGGAAGGACCTGCCGCCCGACCATGCTGATCCGGCTGCGGCTGCCCGGCGCCCGGTCGCATTCCGCCGCGATTCTGTTATGTTTTCAACAGGAACCCGCCGTGGCGTGCGCGTACCGTCGCGTGCGCTGCCGGGTGGTGACCGGCGTTCCCGCCGCAGGGTCCAAGGGCGGCGGTGAAGACCGGAAGCGTGGAGTCCGTTTGCAGTCACAGGAAAAGGGGAGCCGACATGACCATAGCGAGAGTGACCGAGGTAAGTTGCACCTCCGAGAAGAGCTTCGAGGATGCCGTCAAAAGCGGGATCGCACGTGCCTCCAAGACGCTGCGCGGCGTGAGCGGCGCCTGGGTGAAGGAGCAGAAGGTCAGGGTCGATGACGGCAAGATCGTCGAGTTCCAGGTGAACATGATGGTGACCTTCGTACTGGACGCCTGAAGGAGAAGGGGTGATCTGCCGCAAGGTTCACGGCCGCCGGTTCCCCGGGCGCGCGGCGGCCGCGATTTCTCGCGGGCTGCGGTGACGATATTGCCCTATCTGGTCATGGTCCATATCAGTAGCGTGCAGTTCACGGCAACCACGATCCAATACCCCACCCGGAAAGACCGCTTCCTGGGCTTGTGTCGAAACAGGCGTTGAGCTATCAGGGCGCCGGGCCAGCCTCCAGCCAGACTCAGGAGTTGAAGCCGAGATTCCGCCGTGCGCCAGCGGTTGCCCATCGCGGCCGATTTGTCGAAAGCGTAGGCCAGGAAAGTAAGCAGGCTGAGAACTGCGTACCAGAGCACGACCATGGGTGGAAGTCGCTCCTGGACCGCAAATGCCGCCAGCAGCGTGAAGAAGGCGGCACAGACGACACCCGCTGTCGCGACGCCGGATGCGCTCGTCTCCGCGGCATTTCGGCTCCGGACGTAGGATACGTTCCTGGCGCGTGGGCGTCCTTTTTCGTCGGCATCGAGATCGTAGTTGACCAGATCATTCTCGCGTGGACGGCCGATCCCCCTGGGAAACGCGCTGATGTGCACGAATACACGGGCGCCGCCCCGGTTTGGCGTGATGAAGCCATAACCTTCATCATCCTTCCAGGTGGAAACTGTTCCAAGTTGCCGCATGGGTGTTCCCCGGATGGAGACATGGCCGAAAACCCGTTCGCTTCGGAAACGACAGGGGCGTGCCTCGATGAATGACAGGCGAACGCAGGGGAGATCCAGAGACCAGGGGCCTCGCGGCCCCTTGATGGCTGAGAATCGGCTTGCGCGATGTGTGCCGCAAAGTCAGGCGATGATCTCAGGCGGAGGCCATCTGCCGCAGCATGTACTGCAGCACGCCGCCGTGCCGGTAGTACTGCCACTCCACGGGCGTATTGATGCGCACGCTGGCCTTGAAGGTCACGACCCTGCCGTCGGCCTTCTTCGCATTGACGGTCAGCTCGGTCGCGCCCTCCTCCAGGCCCTCGAAGTCGTAGATCTCGGAGCCGTCCAGGCCCAGCGACGCGGCGCTCTGGCCCTCGACGAAGTTCAGGGGCAGCACACCCATCCCGACGAGGTTGGCGCGGTGGATGCGCTCGAAGCTCTCCGAGATCACCGCCTGCACGCCGAGCAGGATCGTGCCCTTGGCCGCCCAGTCGCGCGAGGAGCCGGTGCCGTATTCCTTGCCGGCCAGCACCACCAGAGGCGTGCCTTCCTTCTGGTACTTCATCGCCACGTCGTAGATCGGCTCGACGGGACCGAGTGCACCGTTGATGTGCCTGGACACGCCGCCCTCGACACCCGGGGTCATCGCGTTCCTGATACGGGTGTTGGCGAAGGTGCCGCGCATCATCACCTCGTGATTGCCGCGGCGCGAGCCGTAGGAGTTGAAGTCCTTCTTCTGCACGCCGCGCTCGGTGAGGTACTTGCCGGCCGGGGAGTCGAGCTTGATGTCGCCGGCGGGCGAGATGTGATCGGTGGTGATCGAGTCGCCCAGCACCGCCAGCGCGCGCGCGCCCTGGATAGGCCTGATGCCCGGCGGCGTCATGGTCATGCCCCGGAAGTATGGCGGGTTCTGCACGTAGGTGCTCTTCGCGTCCCAGTTGTAGACCTCCGACTTGCTGACCTTGATCGACTGCCAGCGCGCGTCGCCCTCGAGCACCTCCGCGTACGTCGCCTCGAACAGCTCCGCGGTGACGGCCTTCGCGACCGCCTCCTGGACCTCGCGCGAGGTCGGCCAGATGTCCTTCAGGTAGACGTCCTTGCCGTCCTTGCCCTTGCCGATCGGCTCGCTGGTGAGATCGATGTCGGTGCTGCCGGCGATTGCGTAGGCCACCACCAGCGGCGGCGAGGCGAGGTAGTTCATGCGCACGTCCTGGTGCACGCGCCCCTCGAAGTTGCGGTTGCCGGAGAGTACCGCGGACACCGACAGCCTGTTGTCCTGGATGGCCTTGGCGATGGGCTCGTTGAGCGGACCGGAGTTGCCGATGCAGGTGGTGCAGCCGTAGGCGGCGACGTTGAAGCCGAGGGCCTCGAGATCCGCGAGCAGGCCTGCCTTCTTCAGGTACTCCGTGACGACCTTGGAACCGGGCGCCAGCGAGGTCTTCACCCATGGCTGGGTGGCGAGGCCCAGCGTGCGCGCCTTGCGCGCGAGCAGGCCGGCGCCGATCAGCACCGACGGGTTGGAGGTGTTGGTGCACGACGTGATCGCCGCGATCACCACCGCGCCGTCCCTGAGCGTGTAGGTCCTGCCCTGGTCGGTGACCTGCGCGGGGCCCGCGGACGGGCGCATCTTCTGCTCGGCCTCGAAGGCCTTGCGGTAGTTGGCCTTCACGCCGGAGAGCAGCACGCGGTCCTGCGGACGCTTCGGCCCGGCGAGCGAGGGCTGGATGGCACCGAGATCCAGATGCAGCACGTCGGTGTACTGGGCCTCCGGGGCATCGGGCGCCCACCACATGCCCTGCGCCTGCGCATAGGCCTTCACGATCTCGATCTGCTGAGCGCTGCGGCCGGTGAGGCGCAGGTAGTTCAGCGTCTCCTCGTCGATGGGGAAGATGCCGCAGGTGGCGCCGTACTCCGGCGCCATGTTGGCGATCGTCGAGCGGTCGGCGGCGGCGAGATTCGCCAGCCCGGGGCCGAAGAACTCCACGAACTTCTCCACCACGCCGCGCTTGCGCAGCATCTCGGTGACGGTGAGCACGAGGTCGGTGGCGGTGGCACCCTCGGCGAGCCTGCCGGTGATGCGCACGCCGATGACGTCCGGCATCAGCATCGAGGAGGGCTGGCCGAGCATCGCGGCCTCCGCCTCGATGCCGCCCACGCCCCAGCCGAGCACGCCGATGCCGTTGACCATCGTGGTGTGCGAGTCGGTGCCGAAGCAGCTGTCCGGGTACAGCACGCCGTCCTTCTCGAAGACCACGCGCGCGAGGTACTCGATGTTCACCTGGTGCACGATGCCGGTGTCGGGCGGGACCGCCTTGAAGTTCTGCAGCGCCTCCTGGCCCCAGCGCAGGAAGGTGTAGCGCTCGGCGTTGCGCTCGAACTCGACCTCGGCGTTCTTGTCGAGCGCGTCCTTCGTGCCGTAGTAGTCGATCATCACGGAGTGGTCGATGACCAGCTCCACCGGGCACAGCGGATTCACCTTTTTCGTGTCGCCGCCGAGGGCCTTCATGGCATCGCGCATGGCCGCGAGATCGACCACGCAGGGCACGCCGGTGAAGTCCTGCAGGATGACCCGGGCCGGCGTGAAGTTGATGTCCTTGGCCGGCAGCTTGCGCAGATCGGCGGTGGCGAGCGCGAGGATGTCCTCCCTGGTGGTGTTGGCGCCGTCCTCGTGGCGCAGCAGGTTCTCGAGCAGGATCTTGTAGGAGTACGGCAGGCGGCCGAGGTCGGTCTTGCCCTCGAGGGCCTTCAGACTGAAGTAGGTGTATTCCTTGCCACCCGCCTTGAGGGTGGATTTCGCGTTGAAGCTGTTACTCATCGTGCTCTCCGGACTTGATCGTTGGTGTTGCCCTTGACTTCGTGTCGCTGTTGCCGAATCCCCGCGCCGTCATCCCCGCGTCGGCCGCGCCGCTGACGGCTCGCAATCCCTTTCCTGCGGGCGCAACCGGCGGGACTGAGCGCCCGGGGCGCGCGCTCGCGGCGCGTGCCAGGGCCTGCGATGTCGCGGCGCAATATGCTGTCGGCGCGGCTGCGCGCACCGAGGCCCTCATGGGGATCTGGGCCGGCTCGTCCACGTGCCGTTGCAGGGGTTACCTACAAGAAAAGAGCGCAATATTATGAGTCATTTAGCGCTGTCGTAACAGGCCTGCCCGGACGCGGTTCGGGGGCGCGATCGAGAAACGGGACCGGTGCGCGCCAGGGTCACGGGCGATCGGCCGCCGCCCCCGTACCCCGGATCGCGTGGTTCCGGAGCCTGCCCGATCAGCCAGTTGGCAGGTGACTGGCGGTGGATCCCGGCCAGCGTGGCCGGGTCCGCAGGCCTGCTCGCCGGTTCCGCGACCGGCCCCGGCAGCGGTGCCGACGGTGCGCCGCCTCAGGCGCGCTCGTTCATCATGCGGGCGATGGCCTCCTCGCCGGCCGGGCGCGGGTCCTTCACGCGCAGACTGTCCACCCATTCGCGGGCGAAATCGCGCTGCAGCCAGATATTGAGGAGGGCCGTCAACACCATCGCGAGCAGCGCGCCGACACTGGCGCAGAGCATGTCCTTCTGCGCGTCCCACACGTCGCCCTGGGTGCCGAGGTAGGCGATGCCGAGATCGCCGCCGAACAGCATGGCCGCACCCCATTCGATCAGCTCGTAGAGCGCCGAGGTCGACATCGTCAGATCGAGCGGCAGGAAATAGCCCCAGAAGCCGCGTACCACGGCCACACGCAGGAGCAGCTCGCGCACCGGGTAGGCCAGCAGCAGCCCGTAGGCGAAATGCACGAAGCGATCGTAGTGGTTGCGCTGCCAGCCCATGGCGGCGTCGAGCGAAAATCCGCCGGTCAGCTGCCGCAGCCAGCGATCGTAGGGCACTTCGGCATACGTGTAATGCGAGCCGAGCGTGTGCAGGCAGAGAAACAGGAAGATGAGCGTGTAGGACACCCGCGAGAGCGTGAGCTTGGTGTAGGTGACGGCAAGCAGCGGCACGAACACGAAGGTGAGCACGTTTTCGAGCAGCCAATCCTTCGGATAAAGCGGATCGATGCCGAGCGCCAACCATACGGCGAGGAAGGTGGCTGCCAGCGCGAGGACGTAGCGGCGGTTGGACATGGACGGGGCATAGCATAGCCGAGTCGCATTGCCGCATCGAATGGCCGCCGCGCGTCCCGACGCTGCCGACAGGCGCGAGCGGCACGCCGCCGTTGTATCACGGCCGCGGGGTCATTCGATTGCGATGCCCTCGAAGCGCAGCCGCCAGCCATCCGGACGTCGCACGGCGAAACTCACCACGCCGGAGTGGCGCGACTGCAGCATGCAGAGCGCCGGCTTGAAGTAGTACCGCCCGCCGACCTGCGGGGTGACGCGCGTCTCCCGCACCAGCCCGTCGTAGGCGATGATGTGATATCCGCCGATCTCGACGGCGCGGGCGTCGCGCGCCGCCGCCGGGCCGACGACGCACCACACGAGCGCGCCGGTCAGCGGATCGGGCGCTTCCATCAGGCGTCCGACGTGGGTGACGGGGCAACCGACGCCCGCGGGGCGTCCGAAGGCGATGTCGCCACGCTCGAGGCCGAGCCGCTCGGCGAGTGCGGGATTGAACGGCAGGATGTTCTCGCGTGGTCCGGGATCCTCGGGGAAGGGCTCCAGCACCATCTGGTATTCGCGCCCCAGGATGTCGTGCCACGCGGTTTCCGCAACGGCCACGGCCCGCGGCGCGGCCTGCGCGTCCGGGCCGAGGTGTACGCAGCGGCGGCGCGCGTCCGGGTCGCGCAGGATCACCTCGGCCAGCCCTGCGCAGGTCCTGAAGCCGCACTGCCCGCAATCCTTGCCCGGGAGCGTGGCGACGATCTCGGCGATGCGCGGTCCGGTCACGGGCGATCCTTCCACGGCGCGCCGTCACTGGCCCCGGTAGAAGAGATCGGAGTCGAGGGTGCGCACGATCCCGAAATGGTGCTCCCATCCGATCTCCTTCTTGCCCGCGCAGATCGTGCATACCGACATCGGCGGGCTGCCGCGCAGCCGCGAGGGCTGCACGAGCTCGGGCGTCGCCTCCATGCGGCGCACCACCGGCTCCAGGTTGATCCCGTGCAGCGCGTCCGTCTCGATCACCGGGATGTCGGCGGCGTCGAGCAGGTTCGCGCGAAACACCTCCTTCTCGGCCTGCGACACGAGATCGATCTTGGTCACCACCGCGAGGTCGGCGAGCGTGAGCATCGCGCCGATCTTCCTCGGCAGGTTCATGCCGCTGGTCGCCTCGAGCACGATGAGGCCGAGGGCGCCCTCGATGTACGGCGCGCATCGCAGGCACAGCCCGGCGGTCTCGACGATCAGGAACTCCGCCGATTCGCGTCCGGCCCACGCCAGCGCGTCCCCGAGCACCAGTACGCTGCAATGGTCCGGACAGAGGTCGCCCGAGTAGACCTTGCGGGCCGGGACGCCGAGCTCACGCGCGAACGTCTCGTCCTCGTCGCAGTACTGCACGTCGATCTTCAGGTAGGCGATCCGCCGGCCCCGCTCGGCGAGCCTGTGGGCGGCGTGCCGCAGCACCGTCGTCTTGCCGCTGGTCGGTGGCCCGGCGCAGATGACCGCTCTCATCGCATCACCTCCGCGGAAGGCGCGTCGAGCACCTGCCGCAGATCGCCGAGGAGCTCGCGCTCGATCAGCTGCTCGCCCGCGCGCAGTCGGTCGCGCATCGCCACCATGATCTCGTCGATCCGGCCGATGCGGCTCGCCACCCGGCGCTCCTCCTCGACGCGGGGGATGATCGCCCGCATCGCGCCGCGCAGCAGCGCCACCCGGTAGTCCGACAGCAGCGTGATGCGCAGGTCATGCGTGACGAAGATGAAGATCTTCCGGTAGCGCTTCAGCAGTTTCAGCGCGCGCAGCCGATCGATGCCGGCGTTCTCGATCTCGTCGAGCAGGATGATCGGGGAGTTGCCGATCACGACCGCGTCGGCGACCAGCAGCGCGCGTGTCTGACCGCCGGAGAGCTCGGTCATCGCCGCCTGCTCGATGATCGGCTCGCCCGTGAGCTCGTTTGCGAACGCGAGCGTCTCCTCCACCGCCGATTCCTGCCGTTCGGTGCGCCGGATCCTCGCGTGGATGCGCAGGAACTCCCGCACCGGCAGGTCGGAGAGGAAGGTCGTGTGCTGCGTGATCAGCGCGATCGGATTGCGCGACGGATCCTCCTGGAAGATCGTCGGCGCCGGTTCGCCGTTGACCAGCACCCGACGGCGCGATGGCGTGTTCGCGTCCGCGAACAGCGCGATGTCGTTGATGAGCATGGTCTTGCCCGACCCGGTCGGGCCGACGATGCTCACCACGTCGCCCATGCGCATGTCGAGGCGCGCGACGGCTTCGGGCTCGCCGGTCTTTCCGAATCCGCCTATGACGCTGATCTCGCGGATTTCCATATGGTCTCGGTTCCTCATTGCGACGGTCGGATGGCGGGCCGCGCGGAACGGGCGCGGTGCATCGGCGCGCGCGGTGCGGCCCGTCCCGCGCTCCCTGGGGGCAGGGCGGGCCAACGTCGCCGCCGCCCGGCGCTCACAACCTCGCGGTTGTCGCGACCGGACGGGCGGAGCCGGTCGCCGGTTGCGTCAGCGCCTGCACCGCGTCGCGAGGTTTTCTTGCCCATCGGTGCTCGGTTTCAACGGCTCGTACGATCCCGAGGACAGCGCATCATGGCGCCTGCCACCGGCTCGGATTGATTCTTCACTCTTATCGGTGGACCGTCACCATGGGACGGGCAGCGCGGTTGACTGCGATCAAGTGAGGAGCGATCTCGCTTGAAACCGGCGGGGCAATGCGCTCACTCCGGCGCGATGCCCGGGATCTGCGCGCACACTCCCGGCGAACGTCAGGCTACCGCAAGCCGACATGCCGGTCCGTTTCCGGCGGCGCGCAGACTCGCGACTCCCGTTTGAACTCTCATGCCCGTTGCGGCATCGTAAGGACTGAAGAAGGCGAGCGGCGTCGCTGCGCGCCGCGCGGCGCACCAAGGAGGCGAGGATGTGGACAAACAGTCGTGATCGGTACGGCATACCATCGAAGCTGCTGCACTGGGCGATCGCCCTGCTCATCTTCGGACTGATCGGCCTGGGCTGGTGGATGGTGGGCCTGGATTACTATCACCCCCGATATCACTCCTCGCTCAGCCTGCACAAGTCGCTCGGGATGATCGCGCTCGGCCTGGTGCTGGTGAAAATTCTGTGGCGCTTCCTCAGCCCGTATCCGGCGCTGGCGGAGAGTCTCGTCGGCATGCAGCGCAAGGCCGCCGCCGGCATGCATCACCTGTTGTGGGTGGCGATGCTGGTGATCCCGGTGACGGGTTATGCGATCTCCACTTCGGAGGGTGCCGGCGTGGAGGTGTTCGACTGGTTCACCGTCCCGGCGTGGCTGCCGAAGGACGAGATGCTGCGCGACATCGTCACGGTGCTGCACGAATGGATTGCGTATGCGGCCGGCGTGCTGGCGCTGCTGCACGCGGGCGCCGCGCTCAAGCACCAGTTCATCGACGGCGATGGTACCCTGCGCCGGATGCTCTGGTGAGGCCCCGCACGCGCGACGCCGGCAGCGGCCCGGGGCCGCTGCCGGCGCGTACGCCTACTTCTTCTGTACGCCTTCGATATGCAGATCGAACTGCATCGTCTCGGCGGTGGGTCCAAGGTCCTTGGTGATGCCGAAGTCGAGGCGGTTGATGGTGGTGGTGCCGTCGAAGCCGGCGCGATAGCCGCCCCAGGGATCCGCGCCCTCGCCGACCGCCTCGACGTCGATCGTGACGGGCTTGGTCACGCCGTGCAGGGTGAGCTCGCCTTCGAGCTTGCCGCCGGTCGCGTCACCGGTGTACCTCGTGCTCTTGAAGCTTGCCTGGGGATACTCTCTCACGGCGAGGAACTCCTCCCCGCGAAGGTGCTTGTCGCGCTCCGCCCAGTTGGTATCGACACTGGCGGTGTCGATGGTGATGTGGATGGCCGAATCCTCGGGCTTGGCCTTGTCCCAGCTGAATTCGCCCTCGAGCTTGTTGAAGCGTCCGACCATCGTGCTGAAGCCGAGATGGGAGATGCGGAACTGCACGAACGTATGGCTCGGGTCGATCGTGTACTCGGCGGCGTTTGCCGCCATGGTCGAGAACGCCGTGCCGGCCGCGGCGGCGGCGGCGAGTAGCCCCTTCATCATAGCTGTTAGCCTCCTTGGAAGTGATGCGGTTCGCTGGTCGCACGGCGGACCCGGACCGTCCGGCCGATGCCGAACGCATCGTACATGCAAAAGCCGCCCGGTGGCGACAGCGTCCGGAAAGGGACGTTCGCGCGCGGACGCGCCGGGCGCGGATACGCCTCGGCCTCGCGGTACTGCGACGGCGATCGGCGCCGCGCTATTGCTCCTGTGCCTCGATGGCCTTGTCGAGCTCGTCCTTGCGCTGATCATTGGCGTCCAGCGCGGCATCGACCTTCCTGCCGATGGCCTGGCCGTCGACACCGATCGCCTCCGTGGCGCGGATGTTCGCGGTCTCCGGGCGGCCGGCCTCATCGGCCGCGGCGGGAGGAGTGTCGGTCGTACCATCGCTGCACGCCGCCAGCGCGGCCAGCAGCCCGGCCTGTCCCAGGATCCGTGCCTTTTTCATATGAATTCCTCCTGCAGTTGCGCGGGCGCAACCAGCATAGCCGAATTCCCCTTCATCATGTTCCCGCAGACAGGCGTTCGGCGGCCACACCATGGGCGATAATCGGAAATCGTAGATGCGGCTCACCGTCAGCGATCACAGTCGCGATTTCTCCGGAATGCGCTACGTCTACCCGGTGATCTCCCGCCGCGCGGGCGGCGTCTCCGTGGGCGTCAACCTCAATCCGAACAACGCCTGCAACTGGCGCTGTGTCTACTGCCAGGTGCCCGGCCTGCGGCGGGGCGACGCCCCGGCCGTGGACCTCGGCCTGCTGCGCGCCGAGCTCGAGGATTTCCTGCGCGAGCTGCAGGAGGGCGAGTTCATGCGGCGCCATGTGCCGGAGGACGCGCGCCGGATCGTCGATGTCGCGCTCGCCGGCAACGGCGAACCGACCAGCGCCCGGGATTTTCCCGACGTGATCGCGGTGGCCGCCGACGCGTTGCGCGCCCGCGGGCTGGAGCGGCAGCTCATGCTGCGCCTCATCACCAACGGCAGCCGGGCGGGGCGCGCAGCGGTCCAGGAGGGGATCCGCCGCATGGGTGCGGGTCGTGGCGAGGTCTGGTTCAAGGTCGATGCCGGATCGCCGGCGGCGAGGCGGCGCATCAACAGCGTCGTCATGAAGACCGAGGCCGTGGTCCGGAATCTGCGGACCGTGGCCGCCCTGTGTCCGACGTGGGTGCAGACCTGCGCCTTCGGCCGGGAGGGCCGGGTTCCCCTGGCCGAGGATCTGCCCGCCTACCTCGAACTGCTCCGGGCCGTCGGGCCGGAGCGTCTGCAGGGTCTCCACCTCTACAGTCTCGCGCGCCCGTCCCTGCAGCCGGAGGCGCCGGCCCTGCGGCGGCTGTCGAGCGAGGAGCTGCAGGCCATTGCCGGGCCGATACGCGAGCTGGGCCTGACCGTAATCGTCAATCCCTGACCGCGTGATGGCGGGCGCGCCGACCACCGGGCGGAGCGTGTTCAGCCTTGACGAGGCACCGGCGTGTAACGTTCTGGCCGTTCCCGGCCCGGACGCCAGACCTCAAGGCTCGGCCTCGTAGTAGAGCCAGCACATCGCATCGAAGGGTGCATTGCCCTTCGATCTGGCCTGCGGAGCGTATCGCTCCGCGGGCCCGACCAGCACCTTCTCCACGCTCACGTTGCGCAATGCCCATCCGGGAAGCAGCGTCCGCAACCGTTCGTCGGCGCGCAGAAGTTCGGCGACAAACGCATTGATGCCCCCCTCGCCGCCGCGCAATCGCTGATGCCGCTCATCCCAGCGCGGCGACCTCAGCGCCGCGTCGACCAGCCCGGCGCTGAGCCAGGGATATTCCTCCACACGGCCCATGAACAGGCCGAACGCGCCGGCTGGCGGGTCGCCCAGCGCCCGCGGCAGCATGGTGCCGAGCGCCACGCGGGTGGAATCGAGACCGAGCCTGCAGGCCGGCCGCAGGCGGAGGCTCGGCTGCCGATCCGAGGGCAGGGATTCGAGCGCGACCTCGCACTCGCGGGCCGCATGACGCAGGACGACCGGCTCGGCGACGCCCGAGCGATCCGCGAGCAGGATCGCGACAGCCATCGCGCCGGAGATCAGGCGCGGCGTGCGTCGCTTGCGGGACATCGAACGCGGGGGCCTAGTCGTTCGCGCGCTTGAGCAGCACGTAGACCGCCCCTGTGCCGCCGTGCGCCGGGCGCGTGGAGCAGAAGGCGAGCACAGCGTCGATCTGGCGCAGCCAGTGATTGACCTTTCCCTTGAGCACGGGCTGGCGGCCGTGCGAGCCGTAACCCTTGCCGTGCACGATGCGCACGCAGCGCCGGCCGTACGCCTGCGCGTCATGGATGAAGGCGGCGAGGGCGGCGCGAGCGTCGACCACCGTGCAGCCGTGCAGGTCCAGTTCGGCCTCCACGGCGTACTGCCCGCGACGCAGCTTGCGCATGACCGTGTGCTGGAGGCCCGGGCGGAAATAGACCAGCTCGTCGCCGGTCTCGATCTCGGCGCCGTCGAACAGCCCCGAGGCCATCTCGCGCAGCACCTGTCGTTCGTCGAGCAGGCGCTGCTGGGGTATGGGCGCGGGCCGCGCACGCGGGGGGTTGGCCAGATCGTGCGCGAGCGGACGCACCTCCCCGACCGTCTGCCGGAAGAGCAGGGCATCTTTGTCGCTGCCGGAGTCCTTGCGTTCCATGTGCGCGTGCCGTCGATTCGGAGGGCGCGCGCCCCCCTTTCCTGATTGGTCAACAGATTATGCGGGGAGTTCGGCATAGAGAGAAGCGGACCGACCGCGTGCCGCCGGTCCGCCCGCCCGGGAGCTATGCGATGGGCCAAAGCGCCACTGGTTGCCATTCTTGGGCCTGGCGCACGTGCAGCTCCCTGACGCAAAGTATCCCCGGCGCCGTGGCGGCCGATGCTGCGCGCCCTGCGACATCAGGCGAAGTCCGCGGGGCTGGTGACACTGACGCCGGGCCGGTTGAGGACGTGCGTGTAGATCATCGTCGTCGAGACGTCGGCGTGGCCGAGCAGCTCCTGCACGGTACGGATGTCGTAACCGGCCTCGAGCAGGTGGGTCGCAAACGAGTGTCGCAGCGTGTGGCTCGTGACCCGCTTGCGGATGCCCGCGCGCGCCGCGGCGTCCTTGATGGCCCGCTGCAGCGCCGTCTCGTGGAGGTGATGACGCCGAACCTTGCGGGATCGCGGATCTGCGGTGACCCGCGCCGACGGGAATACGTACTGCCACTCGAGCTCGCGCGGTGCGTTCGGATACTTGCGCGCAAGCGCGTCGGGCAGGAACACCTCGCCGTGACCGGCATCGAGATCGAGCCGATGCAGCGACTCCACGGCGGCGATCTGCGCCTGCAGCGCCTCGCGATACCGGCGCGGCAGCGGCACGACGCGATCCTTGCCGCCCTTGCCATCGCGGACGACGATCTTCGCGTACTCGAAGTCGACGTCGAGGACGCGCAGGCGCACGCACTCCATCAGCCGCATGCCCGTGCCATACATCAATCCCGCCATCAGGCCGAAGAGCTGATGCCAGATGGCGGCGAGCAGCCGAGTCGTCTCCTCCCGGCTGAGGACGGTCGGCAGGTGACGCGGCTTGCGCGCCGGCACCAGCTCGGAGAACTGCCCGAGATCACGGCCCAGGACCTGCCGGTAAAAGAACACCAGGGCGCACAGCGCCT
Organism: Gammaproteobacteria bacterium; assembly: GCA_022071965.1. Lineage (GTDB taxonomy): Bacteria > Pseudomonadota > Gammaproteobacteria > JAJPIJ01 > JAJPIJ01 > JAJVHZ01. The sequence continues at coordinate 50,233 of JAJVIQ010000009.1, forward strand.
GGGACTGGGTCTTTGCGGAGACCTGGCGGTGCAGCGCGAGATGATTCAGGTAGTCCTGCGCATGTCCTGCACCGAGTTCGCGCGGATCTCGATCGCCGTGGAAGCGCACGTAGCGATGAAACCACTGCACGTAGGCATGCTCGGTCCGGATCGAATAGGCGCGACGCCGGATCTCGGCAATCAACTGGTTCGTCAGCGTCCGCTCGGGATCGGCGTCTGGTTCGACGGCCTCGGGCCGCCGCGACACGGGAACCGGCATGTTGTGACGCGCCACCGTCGCGTGGCCGGTTTCGAGTTGCCTCGCCCCGTCCATCCAACAGGCCCAGTCGAAGGGATCTGCCCAGGGCGCTCGCAGCACGCCTCGAAACAGCAGTTGCAGGGCATGAACCAGCTGTCGAAACTGCCACGCCTGCAGGGTCGAACTGCGGCCGGCCTTCTGGAGGAAGGCCGTCACTGTTTCCGGGCCGTGCTGCCCGAGTGGAAGGTCCTCGTGCGCGGCACAGTACTGCTCGATTCGACGGACGTACCAGCGCAGGGCGCGCTCGGGGACATTGGCGTTGCGGGCAAGATCGATGAAGCGGTCCCAGCAACGGGACTCAGGCGCCTTTTCCATGGCCATTTGAGATCTCCTTGATTGTTGACTACCCTGTCAAAATCGGCAGTTATCGTAGTAAACGGGACCCGCCGGAGCAAGGATTATGCAGAGTCTGTCTAGCCCAATAATTCCTGTCAGCCGTCTATTTCACTGTTATGTTCTATTCGGAGTTGATGCGTGAGAGGTAACGTCATCTCGTACATTGAGATGTGCCAGAAGGAAGGCACAAGCCTACAGCGTGGCATGAACTTCCGGTTGAAGGGGCGACACTCAGTCATCCTTATGTCCGTTCGCCCAAACTCCCCGTATCGTGACGAGGTGCAAGAGGAAGGAGCCGTGCTCATTTACGAAGGACATGACGAGCCGAAACGGAAGGGGATCTCTGACCCAAAATCGCTCGATCAACCAGAAAGGCAACTTGGCGGCACTCTGACGGAAAACGGGAAATTCCATCAGGCTGCGCAGCAGTTTAAGGCGGGAAAGAAAGGGCCGGATATTGTTCAGGTCTACGAAAAGATCAAAGCAGGCATTTGGACTGATAACGGGTTCTTTCACTTGGTGGATTCTTGGGTCGAGAACGACGGTATCAGAAACGTATTCAAGTTCAAACTCGTGGCAGTTGAAAGCGTGTCGGACGAATCGGCGGCAGAGGAAAATGCCGAACGTCTGATCGAGCGTAGCCGAATAATTCCCACTAGCGTCAAGCTGGAAGTGTGGGCGCGTGATGGTGGGAAGTGCGTGACATGTGGTGCGACCGATGAGCTCCACTTCGATCACATTCTTCCATTTTCAAAGGGTGGTACATCACTGAAGGCTAAAAATGTGCAGTTGCTGTGCGCGCGTCACAATCTAAGCAAGAGTGCGAAGATTCAATGAAGAACGAACATAACCAGCCGCTGAACCGGACGCTCCTGACGCCGCGCCGGTTAGCGGTGCGTTAGCACTCTCTAGGACGCGCCCATGGAACTTTTCTGCTTCGCCTCGCGCAATCTGAGGAATATCGAGCTCGGTGTCCGACACCAGATGTGGGCCGTGGCGACCCTCTCGAACCTCAGCTCTAGGGCGGCCCGCGCGCGAAAAGCTGAAAAGTATTTGCACCCTGGCGCGGTCGGTTTGCTCTACTGCAACCCTAGACACGCCTTCACCGTCCCGTTCATCGTCCGGTCGGAGGCCGACCAAACGAAGATCGTCACTGATATCTGGCCCGAACCGTGGTGTTTACCGTTCAAGATCGAGCCACTTGGCGGGCCTTCTCGCATGGTTTCCGCTGACGACGCGAAAAAGAGATGGCCGGTTGTGCGCGACCGCCTTGGTCCACGAGGCGGCGTAAGTGCGGCAATGAACATCACCGGAACCACCGTATTCGTCCCCGTGGTCATCACACCTGAAGACTGGGAGATCATCTGCAGTGACCTCGCGGACCGAGGTGTGCTAACAACCGCATGCACCTGACCGGCTACAGCGGGCTTCGCCCGCTTCCGCCGGCAGGTGATGCGGAGCGTTAGGTTGCTCGGAGAGTATGAGCGTGAAGTCGAAGATTCTATATATCGACATGGACAATGTGCTTGTCGATTTTCCATCGGGAATCGCACAACTTCCTCAGCATGTCGTAGAACAATTTGAGGATAGGCTGGATGAGGTTCCGGGAATCTTCTCTCTTATGAGTCCAATGCCGGGTGCCGTCGAGTCGTTTAAGGAGCTTGCCAGCCTGTACGATACGTACATCCTTTCTACTGCGCCATGGGAGAACCCTAGCGCGTGGTCAGATAAGCTGTTGTGGGTGAAGCGCCACCTCGGAGAGCCGGCGTATAAGCGGTTGATTCTTTCGCACCACAAGAATCTCAATGATGGCCATTATCTGGTAGATGACCGGACCAAGAATGGGGCAGATCGGTTCAGAGGCGAGCACATTCATTTCGGCACACACAAATTTCCAAACTGGGCCTCGGTGGTTGCTTACCTTAAGTGCGGAGCAACCTAACAATTCGCTGCAGCGGACGCGGTGCCCGCGCCGCTGAGCTCAAGCGTTAGACGGCACATGATATTGAGGACCACGGTCGCATGAGGCAGCTCGCAAGCTACTCTCTCGAAGCGCCAGCTTCTGACGACCTGTCGGGGGCACGCGCTGCAGGCGTCATTGACCGAATTGAGAGCTGGCTCCGGTCGAAAGGGAGCCTCGCTGATGATGGTCAGTCGGTCGTCCTATCCGATGGTCGCGTCGCAAGAATAGACCGCGTCGTGCTGAAGAGTTCACGTGGTCAGATCACGGAACTTGTCGTGACGGAACCGAGGGCCGACGGCTGGTTTCGGACAGCCATCGCGGTTGCGGAGTCTGCGGGTACCGTCGCGATCTCGGTTGGTTTGAGCGCGGCTGCTACCGCGCTCGCACCGGTTTATGTCGATGTCCGGTGTCCCAGGCTTGTCCGCGACCTCCTCTCGCCCCCGTCGGCGTGGCACTACCAAGGAACACCGGTTGCGTCCTCTCCCATAGATTACAAGGGCGAGGCTGGGGGAGACGGATTCATCGCACTCGCGCGGGATTCAGCGCGATCGGTCCCGATCGTCGCCGTATCAGACGAGTACGGCTCCGTCCTCCACCCGGGAATTGTCGAACACCTTGCGGGCGACTTGGCAGGGCTTGCCGTTGTAGCCCGCCTCGACCCGCAGGCATCGTGGCGCGTGACACGCCGAAAGGGCAAGGAGTGGTCTTGCTACAGCGGTGCGATCCGACTGTTCTGGCCCCAAATTGCGGATGGCGATTCACCGTATCGGCATCCACTTTGGACGCCAACTCGTCTGCTCGGCTCGATGCCCGACACGGAGACGGCGGCGGAGCGGATTCGCCGCGAGCTCCGGCGTCGCATCCTCGGTCAATCTGCCTTCGCCGTCTCAGATCCGCCCCTCCTTCCGACGCTCCACCGTGCCGCAAGGGAAGAGGAACTCTCGGCGCTTCGTGCCAAGGCAACAGCTGACGCCGACTACAAGGCGCTCGCGGAAGAGTACTTTGAAGCGGCAACCAAAGCCAACGAGATAATCGCGGAACGCGACGATGAGATCGAAGAGCTTCGGGCAAAGGTCAGAGGTCTACAGTACGCATTGCAATCGAAACGCGAGGAACACGAAGAGATCGAACCTGACACTGAGACACCTCCCTCGACCGTCGAGGATGCCGTGTTGATCGCGATGGAGGAACTTAGTGACGACCTCGTGTTCGGCGGTGCGGTGACTGACGGCATCAGCACTGTCGCGCAGGATGCGGGACCACCAGCAAAGGTCTTGAGCTACCTGCGAGTGCTTCGCGACTTCACTCGCGCTCGCAGGAAAGGCGCCCTCGGGGCGACCGCGGTCAAATGGCTCCAGGACCGCGGGGCCATTGCGTCGGCGGAGTCGGAGACCGTTAGGAACTCCGCGAAAGAACAACAAGCTCGAACGTGGGACTACGGCAATGGTGAGCGGCATACGTTTGACCTTCATCTAAAGCCGTCGGACGCTACCGCACCGGATCGATGCGTGCGCATCTACTTCGAGTACGATGAGACCCGTCAGAAGACTGTCGTCGGTTGGATTGGACGACACCCTTGATCGCCTTGCGAGGGAATCGTAGCCGTGCCGTCTAACAACAGCATGCAGCTGACGGCGCTTCGCGCCGCAGCTGATGCTGGGCGTTGGGCACCTGGAGCAGTGAGATGGTTGATCGCCTGACAGTAGATGAGTTCTTTGACGCGATGAGGCGGCAAATGATCACGCCGCTTGTAGATACCCCGACTGCAAGGCGCGCCGTAGCAGGAAATGTGCGAGCACTCTGTTCCGGTTACAAGATTAGAGATCGCTGGCCCGTTCTAGATTTGGAATCTGCCTACGAAGGCTACTTGAATGCGCAGGACAACTTGCTGGAGCTGCATAGCGCTGGCTATAGAGGCACTATCAACCTCCGCGGCTATGATGACCACTATGATCTTGACGAGTGGTTCGGTGACTTTACAACTCAATGGCTCCTAATAGACACGCCTTCGGTGCGGCGGCGAATGCTCTCGCTATTGGGGCCAGGATCAAGGTGGCGTTCCCCACAACTTTATGAAGATTCGTCATTTCCACGTGATCTCCGAGGCGTTCGGTCCCATACGATTTGGTTGAGGATAAACCAATGACGTACCAACTTCTGAAGTTCGCCCACCTGATGGGCGCGATCCTGATGGGCGCGGGACTGATCGGTGTGTGGTTGGCCGATCTCCGCGCTCGGCAGCTTCGCGAACTCGCTCCGTTCTACGAGGCGGTCCGCAACATCGCGGTGTTCTATGATGGGCTCGTTGTGCCTGGCGCACTGCTACTGGTGGGCAGCGGCACGTGGATCATTGTCATGCTGTACGGATGGCAATTCCTTCAGGTGCCGTGGCTGATGGGGATGGTCGTTCTGTTCACGTTCGAGTTCATCGAGGGCAATACCATCACCCGCGTCTACTTTATGCGCCTGCGGCGCATCACGCGGGCTGCACTCCAGAAGGGCAGCTCATTCACGCCGGAGCTTGTGCGGGCGCGCGAGAAGCCTGTCCCCACGTGGACCCATTTTCTGGACCTGCCGCTGTACTTCCTGATCGTGTCTCTAGGGGTGCTTCGACCCGGTACCTGGATCCACTTTAACGTGGGCCTGGTCTTGGCCGTCGCGGCCGCCACGCTTTTGACCATCTACTTGCCCCGCCTCTACCCATGGCGCCCCCACCTGGACGCAGCTGTGGAGTCTCCGGGCACCTAGCTGGCCGATCTGCCTGAATGCCGCATAACCTCCAGTTGCACCGGAGCGTCAACAGCCCCCTTCGGTGTCTGCCGCCGCCCGGTGAACTGGGTCGTTAGACGGCGAGAAAGGAGCTACATACTTATGCAAGACGTGACTTTTGTATTGGTGCCGGGTGCTGGCGGCAGTGCGTGGTACTGGCATCTAGTCGAGCGGGAGTTGAGGCAACGCGGGCATGAAGCCATACCCGTCGCGCTCCCGGCAGCCGACGATTCGGCGGGCCTGCCCGACTATGCTGCCGCCGTTGTCCGCGCCGTCGGGAAACTGAATTCACGGCAGTTGGTCCTCGTCGCCCAATCGCTCGGCGGGTTCACTGCACCACTGGTCTGCGAGCAAGTCCCAGTCTCGCTGCTGGTGACGGTCAATGCGATGATCCCCAAACCGGGTGAGACCCCCAGCAATTGGTGGGCGGATACCGGCTACTCCGAAGCCAAGCGCGAGCAGAACCGTCGTGACGGTCGTGATGCCGACGCACCGTTTGATCCGCTGTTCGAGTTCTTTCACGACGTGCCGCAGCCGGTGATTGACGAGGCTTGGGCACAAGGCGAGCCGCGTCAATCGGATGCGTTGTTCAGCTCGAAGTGCGACTTTTTGCACTGGCCAACTATCCCCACCCGAGTCGTCGTTGGTCGGGATGATCGGTTCTTTCCGGTCGAATTCCAGAAGCGCGTGGCACGCGAGCGTCTTGGAATCTCAGCGGATGAGATGCCCGGTGGTCACCTGGTTGCGCTCAGTCAACCCGCGGAACTATCGGCACGACTAATTGCTTATGCTGAAGCGAGTCTCGCCGGCTAACAACAGCATGCAGCGGACGGCGCTGCGCGCCGCCGCTGATGCTGGGCGTTGGGCAGCGCAGTGAGAACGACCCGCGATGCACTTGACGAGGTCGCTGCCGTGAGGGCGCGGTTATTGAAGGCGGATAAGCTGGTTTTCGGCATCCTTGCTCCATTGCTGATATATGTCCTCGGGTCTTGGGCAGTGCTCGGTACGGCTACCGGAGAAGGGCCGTCTGCAGGCTACAGGGGCATGCAGCTCACGTTTTTCGTTTTCCCGGTAGTGTTCGTGGTTGCAGGTTTGATGAACATCTGGGTGCTCTTCGCGCCAGTGACGCGCCGCTTGAGCGCTTTTCTGCTGGGCTTGATCGTTCCCGTACTCGCGCTGATGCTTGAGTACGCGTACTTGTGGCACATCGGGCCCTTCTCGCGCTAGGCGCCATGCCACGCTGCCCAACAACCGCATGCACCGGACCGCCACAGGCGCATTGCTTTCAGGTGGACCTCTCAGCGTCTGCGGCCGGTGATGCGGAACGTTGGGCGTCTCAGAGGGAACCATGAGCAGCAGCCGAATCGACTACGACAGCGTCGCAGAGATCTATGACCTGTACGTGGCGGCGGACTACGACATCCCGTTCTTCCTGCACGAAACGGCAAACGTTGCCGGGCCGGTCCTGGAGTTGACCGCGGGCACAGGACGGGTCTCTCTTGCGTTGATCCAGGCGGGGGTGCAATTGACCTGCGTCGATGGGTCTCGAGGGATGCTTGACGTCCTGTCCCGAAAATTGAGGGATCGCGGCCTCAGGGCGGAGCTCGTGTGTGCCGATGTCTGCCAACTCGGGCTTCACACACGCTTTCAGCTTGCGCTACTGCCGTTCCAATCGTTCATGGAGATCGTAGGCGAGCCGCGCCAGCGCCAAGCACTTTCGGCTGTGTTCGCGTGTCTGGCCCCGGGCGGCCGCTTCATCTGCACGATGCACAATCCCGCCGTGCGCCGAGCCCAAGTAGATGCAACATTGCGTCTTGTCGGACGGTTTTCGACAAGGGACGGGAGCCTCGTCGTCTCCGGCTTCGAACAGGGAGGGTACCCTCTAGTTAAGCGGCTTCAGTTTTTCGAGTTCTTCGACAGTGACGGACGGCTGCGCTCAAAACAGCTGCTGCCAATGGAGTTTGAATTCGTCGAAAGAGATCAATTCGAGAGAATGGCGCGAGACACGGGATTCCATGTGCTCGATCTCTATGGAAACTACGATCGCTCTCCGTTCGACGCAGGCAGAAGTCCGGTGATGATCTGGATGCTTCAGAGGGCAGACGCCCAACCATCCGTTGCAGCGGATGCGCCGCAAGCGGCGCGCCGCTGATGCTGAGCGTTAGACGCCCCAAGTCCGCCAGGCCCCATCGGCTCCCGGTGCGGAGGAACGCGACCAGTGGGGGCGTCGAGCTCGGAAGCTTGACGCGTTCGAGTGCTTCCGAGTAGTCTTCCTGGCACTATGAACCTGGTCGACCTGCTCAAGCGGCCGGAAGGCAAGACGCTGGAGTTCAAGCGCGAGCTTTCCGGCCCCGAGGGGGTGCTGAAGACCATCGTCGCCTTCGCGAACACCGCCGGCGGGACCCTTCTCCTCGGCGTGGAAGACCGGACCGGTCACGTGCGTGGCGTCGCCGAGCCCCTCGACCTGGAGGAGCGGCTCGCCAACCTGATCAGCGATCACGTGGCCCCTCGCCTGGTGCCGGAGATCGAGATCCTGCCGTGGCGGCGCACGCAGGTCGTCGCCGTCAAGGTGCACCCGAGCCCGACCCGCCCGCACTACCTGAAGCGCGAAGGACCCGAGAGCGGCGCCTACGTGCGCGTGGGCTCCACGAACCGCCGCGCCGATCGGCAGCTCGTCGAGGAGCTCCGCCGCTTCGGGCGGGGCGAGAGCTTCGACGAGCAGCCGATGCCCGGCCTCGACTCGGAAGCGCTGGACTTCCGAGCGGCTTCCGAGTCGTTCGCTGGCGTGCGCAAGCTCACCCGCCGCGATCTCGAGACCTTGCGGCTCGTGACGGTGCACCAGGGGCGCAAAGTTCCCACGGTCGGAGGGATGCTGCTCTTCGGGCGGGATCGCGCGCGGCATTTCCCGGACGCCTGGATCCAGGCGGGGCGATTCGGCGGCGGCGACAAGAGCCGGATCGTGGATCGAACCGAGATCCGCTCGCAGCCCGTCCGCGCGATCGAGGAAGCGGTCGCCTTCGTGGCCAAACACGCCCTGCACGGGGCTGAGATCGGGGCCGTGCGCCGCCGCGAGAGCTGGAACCTGCCGCCGGCGGCCGTGCGCGAGGCGGTCATCAACGCCGTGGCGCACGCCGACTACGCGCAGCGCGGCGCCCCGATCCGCGTCTCGATCTTCGACGACCGCCTGGAAGTCGAGAACCCGGGGCTCCTGCCCTTCGGCCTCACGATCGAGGACCTCCCGCGCGGCGTGTCGAAGCTGCGCAACCGCGTCATCGGGCGGGTCTTCCACGCCCTGGGGCTCGTCGAGCAGTGGGGCAGCGGCGTGCAGCGGATGACGGGCGCCTGCCGCGAGATGGGGCTCGCGCCGCCGCGGTTCGAGGAGATCGCCGTGCGCTTCCGGGTCACCCTCTTCACCGAACGCGTCGGACGTCCCGCGCTCGACGCGAGGGATCAGGCCATCGTCGAGGCGCTGGCCGGCGGCAAGGGGCTCCTCACGAGCGAGATCGCGAAGGTGATCGGCCTCACCCCGCGCGCGACGCGCACCCGTCTCGCGCGGCTGGTCGAGAGCGGTCTCCTGCGGGAGCTCGGGACCGGCCCCCAGGACCCGAAGCGGCGCTACGTCCGGACCCGATGAAGGCAGCGAGGAGAGCCATGGCGAAGGCGAAGAACAGGTCGAAAGCCACGAAGAACGACGGCGCCACCGTCGGCTATGAAGCCCAGCTCTGGCAGATGGCCGATGCGCTGCGCGGCAGCATGGACGCCGCCGAGTACAAGCACGTCGTCCTCGGCCTCATCTTCCTCAAGTACATCTCCGACGCCTTCGAGGAGCAGCACGCGCGGCTCGTCGCCGAGCAGGCGGCGGGCGCCGACCCCGAGGACCCCGACGAGTACCGCGCGGCGAGCATCTTCTGGGTGCCGCCCGAGGCGCGCTGGGCGCACCTCAAGGCGCAGGCCAGGCAGCCCACCATCGGCCGGCTCGTGGACGACGCCATGGCCGGCATCGAGCGCGACAACCCGGCGCTCAAGGGCGTGCTACCCAAGGACTACGCGCGGCCCGCGCTCGACAAGACGCGCCTCGGCCAGTTGATCGACCTCATCAGCAACATCCGGGTCGGCGACGAGGCGAGCCGCGCCAAGGACGTGCTCGGCCGCGTCTACGAGTACTTCCTCTCGCAGTTCGCGAGCGCCGAGGGCAAGAAGGGCGGCGAGTTCTACACGCCGCGCTGCGTGGTGAAGCTCCTGGTCGAGATGCTCGAGCCGTTCCAAGGCCGCGTCTACGACCCCTGCTGCGGCTCCTCGGGCATGTTCGTGCAGTCGGTGGAGTTCATCCGCGCGCACGCGAACGGCAACGGCAACGGCGGCAAGGCGGCCGCCGGCAAGGCGAAGGCCGACATCTCGATCTACGGCCAGGAGTCGAACTACACCACCTGGCGGCTCGCCAAGATGAACCTCGCCATCCGCGGCATCGACGGCCAGATCGCCCACAGCGACACCTTCCACAACGACCGCCACCCCGACTTGAAGGCCGACTTCATCCTCGCCAACCCGCCCTTCAACGTCTCCGACTGGGGCGGCGAACGGCTGGCCGGCGACAAGCGTTGGCAGTACGGGACGCCGCCCAAGGGCAACGCCAACTTCGCCTGGGTGCAGCACATCGTCCACCACCTCGCGCCCGCGGGCGTGGCCGGCTTCGTCCTCGCCAACGGCTCGATGTCGTCCAACCAGTCGGGCGAAGGCGATATCCGCAAGAGCCTGATCGAGGCCGACCTCGTGGACTGCATGGTCGCGCTGCCGGGCCAGCTCTTCTACTCGACGCAGATCCCGGCCTGCCTCTGGTTCCTCGCGCGCGACCGGAAGAACGGCAAGTTCCGCGACCGCCGCGGCCACGTCCTCTTCATCGACGCCCGCAAGCTCGGACCGCTCGTCGACCGCACCCACCGCGAGCTGACCGACGAGGACATCGCCCGCATCGCCGACACCTACCATGCGTGGCGCGGAGAGAAGGATGCGGGCAAGTACGCAGACGTGCCCGGCTTCTGCAAGAGCGCCGCGCTAGAGGAGGTGCGCAAGCACGGCCACGTCCTCACCCCCGGCCGCTACGTCGGCGCCGAGGCGCAGGAAGACGACGGCGAGCCGTTCGACGAGAAGATGAAGCGGCTCACCGCGACGCTGCGCGAGCAACAGGCCGAGGCCGCGAAGCTCGATGCCGCCATCGCGGCCAACCTGAAGGAGCTTGGGTATGGCGGGTGACGGTAGGCCGTTTGGGAAGCTCTTCGCCGAGCCGACACGCAACGGACTGACTCGCCCCAAGGCTGTGCGTGGCGATGGCGTCAAGATGGTCAATATGGGCGAGCTGTTCGCTCATCCGCGACTTCGCAACGCGGGGATGGACCGCGTCCCCCTGAGCCAATCAGAGTCCGAGAGGTTTCTGCTCAAGGAAGGCGACTTGCTTTTCGCTCGGCAGTCGTTGGTGCTCGAGGGGGCCGGGAATTGCTCGATCTTCCTTGGAGATGACGAGGCAGTGACTTTCGAGTCGCATGTGACCCGTGTCAGACTCGATCCAACACGGGCCGATCCCGCCTACTATTTCTACTACCTGCAGTCGCACCACGGTCGAGCGGCGATTCGTACTATCGTGGAGCAGGGCGCAGGTGCGTCCGGAATACGCGGGAGCGATCTTGAATCGCTCGATGTACTGTGGCGCCCACTGGCCGAACAACGCGCCATCGCCCACATCCTCGGCACGCTGGACGAAAAGATCGAGCTGAACCGGCGGATGAGCGAGACGCTGGAGCGACAAGCGCGGGCGCTCTTCAAGTCGTGGTTCGTGGACTTCGACCCCGTCCGCGCCAAGGCCGAAGGCCGCGACCCCGGCCTCCCCCAGCCCCTCGCCGACCTCTTCCCCGCCCGCCTCGTCGACTCCGAGCTCGGCGAGATCCCGGAGGGGTGGGAGGTGGGGAAGTTCGGTGACGTCGCGGACCACCCGCGACGCAGTGTGCGCCCTGGCCAGATCGCCCCGCAAGCGCCCTACATCGCCCTCGAACACATGCCCAAGCGGTGCATCGCTTTGTCGGACTGGAGCACCGGCGACGGACTGGAGAGCAACAAGTTCGAGTTCAAGCGCGGCGAAGTTCTGTTCGGCAAGCTACGGCCCTACTTCCACAAGGTCGGCGTAGCGCCAGTCGATGGCGTCTGCTCAACGGACATCGTTGTGGTGGCGCCGCGGGCGCGGGCGTGGCTCGGCTTCGTGCTGGGGCACGTATCCAGCGTCGAGTTCGTCGGCTACACCGATGCAGGTTCGACGGGGACGAAGATGCCCAGAACGAGCTGGGGTGAGATGGCTCGCTATGAGCTCGCTCTTCCGCCTGAGCCGATAGCCAAGTCATTCGACGCGTTCGTGCGGCCGTCGGTCGAGCGCATCATCGCCAACGTTCACGAATCCCGCACCCTCGCCGCCCTGCGCGACACGCTGCTGCCCAAGCTCATCTCCGGCGAGCTGCGGGTGAAGGACGCGGAGCAGTTCGTCGGGAGGGGGGGCTGATGGCCGAGGCGCCGGGCGGTCAGGTCGTCGTGTACGAGGCGCCGGACGGGGAGGTGCGGGTCGATGTGCGGCTCGAGCACGAGACGGTCTGGCTGACCCAGCAGCAGATGGCCGAGCTGTTCGAGCGCGAGCGTTCGGTCGTCACCAAGCACATCCGGAACGTCTTCCGGGAGGGCGAGCTCCCGGAAGAGAGCAATGTGCATTTTTTGCACATTGCCGGATCCGACAAGCCGGTCGGCTTCTACAGCCTGGACGTCATCATCTCGGTTGGGTACCGCGTGAAATCGCGGCGCGGCACCCAGTTTCGCATCTGGGCCACGCGGACCCTGCGGGACCATCTGCTACGGGGTTACACGCTCCACGAGCGGCGGCTGGCGGAGCGCGGGCTGGGGGAGGCGGAGCAGGCGGTCGCGCTGCTCGCGCGGACGCTGAAGGCACACGCCCTCGTCACCGACGAGGGTTCGGCCGTGCTCGACGTGGTGCAGCGCTACACCCGTTCCTGGCGGCTGCTGCTGGAGTACGACGAGCAGCGCCTCGGCGAACAGCCCGCACGACCCGTGGTTCCGGCCGCGCGCCTGACCCTGGAGGACGCACGCGCCGCCGTGGCCACGCTGCGCGCGGCGGTCGCGCGACGCGGCGAGGCCGGCGCGCTCTTCGGCCAGGAGCGCGGGGACGCGCTGGCCGGCATCCTCGGCGCCGTCGAGCAGACCTTTGGCGGCGACCCGCTCTACCCGAGCGCACAGGTGCGCGCCGCGCACCTGCTCTACTTCGTCATCAAGGACCACCCCTTCAGCGACGGCAACAAGCGCATCGGCACGCTCTTGTTCCTCGATTACCTGCGGCGCAATGGGCTGCTCTTGCGCGCCAACGGCGAGCCGCGGCTCGCCGACAACGCGATGGTGGCGCTGGCGCTCCTGATCGCCGAGAGCGAGCCGGCGCAGAAGGAACTCATGATCCGGCTCGTCCTCAACCTGCTCGAGGACGGCCAATGAGCGACCGCGGCGTCACGGAATCCGTCGTCGAAGAGGCCGCGCTCGCCTGGCTCGAAGCCATCGGGTGGCACATCGCCCACGGCCCGGACATCGCGCCGGACATGCCCGCGGCCGAGCGGCGCGACTACGGCGAGGTCGTGCTGGCGCAGCGCCTGCGCGACGCACTCGCCCGCCTCAACCCCGGGCTGCCCGCCGAGGCGCTCGAGGACGCCTTCCGCAAGCTGACGCGGCCCGAAGGCGCGGATCTCATCCAGCGCAACCGCGCGCTCCATCGCCTGCTGGTCGACGGCGTGACGGTGGAGTATCGCGACGCCGAGGGCGCGATCCGAGGCGCGCAGGCGCGCGTGATCGACTTCGATGATCCCGCGAGCAACGACTGGCTCGCCGTCAACCAGTTCACCGTGGTCGAGAACAAGCACACCCGCCGGCCGGACGTGGTGCTGTTCGTCAACGGCTTGCCGCTCGCGGTGCTGGAGCTGAAGAACGCCGCCAACGAGGACGCCACGATCTGGAGCGCCTTCCAGCAGCTCCAGACCTACAAGACCGAGGTGCCGGCGCTGTTCGCGACCAACGCCGTGCTGGTCGTGTCCGACGGCATCGAGGCGCGCGCCGGAACGATCACGGCCGGGCGTGAGTGGTTCAAGCCCTGGCGCACGATCTCGGGCGAGGCGCTGGCCGACGCACACATGCCCGAGCTCCAGGTCGTGATCGAGGGGCTGCTGGCGCCGCGGCGCTTCCTCGATCTGGTGCGCGACTTCGTTGTGTTCGAGGACGACGGCGGCGGGCGGACGTCCAAGAAGATGGCGGGCTACCACCAGTTCCACGCCGTGCAGGTGGTGGTGGGCGAGACGCTGCGGGCCGCCGAGCTGGCGCGCGCGGACCGGGTGGCCGAAAGCGGCGGGCGCTACGAAGCGGGGCGCAAGCCCGGCGGGAAGCCCGGCGACCGACGCGTCGGCGTGGTCTGGCACACGCAGGGCTCGGGCAAGAGCCTGACGATGGCCTTCTACGCCGGGCGCATCATCCGCGAGCCGGCGATGGGGAACCCGACCCTGGTCGTGCTCACCGACCGCAACGACCTCGACGACCAGCTCTTCGGCACCTTCGCGCGCTGCGCGGAGCTCCTGCGCCAGCCACCCGTGCAGGCGGGCAGCCGCGCGCACTTGCGCGAGCTGCTCGCCGTCCAAGCGGGCGGCGTGGTCTTCACGACCATCCACAAGTTCTTCCCCGAGACCCAGGGCGACCGCCACCCGACGCTCTCCGACCGGCGCAACATCGTGGTGATCGCCGACGAGGCGCACCGCAGCCAGTACGACTTCATCGACGGCTTCGCACGACACATGCGCGACGCCCTGCCGCACGCCTCGTTCATCGGCTTCACCGGCACGCCGATCGAACTCCAGGATGCCAACACCCGCGCGGTGTTCGGCGACTACATCAGCATCTACGACATCCAGCGCGCCGTGCAGGACGGCGCCACCGTGCCGATCTACTACGAGAGCCGTCTCGCGAAGCTCGCGCTCGACGAGGCCGAGCGTCCGAGGATCGACCCGGACTTCGAGGAGGCCACCGAGGGCGAGGAGGTCGAGCGCAAGGAGAAGCTCAAGACCAAGTGGGCGCAGCTCGAGGCGGTGGTGGGCTCGAAGAAGCGGCTCGAGATCGTGGCGCGCGACATCGTCGAGCACTTCGAGAAGCGCCTCGAGGCAATGGACGGCAAGGCCATGGTCGTCTGCATGAGCCGGCGCATCTGCGTCGAGCTGTACGAGGAGATCGTCAGGCTGCGGCCCGCCTGGGCGGGTGAGGAGGACGACCAGGGGGCGATCAAGGTCGTCATGACCGGCTCGGCCTCCGATCCCGCGGACTGGCAGCAGCACATCCGCAACAAGCCCCGGCGCGAGGCGCTGGCCAAGCGCTTTCGCGATCCCGCGGACCCGCTTCGCATGGTGCTCGTGCGCGACATGTGGCTCACCGGCTTCGACGCGCCGAGCCTCTCCACGATGTATGTGGACAAGCCCATGCGCGGCCACGGGCTGATGCAGGCGATCGCCCGCGTGAACCGGGTGTTCAAGGACAAGCCGGGCGGACTCGTCGTCGATTACCTGGGGCTGGCCCACGAGCTCAAGCGCGCGCTCGCGACCTACACCGAGAGCGGCGGCACGGGGCGCACGGCGCTCGACCAGGGCGAGGCGGTCGCCGTGATGCTGGAGAAGTACGAGGTGTGCTGCGGGCTCTTCCACGGCTTCGACCGCGCGAAGTGGACCACCGGCACGCCGCAGGAACGGCTCGGCCTCCTGCCGTCGGCCCAGGAGCACATCCTCGCCCAGGAGAACGGCAAGGATCGCTGCCTCCGCGCCGTGCGCGAGCTGTCGCAGGCCTTCGCGCTGGCGGTGCCGCACGAGGAGGCGCTGCGCATCCGCGACGAGGTGGCCTTCTTCCAGGCGGTGCAGGCGGTGCTGGCCAAGCGGGCGCCCGCCGACGCCCGCCCCGAGGAAGAGCTCGACCACGCCGTGCGCCAGATCATCTCGCGCGCGGTGGCCCCGGAAGGCGTCGTGGACATCTTCGCCGCGGCCGGGCTCGAGAAGCCGGACATCTCCATCCTCTCGGACGAGTTCCTGGCCGAGGTGCGCGGTATGCCGCAGCGCAACCTCGCGGTGGAGCTGCTACAGAAGCTCCTGAAGGGCGAGCTGAAGGAACGCCGCCGCAAGAACGTCGTGCAGGCGCGGTCCTTCGCCGAGATGCTGGAGCAGACGATCCGGAAGTACCAGAACCGCGCCATCGAAGCGGCCCAGGTGATCGAGGAGCTGATCCAGCTCGCCAAGGAGATGCGCGAAGCCAACGCACGCGGCGAGCAGCTCGGGCTCACCGAGGACGAACTCGCCTTCTACGACGCGCTGGAGACCAACGACAGCGCGGTGAAGGTGCTCGGCGATGCGACTCTGCGCGGCATCGCCCGGGAGCTGGTCGAGACGGTGCGGAAGAACGTCACCATCGACTGGACGCTGCGCGAGAACGTGCGGGCGCAGCTTCGCGTTCTGGTCAAGCGCATCCTGCGCAAGCACGGTTACCCGCCCGACAAGCAGGAGAAGGCGACGCAGACGGTGCTCGAGCAGGCGGCTCTGCTGTCCGCGGAATGGGCGACGGCGTGAGTGGGCGTCCAACAACCGGCTGCAGCGGACGGCCCGCAGCGCGGCCCGCCGCTGAACCGGAGCGTTGGACGCCCGCAGTCCAATGGCGCTCGCGCTCACCGATCTGGTCACTGATCTCGCTGATGCGCTCGCTGCGGTAGACGCCACTCGCGCGGTCCACAAGGCATTTCAGCCTGGTATCGGTCCCTTCGGTGAGGCCGATGCTGTGCGCGCAGCACTCGTCTGGTTGCGCGACTCAAAGGCATCAGCCTATCGAGCGGTGCAAACAAAGCGGCTCCCCGATCTTCTCGTTCCCGGCGAGTGGGCCGTCGAACTCAAAGTGGTCCGTCCGTTCGGCGACAACGGCAAACCAGCAGAGCATTGGTCGGAGAACGTGCTTCACCCGTACGCGGGCAACACCAGCTCGCTCGGTGACTGCCTGAAACTCCTCGCATCCGGCCTCTCAGAGCGGAAGGTCGTCTGAATCCTCGATGAGCCAGTTCACGTTCCTCCAGCGCGAACGGGTCGCCGTCTTCGAGGCTGCGTCGAAGGCTGAGGCGGCGGTCCACGCCGATCCGCGCACGGCCTGCTTCTATTCCCGCCGCGCGCTGGAGCTGGCGGTGACCTGGGCCTTCAAACACGACGGGGCGCTCCGACTTCCGTACCAGGACAACCTCTCCCCACGGATCCACGAGCCGAGCTTCAAGGAGGCGACCGGCCGGGCGGTGTTCAGCAAGGCGCGGGTGATCAACACGCTTGGCAACCGCGCCGTGCACAGCCACCGTCCGGTACCCGAGGCGGACGGGTTCTACCCCGTTATCACGGACGGTTGAGTTAAGGAACCTCTGCAAAAGTCCACGATCTGATCGGTAGGCACACCGAAACACATCGGAGACGGCAATGAGCAAACAGCTGACCCTGGGCACGGGCTTTGAGAAGCTCTCCAGGACGACGAAGCGGGCGAAGTTTCTGGCCGAGATGGAGCGCATCGTGCCATGGGCCGAGCTGTGCAGGCTGATTGCGCCGAAATGCCCGGCATCGACCGGAATCCGCAGAGGAACGGTGCTAAGCTTTCCGGAACGGCATTTTCTACAACCTCGTTGGGCGGCGCATCGTAAGTCGACACACTCGGGAGGAATCGAAATGGCAGCGAAACGCGGCAGGGACGTGGAGAAGACCTATCCCAGGGCAAAGTTCGTGGAGAAGTTGCGCCGCCTTGCGGACGCCATGGAAAATGGCGAGCGCTTCGCAATTCAGATCGCGGGAGAGAGGGTTTTCGTCCCTGCCAAGGCCATTTTCAACATCGAGCACGAACGGTCCGGGGAAGAGGAGGAGATCGAGTTCCAGATCAAGTGGGCAAGAGAGTGACGTTGCCGGAGTTGCCGCCCGAGCACTCGCTGGGGGCCGATCTCCCGGACGGGCTGCGGTCCTGGCCCGAACGTCAGGCCCGGGAGGCGACACCGGCAACGCGTATGCCGATCACGATACCTCCGCGGTGAACGTCAGCCGTCGGCGCCCATGACTGCTCCGATCCTGGTTGTCAGCGCATCCCGACGGAAGCTCGTCCTGCCGCTCACCGCATCCGCCGGCTGCGTTGCGCTCGGCGTTTTCCTCGTGGCCAGCGAAAGTGGCGCCGGCCACTGGGTGGGGTGGATGTGCATCGTGTTCTTTGGTACGGGCATCCTCCTGTTCGTGCGTCAGCTCGTCGATACGCAGCCCAGGGTCGTGCTCGACGAAGCCGGAGTTCTTGATCGAACGCTCGGTGTCGGCGTCATTCCGTGGTCGGATATCGGGAGTTCATACGTCAGGACGATTCATGGAGGCGACTTCGTCTGTCTCGTGCTGCACAACCCGGAAAGGTGGATTGCCAAGCTCTCCGAGACGCAGCGAGCCCTGGTCGAGGCGAACGAGAAACTTGGCTTCCAGCCGCTGAACATCAACCTCTCCGGCACGGCGGCGGACGCCGCGATGGTGCAGGAAGTGGTGCTGAGGAAGTGCGGCGAACGCGCCCGGCGCGGCTGACGTGCGCTTCAGGTTCGCGCGCTGCACGTGCCCGATCATCAACGGCGCCACGGCGCTGTTCGCGGCTTGTTCGCGGCGTTCGACGGCGAAGTGATTGCGAGCGGGGCAGGCTCGATGAAAGGCGGCGACGGGGCAGCTCACGCGCGTGGCCAGAAGGCGCTCTACGGTCTTCTCGCGCCTCTCGTCGTCGGTGTTCTTGACTTCTGGCTGATCGGGCTCGTGCTTGCACATGCCTGGCAGTGGCGGATTGGGCCATTTCAGCGCTAGGGTGCGTTCGTTTCCGACCGACCCTCCGCACGACCCTGACGCGCCGGAAGCGCGCGCAGATCAACGGAACTTCGGCGTCAGGTCGGAGATGAAGGGCAATTGCCGCCTTTGCACGGACCTCGCGTGGCTGTGGCCGATGTGGGGCGCCGCCGGCTCCGGGTACGCGCTCTACCGCAAACAGCTCACGGGACATATTCGCCGGAGCGCGGCGCGCCCGGTCGCCACGCTGCCGGACGTTGGATGCGAAGACGGGAAGAACATCCTGAACCCGAAGCAGGAGTTCACGGCCGCCGGTCCGGATGTGAGCCTCGCCACACCGGACGAGACGGCCGGGACGTTTCAGCAGAACAGGACCACGACCACCCGGGGCGTGCGGGACGGCTTGGATATCGTTTCCGTCGAGAACCTGTACGACCCTGACCCTGCAGGTGAGCAGTATGAGGCGACGATGCCGTATCCGATTCGCGAACACGGGCGCCCCGGATTGAAAGCGATCACGGGACACCGGGATGTTTACCATCGACTCTGGAAGACGGGTTCTGCGCGAAGCGGGCTTCGGGATCCACGAGGGACGGTGCAGCCCTGCAGAGGACGAGTTTACCGTGTTCACGCGCGTCAGGACGGGATGATGGCCGATTCCGCCCATGCGGCCGATCCGTCCCGGGGGCTACGCCCGCCTGCCCGGGCTACTGACGGGCGACGCCGAACGTCATGATCTCGTCCCAGTACGTCAGGCAGGTGCAACTGCAGCGCGGCAGGGTGGAGTCGTTCGACCGATATCCGTTCAGTCTGCCGGCGGTTCGCTCGCTCGACCGCCTCGAACTCCACCCCAAGGTGACGTTCTTCATCGGCGAGAACGGCTCGGGCAAATCGACGCTGCTGGAGGCAATCGCCGTGTCCCTCGGCTTCAACGCGGAGGGCGGCACGAAGAACTTCCGGTTCGGGACCCGCGGCTCGCATTCGGAGCTCCACGAGTATTTGCGGCTGGCAAAGGGCGTCGCGCGTCCGCGCGACGGCTTCTTCCTGCGGGCCGAAAGCTTCTACAACGTGGCCACCGAGATCGAGAATCTCGATGCCGAGCCGAGTCCCGGTCCGCCGGTGATCAACGCCTACGGCGGGCGTTCCCTGCACGAACAGTCACACGGGGAGTCCTTTCTGGCGCTCATCATGGAGCGTTTCGGCGGCCGGGGCCTGTACATCCTCGATGAGCCGGAAGCCGCCCTGTCCCCGCAGCGGCAACTAGCGGTGCTCTCCCGGGTGCATGACCTCGTGCTCGAGGACTCGCAGTTCATCATCGCGACGCACTCGCCGATCCTCATGGCATACCCCGATGCATGCATCTATCTGTGCCACGAGGACGGTGTGTCGCAGGTCGCCTATGAGGAAACCGAGCACTTTCAGGTCACCCGCTCATTCCTGTCCAATCCCGGACGGGCGCTGCGAACGCTCCTCGACCGCCCGACGGTGGCCGGCCGGTAATACATGCAACAGGCCAGTCCGGGGACATGGGTTGGACATGATGGCGCTTCAACCGCCGAAAAGCGCCCTCGATGGAATGCTAATCGCCGATCGTGGCGGCGGCGGGCACGGGCGTCGGCGCCGGCGGCGGTCTGCGGCGCGGGCGCTGGAACACGGGCGCGCGCAGGACGAGCAACGCCACCAGTATCACCCCGTACAGGACGGGATGGTAGGTGTCCTTCTTGACCAGCCACAGGTAGTGCAGGATGACCAGGGTGCCGACCACGTAGACGAGGCTGTGCAGCCTCTTCCAGCGCCCGCCGCCAAGGCGCTTCACCATGCCGTTGGTCGAGGTCAGCGCCAGCGGTATGAGCAGCACGAAGGCGCTGAAGCCGACGGTGACGTAGGGACGCTTGCGGATGTCCTTGGCCATCTCCATCACGTCGAAGAAGTGATCGAACACCAGCCACGCGGAGAAGTGCAGCGTCGCGTAGAAGAAGCAGAACAGGCCCAGCATGCGGCGCAGGCGCACGATGGCGCCCCAGCCCGTGAGCCGGCGCAGCGGCGTGATCGCCAGCGTCGCGAGCAGCAGGTACAGGGCCCAGTCGCCGGTGAAGTGCTCGATGGTCTCGACCGGATTCACACCCAGGCGGCCCACGATCGCGCGGTAAACCAGCGACGCCGCGGGCAGCAGGGCGGCGAAGAACACCAGCGGCTTGATGATGGTTACCGGATCGGTACGGCGCATGGCTGCCCATCCATCATGTTCGCGCTGCGCCGGGGATCCGCGATGGGCCGAACCCGCGGTGGCTGCCCGCATCTGCCCCCGGAGTGTCCTTTTCCCATCGGTCGCATCAGAAGTACCTGTTGACGAGGTCCATGCCCGTGTAGAGCGAGGCGACCTGGTCGGCATAGCCGTTGAACGGCAGCGTCGGCCGCTTGAGGAATTCGCCGATGCGGCGTTCCTTGGCCTGGCTCCAGCGCGGGTGATCGCGCTCCGGATTGACGTTGGAGTAGAAGCCGTACTCATCCGGCGCCGCGCGGTTCCAGGTCGAGCCCGGCTGCTCCTCG
The DNA here is from genome assembly GCA_022071965.1 of Gammaproteobacteria bacterium. Taxonomy (GTDB): domain Bacteria; phylum Pseudomonadota; class Gammaproteobacteria; order JAJPIJ01; family JAJPIJ01; genus JAJVHZ01. The sequence goes on from JAJVIQ010000009.1 coordinate 71,072, forward strand.
GTAAAACGGAGCTTCACGATGGACTTGATGCTCTTGAAGCCATATTTCCACGGCACGACCAGCCTCAGCGGCGCGCCGTTCTGGTTCGGCAGCACCTCGCCATACATGCCGGCGGCGAGGATGGTCAGCGGATGCATGGCCTCGTCCATGCGCAGGCCTTCCACGTAGGGCCAGTCGAGCACGGCCCGGCGCTGCCCTGGCATCTGCTGCGGATCGAGCAGCGTCGTGAACTCCACGTACTTCGCGTTGCCGGTGGGCTCGAACCGCCTGATGAGATCGGCCAGCGGGAAGCCGACCCAGGGGATCACCATCGACCATGCCTCCACGCAGCGCAGGCGATAGATGCGCTCCTCCAGCGCGTGCGGTTTCAGGAAGTCCTCCAGCGCGTAGGTGCCCGGCCGGGCGCACTCGCCCTCGACCGTCACCGACCACGGGCGGGTCCTGAAGTCCTTCGCGTAGAGCGAGGGGTCCTCCTTGGCGGTCCCGAACTCATAGAAGTTGTTGTAGGTGGTCGCCGATTCGTAGGGCGTCAGCTCCTCATCGGTCACGTAGGCGGATTTCGCTATGCCGGAGATTTTCTCCCCTGCGAGCACGGAGGGCGCCGCGAGGCTGCCGAACGCCCCGAGGGCGGCGGCGGTGAGGCCGGCGTCTATGGAACAGGAGAGGAATTCGCGGCGGCGCAGGTATACCGACCGGTCCGTGATCTCCGAGGACGGGATCTCTTGTGGACGTTTGATCAGCATCGCGGTGCCCTCTCTTTGGACTACAGCCTGGCCCTGTGGCGCTTGGGGTACATGCCGGCAGGGCTCGCGTTACAACCTTGCACGCCCGGTTAGAGAGGGTGTCGCCACCGAACGTTACGTACCGATATCTTGAGGATATAAAAACCTTGTAATTCCATGAGTTATCAATTATTGTTCATTATAAGGTCGAAGTGTCGGCAGTGCTCTAGGTCCGCCAGGGGAGGGGTACGGTGTCGGGATTACGTCGAAATCTCAGGGGCTTAGCGATAGGCTGCACGCTCGTCGCCACGGTCGGCGTGGCCGCGGACGAGGCGCTGTACGCCAAGGCCCGGGATCTGCTCGCCAAGCGCCGGGGTGCGGAGGCCTACGAGGTCCTCAGGCCCGCGGTCGCGACCAAGGCCGGGGATCCGGAGTTCGACCTCCTCTACGGCATGTCCGCGATCGACGCCGGCAAACCCACCGAGGCGACCTTCGCGCTCGAACGCGTGCTGGATGCCGAGCCCGACAATGCCGCCGCCCAGGCCGAGCTCGGGCGCGCCTATTACGAGATGGGCGAGAACGACGCGGCCAAGGCGCAGTTCGAGCAGGTCCGGGGGGAGAAGCTGCCGCCGACCGTGCAGCAGAACATCGACCGCTACCTCGCGGCCATCGACGTCCGCAACGAGGCCCGGCGCACCACCTACCGGGCCTATGTCGAGGTCGGCGCGGGCTACGACTCCAACGTCAACAGCGCGACCGACCAGACGCAGATCATCGTGCCGCTGATCTCGCCGGTGATCCCGGCGACGCTCGGGGATTCCGCCCTGGAGCAGGAAAGCGCCATCTGGAGCATCGACACGGGATTCAGCTTCAATAGTCCGCTGGCCGACCCGTGGACACTGTACGGCGGCGTGAACCTGCAGCACCGCGCCGCCATGTCGGACACCGTCTGCAACACGCCGGAGGGCGAGACGTCCTGCTCGACCGCGGCGGCCGACGGCACGCTCGGCGCGGCCTACGCACTCTCGGAGAAGGATCGACTCCGCGGTTCCGTGTACGGCCAGAAGTTCCTTGTCGGCAGCGAGGAAAATCGCGATCTCGCGGCCTTCAACTTCGACTACACGCACACGTATGCGAAGTCGGACCAGATGAGCCTGTTCAGTCAGGCCGCCATGATCCGTTATCCGGAGCAGAGCCTCCGCGATGTCAATCGCTACGTGGCCGGCGCCGGCTGGGTGCATGCGTTCTCCGGGGGCGGCGCACCGGTCGCTTTCATCAGCGGCTACGGCGGCACCGAGGTGAACCTGAACGACAACGACGACCCGGTGAGGCCCGCGCTCGGCGTCGGCCGCAACCTCGCCGGACTGCGGGCGGGCGGGGAGTATTCCTTCACCAGCCGCGCCCGGGTATTCGGCTCGGTGACCTACGAGGGCAGCTGGTACGACAGCGCCTCGCCCGGCTTCTTTCTGGCCGGCGCCGATCCCACCGATTGCGACGAGGTGGATTGCCGCGAGGACGATTACGTGAGCGTCAACGGCGGCGTTCGCTACTCGGTCACGCGCATGATCAGCATACGCCCGGAGGTCCGCTACACCTCCAACGACTCGAACGTCGTATTGAACGATTACGACCGGTGGGAGGCCATGGTCTTCTTCCGCAGCGCCTTCTGACACTGCGCTCCGCCCCGCCCCGGGCCTGGGAATTGCGTCGAACCATCGCGGCGCCGCATGCGCCCAGCATCGATTGCATGCTCATCGGCGAGCGCAGGCCGTGCCCGCTCGCCGTATCCGCATACGCCGTCGATCGCGCGCAGGGACCCGGGGCGCGGATCGACGGCCAGCGCGCGCCGCGGGTGCCGGCGATGCGCGGCGATCGGGCCGGTCCGGTGGGTGTGATCGATCGACCAGGGTCATGGCGCTGCCGCCACGGTCCGGGTGCCAGCGCTGGTTCAGGCGCGTATGATTGGATCACTTCGATCACCAACGAGGTCGCGGTGGCGGGTGCAGGTCTGCATGCCCGTGCGGCCGCCGGCCAAGGAGCGAGTCATGGGCGGAGTACGCGGGTGTGGATTGGCAGTATTCGCGCTGGCCTTGCTGATGACCACGAAGGTCGGCGCCGGGCAGGCGGCGGACGTGGTCTATGCGCACGGCGACGTGCGCGTGATGGACGCGGCGGGCGCGGCGCAGCCGGTGCGGCGCGGGATGGCGGTGCAGTCCGGGCAGACGCTCGTGACCGGGCAGGGCCGCCTGCAGATGCGCATGTCCGATGGCGGCTTCATCGCGCTGCAGCCGGACACGCAGTTCCGGATCGACGAATACAACTACGCGGGCGCCGAGGACGGCAGCGAGCGCAGCTTCTTCAACCTCGTGAAGGGCGGGATCCGCTTCATCACCGGGGCGATCGGTCACCGGAACAAGGAGAATTTCCGGATCAAGACGGCGGTGGCGACCATTGGCATCCGGGGCAGCGCAGGCCGCGCGAACTTCTGCGAGGGCGGCAGTTGTGGCGGATACCCCGACGGGCTGTACGTGACGGGCAATCAGGACACCCTGACCATGCAGAACGAGAAGGACAGCCAGGACATCGATCCGGGCCAGACCTTCTATACGGGGTGCGCCGACTGCGACATCCACGAGGTCGACGCCGGGCCGAACGCCTACGCCGCGGTCACGCCCGGCGAGGGCGAACAGGAGGAGGACAACGAAGGAGAAGGGGAAGGCGCGTCCGGTGCCCCGGCCGAAGGCGGGTATGCCGCCGGTGACCAGCGCGATGCCGAGGGCGATCTGATCGGCTTGCCGGACAACCCCGTGATTCCGGTGCCGGAGAGCGGTGACCTCATCGCCTCGGTGGTCGGTGCCGGGAGCAGTTCCAGGCCGGAACTGGCCTTCCTGGTCGGCGTGGACAAGAATCCTCCCACCGCGATCACCGGCGTCGAGAGCTCCAGCGGCGTGCTGCATTCCGCGGTGCTGGGCACGGCCACCGTCAAGGACTCCTATTCCAGCGCGAACGGCGCACTGTTCCTGGCGCGCTGGGGTGGCGGCACCTACACCGACATCCAGGACGGGGTGAGCAGGACCGAGACGCTGAGCGGCGAGCAGGGACTGCATTTCGCGTATGGCACCTCGGCAACTGTCTCGGAGTCGGCGTTGAGCTCGGGCGCTACGGCGTTCTACGACCTCGCCGGCTTCACCGCGCCGACACGGGCCAGCGGCAGCGGTGCGCCGGGTACGGTGACCGGCGGCACCCTTGCCGTCAACTTTTCGACCGAGCCGAGCGCGGAGCTTCTCGGGATGACGGTGCAACAGGGCGGCGCGACCTACAGTGTGAGCACCGGCCCGATGGACATCCTGTTGTTGTCGGCCTCCGGTGGCGGCGTGAATCCGATCTTCTCGGATATCGGCACCGCGGTCGGCACCGGGCGCACCGGCGCGTGCGCAAACGGCTGCGGCGTGGATGTCGCGGGATTCCTGAGCGGCTCGGCGAACTCCACGATAGGCACCATCCCTTCACACGCCGGGTTGACGTACACCATACGCGACGCCGATCCGCTGTCAGGCGCGGCAGGCTTCGAGTTCAACGGTGAGGTCTCGGCGCCCTAGCGCCGGCCTGGCTGCTGCCGGTGTCGCGGATCGCCTGTGAGGCGACCCGGTGTGGCGCCTGGTTTTGTGAATCAGTCGCCGCTACCTCGCGGCGCCGCCGGCAGAGTCGCGCCACCACCGGATCGATAATACGGCTCGACGCAAGGCCAACGAGGGGAGGTTCGACATGCAAACGACCAGCGGAAGCATGACTGCACGCGCCGCCCTGATGGCCGCCGTGCTCGTGGCGGTGCCGGGAACGGCCGTGGCGGCGGATTCTGCGGGCCGGGTCGTATCCGTGACCGGTCAGGTGCAGGCAACGGGTGCGGACGGCCAGGCGCGCGCCGTGCGCAAGAACGACATGGTCGGCGCCGGGGACACCCTGAGCACGAATGACGGGCGGGCGCAGATCCACTTTCGCGACGGCGGCGTCATCGCGCTGAAGCCGCGCACGGAGTTCCGCATCGACGCATACAACTATGCCGGCGGCGAAGACGGCAGCGAGCGCAGCTTCTTCAGCCTGCTGAAAGGCGGCTTCCGCGCCATCAGCGGCGCCATCGGCCACAGGAACCGGGAGGCCTATCGCGTGCAGACCGCGGTGGCCACGATCGGCATACGCGGCACCGCCTACGAGGCGGATCTCTGCAACAACGACTGCGAGGGCAGGGAGAACGGCCTCCACGAGACCACCGACGACGGGACGACCAATCTTTCCAACCGGGCCGGATCGCTGGACGTGCCGGCGGGCAGGTCCGCCTACGTGAAGGACGAGAATACACCGCCCGTGCTGGTCGAGGAGAACGGCGGCGGCCCGCTGGATGAATTGGGTGAAAATCCGCTCGACGACCCGAACTTCAGGGCCGGCGAGAATCCCGTCGATTTCACGCCGCCGAAGATCGATCCGGTGCCGTCTCCGACGCCGGAGATCCCGCCACCGAGCGACGGCGGCGGGGTCATCACGCCGCCGACCGGCGGGCCATCGACCGCGCCGCTCAATTGACCCGGTAGCCTGCGGCGCTCAGGACTCGTCCACCCACGCCCGTGCGTTGCGGAACATCCGCAGCCACGGGCCTTCTGCCTGCCGCCAACCCGGGTCGATCCACGAGAACTGCCTGCGCAGGAACACGCGCTCCGGGTGCGGCATGAGTATGGTGACGCGGCCGTCGATATTGGTGAACGCCGTGATGCCCAGCGGCGAGCCGTTGGGATTGAAGGGGTAGGCCTCCGTCGGCGCACCGTGATTGTCGACATAGCGCATGGCCGCGAGTTTCGCATGCAATGCCTGCCGGGGTCCGCGCTCGTCGTTGTACAGGGCACGGCCCTCGCCGTGCGCGACCACGATCGGCAGCCGCGAGCCGGCCATGCCGGCGAAGAAGATCGAGGCGGTATCGAGGATCTCGACCATCACCAGACGCGCCTCGAACTGCTCGGAGCGATTGCGCACGAATCGGGGCCAATGCCCGGCGCCGGGCACCAGGGAGTCGAGCTGCGAGAGCATCTGGCAGCCGTTGCAGACACCCAGGGCGAAACGATCGCCGCGGTCGAGAAAGGCTGCAAACTCCTCGCGCGCACGCGCGTTGTAGAGGATGGACTTCGCCCAGCCGCCGCCCGCCCCGAGCACGTCGCCGTAGGAGAACCCGCCGCCGGCCGCCAGGCCTCTGAAATCGCGCAGCCGCACGCGGTCGTCCAGGATGTCGCTCATGTGCACATCCACCGCGGCGAAACCCGCCAGGTCGAAGGCGGCGGCCATCTCGTTGTGACCGTTGACCCCCTGCTCGCGCAGGATGGCCACGCGCGGCCGCGCCTTGCCGATCACCGCCGGCGCGCTGTCGACGCTGAAGGTCGCCATGACGCTCAGGCCGGGATCCTCGCGGTCCAATAGCGCATCGAACTCCTGCCGCGCGCAGTCGGGGTGGTCTCGCAGCGCCCGCAACCGGTAGCCGGTCTGCGACCAGAGGCGGTGCAGCGCCGGCACGTCCGAGCAGTAGACCTCGCTGTCGCGGTGCCGGATCCGCAGGGCGAGATCCTCCCCGGGCGCGCCGATCGGGTGCACGCATTCGCCGAGGCCGACGGCGGCGAACTGCGCGCGCACCTCGTCGCCATGCGCGCGGCGTACCTGCACGACCGCGCCAAGTTCCTCATTGAACAGGGCCGACATGACGTCGCCGCCGACCGCGTCGAGGTCCAGCGTCACGCCGGTGCGCCCGGCGAAGGCCATCTCCGCTATGGTCGTGAACAGGCCGCCGTCGGAGCGGTCGTGATAGGCGAGCAGCAGGCCCGCCTCGTTCAGGACCTGCACGGTGGTGAAGAAATGCCGCAGATCCTGCGGCGCCTCGAGGTCCGGCGCCTCGGCGCCGAGCTGGCCGTAGACCTGCGCCAGGCAGGAGCCGCCGAGCCGGCCGCGGCCGCGGGCCAGGTCGATGAGCAGCAGCTCGGTCTCGCCGCAGTCCGCGCGCAATTGCGGCGTGAGGGTCTGCCTGACGTCGACCACCGGCGCGAACGCCGAGACGATGAGCGACATCGGCGCCACCACCCGGTGCTCGCCGCGCTCGTCCTTCCACACCGTCTTCATCGACAACGAATCCTTGCCGACCGGCACGGCGATGCCGAGGGCGGGACAGAGCTCCATGCCGACGGCGCGTACGGCATCGAACAGGGCGGCATCCTCGTCGCCGTGCCCGCAGGCCGCCATCCAGTTCGCCGAGAGCACGATGTCGGACAGCTGCATGATGCGCGCCGCCGCGACATTCGTGATCGCCTCGCCGATCGCCAGCCGTGCGGAGGCCGCCGCGTCGATGAGAGCGACCGGCGTGCGCTCGCCCATCGCCATCGCCTCGCCGGTGATGTCGCGATAGCCGCTGGCGGTGACCGCGCAGTCGGCGACCGGGACCTGCCATGGCCCGACCATCTGGTCGCGCGCCGTCAGGCCGCCGACGGTGCGATCGCCGATGGTGATGAGGAAGCCCTTGTCGCCCACGGTCGGCAGGCTCAGCACCCGCTCGATCGCCTCCGCGAGCCCCGCGGCGGGCAGATCGAGCGCGCGCGCCGCGGGCGCCGGCCGTATCGCCGTGCGATGCATGCGCGGCGGCTTGCCGAACAGCACGTTCATGGGCATGTCGACCGGGGTGCCGCCGAGCAGACGATCCGTCAACCGCAGCCGCTGTTCGACGGTGGCGTTGCCCAGCACGGCGAACGGGCAGCGCTCGCGCGCGCAGATCGCGCCGAAACGCTCCAGATCGCCGGGGCCGATCGCCAGCACGTAGCGCTCCTGGGCCTCGTTGCACCAGATCGCCAGCGGCGACATCCCCGGCTCGACGTTCGGGATCTCACGCAGCTCGAGCTGACCTCCGCGGCGGGCGCCGTGCAGCAGCTCCGGCACGGCATTGGACAGGCCGCCCGCCCCCACGTCGTGGATGGAGAGTATCGGGTTCGCATCGCCGAGGGCGATGCACGTGTCGATGACCTCCTGGCAGCGACGCTCCATCTCGGCGTTGTCGCGCTGCACGGAGGCGAAGTCGAGGTGCTCCTGGCCGGCGCCGCTCGCGACCGAGGAGGCCGCGCCGCCGCCCAGCCCGATCTGCATCGCCGGGCCGCCGAGCACGATGATGAGCGCGCCGGCCGGCATGCCGCGTTTCTCGATGTGAGCCACGCGTATGTTGCCCACTCCTCCGGCGATCATGATGGGCTTGTGATAGCCGCGCACCTCTCCGTCGACCTGCTGCTCGTAGGTACGGAAGTAACCGCCGAGAGCGGGCCTGCCGAACTCGTTGTTGAAGGCCGCGGCGCCGATCGGGCCCTCGAGCATGATCGACAAAGCCGAGGCCATCCGCGCCGGCCTGCCGTGCTCCCGCTCCCAGGGCTGCGGCAGCCCGGGGATGCGCAGGTTCGAGACCGAGAAGCCGGTCAGGCCCGCCTTCGGCCGCGCACCGGTGCCGGTGGCGCCCTCGTCGCGGATCTCCCCGCCGGCGCCGGTCGCCGCGCCCGGGTAGGGGGAGATGGCGGTCGGGTGATTGTGGGTCTCGACCTTCATGACGATGTGCACGTCCTCGGCATGATGGCGGTATACGCCGGTGGCGGGATCGCGCAGCCAGCGGTGTCCGGGGTAGCCGCGCGCGACGGCGGCGTTGTCCTTGTAGGCCACGAGCACCTTGCCCGGATGCAGCTCGTGGGTGTTGCGGATCATCTGGAACAGCGAGCGTTGCTGCTCCTCGCCGTCGACGGTCCAGCCCGCGTTGAAGATCTTGTGCCGGCAGTGCTCGGAATTGGCCTGCGCGAACATCATCAGCTCGACGTCGGTCGGATTGCGCCGCATCGCTGCGAAGCTCTCGAACAGGTAGTCGATCTCCTCCGCGGAGAGCGCCAGCCCCAGGTCGCGGTTGGCCTCGAGCAGCGCGGCGCGGCCCGCCCCGAGCACGTCCACGTGCGCGAGCGGGGCGGGCGCGGTGTGCGCGAACAGCCGGCCGGCCTCCCCGGGGTCCGTGAACACCGACTCCGTCATCGGGTCGTGCAGCGCGCGCTTGAGACCGGCGAGGGTCGTGTCATCAGGTGCGGCGGCCGCGTCGATCTGCAACTGCCAGCGCGTGCCGCGTTCCAGGCGTCGTATCTTGGACAGTCCGCAGTTGCGGGCGATATCCGTCGCCTTGCTCGACCATGGCGAGACCGTGCCGAAGCGCGGGGTCGTGTGGATGCAGAGCAGCGGGGCGCTTTCGGCATCGGCCGCCGGGGCGCCATAATTCAGCAGCGAGTCGAGCCGCGCGCGGTCCTCGGCATCGAACTCCTCCGCGATGTCGATGAAGTGCATGAAACGCGCGCTCAGCCCGCGCACCCCCGGGTGCAGGACGCGCAGCTCGTTCAGGCGCCTGGCGAGGCGAAAGTCCGAGAGCGCGGAGGGGCCGTTCAGGGCGAGCATGACGGGCGAGTCGGCGGCTGCGGCGATGTCGGAAAAAGAGCGCGTGATCATACTGGAAACGGCTGCGAATTGGGGGTCGCCGGCCATCTCGGCCGGCGCATATCGCGCGGAGGAGGGTTTGCATGGCTGACATGAAGATACTGACGCTGGCGGCGGGTTTGCTGGTGTGCCCCGCGCTCGTCGACGCGTGCTGCGGTCTGTACGTCGCCGGGTCCGAGGCGAATCTTTACAACCGCGGCTCCCGCGTCGTCCTGGCCCGCGACGGCTCGCGCACGGTCATGACCATCGTCAACGATTACAGGGGTGAGCCGACCGAATTCGCGATGCTTGTTCCGGTCCCGGCGGCGGTGGAGCGCGAGCAGATCCATCTCGGGGACCCCGCGCCCCTCGACCATCTCGATGCCTACACCGCCGCACGCCTCCACGAGCAGTTCGATCCGGATCCCTGCGGGATGATACGCAAGGAACCGGCCGGCCAGGCGAGGACCGCCGCGGCTGCGCTCGGCGACCGGCGCGAGCGGACCCTGGGCGTGCGCATCGAGGCGCGATACGCGATCGGTGAATACGAGATCGTCATGCTCGACGCGGAGCAGAATGCCGGTCTCGGCACGTGGCTGGGGGAGGAGGGGTACGTGCTGAGCGACGGCGCGGCGGCCATGCTGGCGGGCCATGTCCGGCAAGGCATGCATTTCTTCCTCGTGAAGGCGACGTTGCGCGAACGAACCGGGTCGGACTACGACACGCTCCGGCCGCTGCAGGTGGCCTTCGAGTCGGCCGAACTCCCGCTGCCGATCCGGCTGGGCGCGTCGAACGCCGACGGACCTCAGGACCTGGTCATATACGCATTGACGCGCGGCGGGCGGATCGAGGCCGCCAATTATCCGACCGTCACGATGCCGACGGACGTCGAGATCCCCGTCTTCGTCAAGGACGACCCGGCGCGGTTCTACGCCGCGGTCGTGGACGCACAGGTCGCGCGCGCGGCCGCCGATATGGTCTTCCTCGAATATGCCGGAGACCTCAACGGCTGCGATCCCTGCACCGCCGCTCCGCTGGTCGATGAGGAGCTGCGCGCGCTCGGCGTGTTCTGGGAGCTGAACGAAACGGAGCCGCAAGGCGTGTTCAGCCCGGACAATCCGGAGAGATCCATTACCCTGCCGCACGCCCGCAACGTGTTCGTGACCCGGCTGCGACTACGCGGGGGCGCCGGGACTTTTCCGGAGGATCTGGTCCTGCGCGAGACGGCGGATCGCGCATCGTTCCAGACCCGCTACCTGCTTCGGCATGCCTGGGAGGGCAATACGGTCTGCGAGGCGGCGCGGATCTACCAGGCCGGCCTGCCGGGGCGCAGCGAACGTCAGGCGCAGGCGCTGGCCGACCTGACCGGCGAGGAGATCGATCGGATCCGCGCGCGGATGGGGCTTGAAGTTCCCGGGCCGGCCGCGCCTCCGGTGGAAAAATGGTGGGGCAGGATCTGGAGGGATTAGCGGCCGGGGCGGGTCTCGCCTATCATCTGCCGCCGCCCGGCGCCGCCACAGGTGCCGGCCACGAACGCCCCGCACACACTACCGGAGAGATCGCATGATCGAGTTGCTGACCGACCCGCAGGCCTGGATCGCCTTCTTCATGCTCACGGCGCTGGAGCTCGTCCTCGGCATCGACAATGTCATCTTCATCTCGATACTGGTGGACAAGCTGCCCCGGGCGCAGCGGACGATGGCGCGCCGCATCGGCCTGCTGCTGGCGATGTTCATGCGCCTCGGGTTGCTGATGGTGCTCGCCTGGATCGCCGGTCTCACCGTCACGGTGTTCGCCGCCCTCGGCAACGAGTTCAGCGGCCGCGATCTCATCCTGCTGTTCGGCGGGGTGTTCCTGGTCTGGAAGAGCACGAGGGAGGTCCATCAGCTGCTGGAGGGCGAGGAGGGACATGAATCCAGTGCGGTGAAGGCGACGTTCATGGCGATCATTCTTCAGATCATCATCATCGACATCATCTTCTCCCTGGACTCCATCATCACCGCGGTCGGGATGGTCGATGAGGTGGAGGTGATGATGGCCGCCGTGGTGGTATCCGTGGCGCTGATGATGGCGTTCTCCGGCGTTATCGGCGAGGTCGTGTCGCGTCATCCCACGATCAAGATGCTCGCACTGTCGTTCCTGATGGTGGTGGGCGTCATGCTCATCGCCGAGGGCTTCGGCCACCACGTGCCCAAGGGCTACATCTATTTCGCGATGGCATTCTCGGTGGCGGTGGAGACGCTCAACATCCGCGTGCGCAGGCGCGCCACCGTGCCCGTGCACCTGCACGAGCCTTACACCGCCAAAGAGTAAGGCGCGCCGGCCCCGCGACCGGAACGGCGCGCGCTGACTCGGAGTTCCGCGATTCAGATCGCGGGCGCCGGGGAGTGCGGTCGGGGAAGAGGCCGGCGAGTGCGGCCAGGCGCGCGCCGGCGCGACGGGCCGAGACGGCGATCTCAGTCCTCGTGCGCGAACAGCGCCGTCCAGAAGATCCCGCAGCCGCCACCGCGGCGGGTGGCGAGCGCGACGCCGATGTCCACGGCATCGGCAGACAGCATGTTCTCACGGTGTCCCGCGCTGCTCATCCAGCTGGCGACGATGCGCCGTGGGGTGTCCTGTCCGCAGCCGATGTTCTCGGCCACGTAGCGCCAGCGATAACCCTCGCGCGCGACGCGTTCGTCGGGCCCGCTGCCGTCGGAACCCCGGTGAGCAAGGAAATCGCCGCCGGCCATGTCGATGCTGTGGCTCGCGGCCGCGTCCGCCAGCCGCGGATCCGGGGTCAGGGGCGGCAGGCCCTGACGGGAACGCTCACCGTTGATGATGTCGATGACCTCCTGCTCGACGGGCGCGATCGCCAGCGGCCGGGTGGTGCGCGACTCGACCACCTGGCTGCGGGCGCCGTCGTACTCTGCCCACGCGGGAGGACTGGCGGCGACCGCCGCCAGCGAGGCGGCGCAGGCGAGTGCCGGGAGGCCGACCCGCATGCCGTGTGCTCCCGCCCTCAGCGGACCTCCTCGACCTTCACCCAGATGCCGCGCGTCTCCCCGCCGCGCTGGCGCGTGCTGGTGAGATTGACGTTGTCGGCGCGCTCGAAGTCCTCGTTGGATCCGCCGACGCGGATCCACTCGCCCAGCCGCCCGCTCACCTGCGTCTGCGCCTGCTGCCGGTCGATGGTGTACTCGCCGCGCTCGTCGAAGCGATCGAGCTGCGGGGCGATATCGAGGGTCACCTGGCTGCCGCTCACGCGCGGGACAACATAGAAGCCGCGATTGGCGTCCTGGTACTGGATGCTCTCCTGGACGCTGGTTCCGCCTGGCCCCACATACACGTCGCGCGTGGGCACGGGCAGCGATTCGCCGGTCTGGATCCACGCCGGCTGTCCCTCGAGCGCCGTCACGAAGTGCGAGTTGTAGCTGTCGGCGCTGCCGCGCGTGCTGTAGGTGCGGTACTGCACGCTGCCGTCTTCGTTGCCGATGCCGACGGTGGCGCCACCGCGGCCGGCATCCGGCAGGCGGGCGCGCACGTCGCCGACGCGGCCGGTCGCCGAGATGGCGTCCTGGCGGGCCTCGAGGCTGTCGGCCACGTCCTGGCGCACGGTGATGCGCAGCTGGCGCGGCGCCCGATCGATGCTCGCGAGCACGCCCCTGAGCTGCTCGATGTTCTCGGGCGTGGACTTGATGATGAGCTGGTTGTTCATGCCGGTGACGGTCCCGCCCGGCGCCACCAGCGGTTCGAGCGCCGGTACGACGTCGCTCACCAGGGCGTGCCGCAGCGGGATCACCTCCATGATCATGTCCTCCTGCGCCTGCGCGCAGGCGGTCGCTGCCAGCAGCAGCGCGACCAGCGGCGCGCACGGCGATCTCACAGGCTCAGCCTCCGGAAATTCTGGTCGATCGCACCGTGATCCCACAGGTCGTCGAAGCGCCGCGCCAGTTCGCGGACGTACGCGCGATCGTTGAAGTGGGCGATGCCTTCGTAGCGGTCCGAGAGCCTGCGATGCACGTAGCCGGCGTCGTCCGCAATCAGGATGGCCTCGTTGAAATCGCGATCCTCGGTCCCCGGCACGCGCACGTGTATGTAAGTGGGCAGCTCATGCGCCAGCAGCAGGAGCTGATGGCCGCGCGCGTACAGCTGCTCCGGCTGCAGCACCAGCAGGCGTATGCGCGCGAAACGGCTGCTGATGGCCAGCGCCTTGACGGCGTCGGCAAACTCGACGTTGTCGAACACGTGCGGGTCCAGTGCCCGTCCGCAGATGTCGAGCGTGCGCCGGCACTGCGAGGCGAGCGTGGTTCCGATCGTGCGTACCTCCTCGCTGCTGCCGCAGGACAACCTCTCGCCGGCCTTGCCCAGCGATTGCGTGGTCAGATCCATAGCCCCTCCCCGTCGCGGCCGGCCGTGGCGGCGGCGCGGCGAGCATGATCGCACATGCAGGTCGCGCTCACGGAAAAACCAGATACCCTTTGTTATGCAATTCACAGAGCAGTTCGGCGAACCCCGAACGCCGCCGTTCCCTGGCGAGCGGTTCGAATTCGAAGTGCCGTCGGCCGCGGAGGAGCGCGCCGGCAGACGCGGGCGGCCGGGGCAGCGCGGACGGCCGCCCGTCGGCGTACAGCGTGCAGCGGCGGCCTCGCGTGATATGTGCGGATCGGCTGCGGTCATGGCGCGGCAGTGTGCCCCGGCGGGCCCAACGGGCGCTGAACTGCTTCGCCGTGAGGGGGCGCCGCGGCGGTTCGGTAGGCCGCCAGGGTCCGCTCTCGCTGAGGTAACGTCCCAGCCAGTCGTCCAGTCCCGCCTCGAAATCCTCGGCGGTGAGCAGCGTGCGAAGCTCGGGCATGGCCCGCCTCGCCAGCAGGGGTTTCTTCCGCCAGTGCCCGCACAGGAAGGTGTCGATGCGCAGCCCGCCCCGGCAACGGGTCGGGCCGCGGCGAGGGGCCTCGGGGCCGTCGCGGGCCCGTGGGTGCGACCGCAGGTGATTCAGGACGTGTCGCGGTCCTCCGCGCGGCCATCTACGGCTCGCTGATGGCGAGCGCCTGCGCCGCGGCGTTGCCGACGTAGCTCGCGGGCGTCATCGACTTCAGGCGCCGTTTCTCGGTCTCGGGAAGGTTCTGCGCGTCGATGAACGCATGCAGCGCCGCCTGGTCGATGCGCCGGCCACGGGTGAGCGCCTTCAACTGCTCGTAAGGCGCCTCCAGTCCGTAGCGGCGCATGACCGTCTGGACGGGCTCGGCGAGCACCTCCCAGGCATCGGCGAGGTCCCCGGCGATCGCCGCGTGATTGACGTCGAGTCGCGACAGGCCGCGCATCGCCGACTGATAGGCAATGAGGGAATGGCCGATGGCGCTGCCGACGTTGCGCAGCACGGTGGAATCCGTGAGGTCTCTTTGCCAGCGCGAGATCGGCAGCTTCGCAGCCAGGTGTTCGAGGAGTGCGTTGCCGACGCCGAGGTTGCCCTCGGCGTTCTCGAAGTCGATCGGATTGACCTTGTGCGGCATCGTCGATGAGCCCACCTCGCCGGCGATCGTCTTCTGCCTGAAATAGCCGAGCGAGATGTAACCCCAGACGTCGCGGCAGAGATCGATGAGAACGGTGTTGAAACGGGCGACGACGGCGAAGTACTCGGCCATGTAGTCGTGCGGTTCGATCTGGGTGGTGCACGGGTTCCAGCTCAGGCCCAGGTCCTCGACGAAGGCGCGCGCGATGGCCGGCCAGTCGGCGTCCGGATACGCCGCGAGGTGGGCGTTGAAGTTGCCGACCGCACCGTTCATCTTGCCGAGCAGCGGCAGCGCGGCGAGTTGCGCGCGCTGGCGCTTCAGCCGGTGCGCGAACACCGCGATCTCCTTGCCGAGCGTGGTGGGCGAGGCCGCCTGCCCGTGGGTGCGCGCCAGCATGGCCACCGCGGCGTGCCCGCGCGCGAGGCCGTCCAGGGCGCGCACGATTTCGTCCATGTGCGGCAACAGCACCTGTGCCCGCGCATCGCGCAGCATCAGCGCGTAGGCGAGATTGTTGATGTCCTCGGAGGTGCAGGCGAAATGCACGAACTCCGCGACCGACTCGAGCTCGTGGTTGCCGGCGACCTTTTCCTTGAGGAAATACTCCACGGCCTTCACGTCGTGGTTGGTGGTCGCCTCGATGTTCTTCACCCGCTGGGCGTCGCGAAGGTCGAAATTGATGACGATGGCATCCAGCGCATGTGCCGCCTCGCCGCTGAGCGGGGCGATCCCGGTGACGTCCGGACTGCCCGCCAGCGCCTTCAGCCAGCGCACCTCGACGTGGGTGCGATGGCGGATCAGGCCGTACTCGCTGAACACGGCGCGCAGCTCGGCGGTCTTCGACGCGTAGCGTCCGTCCAGCGGTGATATCGCGGTGAGGGCTGACAGTTCCATGCGGTGTTCCGTCTGCGGCGGTGACGAGGCCGGCGCGCGGATCATACACCGTCGCCGCGCCGGTTGGTCCGCGCGCGCCGGGGCGCCCGGCGCCGGCGGCGTGCGCAGCCTCAGGGACAGGGATTCGGGTGGCGCTGATGGATGCCCTCGATCTCCGCGAGGACCTCCGCGGAGAGCGTGCGATCGATGCTGGCAATGTTGTCGGCCAGTTGTTCGACGCGGCTGGCGCCGATGATGGTGCTGGTCAGAAACGGGCGGCTGTTGACGAAGGCGAGCGCGAGCTGCGCCGGTTCCATGCCGTGCCGGCGGGCGAGCGCCACGTACGCCAGGGTCGCCGCCTCGCCCGCCGGAGTCAGGTAGCGCCTGAAGCGATCGAACAGTGTAAGGCGCGCGCCCGCCGGCCGCGTGCCGCCGGTGTATTTTCCGCTGAGCACGCCGAAGCCGAGCGGGGAGTACGCGAGCAGTCCGACCTGCTCGCGATGTGCAATCTCGGCCAGCCCTATCTCGAAGGTCCGGTTGAGCAGGCTGTAGGGATTCTGTATCGACTCGAGACGTGGAAGACCGAGACGAGCGGCGGCTGCCAGCGCCGTCATGACCCCCCAGGGCGTCTCGTTGCAGACGCCGACGTGGCGGATCTTGCCGATACGCACGAAGTCGCGCAGCACGCACAGCGTCTCCTCGATTGGCACTGCCTCGCCGTCGTCCCCCGGCGTGTAGCCCAGCTTGCCGAAGTAGTTGGTGTCGCGGTCCGGCCAGTGCAGCTGGTAGAGATCGATGTAGTCGGTCTTCAGCCGCTTCAGGCTGCAGTCGACGGCCTTCTGGATATTGGCCCTGTCCAGACGGCGCCTGCTGCCGCGTATCCACGGCACCCAGTCGGCGCGGCCACAGATCTTGGTCGCGAGTACGACCTGCTCGCGATTCCTCCGCGCCCTGAGCCAGCGGCCGATTATCTCCTCGGTGCGGCCGTAGGTCTCGGCGCGCTGGGGTACGGGGTAGAGCTCCGCGGTGTCGATGAAGTTGATGCCCTGTCCGACGGCGTAGTCCAGCTGCGCCTGGGCCTCGGACTCGCTGTTCTGCTCGCCCCAGTTCATGGTGCCCAGACATATCCGGCTAACCTGCAGATCCGTCCCGCCCAGCCGCGTGAGTTTCATCCGTTCCTCCGTCACCGCAATCGCCCGATCGCGGATAATATGACGCGATGCCCGAGAGCCTCGTCAACGCCTTCATACTGCTGTTCGTGGTCATCGATCCCATCGGTGTGGCATCGCTGTTCTGCGCCATCACCAGTGGCTATTCGCCGCGGGCCGCCCGCGCCGCGGCAGTGCGCGGCGTGGCGGTGGCCTTCCTCATCGTGCTCGCCTTCGCCCTGGGCGGCAGTGTGCTGCTCAGATACCTGGGCGTGAGCATGCCCGCGTTCACCGTGGCCGGCGGCATTCTGCTGTTCCTGCTCGCGGTCGACATGGTCCTCGTGCGGCAATCCGGTCTGCGCACGGCCACGGCGAGCGAGCAGGAGGAGGCGGAGCACCGCGCCGACATCAGCGTCTTCCCGCTCGCCATACCGATGATTGCCGGGCCGGGAACCCTCACCACCGTGCTGCTGCTGACCGGAGATCACGGCTGGGCGCGGCGGAGCCTGGAGGTGATGATCTCGGTGGTTCTCGTCCTCGGCATCACGCTCGCGATGCTGCTGGCGGCTCGCCTCATCCGGCGGGTCCTCGGCGAGACGGGGGTCAACGTCGTCGTTCGCCTCTTCGGCATACTGCTCGCGGCGCTCGCGGTACAATATGTCAGCAACGGCATTCATCAGCTCGCCACGGCCTCCTGAGACCGACACCCTGAAACGACTGGCGCCCCAGGCGCGCGCCGCACGACCAGATCATGGAACTGACCATTACGCGCCCCGACGACTGGCACGTGCACCTGCGCGACGGCGGCGCGCTGTCGGCCGTCGCGCCCGACACGGCGCGCCAGTTCGCCCGGGCCATCGTCATGCCCAATCTCAAGCCGCCGGTCGTGACCGTCGAACAGGCACGGGCCTACCGCGAACGCATATTCGCCGCGCTGCCAGCCGGCTCGGATTTCCGGCCCCTGATGACGCTGTACCTCACCGACAATACGCCGGCGACGGAGATCGCGCGCGCCCGCGACAGCGGCATCGTGCATGCCGTGAAATATTATCCGGCGGGCACAACCACGAATTCTGATTCGGGCGTCACGGATGTGACACGGGTTTATCGCGTGATCGAAGCCATGCAGCGCTGCGGGCTGCCGCTGCTGGTGCACGGCGAGGTCGCCGACCCTTTCGTCGATGTCTTCGACCGCGAGATGGTCTTCATCGAGCACGTACTCGCGCCGCTGCTCGAGCAGTTTCCGGGTCTGAAGCTGGTATTCGAACACGTCACGACCGCCGACGCGGTGGAGTTCGTGCTGTCGCAGCCGGGGAACGTCGCCGCCACCATCACGGCCCACCATCTGCTCCTCAACCGGAATGCGATGTTCGACGGCGGGATCAGGCCGCATCACTATTGCCTTCCGGTCCTCAAGCGCGAGGATCACCGCCAGGCCCTGCTGCGGGCGGCGACCGGCGGCAGCCCCAAGTTCTTCCTCGGGACCGACAGCGCACCGCATGCCCGTCACACCAAGGAGACCGTCTGCGGATGCGCTGGCCTGTACACCGCGCACAACGCGCTGGAACTGTATGCCGAGGCCTTCGAGCAGGCCGACGCGCTCGACAGGCTGGAGGGCTTCGCGAGCTTCCACGGCGCGGATTTCTACGGCCTGCCGCGCAACTCCGGTTCCGTGACCCTCATCCGGCGCCGGCAACCGGTGCCGGAGGCGTTGCCGTTCGGCGATCACACCCTGGTGCCATGCCGGGCCGGCGGGGAGTGCGCGTGGACGTTCCGGCCGACATCGTAGAGAAGTTCGCGCCCAAGAGCCTGCTCGCGAAGCGCTTCCGCGGCTTCCTGCCGGTGGTGGTGGACGTCGAGACCGGCGGCTTCAATGCCCAGACCGACGCACTGCTGGAGATCGCCGCGGTCACCCTGCGGGTCGCCGGGGGCGGCAGGTGGGAGCGCGGTGAATCCGTGCACCGCCACGTGCAGCCCTTTGCCGGCGCCAACATCGAGAAGGCCGCGCTCGAGTTCACGGGCATCGATCCCTACCACCCGTTTCGCAACGCCGTGCCGGAACGCCAGGCCCTGGAGGACATCTTCAAGGTCGTGCGCAAGCTCGTCGTCGAGCACGGCTGCAGCCGCGCGATCCTGGTCGGTCACAACGCCTTCTTCGATCTCGGCTTCGTCAAGGCGGCGGCCGAGCGCTGCGGCATCAAGCGCAATCCGTTCCACTCCTTCAGCACCTTCGACACCGCCGCGCTGTCCGCCCTCGCCTATGGCCAGACGGTGCTGGCGCGGGCGGTGGAGGCCGCGGGACTGAAATGGAAGGCGAGCGAGGCGCATTCGGCGCTCTATGACGCCGAGATCACCGCCGACCTGTTCTGCGCGATCGTCAATCGCTGGGACGAGATGGCGCGCACCGCCGGCTCGGCGGACTGACGACGCCGGTCACGGGTGACGAGGACCCGAATGGCCGGCGGCGCACGGGCCTCACCGCGCGGCGAGCCGGTCGTGCCACTGGCTGGCACGCTGGGCTAGGTCGATCTCGTCCACCGTGAGCAGCTCGCCGCCACGGAGCAGATGCCGGCCGGCGACCCACACGTCGGTGACCTGATGGCGGCCGGCCGCGTAGACCAGGTGGGAGATCGGGTTGTAGATCGGCTGGGTGGCGATGCCCCCGAGGTCGACCGCCACCACGTCGGCGGCCTTGCCCGGCAGGAGGGAGCCCAGCAGATCCTCCAGCCCGAGAGCGCGCGCGCCGTTCAGCGTCGCCATGCGGAGCGCCGCGGCGGCAGGCACGGCGCTCGCGTCGCCGGCCACCGCCTTGGCCAGCAGGGCGGCGCTGCGCATCTCGCCGAACATGTCGAGATCGTTGTTGCTCGCCGCCCCGTCGGTCCCCAGCGCCACGTTCACGCCGGCGGCGGCCAGACGGGCGACCGGGCAGAAGCCGCTGGCGAGCTTCATGTTCGACTCCGGGCAATGCAGCACGTGCACGCCCTGCGCGGCCAGCACGGCGATCTCGTGCTGCTCGAGCTGCGTCATGTGGACGGCCATCAGCTGCGGAGACAGCAGGCCGAGGCGCTCCAGGCGTTTGAGCGGTCGCGCGCCGATCCTGGCGACCGACTCGCGCACCTCGGCCTCGGTCTCGTGCACGTGCATGTGTACCGGCACGTTCAGCTCGGCCGCGTAGGTCACGATGCGGCCGAGCGCCTCGTCCGAGACGGTGTAGGGCGCATGCGGCGCCAGCGCCGTGCGCACCAGCGGATGGTCGCGGTAGCGATCGTGGAAGTCGATGCCCTTGCGCAGGTAGTCGTCGCAGTCGCTGGCGTAGGCCGACGGAAACTCGATGACGATCATGCCGACCACCGCCCTGATGCCCGCCGCGATCGCGGCCCTTGCCACGTCATCGGGAAAGTAGAACATGTCGCCGAAACACGTGGTGCCGCCCGCCAGCATCTCGGCGGCGGCGAGCAGGGTGCCGTCGCGCACGAAGTCCGGACTCACCCATTTCCGCTCGGCCGGCCAGATGTAGTCCTTGAGCCACTGCATGAGCGGCAGGTCGTCGGCGTAGCCGCGCATCAGCGACATGGCGGCGTGCGTGTGGGCGTTGACGAGGCCGGGTATGATCGCGTGGCGATCGCGGGCGACGACCTCGCGTGCGGTGTAATTGCGCAGGGCGGCCGCCGCGGGCAGGACGGCGGCGATGCGACCGGAGTCCACGACCACGGCATGGTGCTCGAGTACCGTGCCTTCCGGCTCCACCGGGACGACCCAGCGGCCGGTCACGATCAGGTCGACGGCTTGCGCGGACATGGTGCCAGTGTACATGGGCGGGCCGCCCGGTTGTCATCGTCGCCGCAAGCGCCGATGATGCGCCAGCCGGCCAGCCACGACACCATGAGCACTCACCGCCCCGAATCGTTTCGCGCCGTCGACTGGAAAGGCGACGCGCTGGTGCTGCTGGATCAGCGCGAGCTGCCGCAGCGGGAGACCTACCGCAGCTACACCGATGCCGGTGATGTCGCTGCCGCCATCCGTTCCATGGTGGTGCGCGGGGCGCCCGCCATCGGCATCGCCGCGGCCTACGGCTACGTGCTCGCGGCGCGCGCCGCTCACGCGGCGGAGCCGGCGCGCTGGCGTTCGCAACTGCACCCGCAGATCGAGCGCCTTGCGGCGTCACGGCCGACCGCGGTGAATCTCGCCTGGGCCCTGGCCCGCATGGGCAGGGCGGCCGAGCGCGTCGAAGGACCGCCCGAGGCGGCGCTGCTCGCCGAGGCGATCGCGATCCACGAGGAGGACGTTGCCGCAAACCGTCGCATGGGCGGCATCGGGGCCGCATACATCGGTTCCGGCGCGGTCGTGCTCACGCACTGCAATGCGGGCGCCCTGGCCACCGGCGGATACGGCACCGCGCTCGGGGTGGTGCGCGCAGCCAGTGCGCGCGGATCGATCGCAGCGGTGTATGCCGATGAAACGCGCCCGTGGCTGCAGGGCGCGCGCCTGACGGCCTGGGAGCTGGCGCGCGACAACATCCCGGTGACGCTGATCGCCGATGCCGCCGCAGCGCACCTGATGCGGACCCGCGGTGTGGACTGGGTCATCGTCGGCGCCGACCGGATCGCCGCCAACGGCGACGTCGCCAACAAGATCGGCACCTATCAACTGGCGCTCGCCGCGCGCGCGCACGGCACCCGGTTCATGGTGGTGGCGCCGAGCTCGACCTTCGATGCCGGCATCGCCGAGGGCGCGGCGATTCCGATCGAACTGCGTGGCGAGGAGGAGCTGCTCGCCGCCGCCGGGCAGCGCCTCGCGCCGCCCGGCGCATCGGCGTGGAATCCGGTCTTCGACGTCACTCCCGCGGCGCTGATCGATGTCATCGTCACCGAGCGGGGAGCCATCGAGCGGCCCGATGCCGCCGGCATGAGGCGAGCGCTGGGCGTCTGATGCCGCCTCGCGAGCGCGAGGAACGGCAGGCTCTCCCAGTGTGGCGACTCGCCGCTGCCGGCGGGATCGACACGCGCCCGCAGCGCTGCATGTCGATCCGCGTCCATGCACGCGCGCTGCCCGCGGCGTCGCCGGGGAGGCGCGGACGTGCCATGTTCCGGGTGCGGCGGAGGGTGCCCGCGTGATACACTCGCGGGACTGAAAAACAGCCCGCGCACTCATCAGACGGCTGCCAAGTGAACATGCCGCGCGCCGGTATCCCCGATCGTTCTTTGAAGCTGGTTCGCTGATGGTCGATTTCGCCAAGGAACTGTTCCCGGTCAACATCGAAGACGAGATGCGGCAGTCCTATCTGGACTATGCCATGAGCGTCATCGTCGGTCGCGCCCTGCCGGATGTGCGTGACGGCCTGAAGCCGGTGCACAGGCGCGTGCTGTACGCCATGCACGAGACCAACAACGTCTGGAACCGCCCGTACGTGAAGTGCGCGCGCGTGGTCGGCGAGGTGATGGGCAAGTATCACCCGCATGGCGACGCCGCGATCTACGACACGCTGGTGCGCATGGCGCAGGATTTCTCGCTGCGCTACACGCTCATCGACGGCCAGGGAAACTTCGGCTCCGTCGACGGCGATTCGCCCGCTGCGATGCGATACACCGAGTGCCGCCTGGATCGCATCGCCACGGAGCTCACCACCGACATCGACAAGGAGACCGTCGAGTTCGTCCCCAACTACGACGGCAAGGAACAGGAGCCGGCGATACTGCCGGCGCGCATCCCGAACCTTCTGGTCAACGGTTCCACGGGCATCGCCGTCGGCATGGCCACGAACATCCCGCCGCACAATCTGCGCGAGGTTATCGACGCCTGCGTCGCGATGGTCGACGATCCGGACATCGACATCGACGCGCTGATGCAGATAGTCCCCGGCCCGGATTTCCCGACCGCCGGGATCATCAGCGGCGTGGCCGGAATCCGCGAGGCCTATCGCACCGGACGCGGACGACTGTATGTGCGTGCGCGCACCTGCATCGAGGGGGAGGACGACAGGCAGACGATCATCGTCACCGAGCTCCCTTACCAGGTCAACAAGGCGCGGCTTCTGGAGAAGATCGCCGAGCTCGCCAAGGACAAACGCATAGAGGGGATCAAGGACCTGCGCGACGAGTCCGACAAGGATGGCATGCGCATGGTGATCGAGCTGAAGCGGGGCGAGGTCGCCGACGTCGTGCTCAACAACCTCTACAAGCACACGCAGATGCAGGAGGTCTATGGCATCAACTGCGTGGCGCTCGTCGGCGGACAGCCGCGGACGCTCAACCTGCGGCAGCTGCTCGATGCGTTCCTCCGCCACCGGCGCGAGGTGGTGACGCGGCGCACCGTCTTCGACCTGCGCAAGGCGCGCGAACGCGCCCACAAACTGGAAGGCCTCGCCGTCGCGCTCGCCAACGTCGACCCGGTGATCGAGCTCATCAAGACCTCCGCCAATCCAGCCGAGGCCAGGGATCGACTGCTCGCCACGACCTGGCCGCCCGGCATCGTCGTGCAGATGCTGGAGCGCGCCGGCGCGAAGTCATCGCGTCCCGACGGCCTGCCGGAAGGGCTCGGACTGACGGCGCAGGGCTACAGACTCTCGGAGGTGCAGGCGCAGGAGATCCTCGATCTCAAGCTGCAGCGCCTGACGGGGCTCGAAAAGGAGAAGATCATGGGTGAGTACGAGGAGGTGCTCGTGACCATCGCCGACCTGAGCGACATCCTTGCGCGGCCGGAGCGCCTGATGCGGGTCATCCGCGACGAGCTCACGGAGATACGCGAACGCTACGGTGACGATCGCCGCACCGAGATAGTCCAGGATCATCACGATCTTAACGACGAGGACCTCATCACGCCGGAGGACGTCGTGGTGACGCTCTCGCATGCCGGATACGCGAAGTCCCAGCCAATAGACGTGTACCGCTCGCAGCGCCGGGGCGGCCGCGGCCGCACCGCGGCCACCACGCGCGAGGAGGACTTCGTCGAGAAGCTTTTCATCGCCAACACGCACGACACCGTGCTGTGCTTCTCCACGCGCGGGCGGCTTTACTGGCTGAAGGTCTACCAGTTGCCGCAGGCCGGCCCGCAGGCGCGCGGCAAGCCGCTGGTCAACCTGCTGCCGCTGGTGGAGGGGGAACGCATCACCGCGGTGCTGCCGATCAAGGAGTTCTCCGACGATCACTACGTGTTCATGGCGACGCGCCAGGGTATCGTCAAGAAGACCGCGCTGGCGGAGTACTCGCGTCCCCGCCCGAGCGGCATCATCGCCGTGGACCTGCCGGCCGACGACGATCTCGTCGGCGTGGCGCTGACCGACGGCAGGCAGGACGTGATGCTGTTCCGCAGCGACGGCAAGGTCATCCGCTTCAACGAGGACGACGTCAGGCCCATGGGACGCGTTGCGCGCGGCGTGCGAGGGATGCGCCTGGACGGGAACCGGGACCAGTGCGTGATCGCGCTCATCATCGTCGAGCCGGACACGACGATCCTGACCGCGACGGCCAACGGCTACGGCAAGCGCACGCCGATCGAGGACTACCCGGTGCAGGGCCGCGGCGGACAGGGCGTCATCTCCATACAGACCACGGAGCGCAACGGCGAGGTCGTCGGCGCGGTGGCGGTGGCCGCCGAGGACGAGGTGATGCTCATCAGCCAGGGGGGCACGCTGGTGCGCACGCCCGCGGCCGGCATCTCGGAGATGGGCCGCAACACGCAGGGGGTGCGGCTCATCAATCTCGACGACGGCGAGCACCTCATCGGGGTCGAACGCATCATCGAGGCGGGCGGCGAGGAAAACGGCAACGGCGAGGCAAACGGCGGCGGGGAGGAAGGCCCCGCCACTGCCCACTGAGCGGCGCAATGACGGCGGTCGCATGAGCACCGGCAACGAAATCGATCAGATCCGGGCCCGCATCGACGCCATCGATCGGGAGTTGCTCGGGCTGATCAGCCGGCGCGCCGAACTCGCCTGCCAGGTGGCGCGCGTGAAGACGGCGCAGGGCGAGAAGTTCTGCTACCGGCCCGAGCGCGAGGCGCGGATCCTGCGCAACATCATCGAGAGCAACCCGGGACCACTCTCCGACGAGGAAACCGCAAGGCTGTTTCGCGAGATCATGTCCGCCTGCCTGGCGCTGGAGCAGCCCCTGGCGGTGGCCTACCTCGGACCGCAGGGCACCTACACGCAGTCCGCCACGCTCAAGCACTTCGGGCATTCGGTCAATACGCAGCCGTACGCCGCCATCGACGAGGTCTTCCGTGAGGTGGAATCCGGCGAATGCCACTACGGGGTGGTGCCGGTGGAGAACTCCATCGAGGGCGTCATCAGCCACACGCTGGATTCCTTCATGCAGTCGCCGCTGAAGATCTGCGGCGAGGTGGAGCTTCGCATCCGCCACAACCTGCTGAGCCGCGCACCCGGGCTGGGGTCCGTCGCGCGGGTTTACGCACACAGCCAGGCGCTGGCGCAGTGCCGCCACTGGCTGGATCATACGTTGCCTGAGGCCGAGCGCGTGGCGGTGTCGAGCAATGCGGAGGCCGCCCGCCGCGCCAGCGCCGAGCTGGACGCGACCGCGGCGATCGCCGGCGATGCGGCCGCGGAGCTGTACGGACTGACGGCACTGGCCAGCGGCATCGAGGATGATCCGACCAATACCACGCGCTTCCTGGTGATCGGACACCAGGCCGCGGCGCGCAGCGGTGACGACAAGACGACCGTGCTGTTCTCCACGCCCAACAAGCCCGGGGCGTTGCATCACGTGCTCGGCGCGTTCGCGGAGGTGGGCGTGAGCATGACCCGCATCGAGTCGCGACCATCGCGGCGTGGCATGTGGGACTATCTGTTCTTCGTCGATCTGGAAGGTCATGCCGACGATGCCATCGTGGCCGATGCGCTGCAGCGGTTGCAGGAGCGCGCCGCGATGGTGAAAATCCTGGGCTCGTACCCGCGCGCCGTTCTCTGATCGAGATGGCGGGCCTGGCGTGAGCCGCGCTGCGGCGACGTGTTCCCGGCCTCGGCCGGGAAGCGCCGGCGCCCGATCATGAGCTGCCCTTCACCAATCAGCGATTGTTGATCACTCCTCGATGAAAGATTGCGACTACATCCAGCTCGCGGTGCCCGGCATACGGGCGCTGCAGCCCTATCAACCGGGCAAGCCGATCGAGGAGCTCGAGCGCGAACTGGGCATCACCGGCATCGTCAAGCTCGCCTCCAACGAGAACCCGCTCGGCGCGAGCCCGCTTGCGGTGCGGGCCCTGAGGGGGGCGTTGGGGGAATTGCACCGTTATCCCGACGGCGGGGCGTTCGAACTCAAGCGCGCGCTGGGCGCGAAGCTCGGCGTCGGCACGGACGCGATCACCGTGGGCAACGGCTCCAACGACGTGCTCGAGCTCGTCGCCCGCGCCTACGTCCGGCCCGGCGCGGAGGTCGTCCTCTCGCAACACGCCTTCGCGGTCTATCCGCTCGTGACGCAGGCGGTCGGCGGCCGGCCCGTGGTCGTGCCAGCGGCCGACTACGGGCACGACCTCGACGCGATGCGGGCGGCCATCACGCCGGACACGCGCATGGTCTTCATCGCCAACCCCAACAATCCGACCGGCACCTGGTCGCGACACGATGGAGTGCACCGGTTTCTGCGCGGCGTGCCGCCCGAGGTCGTGGTCGTGCTGGACGAGGCGTATTTCGAGTTCGTGAGGGAGGCGCAGTATCGCGGCGGCGTGCAGTGGCTGCGCGAATTCCCCAATCTCGTGGTGACCCGCACCTTCTCCAAGATCCACGGACTGGCGGCGCTGCGGGTCGGATATGGCATCTCGCATCCGCAGATCGCCGATGTGCTCAACCGCGTGCGGCAGCCCTTCAACGTCAACAGCCTCGCCATGACGGCGGCGGTCGCGGCCCTGGAGGACGATGAGCACGTGCGCGCGAGCGCGGAACTCAATCAGCGCGGGATGCGGCAGCTCGAGTCCGCGTTCAGGGCCATGGGACTCGACTACATCCCGTCGGCGGGCAACTTCATCAGCGTGGAGGTCGGCGAAGCGGCGCGGGTCTACGAGGCCCTGTTGCGGCGGGGCGTCATCGTGCGACCGATCGCCGGTTACGGACTGCCGCGGCATCTGCGCGTGACGGTCGGACTGCAGGCCGAGAACGATCGCTTCCTCGCCGCCCTGGCCGCCGCGCTCGACGCCGTCGGGGCGGGCCGGCCATGAACCGCGCGAACATGCGCCGCGACGCGCGAGGACACGCATGAACGTTGGCCGCCTGACCGTGATCGGGATCGGTCTCATCGGCGGATCGTTCGCGCGCGCCGTCCGGCGCGGTGGTGCGGTCGGGGAGATCGTCGGCTGCAGCGCCGACGCGGCCGAGTTGCGCGGCGCGATCGATCTCGGCGTCATCGACCGCGCCGAGACCGACGTGGCGGCGGCCGCGCGCGGCGCCGGCGTCGTCATGATTGCAACACCGGTCGGCGCGATCCCGGCGGTGTTCAGGGCAATCGCCGGGAGCCTGGGCGAGGAGACGATCGTCAGCGATGCCGGCAGCGTCAAGGGCAGCGTGGTCGCCGCGGCGCGTGCGCTTCTCGGCCGGCACTTCCCGCGGTTCGTCGCCGGGCATCCGATCGCCGGCACCGAGCGCAGCGGCGTCGCGGCCTCGCTGCCGGACCTGTACGTCAACCAGCGGGTCATCCTCACGCCCGAGGCCGAGACGCGCGCCGATGCAATCGCCACGGTGCGGGCATTGTGGGAGGCGGCCGGCGCGCATGTCGAGGAGATGCCGGCGGGCGAGCACGATGCGATCCTGGCCTACACCAGCCACCTGCCGCACATGGTGGCATTCGCGCTCGTGAACTGCCTGGGCGGCGCAGAGCCGGCCTCGGAGCTGCTGCGGTTCGCCGCCGGCGGCTTTCGCGATCTCACGCGCATCGCCTCCAGCCACCCGGTGATGTGGCGCGATATCGCGCTGGCGAATCGCGACGAGCTCCTGCGCGCCCTGCACGGCTACCAGGGCAGCCTCGCGGAGATCATCGCCGCCATCGAAAAGGGGGACGCCGCGGCGCTCGAGGCGATATTCGCGCGCGCGCGAGCCCTGCGGGAGCGCCTGGGAAATGCCGGCCAGGCGCACGGTCAATCAAAAATGCCGCCGTCATGAACCGGTCCGACACATTCGAGATCAGCCCGGGCGGACTCTTCCACGGCGCGCTGCGCGTCCCCGGCGACAAGTCCATCTCGCACCGCGCGATCATGCTGGGCGCCATAGCCGAGGGCCATACCCGGATCAGCGGCTTTCTCGAGGGCGAGGATACGCTGGCCACGCTCGCCGCCTTCCGCGCGATGGGCGTGACCATCGAGCGCGACGCGGACCGCGTGAGCATCGACGGTGCCGGCCTGCACGGGCTGAGGCCGCCGGTGGCGCCGCTCGACCTCGGCAACTCGGGCACCTCGATGCGGCTGCTCGCCGGACTCCTGGCCGGGCAGCGGTTCGACACCACGCTCACCGGCGACGCCTCGCTCAGCCGCCGCCCGATGCGGCGGGTGACCGAACCGCTGGCGCGCATGGGCGCGTGGATCGACACGACGGCGGCGGGCACGGCGCCCCTGCACATCCACGGCGGGCGCGCGTTGACCGGCATCGAATACGCCAGCCCGGTGGCCAGTGCGCAGGTGAAATCCTGCCTGCTGCTGGCCGGCCTGTATGCCGGCGGCGCCACCCGCATCTCCGAGCCGATGCCGTCGCGCGATCACACCGAGCGCATGCTGGAGGCCTTTGGATGCCCGGTCTCGAGCGAGGCGGCGACGGTGACCGTTCACGGCGGACCCACGCTCAGCGCCTGCGACATCGACGTACCGGCCGACATCTCCTCGGCGGCCTTCTTCATGGTCGGCGCGTCGATCTGCCCGGGTTCCGACCTCACGCTCCGGCACGTCGGCGTCAACCCGACCCGCGCCGGCGTCATCACGGTCCTGCGCGCGATGGGCGCGGACATCGCGGTCCTGAACGAACGTCGCCAGGGCGGCGAGCCGGTCGCCGATCTGCGCGTGCGGTACGCGCCGCTGCATGGGGTGGCGATCGGGCCGGAGGTGGTGCCGGCCGCCATTGACGAGTTTCCCGCCATCTTCATTGCCGCGGCCTGCGCCGAGGGAGTCACCACCCTGGGGGGGGCGGAGGAGCTGAGGGTCAAGGAGAGCGACCGCATCGCCACCATGGCCGGGAATCTTCGGCTCCTGGGGATAGACGCCACTGCGCTGCCTGACGGCATGGTCATCACCGGCGGGCGGCTCGGCGCCGGCACGGTCGATGCCCACGATGATCACCGCATCGCCATGTCCTTCGCCGTTGCCGGCGCGCGGGCCCTGGGCCCCGTGCGGGTATTGCACTGCGCCAACGTCGCCACCTCGTTTCCGGGCTTCGTCGAGCTCGCCCGTACCGCCGGCCTGGGGATCCGCGGTACCTGACCGCGTATGGCGGCCCCCGCGCCAGTCATCGCCGTCGATGGCCCGAGCGGGACCGGCAAGGGGACGGTGTGTCTGCGGCTCGCCGAGGTCCTGGGCTGGCACCTGCTCGACAGCGGTGCGATCTACCGTGTGCTGGCGCACGCAGCCCTCGCCCGCGGCCTCGACCTGGAGGACCCCGCCGCCCTCGCCGGGGCGGCCCGCTCCCTGAATCTCGAATTCCTCGCCGGGCGCGCCGAGGGCGTCCTGGTCCTGCTTGATGGCCAGGACGTCACGCATGCCATACGCACGGAGGTCGCGGGTAACGCCGCCTCCAGGGTGGCGGCCGTCCCGTCCGTGCGCGCGGCACTGCTGGAGCGCCAGCGCGCGTGTCGCCGCGCCCCCGGGCTGGTGGCCGATGGCCGGGACATGGGGACGGTGGTATTCCCCGACGCCGAGCTGAAGGTTTTTTTGACCGCCAGCGCCGAAGAGCGGGCCCAAAGGCGCTATAAGCAGTTGAAAGGAAAAGGGGCAGGTGTTAGTCTGCCGGCCCTCATCAAGGACATCACCGAGCGCGACGAACGCGACCGTGCCCGTTCGGTATCTCCCTTGGTGCCCGCGCCGGATGCCCGCGTTCTGGACACCACGCACATGGATATCGAGGCGGTATTCGATATGGTCATGGGCATGGTCCGTGAGCGGGGCCTGAGCCGTTAGCGGTCGCGCCGGCCGCGGGATGGCGGTCGGCCGGTGTCCGGTCCCGGGACAGGCCCGGCGATGGGATGGAAGGGCGGCCCGCGCGCCGCCACCATGCAGGGAGCGTAAAGGCGGTTGCGCGGCTGCCGGCGAGGCGGCGCACGCAGCCCATCATTCACTCAACCCGCAGTGTATCGCGGCCAACAGAAGGGTCCCGGTATCTTCCGGGGTTTTGAGGTCAATTCATGTCGGAGATGTCGGAGAGTTTTGCGGAGTTATTCGAGCAGAGTCAGGTGGGCGCCAAGATGCGGCCCGGCTCGATCGTGCCGGCGACGGTGGTGTCCATCGGCAACGAGATGGTGGTCGTCAATGCCGGGCTGAAGTCCGAGGGTTTCATCCCCACCGAACAATTCAGGAACGAGCAGGGCGAGCTGGAGATCGCCGTCGGCGACATCGTCGATGTGGCGCTCGACGCGGTCGAGGACGGCTCCGGCGCCACCCGCCTCTCCCGCGAGAAGGCCAAGCGCGCGATGGCCTGGACCCGCCTGGAGAAGGCCAGCGAGGCCGGCGAGGCGGTCACCGGGATCATCACCGAGAAGGTCAAGGGCGGATTCACCGTCGACGTCGAAGGCATACGCGCCTTCCTGCCAGGATCGCTGGTCGATGTGCGCCCGGTACGCGACACCAGCTATCTGGAGGGCAAGCCGCTCGAGTTCAAGGTCATCAAGGTCGATCGCAAGCGCAACAACGTGGTGGTGTCGCGACGCGCGGTGGTCGAGAGCGAGAGCAGCGCCGAGCGGGAGACGCTCCTCAGCAATCTCAAGGAAGGTTCGGTCACCAAGGGCATCGTCAAGAACCTCACCGATTACGGGGCGTTCATCGATCTCGGCGGTGTCGACGGACTGCTGCACATCACCGACATGGCGTGGAAACGCGTCAAGCATCCCTCCGAGGTCGTGCAGATCGGCCTGGAGGTCGAGGTCAAGGTTCTGAAGTTCGATCGCGAGCGCATGCGCGTATCGCTGGGTTTGAAGCAGCTCGGGGAGGATCCCTGGGTCGATCTGGCGCGCCGCCACCCGGTGAAGTCGCGCCTGTTCGGCAAGGTCACGAACCTGGCCGACTACGGCTGCTTCGTGGAGATCGAGGACGGTGTCGAGGGCCTGGTGCACGTCTCCGAGATGGACTGGACGAACAAGAACGTGCATCCCTCCAAGCTGGTGCATGTCGGCCAGGAGGTCGAGGTCATGGTGCTCGACATCGACGAGGAGCGCCGCCGCGTGTCGCTGGGCATCAAGCAGTGCCAGGCCAATCCCTGGGAGGAGTTCGCCGCCAGGCACAGCAAGGGCGACAAGGTCCGCGGGGTGATCAAGTCGATAACCGACTTCGGCGTGTTCATCGGCCTGGAGGGCGGCATCGACGGGCTGGTCCATCTCTCGGACCTGTCGTGGAACGAGGCCGGCGAGGAGGCCGTGCGCAAGTACAAGAAGGGCGACGAGCTCGAGGCGATCGTGCTGGGCGTGGATGCCGAACGTGAGCGGATCTCGCTCGGCGTGAAGCAGTCGGACAAGGATCCGTTGTCTTCCTATCTCGATACGCACCAGAAGGGCAGCGTGGTCAAGGGTATCGTCCGCAGCGTCGATGCCAAGGGTGCGGTCGTGCAGCTCGCCGACGGCGTGGAGGGCCACATCCGCGCCTCGGAGCTGTCGCGCGACGAGGTGGAAGACGCCCGCAAGGTTCTTCGCGAGGACCAGGAGCTGGAGGCGATGCTTATCGGTGTCGACCGCAAGAAGCGCGTGGTCACGCTCTCCGTGCGTGCCAAGGAGAGCGAGGAGGAGGCCGCCGCGATCCAGGAGTACAGCTCCGAGAAGGATGCGAGCGGCACCACCCGGCTCGGCGACCTGCTCAAGAAGAAGCTCGATGCGCAGTGACGGGGCGCTGCATACGGAGACGGTCAGCAGCTAGAAGAATGTAGAAACGGACCGGCGCGGTATGACGCGCCGGCCCGTCCCGAGCGTATCCGCTGCGGATTTGAACGCAAAGCGAGAGATTGGGGATCTTCATGACCAAATCGGAATTGATCGAACTGCTGGTGCGCAAGCAGGCGCAACTGGGCTACCGTGACGTGGAGCTGGCGGTTCGAACCATGCTGGAGCACATGGCGGGAACGCTGGCAGGCGGACAGCGGATCGAGATCCGGGGATTCGGAAGCTTCTCGCTGCACTATCGGCCGGCGCGGGTGGGCCGCAATCCGAAATCGGGCGATCCGGTGATGCTGCCGGCCAAGTACGTGCCGCACTTCAAGCCGGGCAAGGAGCTGCGCGATCGCGTCAACGAGTCGGTAGCGACCAAGCCGATCATCAACGACTGAGGGCAGGCCGCGGACTTTTCGTCCGTCCGCCGCCCACCTATACTGCCCCGAAGGTGCTCCCGTGGAGCACGCGAGACCCGGGCATTCTCATATTCCATGCAACGCATCGTCGCCCTGCTGCGCCTGTTGGCGATCGTCGTCATCATCCTGAGCGGACTGGTCCTGCACACGCGCAACGCACAGCCGGTAACGCTGGATCTGTATTTCGTACGCATCGAACAGCCGCTTTCCCTCATCCTCGCGGTGAGCCTGCTCATCGGCGCCGTGCTGGGCGTACTGGGCGCCCTGCCCAGGCTGCTGGCGGGGCGGCGGGCGAACCGGCGGCTGCGCCGCGAGCTGCGGGCGCACGCCATGCTGCCCGCCGCGCCGCCGACGGACGCGGCCGACAAGGGGCCGGCCTAGCGGGGATGCAGGGTCTGCTCTGGCTGCTACTGCCCGTCGCCGCCTTCTCGGGCTGGCTGGCGGCGCGCCGCGAGCAGCGGCGAAACCGGCGCGAGCCGGCGCGCCGGCTCGCGCCGGACTACTTCAAGGGCATCAACTACCTGCTCAACGAGCAGCCCGACAAGGCCATCGAGGTCTTCATCAAGATGCTCGAGGTCGACAGCGAGACGGTCGAGACGCATCTCGCGCTGGGCAACCTGTTTCGCAAGCGTGGCGAGGTCGATCGTGCCATCGCGATCCACCAGAACCTCATCGCCCGCACCAATCTCACCGACGAGGAGCGCACGCTCGCCCTGCTCGAGCTCGGGATCGACTTCATGAAATCCGGGCTCCTCGATCGCGCCGAGGGCCTGTTCAACCAGGTGCTGGGATCCGGGATGTACACGCGCCAGGCGCTGTCGAACCTGGTCGACATCTATCAGCAGGAGCAGGACTGGCCGCGCGCGATCGATTATGCGCGCCGGCTCGAAACCGCCCGCGGCAAGAGCCTGCGTCAGATGATCTCGCACTTCTACTGCGAGCAGGCGGAGGAGGGCCTGCGCGCCGGCGACCTCAGGAAGGCTCGCCAGCACATACAGAGCGCCATGGACGAGGATCCGCGCTGCGTGCGCGCCAGCATGCTCGCGGCCCAGGTGGCGCAGAAGGACGGCGATACGGAACTCGCGATCCGGCACTACGAGCGCATCGAGCACCAGGACGAGGAGTTCCTGCCGGAGGCGATCGAGCCGCTCGGAAGGTGCTATGCGGCTCTCGGGCGCAGCGCGGAGTTCTTCGAGTATCTCAATCAGCTCGCCAGCCGGCATCGGGGCATCACGCCGGTGCTGGCGGTCACCGAGATGGTCGCTCAGCGCGACGGCGTCGCGCTGGCCGTGGAGTACCTGACCGCGGCGCTGCGCAAACGAACCTCCACGCGCGGACTGGATCGGCTGATCCACTACACGCTCATGCACGCCGAGGGCAAGGAACGCGAGAATCTGCAGTTGCTGCAGGAGTTCACCAGCAAGCTGCTCGAGAACAAGTCCGTGTACCGCTGCAATAACTGCGGCTTCATGGGCAGGCTGCTGCACTGGCAGTGTCCGGGCTGCAAGCGCTGGAACTCGGTCAAGCCCATACACGGCATCGAGGGTGAGTGACGTGAGCGCCGGCAGCGGACCCCGCATCATCGTGGCGCTGGACTTCGCCGAGCCCGATTCGGCGCTGGCCTTCGTTCGCGGCCTGGACCCGGCACGATGCCGGCTCAAGATAGGCAAGGAACTGTTCACGCGCGCCGGCCCGGAGATGGTACGCGAGATGACGTTGGCCGGGTTCGATGTCTTCCTGGATCTGAAATTCCACGACATCCCCAACACCGTCGGCGCGGCGTGCGCGGCCGCGGCGGCGCTCCGGGTATGGATGCTGAACGTCCACGCCCTCGGCGGCAGGGCGATGATGCGGGCGGCACGCGAGCAGGTGGACGCCGCCGCGCACAGGCCGCTGCTCGTCGCCGTGACCCTGCTCACCAGCATGGCGCAGGGCGATCTGGAGGATCTCGGCCTTGCCGGGCCGCCGCAGGAGGCCGTGTTGCGGCTTGCGCGGCTGGCGGAGGGCGCCGGCATGGATGGTGTCGTGTGCTCGCCGCAGGAGGTGCCGCTGCTGCGGGCCGAGATGCCGCGGGATTTCAGGCTGGTCACGCCGGGCATCAGGCCGGCGGGGATCGGCATGGACGATCAGGTCCGCATTGCCACGCCGGCCAGCGCGGTGAGGAGCGGTGCGGACTATCTCGTCATCGGTCGCCCCGTCACCCGCGCCCCGGATCCGGCGCGCACGCTGGCTGCCATCGAGCGGGAGATCAACGAGGCGACGGACGGCCCGTGACTGCCGGGCCGTACACGCGCCCGCCCGTCCGGGCGCGCATTGCCGGTCGCGAACAATCGTGAAGACGGACGCCGCACGCCACAGCCCTCTGCAACCGCCGCTGCCGCGGCCGGGTGAGCGCCACACATGGCGTCGCCTGTACGGCAGCGCCCGCGCCCTGGCGATAAGCCGCGCGGCGCACCGGCACGACTCGCTGGTGCTGGTGGTCACGCGGGACCCCGCCGTGGCCGAGGCGCTGATGGAGGAGATCCGGTTCTTCCTTGGCGGCCGGCCCGACGTGCCGGTGGTGCTGTTCCCGGGCTGGGAGACGCTGCCCTACGATCAGTTCTCGCCCTACCAGGACATCGTCTCCGATCGCCTGGCGCTGCTGGCGCGGCTTCCCGGGATGCGCCGCGGAGTGATCGTCGCCTCGCTCAACACGCTGATGCACCGGATGTGTCCGGTGGCGTTCGTCTCCGGCAACAGCTTCGGCCTGCGGCCGGGCGATCGGCTCGATCGCGAGGCCTTCCGTCGTCGCCTCGAGGCCGCCGGCTATCGCGCCAGTCCGCAGGTGTCCGAGCACGGCGACTTCGCCGTGCGCGGTTCGCTCGTCGACCTCTTCCCCATGGGCAGCGAGGTGCCCTTCCGCCTCGATCTGCTCGACGAGGAGATCGACACCATCCGGACCTTCGATCCCGAATCCCAGGTCTCCACCGGGGTCGTGGCGGAGATGCGGCTGCTGCCGGCGCGTGAATTTCCACTGCATGAGCAGGCGATAGGCGCTTTCCGCCAGCGCTGGCGGCAGCGGTTCGAGGGCAAGCCGACCGGCTCGCCGGTGTACAACGACGTCAGCGAAGGCTTCTGTCCCGCCGGCATCGAGTATTACCTGCCGCTGTTCTTCGACGGCACCGCGACCTTCTTCGACTATCTGCCCTCCGCGGCCGTGGTCGTCCTCGACGAGGGCACGGCGTCGGCGGCGGAGGAGTTCCGCGAGGAGGTGGAGACGCGCTACGAACAGGGGCGCCACGACGTGCAGCGGCCGCTGCTGGTCCCCGGCGAGCTGTTCCTGCCGCCCGCGGAGTTCTACGGCGCCTGCCGGCGCTACGGGGAGATCTTCGTGCGCGGCGACGAGGAGGAGGGCGCGGCCGGGCTCATCGAGTTCGACACCGGGCTGCCCACGGGAATGCCGGTGGACAGCAGGGCCGCGGAGCCATTCGCGCTGCTCGATCGCTTTCTCGGCGGATTCGCCGGCCGCGTGCTGATCGCGGCGGAGTCCGCCGGCAGGCGCGAGACTCTGGTGGAGGTCCTGGGCGGCCACGGCCTGCGGCCGCTCGTGGTCGAGAGCTGGCCGGCATTCGAGTCGGGCGATGCGCGGCTCAGCCTGGCCGTCGCGCCGGTGACGCAGGGCCTGCTGCTGCCCGGCGACGGCATGGCGGTGGTTGCCGAGTCGCAACTGTTCGGCGAGCGCGCGGTGCAGCAGCGCCGCAGACGCGCCGCAGCGCGCGATCCCGAGGCCATCATCAGGGATCTCACGGAGCTGCGCCCGGGCGCACCTGTCGTGCACGAGCAGCACGGCGTCGGCCGTTATCGCGGACTCATCACCCTGGCGGTGGACGGGATCAACGCCGAATACCTGCATCTGGAGTACGCGGACGCCGACAAGCTCTACGTGCCGGTGTCCTCGCTGCATTTCATCAGCCGCTACACCGGCATCGATCCGGATCTGGCGCCCCTGCACAAGCTCGGCAGCGGGCAATGGGCGAAGGCGCGCGCCAGGGCCGCGGAACGCGCGCGCGACGTCGCCGCGGAGCTGCTGGAGATCCACGCCCGCCGCGCGGCCCGGCAGGGTCACCGCTTCCAACTCGACACCGCGGCCTACAACG
The DNA here is from genome assembly GCA_022071965.1 of Gammaproteobacteria bacterium. Taxonomy (GTDB): domain Bacteria; phylum Pseudomonadota; class Gammaproteobacteria; order JAJPIJ01; family JAJPIJ01; genus JAJVHZ01. The sequence goes on from JAJVIQ010000009.1 coordinate 107,411, forward strand.
CCTTCGTGGAAAAGTTCCCGTTCGAGGAGACCGCTGATCAGGCAGCGGCCATCGAGGGCGTGCTGAAGGACATGCAGAGCGACCAGCCCATGGATCGGCTGGTCTGCGGCGATGTCGGGTTCGGCAAGACCGAGGTTGCGATGCGCGCGGCCTTCGTCGCCGCGCACGACGGCTGGCAGGTGGCCGTGCTCGTGCCCACGACCCTGCTGGCGCAGCAGCACTATCAGAATTTCCGCGATCGCTTCGCCGACTGGCCGATGCGCATCGAGCAGTTGTCGCGCTTCCGCGGCAGGAAGGATCAGGAAAGCGTCGTGCGCGGGCTCGCCGACGCGACGGTGGACATCGTCATCGGCACGCACAGGCTCCTGCAGCCTGGAATCGGCTTCAAGCGGCTCGGTCTCATCATCGTCGACGAGGAGCATCGTTTCGGAGTGCAGCAGAAGGAGCAGTTCAAGAAGCTGCGCGCCGAGGTGGACATCCTGACGCTCACGGCCACACCGATCCCCAGGACCCTGAACCTCGCGCTCAGCAACGTGCGCGAGCTGTCGATCATCGCGACGCCGCCATCCCGGCGGCTGGCGGTGAAGACCTTCGTGCGCGAGTGGGACGATGCGCTGTTGAAGGAGGCCCTGCTGCGCGAGGTGAGTCGCGGCGGCCAGGCCTATTTCCTGCACAACGACGTCGAGACCATCGAGAAGACGGCCGGGCAGGTCGCCGAGCTCATCCCGCAGGGGCGCGTGGCGGTCGCGCACGGGCAGATGCGCGAGCGCGACCTGGAGCGCGTGATGCTCGATTTCTATCACCGCCGCTTCAACGTCCTGGTCTGCACGACCATCATCGAGACCGGCATCGACGTGCCGACGGCCAACACCATCATCATCAACCGCGCCGACCGCTTCGGACTGGCACAGCTCTACCAGCTCCGCGGCCGCGTCGGACGCTCGCATCATCGCGCCTATGCCTACCTGCTGGTGCCCACGCGCGTCGATCCGCAGACCGGCCTGAAGACGACCCTGCGCGGTGATGCGCAGAAGCGGCTGGAGGCCATCGAGGCGCTGGAGGAGCTGGGCATGGGCTTCACGCTGGCGACGCACGACCTGGAGATCCGCGGCGCCGGCGAGATCCTGGGCGAGGAGCAGAGCGGCCACATCCAGGAGGTCGGCTTCGCCATGTACACGGAGCTCCTGGAGCGGGCGGTCAGGAGCCTCAAGTCCGGCAGGCAGCCGCGGCTCGACGCCGCCGCCACGGTGCCGGCGGAGATCAACCTGCACCTGCCGGCGCTGTTCCCGGAGGATTACATACCGGACGTGCACACCCGGCTCATCCTCTACAAGCGGATCAGCGGCGCCGCCGACGAGGAGGCGCTGACGGTCCTGCGCGAGGAGACCATCGATCGCTTCGGGCCGCTGCCCGCGCCGGCGCAGAACCTGTTCGTGCTGACCCGCGCCAAGCTGCTCGCCGATGCGGTCGGGTTGCGCAAGGTGGACCTCAGCGCGAGGGGCGGGCGGCTGCAGTTCGATCCGCAGCCCAGGATCGATCCGATGACGGTGATCCGCCTCGTCCAGCAGCAGCCGAAGCTCTACAGGCTGGAAGGCGGCGAGAAGCTGCGCGTGCTCAAACCGCTGCCCGACCCGCAGGCGCGGATCGAGGAGCTGCTCGATCTGCTGTCGCTGTTCGGCGGCACACAGCGCCCGCCGCCCGCCCGCGCCGACCGCGGCGTGGAGACCGGATGAATCCTCCCCCCCGCTCCGCCGCATCCCGCCTGCGCAAGGCGGTCGTCGCGACCGCCGCGTTGTCGGCGGCAGCGATTGCGCCGGTCCCGGCACGGGCCGAACCTGTCTACCAGGTCGAGATGATCGTGTTCCACCATCTGCGGGCCGCCGTTCCGCCCCACGATCCGACCATGCCGCCGATGCCGCGCGATCCGTCGATCGCGCCCGGCGCGATCGACCCGGGGCCGCTGCCCCGGGAAGCGATGCTGCTGAACGATTCCGTGCGCCGGCTCGACGCGTCCGGAAAGTACCGCACGGTGCTGCATATCGGCTGGCGGCAGAACGCCGCGCAATCCCAGCCGTTGCGGATTGGCGATCCCGTGGGCGTCGAGGAGTCGGGCGTGCGCGGCCATGCGGCGCTGCAGGTCGGTCAGCAGCTCGCCTTCAGCGCCGACCTCTCATGCCGCCGCGATGGCTCGGTTGCGGTGATCCGCGCGCGACGCTCGGTCAGGATCGGCGAGTTGCACTATGTCGACAACCCGCTGTGCGGACTGCTGGTCCAGGTGACGCGCGTGCGGGAATCGGGGGACTGACGCGGCGGCCGCGGGCAGCGATCAGGGCATCGCGTGCAGCGACGGCAGCGCCCGCACCAGGACTCGCATCACGTCGGCCGTTCCACCTGCCAGCGCCGCGGTGATCGCCTCCATGGTGATGGGACCGGCGCCGCGGCCGGCGGCCCAGTTCGCCACGACCGCGCAGCAGGCATAGGGGATGGCGAGTTCGCGCGCCAGCGCCGCCTCGGGCATGCCGGTCATGCCGACGATGTCGCAGCCGTCGCGTTCCATGCGCGTTATCTCCGCCGCGGTCTCCAGCCGCGGCCCCTGCGTGGCCCCGTAGACCCCGTCGCAGGCGGCGTCGATGCCTGTCGCGATCGCCGCATCGATGAGCATCCCGCGGGTTCCCTCGCAGTACGGATCGGTGAAGTCGACGTGCACCACGGGACGCTCGCCGCCGTCGGCATAGGTGTGGTCCCGGCCCCACGTGTAATCGACGAGCTGCGAAGGAAAGACGAGTCGGCCCGGGCGCATGCCGGTGGTGATGCCGCCGACGGCGGCGACGGCGACGATGCGGCGGACTCCCGCCTGTTTCAGCGCGAACAGATTGGCGCGGTAGTTGATTCGATGCGGCGGGAGCGCATGGCCGCGACCGTGGCGGGCGAGGAACGCCAGCGGCACGCCGGCCAGCTCGCCGGCGCGGATCGGTGCCGAGGGCGGACCGTACGGGGTGGCAATCTGCAGCTCGCGCCGTGCCTGCAGGCCCTCGATCTCCTCCAGGCCGGTGCCCGCGATGATGCCGATCAAGCCGGCATCCTCGCGGCGTAGATGCCCTCACCGTTGCGCAGATAGCTGTGATAATCCATGCCCCAGCCGAAGAGATACCTGTCGTCGGTCTCCAGGGCGGCGAAATCCGCCGCCTGCAGACCCTTGCGCAGCGCCAGGCGTTTGGAGATCAGGACGGCCGTCAATACCTCCCGCGCGCCGGCGTCGCGGCATTCCTCGACGCCGGCCGCCAGCGTGATGCCGTGATCGAGCACGTCGTCGACGATCAGCACCGTGCGGTTCTTCAGGCTCAGACCGGGCTTGCGCAGCCAGTCGAGATGGCCGCCACGGGTGCCGCCCTGGTAGCGTGTGGCGTGCAGGTAGTCGACCTGCAGCGGGAACTGCAGCCGCGGCAGCAGCGCACCGAGCGGAACCATGCCCCCGATCATCATCGCCAGCAGCACGGGATCCCGATCGCCAAGTCGCGCGGTGACCCCCTCGGCCATGCGGTCCAGGGCGTACTCGATCTCCTGGCGTCCGTAGACGAGCTCCGCGTCGCGGCGCACGCGCATCAGCTCCTCGTTGTCCGGCCTCTCATCCACGATCAGCTCTCGGGGTCCCCGTCATGCGACAGTGACGTCCGGCCCGCCCAGTCCTTCGCGAACTGCCAGGCGGAACGCCCGCTGCGCGACCCGTGCAGCATCGCCCACTGCAGCGCCGCGCCGCGGGCGCCGTGGCGGCCGGCCTCTCCGACGCCGAGCCGTTCGAGCCAGTGCGCGACGATGCGCAGATACTCGTCCTGGCTGAAAGGGTGGAATGCCAGCCAGACGCCGAAGCGCTCGGACAGCGAGATCCTCTCCTCGACCGCCTCGGACTGGTGCAGCTCGCCTTCGACGAACTGCGCGTCGAGATTGTCGGCGGCGCGTTCCGGCAGCAGGTGGCGGCGGTTGGAGGTCGCATAGACGAGGACGTTCTCGGGCGGGACGTGCACCGAGCCGTCGAGCAGTACCTTCAGTGCCTTGTAGCGGGAGTCGCGGGCCTCGAATGACAGATCGTCGCAATAGAGGATGAATCGCTCCGGCCGGCCCTCGATGCAATCGAGGATCACGGGGATGTCGGTCAGGTGTTCGCGCTCCACCTCGATGAGGCGCAGTCCCCGATCGCAATAGGTGCTGAGCAGCGCCTTGATGAGGGAGGACTTGCCGGTGCCGCGCGGACCCCACAGCAGGACGTTGTTGGCCGGCAGGCCGGCGAGGAACTGGCGGGTGTTCAGGTCGATCTGGCGTCGCTGCTCGTCGATGCACAGCAGGTCATCGAGCCGCGTCGTTCCCGGTGCACGGACCGGGTACAGGTGCCCGCGATATGCCTGCCTGCGCCAGAGGTAGGCCGGGGCGCTCCAGTCGGTATCGATCTCCGGCGCGTCCGGGAGCAGCGCATCGATGCGCGCGATGAGGTGCAGCAGTCGCTGCGTCAGCTCGTCGGGAAGCGTCATGTGACCGGGTTCTGGAACGGAGATGGCCGCGCCCCATTCTAACCCGACGCCGCCGAGCGCGTGGGAGTCTTTCCGCGCTCAGCCTGCCGCGCAGAGGTCGGTGAGGGCGCGGTTCAGCCGTTCCTCGATCAGGCACTTCTGCTCGAGCAGCCGCACCGTCTGAACGCTTTCTCCGGGCAGCTGCGCGCCGGAGAGGTCGATGTCGGTGATGTAGATGGGATACGCCGACCCGGGCGTCCGGACCGAAATTACGTGCCTGGCGACCACGCGGAACAGATCGGCGCCATGCGCCAGCGAGGAGAATTCCCGGCCGTCGCAGGTCACCGTGTACCGATGCGAGGAGTCCTCGCCGGCCTCCACCAGTACCTTGATCTGCAGGTACTGCCGACCGAGATCGGGGTTGTAGCTGACCGGCTCGATCGCGAACTCGCGCTTCGCGCCGCCCGCGAGGTGGCGAAACTCGAAACCTGTCCTTCGAGACTCGCCGTTCAGACTCGATCCGCGCGTCATGCGTTGCGAGGTGCTGCGGAAGAAGCGCGCGAGATGATCGAGCAGCACGTGCTGGTTGTGGAACGTCAGGGTCTGCGTGAACAGGCTGCCCCGTTCGTCGATCACGAACAGCTCGGCCTCCTTGTCCAGCACCCGATAGAAGGTCTGAATGGCATCCGCGCGATTCTGCTCGTACAGGCGGGGAAGCGGCCCGTTGCGCAGTGCGTAGCGATCGAAGCGCGTGTGCGCGTAACGCGGCACCGGCCGTCCCAGGAAGGCGACGAGGCCGGCGTGGTCGCCGATCCGCTCGAAGCGTATGCCGCCGTCGTCGCGCACGATCGCGTAGTAGTTGTCGGCGGCCTCGAGTATGTAGCGCCAGTGCCCGGCGGTTTCCTGCACGCTCCTGGAAATGTCGTCGAACAGGGCGTGGAACCGCTGACTGATGTTGGAGCCGTGGCCCGGGGAGAAGCAGTGCGTGGTGAAGGTCTCCGGGACGGTCGCGGATCCCGCGTTGGCGCGCAGACGCAGGTACTCGCACAGGCATTGCAGCAGGCCGTCCAGTCCCCGGTAGTGAAAGCTGAAAACCTCCTCCCAGCTCGTCATCAGGACGAGGTCGAAGCACTCGGTGAGATTGTGGTGCATGCCGCCGAAGCTCAACGGGTCGGTGCGGCTGCTGGCGATCATGTCGGCGCTGCGCGCGAGGCCGGCGCGGTGCTCGAGACCGACGTTCACGAACAGCGCCGCCCGCAGCAACTGCGGTGCCCGCGTCAGATCGGTGCAATCCGAGCTGCCGAGCAGGCCGCCGGGGAAGGTGCCCTCCAGGGCGCCGAGGATCGACCGGAGTTCGCGGGCCGCGTAGGGCTGAGCGCCGGCATAGGCGGTGATCTGGGTATCCGCGGCGATGATGCGGTTGAAGTGGCACCAGGCCAGCACGTCGACGATGCTGGTGGATCGACGGACCGCCGCATGCTGGCCGATGTCCTCGGGCGCGACGGCGTCGGTGAACAGCAGCCAGTTGGACTCCGTGGCGGCCTCGCCGAGCAGATGGATGGACAGGCGCTGCTCGGCGATATCCGGTGCGATGCCCCGATTCACGATCTCGATCTTGCCGGCCTTGCGTTCGAACGCGGAATAGAGCTTGCGCCCGAGCACGTGCAGATCGCGCTGGCTGATGCGCGCGGAGTCGGCCTGCTCGCGGCCGAACTGGGACAGCAGGCGGTAGCTTTGCGTCAGCGTGGCGATGAGATCGCGGCGCTGGTCGAGCACCACCGGCACCTTCCACTGATCGCGCGAGTCCAGCAGCGCGAGGTGGGCAGTGTCCCAGCCCCACGAGGAGACCAGCTCGCGCAGCACCTCGCGCCGCCAGTTGTCCTCGCCGCGGGCCGGCCGCGCCGTCAACCGCTCCTCGACCTTGAAATAGAAGCATCGCCTGAACAGGTGCAGCCGCTCCGTGTCGCCGCGCCGGGTGAGGTAGTCCTCGACCTTGCGGTACATCAGCAGATACGGGTCGATGGCGTTCAGATTGGTCTCCCCGTCGTAGACCAGGCGCTTGTAGTGCAGGGCCAGCAGGTCGATGTCCGGGTATTCCTGCGCGTACGCCTCGATGAGGATGAGCTTGAGCACCGACTTGTACGGTGAGTTGATCGACTTGTAGATGTGCCACACGGCAGCGCCGAAGAACTCCTCCGCCGGCACGCGCTCCAGGCCGCCGAAATCGATGTAGTCGTGCTGACCGATGAATCGTCCCTCCACCAGTGTCCTTGCCGTCGCGGTGTACTCGCGCTCCTGTTCCGGCGGCACCCGCCACCACAGGGGGTACAGGCCGGCCAGCACCACGGCGGAGCGGTAGAATTCGTCGAGCAGCAGATAGTGCTGCGAGCTGCCGCTGCTCTCCGCGGACAGCGAGGAGAGCTCCCCGCGCCGGAAGCCTTGCGGGTCGAAGACGAAGAAATGGACGTCGAGGTTGAGCTCCTTGGCGGTCTCTTCGATGCGGGCGGCCTTCAGCCGCAGGTCCGCAACCGCGGATTCCTCGAGCCCGGGGGTGTGGCAGAGCCAGATGTCGAAGTCGCTGCCCGGCGTGTAGGCGATGGTCCCGCAGGACCCCATCATGTACAGGCCCATGATGTCCAGTCGCGGGAGGATCCGGCGCTCGTGGTTGTAGGAGCGGGTGACGCGCTGGGCGGCCGTGAGCGTCTCCTGGGTCGGGGTGTAGTCGCGTACGCCGCAGGGCGTGGTCTGGTTGACGTATCCCGGCAGGAGCGGGTGGTTGCTGTGGAACAGCAGCGGCAGCAGCTCCAGGAAGTCGCGCTGGCGCGGCGTGAGCGCATCGCGGATCCGCCGCAGCCGCTCGCGGTTGATGGCGACGAAGCGCTCCTCGCTGGAGCGCGGACGCGGCGGGTGGCTGTGGGCGTTTTGCCTGCGTTGCATGGCAGCTGAGGTTAGCGGCCGCAGGGGTCGTTCCTTGACCCCGGGCACGCGGCGGAAAGGGCTTTGATCCCGGTCACTTGCGCGGCGGCCACGGAGGCGGACAATGAGCCTGTCCGGCCGTGCAGTCCAGGGGGAGATTTGCTAATCTACGCCGGCTTCGAAGGGGGCGTCCGGCCGGTTGCCCGGCAACGGCGGTCGCCACCATTGCGACCCGGAGGGGACGTTGAACCGAGCATCGCTGCGCCCGGGTGCCAACCACGAAAAATGCCGCCGCGGAGCCTCCGGGTCTCGCCTGGCGCGAGGAAGAAACACAATGTTCAGCAGAAAGATGAAGATTGCGGGATTTGACGATGAGCTTTGGACGGCGCTGCAGGACGAGGCGCGGCGGCAGGAAGAGCACATCGAGCTGATCGCCTCCGAGAATCACGTCACCCCGCGCGTGCTCGAGGCCCAGGGCAGCGTGCTCACGAACAAGTACGCCGAGGGCTACCCGGGCAAGCGGTACTACGGCGGCTGCGAGTACGTCGACGTCGTCGAACAACTGGCGATCGACCGGGCCAAGCAGCTCTTCGGCGCCGACTATGCGAACGTGCAGCCACACTCCGGCTCGCAGGCCAACGGCGCCGTCTACCTGGCGCTGCTGAACCCCGGCGACATCGTGATGGGCATGAGCCTGGCCCATGGCGGGCACCTGACCCATGGTGCGAAGGTGAATTTCTCCGGCAAGACCTACAACGCCGTGCAGTACGGGCTGAACACGGCCACCGGGGAGATCGACTACGACGCCGCCGAGAAGCTGGCCCTGGAGCACAGGCCGAAGATGATCATGACCGGCTTCTCCGCCTACTCCCGGATCCTCGACTGGAAGCGCTTCCGCGAGATCGCCGACAAGGTCGGCGCCTATCTCGTCGCGGACGTTGCTCATGTCGCCGGCCTCATCGTGACCGGCCTTTATCCGAGTCCGATGCAGTTTGCGGACGTGGTGACCACGACGACCCACAAGACCCTGCGCGGCCCGCGTTCCGGCCTGATCCTCGCGCGCAGGAACGAGGACATCGAGAAGAGGCTCAATGCCGCGGTATTCCCGGGCATCCAGGGCGGTCCGCTCATGCACGTGATCGCCGCCAAGGCGGTGGCCTTCAAGGAGGCGATGCAGCCGGAATTCAAGGCCTACCAGGAGCAGGTGAAGAAGAACGCCCAGACCATGGCCGGGACCTTCATGGAACGCGGGGTGAACATCGTCTCCGGCGGCACGGACAACCACCTGATGCTGGTGGACCTCATCTCGCGCAAGATCACGGGCAAGGATCTCGACGCCGCGCTCGGTCGCGCCTACATCACGGTCAACAAGAACGCGGTGCCGAACGACCCGCAGTCGCCGTTCGTGACGTCCGGCATTCGCGTCGGCACTCCCGCCTGCACGAGCCGGGGCTTCAAGGAGAACGAGGCCAGGGCGGTCGCCGGATGGATCTGCGACATCATCGACAACATGGGCAACGAAGCCGTGGTCGACGCGACCCGCGGCAAGGTGGCCGAGCTCTGCAAGGCGTTCCCGCTCTACACGGACTGACCTGGCCGGCCCTCGAGCGGCTGGCAAACGGCGGCCGTGGTGGCCATGTGGCCACCACGGCCGTTTCGTTCTTGCAGGACATTCATCCTCGAAACCTTGGCAGGCGCGTGGGCGGCATGCTCACCGACCTGATCGCCGCAATGCCACCGGCGGCACCTCCTGTGCCATGGCCGGCGCCATCCGCCGGCAGCCTTCGGCGTGCCGGTCCCACCGCTGGCGCAGCCGCCGGCAGCCCCCAATTGCCGGGGGTAGTGGGTTAAGATCATCGTCATGAAGTGCCCATATTGCGCCTTCCCCAATACGCGCGTCATCGATTCCCGTTTCGTCGGCGAAGGCGAACAGGTGCGGCGGCGTCGCGAGTGCGAGAAGTGCCGCGAGCGGTTCACCACCTACGAAACGGCCGAGCTCAACCTGCCGCGCATCGTCAAGCAGCGCGACAAGCGGCGCGAACCCTTCAGCGAGGAGAAGCTGCGCGCCGGTATGGAGCGTGCTCTGCGCAAGCGTCCCGTGGAGACCGGGCGTGTGGACGCGGCGGTCAACAACATCAAGCGCAAGCTGCGGGCGAGCGGCGAGCGCGAGATCCCCTCCAGCCGCCTCGGCGAGTGGGTGATGCAGGAGTTGCGGGAGCTGGACCAGGTTGCCTACGTGCGGTTCGCATCCGTGTACCACAGCTTCGACGACGTCAAGGCCTTCAGCGAGGCGATTGCCGGTCTGGAGAACGAGATCCCGCCGCACGTGCGTCGCCGGCAGTTGAACCTCATGCTGCCGGGCGACGACGGCGCCCCGTCGGCGGAGGAGGCCACGTCGCGGTATGCCGCCAAGGCGACCAAGGCCGGCAGGCAGCCCCGCCGCCCGCGCGCGCGTTCGTGAGCCCGCCGGATTATCCGATCGGCTACACGGCCGATGATCATCGCCGCATGGCGCGTGCATTGCAGCTTGCAACGCGGGGACTGAACTCAACGCGTCCGAATCCGCGTGTCGGTTGTGTCATCGTCAAGGACGGGGTAGTCGTCGGCGAGGGCTGGCACGAACGCGCCGGTGCGCCGCATGCCGAGACGCTGGCCCTGCGTGCCGCGGGCGCCGGGGCGCGCGGCGCATCCTGCTACGTCACGCTCGAGCCGTGCTGCCATCATGGGCGCACGCCGCCGTGCATCGGAGCCCTGTTGGAGGCCGGCGTGGGGCGGGTGGTGGCGGCGATGACGGATCCGAATCCGCGCGTCGGCGGAGAGGGGCTGCGGCAGCTTCAGGCCGCCGGCGTCGCGGTCGGCACCGGTCTGCTGGCCGGCGAGGCCGAGGCATTGAACGAGGGATTCTGTCAGCGTATGCGCAAGGGCCGGCCGTGGGTGCGCGCGAAGGTCGGCATGAGCCTCGACGGCCGCGTGGCGATGGCAGACGGCGAGAGCAGGTGGATCACCGGTGAAGCCGCGCGCGCCGACGTGCAGCGCTGGCGCGCGCGAAGCTGTGCGGTGATCACCGGAGTGAACACGGTGATGGCCGATGACCCGGCCCTGACGGTGCGCACGCAGCCGTATCTGGCGGAGCTTCCGGGGCAACCGCTGCGCGTGGTATTCGATTCGGCCGTGCGCACGCCGCGCAGTGCGCGAGTGCTGTCCGGTCCAGGGGCCGCGCTGGTGATCACGGCCGTTTCGGATCGCTGCCTGGACCGTGCGGAGCTCGTGTGCTGCCCTGGCGCGGACGGGAGGATCGATCTGCACGCGGCGATGCTTGAACTCGGCCGCCGTGAGCTCAACGAGGTACTGGTCGAGGCGGGCCCCACCCTGACGGGGGCGCTGCTGCAGGCGGACCTGGTCGACGAGCTCATCTGCTACGTCGCGCCGAGGCTGATGGGGGACGCGGCACTGCCTCTGGCACGGCTGCCGGGCCTGAACCGCCTGGCCGATGCCATCCGCCTCGACGTCGCCGACGTGCGGCAGATCGGACAGGACTGGCGCGTGATCATGCGCCCCCGGACCATGGTGTAATCAGGCGTATGTTCACCGGCATCGTGCAGGCCATGGGAAAAATCCATGCAATCGCGCCGCGGGCCGAAGGCGTGCGGATCCATGTCGACACCGGCCGGCTCGCGCTGACCGACGCGCGCGTCGGCGACAGCATCGCGGTCAACGGCGTGTGCCTGACCGTCGTGGAGTTCGACGCGCACCGCTTCGCGGTGGACGTCTCGCCGGAGACCCTCCGCTGCACCTCCCTGGGCAGGCTCGCGGTCGGCGGTCGCGTCAACCTGGAACTCGCGCTGCGCCTGGGCGATCGCCTGGGCGGGCACCTGGTCAGCGGCCACGTCGACGGCGTCGGCCGGATCCGCTCGGTGCGCGCGGACGGCGACTGCCTCCGGCTGCGCATCGAGGTGCCGGTGGAGCTGGCGCGCTACGTTTCCCGCAAGGGCTCGGTCTGCGTCGACGGCGTCAGCCTGACCGTGAACGCCGTGGAGGGAGCCACCTTCGAGGTTCAGATCATCCCGCACACCCGCGAGGAGACGCTGTTCGGGGGTTACGAGCCGGAGGACACCGTCAACATCGAGGTTGACCTGATCGCACGCTATCTCGAGCGGCTGATCGCCGACGCAAAGACCTGAACCCGCGGCCGCGTCTGCCGCGAGGACGGCGCCGCAAAGCAGGTATAATCCGACCATTCACCGGTTCGTCTCCTGACCGCACGCATGTCCTCATTCTGCCCGACCGAAGAGATCGTCGATGACATCCGTCAGGGACGCATGGTCATCATCATGGACGACGAGGATCGCGAGAACGAGGGCGACCTGGTGATGGCCGCGGCCCGCGTCAAGCCGGCGGACATCAACTTCATGGCGACGCACGGACGGGGCCTCATCTGCCTGACCCTCACCCGCGAGCGCTGCCAGCGGCTGAACCTGCCCTTGATGGTGCGCGACACGTATTTCAACTACGGCACCAACTTCACCGTGTCCATCGAGGCCGCGACGGGCGTGACGACCGGCATCTCGGCGGCCGATCGCGCCCGCACCGTGCAGGCGGCGGTGGCCGGGGACGCCAGGCCCAGCGACGTGGTGCAGCCCGGGCACATCTTCCCGCTGATGGCGCAGCCGGGCGGGGTGCTGACGCGCGCCGGGCACACCGAGGCCGGCTGTGACCTGGCCCGCCTGGCCGATCTGGAGCCGGCGGCGGTGATCGTGGAGATCCTCAACGAGGACGGCTCGATGGCCCGTCGTCCCGAGCTCGAGCGGATGGCCGCGCAGCACGGCCTGAGGATCGGCACCATCGCCGACCTCATCCGCTACCGCATACACAACGAGAAGACCATCGAACGCGTGGCGGAGACGGACCTGCAGACCGACTTCGGCCAATTGCACGCGATCGCCTACCGCGACACCATTGCCGGGGACCTGCACCTCGCACTGGTGCAGGGAACGGTCGAGCCGGAGAAGCCCGTCGCCGTGCGCGTGCACATCGAGAACCCGCTTATCGATCTGCCCGGGGCTGCGCGTGGCGATTCCGGCTGGCCGTTGCGAGATGCCCTGCGGCGCATCGCGCGCGAGCCCAGCGGCGTGCTCGTGATACTCCGCAACCAGTACGACAACGACCAGCTCGTTCGCAGTCTGCAGCGCATGCACGACCCCGCGCCTGCGCAGGCCGAGACGCCGGCTGCGCCCGGGCGCGATGAGCTGCGCACCGTGGGTCTCGGCGCCCAGGTACTGGCCGACATCGGGGTGCGCAAGATGCGCGTGATGAGCCGGCAGCGGAAATACAGTGCGCTGTCGGGCTTCGGGCTGGAGGTCGTCGAATACATCACTCACTAGGAATGAACATGGCAGACGTCAGGCAGATAGAAGGAGAGGACATCCCCTCGGAGGACGCCCGTTTCGGCATCATCGCCAGCCGCTTCAACGACGAGATCGTCGGCAAGCTGATCGACGGCTGCGTGCGGGCGTTGAAGGAACGCGGTGTGGCGGGCAGGCGCATCACCGTCGTGCGCGTCCCTGGCGCCTACGAGATCGCCTTCGCGGCGAGGCGCATGGCGATGTCGGGGGACTACGATGCACTGATTGCCCTGGGCGCCGTCATACGCGGGGAGACGCCGCACTTCGATTATGTCGCCGGCGAGTGCGCGCGCGGGGTATCGGAGGTGAGCGCGGACCTCGACATCCCCATCGCCTTCGGCGTGCTGACGACCGAGAGCGATGAACAGGCGGAGGCGCGGGCGGGCGGGGCCATGGGCAACAAGGGCTCCGAGGCCGCCCTGGTCGCCATCGAGATGATCAATCTCGCGCGGGAACTGGCCAGGTAGATGAGCTCCGGGAAGGGCAGAGGGGGCGGCAGGGCCACGCACGCGCGCGCGCGCGCGCGCCGGTGCGCCGTGCAGGCGCTGTACCAGTGGCAACTCGCGGGCCAGGATCCGAACGACATACTGAAAGAGTTCGTCGCCGAACGCGAGGTGGTCAATGCCGACATGGGGTTGTTCGAGAAGCTGACGCGCGGCATCCCACGCCACATCGAGGAGCTGGAAGCGGCCTTGACGGGCGTGATCGATCGGCCGGTGCGGGAGCTCGATCCGGTGGAGCGGGCGATCCTGCTCATCGGCGCCTATGAGCTTCGGCACTGCATCGAGACGCCGTGGCGCGTGGTCATCAACGAGGCCATAGAGCTGGAAAAGATGTTCGGCGCCGAACAGGGGCATCGCTACGTCAACACGGCGCTGGATCGGCTGGCACGCGCCCTGCGGCCGGTCGAGACGGCGGCGGGAGCGGGGTAGCGGGGTCCCGCCGCCGTTCGGAACCGGAACCCGAGCCGTCGGCAGCCCGGCGAGCGCCATGTCCATCTCCGAATTCGAGCTCATCGATCGCTATTTCAGACGGCGCGGCGCGCGCCGCAACGACGTGGTGATCGGGATCGGCGACGACGGCGCGGTGCTCCGGCCACGCCCGGGGCATGAACTTGTGCTGGTGACCGATACCATCGTGGGCGGGGTGCACTTCCCCGCGATGATGTCAGCCGGGGATGTCGGGTACCGTGCCCTCGCCGTGAATCTCAGCGACCTGGCGGCCATGGGGGCCGAGCCCGCGTGGTGCAGCCTCGCCCTGACGCTGCCGCAGGCCGACGAGACGTGGCTGCAGGGGTTCGCCGACGGGCTGCTCGAGCTGGCGGAGCGCTTCGACATGGAACTGGTGGGAGGCGACACCACGCGTGGTCCGCTGACGGTCACCGTCACAGCGCACGGATGGGTGCCCGCGGGACAGGCCCTGCGGCGCGCGGGAGCCGGCACCGGCGATGGCGTGTACGTCTCCGGTTGCCTGGGCGATGCCGCCGCCGGCCTGCGCGTGGTCATGGGCGAGAGCACGTGCGATGCGGAGTCCGGGTCGGCGCTCACACGCCGTTTTTTGCGGCCGGAACCGCGGGTCGCGCTGGGACAGTTCCTCCGCGGGGTCGCCAGCAGCGCCATCGACGTGTCCGACGGACTGGCGGCGGATCTGCGGCACGTGCTCGAGGCCAGCGCCAGGGGCGCGGAGGTTCACCTGGCCCGCCTGCCGATCTCCGCGCCGCTGCGCGCCTGCGAACACGGCGAGTCGGCGATCGAGCGCGCGCTCGGCGGCGGTGACGACTACGAACTGTGCTTCACGGTGCCGCCCGGTCGCGAATCGACCCTGGGAGACTGGCTCGCGGAGGACGGCGTGCCATTGACGCGTATCGGCACGGTCGTCGAGCGCCCGGGCCTGCGTTTCGTGGATGCCGGGGATGTGGTCGTCGATCGTCACATTTCCGGCTACGCGCATTTCTGATCGGGGCCCGCTTCGGTCGCGGGATGCTAAGATTCCGCGCGGCCGGCGATCCTCGCGGCACGGGGCGGCGGCGTGGCCGGGATGCAGCAGGCGTGGTGCCTCGGCACGGACGCGCGGAATCCGGGCAGCGGGATGTGCGCCTGCGGTGGCGCAAGGCAGTCGCGCGCCGCGGACGGGGAGGTCTGTGAACTCGAGCGATCTGGAGCGGAAATGAAAACGTGTGGCTGGTGGCGGGCGGTGGCGGGCGCAGCGATGCTGGGCGCATGCGGTGGCGTTCCGGCGCAGGATCTGGCGCTCAGTGATTTTGGCGACATGCCGCTCATACGCGTGACCGGCACGGGTCATGTGTCGGTTGCCGTGGATACCGCGTCGGTAAACCTCGGCGTCGAGGCGCAGGCCAAGTCGGCGGAGGAGGCGCGGGCGAAGGCAGCCGAGGCCATGACGGCCATGGTCGCGGCGGTGCGCGCAAGCGGCATCGAGGACAAGGACCTGCAGACCCGGCACCTGTCGCTGAATCCGATCTTCGCCCCGGACTCGGCCAACAGGATAGTCGCCTACCAGGCGCACCATCAGTTGACGGTGAAGGTGCGCGACGTCGCGAGCGTCGGCAAGGTGATCGACGAGTCGCTGAAGGCCGCCGGCGACGCCGGTCGCATGTACGGGATCGGTTTGCTGGTCGATGATCCCAGCGTCGCCGAGACGGAGGCCCGCAAGCAGGCATACGAGAACGCCCTGTCCAAGGCCCGGGAGCTTGCCAGGGCAGCCGGCCTGACCCTGGGCCGGCCGCTGCGCATCATCGACATGCCGGCCTCCATGCCGGGCCCGATCCCCATGGGCGGCGTCGCGATGGCCAAGATGTCCGCCGAGGCGGCAACACCGGTGGCCGGCGGCGAACAGGAGGTCTCGGTCACCATCGACGCCGTGTTCGCCGTTACCGAGCCGACGCCGGCGCCGCAGTGACCTCCTCGCCGCAGGGCGGCGGGGAACCCGCCGGGCGTCTCAGCCGGTCGCCGCGCCGCTAGGCGTCTGGCCCTCCGGGATGCGCACGTGCAGGGCGTCGTTGCGCTGCTGGACCTCCTTGCGCATCTCCTTGCGCATCTTGCCCGCCTCGAACAGCCGTTGCTCGATGTCGGTCTCGATATCGAGCCGTGGAACGGTCGTCGGGCGGCCATCCTCGCCGACCGCCACCATCGTGAAGAAGCACGAGCTCGCGTGGCGTTTCTCCTTCGTACGCAGGTCCTCGGCCACGACCTTCACGCCCACCTCCATGGAACTGGTGCCCACGTAGTTGACGTTGGCCATGAACGTCACGAGCTGCCCCACCTCGACAGGCTGCCTGAAGGTGACCAGGTCGAGCGACGCGGTGATGACATAGCTCTTCGCGTAGCGCGCGGCGCAGGCATATGCGACCTGGTCGAGCAGCTTGAGCAGCGCCCCACCGTGCACCTTGCCGGCGAAGTTGGCCATGTCGGGGGTCATGAGGACGGTCATGTACAGCGATTTTTCCTGTCGGCTCATAGTCGGCGTACGTGTTGTCGGTTGCGCGTGCCTGCCGTGGCGGGGAGGCGAATGATAGCGAGCCGCAACCCGGATAAGAAGCCGTCGCGTCATCGGCGCCCGCGCCCGCGGGCGTGGCGCAGACGCAGGCCCTTGCAGTCGCGGGCATGTCGTATATACTATCTATCGGTAGATAGGCAGCCGCATTCCAGCCATGGCCACTTCCGCGCAGATAATCGAGATCGCCCAGGAATACGTCCAGAAGGTGGGATTCCACGCCTTCAGCTACCGGGATATCGCCGAGCGTATCGGCATACGCACGGCGAGCATCCACTATCACTTCCCGACCAAGGCCCATCTCGCCATGGCGATCGTCGACCGCGTTCGCTATGCGACCGCTGCGGCGGTGGCGGAGATCGAGGCATCTGTCGCGTCCCCCGGTGAGCGTCTGCGCCGCTACTGCGGTCTATTCCTGCAGACCTGGGGGTCGGGCGATCGGCTCTGCCCGATGTGCATGCTGGCGATGGGCCAGGACGCGATCCCGGCCGAGGTGCAGGGCGGCGTGCGTGATTTCTGGCAGGGCGGGGAGTCCTGGGTCGCCCGGACCGTGCGCGCCGGACAGGCCACGGGCGCGTTCCGCCGCGACCTCGATCCACGGTCCGTAGGCAGGACCTTTGTGGCAGCGCTGGAAGGCGGCATGGTCGCGGCACGCGCCTTCTCGGACCGCACGCGCATGGAAGATGTCATCGAACATCTCATGGATTCGGTGAAGGCCGGGCGAACAGAAGGCGCAAGCACAGTCTAACCGTATGGAGGCGCACGCCCTGATGACAGCCCGACAGCCCCGCAATCGACGTGGATACCGCGCCGCGTACGTGTTGACGCTGGTCGTGCCGCTCGCTGCGGGCCTGTCGTACAGCCTGCGCGGGACCGCCTATACGCCGCCGTTCAACCTCGTGGAGGTCGCGCCGGGCAATTTCGTGCACCTGGGCAGGCAGGTGTCCTTCGAGGATCCCGATACCGACGATATCGCCAATATCGGCTTCATCGTCGGAGAGAAGTGCGTGGCGGTCGTCGATACCGGGGGTTCGGTGGCCGTGGGACGGGCCCTGAGGGATGCGATACGCGAGCACACACCGGCACCGATCTGCTACGTCATCAACACCCACTCGCATTTCGATCACTACTTCGGCAACGTCGCCTTCAAGGACGACGGACCCCAATTCATCGGACACCGGAAACTGCCCGAGGCGCTCGGTGGCGACAATGCCTACGTGCTGGAGCACTTCGGCAGGTATCTCGGAGAGCATCCGAGCAACGCCGACATCATCCCGCCCGGCCGGACCGTCGACTCCACGCTGGAGCTGGACCTGGGCGGCAAGACGCTGCGGCTGACGGCCTACCCGACGGCGCACACGCACTGCGACCTCTCCGTGCTCGACGTCGGCACCGGCACGCTCTGGCTGGGGGATCTGCTGTTTCGCGAGCGGCTGCCCTCCTTCGACGGAAGCGTGCTGGGCTGGCTGAAGGTGATCGGCACGCTGGAGCAGGAGCATGGCGTCAAGACGGTGATCCCGGGTCACGGCCCGATCGGCGAGGATCTCGAGGCGGCGTTCGCCGACGAGAAGCGCTACATGGAAACCGTGGTCTCCGAGGTCAGGGCGCAGATCGCCGACGGCAGGGATATCGACCAGGCGGTGGAGACGGTGGGCCTGTCCGAACGCGAGCGCTGGCTGTTGTGGGATCAGCAGCACAAGCGCAACGTCTCGCGCGCCTACACGGAACTGGAGTGGGAATGAGCGGACTTTCATGGCGATTGCGGCGCCAGGCGGTGGTCGCGTCGATCACAAACGGAGCTTAGGAGGCACATCATGAACATGCAGACATTCGGGCGCGGCCTCATCGCTGCGCTGGCTTTTTTCGGCGCCCTGCAGGTAGGGCAGGCCGCGGCGGAGGAGAAGCTCGAGATCGTTCGGCCCAAGGACTTCAAGTCCGACGTGGACCTGTGGGCGACATTCCTGCGCGATGCCTATTTCAAGGACACGGAGATCATCGAGGACAAGACCGTCATCGACATGAAGACGCCGTATCGCGCCGAGGACGCCGCGGTGACGCCGGTGTCGATCACCGCGCAGTTCGATCAGTCCCCTGACCGGTACATCGAGAAGCTCTACGTCATCGTCGACAACAATCCCCAGCCGCTGGTCGGGACCTTCCATTTCACGCCTGATACCGGGAAGGCCGACCTCGCGCTGCGGGTGCGCATCGATCGCTATACCAACATCCGCGCGGTCGCGGTGCTGAACAACGGCGAGCACCACATGGTCACCAATTACGTGAAGGCCTCGGGCGGCTGCTCGGATCCGTTCGGCGGCGACATCTACGAGGCGCTGAAGTCCGCCGGCAAGATGAAATTCCGCACCGTGGGCGAGATCCTCGCCGATCAGACGCAGCTCGGCCAGTTCAGCATCAGTCACCCGAATTTCACCGGCATGTCGATCAACCAGCGCACGGGCAACATCGTGCCGCCGCATTTCGTCAACAGGGTCACGCTGGTCTACAACGACAAGGTGGTGATGAAGGCGGAGACGGGCATCTCCATCAGCCAGGATCCGAGCTTCCGGTTCTTCTTCAAGCCCGGCAGTGGCGGCACGCTGCGCGCCGACATCGAGGACAGCAAGGGCAACAAGTGGTCCGAGGCCTTCGATGTCACCGAGGCCCCGGCCACGGCCGTCACCGCCGACAAGGGCACCTGACGGCCCACCGGCATCATGCGTTGAACGAGGGGCGCTTCGGCGCCCCTCGGGTTTTGGGCCTCCCGTCGGCCCGACCCGCGCCTGCATCAGGGCGGTGGTCCTGCGCCTCCGGCGCGGCTTATCATGACGCTCATAAGAAGAATTCCAGCCGCCGCCCATGGTCCGCCCATTTTCCAGTTTCGGATTCCGCCAGCTGACCGGATGGATGCTGGGGCCGCTGTGCCTGATGTTCTGCGGCCTCTACGGTCCGGAATGGGGTATGAGCGTGCAGCAGGCATGGACCGCCGGCACGGTGGCGCTGATGACGATCTGGTGGATCACCGAGCCCGTGCCCCTGTGGGCGACCGCCTGCGTGCCGCTGTTCGTGTTTCCGGCGATCAAGGTGGCGCCGCTGTTCGGTGTCGCACTGCAGTACACCGACCCGGTGAATTTTCTTTTCCTGGGCGGCATGTTGATCGCCGCCTCGATGCAGCAATGGGGACTGCACAGGCGCATCGCCCTGGCGATCGTCGACGCCATCGGCGCCAGTCCCCGCCGCATCGTCCTGGGATTCATGCTGGGGACCGCATTCATCAGCATGTGGGTCTCCAATACCGCCACCGCGATGATGATGTACCCCATCGGCATGGCGGTCCTCATCAGGCTGCGCGAGCAGCGCGTGGACGAGGTTCTGCTCGCCAGGTTCGGGCTCGCGCTCATGCTCGGCATCGCCTATGCCGCGAGCATCGGCGGGATCGGCACCAAGATCGGAACGGCGCCCAATCTCGTGTTCGTGAAGCTCGCGGATCCGCTGCTGAGCCACGACGTGGATTTCCTGACGTGGCTGAAGGTGGGCGTACCGATCGTGGCCATTGCGTTGCCCCTGGTCTGGCTGTACCTGGTGCGGGTGGCCGCGCCGATCCCCGCCGCCGGATTTCTCGACAGCGCCGCCTATATTGCCGAGGAACGGCAGCGCCTCGGAGCGATGAACCCCGGCGAACGGATCGCGCTCGTGGCATTTCTCGCGGCCGCGTGGCTGTGGATATTCCGCAAGGACATCGAGCTGAGCGGGTTCGTGATACCGGGCTGGTGGGGCCTGGTGACCTGGAGCTGGCCCGACGTCATAGGCGTACCCCTGGAGTCCCTGCCGGCGCCGCTCGCCAGGCTGCTGGCGCAGGATGTGGGCGATGCGGCGGTGGCGATGGCGGTGGGCACGCTGCTGCTTTTCATCCCGGTTCCGGGCCAGCCGGCGCGCAGGGCGCTGAGCCTGCGCAACGCCTTGCGCGTCCCCTGGAGCCTGCTCGTGCTGCTGGGCGGCGGATTCGCGATGGCCTACGGCATACAGCAGAGCGGACTGTCGGACTGGGTGGGGGGCTGGCTGCGCGACCTCGATCAGCTGCCGCCTCTGCTGCTCATCCTGTGCGTGTGCCTCATCACGGTGATCCTGACCGAGGTGGCGTCCAACACCGCGACCGCCAACATCATCCTGCCGATGCTCATCGCGCTCGCCCCCGAGATCGGCCGCAGTCCCGCGCCGCTGATGATGGCGGCCACCATTGCCGCGTCATTCGGCTTCATGCTGCCTGCAGGCACGCCGCCGAACGCCATCGTGTTCTCCAGCGGCTACATCACGGTTCCGCAGATGGCGCGCAGCGGGCTGCTGATCGATCTCCTCGGAGCGGTGCTGGTCGCACTGATGTGCTACGCCCTGGCACCCTGGGCGCTGGGGCTCATCTGAGCGCCAGCGGCAACGCGCCTCGCCTCAGGCGCGCCGCCGGGCGTGCAGGACGTCCTTGATGCGCTCCAGTCGACGCATGATGTGTTCCAGCTGACGTACGTCGGCGACCAGCACGGTGAATATCATGTGCGCCTTGCCGGATCTGGCGTCGCTGTAGGACTTGACGGCCACGATGTCGACCTTCTGGTTGCTGAGCATGTCGGAGACGTCGCGCAGCAGCCCGCGGCGGTCGTTGGCCTCGATGTCGATACTGACCCGATGGTGGGCGCCGGCACTCTCGCCCCAGCTCACCTCGACGATGCGCTCGGGGCGCTCGCGAATCAGCTTCGCCAGGTTCGCGCAGGTGGCGCGGTGTATCGACACGCCCTGGCCCACGGTGATGTAACCGCCGATCGGCTCGCCAGGCACCGGACTGCAGCAGCGCGCGGTCCGCGTCATTACGTCGGTCGCACCCAGGACGATGACTTCGCCGTACCCGTCGCCGGCGGCCCGCCGTGCTGCCGTCGGCACCTGCGCCTCTTCGCGCACTGTCTGCCTGGCCGGCTGCAGGGCCTGCGCGAGGTGCGCGGGAGTGAGATCGCCGCGCCCGAGCGCGGCCAGCAGGTCGTCGGCATCCGCCAGGTGCAGCGCGCGGGCCAGCTCCGCGGTATTGACGGCATCGAGCCCGAGGCGTTTCAGGTCGCGATCGAGCGCGGCGCGCCCCTGGACGATATGCTGGGCGCGCTCCCGCTCGCGGAACCATCGGCGTACCTTGGCCCGGGCGCCGGCGGTCTTGAGGTAGCCGAGCGCGGGGTTCAGCCAGTCCCGGCTCGGCCCGCCCTCCCGCCCCGTGAGGATCTCCACCGTCGAGCCGCTGGCGAGCGCCTGCGCCAGCGGCAGGATGGTCCCGCCGGATTTCGCGCCGCGGCACTGGTGACCGACATCGGTGTGCACGGCGTAGGCGAAATCGAGCGCGGTCGCCCCGATCGGCAGGTCGATGATGCGCCCCTGCGGGGTGAGCACGTAGATGCGGTCGTGAAACGCGATGTGGCGGAAGCGCTCGAAGAGATCATTGCCGCTGCCGGGCTCGTCGGATTCGACGTGTTCCAGCAGGCGCCGGGACCATGCCGAGAAGTCCGCCTTGCGCTCCTTGTAATGCCAGTGTGCCGCGACGCCGAGCTCGGCATGGCGGTGCATGGCGTGGGTGCGGACCTGGATCTCGATGGTGCGGCCCTCCGGGCCGACCACCGCGGTGTGCAGCGACTGGTAGCGGTTGTCCTTGGGGCGGGCGATGTAGTCGTCGAACTCGCTGGGGAGGGGCGCCCAGAGACTGTGGATCAGGCCGAGTGCGGCGTAGCAGTCCGCGACCTCGTTGACGACCACGCGAAAGCCGATGGAATCGAAGATGGCCTCCATCCCGACGTTCTTGCGACGCATCTTCTTCCAGATGCTGTAGATGTGCTTGGGCCGTCCGCTGACCTCGCTGCGTATGCCGGCGCGGCTGAGCTCGAACATCAGGAGATCGAGCACCCGGCGCACGTAGGCGTCGCGTGTCTCGCGCTGTTCGTTCAACTGGCTGGCGAGCTCGCAGTAGGTCGCCGGATCCACGAAGCGGAACGAGAGATCCTCCAGCTCCCACTTCAGCTGCCACACGCCCAGCCGGTTGGCAAGCGGCGCGAAGATGTCCAGGGTCTCCTTGCCGAGGCGCCGCCGCGTATCGTCGTCGGCACGCTTGGCGGCGCGCAGTTCGCAGAGCTGCCGCGCCAGGCGCACGAGGACGACGCGCGGGTCCTCCGCCATGGTGAGCAGCATGCGCCGCAGGCGGTCGGCCTGCGCGGCCTCCACCGCGGTGCGGCGCAACTCCTTGAGCACGGAGATGCGCTCGGCCTCCCTGAGCAGCCGGGCGACGCCGGCGCCGACGCGTTCCTCGACGAGGTCGGCGTCCATCTCCCCGTACTCGTACAGCGGCAGCAGCAGGCCGGCGGCGAGCGTCTCGGCGTCAAGGTCCAGCGCCTCCAGGACGCTGACGCATTCCAGTCCCTGCGTTCGGCAGGTGTCCAGGGCGGGATTGGCGTCCGCACGCTCGCGCAGGACGAGCTCGGCGCGCCGCACGGGCTCGAGGTGCTCGGCCGCCATGCGCCTGGCGACGATCTCGCTGGCCCCGAGTACGGGCGGCGGCAGCAGCTCGAGGGGGCGTAGCTCGCTCACAGACTGATCCTAGCCCATGTGGAGGCCGCGGATTGTGCGTCCGGGCTCACCAGCGGCGGGGCTGGATATCCTGGGGGGCAGGATCGCCGGGGCGCGGGCGCCCGCGCGCTCAGCGCCCCCATTCCGCCGGTCGCCAGCGCAGACCTGCGGCGATGAGACGCTGCAGCAGGGCCTTGTAAGGGACACCGGCGTGCTCGGCGGAGTCCGCGAAATCCTCGCCCCGGGCG
This sequence comes from Gammaproteobacteria bacterium, assembly GCA_022071965.1. GTDB lineage: Bacteria > Pseudomonadota > Gammaproteobacteria > JAJPIJ01 > JAJPIJ01 > JAJVHZ01. The sequence goes on from JAJVIQ010000009.1 coordinate 130,571, forward strand.
ATCTGCGGATTGGGATTGGCCTCGATGACGTAAACACGGTGCTGCCGGTCCATGCGAAGGTCGATGCGCGCATAGCCGTTCAGACCGAGGATGCGGAAGACGCGACGCGCCAGATGCCGCAGCTTCTCCGCCATGCCCTCGGGCAGGTTGCGTGCCTCGCGCGAGGTGATCCGGTACTTGTCCTGGTATTTGCGCGACCATTTCACCCGCTGCGTGGCAATCCGCCGCGCCTCGTCCGGCAGGTTGTCCATGACCAGCTCCCAGACCGGAAAGACCTGCAGATGCTGATTGCCGAGCACCGACACGTACAGTTCCCGGCCCTCGATGTAGCGCTCGACGATCGCCCCGGTGCTCACGCTGTTGTGCACGAACCCGACACGTTCCCGCAGTCGTTCGTCGTCCTCCACGATCGAAGCCTGGGAAATGCCCAGGGAGGCCTCCTCGGATACCGACTTGACGATCAGCGGAAACTCCAGGTGCCTTGGCCTGCGCACCGGGCGACCCATCGGTACGACCATGAAGTCCGGACTCGGGATGCGGTGGTAGTGCAGGATCTTCTTCGACAGCGCCTTGTCCCGGGCGAGCATCAGGCCGCGCGGATTGCAGCCGGTGTACGGCATCCTGAGGAGCTCCAGGTAGGAGACGACGTTCTGGTCGTAGACCGCCACGCCGTCGAACTCCTCCAGGAGATTGAACGCGATGTGCGGTTTCCATCCCTCGATCGCCTGGCGGATCACGCCCAGGTCGTTGCGCACCCCCAGCGCGCGGACCTCGTGGCCGATCTCCCGCAGCGTGTTGACGACGTCGTACTCGGTGCGCCACTGTGCAGAGGCGAGATCCACGCCCGTGACCTCCTCCGGCGGCACGAGGTCCGCGTGCATGAGCGCGAGTATGCGAAGCCTCTTCATAACGCCACCCGTTGCCTGCCGCTGTGCATGTTGTTCATGGTCTGAACGGTCAGCAGCAGGATGAAGTCGTGACGCGCCTGATCCTCCGGCACCGCCAGGCGCAGGTTGCGCTCGCGGCAACGATCGATCATGCCGCCGAGGACCTGGTCGATGGTGTACTGGTAGGCGCCCGTCCAGTCGGCGACCTTGCGCCTGGCCTCCTTGCGGATGCGCGCGAGAAACGTGGCCGCGTGCGTGTTGGCGGCATGGTGGGCGGAGTCCGAGAAGATGCGCCCGAGGGCGTCGTCATAGAACGTGGGATGGACCTGGCCGTAGTGCGCGCGGCGGCGACGGTAGTGTTCGCGCAGCGTGGTGCGCAGCTCCGACAAGGGTTCAATGATCTCGTGGCTGGCCACCCGCGGCGGCTTGCCTGCCAGGGTATGCATGAGTTGATCGACGTACTCGAGCTTGCGCAACGCCGGCCATCCCTTGTAGCGCTCGCGCCATTCGGAGTCCGGCTGCAGCCATACCGCGAAGGTCTCGGCGAAGTCCTCGTCGGGATGTGCCTGCGCGTACCAGCGGTCCAGGTGCAGGACGAACCGTTTGCTGTAGGGCTTCGGCGTGTACCAGTCGGGGTAGGGGACCGAGGACTTGCCGAACAGCTTCTGCCGCAGCGGGCGCCGTCGCAGCAGATAGGCGTTCTCGATGGCGTGGCCGGTCTCGTGCCGCAGGATCTGCATGCACCAGTCCTGCGCGCCGCCCTCGACCTCGAGCATCTGGTTCAGCTCCAGTCGCGCCAGCCGCGAATGCGCGAGGTAAAACGGCACGGCGATGCCGGGAACGCCGTCGGGACTGAACCACTCGGCGGACAGCCAGAAGTGGGGCCGGAAGCCGATGCCTCTCGCCGCGAGCTCCCCGGACAGCCGCTCGATGCATTCGGCGACCGGAGTGCCTTCGATGGCGAGATCGAGGTCGCACAGGCGCAGTTCGAGCAGCTGTTCGTCCGACCAGCCCGCCCACTGATCGGGCGCCAGCCTCTTGTTGCGGGAACCTGGACGTGCGCGTCGAGCCACCGGCACGGAGCATAGGAGATCGTTCAGCCTTTGCCAATCGCGCGCGCCTGCCGTTCTTGGCCGACGACCCGCCGCGTCGCGGCCCAGCGCGCTCGACGCCGACGGGCCGCGGCGCCCGTGCGGGGGTTCGCCGTCCTGGGCGGAGTATCAGACCCGGAAGACGTACTCTCTGCCGGCCTCGCCGAGCAGCTGCGAGATGGGTGCCCGAAGATTCTCCTCCCGGGTCCATCGCTTCATCGATGCGATGTCGTCGTGAACGAAGGCGCCGCGTACGACCAGGCAGCCGCCGCCTCGTAGGGGCGCGGCGGCGCCCTCCGAATGATCCGGGTCAAACGGCCGCAGCCGGATGACGCGATCGGCGCGGGTGCGCCTCGAACCCCCCGGCGACGGTCGGGACTCGGCACCGGAGGAGACCGGCAGGTATTCCGCAACCCGAATTCGTCAGTCCGCAGGCAGGTGTCGTGTGGAAGTGGCGAGGACCTGCTGTCGTCGCCGAATTTCGCGCAGCATGCCTTCGAGCTGTTCGCGGATCTGGCCGCGCATGAGCGCGGGTCCGATGAGCGGCGGGATCCAGAAGGCCGGCGTGCTCTGCGCCCGGTATTCGATGCGGCAGTCCGGGCGCCCGGTCAGCCGCAGGTGGCCCGACATGGGTCGCAGATTGCCGTCCACCGCGCGGAACGTGATGGCCCGCATCGGGTCGAGCTCGATCGCGAAGACGACATCGATGCGGCGCTGGAAGAACAGCGCGTGCCATGTGCCTCGCTGCTCCACGCGCAGGGGTTCCCCCGGCGCGCTGATGACGCGGCTCAGGCGCATGTCGGGGATGAAGTCGCTCAAATGATCGAAGTCGGTCAGCACCTGCCAGGCGAGGCGGGGAGTGGCGGTGGTGCTGGCGCAGGCCATGACCTCGTAGGTCTGGTCGGCGCGCCTGATGGCTATGCTCGCGACATCGTCGGCGCGCACAAAGCCGATCGCGAACATGGTCGCGGCGGCAATCAGCAGGCGGCCCGCCAGGTCCGGGCCCTGGATCCGTCCAGCCACTTGCGCCTCCGGCAAGGTCGCAGCCGGCGCAATTGTACTCCCGTGCATGCGCCACGGCATCGGCATGGCGCGACCGTGCAGCGGGAGAGGCGGCCAGGGCGCGGGGCGGCAGGCGGGCGCCTCAGGCCGGGGCGTGCCGACGCTTCATGATGATCTGCCGCCACTCGGCCGGGCCGCTGTCATGCACCGACCGGCCCTCGACGTCGACGGCTACGGTTACCGGCATGTCCTTGATCCGGAATTCGTGGATGGCCTCCATCCCGAGGTCCTCGAAGGCCACCACACGCGCGCCGGTGATGGCCTTCGAGACCAGGTAGGCGGCGCCGCCGACGGCCATGAGGTACACGGCGCGATGCCTCCTGATCGCCTCGATGGCGATCGCGCCGCGCTCGGACTTGCCGATCATGCCGATGAGGCCGGTCTGCGCCAGCATCATCTCGGTGAACTTGTCCATGCGGGTGGCGGTCGTCGGTCCGGCGGGCCCGACCACCTCGTCGCGCACCGGATCGACGGGGCCGACGTAATAGATGAACCGGCCCCTGAAATCCACACCGGGCGGCAGGCCCTGTCCGCTCGCGAGCAGGTCCTGTATGCGCTTGTGCGCGGCGTCGCGCCCGGTGAGCAGGCTTCCGGACAGCAGCAGGGTCTGCCCGGGCCTCCAGGTCGCGATCTCCTCGTGCGTGATGCCATCGAGATCGATGCGCCTGGCCGCGGGGCCGGCCTCCCAGGTGATCTTCGGCCAATCCTCCAGCGACGGCGGGGCCTGCAGGGCCGGGCCGCTGCCGTCGAGCACGAAATGGGCGTGACGGGTAGCGGCACAGTTGGGGATGATCGCGACCGGCAAGTTGGCCGCGTGCGTGGGGTAGTCCCTGATCTTCACGTCGAGCACCGTCGTGAGCCCGCCGAGGCCCTGCGCGCCGATCCCCAGCGCGTTGACCTTCTCGTGGATCTCCAGCCGCAACTCCTCGATGCGGCTGCGCGGACCGCGCGCGCGGAGCTCCAGGATGTCGATCGGGTCCATCAGCGATTCCTTGGCAAGGATCATCGCCTTTTCGGCCGTTCCCCCTATGCCGATGCCGAGCATGCCCGGCGGGCACCATCCCGCGCCCATGGTCGGCACGGTCTTCACCACCCAGTCGACGATCGAATCCGAGGGATTGAGCATCACGAACTTGCTCTTGGCCTCGGAACCGCCGCCCTTGGCGGCGACCCGGACGTCGACGACGTCGCCGGGCACCAGTTCCATGTGCACGACCGCCGGGGTGTTGTCGCCGGTATTTCTCCGCCCGCCCGCCGGATCGGCGAGCACCGAGGCGCGAAGCCTGTTGTCCGGATCGTTGTAGGCGCGGCGCACGCCTTCGTTGACCAGCTCGGTGACGCTCCTCTCGCCCTCGAAGCGCACGTTCTGACCGATCTTCATCATTACGGTGACGATGCCGGTGTCCTGGCAGATCGGCCGGTGCCCCTCGGCACACATGCGCGAATTGACGAGGATCTGCGCCATCGCGTCCCGGGCCGCCGGGGACTCCTCCTCGAGATAGGCCCGGTGCACGGCCCTGATGAAATCCACGGGGTGGTAGTAGGAGATGAACTGCAGCGCGTCGGCGACGCTGTCGATGAGGTCGTGCTGCCTGATGAGAGTGGTCATGCGCTGATCCCGGGCTGGCAGGAACTGTGATTCGGGTTGAAACGGGCGCGGCATTCTACCCGATTTGGCCCGGATCCCGTCCCGTGCGGTCCGCTGGCCGGGGCGTGGGCATGGGCCCCGGCCTCAGGGGGACGGCGAGCCATCCGCGGTCGGTGCCACCTATACTCGATGCAAGGGGCGGACGGCGCGATGCCGTGACATGCCCGGGACTGGCAACGGCGAGGTGGACGATGCAGAAGGACAACGACCGCACGGCGCACGACAGCATAGGGGACGTGAGCGTTCCGGCAGGGGTGTTCTACGGCGCCCAGACGCAGCGCGCCCTGCAGAATTTCCCGGTGAGCGGTCTGCGCATGCCGCGTGCGTTCATCGAGGCGCTGGGCATGGTCAAGGCCGCCGCGGCCATGGCCAACGGCGAGCTCGGGCTGCTGGAGCGCGACGTCGCCGACGCCATCGGCATCGCCGCCATGCAGCTCTCCACCGGGCTCTACGACGAGCACATGCCCGTCGATGTCTTCCAGACCGGCTCGGGCACCAGTACGAACATGAACGCGAACGAGGTCATCGCCTGGCTCGCCAGCCAGCGCCTCGGCCGCCCGGTGCATCCCAACGATCACGTCAATCTCTGCCAGAGCAGCAACGACGTGATCCCGACCTGCATACAGGTGAGCGGCGGCACCCAGGTGATCCGCGACCTCATCCCGGCGCTGCGACATCTGGCCGATCGCATCGACCGCCGCAGGACCGAGTTCCATGACGTGACCAAGACCGGGCGCACCCATCTGATGGATGCAATGCCGATCACGCTCGGCCAGGAGCTCTCGGCGTGGGCGGCCCAGGTTCGACTCGGCGGCGAGCGGTTGCAGGCGGTGCTCGAGCGGCTCTGCGCACTGCCGATCGGGGGCACCGCGGTGGGCACCGGGATCAACAGCCATCCGGAGTTCGGGGCGCGCGTGGTGAGCGCGCTGAGCGCGATGTCCGGCATCGGCTTCACGCAGAAGGACAACCTTTTCGAGGGTCTGAGCGCCCAGGACACATCTGTCGAGCTGAGCGGGCAGCTGAAGACGATCGCCGTCAGCCTGATGAAGATGTGCAACGATCTGCGCTGGATGAACAGCGGCCCGCTGGCCGGGCTCGGCGAGATCTCTCTTCCCGAGCTTCAGCCGGGGAGCAGCATCATGCCCGGCAAGGTCAACCCGGTCATACCGGAGGCGGTGTGCATGGTCTGCGCGCAGGTCATCGGTAACGATGCGACCGTCACCGTTGCCGGCCAGTCCGGGAATTTCCAGCTCAACGTCATGTTGCCGGTGATCGCCTACAACCTCTCGCAGAGCATCGAGATCCTCGCCAACGCCGCGCGGCTGCTCGCGGACAGGGCGATCGCCGGGTTCACGGTGAACCGGGCGCGGATCGGCGCCACGCTGGAACGCAATCCAATGCTGGTGACCGCTTTGAACACCGCGATCGGCTACGAGCAGGGGGCGAGGATCGCCAAGGCGGCGTACGCGGAGAACCGATCGATCATGGAGGTGGCGCTGCGAATGACGGATCTGTCCGAGCAGGAGCTCAGGCGCATGCTCGATCCGGACGCCCTGACCCGGGGCGGGATACCGGCGCGCCGCTGACGGTGCGGCCGGGCGCATTGCCGGCGGCCGCCGGCGACGGAGCGTCCTCAGGCGCGGGTGCGCACGTCCCCGAGGTCCTCGGGGGCTATCTCCACCGTGGCGACGAACTCGAACAGCGGATGCGTCGGGGCGATCGTCTCGCCCAATCGGGCGATCTTCGCCCAGTGCTCACTGTTCCGGAACTGCTCGTCCTGGCCGAGTCGCGTGGCCAGCTCCACGAACCTGTCGGCCGCGCCGGCGGCCGCGTGCACCTCGGCGAGCTTGACCAGCAGCGCCGGCTCGTCCGGATGGTCCGCCAGCGGACCCACCAGCAACCGCTCGGCGTCCTCGTACTGCAGGTAGGCAATCTGCAGGTCCACCTCCTTCAGGATCGGCTCCACGCGGGAGGAGTCCATCCGCAGCGGCACCACGGTGGCGGTGGCCGGCGCTGGTGGGCCCGCCGGCGATGGCGTCTCCGACTCTGCGGACGGGACCGAGGTCAGCGCGACTGTCGCCTCCTCATCCACCCCCAGGCCCCAGGCCGGCACCGAATCCTCGTTCCAGATCCCGGAGGCGTTCTGATCCGAGGTGGGATCGATGACGATGTGCGACGCCGCCGGAAGGTTCGTTGCGGCATCCTCCGGGGCGAGGTCTACGATCGGCGCGCCCATGATCTCCGACGCCGCAGTCCCGGTCTCGGTCGCGGGCTTGTTGACCTTCTGGGCGACCTCCTCGCGCAGGCGGGCATCCTCGCGCTCGCGAGCAGCCCAGTCCTCGTGGCGGACGTCGCTGGACGCGCGTCGGCTGCGCATCACGGTGGAGGCGCCGGCCAGGCCCGCGATCAACAGCGTCCCGAGGCCCCACCACCAGCCGTTGCGGGTCGGCGCCGGCTGTTCATCCGCTTGCGCGTGGACGGCGCCGGGGTGCGCGGGGGCGCTCTGCTGCGGCGCGGGGACTGCGGGTGCCGCGGCGCGCGGGAGCTCCGGCCCGCTCACGGCTGGCGTCGCGGCGGATGTGATGATCGGCAGCGTCAGCGGCGGTTGCGCTTCGGCGGTGGGCGCGGCCGGCGCGCTCGATGACTGTGCGTCGAGCCGCTGCTGCAGTTCCCCGAGTGTGCCCTGCAGGGCGAGGATCCGGGCCTCGCGTTCGTCGGCCAGCCTCTGCAACTCCTCGATGCGGGCGGACAGACTGTCGAGCTGCGCGGTCATCGCCGCCACGGCGTCCGCCGCGACCTCCGATCGAGGGCCGACTGCGGCCATGGCGGCCTCCACCGCCGGAGCGGCGGTCGCCGGGGCGTCGGACGATGCTGCCGCGACAGCGCTCGCCGCCGGCGAGGCCCCCGTTGCGGCCGGCGCATCGGCATTCGCGGCGGGTGCAACGTGCGCGCCGGATGCGGCGTCGCCCGTCGATACCTCCGGTGCCGGCGCCGCATCGTCAGCGGTGGCCTGGGGCCGCGGCGGCTCCGTGACCGCGGTCTCGACCGCCGGCGTCGCCGTGGCGGCGCCGAGATCCGGGATGTGCAGCGAGACACCGACGCGCAGGCGATCCATGTTGTGGTTGACGAAGGCGTCGGGATTGGCCTCGAGCAGTCGCGTCATCACTTCCTGCATGCTCGAGTCGCGATTCGGCCTCACCCGCCGGGCGATCGCCCAGAGGGTCTCGTTCGGCATCACGGGGCCGTAGGTATCGCCGTGCAGCGCGCCCGTCTTGCGCGCGCGCGACCGCCGCTCGGTGGCTGCGGAGGACGTGACGGCGGCGGGGGCCCCGGCCCGCTGCGGGCGCTCGCGCTTCGCGCCGGCCGGCGCGGAGAGCGCAGTGATGCTCTGCTCCATCGCGTCGAAGTCGATCGATTGCGCGACCGTGCCGGGCGCGATCGCGGCGGCCGTGGACCCGGGGGCGACCGGCGGGTCGAGCAGCACGGTGTACTCGCGTCGCGTGTGCGCGTTGGGCAGCACGATCTCGACGTAGAAGGTGACCACGGGTTCCCGGATGTTCTCGGTACTGCGGATCTGAAGCTGGTACTGCCCGCCGCCCCGGGCGACGAATCGGCCGGACAGTTTGGCGACGATGGTGCTGTTGGTCGAGCCGACCGCGATATCGTCCACCGGCCGGAAGAACACGCGGGCCTCGTCGATCTCGCCGGGGCCGAGTTCGATCATCTGCACCTCGGCGCGCAGCGGCTGATTCAGTTTCGAACGTACCGCGATCTCCCCCAAGCCGATCGCATGGGCATTGAGCGATGCCACCGCGGCGAGTATCGCCACGTGCAGCCGGTTCTTCCTGTGCCTGGCCATGGTCATGAGTTCTCGCGCCTCGTTGACCCGCCGCCACGTCGCTGACCCCGCGTCAGCGATCCGGGTTGGGGGTCTTTGCCTGCAACGCGCAAGCAGGATGCGTGCCGAAGCGCGGGCCAGATCGCGGCCCGGTGACATCCCTCATGCGAAACAACCGGGTAAGCGCGGTCGGGCGGCGTGGACCCGGATCCGGGTAAAGGTGTGCCCGCCTCGTCAGCGGGTTGACGCGCGGCGGGCGGCGGCAGGGCCACGGCGCGACGGAGGCGCTGGTCTCCGGCGCCGTGGGCGGCTATGCAGGCTGGATCGCGGTGCTCTCGAAGCGCCCGCCGTCGGCGCCCGGGATGAGCTCCAGGCGGCGGCGGTGATGCGCGGCCACATGTGCCCGGTGAGCGATGCTGATGAGTGTGGTGTCCGGCAGCCGCTCGCGCAGCAACTGGTAGAGATAGGCCTCCATGTCCTGATCCAGCGCGGCAGTGGCCTCGTCGAGGAACAGCCAGTCCGGCCGGTTGAGCAGCGCCCGCGCAATCGCCAGTCGCTGCTGCTCGCCCGGGGACAGGCGCATGGCCCAGTTGTCGGTGTCGTTCAGGCGCGTGGTCAACTCCTCGAGGCGGCACGCCTTCAGCATCTCCACGATCTCCCCGTCGCCGTAGCGTCCGCCCTCGGAGGGATACGCCACCACCTCGCGCAGCGTACCGAGCGGAAGGTAGGGTCTCTGCGGCAGGAACATGATCTTTCCCTCACCGGGCGTCTCCACCACGCCGCTGCCGAATGGCCAGATCCCCGACAGCGCCCGGAACAGGGTGCTCTTGCCGCTGCCCGAGGGGCCGGTCACCAGCGTGTGCTCGCCCGGGGAGAAGGTCGTGTGGATGCCTCGCAACAATACCCGGCCGTCCGGGGTGACGAGATGCAGGTCGCGCGCGGCGATGCCGGCAGCGTCGTTCGGGGAGATCCGGATGCCGCCGGCAGTCCGCCCTTCCTGACCCGCCTTCGTGATCGCCAGGTGGAAGCTGATCAACCGATCGCAGGTCGCCTTGTATTCCGCCAGCGAGGCGTAGGAGTCGACGAACCAGCTCAACGCGTCCTGGACCCGGCCGAAGGCGGAATTTATCTGCATCAGGTCGCCCAGCTGTATCGCACCGGAAAAGTAGCGCGGCGAGGCGACCACCAGGGGAAACACCGTGGCGAGCTGGCTGTAGGTCGAGGAGTAGCCGAGCAGCTGCAGGCGCGATCGGATCAGCGCCGCCCAGTTCAGCGAGATCTGCCTGAAGCGACCGGAGAGGTTCTTGCGCTCGTCCTCGTGGCCGCCGTACAACGCGATGCCCTCGGCGTTCTCGCGCATGCGCACCAGCGCGAAGCGCAGATCGGCCTCGTATTTCTGCTGATAGAAATTCAGCCCGATGAGCGGCCGGCCGATCTTGTGCGCGAGCCAGCTGCCGACGAGCGCGTAGATCACCGCCACCCACACCATGTAGCCGGGGATCGTGACGGCATGGCCGCCGATGGTGAGGTTCAGCGGGCCCGAGAGGGTCCACAGGATGAAGATGAAGGAGAGCAGGCTGACCACCGATCGCATCAGGTCCAGGCCGAGGGTGAGCGTGCTGGTGGTGAAGATCTTCAGGTCCTCCTGCATGCGCTGATCGGGGTTGTCGGTGCCGTAGTTCTTCAGCTCCAGCCGGTAGAACACGTTGTCGCGCAGCCACTCGCCGAAGTAGACGTTGGTTATCCAGCGCCGCCAGCGGATCTGCAGTGCCATGTTGACCGCGAGCTGCACCATGGCGATGAGGATGTAGGTCATCGCGAGCGCGAGAAAGAGGACCAGCTGATGCTTGAATTCGGGGAAGTCGCGGTTCTGTATCGAGTTGTAGAACGCGTTGTACCACTTGTTGAGCAGCACGGTCATGTAGACCATGCCGAGATTGAGCGCGATGACGGCGGCCAGCATGCCGCCGGCGACCCATCTCTCCTCGGACCTCCAGTACGGTTTCGTCAGCGCCCAGACCTGCTTCATGAAGGCACGCGACGTGATGCTCAGACGTGTATCCTCGGACATGCTCTGTTCCTGTCAGCTGCGCAAAGGCTCGGGGACAGCGGGTGCTGTCCTCGCCGTTGGCGTCAGGGGATGCCGCCGGAACGGCCTGCGCGCCGGCACGGACGAAGGCGACGCCGGGCTCGCCCCGGCGTGGCCGCCACGAATTGCAGGCCCGCGGCACCGCGGCGGGGGCGCCACGATCAGCGCTCGGTGGCGGTGATGATGCCGCCGCCCAGGCAGGTCTCGCCTTCGTAGAAGACCACGGACTGGCCCGGCGTCACCGCCCGCTGCGGTGCCTTGAATTCGACTTCGCAGTCGCCGCCGCCCGTGACTATGACCGCGCAATCCTGATCTGGTTGCCGGTAGCGGGTCTTCGCCGCGCACTCGAAACGCGCGCCGGGGGCGGCCCCTGCGACCCAGCTCAGGTTCGAGGCGACGAGGCGCCGGCTGCGCAGCAGGGGATGGTCGTGGCCCTGCGCGACGACGAGGGTGTTGGCCGCGACGTCCTTGGCCACGACGTACCAGGGCTTCTCGGACGCCCCTTTCACGCCTCCCACGCCCAGGCCCTCGCGCTGCCCGAGCGTGTAGTACATTGCCCCGGCGTGCTCGCCGAGGGTGTGTCCGTCCACCGTCTTGATCGGCCCGGGGCGTGCCGGCAGGTAGCGGCGCAGGAAATCGCGGAACGGCCGCTCGCCGATGAAACAGATCCCGGTGGAGTCGCGCTTGGCGTGCACGCCCAGTCCGGCCTGCCTGGCGAGGCGACGCACCTCGCTCTTGTCGAGCTCCCCGATCGGAAAGAGGGTGCGGGCGAGTTGCGCCTGCGTCAGCCGGTGAAGGAAGTAGGTCTGGTCCTTGCCGGCATCCCGGCCCTTGAGCAGCTCATAGCGGCCGCCGCGGTAGCGGGCGCGGGCATGGTGGCCGGTGGCGATGAGGTCGGCACCCCATTCCAGCGCCTTGTCCAGGAAGGCGCGGAACTTGATCTCCGCGTTGCAGAGCACATCGGGATTGGGCGTGCGGCCGGCCTGGTACTCGCGCAGGAACTCCGCGAACACCCGCTCACGATACTCGGCGGCGAAGTTGACCTGCTCGATGTCGATGCCGATGACGTCGGCCGTCGCGACGGCGTCGACGAGGTCCGCGCGCGAGGCGCAGTACTCCTCCGTGTCGTCGTCCTCCCAGTTCTTCATGAACAGACCGCGCACCGCGTAGCCCCGCTGCTTGAGCAGCAGCGCGGTGACAGCCGAGTCCACGCCGCCGGACATGCCGACGGCGACGCGCGACGGTGCCTCCGGGGCCCGGTGCGGCGGAGCGGACATCACCTGTTCATTCATGATTTTCGGACTACACTCGAGCAAAAAGAGCAATCACGCAGCCGTCGATGGCCATGGACCGGTTCAATCGCATCTTCGCCCTACACAAGCAACTCGCCGGCGCGCGGGTGCCGGTCTCCTGCGGCCAGCTGGAGGCCAGGCTCGAGTGCTCGCGGGCGACGGTCATCCGCGCGATCCGCGACCTGCGCGGCTACCTGCGCGCGCCCATCGAGTACGATCGCGAGCGCAACGGCTACTACTACAGCCGCGGCCCCGACGGCCGCATCTTCGAGCTGCCCGGACTGTGGTTCACGCCCGCCGAGCTGCACGCGCTGCTCACCTGCCAGCAGCTGCTGCACGGCATCCAGCCCGGCCTGCTCGACGAGCATCTGGCCCCGCTGCGCGCCCGCATCGACGAGCTGCTGCGGACCCAGCGCGTTGTCCGCGGCCCGCTCGAGCGCCGCGTCCGCGTCCTTACCGTCGCCCGGCGGATGCCCGCCGCCGCGATCTTTTCCCCAGTGGCCTCGGCCCTGCTGCAGCGCCGCCGGCTGCGGCTCTTGTACCACAGCCGCTCCACCGATAACCAGTCGGAGCGCGCCGTCTCGCCGCAGCGGCTGGTGCATTACCGCGACAACTGGTACTTGGACGCCTGGGATCACGGCAAGGAGGCGTTGCGGACGTTCTCCGTGGATCGCGTCCGCGCCGTCACGCCGTCGAGCGAACGCGCGCTCGACGTCGACGAGACCGAGCTGCACGAACTGCTCGCCAGCGGCTACGGCATCTTCGCCGGCCGCGCACAGGCCACCGCCGTGCTCCGGTTCAGCGCCCGGGCCGCGCGCTGGGTGGCCGAGGAGGAATGGCATGCGCGCCAGCGCGGGGCGTGGCTGCCGGACGGCAGGTACCAGCTGGAGGTGCCTTACAGCGACCCGCGGGAGTTGATGATGGACGTGCTGCGCCACGGCGAGGGGGTGGAGGTCCTCGGCCCGCCGGCCCTGCGCGAGGCCATCCGCGCGCGGCTGGCCACGGCGCTCGGGAATTATGAATCCTGAGCGGCAGGCTCACGGTTTGACCCAGTGCGTGGCTGACGATTGTCTGCGCGTCCTATTTCCTTGCACCCTCATCAATTGGAAAAAGGGATGCCGGCATCGCCCGGGCGTTCCGATGCGTTGCCTCAATATGCAGTCCCCATTCCGGACCGAGGAGTGACATGAAGCAAGCGGCATCGAGCGATCGAGGTGAAGTTGTCATCTACCGGGCTGAGGACGGCAGCACCGCCTTGGATGTACGGCTCGTTCCCAGGAAGCGCAAGCCCGAGCGGCGGCAATTCAGAAAACCGCATCCTTGCCGGCAACCGGAGGAAGGAACCGATGATCCGCTTGACTATGAATCTCCTGATCCAGGACTAGGCATGAACGCGGGAAAGGCCAGACATGTTGTTTGCCGCGAGGCTCAGATCGAGCAGCGATAAGAAGAATGAAAACACCCAAGGGCACCATCCCGATCGAGCGGATCGAATACCGGATTTTTCTGTTGCGCGGGCAGAAGGTGATGCTGAGCACGCATCTTGCGGAGCTTTATGACGTCGAACCTCGCGCCTTGGTACAGGCGGTAAAGCGGAATATCCAGCGGTTTCCCGAGGATTTCATGTTCCAACTGAGCGAAACCGAGTTTGATGACTTGAAATCACAAATTGTGACTTCAAGTTGGGGCGGCCTCCGCCGGGCTGCGCCCTATGCCTTCACCGAGCAGGGCGTTGCCATGCTTTCGAGTGTCTTGCACAGCGAACGCGCGATTCGCGTCAACATCGAGATTATGCGCGCCTTCGTGCGCCTGCGGCAGATGCTCGCCTCCAACGCCGAGCTGGCACGCAGGCTCGCAGAGCTGGAAAAGAAATACGACGCCCAGTTCAAGGTCGTCTTCGACGCCATCCGCGAATTGATGACACCGCCCAAACCGAAGAAAAACGATCCATCGGTTCCGCGCCGTGGGAGGAGAAATGATCCCGGACCGTATGCCCTCGACCATGGCTAATAACAAAAAGGAAGACCGCACGCCAGCCGCACAACGCACCCTGCAGGTCTGTAGGCGTCAACTTTCGGACGAGAATTGGGCTGCCGGTTGGCTCATGGTCCTCGAATACACGCTGTGGGACTGGGTAACGCGCTGGCGCGTCCGATCCGAACCCGCCTCCGAGTTCGAGCGCGCGAACCGGGCGGACACCGAGGCGCTGTCGTGGCCCGCGGCCGGGCACCTCAAGCACAAGGCCAAGCGCAGTTTCATGCAGCGATTGGAAAGGTGATGACTGGATGAACAAAGCGCTACCGAACCATGCCATGCGCAATGAGATGACGAGCACCATCTACCTTGCCCATAGCGAGAATTCCGCCGGTGCGATGCATCCGCTCATGGTTCATTTGGCGTCCGTCTCGGCGCTGGCCCGCCAGTTCATGGCGGGGCATCCCGCGGCCGACGAAGCCGCGCTGGCGGGTCTGCTGCACGATCTTGGCAAATACGCCGATCGCTTCCAGTTGCGTTTGCAAGGGAAGGACGGAGGGCTGGACCATTGGTCCCAAGGGGCTTCACTAGCGCTTACGCAGTTTCGCGCGGTTGCCGCAGCTCTCGCCATCGAAGGCCACCACATCGGCATGCAAAGAGGCGACCGTGAATCATTGCGGAGATTGCTCCCCGGCAACCTCACATCAGCCGTTTTGCCGGGTCTGGCGCTCTCCGACCCTGACATCACGCGGCTGCAATCCCGCGCCGTCGCTGATGGGCTGGAATTTAGAAAGCCTGCTGCACCGGCTATCACCTCATGGGCGCAGGCGGTCGCGGCCATGCTAGATGTACGTATGCTTTTCTCCTGCTTGGTGGATGCCGATTTCCTGGACACAGAGGCGCACTTCAATGGAAATGCGCAAGGAAAGCAGCCGCGACCCAAGGGTCCAGGCCTGGATGCGGCAAGGGCGCTGGCCGCACTCGATGTCCACATGAATGAATTACGCGCCAGGTCGCAAGCGCAGTCCAACGTGCGCGAGGCGCGCGAGACTCTATGGCAAGCCGTCATTCATGCCAGCCAATTGCCATCGGGGTTGTTTACCCTGACCGCGCCGACCGGTTCCGGCAAGACACTGGCCATGTTGCGCTTTGCCCTGGAGCATTGCATCCGGCACAACAAGAAACGCATCGTGTTGGCCGTTCCGTTTCTTACCGTTATTGAGCAGACGGCCCGCGTTTTTCGGCAGGTATTTGCCGATTTCCCGGATCATTTCCTTCTGGAGCATCACAGCCTGGCCGGATTGGGCGACGAATCCGAAAAGCGCGATGCCGAAGACAACGCGGCGCGCCAGCGGCGCCTGCTCTCGGAAAACTGGGATGCGCCCATCGTGCTCACCACCAACGTCCAGTTGCTCGAATCGCTTTTCTCCAATCGCCCCTCTTCCTGCCGCAAACTGCACAACCTCATGGACTCGGTGATCCTGTTCGACGAGGCGCAGGACCTGCCGCAGCACTTGGCAGTGCCGACCTTGGCGGTGTTGTCGCATCTGTCCGCGGCGTATCGCGCCACCGTGGTCTTTTCCACCGCCACGCAACCGGCATTCGATGCGCTGGACACAGCGGTGAAGAAACATGCCGTCAGCGGCTGGCGGCCGCAGGAAGCCGTGCCGGATCATCCTGCCCTGTTCAAGAGCCTCGAACGCGTCACAGTCCGTTGGCCTGCGAGAGACAGCAAGCCCCGTTGGCCGGAGCTCGCCGACGAGATACGGGGCTTACAGCAAGTACTGGTCGTGGTGAATCTGAAACGTCACGCGTTGGCGCTGCTTGAAGCCTTGGCCGGAACGGAAGGCCTGTTTCACCTCTCCACCAACCTGTGCGCCGAGCACCGGCGATCGATCATGGAGAAGGTGAGGGCCCGGCTTGCTGTAGGCCACAGTTGCCGTCTTGTATCCACGCAATGCGTCGAGGCCGGTGTGGACGTGGATTTCCCCGTGGTCTACCGCGCCATGGCACCGCTGGAATCCATCGCGCAGGCAGCGGGACGCTGCAACCGCGAAGGCCGGCTCAACAAGCAAAACCGGCTTGGGGAGGTCGTGGTGTTCGAGCCCGACGAGGAGGAAGGCTGGCGAAAGCGATATCCCACACACAGCTACGCTCAGGCGACCCAGGTCACGCAAACCCTGCTTACCCTGCATGGCAACTTGAATATCAACGATCCCGAGACCTTCCGTGCGTATTACCACCGGCTTTACGACCTGAACAATCCAGAAAGCCAGAATGCCAATCTCAACCGAGCGATTGACGAACTCGACTTTGTAGAAATCGCCAAGACCTACCGGCTCATCGAGAAAAATGCCATCCAGGTGCTCGTGCCGTGGGCGGAACGTCTGGGCGATTTCCTGTCATTGCGGGCCACAGCGGACAAGGATGGCATCAATGCAGACTGGATACGCCGCGCTCAAGGTCTGGCGGTGAGCGTGTACCGCAATCAGGACGGCCCGCCGGCGTGGACCATTCCGGCGAAGCTGCGGCGCGGCGGTTTTTCGGATGAATGGTTCATCCTCGAAGGAGATTTTTATCACGATACATTTGGGCTCATCCCGCCGGAGGGCGCACAGGTTTTCATCGCATAGGAGGATTCATGGCAAACGGCACACACACATTGGAAGTCTGGGGCGATCTGGCCTGCTTCACGCGGCCGGAGATGAAGGTCGAGCGTTTCTCCTATCCCGTCATCACGCCGTCGGCCGCGCGCGGCATCTTCGATGCCATTTACTGGGACGGCAAGCGTGAGAAAGCCGGCATTCGCCCGTACTTCTACTGGCAAGTGACACGCATCGAAGTGCTGGAAAAGCCGCGCTATATCGCGCTGCGGCGTAACGAGGTAAAAGAAAAGGCGCCCGCCGAGCGCACGATCAAGTATTGGATGGAGGGGCGCGAACCGCCGGAACCGATCAGGGCGGATGGCGGCAAGGACGAACTCGGCACCGACCAGAAGGGACGCACGCAGCGCCAGACCATGGCGCTCAAGAATGTGCGCTACCGCCTCAGCGCCAGGATCGTCCCGAATCCCGGCAACGAATGGGGCAAGCTCAATGCCTGTTTTCAGCGTCGCGCACGGGCGGGGAAGTGCTTTCAGCAACCTTACTTCGGCTGCCGGGAATTCCCGGCGTTCTTCGAATACATCGAGAACCCGGATGCCGCTCACGCCGCCACCGCGCCTTTCGACCAGCACCTGGGCTTGATCCTCTACGACGTGTTCGATCTGCGCAAGGAACAGGTGCGGGACAACGACGAACCTTTTATCACGCTTTTCGATGCTACGGTGCGCAACGGCGTGCTGGAGGTGCCGCCCTTTGATAGCGAGGCAATAAAGAAGCCAAGGAGGAAGTGACCATGCTGCATGCTCTGGTCGAATACGCAAGACAGCAATTGCCTGATGCAGAGCCAGGTTTTAAAACCCGTGAAGTGCGCTGGAGCATTGAACTCTCTGCCGATGGCCGATTCCTTGGCATCGTTTCTCTCGGCGACGGAGAGCGCGGACAAGATCAGCCGCGCTGCCCGGATATGCACGGGATGGTTGCTGGCGGCAAATCCCACTTTCTCGTAGAAACGGCTCAGACCGTGGCGCTTTACTACAAGGCCAACGAAGACGAGAAGAAGATCGCCAACGCAGAGACGAAGCATGAATTTTTCGTAGATCTGCTGCGACAGGCGGCTGCTGGGATCCCAGAGCTCGTGCCACTGACCCGCGCGCTGGCGGACGAATCACAGCTTGCCTTGATTCGCACCGCGCTAGCCGAACACAAAGCCAGCCCCACGAATTGGGTGGGTTGGCGTGTAAACGGTGTTGAGCCACGCGAAAATCCGGCTGTGCAGGCATGGTGGCGAGAATGGCGCCGAAACGACCTCAATAAAGAGGTTGCTGAGAATGACACCGCCAAGAATGCAGCCCATCTCGAAATGCTTTGCCTGCTGACCGGACAATCGGTCAAGCCATTGCTCACGCATCCAAAGATCACTGGCTTGGCGGGCGTCGGAGGCTTGGGTGCTGGCGACGTCATGGTTGGCTTTGACAAAGCCGCATTCGGGTCCTATGGCCTCGAGCAATCGGCAAACGCGGCAATGGAGCCCGAAGCCGTACAAAAGTACGTCGATGGTCTCAACGATCTGATCCGAAACCACTCTCGCAAGTTGGGAAGCGCGTTGATCGCCCATTGGTTCAAGGAGCAGCTTCCGGTCGAAGACGACCCGCTTGCCTTTCTCTATGGATACGAGAGCGCGGAACAGACAGAAGCAGCTGCGCTAGGAGCGGCAAGGCGCCTGCTAGACTCGATCCGTAGCGGCAAACGCGCAGAACTCTGCAACAACCGGTACTACGCGCTCACCCTGTCCGGCGCTGCAGGTCGCGTCATGGTGCGCGACTGGATGGAGGGCAGTTTCGAGGAACTGGTGCGCAATGTCGCGGCGTGGTTTGACGACCTGTCTGTCGCCGCTCGCGGCGGCAAAGGATTGGCTCCCGATCCAAAGTTTATGGCCGTATGCGGTGCATTGGTGCGAGACCTGAAAGACTTGCCTGCTCCCACGGCGGCGACGCTATGGAAGACCGCAGTGCAAAGGTTGCCCATCCCGCAACCTCTCATGGCCCAGGCGTTGGCCCGCTTCCGTGTAGACGTTGCAGATAAAGACCATCCCCCGTTCAACCACGCCCGCATGGGCCTCATCAAAGCCTATTTCGTCCGAATCAAACCAGGAGGTTATCCCACTATGACTGCGTATCTCAATCCAGAACATAGTGCCCCAGCCTACCACTGTGGGCGACTAATGGCTTTACTCGCTGAGCTTCAGTATGCGGCCCTTGGAGATGTAGGTGCTGGCGTGGTGCAGCGGTATTACGCCGCTGCCAGCCAGACGCCCGGACTGATCCTTGGACGGCTAATTAGAAATGCGCAGAACCACCTGAACAAACCGGACAAGCCTTGGCTGGGATCGAAATTTGAGAGGCCCATGATGGAAATCATCGCTCGCCTTAATGATGACTTTCCACGCGTCCTCGACCTCGAAGGGCAGGGGCTGTTTGCTCTCGGCTACTACCAGCAGCTCGCCGCGCTGCGCGCGGGCAACAACAAGAACTCTGCGACCGAATCCACCACCGAACAGGGAGAAACCAAATGAGCGCCATCCAGAACCGTTACGAATTCCTTTATCTTTTCGACTGTGAGAATGGCAACCCCAATGGGGACCCGGATGCTGGCAACAGCCCGCGCATCGACCCGGAGGACATGCACGGATTGGTGTCGGACGTAGCCATCAAACGACGGGTGCGCAACTACGTTCAGACGGCCTTCGAGAACAAAGCGCCCAATGCCGTGTTTGTCGAGCATGCAACCAATCTGAACAAGCCCATCACCGCCGCGCACGTGGCAACAGCCGGTGCACCGGCTGGAGGTGCAACGCGCTCGCAGGTCGGCAAGGCTCGCGACTGGATGTGCCAGCAATTCTTCGACGTGCGAACCTTTGGAGCGGTCATGTCCACCGGTCCAAATGCCGGACAGGTGCGCGGCCCGGTACAGATTTCCTTTTCCCGCTCGATCGACCCGATTCTGCCGATGGACGCCTCAATCACCCGCATGGCGGTCGCGGAAAAGGTGAAAAATGCCAAAACGGTGGAAGATTACGAGAAATGGGAGAACGAACAGGAAGAAGACAAGCTCCGCACCATGGGCCGCAAGGCCCTCATCCCCTATGGCCTCTATGCCTGCAAGGGCTTCGTCTCCGCGCACCTCGCACAGGGCACCGGTTTCTCTGGCGACGACCTCAGCCACCTTTGGGACGCACTCAAGGGCATGTGGGACCACGACCGCTCCGCCTCCAAGGGCATGATGTCGTGCCGTGGACTCTACGTCTTCAAACACGTCGGCACGGACACCGACCAAGCACAACGCGTTCGCCAGGCCATGCTCGGTTGCGCGCCGGCCCATCGGCTCCTCGATTTGTCCACGCACAAACGTCCGATGGGCAACGCCATTGTGGAGATCAAGAAGGTGGTAGATGGTTCACCCCGCTCCTTCAGCGACTACCTTGTGACCGTCCACGAGGATCGGCTGCCGGTCGGCGTAGAGCTCATCGCGTATCCGTGACAACGCCCGATGAAGAGCTAATCCCACTCTCGGCGCTCAATCAATTCGCCTACTGCCCCCGGCGCTGCTATCTCATTCACGCCGAGGGCGAGTTCGAGGACAACGTGCATACCCTGCGCGGGAGCCATGAACATGAGCGGGTGGACAGCGTAAGGCACGAGGTGAGCGCCGGGGTGCGAGTGGAATATGGCTTGCCGGTGTGGAGCCGAAGGCTCGGCATCACCGGCAAGTGTGATGCGGTGGAGTTTCATCCCGACGGCAGCGTGTATCCCGTCGAGTACAAACACGGTAAACGCAAGCGCTGGATCAACGATGATCTGCAACTCGCCGCACAGGGGATGTGCCTGGAGGAGACGCTGGGTCGGCCGGCGCCAAAGGGCGCGATCTACCATCACCAATCACGCCGGCGGCGGGAGGTGGTGATCGACGGTACGTTGCGCGGGGCCGTGGAGGCGGCGGCGCGGCAGGTGCGTGAGCTTCTGGCCGGCGGAAGACTGCCGCCGCCGGTGGACGACGGGCGCCGCTGCCCGAAGTGCTCCTTGCGCGACATTTGTCAGCCGGAGTTGGCGCGCTCCAGCGGCAGATTGACGGCACTGCGCGCAAAGCTGTTCGAGCCCGAGGATAACACGCGGTGACAGGGCACAAAGACGCCCTCTATACTCATCACCGTTCCCAACCACAGCCTCTGGGCGTGGGCACGCCCGCAGCGATTCTCCCCGACATTCCCGCGCATCAGCGCCATGAGCGCGATTAGCTGCAGCGGAAGTTGTTCGGTTGATTGAATGACCGAGCACGGCCAAATCGGGGATTCGAATGGCTTTGCTTCTTAACACGCTTTACGTCACAACGCCCGAGGCCTACCTGCGCCTGGAAGGCGAAACGTTGTGCGTGATGATAGAGAAAGTAAAGCGACTGCAGATTCCGATGCATCACTTGGCAAGCATCGTCTGTTTCGGCGACGTGATGTTGAGCCCGGCTCTACTCGGTCGCTGCATGGAAGAGGGCCGCAGCGTGGTGTGGCTGGAACGCGGCGGCCGCTTCCAGGCGCGCGTGGAAGGTCCTGTAAATGGAAATATACTGTTGCGGCAGGCACAATTTCGGGCGGCCGACCACCCGGGCAAGACGATCGAATTGGCGCGGGCCTTTCTCGCCGGGAAGCTGCGCAATAGCCGCAATGTTCTATTGCGCGGCGCACGGGACGGGCAGAACGATGCCGAGCGCGCGGTGCTCGTGCAAAATGCGCGGCTCGTGGCGGGGCATCTGCGCAAACTCCCCCAGGCTCCGGATCTGGACGGCCTGCGCGGCGAGGAGGGCAATGCCGCCCGCATTTACTTTCAGTCCATGCAATTCCTTATACGCCAAGCCGTCCGCAGCGATTTTGCTTTCGATGCACGCAGCCGCAGGCCGCCTACGGATCCCATGAACGCGATGCTGTCTTTTCTCTACGCCATTCTGCTGCACGATTGCCGCAGCGCGCTGGAAGCGGTCGGGCTCGACCCGCAGCTCGGCTTCCTCCACACCGTGCGGCCGGGGCGCGCGGCTTTGGCGCTCGATCTGCTGGAGGAATTCCGCTCGGTGATCGCTGATCGTCTAGCGTTGACTCTGATTAACCGCGGGCAGATTCAGGCAAGCCATTTCGATAGGCGCGAGGGCGGGGCCGTGCTGCTGAACGATGAGGGGCGCAAAGTGGTTATTACCGCCTATCAGGAACGCAAGCAGGAGACGTTGACCCACCCCGTGCTGGAGCAGGAGGTGCCGATCGGGTTGCTTCCACACGTCCAGGCACGATTGCTGGCGCGGCATCTGCGTGGTGACGCGCCGGCGTATGTGCCGTATCTCCACAAGTAATGGACGCCATGTTGATTCTCGTTGCCTACGATGTCTCGACCGAAACGAGCGCCGGACGGCGGCGGCTGCGGCGCGTGGCCAAGGTGTGCCTGGATTACGGCCAACGTGTGCAGAAGTCGGTGTTCGAGTGCAGGGTAGATAAGACCACGTACGAGGTTTTGGAGAAAAGGCTGCTTGACGAGATTGATTCAAGCGAGGATAACCTGCGGCTGTACCGGCTAAATGAACCGATCGAGGAGCATGTCAAGGAATTCGGGCAGTTCAGGGCCGTGAATTTCGACGGCCCGCTGGTGGTGTAACGCGAACCTGAAGCGGCGGCCAACGGGCCGGGAGGTTCGCGCGATGCATAAGTCGCTCTTTTACAATATGGTTTGTTGCGGTATCGAATGTATAGGCGTTTTTCTTTGTCTCTCGAAGTCGGCGTTCGCGCCAGCCGCGCCGTTTTTCTCAGCAAATGAAGGAATTGGCGTAATAGTGTATCGCCCGCTCGATTGAGCGGGCGCGGATTGAAACTCGGATACAGGCGGCGGAGGAGATCCTCCTCCTGCGGTATCGCCCGCTCGATTGAGCGGGCGCGGATTGAAACTCGATCCGCGTCGCATCGTCCAGGGCGATCCACTGTATCGCCCGCTCGATTGAGCGGGCGCGGATTGAAACCTCCCGAACCTGATCGAGGCGGGGCTCACCGAGGGTATCGCCCGCTCGATTGAGCGGGCGCGGATTGAAACATGCTGACGCCGTCGATCGTCGCACCAGGGGAAGCGTATCGCCCGCTCGATTGAGCGGGCGCGGATTGAAACAGGGCGTCGTCGATCTCCATCGCGATAGTTTTGGCGTATCGCCCGCTCGATTGAGCGGGCGCGGATTGAAACGTTTGCGACCCAAGGAACTGTCGCAGTCCATGCCGTATCGCCCGCTCGATTGAGCGGGCGCGGATTGAAACGCTGCACTATGGCGTACACTTGAGGGTGGAACAGGTATCGCCCGCTCGATTGAGCGGGCGCGGATTGAAACCTCATAGGGCCGGCAGTGGTTGCGCTTCAGATCTGTATCGCCCGCTCGATTGAGCGGGCGCGGATTGAAACAATGACGTGGATCTCGCCGCGCGTGACCTGGAAGGTATCGCCCGCTCGATTGAGCGGGCGCGGATTGAAACTCGAGAGCATGCGCCACATCAGCGTGCTCTCTATGTATCGCCTGCTCGATTGAGCGGGCGCGGATTGAAACACCGATCCAAAGGTGCTGTATCAAGGCGGAGATTGTATCGCCCGCTCGATTGAGCGGGCGCGGATTGAAACGCTTACAAAGCGTCCGCTCTGCCGGTTGAGCTACGTATCGCCCGCTCGATTGAGCGGGCGCGGATTGAAACATAACGTCACCGCTCAAGAGGTTCGGGCGCTGACGTATCGCCCGCTCGATTGAGCGGGCGCGGATTGAAACTTTTTCAGGCGCTCGGCAAGCTTCTCAGCAACAGGTATCGCCCGCTCGATTGAGCGGGCGCGGATTGAAACCGTTAATCGTGGTAGGCAGGACTTTCCCGAGCAGGTATCGCCCGCTCGATTGAGCGGGCGCGGATTGAAACTCGAAAGTGCGTGACGTTCGTCCAACGGGAGGCCGTATCGCCCGCTCGATTGAGCGGGCGCGGATTGAAACATTGGTGAGGGTGACGGCCATTCATCGGGTCAGAGGTATCGCCCGCTCGATTGAGCGGGCGCGGATTGAAACGAGCCAGCCGGTCATAGCCACGCCCATGCAATCAGGTATCGCCCGCTCGATTGAGCGGGCGCGGATTGAAACGAGCCAGCCGGTCATAGCCACGCCCATGCAATCAGGTATCGCCCGCTCGATTGAGCGGGCGCGGATTGAAACTCGCCTTGGCGTCATGGGGTAGCCAGTCCTTGCCGGTATCGCCCGCTCGATTGAGCGGGCGCGGATTGAAACCACGCTCCGCAGACTTTGCGTAATTTCCCCCATCGTATCGCCCGCTCGATTGAGCGGGCGCGGATTGAAACTCTACGAGGCCATTCGTTTGAAGGCCGAGCATGTGTATCGCCCGCTCGATTGAGCGGGCGCGGATTGAAACCGTCGAGGAGGAATATCTGCCCTTCCCCGTAGGCGTATCGCCCGCTCGATTGAGCGGGCGCGGATTGAAACAACTTTGCACGACGTCGCCGCCGAGCTGCAGATGGTATCGCCCGCTCGATTGAGCGGGCGCGGATTGAAACCGAGTTAAGCGGGCGGATATCGCCGAGATTCGAAGTATCGCCCGCTCGATTGAGCGGGCGCGGTGTTCCTGTGGGCCGCTAAGGAGTAGCCGCCCCGTGTCTGATTTGCAATTGTGCATTCTGAATGCATAATTGCACGATATGACCGTCTACCTGCCACGCACCCTCGAGCCGATCCTGCGCAAGACCGCAAAGGAATTCCCGGCGGTGGTGCTGACGGGCCCGCGCCAGTCGGGAAAGACTACGCTGCTGCGTCACGTTTTCGGCCGGCGTGCGCACTACGTTTCCCTCGAACCACCGGACGTACGGGCGGCCGCGGGGGCCGATCCCCGCGGCTTTCTCGATGCGTGGAGACCCCCAGTGATCCTGGACGAGATTCAATACGCGCCCGATCTGCTGCCTTACATCAAGGAGCGCATCGATGCCAAGCGATCGCTAAAGGGCCGGTATCTGCTCTCCGGATCACAGAATCTGTTGCTCATGCAGCAGGTGGCCGAGACGCTGGCAGGACGCGCTGCGGTGCTGCACCTGCTGCCTTTATCGCGTCGAGAATTGGCGGGCGAATCCAAGGCGCCGCCACCGTGGGAGCGAAGGGCGCCGCGGGGCGAGGTGCTCAAGGGCGAGCGGGAAGCATTCTGGACGGCGGCGTTGCATGGGGGATTTCCGGAGCTGGCCACCGAACCGCGGCGCGATGTCGCACTCTGGTATGGCAGCTATGTCCAAACATACCTCGAGCGCGACGTGCGGACACTGCGCCAGGTGGGAGACCTCACGCAATTCCAGACGTTCCTGCGCGCGCTGGCCGCGCGTAGCGCCCAGCTCATCAATCTGACGGATATGGGCCGCGACCTCGGCCTCGCCACCAACACCGTGAAGGCGTGGATTTCCGTGCTGGAGGCGACGCATCAGATCGCGATCCTGCGTCCGTATTACGCGAATGTCGGCAAGCGACTGGTGAAGACGCCCAAAGTCTATTTCACCGATACCGGCATGCTGAGTTACCTCGCGGGAATCCGCGACCCGGCGCACGCTGCCGCGGGTCCGATGGCCGGTGCCATCGCGGAAACCGCCGTCGTGAGCGAAGTGCTCAAATCGTTTTTCCATCGGGGCGCGGAACCGCGCCTGTATTTCTGGCGCACCGCGACCGGCGACGAAGTGGACCTGGTAATTGAAACCCCGACCGGCCTGTTGCCGCTGGAAGTAAAGGCCACGGCCACCCCGTCCCCCGCCATGGCCCGCGGCATCCTGCGCTTCCGAGAATCGGTTCGAGAGGCGCGTGCAGACGGATATGTAGTGCATATCGGCGACGTCTGGCTGCCGCTGGGGGGCAATATCTCGGCCCTGCCCTTCGGCACCTTGTAGCGCGTTCGGCACCCCGTCGTATTTCGGCCTCTGCGTTGCCGATGGCATTCGATTGCCCGGCCGCGTCCCACGCCTTCCAGGGTGCGCTTGCCACACTGAAGAGGTACCCCGCGTCTGCCCGGAGCCCCTGCTGTGCCATGGACGCGCACGGCGAACCGCCGTTACCGTTCCCCGAACTCTCGGGCGACCCCGTTATCCGCAGCGAATCGCTGCGGCCTCATTGAAGCCAGTTCGGGGCCGCGCGTTCCGCGCTGCGGGCCGCGTTATCCGCAGCGAATCGCTGCGGCCTCGTTGGCGAAGCATGCACACAGCCACTGAGTTGTCCCTGCGGGGCGGGACATCTGCCGCCGGGCGCCTCGGCGCGTGACATGGATCAGAGATGGCGGACAAGGTCCAATGGAAACCGCCTGCCGGCGCGGTAGTCCTCGATGCAGCGCATGACCAGGGGGCTGCGGTGCATCGCGCGATGCTCCAGCAACTCCTCGCGCGTATACCAGCATGCGCGTTCGACGGGATGATCGAGGGTCCGCCCGGGCTCGTGGCGTAGGGCACGGCTGTGAAAGCAGTAGCGCATGTATACGATATCCGTGCCGGCCCTCGGGTAGGTGTAGACCCCGATGATCGCGAGCGGCTCGGTGTGCCATGCGGTCTCCTCCAGGGTCTCGCGCATGGCCGCCGCGGCCAGGGTCTCACCCCGATCCAGGTGGCCGGCCGGCTGGTTGATCACCAGGCGGCCATCCTCGTCACGCTCTTCCACCACGAGGAAGCGCCCGTCGCGTTCGACCACCGAGGCGACGACGACGTTGGGTTTCCAGATATCGGTGTGCGCGGGCATCGATGAATGATCGGGCAGAAACGGGTGCCAGCCTGTGGAACTCGGGCCGCGCTCGCGGGGCGGAGCGTTTGCAACGACAAGACAGCCCCCGGAAGACTATCCGATGGTGGGCAGTGTACGGGATATGCCGCACGCCGTCAGACGGCGGTTGCAGTGCGCGGATGGCACGGGCGGCAGGGGCTGCCCTCGAGCCCGGCCGGTGCGGCGCGTCGTCACGCCCGTCGTCATTGCGACCAACACGGCGCGTGGGCGGGGCCGCGAGGAATTGTGCTAACCTCTCGGCCGGGGATCCGACGGTGTTGCGTGCGCCGCCACGGTGGGCCGTATCGTCGGCGGCCGGCGCCACGCAAGGGCCATGCGGACAGAATGGTTGCGGGAGGAAGCATGCCGGCATTGGGCTGTTGTCTGTGGTGGTTCCTGCTCGGGTTGCTGCTGGGTTGGCTGTTGAACTGGCTGATGGCGCGGATCTGTCGATCCATGCGCGGCGGCGGTCCGGCTGCGCCGCACGGCGACGGGCTTTACTACTCGGAGTCCGCCTCACCGGCGCCGGACTCGGCACTGCACAGGCTCGTCAATACCCGCTTCTATCCCGCCGATCGCATCGAGGAATCGCATACGCCCGCCGCCGCCGGCGCGAGCGCAGCTACTGACGCGCCCATCGATCTCGCCGCGGCGCGCGCAGCCGGGTTCGCACCGCGGGGGGCGGATGACCTGACCTTGGTCGAGGGGATAGGACCGAAGATCGCCGAGGTATTGCGGGCGGGCGGCATCACGACGTTCGCGCAACTGGCCGCCGCGGCGCCAGAGGCCCTCAGGGGCCTGCTCGATGCAGCCGGTCCGAGTTTCAAGCTCGCGCAGCCGCAGAGCTGGCCGGCTCAGGCTGCGCTGGCCGCCCAGAATCGCTGGGGCGATCTAAAAGCATACCAGGATCGGCTCACCGTCGGCCGACCCGCCGATTAGACCGGGGGCCGCATGGACAGGCAAGAGGCGAGGGCGGGCGAGGAGGAGACGCGGGTCCTCGATCACGTGCGGCTGACGGTCGCCGTGCTGCTCGGGTTGCTGCTGCTGCTGCTGTGGTGGCGCGGCTACGGGCCCGGCTCGTCGGCAGCGTGCTGCGCCGGTGAGGCCGGTACGGCACTGTCGACACCCGTGACGACGCCGGCCGGTGAGCCGTTGCCTCCGGCGGTGACGATCGTGCCGAGCGCTCCGCAAGCCCCCCCGGCCGCGACCGGAGACGAGGCCGCTTCCGCGGAGATGTCCCCTCCTGCCGTCGAGGCCCGGGCGCCTGCGGCCGTCGCGCCCCCTGCCGCGGTCGAGGTCGAGTCCCATGCCAGCGAACCCGCACCGGTCACGGCCGAGACCGAGCCCCCGGCCGCCGGCCCGCCCTATACGCTCACCGATCCCAACGCCCAGGTTCGAACCGAACCCGTACGGCTGCCGGCCTGGGAAGGCCCACAGCCGCCCGTCTACCACCACGACGTCTACGTGCCGCCGCCCGTGGTGTCGGCACCCCTTGCCGCCGCGCCGGAGATTGCGACCGCACCGACAACGCAGGAGCCCGGCGCGGTGATGGCAACGCCGGAGCCGGCACCGGCTGAAGTGGCGGCTGCGCAGGAGAGCGTCCCGGCGGCGCCGACGGAGGAGTCGGCTGCGCAGGAGAGCGTCCCGGCGGCGCCGACGGAGGAGTCGGCGGTGCAGGAGAGCACCCCGGCGGCACCGGCGCAGAAGGCCGGGGAATCAGCGGCGGTGTCACCCGCGTATGTCATCGAGGACCCCAACGCCCAGGTCCGTACCGCCGCCCCCACGTTACCCGAGTGGACCGGACCGCACTACGCCGCGCCGCATCACGACGTCTATTACCCGCCGGCCGCGCAGCCCGTCGCCGCCGCCGTACCGCCGGCCGCAAAGCTCTACTTCGATACCGCGAAATGGGAGCTGCCCGCCGACGCCGGCGAGGTGCTGGCACCGATCGTCAGCTATCTCGACGGGCATCCGGAGGCCCGGGCGGTGATTCAGGGATTCCACGATCCGCGCGGCTCCCGGGAGCTCAACGCCGCCCTGGCAAGGAACCGGGCCGGGGCCACCTGGGCGGCGCTAGTGGCGGCCGGCATCGCGCGCGAACGCATCGTCCTGCGCCAGCCGGCGGACTCCACCGGCAGCGGAACTCTTGTCGAGGCACGCCGCGCGGAGGTGAGCATCCTGGGGCAATAGCGTGCCCAGCGCTTCGGGATGCACGCGCCGGGTGGACGGACCGTGCACATGACGGCGGCGTCCGCCGGGCCGGTCACCGGCGTCACCCGTCCGCGGTGGGTGCCGGACTGACGTTCTCGCCGGAGTGGCCGTGCACCTGCTCGACCTTCGGGTCCTTCCACGACCCGGTGATGGTGTACTGCTTGGCGAGCAGCTTGTCGATCTGACCCGGCAGTTCCGGGATCAATTTCTTGCCGATGAAGATCGCCGCGCCCACCGTGGCGCCCACTGGCCCGAAAATGGCGCTCGCCACCGGAAGGCTGTCGGAGATCATCGGCGTGACGGTGGCCACCTGGTCGTAATCCTGCCCCGCAAGCCCGGTGCGCCCCGTGACCTCGATGCGCGCCGAGGAGGCGTCCATCACCAGGTTGTTGGTATAGGCATTGCCGCCGTCGAACTCGAAGCTGCCGCTGATCCGATCGAAGCCCATGCCCTTGGCGAAGAGGTCGTTGAAATCGAGCATCAGCCGCTTCGGCAGGGCCTGTATGCTCAACAGACCGAAGAAACGCCCGACGGCCGGGTTGTCGACGTCGAGGAAACGGCCGTCCTCGATGTTCATGGCCATCGATCCATGCAGCCGCTCGAGCGTGAAGTCGGCGGGACTTCCGGCCCACGAGGCGTTTATGTCGATGGCCGTCTTGCCGCCCTCGACCGCCGTGACGTCGTAGCCGAACTGGCCCAGCAGTTCGCCGAGATCCGCGGCATCCACATCGATGCTGAAGCGCGAGGTGTGCACCTCGTCGGCGTAAATCCATTCGCCCTGGGCGCTGATCTTCGACGCCGGCGACTCGAACGTCAGTGTCTCGATCTTCAGACCGTTGGCGACCGGTGACGTGCGCAGCTCGCCGCGGCCCAGGCTCACGGTCTGGTAGGCGAGATCGTCGACCGTGATGCTGAAGGGCGGCATGCGGCCGGGGTTCACGTTGATCGGCGTGACGGTGGCGACCGCGCGCGGCGGAATGTGCAGCTTGCGCAGATCCGCCTTGCTGGGCATCTGCCTGAGGTAATGCGGAATGATGACGTCGCCCTCGATCTGGTCACCGACGACGTGCAGTTTCCAGTGCGTGCGCCCGCTGTCGCCGCGCACGCGCACGTGCCCGAAGTTGCGCCCGAGCGCCTGCAGGCGCTCGGCGCCCAGGTCTATCCAGATCGGTATCGGCGGCGCCGAGGAGCTGCCGACGGCCCCCCCCAGCGACATGCGTTCGTAAAGCGCGTCCAGCCAGTCGTTTATCGACAGCTCGGAGGTAGTGCCGGTGATCGAGACCGTGTCGTCGGAGGGCAGGCTCGCCGGGGCGTCCCCGAAACGCAGCGCGGCGCGCTTCAGGCGGGTGGTGCCTTCCGCGCCCTCGGCGAGCAGCAGCGCGCCGTGCAGTTCGTTGCCCAGGCTGAAATCGATGCCGCGGCTGGCCGTCTCCGCCAGGTCGACATGTATGGCCAGCGGGCGCGATTCCGCCCGACCCTTGCCCAGCGGCGAAGGCAGCTCCAGCTGCATGCCCGCGAGCGTGGAAGCGATGCGGAGATCGGTGACTCGCGCCACGCCGCCAGCGGCCTTCTTCAGTTGCGCGCTCACCTGCCAGTCCGTTTCTCCGACGGCGTGCTCGAGCGCCCTGTGGCGCTCCAGCCAACCGGCGATGGCTGGCGTCAATGCCTTCAGGCGATCGGCGAGATAGGCCGTATCGCCGCGTCCGCCGAGGGTGAACTGCGCGTCCAGCCGTCCCTTTTCCGAGGTCCCCTCGATGCTCAATGCCACCGGCCTGTCGGCGTAGACACCCTGCAGGCCCGTGGCTTCGAAGCCCTTCTGGGTGAAGGTGAGCGTGCCGCTTACCGATCTGATCTCGCTCTTCAGCTGCCGGGGCCGCAGTACCGCGTCCTGCAATTTGACCATACCCTTGACCTCGTTGGGCACCGGTCGCAGCGGGATGCGCAGGCTGAGGGCCAGGTCGATCCGGCCGGCGTCGGACAGAAGGTCGGGCACGTCCGGGACCTTGTTCCTGAGCGGACTCTCGAGCAGGTACTTCCGACCCTCGGCAGTCGGGCCCCTGGCGGTGCCATCGATGAGCAGCAGCTTCTCCTTGGCGTACAGGTCCGGAATGAGTGCCGTGGTCTCGGTCAGCTCCGCGCCGAGGGTCTCTGCCCGCGGCACGAACACCGTCATGCTGCGGCCGGCGAACGCCACGTCGCCGTTGACCTTGGTGACGACTGGCCACTTCGGGCGAAACAGCAGTTCCGCGTCCACGACGTGCAGGCGCGCCTCGAACCGTCCGTCCTTGCCGTCGAAGGGGAATTTATCGAGGGGGCCGCGCACGACGATGCCGCCGCCGTCGACGCGTCCCGAGGGAAACGCGTGGCTGAACCAGTCGCGGACCTTCGGCGATACGCCGACCTTGGGCAGGTAGTCCTTGATGCGCCGCGCGCTGACGTGATCGACGCGCGCGAACAGCTGCGCCTGCGGTGCGGCACCGGCGCGCGTGGCGATGTTCCCGAACGCGGTCACGTCGAAATCGCCGTTGGCGACGCTGAGACCATCGGTGGTGAGCCGCCAGCCATCGCCCGTGCGGCTCAGCCCGAGCCTGCCATCCAGGCGGGTCAGGATGATCGGCTGGTCGTAGAGCGTCGGTGCGGAGACCGTCACGCGATCGCAATCGAGCGTCACGGTGCCGCCGTCGGCCGCCGCGGCGATGGAACCGCGCAGGCCGTCGAGCTCCGGGCGGCTGCCTGCGCTGCGGATGCCCAGGTCTTCGAAATCCGCGCTGAGCGCGGTCTGTTCCCCGGGCGCTGCCGAGGGCGTGTATCGCAGGCGGAGATCACGCACCGCACCGTGCGGACCCATCGATGTCAGCGCGTCGCGCACCTGCGGCGGCAACGCGGTGATGCTGCTGGCCACGGGGATCACGTCGTCGAGCTTCAGGTAGTCGACGTTGATCTGCAGCTCCGGCGTGTTGGCAGGCGTCCGAGGGCGTTTCAGCCGCATGACGATCCGGTTGTCGGGCCAGGAGCCGTTGGCGGTACTGACCCGCAGGGAACTGACATTCAGCAGCCACAGTCCCGGTTCGGTGCGCCGGGCGTCCACGTTGCCGCGCATCTGCTGCAGCCGAATGCGATGACCACGCGCGCCGACCTCCGATCCGCCGGCCGAAAAGGCGCCGATCACGCGGCTGACCCGTGCATTGTTCCAGTCGCTCCAGAACTGGAAATCGAGCTGTCCTCCGACCACCTCCAGGCCCAGCCAGCGCTTGTATTCGAGCAGCGACTGCGGATCGATGCCATGGCCCTCGAGGTACATCGTGCCCGACCATGTGTTGGTCAGCAGATCGCCGTCGGCGTCGAGGCGGAACTCGAATTCGCTGTCGGAGCCGGGCAGTCGGGCGCGCCCGTTGAACTGGCGGCGCCGCCCGTCGCTGCGTATCTCCAGCGAGACGTTCGAGAAGATGAGGGGCTTGAGCAGGCGATCGTCGTTCCAGGTGATGGCCGCCTCCTCGATGGTCAGCTGCTGCTGAGTCTGCAGCCAGTAGGCCAGTGCATTCTTCCTGAGGCTCGAAACGGCGGTCTCGCCCTCGCCGACGCCCTCGAGCCGTATGCTGCCGTCCTCGCTGCGCGCGAGCGAGATCTCCATGCCGCTGACCACGAGCTGCCCGGGGACGACCTCGCGCCGCTCCAGGGACCGGATGGGATCCAGGGCGAAGCTCGCCCGCGCGAAGCGGGTAACGGATTTCCCGCCGTCCGCGTCCGTCAGGCGCACGTTGCTCAGCTCGATGACCGGCGTCCACCCCTGCCAGTTGGCAGTGATCGTGTCGAATTCCACCGGCTGAGCGATCTGTTTGCTGACCCAATGCGCAATCGGCTCGCGATAGCGATCGATCCCCGGCAGCAGCAGTCTGACCACGCTGACCGCCACGGCCACGCCCACGACCAGCACTGCCGTGGTCTTCCACAATATATTCAGGAACTCGAGGGTGATCCGCTTGACCATCAGGCAGAATCAGAGTAGCACCACGTCGAATTGTTCCGGCGAATACATCGGCTCGACCTGGAACTGGATCGGGCGCTTGATGAATTCTTCAAGCTCTGCCACGGCTTGCGAGTCCTCGTCCGTCAGGCGGTCCACGACCTCGCGCGCCGCGACCACCAGGAGTTTCTGCGTCTCGAACTGGCGGACCTCGCGCAGTATCTCGCGGAAGATCTCGTAGCAGACGGTCTCGGCCGTCTTGATCGAGCCGCGTCCCTGGCAGGTCGGACAGGGCTCGCACAGCACGTGCTCGAGGCTCTCGCGCGTGCGCTTGCGGGTGATCTGCACCAGTCCGAGCGAGGTGATCTCGCTGACCACCACCTTGGAGTGGTCGCGCTCCAGGCTGCGTTCGAGCGCGCGCAGGACCTGGCGCTGGTGATCGGGGTCGGCCATGTCGATGAAGTCGACGATGATGATCCCTCCCAGGTTGCGCAGCCGCAGCTGCCGCGCGATCGCCTGGGCCGCCTCGAGGTTGGTCTTGAAGATCGTCTCCTCGAGATTGCGGTGGCCGACGAAGGCGCCGGTGTTCACGTCGACGGTGGTCATTGCCTCGGTCTGATCGAAGATCAGGTGACCGCCGGACTTCAGATCCACGCGTCGTTCCAGCGCGCGTTGGATCTCGTCCTCCACCGAGTAAAGATCAAAGATGGGCCGCTCGCCAGGATAGTGCTCGATCCGCTCGCCCAGATCAGGGATGAACTCCTGGACGAACTCCTTCAGGCGCGTGTAGTTCTCGCGCGAGTCTACGCGGATAACCTCGACCTCGCGGGCCGCGAGGTCGCGCACGGTGCGCAGCAGCAGCGGCAGATCGTCGTGCACCAGCGCCGGCGCCGTGGCCTGCGAGATGTGGGACTGGATCGACTGCCACAGCCGCTGCAGGAACTCCACGTCGCTGGCGATGCTCTCCTCGTCGATGCCCTCGGCGGCCGTGCGCACGATGAACCCGCCCGGGGAGGATTGCGCGGCGTCGGCGTTGATGACGCCATCGCCGTTGTCGCCCGCCAGTCCCGCGCCGCGGCGGGTGAGAATGTCGCGCAGCCGGGCCCGCTCCTGCTCGTTCTCGATCCGCTGTGAGATGCCGATCGTCTGGCTGTGCGGCATGAACACCAGGTAGCGCGAAGGAATGCAGATCTGGGTGGTGAGCCGCGCCCCCTTGGTGCCCAGCGGATCCTTGGCCACCTGCACGAGGATCTCCTGTCCCTCCCTGAGGATCTGGTCGATGGTGATCGGTCCGCCGCCGTTGGCGGACGCCTGTTCCACCGCGAGGATGTCGGAGATGTGCAGGAAGGCGGTCCGCTGCAGACCGATTTCCACGAACGCCGCGCCCATGCCGGGCAGCACCCGGGAGACCTTGCCGAGATAGATGTTGCCGACGAGGCCGCGGCGGCGGTTGCGCTCTACGATGACCTCCTGCAGCACCCCGTTCTCGATGAACGCCACCCGCGTTTCCTGCGGCGTCACGTTGATGAGAATCTCCTCGGCCATGTCTGGTGTATGCTCGCCGTTGTCGGGGTGGGCAGCGGGGGTCCAGGCGAGCCGTCGCACGCGGCCTCGAGCCGGATCTTCTGAAGTCCCGTTCGAATTTTCCCGATTGTAATACAGTTGAAGCACAAACCTGATGAAAGGGTTGAGAGATGTCCGCGGCGGAAGATGCCATAGCGGTGGTGCTCGCCATCGGCTCGGCCGAGGAACTGAAGCCCCTGACCGCGGCCCGGGCCTCGGCCGCGGTGCCCTTCGGGGGGCTGTACCGGACCATCGACTTCGCCCTGACCAACTGCCTGCACTCCGGCCTGCGCCGCATGCTGGTCCTGACCCAGTACATGTCGCATTCGCTGCACAAACACCTGCGCGACGGCTGGTCGGTCTTCAATCCCGAGATCGGCGAGTTCGTGACCCCCGTTTCGCCGCAGATGCAGGCCGGCAGGATGGGCTACGGGAGCGCCAGCGACGCGCTGAGGCAGAATGCCTATATCCTGGAGCGCAACCGGGGCGACGTCGTCGCGGTGGTCTCGGGCGACTACGTCTACCGCATGGACTACGCCGCCATGATCGATTTCCATCGCCGCGCGAGCGCGGCGGTGACCGTTGCCTGCCTGCCGCCGGAGGACCCCCAGCGCGACCCGGCGTTGCCGGTGCTCGGTGTCAACGGGCGCGACGAGATCGTTTCCTGTCACCATCCCCCGGCCGCCGCCGGGCTCGCCGGCCACGCGGCGTCCATGGGGATCTTCGTATTCAACAAGGAGGTGCTGCTGAAGACCCTCGCGATGCCGATCATCACCGGCACGAGCAGCCTGGACATCGGCGAGGCGCTGCTGCCGGAGCTGCTCGGCAAGGCACGCATGGTGGTCTACCGCTTCGGGGGCAGCGCGGGCCGCGTCTCGCAGGATCGTTACTGGCGGCGGATGTCGTCGCTGGACGCCTACTATCAGGCGAACATGGACCTGCTGCACGTCGAGTCGCCCCTGGATCTCTACCAGGCTGACTGGCCCATCCGCACCTACCAGCCGCAGAGTCCGCCGGCACGCACGGTGCCGGGCAAGTCCTGCAACGAGGGGATCTTCGTCAACTCCATCGTGGCCGGCGGCACGGTCATCGCGGGCGGCGGAGTCAACCACAGCGTGCTGTTCCCGCACGTGCGCGTCGAGGACGCGGCCACCGTCGAGAACGCCATCCTGTTCTCCGGCGTGCACGTCGGCGAGGGCGCGCGCCTGCGCAACTGCATCGTGGAGAAGTACGTGCGCATCCCGCCGGGCAGCCGGATCGGCTTCGACGAGGAGGTCGACTGCCGGCATTTCGTGGTGACCGACCGCGGCATCGCCGTCGTACCGAAGGGCTACGTCTTCGAGCCGGCGCAGGCGCGCGAGAAGGTCCGGGCGTCGAGCTGAGGACGGCACCGATGGCGACGATGCAGGGCGGACGGCACACCCGGGACGGGAACCGGACCGACCTCGTCTCGGCGCTGCGGGCGGTTTTGCCCGCGGGCGCGGTGATCGCCGAGGAGGAGGCGATGCGCCCTTACGAGTGCGACGGTCTTTCCGCCTACCGGCAGCTGCCGCGCGTGGTGGTCATGCCGCGCACCGCCGAGCAGGTGCAGGCGGTGCTCCGGCTCTGCCATGGGCGGCGGGTGCCGGTGGTCGCGCGCGGCGCCGGAACCAGCCTCTCCGGCGGCGCGCTGCCCCACCGCAACGGGGTGTTGCTCAGCCTGGCGCGCTTCAACCGCATCCTCGATCTCGACCCGTTCGGACGCACGGCGGTCGTCGAGCCCGGCGTGCGCAATCTCGCCATCAGCGAGGCGGCCGCGGCGCACGGCCTCTACTACGCGCCCGACCCGTCCTCGCAGATCGCCTGCAGCATCGGCGGCAACGTCGCGGAGAATTCCGGTGGCGTGCACTGCCTGAAGTACGGCCTCACCGTGCACAACGTGCTGCGGGTCAGGGCATTGACCATCGATGGCGAGTGGCTGGACATCGGCTCCCAGGCGCTGGACGCGCCCGGGTATGACCTGCTGGCGCTGATGCACGGCTCGGAGGGGATGCTCGCGATCATCATGGAGGTCACCGTGCGACTGCTCCCGATCCCGACCTCGGCCCAGGTGGTCCTGGCGGCCTTCGCGAGCATCGAGGACGCCGGCAATGCCGTGGCCGGTATCATCGCCGCCGGTATCCTGCCCGCGGGCCTGGAGATGATGGACAGGCTGGCGACCCGCGCCGCCGAGGACTTCGTACACGCGGGCTATCCGACCGATGCCGAGGCGATCCTCATCTGCGAGCTCGACGGCGTGCCCGCCGAGGTTTCCGCGCAGCTGCAGCGCGTGCGCGAGGTCCTGCAGGCGCATCGCGCCATGGCGCTGCGCGTGGCGGTCGACGAGGCCGAACGCCGGCAGTTGTGGGCCGGTCGCAAGGCGGCCTTCCCGGCCGTGGGGCGGCTGGCGCCGGACTACTACTGTGTCGACGGCACCATCCCGCGCCATCAACTCGCGCACGTCCTGCGTCGCATCGCCGATCTGTCGCGGGAATACGGCCTGCCGGTGGCCAACGTGTTTCACGCCGGGGACGGAAACCTGCATCCGCTCATCATGTATGACGCGAACAGGCCCGGCGAGCTCGCCAGGGCAGAGCGATTCGGCGGCGACATCCTCGAGCTGAGCGTCAGGGTGGGAGGCACGGTGACCGGCGAGCACGGCGTAGGCGTGGAGAAGCTCGACCAGATGTGCGTACAGTTCGGCGCACTCGAGCTGCAGCACTTCCACGCCGTCAAACGGGTGTTCGACTCCTTCGGCCTGTTGAATCCCGGCAAGGCGGTACCCACTCTCGCGCGCTGCGTGGAGCTCGGAGGCATGCACGTCCACGGCGGCGAGCTGCCGCATCCGGACCTGCCGCGATTCTGAGGCTCCTCGGGGCCTTCGTGGGGCGCGTGCGGATCCGGGCGCGCCGTGCGCGCGCCTAGTGGCCCCTGGAACTCGTGCCGCCGACGGTCAGATTGTCGATGCGCAGTGTCGGCTGCCCGACGCACACGGGCACGGACTGGCCGTTCTTGCCGCAGGTGCCCACGCCCGCGTCGAGCTCCAGGTCATTGCCGATCATGCTGACGCGGGTGAGCACGTCGGGGCCGTTGCCGATGAGGGTGGCGCCCTTCACGGGGCGGGTTACCTTGCCGTTCTCGATGAGATAGGCCTCGGCGGCGGAGAACACGAATTTGCCGTTGGTGATGTCGACCTGGCCGCCACCGAAATTCACGGCATAAAGGCCGCGATCGACGGTGGCGATGATCTCCCGCGGGTCGTGCGGGCCGGGCAGCATGTAGGTGTTGGTCATCCGCGGCATGGGCCGGTGCGAATAGGACTGGCGGCGGCCGTTGCCGGTCGGCGGCAGCTTCATCAGCCGCGCATTCTGCTTGTCCTGCATATAGCCGCGCAGGATGCCGTCCTCGATGAGGACCGTGCACTGGGTGGGCGTGCCCTCGTCATCGACATTGAGGGAACCGCGGCGGTCGGCGAGCGTGCCATCGTCCACGACGGTGACCCCGGGGGCGGCCACACGCTCGCCGATGCGACCGGCGAACGCCGAGGTGCCCTTGCGGTTGAAATCGCCCTCCAGCCCGTGGCCGATCGCCTCGTGCAGGAGGATCCCGGGCCAGCCCGGCCCCAGCACCACCGTCATCTCGCCGGCCGGCGCGGGCCTGGCGTCCAGGTTGAGCAAGGCTTGGCGCACCGCCTCGCGCGCGAAATGCCGGGTGCGGCCATCGGCGGTCAGCCACTCGTATCCGATACGTCCCCCACCGCCGTAGCTTCCGGTCTCACGCCGCCCCCCTGCCTCCACGATGGTCGTGACGTTCAGGCGGACGAGTGGGCGCACGTCGCCCGCCAGCGTGCCGTCGCTGGCGGCCACCAGCACCGATCTTCGCTGCCCGGTGAGGCTGACGATGACCTGCGTGACGCGCGGATCGAGCGATCGGGCGTAGGCGTCGATCTCCTGCAGCAACCGCACCTTCTCCTCGGCCGCCAGGGTCTCGACCGGGTCCAGCGGCCTGTACAGCAGCCTGCCCGCGGGCCGCCGCCAGACGAGCCCGCCGCCATCGCCGCCGCGGCCGGCAATCGCGCGCGCGGCGCCGGCGGCGTTCTGCAGCGCCGGCATGGCGATCTCATCGGCATAGGCGAATCCGGTCTTCTCGCCCGCGACCGCGCGCACGCCCACGCCCTCGCCGATGCTGTGCGAACCTTCCTTGACGATGCCGTCTTCCAGCGTCCAGCTCTCCGAACGGCTGTGCTCGAAATAGAGATCGGCGTAGTCGAGGCGGGCATCGAGCAGGCTGTTGAGCACCTGTTCGAGGTGACGGTCCTCCAGGGCGGCGGGCGCAAGCGTCTGCTGGCGGGCGA
Source organism: Gammaproteobacteria bacterium (assembly GCA_022071965.1). Lineage (GTDB taxonomy): Bacteria > Pseudomonadota > Gammaproteobacteria > JAJPIJ01 > JAJPIJ01 > JAJVHZ01. The sequence goes on from JAJVIQ010000009.1 coordinate 168,993, forward strand.
GGGTGAGGCTTTCGGACATTTCTTCGGCGTTCGCAAGCGTGGTTACGGGTCGGAGTTTGACACAACTGTACCTGCTATGTACCTTCTCAAACCTTTGGGTCTGGCACACAGGTTCTCGAAGGCATACCGCCGGCCCGGGTTCCCGGAAGGGACAGGGGAAACCGGCACGAACTCAATCTCTCTCCCTTGGACCGCGATGAGCAACACACAGTTCTCCAGAATTGAACGCCTGCCTCCGTATGTCTTCAACACCGTGCAGGAGCTGAAGATGGCCGCCCGCCGCCGCGGCGAGGACATCATCGATTTCGGCATGGGCAATCCGGATCAGCCCACCCCCAGGCACATCGTCGACAAGCTGATCGAGGTCGCCCAGCGCGGGGACACCCACCGCTACTCGGTCTCGCGCGGCATCCCGCGCCTGCGCAAGGCCATCTGCGACTGGTACAAGGATCGTTACGAGGTCTATCTCGACCCGGAGAGCGAGGCGATCGTCACCATCGGCTCCAAGGAGGGCCTTGCGCACCTGGCCATGGCGATCGTCGACCGCGGCGACGCGGTGCTGGTGCCGAATCCCGCCTATCCCATTCATCCCTACGGCTTCGTGATTGCCGGCGCGGACATCCGTCACGTGCCGTGCGGCACCGGCATCGATTTCTTCGCCGAGCTCGAGAAGGCCATCCGCGACTCCTGGCCGAAGCCGAAGGTGCTGCTGCTCAACTATCCGAGCAACCCCACCACCGAGTGCGTGGATCTGACGTTCTTCGGGAAGGTCGTCGACATCGCCAGGGAGCATGGCATCTGGGTGGTCCAGGATCTCGCCTACGCCGATCTCGTGTTCGACGGGTACGTGGCGCCGTCGATCCTGCAGGTACCGGGGGCCAAGGACGTCGCGGTGGAATTCTTCACCCTGTCGAAGAGCTATAACATGCCGGGCTGGCGCATCGGCTTCATGGTTGGGAATCCGGTGCTGGTGAAGGCGCTGGCGCGCATGAAGTCATATCTCGATTACGGGGTGTTCACGCCGGTGCAGGTAGCGGCCATCGCGGCGCTGGAGGGACCGCAGGACTGCGTGAAGGAGATCTGCGACATGTACCGGCGCCGCCGCGACGTACTGTGCGAGGGTCTGAACGCCGCCGGCTGGACGGTGGAAAAACCGAAGGCGACGATGTTCGTGTGGGCGCCGATCCCGGAGCCGTACCGGAAGACGGGTTCGCTCGAATTCTGCAAGAAGATGCTGGCGGACGCGAAGGTGGCCGTGTCGCCGGGCGTCGGTTTCGGGGAGTACGGCGACGGCCACGTGCGCTTCGGCCTCATCGAGAACGAGCATCGCACGCGCCAGGCGGTGCGCGGCATCAAGGAGATGCTGAGGGCCGACGGCGTCGTTGACGGCACCTGAGCGCTGATCCTGGGGCCCGGGCCGCCCGCCGGCCCGAGGATCGGCGTACGCGGAACAGTGACCGATTACCAGCGACGAACCATAACAATCATGAATCCGATACGAGTGGGGCTGATGGGGATAGGCACGGTCGGCGGCGGCACCTTCGCGGTGCTGGCGCGCAACCAGGAGGAGATCACGCGCCGCGCCGGCCGTCCGATACGCATCACCGTGGTGGCGGACAAGGACCGCGCACGCGCCGAGGCGATCGCCGGCGGCAGGGCCAGGCTCATCGAGGATGCGTTTGCGATAGTCGGCGATCCGGAGGTGGACGTGGTGGTCGAGCTCATCGGCGGCTATACCGTGGCCAGGGACCTCGTGCTCGGGGCGATCGACAACGGCAAGCACGTCGTCACGGCCAACAAGGCGCTGATCGCGACCCATGGCAACGAAATCTTCGCGCGCGCGCGAGAGAAGGGCGTAATGGTGGCATTCGAGGCGGCGGTCGCCGGCGGCATTCCGATCATCAAGGCGATCCGCGAGTCGCTGGCGGCCAACCGCGTGCAGTGGCTCGCGGGCATCATCAACGGCACCTGCAACTTCATCCTCACCGAGATGCGCAACCACGGTCGCGAGTTCGCCGGGGCGCTCGAGGATGCGCAGGCCAGGGGTTACGCCGAGGCCGACCCCACCTTCGACATCGAGGGTATCGACGCCGCGCACAAGCTCACGATCCTCGCCTCCATCGCCTTCGGAATTCCGCTCCAGTTCGACAAGGTGCACGTCGAAGGCATTACCGGTGTCGCGCGCGAGGACGTCGTCAACGCCGAGGCGCTGGGCTATCGCGTCAAGCTGCTGGGGATCGCGCGCCGCAGCGAGGAGGGCATCGAGCTGCGCGTGCACCCGACACTGATACCCGAGCGGCGCCTCATCGCCAACGTCGACGGCGTCATGAATGCCGTGCTCGTCCGCGGCGACGCGGTCGGCCCCCTGCTGTTCTACGGCGCCGGCGCCGGCGCCGAACCGACGGCCTCCGCGGTGGTCGCCGATCTCGTCGACGTCACCCGCGCCCTGACCGCCGATCCGCAGCACCGGGTGCCGCACCTCGCCTTCCAGGCGGACGCCATGTCCGACGTGTCCGTCCTGCCGATGGAACGCGTCCTCACGACCTATTACCTGCGCATCACGGCGCTGGACAAGCCGGGCGTGCTGGCGGACATCACCCGCATCCTCGCCGACTCCGACATCAGCATCGAGGCCATACGCCAGCGCGAACCCGTCGAGGGCGAGCAGCACGTACCCATCATCCTGCTGACACAGCGCGTGCGCGAGCAGGCGGTGAACGAGGCCCTGGTGAAGATCGAGGCGCTGGAGTCGGTCAAGGGCAGGGTGACGCGCCTGCGCCTGGAGACGCTCGCGTAGGGCGCGGCCGCCATGCTGGAAACCGGGTGACAGAGAGATGCTGATCAACGCACGCTACACGGGTCTCATCGAGCGCTACCGCGACCGCCTGCCGGTGCACGACGACACGCGCATCATCAGCCTCGGGGAGGGCAACACGCCTCTCATCCGCCTGAACAACATCCCGCGCGACCTGCGCAGGGACGTCGACATCTACGTCAAGTTCGAGGGATTGAACCCGACCGGCTCCTTCAAGGATCGCGGCATGACCATGGCGGTGACCAAGGCCGTGGAGGCGGGGGCGCGCGCGATCATCTGTGCCTCCACGGGCAATACCTCGGCGTCGGCGGCGGCGTATGCGGCGCGTGCGGGCATCACCGCGTTCGTGCTGATACCCGAGGGGAAGATCGCGATGGGCAAGCTCGCCCAGGCGATGATGCACGGCTCGGTGGTGCTGCAGATCAAGGGCAACTTCGATGCCGGCATGGAGCTGGTCAAGCAGGTCGCGCAGCATGCGCCGGTGACCATCGTCAACTCGATCAACCCGTTCCGGCTGCAGGGGCAGAAGACCGCTGCCTTCGAGATCGTGGAAGAGCTGGGCCGCGCGCCCGACTATCACTGCCTTCCGGTCGGCAATGCCGGCAACATCACGGCGCACTGGATCGGTTACTGCGAGTATTCCTCGGCCTCCGGTGACCACGTGACGGCCGCGTGCGCGTACTGCAGCGGGCACTGCCGTTATGCCGGCGGCGCGATCGTCGGCAACCGTCCGAAGATGGTGGGCTACCAGGCGGCTGGCAGCGCGCCTTTTCTCCGGGGCCACATGGTCGACAATCCGGAAACCGTCGCCACCGCGATCCGGATCGGCCATCCGCAGAGCTGGGATTCGGCGTGGACGGTGCAGCGGGAGTCCGGCGGCTGGTTCGACGAATGCAGCGACGCGGAGATCCTCGCGGCGCAGAAGCTGCTCGCGGAGCGCGAGGGCGTCTTCTGCGAGCCCGCCTCGGCGGCCTCCCTGGCCGGCGCGCTGCGCGATGTCAGGTCCGGAAAGATACCCGACGGCAGCACGATCGTCTGCACGCTCACGGGACACGGGCTCAAGGATCCGGACACGGCCATCAAGCAGAGCACCGCGCCCCTGGTGCAGGTGGAGGCGGATCTCGAGGCGGTCAAGCGGGCAGTCCTGGCCCACATGCAGTGAGCGCCGGGCGCGGCGGGCCGTGTCGCCGCGGCGCGGCCACGCATGTGACGAGATGCCTTCGCCCGGCGTGCGCACGCATCCGGGTGTGGACAGCTCGTCCCTGACTTGGCATCGTCCCCCGATGCCGCCGCTCGCGACCAGGCCTTCAGATGCTCCCGCCGAGGCGCATGTGCTGGCGCCCGCGCTGTTCGAGCCTGCGTCGTCGGATCGCTCCTATTGCGAGGCGTTCGGGGCGGCGCCGGCGCTCCGGCTGATCCTCATGCGTGGCAACGAGCAACACCGCACCGGCCCCGAAGGATTCCATGACATCCTTTTCGGCCTGTTCGGCATCGGCGCGGCGGCCGACGCCGACCTTCCCGTCGCGGCGGTCAGCGCACTTTTCGATCTCCCGAACGCGTCTGTCGACGGCGCGTGGCTGTGCGCCGACCCCGTGCACCTGCGACCCGACATGGGCAGGCTGCTGCTCTTCGATGCAGCCACGTTCGATCTGGCCATGGAGGAGGCCGTGCGTCTGGTGGCGGAGGTCAACGAGGCGCTCGCCGAGGAGGGGATCCGCCTGCTGGTCGGGCGCGATCCGGGGCGCTGGTACCTGCGGACGGATGCACCGCCGGCGCTCAGGACCGTGCCCCCCCGGGCCGTTCGCGGCCATCACATCGACCCGTTCCTCCCGCGCGGCGCCGAGGCGCGCCGCTGGCAGCGACTCGCCAACGACGTGCAGATGGTGCTGCACCGCAGCCCGGTGAATGCCGCCCGCGAGGGCCGCGGCGAACCGGCGGTGAACGGCGTATGGTTCTGGGGCGCCGGCGTCCTGCCGCGGCCCGCTGCCGCGTGGGCTGCGGTGGTCACCGATGTCCCGCTGGCCGCCGGCCTGGCCATGGCGGGGGGCCTGCCCTGCCTGGAGGCGCCGCCGCCGCGTCCGCCGGCCACGGGCCGCTGGCTCTACGTGCCGGCCGTCGGCCCCGGGCCTGCGGCAGGGGAGGCCGACGGTGTGCAGGACCAATCGATGCAGGCACTTGATTCCACTTGTCTTGCGCCCCTGCTGGCGGCGCTGCGGGGCGGCGCGCTGGCGGCGATCACCGTTCATCTCCCCCGGGCCTCGTACACGTTGCGGCGAGGCAATCTCTGGCGATTCTGGCGGCGATTGCCGAGGCGTGCACCCACTGCGTGACCACGCACGCGGCCGGCCGGTGTACCTCAAGTCCCCCCCCTCCCGGCCGCTATCCCCGGTGAGCCCTGTCGCGCCAGCCGTGGAGTCTTGCCGGGATGTGGGGGACATGAGCGCTACCGATGCCGCCAGATCGATCCGCGTCCTCTTCATCGAAGACGACGACGATGCCGCGCGGCTGGTGCGCGAGCGGCTGGCGGCCTCGGAGGGCGCGCGTCTCGTCCTGCACCACGTGCACGACCTGAAGGCCGGCCTCATCGCCCTGAACGGCGACGGCTACGATGTCGTGCTCACCGATCTGAATCTTCCCGACTCACGTGGCGTGCGCACCGTCAAGCGGCTGGTCGCCGTACGCAAGGAGATCCCCGTGGTCGTGTTCAGCGCCGTTGACGAGGAACGGGCGATACTGGAGCTGCTGCACTCCGGGGCGCAGGAGTATCTCGTCAAGGGCAAGGGCGACGGCCATGGCGTCGCGCGCGCCCTGCGGCAGGCCATCGAGCGCAAGCGCGCGGAGCTGAACCTTCAGCGCCTGGCGCACTACGACAGTCTCACCGGCCTGGCCAATCGCACGTTGTTCCACAATCGCCTGGAATACGCGCTGGCGAATGCGACGCGCCGCCAGAGCTGCGTGGCACTGATGGTCCTGGACCTCGATCGCTTCAAGGCGGTCAACGACACCCTCGGTCATCAGGCGGGCGATCGGCTGCTCAGCCTGGCGGCGGAGCGGCTGTCGCGGTGCGTGCGCGACAGCGACACCATCGCACGCCTGGGCGGAGATGAGTTCACGATCATCCTCGAGAATCTCGGCGGGGCGGAGGAGCCCCGGATTGTCGCCCGCAAGATACTCGATGTCATGGCGCAGCCTTTCGCGCTGGAGGGCCAGGACGTGTACGTGACCCCGAGCATCGGGATCACGCTGTTTCCGCACGACGACGACAACGTCGACGGCCTGCTGAAGAACGCCGACGCGGCCATGTATCAGGTCAAGGCCAACGGCCGCAACGGCTACCAGTTCTTCACCGCGGGCATGAACGAGCGCGCCGTCGCGCGCATAAGGATCGAGTCCGGCCTGCGCCAGGCGATCGAGCGCGGCGAGTTCCTGCTGCACTACCAGCCCAAGGTGAGCCTGCAGTCGGGCCGGCTGCAGGGTATGGAGGCCTTGGTGCGCTGGCAGCGGCCGGATGCGGGCATCGTCAGTCCGGGGCATTTCATACCCGTCGCCGAGGACTCCGGCCTGATCATCCCGATCGGCGAGTGGGTGCTGCGCAAGGGCCTGGCGCAGATGCGTATCTGGCTGGACAGCGGCCTGCCGGTCCCGCGCCTGGCGGTGAACATCTGCGCCCGGCAGTTCCGACAGTGCGACGTGGCGTCGATGGTTGCCGACGCGCTGCGGCAGTCCGGCCTCGACGGCAATTACCTCGAGGTGGAGATCACGGAGAGCGTGCTGATGGAGGATACCGACGCCACGGTGGCCACGCTGCAGCGTCTGAAGGAGCTGGGCGTGAGCATCGCCATAGACGATTTCGGCACCGGCTACTCCTCGCTCAATTATCTGAAGCGCTTCCCCATCGATACGCTGAAGATCGATCGCTCTTTCGTCAGCGACATCCCCTACGACCAGGATGATGCGGTCATCACGCGGGCCATCATCGGTCTGGCGCACAACCTGCGGCGCACCGTGATCGCCGAGGGTGTGGAGACGCACGAGCAGGTGCGCTTCCTGCGCGAGAATCACTGCGACGAGGCGCAGGGCTATCTCTTCAGCGGGCCGATCAGCACCATGCAGATGACCGGCTACCTCGAACGCGAGCGCGGCAGGCTCGCCGCGGGGCCGGTGCTGTCCATTGTCGGCGGCGGCCAGGTGGCCGTCTGAGGGGCCGCGTCCCCCGAGGTGCGAGGCGGGGCAACGCGCCGCTCGCGCACCGGGTTGGCGGGCCGACGGCACCCGCATCGCTCCACAGCCGATTCTCCGTGTAGTACCATCTCGGATCGCACGGTCCTGCTGCGCCGGTCGAGGGGGCGGCGGTCCGAATGCCAGCCAGGAACACACATGCGGGGCGCCGGCCCGTGTCGGGCACGGCGCCCCTGTTCGTTATAGAGCATTGCCAACGATGATTGAACTCAACCCGGTTCTGAACCAGGTTCGCGAGATGCACGCCCGCCTCGACGAGCTCAGGGGGTATCTTTGACTACGAAAACAGGCGCGAGAGGCTGATCGAGGTCGGACGCGAACTGGAAAACCCAGCGGTGTGGAACAGGCCGGAGGAGGCGCAGGCGCTGGGACGCGAGCGTGCCGCGCTGGAGAGGGTGGTGGGTTCGGTCGACGTCATCGTGCGCGGCCTGGACGAGGCGAAGGAACTCGCGGAGCTTGCGGCCGCCGAAGAGGACACCGCGGCCTTCGACACCGTCTGCAGGGATCTGCAGGGGCTGGAATCACGCCTGAAGGGGCTGGAGTTCAGCCGCATGTTCGCCGGCGAGATGGACGCCCACAGCGCGTTCCTCGACATCAATGCGGGCTCGGGCGGGACGGAGGCGCAGGACTGGGCGGAGATGCTGCTGCGCATGTATCTCAAGTGGGCGGACCGGCGCGGATTCAGGACCGAGCTGCTGGAGGCCTCGGCGGGCGAAGTGGCCGGCATCAAGAGCGCGACGGTGAGGGTCGAGGGAGACTATGCCTACGGCTGGCTGCGCACGGAGACCGGCGTACACCGGCTGGTGCGCAAGTCGCCCTTCGACTCCGGCAATCGGCGACACACGTCCTTCGCCGCCGTGTGGGTGTCGCCGGAGATCGACGACGACATCGATATCGAGGTCAATCCGGCGGATCTGAAGGTGGATACCTATCGCTCGAGCGGCGCCGGCGGCCAGCACGTGAACAAGACCGACTCCGCCATCCGCATCACGCACGTGCCGACGGGGATCGTGGTCGCCTGCCAGAACGAGCGATCGCAGCACAAGAACCGCGCGCAGGCCATGAAGATGCTGAAGGCCAAGCTCTACGAGCTGGAGGTGCAGAAGCGAAACGCCGCGAAGCAGGCGGTGGAGGACAGCAAGACGGACATCGGATGGGGGCATCAGATCCGCTCCTACGTGCTCGACCAGTCGCGCATCAAGGATCTGCGCACCGAGATCGAGGTCGGCAACACCCAGGCGGTGCTCGACGGGGACATCGACCGGTTTCTCGAGGCCAGTCTGAAGAGCGGCCTGTAGGACGCGAACCATGAGCAGGCGCGACGACGGAAGCCTTACTCCCCCGGAGCAGGACGAGGAGCGGCTGGTCGCGGAGCGGCGCGCCAAGCTGGCGGCAATGCGGGAGCTCGGAAATGCGTTTCCGAACGACTTTCGCCGCAACGTCGTCACCGGCGAGCTGCATGCCGAGTACGGCGGGAAGGACGCCGCCACGCTGCAGGCCTCTCCCGTGCGGGTGCGGATCGCCGGGCGCATGATGACCCGCCGCATCATGGGCAAGGCAAGCTTCTGTCACGTGCAGGACATGTCCGGGAGGATGCAGTTGTACGTCACCCGCGACGCGGTGGGCGAGGCGGGCTACGGCGCCTTCAAGCAGTGGGACATCGGCGACATCATCGGCGCCGAGGGCCTGTTGTTCCGGACCAGGACCGGCGAACTGTCCGTGCAGGTCGAGGAGATCCGGCTGCTGACCAAGGCCCTGCGACCGCTGCCCGACAAGTGGCACGGACTGGCCGACACCGAGACGCGATACCGGCAGCGCTACCTCGATCTCATCATGAACGAGGTCACGCGCAAGACCTTCAAGGTGCGTTCCGACACGGTGAATTACCTCCGCCAGTTCCTGACCGCGCGCGGGTTCCTGGAGGTGGAGACGCCCATGATGCAGGCGATCCCGGGCGGGGCGACGGCGCGGCCGTTCATCACGCGGCACAACGCGCTCGACATGGAGATGTACATGCGCATCGCGCCGGAGCTGTACCTGAAGCGCCTGGTGGTCGGCGGTTTCGAGAAGGTGTTCGAGATCAATCGGAATTTTCGCAACGAGGGGCTTTCCACCCGCCACAACCCCGAGTTCACCATGCTGGAATTCTACGAGGCCTACGCCGACTATCACGATCTCATGAACCTGACCGAGGAAATGCTCAGGGGATTGACGCAGCACGTGCTCGGCACGACCGCGGTCAGCTACCAGGGCGAGATCTACGACTTCGGCAAACCGTTCGCGCGCTACACGATGAAGGAGTCGGTGCTGCGCTTCAATCCAGGGCTGGCGTCCGGCGCGCTCGATACCGCGGAGAGGGCGCGCGAGGTGGCGCGCGGGCTCGGAATTCCGCTGAGGCCGAGCTACGGACTCGGCAAGATGCAGACCGAGATCTTCGAGAAGACCGTGGAGTCGCGGCTGAAGGACCCGACGTTCATCACGGCCTATCCGGCCGAGGTCTCACCGTTGGCCCGCCGCAACGACACCGATCCCTTCCTCACCGACAGGTTCGAGCTATTCGTCGGCGGGCGCGAGATCGCCAACGGCTTCTCGGAGCTGAACGACGCCGAGGATCAGGCCGAGCGATTCCGTATGCAGGTGGCCGAGAAGGACGCCGGCGACGAGGAGGCCATGCACTACGACGAGGACTACGTACGCGCGCTGGAGCACGGCATGCCGCCGACCGCCGGGGAGGGTGTGGGCATCGATCGCCTCGTCATGCTGCTCACCGACGCGCCCAGCATCCGCGACGTGATACTGTTTCCGCACATGCGGCCACGGGGCTGACGCGCGGCGGGCGGGCCGGTCCCGCCACCGGAAGCGCGCATCCAGCGCGCTGCCCATCGGCCAGGGCCGCGGTCTGCGCGCTGGACCGCCAAACCGACGGACAGGAGCGACTGCAAGGGTTCATCGGGCCATGCCCGCTCCCTTCGCCGCCGGCGCCCGATGGCCGCCTCACGTTGCCGGCGGCCACCTGCGGCGTCGTCATCTTCGCGCCGATCCTGCAGGTGCCGTGTCTCGCCGGCTTGCTCAGGCGACCTGCGTCTTCGTCGCAGTGACGGTCGACGTACGCTGCAACTCGAGCGGTGCCGCGGGACCCAGGACGCTGGCCTGCGCGTAATCGATACCCATGCCGCGCAATGCCTCCACGACCGCGGTGGTCTCGACGTGACCGGCAATTGTCCGCGCCCCCATGCCTCGGGCTATCCGGTGCAGCGAGAGCACGAGCTCGCGATCGAGGGGCCGATCGATGAGATCGCGGGTGAACTCCGCGGGCAACCGGAGAAAATCGACGTCGACCTTGCGCAATTGCGACAGGGAGCCCTCGCCGGAGCCGCAGTCCATGAGCGCCACCCGGCACCCGCGGGCACGAAGCTGCGCGGTGAGCTGCCGCAGTCGCGCGGGGTGCGAGGAGAACGCGCTCTCGTGGATCTGCACACACAGTTTCGCTGCCGGGATCCGGGGATCGGCCAGCAGCTGTGTCAGTTCCCGCTCGAAGCGATCGTCGATCACCGACTGCGACGACAGGGACATGCAGATCGTGTCCATGGCCGAGAGCACCGGATGCCGGGCCCGCAGCGCCTGCGTCACCGTGCTCAACACCCAGAAGTCGATGGCCGGCGTCAGGTGATAGCGCTTGGCCGTGGGCAGGAAATCGGCGGTGATGTGCAGCGCGTTGTCGTTGTCGCGCATGCACAGTGAGATCTCGCACGCGCCTCCGGCGCCTTCGCCGCCCAGCGCCAGCAGCGGCTGCCAGTAGAGTTCGAAACGGTTCTCTTCCAGAGCGGAGTGGATGCTCTGCAGCCAGCGAGTCTCTCCCTGCCAGCGCGACAGCAGATCCTCGTTGCTGCGGAAGACGCTGACGCGATTGCGGCCCTCGCTCTTGGCGTTGTAGCAGGCGAGATCCGCCACCGCCAGGATGTCGGACAGGCTGCCACTGCCGCGGGTGATGCCCACCACCCCGATGCTGGCGCCGAGCGTGGGGGTGTGCTCCTTCCAGGTGGCGCAGTAATCGGAAACGGTGCGGCGCAGATTCTCCGCGATGCGCTCCGCCATCTCGATGGGACAGCCGTGCAGCAGGACGGCGAATTCGTCCCCGCCCAGGCGCGCGACCGTGTCGGCGCCGCGGACGCGTCCGCGCAAGGCCTCCGCAAGCCCTCGCAGGAAGTCGTCGCCCGCGAGGTGGCCGCAGGAGTCGTTGAGGGACTTGAAGTGGTCCAGATCGATGAAGCAGAGCGCGTGCTGGGCGCCATCGCTCTCGGCCGAGGCATGCAGCACGGCCAGCCGCGCCTCGAACTCCCGGCGATTGATGAGACCGGTGAGCGGATCGTGACTGGCGGCCCAGCTCAGCTTGTCGTGCATGTCGCGAGTCTCGCTCACATCGCGCATGGAGACGACGATCCCGACGGGACGCCCGTCCGCCCGCAGCGGCGTGCAGTTGTAGTCCACGCTGCATTCGGATGCATCGCGCCGTACCAGCATTGTCGCGGTATCGCAGACGATCGTATGGGCCGTGCGCATGGCGCGCTCGACCGGATGGACATGCTCCAGGCCATCCCCCACCGGCCGCAGGACGAGCACTTCGGCAGCGGCCTTGCCCAGCGCCTCCCGCGCGGCCCAGCCCGTCATTGCCTCGGCGGCAGGGTTGACCGAGGTGATGCGACCGTCCGCGCCGGTGGTCACGATGGCGTCCGGCAGCGCTGCCACGGCGAGCCGCGCGAGATCGGTGGCCGAGACGCCGCCGCGGACCGCCGCCGCGGGCGCCGCATCGGCCTCGAGCGGGACGCCCGGTGGGCCCGGCTCGGACGGTCCCGGCCACGCCGTCGCCGCCCAGCTGAGGAACGCCACCCAGGAAGTGCAGACGGCCGCGGCAAAGGTCGCCGCATCGGGCGTGATCATCGCGACGACGGCGCCGGGGACGGCGAGCAGCAGCGCGTTCAGGCGCGGAGCGAGGACCGAGGTGCCCAGCAGGGGCGTGGTGAGCGCGGCGAGCAAGGCGAGTGCGAGCACCATCACGGGGCGTGCGGCCGCATCGAGGAGCGGCGCGGCCATCAGCGTGCCGGCAATCCAGGCGAACCCGAACACCATGACAACGACGATCATCAGCGCCGACAGGTGGGTCGCATCGCTCGTCACGCGGGCGCGCGACATGCCGCGCATCAGGAACAGGGAGGAGGCGAGCAGCATGAACATCAGCCACGGGATGAGGATGTACTCCGGCAATTGCCGCCAGAGCAGGGCGCCACCGAGCGCGGCGGCGGCGGCGTGCACGACGGACCAGAGCACCAGCCGGCGCTTGTGCGTGTTCGCAGGCAGCATGCGGGCGAGCAGGCCGGACCCGGGGTCCTCGCTGGCGGCACGCGCAGGGAAAAGACGGGCGTCTTCCGCGGCAGGCGGCCGCCCGGTCATGGCATCGAACATACTGACCACCTCTCTCGTTGAGCCTGCGGCTTCCAGCCCGGCGGGACCGCTGCCGTGGTGGTGGCCTTTATCATCCCCCGGCGCGGCATGAGGCGCGTGGCGTCGTGCACCTTCGCGCATGCCCCCGCTACCGGGCTGCTACCTCATCGAAAATTCTAGAGCCGCCTCGACGGCACTGCGCGGCAATCGCGCACAGTAGCGCTGCGGGCTGCGCGACCAGCGCGAGGAGATCTGTGTGGTGCATCACGAGACCTGGGTAACAGGCGTTGCCTGCGAGGGGGGCTGCAGCTTGACCGGTCTGGGTTCGGCAAATACGTGACCCTGCACGTAGTCCACGCCGATCCTCCTGAGCTCGAGCATGGTGGCGACGTCGGCCACGCATTCCCCGATGGTGCGTATGCCGACGCGATTCGCGATGCGGGCCAGGGCCACCGTTATCTCGCGGTCGACGGGGTTGGCCGCCATCCTGCGAACGATGGTTTCGCTGATCTTCAGGTAGTCCATCGGGATCTTCCGCAGCATCGAGAACGACCCGATCAGGGCGCCGCAGTCGTCAATGGCGATCTGGCAGCCGGCGTCCTTGACCTTGGTGGCGAAATGCTGCGCCCGTTCGGGATGCTCGATCACGACCACCTCGGCGACCTCGAAGCACAGCCGCTCGGCCGGCAGCGCGTACTCCTTGATGAGTTCCAGCAGCGTGTCTAGGAATCTATCGTCGAGCAGCGACTGTCCCGAGACGTTCATGCTGGTCCAGTCATTGCCGCGGAACGTATTGCCCTTGCGGCTGATTGCGCGTATGACCTTCCTCGCCAGCCATCGATCGATATCCGGCAGCACGTGGTAGCGCAGCGCCGAGGGCATGAAATGTGCGGGCGTGAACACGCGGCCATTGTCGTCCTGCAACCGGAGCAGCAGCTCGCTGCCGTGCGGTAGACGCGTGTCGGCGGCAGGGACGATCGGCTGGCTGTAGAGCAGGAACCTGTTCTTGAGGATCGCATGCTGCATGCATCGCAGCCAGTGGATCTCCCCCAGCCGGTCGGACAGCATGGTATCGGTGACGTGATAGGTGTGAACCCGGTTTCCGCCTTCGTTCTTCGCCGCGTAGCAGGCGACGTCGGCGGAGGCGAGCAGCTCGGTGAGATCGGTGGTCTGCCGGTTGATCTCGACCACGCCCATGCTCGCCGTGGATTCCAGGAGCTGGCCGTGCCAGTCGAGCCGATAATCGGCCACGCAGGCGGCGATGCCTTCGGCGATCGCGCGGGCCTTCTGGATGGGGCAGCTGTACAGCAGCACGGCGAACTCGTCGCCCCCGAGCCGTGCGATGGTATCCGCGCCGCGTATCTTCGCGCGCAGCGCGGCGGTAAGGCCCTTCAGATACTCGTCGCCGGCCGCATGTCCGAATCCGTCGTTGATGCGTTTGAAGTGATCGAGATCTATGTAGCACAAGGCGTGGCTGTGTCCGGTCATGGAGGCGTGATCGAGCAGCTTGCGCAGCCGATGCTCCAGTTCCTGCCTGTTGATGAGCCCGGTCAGGGCATCGTGCTTCGCGGCCCAGCTCATGCTCATCGCGACCGCGTGCCTGTCGGTGACGTCGCGGAAGCTCAGGACCAGCCCACCGACCCCGCCGCAGCCGTCATCGGCCGGCGTGCAGGCATATTCGATGCTGCAGGTATTGCCGCCGTCGCGCACCAGTGCAACGGCGGTCTCGCCCAGGACCGGCCGACGGGTCTTCATGCACGCGGCGATCGGGTCATCGGGATCGGCATTGCCGTCGAGGGCGGCGATGCGGAATACTGACGTGGCAGGCCTGCCGATCGCGTCCTCCACGCCGATGCCGGTCAGCACCTCGGCGGATGGATTCATGTATTCGATGTTGCCCTGCGCGTCGGTGGCGATCACCGCCTCCGCGAGGGCCTGCAGCGTGCGGAGCATGCGTGCACCGGCCACGGCCTCGGCACTGGGCGCGCCGGGCATGGCAATCACCGGCGCCCGGGCTGACGGCGCGGGTATCGGCGGACTGGAGGGTTGCTCGTATGTACTCATGGTCGGGCCTCCACGGCAGGGCCGGCGGCGGGCCGTTCCAGGAAGTGGCCCCGGCCGGAGTCGCCGCTGTGCAGCGAAGAAGAAGCAAGTTCGCTGCCAGCTGTGACTCAAATCACAGTAGCGCCGGCATGCGAGGCATAACCAACTGATAACAAATGACTTACTCGCGCTGGTTTGATTTGCCGATCATCCGATCTGCATCTAGGATGAACGCCGAGTCAGAAAATTGACGCCGAGGAAGGGCATCGGGTTTGCCGTTGGCCGGCATCGGGCAGCCGGCCGGGCGGCCAAGCCACCGGGGGCTCTGCCGCCCCCGGCCCGGGAGTGCGGGGCGACTAGCGGCGCGGGCGGCGCGCGGCGATCCGCAGGCGCAACGCGTTCAGGCGGATGAAGCCGGTGGCGTCGGCCTGATTGTAGGCGCCGGCGTCCTCCTCGAAGGTGGCGATGGTCGGATCGAACAGGCTGTGGCGCTCCGACCTGCGGCCGACGACGCTGACGCTGCCCTTGTACAGCTTCAGCCGCACCATCCCGTTGACGTTGCGCTGGGTGTGATCGATGAGCGCCTGCAGCGCGAGGCGCTCGGGGCTGAACCAGTAGCCGTTGTAGATGAGCGAGGCGTAGCGTGGCATCACCTCGTCCTTCAGGTGCGCGACCTCGCGATCGAGCGTCAGCGACTCGACGGCGCGATGGGCCTTCAGCAGGATCGTCCCGCCGGGCGTCTCGTAGCAGCCCCGCGACTTCATACCGACGTAGCGGTTCTCCACCAGGTCCAGCCGCCCGATGCCGTTCCCGCCACCCAGCTCGTTGAGCCTGGCGAGCAGCCGCGCCGGGCTCATCTCGCGTCCATTGATCGCCACGGGATCGCCCCTGCGGAACGTGATCTCGATGTAGGTCGGACGCGCGGGCGCCTTCTCCGGCGCCACCGTCCAGCGCCACATGGTCGGCTCGGCCTCCTTCCACGGGTTCTCCAGCACTGCGCCCTCGTAGGAGATGTGCAGCAGGTTGGCGTCCATGGAGTAGGGGGACTTCTTCCCGCGTTTCATCTCCACCGGGATCCTGTGCCTGTTGGCGTAGGCCAGCAGCTTCTCCCGCGAGGTGAGATTCCACTCGCGCCACGGCGCGATGATCTTGATGTCGGGCCGCAGTGCATAGGCGCCGAGCTCGAAGCGGACCTGATCGTTGCCCTTTCCCGTAGCGCCGTGCGAGATGGCGTCGGCGCCGGTTTCGTTGGCGATCTCCACCAGGCGCTTGGCGATGAGGGGGCGCGCGATCGAAGTGCCGAGCAGGTACTCGCCTTCGTATACGGTGTTGGCGCGGAACATCGGGAAGACGAAGTCGCGGACGAACTCCTCCTTGAGATCCTCGATGTAGATCTTTTTCACGCCCATCAGCCGGGCCTTGCGGCGGGCCGGCTCGAGCTCCTCACCCTGGCCGATGTCGGCGGTGAAGGTCACGATCTCGCACTGGTAGTTTTCCTGCAGCCATTTCAGGATGACCGAGGTATCCAGTCCGCCCGAGTACGCGAGCACAACCTTCTTGATGTTCTTCGCTGCCATCTTCCTTCGCCCCCAAAGTCACGCTTGAAGGCGCGCATTGTGCCGCCGGCGTGCAGGCGCGTCCAGCTTGGGGGGCGCTGCGCGGCGCCGTATGCCCGTGTCTCCGGCGTCAGCCCGCGAGCCACGGTGCGAGGGCGCCGAGGAATGCCTCCGGGGCGTCCGCGTGCGGCCAGTGACCGGCGCCAGCGATCGTGACCATGCGTGCGCGTGGGAAGAGCGCGCGGATGTTCGGCTCGTGCTCGGGAAGGATGGCACGGGAGCGCTCGCCGCGCACGAACAGGACAGGGCCATCGAACCGGCCGTCGATATCCGGAAAGCCGGCGATCTCCGGGAGCGCGTCGCGGATGGCCGGCAGGTTGATGCGCCAGGCGTAGCGCCCGTCGCGCGCGACGAGGTTGTGCAGCAGGAGGTTCCGTACCGCCGGATCCGGTTCCGCGGCACGGAGCATCTCCTCGGCCTGCATCCGTCTGGACGGCGCCGACGCCGCGACTGCCAGCATGGCATCCACGAGCTCCGCGAAGCCGACGGGGTAACTCACCGGTGCGATGTCCACCACCGCCAGCATGCGCCAGCGCACCGGTTGCACGAGCGCGGCGGTCATCGCGACTTTGCCGCCCATGCTGTGGCCGATCAGGACCGGCCGCGGCAGCGCGAGCCGGTCGGCGAGTGCACACACGTCCGCGGCCATGGCGCGGTAGCCCATCTCGGCGGCGTGCGGCGAGTCGCCGTGATTGCGCAGATCGACGCTCACCACCCGGTAGCGGTCCGCGAGGCGCCGGGCAATGGTCTGCCAGTTGCGCGACGAGCCGAACAGGCCGTGGAGGATGATCACGGCGGCGCCCTGGCCGATGTCCCGGCAGGCGAGGCTCGAGGCCGGTTCCGGGCTCATGGTGCGGCGGAGGCGCAAGGGCGGGCATCGCCCCGATGGCCGATCCTGAGGAAGGTCGATGCCGTCATCGTGAAGGCGACACGATATCAACTCCCGCCCTGCGCGGACAGCGGGCATCGAATCGGTGCGGGAGCCCGGCCGCGGGGCGGCCTTGGCCTCGCGTCCTAAAGTTCCTGCTCCCGCGCACGATAAAAAGGGGTGTCGAGGCGGAGATTCTCCCGTGGGCCGTCCGACGAGTGGGAAGGTCGAGACCGGACTTGTACTGGGTAACCCCGATGAGTTGAGCGCCGGGTGACCAGTCGGCACCAACTTTACATTGAGAGACGGAATCATGAATCTGAAGCAGAAGATCACGTGGGGCTCAGTGGTTCTTGGGGTGCTGCCGGCGGCGATACTCGCGGCGGCGATCGGCCTGGCGGCGACACGGCACACCGACGCGGACGCTCAAGCCTTCCTCGCCGGCAACGCGAGCGCCGAGACGCAGGCTGCGTTCGATAACTACCGTGCCAACCTGGCCGAGTCGGTGGCGACGAACGCCGCCGTGCTCGGGGCGGTGCTGGCAGTCATTGCCGGGGCGGCCGGATGGCTCTTCGCCCGCTCCGTCACCACGCCTCTCACCCAGTTCACGGCCACGGCGAAGAAGCTGGCCGATGATCTCGTGAAGGGCAAGGGCGACCTGTCCAAGCGGCTCGAGGAGTCGCGCAAGGACGAGATCGGGGCGATCGGCAAGGTGATGAACGTCTGGATCGAAAGCTCGCAGATCCTGGTGGCGAAACTGGTCGACACGCAGCGGCAGGTGGCCTCCGCCGTCGAGGACATCATCAACCTGGCGAATCACACCTCCAACGGCCTGAGCCGCCAGCAGAGCGAGACCGAACAGGTTGCCACCGCCATGAACGAGATGACCGCCACCGTGCAGGAAGTGGCCCGCAATGCGGTCAACGCGGCGGAAGCAGCCAAGAGCGCCGACAACGACGCGAAGAGCGGTCACGGCGTGGTCAACACCACCATCGGTGCGCTCAACAACCTGAGTGTGGAGTTCGAGCGGGCCACCGATGTCATGCGCAAACTGGAGCAGGACAGCACCAGTATCGGCTCCGTTCTGGCAGTCATACGCGAGATCGCCGATCAGACCAATCTGCTGGCGCTCAACGCCGCCATCGAGGCTGCCCGCGCCGGCGAGCAGGGCCGTGGATTCGCGGTGGTCGCCGACGAGGTTCGCACGCTGGCGAGCCGCACGCAGGAGTCGACCCGCGAGATCGAGGGCATCATCGACCAGCTCCAGAGCCGCTCCAAGGAGGCCGTGGTGGTGATGGACGCGAGCCGCTCGAGCGTCAATCAGTGCGTGTCGCAGGCCGCGCAGGCCGGCGGCGCGCTGGACACGATCACCACGCGGGTCGGGGTCATCGATCAGATGAACGCGCAGATTGCCTCCGCGGCCGAGGAGCAGTCCTCCGTCGCCGAGGAGATCAACCGCAACATCGTCAACATCTCGCGTGTCACCGACGAGTCGGCGGAGGCGGCCAAGCAGACCACCGTGGCCAGCGACCGGCTCGCGCAGGTGGCGACCGAGCTGGCGAAGTACTGCTCGATGTTCAAGGGCTACTCCGTCTGAGTCTGTACGCTCGACGGCAGGGATTCAGGGGTGAGGGGCGCCGCGCGGCGCCCCTTCCCTTTTTTGGCGCGAAGAGGTTCATTGACCGCGAGTCCTGCGCTGCGTTCGATGACGGACACCGTTTCCCAATGGTGAGAGCGGTTTCGGCCGCGAACGTGCCGCCGCACAGATCTCTTCGCGGCTGAAGCCGCTCCCACGATGGATTGCGTCGCGGCTGACGGCGCTCTCACGGCGGATTGCGTCGCGGCTGACGCCGCTCTCACAGCGGATTGCGTCGCGGCTGACGCCGCTCCCAACGCTCTCGAAAGGCACTACGCATTCACTCATTGCACAAGTATCGATAGAATCCGTCCTCCCCGGCTCCAATCCTGCTCCCCTGAAAAAATGGCGACTCACGACATCGCGCTCGCACTGAAGTCATCCCTGCCCGACACCCGCCAGATCGACCGGATTCCCGCGTGGCTGGTCCTCGTCCCCGAGCATCCCGCGGCCGCCATCTGGCGGGAGCTGCCATATGGCGAGGTCCTCGCGCAGCGATACAGGCGGCGTCCGCAGGCGCCGGCAACGGGCTCTCCGCTGGTGTGCGAACTGCCGAACAGTCGCGGCGCGCAGGTCGCGATGGCGACGCTGCCCGGAGCGATCGAGAGCTTCGAGCTGCTGACCGCGGCGAGAAGGCTGGTGGCGGCGCACGCGGAGATCCAGCCGCAGGAGATGGGCGTGGTGATACATGGCTTCGGCGTGGAGATGGCCGAGCGCGCGGGCGAGGCGGTGCTCGCGGCGGCGCTCGCGGCGGCCGCGCCGATGCCGGACCTGCGCAGCACCCCGCGACGCCGGCGCGCGCTCAGGAAGATCCACGTGTTCGGCGCGGCCCCGCCGCATCGCTACGCGCGGACCTACGCGGAACTCGCCGGCAGCGGCCTTGCGCGTTACCTGGCGACACTGCCCCCCACGGAACTCACCCCGGCCATCTACCGGCGACGGGTGGCGCAGCTCGCCCGCGATCATCGCCTCGAGATGCATTTCCTGGACATCGCGGCGCTGAAGCGCAAGAAGGCCGGCGCCTTTCTCGCCGTGGCACAGGGCAGTCCGAGTCCGGACGCCGGCATTCTCCGTCTGCGCTACACCCCGACGCAGGGGAGGAATCGGCCAGCGATTGCGCTGGTCGGCAAGGGGATCTGCTTCGATACCGGCGGTGTCAACGTCAAGCCGCCGCGCTACATGCTCGGCATGCAGGGCGACATGCAGGGCAGTGCCGTTGCGCTCGGAACGCTGCTGGCACTGGCCAGGATGAAAGTCGACTACCCGGTGGAGGCCTGGATGGCGCTGGCGATGAACCATGTCGGGCCGCATGCGTACAAGCCCACCGACGTGGTGACGGCGTGCAACGGCACCACGATCGAGGTGATCCATACCGATGCGGAGGGACGCATGGTGCTTGCCGATACGCTGGCACTGTGCTCGCGGGGCCGGCCGCGGCTCATCATCGACTACGCGACTCTTACCGGCAGCTGCGTGCAGGCGATCGGCAAATCCTACAGCGGCATCTTCACCAATCGCAGCGAATGGTGGCTGCCTCTCATCGAGAACGGGCGGCTGAGCGGCGAGCGCGTCTGGCCGTTTCCCCTGGACAAGGATTACGACAAGGCCCTGGAGAGCACCATCGCCGACACGAAGCAATGTGCCGAGGAGGGCCCGGCGGATCATATCCTCGCGGCGCGTTTCCTCTCCCGTTTTGTCGGCGAGGGGATCCCCTGGATCCATCTCGACCTCTCCTCGGCGAGCAATCGTGACGGCCTCGCGCACGTGCCGACGCACTACAACGGATTCGGGGTCAGGTACACGCTGGACCTCCTGCTGAACCACCGCCTGCCACGGTGATCGGCGCTCGATGCGCGGCCGGGTCTACCGCATGGCGCAGGCGGGAACCCCGGGGACCATGCCGGCCACGGCAGCGCGGCACAGGCCGCGGCCGGGGAGCTCAGGCCTGGAAGGCGCGGGCGCGCAGTACGATGCCCTCCGCCATGTGCCGCAACGCCATCACCAGAAAACGCGACAGGTCCGAGTGCTCCGAGTAGTTGGCCGAGTACAGCGACTTGACCCGATCCTCGGCGACGAACCTGTAGGCCCCGCCCCATTTCTCCGTCTGATGCTCGTCGTAGACGGCGACCGCGACACCCTTCTCCTTGGTGACCAGCGAGAAGCATGGTATGTCCGTCATGCCGTCGCCCACGAAGATGAACTGACTCATGGGTATGCGCAGGCGATCCGGCGCGAGCTTGCGATTGACGTCGAAGGGTCGACCGCGCGAGCTCCTGCCGATGAGGCCCTTCTGGATGTGGAACAGATAGCGCGTCTTGTCCGTGAAACTGACGATGCGACGCGTGAACAGCGCCACGCCGCGCTCATCATAGTGAAACTCCGATGCCCAGATGTCGGTGAATTCGTGGGCGATGCGCGTGTGTCGCACGACGTCGCCGATGCCGCTGCTGATGAGGTAGAACTCCACCGAAACCCGCGGATCGACCTCCCTGACGCAGCGGCGCAGACGGTCGAACAGGGTCTCCACGCCGGGATGCAGGGGCAGCTCGCGGCCCCAGGCGTTGAGCTCCGCACGCGTCAAGGGCGGCATCCCGTCACGGCGGAACAGCTCGATCATCCTGTAAAGATAGGCGGGCACGGGGTCCCAGTCCTGCGCCAGAAGATCGCCGACCTCCTGCTTCCAGAACGGACCGGTATCCTGCCCGGCGCGCCGCAGCCAGCCGGAGGTGCTGTCGGGCGCCAGCGTGTCGTCGAAATCGAAAATTACGGCGATGATGTCGTGCATGATCCCGTCGGGCACGCCGCCCCCGGCTCGAGCGTCAGGCCTTCCCCTGCGTGATGTTGAGTCCGATGATGCCGGCGATGATCATGATGATGCTGATCGCCTTCAGCGCGGTCAGCGGATCCTTCATCCACACGGCGCCGACGATGGCGATCAGGGCGGTTGCGGTGCCTGACCAGACCGCATAGGCAGTCCCGAGCGGCAGGGCCCTGAGCGCAAGGGAGAACAGCCAGAAGGACAGGCTGAAGGCAACGAGTACCGTCATCGTCGGCCAAGGCCTCGTGAATCCCTCGGCCGCCTTCAGCGCCACCGTGCCCGCCACCTCGAAGGCGATGGAGCCGGCCAGGCAGGCCCAGCCATATGCCGCAGTCGTCAGCCCCATCTGCCGATCCTCCTCTTCGCGCGATGCGATCCGCCGCAGGCGTCCGCAAGGCCGGGTCGCGGCCCGCCATTATACGGTCACTCCCGAGGGCGCCCGGTGGAGTCCGCGCCGCGTACCTGGCCGGGCAGCCGTACACGCCGCAGGAGATGGCGGGAAACGCGAGCGGGCGAATGCGATGCCCACGGCCGAGTCCGAAACAGCTTCGACAGTACGAGACCGGCGGATCCGGTTCGTCGCGGCAGGGAATTGCTGGCGGCGTTGATGATGGCATCGACGCGCATCGCGATGACATCGGCGGCGGGATCCTGGACCGCTCACGCAACGGATCCCGCAGGGCAACGAACGGCATCACGAGCATTCATCATTCGAACGCATCATGGCGCGCCGCCCGCGCGGTTGACTCCTGCGGGGCTGTCATCGCGTAATGACAGTGATATTCTGGGCGCGCCTCGCGGGATCTGATACCGATTGCTGCATACATGTGAACGGCGCGACGCGCCGCCTCGCTGCGTACAGGGATGCGAGGGTGTTCCGCGGACGGTGAACGCCGGATCGAACCCCGCCGGCAGTCGCGCCGTGACCGAGCCGATGACAACCACAACCGGAGGTACACCCATGGGAATGCTGCAGGAGTTCAAAGAGTTCGCGGTGAAGGGGAACGCGGTGGACATGGCGGTGGGTATCATCACCGGCGCGGCGTTCGGAAAGATCGTCTCTTCGGTCGTCGATGACGTGGTCATGCCGCCGATCGGCCTGATCCTCGGCGGCGTGGACTTCAGCGATCTGAAGCTGGTACTGAAGGGCGCGGTCGGCGACGTGCCGGCCGTGACGCTGAACTGGGGCAAATTCATACAGACGTGCCTGGACTTCGTGATCGTCGCGTTCGCGGTGTTCATGCTGGTCAAGGCCATCAACACCCTGAAACGGAAGGAGGACGCCGCGCCGCCGCCGGCACCGCCGGCACCGCCGGCCGATGTCGCGCTGCTGACCGAGATCCGCGACCTGCTGAAGAGCCGTTGACTCTCCCGCTCGCGCCAGTCCCGCTTTCGGCGGTGGCGCGTGGGCGAGGGCAGGGAACCGCGCCCCTGCATCCGGTCGCGCGGGCGCGTCGTCCCCCGGCCGCGCACGCGGGCGCGGGGCGAGATTCATCCCGTCTCGACGTGCCGACGATTGTCCTCGGGGTAGCGGTATTCCATGAACCTTGCCGTGGCGCGGGCGATCGGCTCGCCGAAATGGCGCGCCACGACCATGAGCGCCATGTCGATGCCGGCGGAGATGCCCGCGGAGGTCAGGACGCGACCGTTGTCGGTCTCCACGACGTTCTCCTCGCCGTGCACCTCCACGCTCGGGAATGACTCGCGCAGCCATTCCAGCGCCCTGTAGTGCGTCGTCGCGGGCTTGCCGTCCAGCAGGCGCGCCTTGCCGAGCAGCAGCGAGCCGGTGCACACGGAAGAGAGGGTCTCCACCTGGCGGCCGCGCTCGGCAATCCACGCGATCAGCCGATCGTTGCCGATCTCGCGGCGCGTGCCCCACCCGCCGGGTATGACGAGCACGTCCAGCCGCGGGCAGTCATCGATGGTGCAATCGGGCGCCACGCGCATGCCGCCGCTCGCCCGGATCTCCGTATCGGTCTCCGCGACCAGCAGGACCTCGAACGGCGATTGCTCCCGCCACCGGTGCTCTTCGTTGAACCGAACGAGCGTGAACACCTCGAACGGGCCGGTGAAATCCAGAACCTCCACATCGGGAAAGATGAGGATGCCGACTCGCTTGCGTACGCGGGTGCTCATCCCGGCGGCGCGATCATTCGAGCTTCACGTTCAGGACGAAGTCGGCGCCGCCGCCGCCGGCGGCCTTGCCGATCTTGATCGTGTAATCGCCGTCACGTGGCAGCTTGCTGGACCAGTTGGTGAGTTCCGAGACGATCTCCCCGCGGCTGCTGTAGACCGCGAAGACCGCGTTCGGCGAGCCCTCGAAGCTGAGCGTGAGCAACTGGCCGCCCTTGGCCCGGACGACGTAATCGCGCGTGCCCTTCGCCGGGACCATGCCCTTGACCTGCGTTTCGGGCTTGTTGCCGCTGATCGGGATGCGATCCGCACCACCCGCCGTCTCCTCCGGCGCGGCTGCGGCGACGGCGACCGCAGGCTTGGGCTCCAGCGGTTTCGCGGTGGCCTCTTGCGCGGGGCTCGGTGCGTGGGCCGCCGCGTCGGGGCTGGCAGCGGTATCAGGTATGGCCGCCGCCTCTGCAGCAGGCGCGGCGGCCGTCGGACCCGCAGCCTGCTGCGCCGCCATCGCGGCGGCCGTCGGCAGCGGACCGAGCAGCTGCTGTGCGCGCGCCAGCACGGCCACCGCCTCGTATTCGCCGACGATGGCCGGCGCGCCGTCTATCGTTTTCGAAGCGGTGATGAGCTTGCCTGTCGGGGTGAAGGCCATGTTGCGGCGCACGTTCTTGGTCACCAGCGGACTGGGCGGGTTCAGCTCCAGCCAGCGCCCGTCGTCCTGAAAGAGGAAAAGCTTGCCGTTGTCGAAGTAATAGCGATTCGTGGCGATGCTGTTGTCGGAGGTCGTGAGCTTCTCCTCGACCAGCACGATCTGGCTGCCCGAGGAATAGATGGAGATGTCGCTGCGAACGTCCCCGAAGACCTGCGGCTGGCTGCGCAGCGTATAGCCCGACAGCCCGGCATCGACGGCCGCCGCCTTGTTCTGCGCCACCGTCAGCAGCGGATCTGCCGGCGGCGGCATCGGCACCACGACCGAGGCGTCGGTGCCGGGCGGCGGTACCGGAGCGACGGCGGTTTCCGGCATCAGGACCTCGGGCTGGGGAGGCGCGGCATCCGCGGCGGGGGTGTTCTCCGTTTCACCGCCCTTGCGGCCGCAGGCGCTCAGCGCGAGGGACAGTGCCAGCGTGAATACGATTCGCATCATGGGGGCCATCTCTTCTCTCCAGTCGATGTTTGCGGGGTGCGGCTTCCTGCCACCGTCCGTCGAGGCGTTTTCCGGGAGGAATGATACCAATTCGGCGGCCGGCCCTTCACGGTTTGTCGCGGCCCGCCGCCTACCGTCGGGAGATGAGCGCCCCGGCCCGGGTCAGGGCCGCACGCAGCGCCCCCACGAGCGCGGCATCGCGCGCCGCATCGAACGCCGGCGCGGCGCTCCAGTCGTGCAGCCACACCGGCTGATGGCGCATGGGCTCCGCCTCGTCCTCGTAGCGGGGGACGATGTGGGCGTGCAGGGCGGGTTCGACGTTGCCGAGCATCTCGTAATTGATCCGTCGCGCGGGCGTCACGTTCATCAGCGCCTCGCCGACGGCGCCCATGTCGCTCAGGAACTGCACCCGATCCTCGCCCTGCAGGCCATGCAGATCGGCGACGACCGGGTCGGGATACAGCAGGCAGTAGCCCGGCAGGACCTGCGGGTCGCCCATGACGGCCCAGCCGGAGCGCATGCGTCCGATGGCGCGTGGAAGACCACCGGCGCGGGCCTGGGCGACGTAACGATGAATTGCAGTTTCGACGCGGGGATGGGTCACGGGAATGGCGGTGTGGAGGTGACTGAATTCACAGGGCGAACGCGACGCACCATAACCGCAACCGAATGCGGGTACAATCCTTGCCTGCGTTGAAGTCCAAACGTCCAAGCAGCCCCAACACGGCCAATCCCAGATCATGAAGATACTCGTCACCGGCGCAGCCGGTTTCATCGGTTCGGCCCTCAGCCTGCGTCTGCTCGCCCGCGGCGACGAGGTGGTGGGTGTAGACAATCTCAACGATTATTACGACATCACGCTGAAGGAGGCACGGCTGGCGCGGTTGACCGGCCAGAAGGGCTTCAGCTTCCACAAGCTCGACGTGGCCGATCGGCCGGCGATGGCGGAGATGTTCAGAAGCGAACGGCCCCAGCGCGTGGTGCATCTCGCCGCGCAGGCCGGGGTGCGGTATTCGCTCACCAATCCGCACGCCTACGTCGACGCGAACCTCGTCGGCTTCGTCAACATCCTCGAGGGCTGCCGGCACAACGGCATCGGGCACCTGGTCTATGCCTCCTCGAGCTCGGTATACGGCGCCAACACGCGCATGCCGTTCTCCGTGCACGACAACATCGATCACCCCGTCTCGCTTTATGCAGCCACGAAGAAGGCCAACGAGCTGATGGCGCACACCTACAGCCATCTGTACAACATGCCGACCACGGGCCTGCGCTTCTTCACCGTGTACGGACCGTGGGGACGACCGGACATGTCGCTGTTCATGTTCACGAAGAACATCCTCGAGGGCAGACCGATCGACGTGTTCAACTTCGGCAACCATCGCCGCGATTTCACCTACGTCGACGACATCATCGAGGGCGTCATCCGCACGCTGGATCACGTGGCCCAGCCCAATCCCGGCTGGAACAGCGACGCACCGGATCCCGGCACCAGCCGCGCCCCGTATCGCGTCTACAACATCGGCGCCAACAACCCGGTGCACCTCATGCACTTCATCGAGGTGCTGGAGGGATGCCTGGGCCGCGAGGCGGAGAAGAACATGCTGCCGCTGCAGCCCGGCGACGTGCCCGACACCTACGCGGACGTGAAGGATCTGGCAGTCGACGTCGGCTACCGGCCGCAGACGACGGTGGAGACGGGCATCGCCAATTTCGTGAAATGGTATCTGGACTATTACAAGGTGAAGGCATGAGTCACAAAAGGAAAATCTCGGTCGTCGGTCTGGGGTACGTGGGACTGCCGGTGGCGATCGAGTTCGGCAAGAACGAGCACGTCATCGGCTTCGACATCAACGCCAAACGCGTTGCGGCGCTGAAGAAGGGCATCGATCACACCGGCGAGGTCAGCACCCGGGATCTGAAGGCAGCGGACGTGCATTACACTTGCGATCCGAAGGATTTGAAACGGGCGGATTTCCACATCGTCGCCGTGCCGACGCCGGTCGACGACGCCAAGCGGCCGGACCTCACACCGGTCATCAAGGCCTCGGAGACCGTGGGTCGCATCCTCAAGAAGGGCGACGTCGTCGTCTACGAATCCACCGTCTATCCGGGCGCGACCGAGGAGGACTGCGTGCCGGTGCTGGAACGCGAGTCGGGTCTGAAGGCCGGCAAGGACTTCTTCATCGGCTACTCCCCCGAGCGCATCAACCCGGGCGACAAGGTGCACACCTTCAAGACCATCACCAAGGTGGTCTCCGGCCAGAATCCGACGATACTGGAGATCGTCGCGGCGGTGTACGGCTCGGTGGTGACGGCCGGGGTGCACAAGGCGCCGTCGATAAAGGCTGCGGAGGCGGCCAAGGTGATCGAGAACACGCAGCGCGATCTCAACATAGCGCTCATGAACGAGCTGGCGCTCATCTTCCGGAAGATGGGGATCGACACCCGCGACGTGCTGGAGGCGGCCGGCACCAAGTGGAACTTCCTGAAGTTCGAGCCCGGACTGGTCGGCGGCCATTGCATCGGCGTCGATCCATATTACCTGACGCACAAGGCGGCGATCATGGGATACATCCCGCAGGTCATCCTGGCGGGACGCCGCATCAATGACGACATGGGGCAGTACGTCGCCAGCGAGGTGGTCAAGGAGCTCATCCACCAAGGCAAGGGCATCAAGGGGAGCACCGTGACCGTGCTGGGCCTCACCTTCAAGGAGAACGTGCCCGACCTGCGCAACACCCGCGTCGTCGACATCGTCAAGGAGCTGAAGGATTACGCCATCAACGTCCAGGTCCACGACCCGATGGTGGATCCGGAGGAGGCGATGGAGGAGTACGGCATCCACGTCCTGCCGCGCAGCAGGCTCAAGGCCGCCGATGCGGTGGTGTTCGCCGTGGCCCATCAGGACTTCATCGACGAGGGCTGGCCGCTCGTCAAGTCGCTGCTCAAAGGGGGCAAGGGGGTGGTGGCGGACGTCAAGGGCCGGCTGCCGCGCGGGCGAGTGCCGGCGGGGATCTCGCTGTGGCGGCTGTAACGGTGCCGTATTTGGTAATTCGTCATTCGTGATGGGTGACGCGGGGGCCGGGAGGCCCACGTGGCTCGAGACAGGGAGTGTCAGGCATGAAGACGCACAATGTTGTCCGTGGTTCGGTGAGCGAGGTGCACACTGAAATGGAGGTGTCACGGTCGATCGGGATCACCCCGGACCCCCGCGTCTCGGGAACCGGCGGGATGATCGGCCGGCAGGGTCGACTCGTGCAGGGGCTGATCCGGGCAGTTGGCAATTTCACGCGGAGAACCAACGTATAATCGCGCATGCGGTGAGGTACGGCGTCGTCTTGCGCGGCATGCCGAATCACCGCCAACGAATCACCAATTACGAGTCAACGGTATGAATGTCGTGATGATCGGGGCCGGCTACGTCGGCCTCGTTTCCGGCGCGTGTTTTTCCGAGTTTGGCGCCACCGTCACCTGCGTGGACGTGGACAAGGGCAGGATCGATCGGCTAAAGGCGGGCCAGATCCCCATTTACGAACCCGGACTCGATGCGCTGGTCGAGAAGAACGTGCGCGAGGGACGGCTGCACTTCAACACCGACCTGGCGAGCGCCGTCGGCTATGCGGACATCGTCTTCATCGCCGTGGGCACACCCAGCCGTCGCGGTGAGGGTTACGCCGATCTGAGCTACGTCTACGAGGCGGCTCGCCAGATCGCCGCGGCCCTGAAGAGTTACACGGTGATCGTCGACAAGTCCACGGTGCCTGTCGGCACGGCGCGCAATGTCGCGCGCATCATCCGCGAGGCCAATCCGCAGGCCGATTTCGACGTGGCCTCCAACCCGGAGTTTCTGCGCGAGGGCGCGGCCATCTCCGACTTCATGCGTCCCGATCGGGTCGTCATAGGCGTCGAGAGCGACCGCGCCGAGGCGCTGTTGAGGGAACTCTATCGACCGCTGAACCTCATCGAGGCGCCGATCCTCAGGACCAGCATCGAGAGCGCCGAGCTCATCAAGTACGCGAGCAACGCCTTTCTCGCCACCAAGATAAGCTTCATCAACGAGATCTCCATGCTCTGCGAGGTCGTCGGCGCCGACGTCCATGCGGTGGCCAAGGGGATGGGACTGGATGGCCGCATCGGGCGGAAGTTCCTGCACGCGGGCCCCGGCTATGGCGGCTCGTGCTTCCCGAAGGACACGCAGGCCCTCGTGCGCATCGCCCAGGAACACGGCGTGTCCAGCCGCATCGTCGAGGCGGTCATCGAGGTGAACGCGGCACAGAAGGCGCGCATGGTGAAGAAGATCCGCGATGCGCTGGGAGGCAGCGAGGCCGGCAAGACCATCGCCGTGCTGGGCCTTACCTTCAAGCCGGAGACCGACGACATGCGCGATGCGCCGTCGCTCGCGATCCTGCCGCCGCTGATGGAGAAGGGCGCGACGATCCGCGCGCACGATCCGCACGGCATGGCGGAGGCGAAGAAGCTGCTGCCGGCGGGGGTGACCTTTTGTGCCGATGTATATGAGACGTTCACGGGCGCCGATGCGGTGGTCCTGCTGACGGAGTGGAACGTCTATCGCGGACTCGATCTCGGCCGGATCAAGTCCAGGATGAACGGCGACGTCTTCTGCGATCTGCGTAACGTCTATGAGCCGGATGCCATGCGTGCCGCGGGCTTTGAATACTGCTGTGTCGGGCGGTGAGCCCTTTCATCCGCGCAGCCCGGGGCCATCAACACACGGTCGTGGCCGGTCACTCGAGGTCGGGATTGCCTCCCGGCGGCGATGTCGACGCCGATGTACGAGGCGTGGCCGTCGCTGCGACGAGGAGGAACAGCGACAGATAAACCACGAACTGTTTGGACAGGTACGAATAGCTGAACAGGGCGTTGGCAATGATGGCGAAGGAGGCGGCCAACATGACACCGAGGCGATCTTTCTGATCATCGAGGCTGTGTCGCCAGTTGTCGATGGCTCGATGCAGCAGTGTGCCCAGCCATATCAGCAATGCGCCGAGGCCGACCACCCCCGTTTCGTACCAGCAGTCGAGGAGGAAATTGTGCAGATGCTTCGGTGGCCGTTTCTCCTGCTCGCCGATGACTGCCGAGAAGATCTTGCTGCTGGAACTCGCGTTGCCGATGCCGACTCCGATCCAGATGTTGTCCGGTGGGTTCGCCAGCGCGTTCCGCCACATTGCGGTGCGCATGCTGCTGAGAGTGTCCATGCTGTCTTCCATGGTCGTTGCGTGGCGCAGCCGCTCGATGAATTCCTGGCCACGCGCGAAGACGGCCATGCAAAGCAACACAACGGCGGCCAGAGCGATTCGCCGCAGCGGATACGCCAGCACCAGGTATGCATATGCTGCCATACCCACGATCAGTCCGACCAGCGCGGCGCGCCCATGCGACATCAGCACGTATGCGAGAATGCCCGCAGCAGCGGCCCCGGCAAGCCACGCGCCCATTGAACCGTTGTCGCGGCGGCGAAGCCGGTAAATGAGGAACGGCGCCAGAAACGGGAGATTGTCCTCGCGCATGAAGTGCTCGGGCACGAACTTCGGCTGCGACAGCGCATGAGCGAGTTGGACGTAAAGGAGGATGATGGCGAGGGCCGCCACCCAGGCAATGGCGTCGACAAGCCGGCGTTGACCGTCCTCGACACAGGAGAGGGACGCCAGCGTCAGGAGTGGTACGAGGCTGAAGACCAGGAAAACCATATAGTCCTCGAGCAGACGTAGCGGTTCCGCGGCAAGCGGGACGGCCAGGGCGTACGCCAGGACCAGCAGCAGGTAGGCGGCCATGATGCGCCTGTCGAAGGAGTACCTGCGATCATGCAGAGCCGTCGCGGCCCAGATGATGTAGACCACGCCGAGCACGGTGAAAGCGGCGCGGCCTACGATCTGCGCCAGCGGAAGCACGGCTGGCAGTGCCCAGCCGTACCTGAAGAACAGCTGTTGCGAATACCTGGCCAATCGCTATCCTTCCGAGACCGTCTGTTAATCCCGACGCGTTGGCCGGTGTCCGGCGAGGTCGGAAGTATATCAAACACATAGAGATCCGAGGCCCGATTGCGCGAGTGGTTTCTCATCTACTGCAAGTCACGTCAGGAGGCGCTCGCCGCGAGGAATCTCGAGCGACAGGGCTACGAGGTCTATCTGCCCCTGCTGCGGCAGCGGCGCCGGGGCCACTTAAACGCGGGCTGGCGTGTGGCGCCCATGTTCCCACGGTATCTGTTCATCCACCTCGACCGGGAATCGGACAACTGGAAGCCGATCCGCTCGACGTTCGGCGTGTCGAGACTGGTTGTCTTTGGTGATGTACCGGCCCGCGTACCGGACACGTTTCTCGACGCATTGAGGGCGCAGGCGGGCGAGAATGGCATCCATGAGTCCGACCGGTATGGATTCGTGGCCGGAGAGACCGTGGTGATAGTAGCCGGGCCGATGGCCGGCTACGAAGCGGTGTTCAAGGCGAAAACCGCGAAAGAGCGGGTGGTATTGCTCCTCGAGATCGCGGGCCGCATGGTTGCCCTAAGCGTGCGATCCGACGACGTTGCGCATTTGGAATGATCAGGCATGAGCGTGGAGCGACAGGGGCGAAGATATCGCCGGCCGTGACCGGCATGGGGCGGACACCATGACAATTACTCCAGTGATTCTGGCCGGGGGAGGCGGGACGCGGCTCTGGCCCTTGTCGAGAGAACACTATCCCAAGCAGTTCCTTAAGCTGGGCGGCGAGGAAACGCTGCTGCAACAGACCATGCGGCGGCTCGACGGACTTCGCGGATCCGCGGCGGTGGACGCTCCGGTGATCGTCTGCAACGAGGAGCATCGCTTTCTGGTGGCCGAGCAGGCAAGGCAGCTCGAGATCGTGCCCCGCGGAATCATCCTTGAACCCGCCGGTCGCGGCACCGCACCGGCTCTCACGATCGCGGCCCTGGTCTGCGGCGATGGCGGCGCCGATCCGACGATGCTCATGATGCCTGCCGATCATGTGATGAGCGACCCGGGCGCCTTTGCGCGCGCGGTGGAGGTCGGGTTGCGGCACGCGCATGACGGCGCGCTCGTGACCTTCGGCGTGATACCTGACCGACCCGAGACGGGCTATGGCTACATCCGCGCGGGCGCGAACACGGACACCGACGGAAACTCGCTGCTGATAGCCGGCTTCGTGGAGAAGCCGGACCCGGAGACGGCCCGGCATTACGTGGATTCGGGCACTTACCTGTGGAACAGCGGCATTTTCATGATGCGGGTGTCGACATGGATGTCCGCGATAGGCCGCTATCGAAGGGACATCCACGACGCCTGCCTCAGCGCGAGCTCGACCGCACGACTCGATGGCGATTTTCTCCGCCCCGATGCAGCCGCATTTCTGGCATGTCCCGGCGATTCCGTCGACTATGCCGTCATGGAGAGAGTAGCCGAGGATGCGAGCATGAAGGCGGTGGTGGTACCGCTGGCCGCGGGTTGGTCCGACGTCGGAGCGTGGTCCAGCCTTTGGGAGATCTCCGCGCACGATTCCTCCGGCAACGTGTGTATCGGCGATGTATGCGCCATCGACGCGCGCGATTGCATGGTCATATCGGAGCATCGACTCACGGCGATCCTCGGATGCACGGACCTCGTGGCGATCGAAACGGCCGATGCGGTGCTCGTCGCGCCGAAAAGCAGGGCGCAGGACGTCAGGAACGTGGTCGACTGGCTGAAGCGGCAAGGCCGAGCGGAGCGCCTTTCCCATCGGCGTGTATACCGGCCATGGGGGAGCTACGAGGGCGTGGATGCCGGCGAACGTTTCCAGGTCAAGCGAATTGTCGTGAAGCCCTGCGGCAAGCTCTCCCTGCAGATGCATCATCATCGCGCCGAGCACTGGATAGTCGTGCGCGGCACGGCGCGCGTCACGCGCGGCGAAGAGGCTTTTCTGCTCACCGAGAATCAGTCCACTTACATACCGGTGGGAGTGCTCCATCGTCTGGAGAACCCGGGGACGATACCGCTGGAGTTGATCGAGGTTCAGTCCGGACCCTATCTGGGCGAGGATGACATAGTGCGGTTCGAGGACGCGTACAACCGGAACTGATCCGATGCTCGCTTGACGCTGAATGTCGGGGATCCTATAGTGTTCAATTAATGAACACGCAGGACCGCGAGGATGCAGTCACGCTCGAGATTCTCGAGACCATCGATTCTCGCAGCGACGTGTCGCAGAGGCATCTCGCCGAGCGCCTCGACGTCGCCTTGGGACTCACCAATCTCTATTTGAAGCGGTGCATACGCAAGGGCCTCGTGAAGATCAAGCAGGCGCCGGCCAACCGCTATCTGTACTACCTGACTCCCAAGGGCTTCACGGAGAAAAGCCGTCTCACCGCGAAGTACCTGTCGATATCCTTCGATTTCTACCGGCGCGCGTCCGAGTCGTGCGCGGCGGCCCTGCGTGCGTGCAGCGCCGACGGGCACACTCTCATCATGCTGTGCGGAGTATCCGAGCTCGCCGAGATCGCGTCGTTGCGCGCGGAGGAGGAAGGGCTCGAGGTCGTGGGGACCTACGACCCCTCGAGCGAGCGCACCCGTTTCGTCGGCCGGCCGGTGTGGCGGGATTTTCCGAACGCCGTTGCGTTCGACAGCTGTATCCTGACCGCATTGGACGAGTCGGGCGAGTTGTACAGCGATATCGCCACGCGGCTGGGCCCGGCTCGTATCCGGGTACCGGATGTTCTCGGCCGGGCACGAAGTCTCGGGGCCGCGGGGCCACAGGCCAGGAGCCAGCGGAAGCAGAGGTAGGCGAGCCCGCAGGCTCGTCGGGGAGGGGGCGGATTGGCGATGCACCGGCGGGCCCGGTGCCTGCCATCGCGTGAGGCGGGATCGCGGCTGGCTCGGCGGCGATCTGCGCGCACCTGCATCGACAGTGATACTGGGTCTTGTCTGACGCGGTAGGGCGGTAGCGTGCCTGCCAGTCGGCGCCGGAGCTCTCGGGCTGGAAGGGGACGACAATGCTGAATCAGTACAAGCCGCCTGTCACGGACAGAAGGATCCGATTCGCCCTCGCCGGCTGCGGGCGAATAGCCCGCAGTCACTTCGAGGCGATGCGGCAGCACGAGGCCAGCGCCGAACTGGTGGGGGTATGCGACATCGATCCCGCCGCGCTCGGGAATGCCGAGAAGCTCACCGGCGCAAGGCCGTTCTCGCGATATGAGGACATGATCGCGAACGTCGATGCCGACGTCGTCGTGCTGGCGACGCCCAGCGGACTACATCCGAGGCAGACGATCCAGGCCGCCGAGGCCGGTCTCAACGTCATGACCGAGAAGCCGATGGCAACCCACTGGCACGATGGCCAGCGAATGGTCGATGCCTGCGACCAGGCCGGCGTCCGGTTGTTCGTCGTCAAGCAGAACCGGCGCAACGCGACACTGCAGCTTCTCAAGCGCGCCGTCGAGCGCAAGCGCTTCGGACGGATTTATATGGTGACCGTCAACGTGTTCTGGTGTCGACCGCAGGAGTACTACGACAGCGCCAGGTGGCGCGGCACCTGGGAGTTCGATGGCGGGGCCTTCATGAACCAGGCCAGTCATTACATCGATCTGCTCGACTGGCTGATCGGGCCGGTCGAGAGCGTCCACGCCTACACCGCGACGCTGGCGCGCAACATCCAGGTCGAGGACACCGGGGTGATGAACGTCAAGTGGCGCACCGGAGCGCTGGGCACCGTCGCCGTGACGATGCTGACCTACCCGCGCAATCTCGAGGGCTCGATCACCATCATCGGGGAGAAAGGCACTGCCCGCGTCGGCGGCGTCGCGGTCAACGAGATCCAGCACTGGGAGTTCGCGGAGGCGGACGAGGACGACGCGAAGGTCAAGGACGCCAGCTACCTGACAACCTCCGTGTATGGTTTCGGGCATCCGCTCTATTACGACAACGTGCTCCGGGTACTTCGGGGCGAGGCGGAGCCGGAGACCGACGGACGCGAAGGTCTTCGATCGCTCGAGATACTGATTGCCGCGTACCTTTCCGCCCGCGACGGCCGGCGCGTCTGCCTGCCCCTGGAACACTGATCGTCGACCATGGCCTACGCGGCGCATCCCACCGCGATCATCGACGATGGCGCCAGCATCGGCGCGGGCACGCGGATCTGGCACTGGGTGCACGTGTGCGCCGGCGCCCGCATCGGCGAGGGATGCGTACTGGGGCAGAACGTGTACGTCGGCAATCGTGTCGTGATCGGCAATAACGTCCGGATCCAGAACAACGTCTCGATCTATGACAACGTCACCCTCGAGGACGAAGTGTTCTGCGGCCCCAGCATGGTGTTCACCAACGTGTTCAATCCGCGCGCGTTCGTCTCGCGCAAGGACGAGTATCGCGACACGCTGGTCAGGCGGGGGGCGACGCTCGGCGCCAACTGCACCATCGTCTGCGGGGTCAGCATCGGCGAGTACGCGTTCGTCGGTGCCGGTGCGCTCGTTCGCCACGACGTACCCGACCATGCGCTGGTGCTGGGCGTGCCGGCGCGCCAGCGCGGATGGGTGAGCCGCGCCGGCGAGCGCCTGGCGTTTCCGGCCGACGACGCGGGCGAGGCTGTCTGCGCACGCACCGGGGAGCGCTACCGGTTGCAGGCCGGGCAATGCCTCAGGATCGAGTGAACCCGAAACAACGACCGGGAGGCACATGGAATTCATAGATCTCAAGGCGCAATACGCGCAGCTTCGCGCGCCGATCATGCAGCGCATCCAGGCCGTGCTCGATCACGGCTCCTACATCATGGGTCCGGAAATCAAGGAACTCGAGGA
The DNA here is from genome assembly GCA_022071965.1 of Gammaproteobacteria bacterium. Lineage (GTDB taxonomy): Bacteria > Pseudomonadota > Gammaproteobacteria > JAJPIJ01 > JAJPIJ01 > JAJVHZ01. The sequence continues at coordinate 204,521 of JAJVIQ010000009.1, forward strand.
GAAGCTTTCGGCGTACGTCGGCGTAGGCCATTGCCTGACGGTCTCGAGCGGGACGGACGCTCTGCTCATCGCCATGATGGCGCTGGACATACGGCCGGGCGACGAGGTGATCACGACCCCGTTCACGTTCATCGCCACGGGGGAGATGATTGCGCTGTTGGGCGCGAAGCCGGTCTTCGTCGATATCGATCCGGAGACGCTGAATCTGGACCCCGCACGGATCGAACGCGCCATCACGCCGCGGACGAGGGCGATCATGCCCGTGGGCGTCTACGGACAATGCGCCGATCTCGATGCAATCAACGCGATCGCCTCCGCGCACGGCCTGGCTGTCATCGAGGATGGCGCGCAGAGCTTCGGCGCGACGTACCGGGGCCGGCGCTCCTGCGGTCTGTCGACCATCGGCTGCACGAGCTTTTTTCCCTCCAAGCCGCTGGGCTGCTACGGCGACGGCGGCGCCGTATTCACCGATGACGACGCGCTCGCGACGGCGATGCGCGAGATTCGCGTACACGGCCAGGACCGCCGCTACCATCATCCCCGGATAGGGATCAACGGCCGGATGGACACCATTCAGGCCGCGATCCTGCTGGCGAAGTTCGAGGTGTTCCCGGATGAGGTCGTGGCGCGCGAGCGCATTGGTGCGCGGTACACGCAACGCATCGCCGAGCGGTGCCCGTCGGTCGTCACGCCGACGGTGCCGCGGACCAACATGAGCGTCTACGCTCAGTACACGGTGCAGGTCGAGAATCGCGCCGAGGTGTCGCAGTACCTGAATTCGCGCGGCGTTCCGACTGCCGTGCATTACCCGATGCCGTTGCACCGGCAGCCGGCGTTCGCGTTCCTCGGGTTGGGGCCGGGCAGCTTCCCGGTCGCGGAGCAGGCCGCCGGCAACGTGCTCAGCCTGCCGATGCATCCCAATCTCCACCCGGCTACGCAGGATCTCATCGTCGAGGTCCTGCGCGAGGCCGTTCATGCGCGCCGCGAGGCGGCGCCCGCCTAGCATCGGAGAACGGGATGCCGCCGATTGCGTGCGCCGGCCGGGACGATCGCCGGGAGCGAACGACGGTCACGGGTTGCCGGCCGTGGAGACCGGCCGGACATGCCTGACCTGCGGCTGATAGCGCGCCTCGACATAAAGGCGCCCAATCTCATCAAGGGCGTTCATCTCGAGGGCCTGCGCAAGATCGGCAACCCCGCGGAATATGCCAGGCGGTATTACGAGGCGGGTATCGACGAAATCATCTACATGGACATCGTCGCGACGCTCTATCAGCGCAACAACCTCGGCGACATACTCCGCGACACCACCGAGAGCGTGTTCATCCCGATCACGGCGGGCGGCGGCGTGCGTACGCTGCGGGACGTGGAGACGATGATGCGGTGCGGCGCCGACAAGGTCGCGATCAACACCGCGGCGGTGAAGCGTCCGCAGTTCATCGAGGAGGTCGCCACGCGATTCGGATCGCAGTGCTGCGTGCTTTCCGTCGAGGCCAAGCAGAGTGGCGCATCGCGCTGGGAGGCTTATACGGACAATGGCCGCGAGCATACCGGGCTGGATGTCGTGGAGTGGGTGCGGCGGGCGGCCGGCCTCGGGGCCGGGGAGGTGTTGCTGACGTCGGTGGATCGCGAGGGCACGCGCAAGGGCTTCGATGTCGCGCTGACGCGCGCGGTCGCGGAGGCCGTCAGCATTCCGGTGATCGCCAGCGGCGGCATGGGCTCGGGCGAGCATCTCATCGAGATCGTGCGTGACGGGCATGCCGATGCGGTCGCCATGGCCGACGTGCTTCACTACGACCGGATGCCGCTGGCGGAGATCCGCGAGTTGGCTGCCGGCGCGGGACTACCGGTGAGATCCCTGTGAGCCGGGAGGTGGTCATCGTCGACTACGGTGTCGGCAACCTGAGAAGCGTCGCCCGCGCGGTCAGCCATTGCGGGGCGGAACCCGTCCTGAGCTCCGAGCCCGCGCGCATCGAAGGGGCGCGACACCTGATCCTGCCGGGAGTCGGCGCTTTCGGCAGCTGCGTCGGTGCCCTCCGGTCACACGGTCTGCTCGAGTCGGTCCTGAAGGTCATCGACTCCGGGCGCCCGGTGCTCGGCATCTGCGTCGGGATGCAGATGCTGCTCGACGTCGGCGAGGAGTTCGGCGAGCATGCCGGGCTGGCGCGGATCGCCGGACGGGTACGGGCGGTGCCGGCAACCGGTGCCGATGGCATGCCGCACAAGATCCCGCACGTGGGCTGGAGTGCCATCCGCCCGGCCGCAATGCCGTGGGCGGACACCATCTTCGAGGGGATAACGCCCGGAAGCACCTGCTACTTCGTCCACTCCTTCGCGGCGGTTCCGGAGCGCCCCGAGAACACGATCGCCGTCTGCGACTACGACGGCCGGACGATCTGCGCGGCCATCAATCGCGGGCGTCTCTACGGCGTGCAGTTCCATCCGGAAAAGAGCGGTCCGGTTGGACTTCGGATCTTCGGCAATTTCCTGAAGATGCCGGTCGACTGAGCGTCGGCCGCCGGTTCGATTTCGGAAAGGGGGAGTCGTCAGGTGCAATCGAGTCACGGCTGGACATCGGCGGTATTGATCGGCGCGGGACGAATGGGGCGCTCCCATGCGCTGGCACTCCGGGAAATGGGTGTTTCGCTGCGCGCGGTGTGCGACGTGAACGCCGAGGCATGCGCGCGCGTCGGTCAGGAGTTCGGCGTCGCGGAAGGCAATCGCGTGTCGCGCCCCGAGGGGCTGGCCGAAGCCATCCGCGGCGTCGACGTCGTGGCGATCGCGACCACCGCCGACAGCCATCGCGCCCTGGTGACGCTGGCGGCGGAGAGCGGCGCGCGGAACATACTCTGCGAAAAGCCGCTGGCGACGTCGGTCGCGGACTGCGACGCGATGGTCCGCGCCTGTGAGCAGTCGGGGACGCGCCTTGCCGTCAACCACCAGATGCGGTTCATGGATCAGTATCTGCTCGTCAGGGACGTGCTGGCGGACGGCGCGATCGGAAGACTGGCCAGCATGACCGTCGTGGCCGGCTGCTTCGGCCTGGCGATGAACGGATCGCATTACATCGAGGCGTTCGCCTTCCTGACCGGCAGCGCGCCGGCGCAGGCCGCCGGGTGGTTCAGCGGCGCCGCCTTCCAGAACCCTCGCGGTCCGCAGTTTTTCGACCAGGCGGGCGAATTCCGCATCGTTTCGGCAAGCGGACAGCGGTTGTTGATGGTGATCGGCGCCGACCAGGGCCACGGCATGACCACCATGTATGCCGGCGAGTTCGGTCACGTGTTCGTGGACGAGCTCGAGGGCGAGGCCATCGTCACCACGCGCAAGCCCGAGCACCGCGGGCAGCCGATGACACGGTACGGCATGCCGTGGGATCGCCGTTCGGTTCGCTTCCCGCAGGCCGACAACGTCAAGCCGACGCGCGCCGTGTACGAGGCGCTCGCGGCGAACTCGGGATACCCGTCCGGCACCGACGGCCGGCGCGTGATCGCGGCGCTCTCGGCATGCTACGTATCCGCCGAGAACGGAGGCGGGACGGTCGCGGTGGAGTCGATCGCCGAGGCCGCGGCGCGCCGTTTCCCCTGGGCGTGAACGCTGGCGGAACCCGAGGAGACCTTCAAAGGTGAAAGTGCTGGTAACCGGAGCCGACGGATTCATCGGCTCACACCTGACCGAGCTGCTCGTCGCCGAGGGCTACGACGTGCGGGCCATGGTGCTCTACAACAGCTTCGATACCCACGGCTGGCTCGACCATATCGACAAGGCCGCGCGCCGTCAGCTCGAGGTCGTCGCGGGCGACATCCGCGACCCGCATTTCGTGCGCGGGGCGGTTTCCGGCTGCGAGGCGGTCATGAATCTCGCCGCCTTGATCGCGATACCATTCTCCTACGTCGCGCCGGAGAGCTACCTGCAGACCAACGCGCTCGGCGCCATCAACGTCGCGCAGGCCGCCCGGGATCGAGGCAAGACCCGGATAGTCCACGTGTCGACCAGCGAGGTCTACGGAACCGCGCAGTTCGTTCCCATCACCGAGGAGCATCCGCTGGTCGCGCAGTCCCCGTACGCGGCGACCAAGATCGCCGCCGACCAGCTGATGCTGTCGTACTGGCGGTCGTTTGGAACTCCGGTTGCGGTCGCCCGTCCGTTCAATACTTATGGGCCGAGGCAGTCGACCCGGGCGGTGATCCCGACGATCATCACGCAGATGGTCGCCGGCAACCGGCGCATCGAGCTGGGTGCGATTCATCCGACTCGCGACTTCAACTACGTCGAGGATACCGCCCGGGGCATGCTGGCAGTGTTGCGCAGCGACGCGGCAATCGGCGAGGTGATCAACATCGGCAGTGCGTTCGAGATCTCCGTCGGCGACACGGCGGCGCTGATCGCGGAGATACTCGGCGTGGAGGTCGAAATTGAACAGAAGGAACAGCGCAAGCGCCCGGAGTCGAGCGAGGTGGAACGCCTGTTCGCGGCCAACGAGAAGGCAAGGCGCGTCCTGGGGTGGTCGCCGCAATACGGGGGCCGCGAGGGCTTCCGCCGCGGCCTCACCGAGACGATCGCCTGGTTCAGCGACCCCGAGAACCTGGCCCGGTACCGCGTGGGCGGATACACGCTGTGAACGCCATCGCCCAGCCATCGACCGCCGCCTCGGAGATCGTGGAGATCCTCCAGAGCCTCCTGCCGCCGGGCCACGGGCCGTATCAGCTGCACGAGCCGGAGCTCGCGGCGCGCGAGCGGGAACTGGTCAATCAAGCCATGACGGACGGCTTCGTCTCCTACGCGGGGCGTCACGTGGGTCTCTTCGAGCAGGCTCTTGCCCGGGCCTGCGGGACGCGCGAGGCCGTGGCCGTCGTCAGCGGCACCGCGGCCCTGCACGTGATCCTGCACGCGCTCGGGATCGGCAACGGCGACGAAGTCCTGTGTCCGTCGCTGACCTTCGTCGCGACGGCGAACGCAATCGTCCACGCCGGGGCCGTGCCGCACTTCGTCGACAGCCATCCGGATCATCTCGGCCTGGACAGCGAGCGGCTTCGGACGTACCTCGGCGGGATTGGGGCAAGAGAGGACGGCGCCCTGCGCAACCGCCGGACCGGGCGCCGCATCGCGGGGATCATGCCGGTACACGTCTTCGGCCATGTCGGCAGACCACGCGAGCTATGCGAGGTGGCGGCGGAGTTCGGCCTGCCGATCGTCGAGGACGCCACCGAGGCGCTCGGTTCGGCGTCGGATTCCTGTGCCGTGATGCGCATGGGCGTGGCGGCGGCGCTGAGCTTCAACGGCAACAAGATCGTCACCACGGGCGGAGGCGGCGCGATCGTCACCGATGATGCCGAGCTGGCCAGTCGCCTGCGGCACGTGACGACCACGGCCAAGCGGCCGCACCCCTGGCGTTTCGATCACGACGAGATCGGCTTCAACTACAGGCTGCCGAACCTGAATGCGGCGCTGGGCCTGGCGCAGCTGGAGAGGCTCGAGGACTTCCTGCGGCGCAAGCGCAGGCTCGCGCTCGCCTACAGGGATGCATTCGCGCGCAACGGCCGCTGGGAATTCATCGACGAACCGCCGGGATGCCGCAGCAACTACTGGCTCAATGCGGTCAAGGCGCGCGCCGCGGACGGCGCGCTGCTCGAGGAGGCGTTCGAGTCCCTGCACGCGGCCGGATATCGCTGTCGCCCGTGCTGGACCCCGATGCACCAGCTTGCGATATACGCGGCGCACCCGCGCGATGCGTTGCCGGTCGCCGAGGATCTCGCGCGGCGGATCATCTGCCTGCCGAGCAGTCCGCGGCTGAGCGAGTACCTGCGATGAACGGCAGGCGGCGGCTGCTCTTCGTGACCGGGACCCGGGCGGAATACGGCCTGCTCTACTGGACGATGAAGCGCGTGCTCGAAAGCGAATACTCGCAGCTGCAGGTCGTCGCCACCGGCGCGCACCTCTCGCCCGCGTTCGGGCGCACAATCGATGTGATACGTAACGACGGCTTCCATGTCGATGCCGAGGTCGACATGCTGGTCGACAGCGATTCCCACTGGGGTACCGCCTGCGCCATCGGACTTGGCACGATCGGCATGGCCAATGTCCTGCGTACCCTCGCACCGGACCTCGTGGTCGTGCTCGGCGATCGGTACGAGATGCTCGCCGCGGCGCAGGCGGCCTACGTCGGCCGCGTGCCGATCGCGCACATACATGGCGGCGAGGTGACGCGGGGGTCTCTCGACGAGGGTTTTCGGCATGCGGTGACCAAGCTGGCGAGCCTGCACTTCGTCAGCAGCGAGGAGCATCGGCGCCGTGTCATCCAGCTGGGCGAGACGCCGTGGCGGGTCCACAACGTCGGCGCCGTCGGACTGGAGAACATCTTCCGGCTCGAGCTCGACGAGCTCGAGGAATTCGAGCGACGCATCGGCCGCGGACTCGGCCGGCCGGTGATATTGATGACTTATCATCCGGCGACGGCCTGCGACGAGGACCCCGTCGGAACCCTCGATGCGATCGCCTCGGCGCTCGACGGAGTGCCCGACGCGACGATCATCGCCACCGGCAGCAACGCCGATCCCGGCGGTCGGGCGATCGATGCCCGGTTGCGCGAACTCGAAAAACGCTTTCGCGGGCGGCTGTACTTGGGTACCTCGCTTGGGCAACGCGGTTATCTGAGCGCGATGCGTCACTGCGATGTCGTGCTCGGGAATTCCTCGAGCGGTCTGATCGAGGCCCCGTCGATGGGCAAGCCGACCGTCAACATCGGGCAGCGTCAGGCGGGCCGGCAACGCGCGCCATCGGTGCTCGACTGCGCAGCCGACGCGAACGCCATCCGCGACGCCATCGAACGGGCGCTTTCACCGGCATCCCGGCAGCTTGCCTCCCGACGCGAGAATCCCTACGCGTCCGCCGGGCTGGAGGTCAGCAGGCATGTCGTCGACGTCCTCGAGAGCATCGACTCCGCCGAGCTCAGGCGGCCGAAGGGATTCTTCGATGTGTCATTCGATCTGCCGGCTGCCGGGAGGCCGGAATGAGCGTGACCCGGACCTTCGTCATTGCCGAGGCCGGGGTGAACCACAACGGTTCGTCCACGCTGGCGGGTGAGCTCGTCGATGCGGCGGTGGAGGCCGGTGCCGATGCCGTCAAGTTCCAGACCTTCAAGGCCGACAGACTGGTCGACCGGTCGGCCCCGCGGGCTGCCTATCAGCAGCGCAATACCGGCTCGAACGCCAGCCAGTACGAAATGCTCAAGGCGCTGGAACTGGACGCGGAGTCGCACCGGGCGCTTCGTGATCAATGCGACCATCGCGGCATCGAGTTCATGTCCACGGCATTCGATCTGGAGAGCCTCGCCTTCCTGGTCGGCGAGATACGCATACGGCGGGTGAAGATCCCCTCGGGCGAGGCCGTCAACGCTCCCCTGCTGCTGGCGGCCATACGAACCGGGCTGCCGGTCATCCTGTCCACCGGGATGTGCACCGGGGCGGAGGTCATGGAAAGCCTCGTCGTGCTGGCGTGGGGCGCGGAGCACCCCGAGGGCAATCCCGCGTCGCGGGCCGCGTTGGTCGCGCTGACCCGCCGCCCGGGATTCTGCCGGCCGCTGCAATCGCGGGTGTCGCTGCTGCAGTGCGTGACCCAGTATCCCGCGCCGGTGGCCGAGACCAATCTGCGCGCGATGCAGGCGCTGGGGCGAGAGACCGGCCTGCAGGTCGGCCTGTCCGACCACACCGAGGGCTGGCATGTATCCGTTGCCGCCGTGGCGGCGGGCGCGACGATCATCGAGAAACATTTCACGATGTCGCGCGGCCTGCCCGGACCCGATCACGCCGCGTCGCTGGAGCCGCACGAGCTGGCGCGGATGATCCGCGAGATCCGCGACGTCGACGCCGCCATGGGAACCGGCGTCAAGGCGCCAGCGGCGCAGGAGATCGCCAACCGCATCCCGGCGCGGGGAAGCCTCGTGGCGGCCGTTCCGATCCGAAAGGGCGACGCCTACACGGCGTCCAACCTCACGATAAAACGCCCGGGAACCGGCGTGTCGCCCATGGCATATTGGGACTACGTGTCGGGACGCCGTGCCGGCCGCGATTACGGCCAGGACGACCAGATCGATCCGTGATGACCACGATCAGGCAGACAGTTACGGTGCCAACTTGATAAAGCAAATCCTCAACGCGATCACCGTCCCGCCGACGGCGAGAATCCGTCAGGCGGCGAAGATCATCCAGGAAAATCCGGTAAAGATTGTTCTCGTCTGCGACGAGTCCGGGCGGCTGCTCGGTACCGTGACCGATGGCGACATCCGGCGCGCCGTGCTGCAGTCGGCCGATCTCGACGGCACGGTCGATTCGATCATGAACCGGCACCCCAAGGTTGCACGCCGCTCGGACAATCGGCGGGCACTTCGAGAGTACATGCGCACCGCGATCATCCGCCACCTTCCCTGCGTCGACAAGGATATGCATATCGTCGATCTGATCCTGCTCGACGAGGTCGAGGACGTCAGACCCCGGGCCGCGGCCGTGGTGCTCATGGCCGGCGGGCGCGGGCAGAGGCTGATGCCACTGACCGAGAAGACACCCAAGCCGCTGCTGAAGATCGGCGAAAAGCCCGTTCTCGAGCGGCAGATCGAGCAGCTTGCGGGACATGGGTTCACGCGCTTCTACATTTCCATCAACTACCTCGGTCACATGATCGAGGAGTACTTCGGCAACGGCGAGCGCTTGGGCGTCGACATCAGGTACATACGCGAAGCGGCTCCGCTTGGCACCGCCGGCGCGCTGTCGCTGCTGGAGCCGCAGCAGGATCCCATCGTCGTGATGAACGGCGATATCATCACGAAGGCGGATTTCGCCACGATGGTCGACTATTTCGAGGAAGAGAAGGTCGTGGCCACGATGGGGGTTCGCGAGTACTTCTATACGGTGCCCTATGGCTGCGTCAACGTCAACGGCAGCGCGATCATCGATCTCGAGGAGAAGCCGACGTTCCGGCACCTCATCAGTGCGGGCATCAACGTGCTGAATCCACGGGCGCTGGAGTTCGTTCCGAAAGGCGAGTACCTCGACATGCCGCAGCTCTTCTCCACGTTGATCGAGAGCGGCTGCAAGACCAACACCTTCCAGATCACCGAGGAGTGGATCGACATCGGCCACAAGGAGGACCTGACCTGGGCGCAGAAGGTGTTCGCCATCGAGGACAAGTTCTGATCGGGCCGCTTCCGGTCGTCGCGCTGATCCCGGCGCGGGGGGGCAGCAAGACGGTGCCACGCAAGAACCTGCGCCTGCTCGGCGGCAGGCCGCTGCTCGCGTGGCCGATCGAGACGGCATCGAAAACGCCGGAGATCGATCGCGTGTTCGTCTCCACGGATGATGCCGAGATCGCCGCCGTCGCGCGCAGCCACGGGGCGGAGGTCCATGGACGTCCGCGCGAGCTCGCCTGCGATGCCTCACTGGTGATCGACACGGTGCGTCATCTTCAGTCCGAACTGCGGGCCGCCGGCCATCCGGCCGCCATCATGGTGCTGCTGGAGCCGACGTCGCCATTCCGCACGGCGCAGATGGTCTCCACTTGCATACGCCGCCTCGCCGACGAGCAGCTCGATTCGATCGCGACCTTCAGCCCGGCCTCGATCAATCCCGAGCGCACGTGGCGGGTGGAGAACGGTATACCGCGCCCGTTCATCGATGGCGCCGTGCCGTGGCGCCCGCGGCAGCAGCTGACGCCGGCCTACCAGTTGAACGGGGCCGTGTACGCGTTCCGCGCCGACCGGCTGCCGGCGGAAGGCCCCAGCATCCTCTTCGGCCGCATGGGGGCCGAGGTCGTTTCCTCAGATGATGTCATCGATATCGATGACGAACGGGACTTCGTGATAGCCAATGCCATACTCGAATCCGGATCAAGCCGCTAGCCTTTCCGATCTGTTCTCGCTGAAGGGGCGCTCTGCCGTCGTGGTCGGCGGCTCTGGCCTGCTGGGGGGGGAGATCTCCTTCGCGCTCGCCGAACTGGGGGCGTCGCTGATCATCGCCAGCCGGGACGCGGCCAGGTGCGAGGACTTCGCACAGCGCGTGATGAAGCGCTTTCCCCAGGCGCGGGCGACAGGGATGGCCATGGACATCACGGACCCGGCATCGATACGCTCCCTCATCGAGCGCGCCGCGGCGCATTTCGGCGGCTCGCTGGATATCCTGGTGAACAGCGGCTGGTCCGGTCGCAAGAACACGTTCGAGTCGATCTCCGACGAGGACTGGAACCGCGACATCGAGGTGTGCCTGAACGGCGTCTTCCGGACGATCAAGGCCGCGTTTCCGCTGATGCGCGAGAAGGGCGGGACGATTCTCAACATCTCCTCCATGTACGGACATGTCGCGCCCGACTATCGCATGTATGACAGCGAGCGCTTCGCCAACCCGCCGAGCTATGGCGCGGCGAAGGCGGGCATCATCCAGCTCACCAGGTACCTCGCGAGCTTTCTCTCGCCGTATCGCATCCGCGCCAACTGCATCAGTCCGGGCCCGTTCCCGTTCGAGTCGACGCAGAGTGCCAACCCGGATTTCATCGAGCGGCTGGCGGCGAAGAATCCGCTCCATCGCATCGGGCAGCCGCACGAACTGAAGGGCGCGGCGGCGCTGCTGTGCTCCGACGCCGGCGCCTACATGACCGGGCAGAACATCTGCGTCGACGGCGGCTGGGGGGTCTGGTGATGCGTCTCGGGGTCATCGGACTCAGCGAAGGCAACGGGCACCCGTTCTCGTTCTCGGCGATCGTCAACGGCTACGACGCCGATGGATTTCGCGCGGCGGGCTGGCCTGTCATCCTCGAATACCTGCAGCGGCGTGCACCGGAGGAGTTCGGCTTCCCGGGCGTGCAGGTCACTCACGCATGGACGCAGGATGCGGCAACGACCGAAAGGCTGCGCCGCGCATGCCGGATCGAGCATGGCGTCGATGACCCGGGCGAGATGCTCGGTCAGGTCGACGCCCTGGTCATCGGTCGCGACGACTGGGAGACGCATGCCGGTCTCGCCATGCCCTTCCTGGAGCGCGGCACGCCGGTGTTCTGCGACAAGCCGCTGAGCCTCGATCCGGCGGAGCTCGAGCGCTTCTCGCCCTACCTGCGGCAGGGGCTGCTCATGAGCACCTCCGGACTGCGCTACGCGCGCGAGCTCGACGCGATGCGCGCCGACCCGCGGCGCCTGGGCGAGCTGCGGCTGGTGTCGGCGACGGTGCTCAATAATATGGAGCGCTACGGCATTCACATGCTCGACGCGGTCGCGGGGCTGGGGCTCGGACAGGTGACGCGCGTCACCCGGCTGGACGCGCCGCATGAGGCCTTCGTCCTCCGCCTCGGCGCCGCGCTGCCGTTCCTGCTCAACTGTCTCGGCAATGTCGCCAAGACCTTCCGCGTCAGTCTGTTCGGCGACCAGGGGCACGCGCACGCCGATCTGCACGACAATTTCTCGGCATTCCGGCGCACGCTGGCGCAGTTCATCGAGATGGTCCGCACCGGCCGTCCGCCGATCCCGCCCGATGAAACCATGAGAACGATGCGATTGATCGCCGGCGCGCGCGCACTGGCGCCGGGAGACACGCTGGAGTTGTCGCCATGACGTCCGTATCGTTCGATCTCGGCAGCAAGACCGCGATCGTCACCGGCGGCGCCGGTATCCTGGGGCGCGGCTTCTGCCAGGTGCTGGCCGAGCATGGCGCAAACGTGGCGATCGTCGACGTCGGGCAGAGCGCCGTCGAGGAGGCCGTCGAGGAGCTCGCCGCCGCGGGCGTCCCGCGCGCGCGCCTGCTGGCGCAGGTCTGCGACGTCGCCGATCGCGACAGCTGCGATGCGATGGTCAGGTCGGTGGTCGCCCGCTTCGGCGGGGTGCATGTCCTGCACAACAACGCGGCGTCGAAGTCCGACGACCTGCGCGCGTTCTTCGCGCCGTTCGAGGATTACGACCTCGCGACGTGGCGCAAGGTGAGCGCCGTCAATGTCGACGGGATGTTCCTCATCGCGCAGGCCGTCGGACGCCAGATGATCAGCCAGGGCCAGGGCGGCAGCATCATCCACACCTCCTCGATCTACGGCGTCGTCGGCCCCGACCAGCGCATCTACGAGGGCTCGGAGTACCTCGGCATGCCGATCAACACGCCGGCCGTGTACTCGACGACCAAGGCGGCCGTCATCGGCCTGGCACGATACCTGGCGACCTACTGGGCAAAGCACGGCATACGCGTGAACGTGCTGACGCCAGGCGGTGTCGAGAGCGGCCAGAACGACACCTTCAACAGACTGTACAGTGCGCGCGTACCGATGGGACGCATGGCCCAGGCCGGCGAGCTGCACGGGGCCCTGCTTTTTCTCGCGTCCGACGCATCGTCTTACGTCACCGGTCAGAACATCATCGTCGATGGCGGACTGACCTGCTGGTAATTGAGATTCCTTGGGGGACTTGCAATGGACATGATCCGATATCCGCAACCAGTCGACATGGCAAAGTACGCGCCGAACGCCGCAAGCCCGGAGCGTTACTACGGATTGCCGGGAGAGGTCGTATTCTGCGCGCGGTGTACGTACAGCAACCAGAAGCCGAACTCCGACAAGGAGTACAAGCACACGCGCGAGTCGAAGAAACCGACGGTCGCCTTGGACGAGGAAGGCGTGTGTTCGGCCTGCCGCATCGCGGAGCGCAAGCAGCAGATCGACTGGGGCGCGCGCGAACGGGAGCTGCGGGCGCTTTGCGACAGGTACCGTCGTCACGACGGCGGCCATGATTGCCTGGTGCCCGGGTCCGGCGGCAAGGACAGCTTCTTCGCGGCGCACAGGCTGAAGTACGAGTACGGGATGAACCCTCTGACGGTGACCTGGGCGCCGCACATCTACACCGACTGGGGATGGCGCAACTTCCAGTCGTGGATACACGCAGGGTTCGACAATTATCTGTTCACGCCGAACGGACGCGTGCATCGGCTGCTGACGCGTCTCGCGCTCGAACAGATGTTCCATCCATTTCAGCCGTTCATCATGGGGCAGATGTATTTCCCTCCGAAGATGGCGGCGCAGATGGGTATCCCGCTGGTCTTCTACGGCGAGAATCCCACCGAGTACGGCAACGCCGCCGCGGCAGACAACAAGGCGACCAAGGACTGGGAGTACTTCTCCAGTCCCGATCAATCGCAGATCTTCATAGCCGGCACGGCCATCTCCGACCTCAAACGGCATTTCGGCCTGTCGGATCACGATCTGCTTCCGTACATGCCGCCCAACCCGCACGACCTGCGCGAGGCGAAGGTCGACGTGCACTACCTCGGGTACTACCTGCCGTGGCATCCGCAGGAGTGCTACTACTACGCCGTCGAGCACGGCGGCTTCCAGGCGGCGCCCGAACGCACCGCCGGCACCTACAGCAAGTACAGCTCGATCGACGACAAGATCGACGACCTGCACTACTACACGACATTCATCAAGTTCGGCATCGGCCGCGCCACCTACGACGCGGCGCAGGAGATCCGCAACGGCGAACTGGAGCGCCACGAGGCCCTGCGCCTGGTAAGGCGGTTCGACGGCGAGTACTCGGAGCGGTTCGAGAAGGCCAACTTCGACTACCTGTCGCTGCCGCCCCAGCAGTTTCCGCGGGCATCGAGGATGTTCGAGCAACCGATGATGGATCGTCAGTACTTCGAGCGTCTCACTGACCGGTTCCGTTCGCCGCACCTGTGGGCGCACGACGGCCGGCAATGGTTCCTGCGGGCGACCTCGTTCGCGGAACTGGACGCGACCGAGAAGGCGGTATCCGCGTTGTGACAGTGCCGATCAAGGCGCGCCTCTCGCCGGCGGCCTGGCGCTTCATCGGCGGGGAGATGCGGGATCGGCGCTGGAAGCTGGCGGCGTTCCTCGCGCTGGGCCTGGTGGCGGGCGTTATCGAGCTCGTCGGCGTCGGCCTGGTCTATCCTCTGCTCATCATCGCACTGAGCCCGGAGAGCCTGGCCAGCCATCCGTTCTTCGCCAGGGTGTTCGGCACTGTGGGGGCGGGCGGATCCCATCGCTTCTTCGTCATCATGGCGGCGATCGTCGCCGCCATCATGGTCATGAAGAACGTCTACATGGGGTTCTTCAACTGGTTGCAGCAACGCACGCTGGCGCGCTGGAAGACGCGCCTGAGCGCCCGGCTGATGCGCCTCTACCTCTTCTCGGACTACCGGCTGTTCCTCGAGAAGACGAGCTCCGAGATGATATTGAACATCGCGCTGACCGGCCTGGTCTACGATCAGTTCGTCGCCGGCATGATCAACCTGATCGTCAGCGGCACGATACTCGCGGCGCTCGGTGTGCTGCTGCTCATCGCGTTGCCGCTGAAGGTGTTCGCCAGCCTGCTTTGCGTCTGCCTGGCAGCGGCGCTGCTCTACGCGACGACCCGCAAGACCTTCGAGCGGATAGGCCGGGATCTGAACGACATCTTCAAGGCCCGGCAGAGCGTGCTGAGGCAGGCGATCGGCCTGATCAAGGAGACCAAGATCATGTCGAAGGAGGGCTTCTTCCTCGACACGTTCGCCCGTATCGAGGCGCGCAACTTCATCCGCAACGCCCACTACAACTTCCTCTCGACCCTGCCGCCGCTGATGATCGAGAGCGCGTCGATCATCACGATCATCGCGCTGGTGAGCTACATCCTGTTCGTCAGCGGCCAGGAGCCGTTCGGCGTGGCGACCCTGGGTCTGCTGGTCGTCGCGCTTTTCCGCGCCGCGCCGCTTCTCAACAAGATCCTGAGCGCGCTGCGACTGATCAATATCAGCAGGAATTCCGTGGAAACGGTAGCGCGCGAGATCGAGGGATTCGAGCACGCCGTCGTCGGCGCCCCACGAGAGGAGGCGGAGCGGCTGCCGTTCACCGAGAGGGTCAGGCTGGAGAAGATTGCGTTCGCCTACCCGTCGAGTCACACCCAGGCGCTGCGAAACGTCAGCCTCGACATCCGCCGCCACGAGTTCATCGGCATCACCGGCATGTCCGGCGCCGGCAAGACCACGCTGACGGCCGTCATCATGGGCCTCATCCAGCCGACAGCGGGTGCGGTCAGTGTCGACGGGGTGAAGCTGGATGCGCCGCGGCTCGTCCGTTCGTGGCAGAAGAACCTGGGGTACGTGGCACAGCACATCCTGCTGATCGAGGATTCCGTGGCCGCCAACATCGCGTTCGGCGAGACGGCGGAAGACATCGACCGCCAGCGCGTCTGGCAGGTGCTCGAAACCGTGCAGATGAAGGGCTTCGTGGAGGGATTGCCCGGGGGTATCGATTACTTCCTCGGCGAGGACGGGATACGCCTCTCGGGCGGGCAGCGCCAGCGTATCGGGATCGCCAGGGCCCTGTATCACGATCCGAGCGTGCTGGTGCTCGACGAGGCGACGGCGGCGCTCGACGTGGCGACGGAGCAGGCCTTCGCGGCCAGCCTGGAGGCCATGCGCGGAAGCCGGACACTGATCGTGATCGCGCACCGGCTGAGCACGCTGCGGCACTGCGACCGCATCGTCATGATGGCCGAGGGCGGCGTGATCGGCATCGACTCGTTCGAGGGGCTCGAGGACTCGTGCCCGGAGTTCAGGCGCCTGGTCGAGTTGTCACGCCTGGAGGAAGTGGCCTGATGACCGTCGTCGCCCTGATCCCGGCGCGTGGAGGCTCGAAGGGGATCCCGCGCAAGAATCTTCGGGAGCTCCGCGGCGTGCCCCTGATCGTGCATTCGATCAGGGCGGCTCGTGCTGCAACCTCAGTCGACGAGGTGTTCGTGTCCACGGAGGACGACGAGATTGCGGCCGTGGCCGGGAGCAACGGCGCAACCGTCATACGCCGGCCGCCTGAGCTTGCGACGGATGAGGCCCAGAACGATGCCGTGGCCGTGCACATGCTGCAGGAAGTCTCGGCCGCCGGCCTGGACCCGAGTGTGCTCGTCCTTCTGCAGCCGACGTCGCCGCTGCGCAGCGCCGCGGATATCGATGGTTGCATGGCGCTCTTTCGTTCCAGCGGCGCGCGCAGCGCGATGACGATCTGCGAGGTGGAGCATCATCCCGGGAAGTGCGTCCGATTGAATGGCCGCTTCATCGACCCTTACACCTGCGAGCGTGACATGGAGGCGCGTCGACAGGAGCTGCCGACGGTCTATCGGCAAAACGGCGCGGTGTACGTCGTCGGTGTTCCCGATTTCCTGGAACGGCGGCGCTTCTTCATTCCCCCGAGCGTCGGTTACACGATGTCGCGCCAAGCGAGTATCGACATCGACGAGGAGATCGACCTGCAGCTCGCGGAGCTGGTCGCTCGCTCACTCACCCTTTAGGGAAACCTGGCAATGACCGATGTCGCCTACCGAAATCACCGGCACTACATATCCGAGGGATGGAGCGCGGAGCCGAAGGAGATGTTCAAACGGCTCGCCGAGATACTCGGCAAGGAGTGGCTGTCGAAGTCGCGGGACGTGCTGGACGTCGGTTGCGCCACGGGCGAACTTCTCGGTTTCCTCCGAAGGATGGTGCCCGGCGGCCGGTTCGTCGGTGTCGACGTGAGTGAGGATCTGCTGGAAGCCGGCAGGCGGCTTCTGCCGGAGGCCGAGTTCGTGAATGCGAGCGCGCTCGACCTGCCGGGTCCGCTGGCGGGCGGATTCGATCTGGTAACGGCGTTCGGCTGCATGTCGATATTCGATGAGGTCGAACTGGAGCGTTTCTGGGATCAGTTGCTTGCGGCCGCTCGCCCAGGCGGGAGGGTGATCGTGCTGTCGCCATTGAATGAGTTCGGCTGCGACATGGTCATACGACATCGAAAACGGTTGAACGGGAAGGTCGGTTCATGGGAGCGCGGCTGGAACATCTTTGCCGTCGAGACCATCGGCGACATCCTGGCCGCGCGCGGCATACAGATGTCCTTGCAGCGTTTTGCCATAACCATCGATCTCGCGCCCAGGCCGGACCCGGTTCGAACCTGGACCATCGCCACAAAGGATCGCGACCGACAGCTCACCAACGGACTCAAACTGCTGATCGACCACTATTTCATCATTGCCACGAAGCCCTGAATCCCGAGTCGTTCTCAGACTCCCACGACCTGCCAGCTCGCGTGCGGCTACGCATTCTTCTTCCGTTTCGAAACGCTTCCGCCCTCCGGCTGCAGGGGCGGCTCGGCCGACTCATTCGAGAAGCGGGCCATGAGGTCGGCTTTCTCAACCTCGGCGGGAGGACGGAGGCGCTCGCGGCGCACGAGGAGGCGCGCAGCTCCGATGCTCGCGTTTACGACCTCTACTCCGAAGAATCGCAGCCGGCGCACGATCCGCACGTCCGACTCGGGGCCGCGCGGTCCGCACGGGCAAGATGCGTCGCAGGCGCCTCGCGAGCAGTCGCGGGAAAGGCGTATGGAATCCATCTGCGCAGCCATCATGCGGAGCTGTGCGCGGCCAGGAGGATACTCGCGGAGTTCAAACCGACCACCGTCATCGTCAATGAGGACGGCGTTTCGGGCCCTCTGCACCTGATCGCGGCGGCGCGGGACGAGGGAGTGGGGGTACTCGACGTGCCTTTTGGCTATTTCTCGGCGGCCGAGTTCGACGGTGATCTGGCTCGCAAGAAGGCTGAAGGCGACCTCAGGACGGCGGACGGCGCCGCCGGCCTCGTTCTCCGGCTGTTCGCACCCCAATGGGTAAGGCGGCAAGGCCCGTTCGCCGGCGCAGTGATGTTCGAGCCCGATTATATTCTCGCGCTGGAGGCCGCCGGCATAACGCTACGCGACGCATGGACGGTGCATGGGGGAATGTCCGACAGGCTCTGCGCCGAATCGGGCCGTGCAATGCGCATGTACGTGCAGGAAGGGATTCCCTCGGGCAAGATCGCGCTGACGGGGTCACCGTACTGCGATTTCATGGTGCGCTCGGCCGCCGACAGCGGCGACAGCCGGCGGGACCTGCTCGCCCCCGGTCCGATCGAACCCGGCGGACCGATCCGGGTCCTGGTCTCGTGGCCCCCCAGTTACCATGAAAGCCTGCCGGGCCGCAGCGAGTTCGGTTCCTACGAAGAGATGACACGAACGATACTGGGCTTCCTCCGGGACCTTCCCGGTTGCGTGCTGACCGTATCGCTGCATCCGGCGGTGGGGTCCGAGATCAGGGCGATGCTGCAAAATGCAGGCGTTCCCGTCAGCGATGAGTATGTCATCGACCTGATACCCAGGAACGACGTCTTCGTCACTTATTTCTCCAGTACGATTCGGTGGGCGACCGCGGCGGGCAAGCCGGTCGTCAACTATGACGCCTACAGGATCGGACTCAGGATTTTCGACTCGGGCGGCTTCGTCAGCCTGCAGACCTTTTCGGATTTCCGTGAGGTCATCGCCGAGATCGTTTCCTCGGCGGATACGTATCGCGCTTACAACGAGCGACAGCTCGAGGAGGCTCCCGAGTGGGGAATTCTGGACGGCGAATGCACCGCGAGGATCCTGACGCTCGCACAGGGGTTGTCGTCGTGACGACGGCGCAGACATAGACGACGGAGGCAAGAGAGATGGTTCGGACTTTCAAGATAGGGCGATATGACGTCGGCAGCGAGTACGCACCGATCTTCTTTGCCGAGATTGGCAGCTACTTCAATGGGGACGTGGCGCTCGCTAGCCGGATGATATCGAGCGTCATCGAATCCGGGCGTCAGGTGCCCGAGCAGCCGCTGGTCCTCAAGACGGAGATACTCGATGACGCGGAGATCTGTCTGCCCGGCAATACGGTGGAAACGTACGCCGCCAAGGACGGCCGCACCCGAACGGAGAATTACCGGGAGCTCATCGAGCGCAAAGTGGTGCCGTTGCATCGATATGCCGAGTTGTTCAAGCTCTGCGTGGACGCGGACGTGCCTTTCGTCGTTTCGGTGTACGACTTCAAGGCAGTAGACTTCGCGGCATCGCACGGGGCGTCCGCCCTCAAGATCCCGTCGTCGAATGTCGTTCATGTGCCGCTGATCCGTTATGCCGCGGGCAAGGGCCTGCCCATGGTGATCGACACGGGTCGGACCAGCATTGCCGAGGTTCATCGCGCCGTCGCCGTCGCCCGCGCGGCCGGATGTCAGGACATCGTGATCCAGCACAGTCCGGATGGTCATCCGGCGCCGCTGAAGGCGCACAACCTGCGAATCCTCCAGACCTTTCTTCAGGCCTTCGGCCTGCCGGTGGGGCTGTCGGATCATCACGTGGGCCTGGAGGCGTTGTACATGTCGATCGCGCTCGGGGCGTCGGTGCTGGAGAAGGGCGTCCACGTCGACGCCGACGAGCTTGACCAGGACATCTCCCACAGCATGGACATCGGCCGCCTGCCCGCGGTTCTGCGACTGGTGCACGACTGCTGGCAGGCCTTGGGGAGGCCTGCGCGCGATCCGAACGCCGAGATCAACTGGGTCATCGGCACCTCGCAGAGGCAATGCCTGGTCGCCAGGCAGGACATCGCCGCGGGGGAGAAGCTTTCGCTCGAGAATACGCGCTTCGCGTTTCCGTGCCTGGGCATCCCGGTGGAGTACTGGGATCTGGTGGCGGGCTGGACCTTGACCAACGACGTCAAGTCGGGCAAGCCGGTGCAGTGGTCAGATGTCCAGCGCCGACCTGATTAGAGAGCCCGCCTGGCAGGGTCTGACGCCGGGATTGCCCGAGTGGACGGAGGTTCCGGCGATGCGCGCGCAATCCATCCTCGTGTCGGCAGGGCTCTCCGGCACTCTGCTGGAGAGGAGCGGTGACGCGGCCGGGACGCATTTCAGGATAACGAAAGGCGGCGAACGGGACCTGTTCCTGAAGCACGTCCCGGCGGCCAGGGCGGAAAGCGAGGAGCGAGCCCAGTCCATTGCCGGATGGCTCGCCGGCAGGGGCGTCCCGGTCGCGATGCCCTGCGCGGGCTATCCGCGAAGAATGGCCGACGGCAGCCTGTTCGTGGCGATGCCGTACGTTCACGGCAAGAGGCTCGACCCGGAGCCGGAACAGCTCCGCGCCTTGGGGCGGATCATCGCGGCGTTGCATGCTGCGCTCGCGACGCACCCGGACGTCGGGGCGTGGTCTGCACATACGGAACAGCGTATGACCTCGTTGGCGGGCACACGTCAGGCTCTCGCGACGCGAAGGGTCTCGTGCGGTCCATCGAAGGAGAGGCTGGTCGAGCTTGCCGCCGACGAGGACCTGGATTTCATCCTGTCGTCCTCGAAGGTCGCCGCCCTGCACGGGGACCTCAATCCCGGCAATGTGCTCCTGGATGCGGAGAACGGTCTCCCGCGACTGCTGGATTTCGAGGACGTGTTTCACAGCCTGCTGCCGCCGGCATTCGAGATGATGCTCGTTATCGAACGGTTCGTTTTGGCGAGACTACGCGATGAAGCATCGATTCGCGGTTGTACGGCCGCGCTGCTCACCGGTTATCGCGAGGCGGGCGGTCACCGACTCGAGTTCGACATCAGGCCGGCGGACGTGCTTCGTTCTCTCGCCTTGCGCTCGCTGTGCGTGTTGTGCCAGGGGGCGCAGCGCGGAATCGACGTAAGCGCCTCCGAGTGGAGCAAGTTCTTCTTTCTGGAAGAGGCGGCGCGCCGGTCCGCCGACATGATCAACAGCGTGGTTGAAGAGATCGTCGCATGAGGCGGCGACTGCTGATCACGGCGCGCGACGCGGCCGCGGCCCTGCACCTCATCGAGATCAGTCGGTTTGCGGCCCGGTACGGCGATCTCGATCTGGCGGTCGTCACGCAATTGCCGGCCACGCGGTATTTCCAGCGAGCCGGAATAAGTTCGACGACAGTGAATATCGGCGCGGCGCGCCGGCCGGACGACGCAACCGGCTCCGCCCTCCTGGAGGAGGCCCGTCGGGTACTGGATCGTTATCAACCGGACGCGATCCTCTGCGGCCTGTCGACGCCGTTCGATGGCGGGATCGACGAGGCCGTCCAGGCAGTGCATGGCGGCCCCACGGCGGTCATGCAGGATTTTTGGGGTGAAGCGAATACCTTCTTCGGCGGCAAAGCGGACGTCTACCTTGCGCTGGACGAGGAGGGAGTCAATCTCACCCGGTCCCGGTTCGATCTGAACGCGGTGGCGATCGGCTCCCCGCGCCACGCCGCATACGCGCACATCGACATCATCGGCGCGCGAAACGAGGCGCGCGCGTCGGTCGGTCTTGCCGCGGACTCCCAGGTCATCGGCTTTTTCGGACAGGCGCTGCACAATCTCGAGGGCTATATCCGAACCCTGCGCGCCTGGGTTGCGGCCACGAACGGACTGCCCAGAAGCGTTCGCCGGGCGTTCCGGCCGCATCCGCGGCAATCCGAAAACGAGCGCGAGCTGACGCTTTCGCTCCTGCGCGATTTTGGCATCGACTGCATCCTGCTGGATCACCCGGACGTCGAAAGGTCCCTGCTGGTCTGTGACGTGGTATGCAGCGCCTTTTCGAATTGCACCTATGACGTTGCCTATCTCAATTACTTCTCTCCGTATCCAATCATCACGCCGGTATCGTTGTTCTTCGATACGGAGATCGTCGATTACTTCCGAAAGATGGTGCGGCTCGACGAGTTTCCATATCTGAAGGCCGGACTCGTGCTTTCGGTCGATCACGCTCACGATCTTGAGGAGGTCCTGTCGCTCGCGCTGACCGACGACGTGAAGACGCGCTATTGGAGCGCGGCCAAGCATCTCGCGAACCCGGCCGAGGCCCCCCGGCGCGCGTTGGAGGTCATTGACGGACTCGTCAAAGGGCAGTCGGTTTAATCACGCGTACCGTGTCCGCAGACCACTCCTACCCGGAACTAAAGGCGCGGTTTGTCGCGCTCGATGCGACGCAGGAGATCATCGAACCAAGCATCGATGGCTGGATGGCCTGGCCGGCGGTGAAACGCAGGGTCTGGAACGCCATCCGGCGCCAGCAGGAGGGTGCCACCGGGACCGGCCCCGCGGCGCCGGGCAAAGTCGCCGTTCGATTCGTCGTGGGCCTGGCTGCGATTCTGCGTCACCTCGTGCTGCCGCCCCGGCGTAGGGTTGCCGTGCTGTACTCGCCGCGGCAGTCGCGCCGTGCCGACGGCACCATGGTTCATCCTCATCTCGACACACTGGTTCACCACGAACGATCGGTGCTTCATTGCGCATACGGCTGGGGCGGCAGTCGCGCCTCGGTCGGCAGGGGATACGTCGCGGAGCACGGTATCGCCGCGGTCGTGGCGATTGCCGCCCGGGTCGTCGCAAAGAGCCCCTCCATTCAACGGACCGCGGCGAAGCTGGCGCTATCGATTGCGGTGAGGTTCCCCGAGGCGGCGGGTGCCGTCGGGCGCGATGTCATTGCCGATCAGTTCGCACGATTTCGTGTTCGAAAATGGCTGTACCGATTGCTGTTCGCCCGCAGTGGCGTGCGCGCCGTGGCGATGACCGATGCGGGCGGCAAGACCGGCGAGGTTGCCGCGGCCAAGTCCCTTGGGCTGCCGGTCGTCGAGGTGCAACACGGCATGTTCAGTCACGACGAGCCCGACTACGCCTGGGTGCGGGCGCATCGCGGCTCTGGCAGGGCGATGCCTCTGCCCGATGCGATCATCGTCTTCGGCCCGCTGTGGAGGCGCGAGCTGGCGCGTAACGATTACTGGAGCAACCAGGAGATCCTGCTCGCGAGCAACCCCGTCCTGATATCGTATCGCCGCGGCGTGCCGGTGCGACGGCGAGAGCCTGAATCACCGTTGGTGGTCCTGTTCGCCACCCAGTGGTACGTGCGGTCCGACGCCATCGCGTTTCTGGGCGCGGCGCTCGATCTGCAGCGCAGGAGCGGGTCGCGGGTGTTCCAGTTGCGCATCAAGCTGCACCCTGCCGAGCTTGCGGCGGAGCGCGACTACGCCGCGCTCGCCGGGACGTTTCCCAGGGATTGCGTCCTCGCGCCGGCCGCGACCGAGGCCTTTGCCGAGATCCTGCAGGCCGACCTCGTCACCGGGTACACGTCGATGATGCTGCTCGAGGCGATCGGCCTGGGGGTGCCGGCCCTGAGCATCGCCACGGGTGCGGGCAAGGAGGGCTTTTGCACCGCATTCGGCATCGAGGAGCTTCGCGACGTGGTGCCCGAGGTCGACACCCCGGCCCGGTTCATCGAACGGCTCCGCACGATGTCGCAGCCGGAGGCCTGGCGCGCCGCGCGCGCGGCCGCGGGCAAAGCGGCCTCGGCGATCTACACCCTTGACGGATCCACCGTCGAACAGGCCTTCATCGATGCAACCGGTGTCCACCCCTAAGTTGCCGGTGATGGTCGTCGCCCAGCGCCCCTCGGACTACGTCGAGATGCGCCGCTGCGCCCTTGCGCTCGCCGCGCGCGGGCATCGCATCCAATTCGTCTACAAGCGGTTGCGGCGCGGATCCGAGGACGAGGACAGGATCCTCGCCGAGGGCCGGGACTACGCCGCGGCCGGTACGTTCGAGGAGTTTCGCGTGCTGGGCGACGAGCCGCCGCGCGCGGGCAGCGGAGCGTCGGCGAACCGGGCCGACGCGGAGGCACGGCCGCGCATCGGATGGTTCAAACTCGCGGTGAGGACAACCCT